>NZ_CP014544.1:837500-2037500 GCF_001586255.1 Zhongshania aliphaticivorans
GAGCGAAAGGGGAACAGCCTGCAAGTGATAGCAGAAGTGTTAGTGGAACAGTCTGGAAAGTCTGGCGATACAGGGTGATAGCCCCGTACACGAAAACACATCTGTGGTACTAAGCTTGCGATAAGTAGGTCGGGACACGTGTTATCTTGACTGAAGATGGGGGGACCATCCTCCAAGGCTAAATACTACCAATTGACCGATAGTGAACCAGTACCGTGAGGGAAAGGCGAAAAGAACCCCTGTGAGGGGAGTGAAATAGATCCTGAAACCGTATGCGTACAAGCAGTAGGAGCAGACTTGTTCTGTGACTGCGTACCTTTTGTATAATGGGTCAGCGACTTAATGTCAGTAGCAAGGTTAACCGTATAGGGGAGCCGTAGGGAAACCGAGTCTTAATAGGGCGAATTAGTTGCTGGCATTAGACCCGAAACCGGGCGATCTATCCATGGCCAGGTTGAAGATGCCGTAACAGGCATTGGAGGACCGAACCCACAAATGTTGAAAAATTTGGGGATGAGTTGTGGATCGGAGTGAAAGGCTAATCAAGCTCGGAGATAGCTGGTTCTCCTCGAAATCTATTTAGGTAGAGCGTCGTGTCTAACCCTAGGGGGTAGAGCACTGTTTGGGCTAGGGGGTCATCCCGACTTACCAACCCCATGCAAACTCCGAATACCTAGGAGTTCAATCACGGCAGACAGACAGCGGGTGCTAACGTCCGTTGTCAAGAGGGAAACAACCCAGACCGCCAGCTAAGGTCCCTAATACACATTAAGTGGGAAACGATGTGGGAAGGCTTAGACAGCTAGGAGGTTGGCTTAGAAGCAGCCACCCTTTAAAGAAAGCGTAATAGCTCACTAGTCGAGTCGGCCTGCGCGGAAGATATAACGGGGCTAAATGTGTAACCGAAGCTGCGGATGCGTGCTTGCACGCATGGTAGAGGAGCGTTCTGTAAGCCTGCGAAGGTGAATCGAGAGGTTTGCTGGAGGTATCAGAAGTGCGAATGCTGACATGAGTAACGACAAGGGGAGTGAAAAACTCCCCCGCCGGAAGACCAAGGTTTCCTGTCCCATGTTAATCAGGACAGGGTTAGTCGGCCCCTAAGGCGAGGCAGAAATGCGTAGTCGATGGAAAACGGGTTAATATTCCCGTACTTGTTATAACTGCGATGGAGGGACGGAGTAGGCTAGGCGATCGCGGCGATGGTTGTCCGCGTTTAAGCTCGTAGGCTGGGGGATTAGGCAAATCCGGTTCCCTAAGGCTGAGAAGCGAATACGAGTCCTCTTTTGGACGAAGTCGTTGATGCCATGCTTCCAAGAAAAGCTTCTAAGCTTCAGGTTATAACAAACCGTACCCCAAACCGACACAGGTGGTCAGGTAGAGAATACCAAGGCGCTTGAGAGAACTCGGGTGAAGGAACTAGGCAAAATGGTACCGTAACTTCGGGAGAAGGTACGCTCCCTTTGGTGATCGGACTTGCTCCGTAAGCTGAGGGGAGTCGAAGTGACCAGGTGGCTGCAACTGTTTATCAAAAACATAGCACTGTGCAAACACGAAAGTGGACGTATACGGTGTGACGCCTGCCCGGTGCCGGAAGGTTAATTGATGGGGTTAGCGCAAGCGAAGCTCTTGATCGAAGCCCCGGTAAACGGCGGCCGTAACTATAACGGTCCTAAGGTAGCGAAATTCCTTGTCGGGTAAGTTCCGACCTGCACGAATGGCGTAATGATGGCCACGCTGTCTCCACCCGAGACTCAGTGAAATTGAATTTGCGGTTAAGATGCCGTATACCCGCGGCTAGACGGAAAGACCCCGTGAACCTTTACTATAGCTTCACAGTGGACTCTGATATTACTTGTGTAGGATAGCTGGGAGGCTTTGAAACTTAGGCGCTAGCTTAGGTGGAGCCAATCTTGAAATACCAGCCTGGTACTGTTGGGGTTCTAACTCTGGACCATTATCTGGTTCGAGGACATTGTGTGGTGGGTAGTTTGACTGGGGCGGTCTCCTCCCAAAGAGTAACGGAGGAGCACGAAGGTGCGCTAAGCATGGTCGGAAATCATGCGGTTAGTGTAATGGCATAAGCGCGCTTGACTGCGAGACTGACAAGTCGAGCAGGTACGAAAGTAGGTCATAGTGATCCGGTGGTTCTGTATGGAAGGGCCATCGCTCAACGGATAAAAGGTACTCCGGGGATAACAGGCTGATACCGCCCAAGAGTTCACATCGACGGCGGTGTTTGGCACCTCGATGTCGGCTCATCACATCCTGGGGCTGAAGCCGGTCCCAAGGGTATGGCTGTTCGCCATTTAAAGTGGTACGCGAGCTGGGTTCAGAACGTCGTGAGACAGTTCGGTCCCTATCTGCCGTGGGCGTTGGAGATTTGAGGAAAGCTGCTTCTAGTACGAGAGGACCGAAGTGGACGAACCTCTGGTGTTCGGGTTGTATCGCCAGATGCATTGCCCGGTAGCTACGTTCGGACGGGATAAGCGCTGAAAGCATCTAAGCGCGAAGCCTCTTCCAAGATTAGATCTCCCTGGGGCCTTGAGCCCCCTAAAGAGCCGTTCAAGACCAGGACGTTGATAGGCAGGGTGTGTAAGTGCTGCGAGGCATTGAGCTAACCTGTACTAATTGCTCGTGAGGCTTGACCATATAATTAAGTGGTCTTGTTGTCACAATGAAGAAACTGCAGCGGATTGTTGCGTGTAGTGAGAGCTACACACATGAGAAAACTTGTTTATATCAGCTTATTTACCACCTTATTTGGATTGAATGACGCAGTACGAAAGTACGTAAGACACCTCATTTAACCAAGCCAGTTTGCCTGGCGACCATAGAGACATGGTACCACCTGATCCCATCCCGAACTCAGAAGTGAAACGTGTCATCGCCGATGGTAGTTTGGGGTTTCCCCATGCGAGAGTAGGTCATCGCCAGGCTTCTAAATAAAATACCCCGTTCAGCTTATGCTGGACGGGGTTTTTTATTTAGGACGCGAGGAGCGTCTCTCACTAAATATCGGGCTCATGCGACAAACTCTGTTCTGCAAGAACGAGTTTGGTGCGACGTAGCGCAGCGAAGGCGTCGCGTAGCGATTGGAAGCACTGCTTCCAACACAAAGTAGGTCATCACTACGCGCCAAACTTTATTAAGTACTGCAACGCTGGTTTTTTAGTTTTTTTATAACCCGCAGTACCCCCAGACAGCTCCACGCTAGACGGGAGACGGAAGACGCAAAAGAAAAAATCAACACCAAGTCTTTGGTTCCCAGTCTTGCGCATACCCACAAAAAAGCCCCAGCAGGAAACCCTGCTGGGGCTTTATGTTTTTAGCGTCTTCCGTCTCCCGTCACGCATCTCCCGAGCACGGTGAGTTCACCGTCTCCCGCGTTAAGATCAAATCCCGCCAAGGCACATATACTTAATTTCCATATAGTCCTCAATGCCGTACTTCGAGCCTTCACGGCCAAAGCCCGACTCTTTAATACCGCCGAAGGGAGCCATCTCGTTAGAGATCAAGCCTTCGTTAATACCCACTATGCCGTATTCCAGGGCTTCGCCAAAACGCCATACCCGGCTGATGTCGCTGGTGTAGAAATAGGAGGCAAGGCCAAATTCCGTGTTGTTGGCTGATGCAAGTACGTCTTCTTCGGTGTCGAAAATGGAAATGGCAGCGACAGGGCCGAATATTTCATCGCGGCTAATTTGCATATCTTTGGTCACGCCGCTAATTAGGGTTGGGGGGTAGAAGTGGGTGTCTATATCTCCGGCGTTAGTATTCACCTCTGCCTGATATAACACTGTCGCACCTTTGGTGATGGCGTCGTCTACGAGTGACGTTACCTTGGCGACTGCCTTGGTCGTTATAAGCGGGCCGATGTTAACGTCGGTGCGGCTGCCATTACCGGTATGAAGGCCCTTCATCGCCGTGCTGAGCTTTTCGGCAAAGGCCTCGTGTATGTCACGTTGTATGTAGATGCGATTGGTGCAAACACAGGTTTGCCCCGCGTTGCGAAATTTGGAGCTCATTAAGCCTTTTATCGCTAAATCGAGATTGGCATCGTTGAACACAATAAAAGGCGCGTTGCCCCCCAGCTCCATAGAGGTCTTTTTAACCGTGCCAGCGCATTGTTCTAGTAATGTTTTCCCTACCTGGGTCGAACCTGTAAAACTTAATTTACTGACCAAGGGGCTGCTAGTCATTACTTTGCCGATGGTGGGTGCGCTGCTGCTACAAACTATATTAAAGACGCCCGCAGGGATTCCCGCTTGTTCGGCAAGAACGGCCAATGCGATTGCAGATAAAGGGGTTTCATGTGCGGGTTTGGCTACAAAGGTGCATCCGGCCGCGAGTGCCGGAGCCGCTTTGCGGGCAAGCATGGCATTTGGAAAATTCCATGGGGTTATGGACGCTACAACACCAATAGGCTGCTTAATAACAAATAAACGCTGGCTGCTGTTGGGGGGCGCGATAATATCGCCATAGACGCGCTTTGCTTCTTCGGCAAACCATTCGATATAGCTGGCGCCATAGGCAATTTCACCCTTGGCCTCAGCCAAAGGTTTACCTTGTTCAGTAGTTAATATCAGCGCTAGATCGTCTTGATTTTCCATGATGAGATCAAACCAGCGACGCAATAATTTAGCGCGTTCTTTCACGGTTAGCGCTGCCCAAGAAGGTTTGGCTGCGTAGGCCGCAGCAATTGCTCGCTCGGCATCCTGATCATTTAAATCGGCGACATTCAGTATAGTTTCGCCGGTTGACGGGTTTTGAACGGCAAAAGTTTTAAGGTCCTCGCCCTGCTGCCAAATACCAGCAATATAAGATTCGCCTCTAAGAAGATTGGGGTTGCGAAGTTGCATAACCAATACCTATTTATGTCGATTGAGGATCAATTGCACATCCTACTGCCAGCTAGCGAGGTATTCAATGTAGATGCGGGATACGTAGGGTAAGGCGGACTATATACGTAATAATATTCAGCTAAATTAAAATCCGGAATTGTCCGCTTTATATTGAACTTATTGGTTTGTCATATAACTGAAATACCTGCTTCATATATCTGTCACCAAATCTCCCTAAGATGTGCCCCATTAATACAATCCTAGAAAACCTTAGAGTCTGTTCCGGAGATAAGTTCATATGAAAAAAATATTTGCACTGACAGCAATGTCATCAGCACTACTGCTTGCAGCTTGTGGTGGCGGCGATATTAATCTGAGCCCAACTAATATCGATAATAGTGTTGATAATAGTACTAGTAACGGTGGTAGTGGTGGTTCAAACCCATGTGCATCGTATGTTGAATCAGGTCAGACCTATCAGGGGCAGGTTGTTGGTGCTGACTGTTTCTATCCTGCTAGCTTCGTAAGCTCTGCTAACCCAATTACCGCTCCTACGGTGAAGTTCCAGACCATAGCTGGTGTTCACGAATTTGCAGATAGTTTGTTTATAGGTGATGACGTTGATGCGCAAGCTGCTGCTGCCGGCACATTAATTCCACAAGAAGGTGAAGGCACCAAGTTAACAATCGATGCCGGTGTCACCATGGTATTTAAGCGTCCAGAAAGTTATGTGCGTATAGCGCGTGGTTCGCAAATCTTTGCGGAAGGCACCCCCGGCTCGCCAATCACCTTTACGGCAGATGAAGACATCGATGGCGTAGCCACTGAAGACGACCGCGGTCTTTGGGGTGGTTTGCAAATTAATGGTAACGGCAAGACTAACAAGTGCCATGACGGTACTGCTTCAGGCTCTGGTACTGGCGCGGTGAGCGATTTTGTTGCTACCGCAAACAATGTTCATAACTGTAATCAAGAGGCAGAAGGGCAGCCAGCCACTTACGGTGGTAATAACAATGCAGAAAGCTCAGGTGTACTGAAATATGTGGTCGTTAAACACGCTGGTTTTGAAGTTATCGACGGTAATGAGTTGAATGCTGTCACTTTAAACGGTGTTGGTAGCGGGACTATTATCAGTCATGTTCAGGCTTACACCACTCAAGACGACGGTTTTGAAATGTTTGGTGGTGCGGTCAATCTAGATCACATTGTTGTCGTTAATGCGGGTGATGATTCAATCGATTACTCGGAAGGTTATAACGGTAAAATTCAATACGCTGTGGTAGTACACACGTCGGGAGCCAACCGCTGTATCGAAGGGGATAATACTGGCTCTAATCGCGGCGACGGCATCACCCCCAAGACGAATCTCATTATCTCCAATATGACCTGTGTAACATCGGGCATTAAGGAAAATACGGGTGTTAACGCGACCTCGAAGGGCGACTCTGAAGGCCCATTGTTCCGGGAAGGTGTGCACTTTCAAATGTATAACTCAATTGTAACCTCAAATGCGGCCGGCATGGCCAGTCAAGAGTGTTTAGAGTTGGATGATACTGAGGGGCCACAAACTATTGATGCGGCTCAAGACAAAACAAGCAAAGCCAGCAGTAACGTAATTGCATGTACCGAAGCAACGAAAGTAAGTGGTGCGACCAAAGGCAGTTTCGACTTGGTGAATTGGCTTGCTGGTGGCGGTATTAATGCAGATACCCCGGCTAACGACAACACCAACAACGTTATTATCACTGGTGCAGATCTTCCTGCTCAAAGCTTGATCGTTGGTGGCGTGGGTACCCGCGGTTATAAAACGGCGGCAGCAATTACTAATGGCGCTGGCACGCCGGTATTTGACCAGGCTAGCGCCTTGACTGATGTCTCAACTATAGACGCAAGTTTCTTCACCAAGCCGACCTACCTCGGTGGCGCGAATGCCGGTGATGATTGGTTGGCGGGCTGGACAGTTGGCTTGACTGCGCCACTGAATCCCTAAGTCGTTCTCAAACCCCTTCATTTATTAGGGAGGTGGGCTTGCTTCTGGCGGCCCATCGGTAGTATAGCGCTTGAACGCCCCTCCCAAGAGAGGGGCATTTTTCAGAGCACTTAGGATTATGATTATGTTAACTACACGATTTTCGCTGACGCCGCTAGCAATGGCTGTTGCGCTGGTGACCAGCAGTTTTACAGGCGCTGTTATCGCTCAAGAAGCAGATACCGGTAACGCCGATATATTTTCGCCATCTGCCTTAGAAGAAGTGGTTGTAGTCGGCCGCTTGCAAAGTGTTGCAGCTTCATTGGTTGATGAACGTTTAGAGCTACCTTATTCAGCTGACTTTTTAGGGTTTGAAGCAATCTCGCGTGCGGGTGATAGCGATGTTGGTTCCGCGCTTCGCCGCGTGACTGGTGTAACCTTGATCGACAATAAATTTATCTATATTCGTGGTTTAGGCGAGCGCTACAGCAATGTCACTGTTAATGGCGCGGCGGTGCCTTCACCAGACTTAGCTCGGAGCGTTATTCCTTTAGATTTATTTCCTGCGAGTATTGTTGAATCTCTGAAAGTACAGAAATCTTGGGGGCCGGATTTGCCCGCTAACTTTGGTGGCGGCGCAATTGATATCCGCACCCGTAACGTTCCATCGGGGCCTGTTGCTGCGATTAGTATCGGTACCGGTTTTAATAGCGAGAGCGATGATGGCTTCAGCTACCCTGATAGCGGCTCAAGTGCGCTTCCTGGAGCATTGCGATCAGCCATAAGTCGTTATCAAGGTGATTTGTCACAAACTAATATATACGATGTTGAAAATGATTCTGGCAACGCGGTAACGCGTGAGCAAGCAGAGGGTATTCAGCGGGATTTAATTCTGTCGCTAAACCGTAACGTCGCTATTTCCCCGGGTAGTTTAGATCGAGATCGCGATATAAAAGTTGATCTTGGAAATGCTTGGGATGTAGCCGACGAGCTGGTTTTAGGTGCCTCAATTAGCGGTGCTTATGATGAAGATTATCGCAATAAAAATCAGACCAAACGCAGCATCGGTAGTCCAGAAACCAACTTTGCAGAGGTAGAACGCACAGTACATGAGGAGCGCACCACGTTGGCGTTTGTGCTTGGTGCAGAGTACGCTCAAGACCACTCGGTGCAGTTGAGTCATTATAATATTCAGAATGATTCCGATGAGGCGCGAATCACCACAAGCTTTAGCAATGATAATCCGGTGGTAGACAATAGCCCAGATCGGAATTATGCGACACGCATGGAAGAGCGTGAATTGGTCTTAAGTCAAATAAAAGGTAGCCACCGCTTGGGCAATTTCGCGCCACTAACGGCCTTGGAGATGCTCAGCCTCGACTGGTTTTACTCTGACGCAGAAGCCACAACTGATATTCCGAATGCAACGAGTTTTATTGGCTCTTTAGATCGAAATACAGCTGAACCAACGCCTTATATATCAAAATCCTCGTCGTCCGGTCAGTTCGAGTTTTTGTCACTGAAAGACAGCGTTGAAAGTTGGGGTGGGAAATTTTCTCTTCCTGTAGATCTTTCAGGACGGGAATTGAATTTGTCAGGCGGATGGTGGAATTCTGATAAAACTCGGGAATATTATGGCTACACGGCCAATGTGGGGACATTGTCGACTGTGGGTACACCTGCCAGTGTTTTCTCCGACGGGAGTATTGCCAATCTCGCTAATAGCTTTGATATTTCTATGGGCTCGGGTTTCGGTAATGAAAGCTATGTCGCCGCGCAGAAAATCGGAGCCGTTTTTGGCGAAGTAGACTTCCGCGTGAGTGAAGAATGGCGACTGACTGCGGGTGCACGTTGGGAAGAGTATCAGCAAGCAGTCTTACCGGTGAACTTGTTGGATTTTACTGGGGTATTTAACCAGCAGCTAATCAATGCGCTTAACGATCCTAAACAGACCTTTGCAGTACAGAATGATGATATCTATTCGAGTATTGCACTTACCTATTCAGGTGTTGATCTACTTGCTGCCAATGAGTTTCAGTTGCGTTTTAGTGTGAGTGAAACTGTCGTGCGGCCCGATCTGCGTGAACTCGCCGACGTTGCGTATATCGATCCGGAGTTGAGTGTGCGCGTATTTGGCAATCCTCGATTGAAGTCCACGGAGGTGCGAAACTACGATCTGCGTAGTGAATTCTATTACGACGGTGGCGATAATTTTACCGTGTCACTTTTTTATAAGGATTTGCAATTGCCTATTGAGCAAGTTGAAGGGGCTGGCTCAGATGACGACACGGTGCTGCGTTATATTAACGGTGATTCAGGTGAAGTCTACGGGATTGAGTTTGAGGGCCTGAAAACCTTGCCCGCAGGTTTGTTTTTGTCAGGTAATGTCACCTTGAGCGACTCTGAAATTACCATAACCACCAATAATGAAGTAACCAATACCGACCGTCGACTTACTGGGCACTCTAAATATGTGGTGAACGCTTCTTTGGGTTATGATTCTCCGAACGAACAGCATAGTGCATCGTTGCTATATAACGTTTCCGGCGAACGAATTTTCTTTGCTGGTACATCGGGTAATGATGACGCTTTTGAACAGCCCTTCGGTTCATTGGATCTTATTTATAATTACTACCCCACTGAAAATATTTCTGTCAAAGTTAAGCTCGGTAATTTGCTTAATGCCAAGCGAGAGTTTGAGCAGAAGAATAGTAGCGGTCATAATGTTGTGATTTTAGAGCAGGAAGTAGGCACTAGTTTTGGGCTTGATTTAAGCTGGAAATACTAATTCTAAAATTCTGCTTTCAATTAAAAAAGAGCGTCAGCTTGACGTTCTTTTTTAATTTTCGATATTGGCACTCGATGCCACTTTAAGCTTCGCAGCCTTTTCGGCGTAGGTGGCAGCCAAATCCCGCTTTCCCTGTCGAAAATAGATCAAGGATGCAAAACGGTAAAAACGGTGTTCATTCTTTCTGAGTGCAATAGCGTGCTTTATCGCTTGCAAAGCATTTGCATACTCTCCTTTTTCATACTCCGCTTTTGCACGGGTATAGTGCCAAAATGGATTTTTCTTTCTGAATTCCTCCGCTACTTTCTCAAGCTCACGCGCTTTCCCGGTATCACCTTGTTCACGATACAGGCGACTTAGATTGCTAATAGCAACTTGATCGTTAATATTTAAGGTTAGCGCCTGTCGGTAGGCTAACTCTGCATCTTGCTGGTGACCAAGTCGACGAAATAAAGTACCTAAATTCCCCCAAATATGCCCGGCTTGCGGGTCTAAATAGAGCGCTCTATGGAAATAGCGCATCGCTTCGTCGTTCTTGCCCTGGTTAAGAAACTCGGCACCACGATTATTGTAATGTTGGGCGGCCGCTTCTTGTTCGCTGAGTCGGTGTTGCGGGTAGTGATACTCGTAATTATCAACACTAAGATCAACGATTTCCTGTCCGTCTTCGCCAAAATCGACGACGACGTTAATGTGCTTATAAAACACCATGCTGTTGTCACTAACCATGTCCCAGCTGGGCGGAATCGTCACTTCATTGTAATAGGCGTTGAGGTTAGCCTCTCGTGCCAAGGCAATGAATAAGGAGCTTAACGACAGGCAGTTGCCCTTTCGCGCATAAAAGGTCTCAGTTGCGTTAAATGTGATCCCAGGGTCGTATGATAGGCCGAGCTGTGAGGGGCGAACCATGGCGTCTAAAAGATAGCTTAAACGGGCGCGTGGGTTTAAGGCGGCCGGTACATTTTCTTCGACGAAATAGCGCATGTCGGCGTCAATAGCGAGAATGTTTTCCTCCGGAGAAAAAGCGGATTTTGCGCTGATTGGGTTTATTTCATCGTCTAATAAGTTTGCAACTGCATTTGCTGGCGGCGGGTCGATTTGTATCGACGGCTGGCTTTGTTTGCTCGCACAGCCAGTTGCAAGGCTGCCTAGCTCGCTAATGAAAATGGCGAGGGCAATAGCTGAGCTGGGGGATTTTATTTTCATAAAATACATCGCTTTTGTTTATTATTCCACGTTACAAGCGTAATTTACCACGGTGGGTCAGTAAATGCTGCGAGCTGTTTAGCTTATTAATCTTCTGCAGGCATTGGTAAGTAGCCGATTCAGCGCCGGGGCTTCAATAAGTACACTGTTATTTTGATCTTGTATTTACGGCTACGTATTTTTCGGACCTGCCTATTAAAACCAATTTGCTATGTCGCTGGGGATAAGTCATGCATGAATTACCACATCACTACTCGGTAACCGTAAGCGGGCATCCGCAGGGATCCTTAAACGTTTTTGCAGATCATTTACCCGCATTGGCGGTTAATGCGCCAAGCCAATTCGATGGCCCTGGCGATAAATGGTCGCCTGAGGAGTTGCTCATGGCGGCTGCGGCGAATTGTTTTGTTCTGTCATTTCGAACGGTGGCGGAGTTGGCTAAGTTAGACTGGCTATCTATTGAGTGTCACAGTAAAGGTGAGCTAGATAAAGTCGAGCGCAGTATGTTGTTCACTAAGATAACGATTTCCGTGACGTTGCTTGTTGCGGATGCCGCGAGTAGATCAAAAGCGGAAACCCTGCTTCGTAAGGCAGAGAAGATATGTATTGTGAGTAATTCCCTGTCGGCAAAAAAGTGCTTAGAAATTAATGTGCTAAGTAAGTAATAGGCTGGGGTAAGTTTTATATGACGGCGCTAGGACGGTATTTGGCAAAGATCAAAAATGGAAAAATAGTATTGTGGTGCTACTTGATTTGGTATTTGACTACAGTCTACTTTTATTTTGATCCCGCCCCTAAAATATGGATAAATGCGCTGGGTATCAGCGCAATTATTGGCTTGGGTTTAATGCTAAGTGTTGATGCTAGCGGTAGTCGATGGCAAACGGCTCGTTTGTTTATGATGCCATTTGCTGTGTCCAGTTTTTCTGCGCTCATTAAGGGGCAAGGTTTCCTGTTTGTTTTTTCGCCAGTATTAAACGAGCTGTTAGTGGGCGTTGCGCTCTGCGCGATGTTTGTGGTGTTGGTGCTCTATTTTAGGCATAGGAATTCATAATTTGGTGATTGCCAATGATTTTCTAATTAAATTCAATTGTCATTGAATAGTGACCTAAAATTTCTTTAGCCTGTGCTTGCGCAGAGCTGTCGACAAGACTAATGCGGATAACCGTGCCGCGCAGCTTTTCGTCGTTAATGCTAATGTCGCGTAGGTCTATACCTGCGTCTTGCAGCTGTTCAGTAATGACGCTGATCATTTCCATCTTTTTAAGCGTAGGTTTAAATATTTTGCCAACGCCGGTTAGTGGCATGGCGTCGATAATACGGATAAATTTTGGTTGCGCGGCCCGCTCCGAAATATTGTTTTGACAAAACAGCATTAGCTCGGCTTCAGTCACTGATTGTTGCGCTTTTAACTGAACGTAGGCAACGGGGAGTTCTCCGGCGTATTGGTCGGGCCTACCGACGGCGGCGGCAATTTCAACTGCGGGATGTTGATGTAAGGGGGCCTCAATCGTGAGGGGGTCGATATTGTGGCCACCGCGGATGATAAGTTCTTTTTTCCGGCCAGTGAGCCAAAAATAGCCCTCGGCATCTTGGCGGCCGAGGTCGCCGGTATTTAGCCATTTACGACCATCGCCAGTGTCTACCCATATGTTGCGATTTTGCTCTTCTACAGTGTAGCCAGCAAATACATTAGGGCCAGATATAATCAATGCGCCTATTTCGTCGACGGTACAATCACCCAGGTAGGCTCCGCTTTCTTCGTCAAGAAGAACGGCTTTCATCAATTGACCGGGAATACGTAAACCGATGGATCCAAGGCGACGTTCTCCTAGGGGCGGATTTACACTGCTGACGCATGTGCCTTCAGTGAGCCCGTAACCCTCAAGAATTTTTAGTCCTGTACGCTCCTGAAAGTTCTTAAAGACCTCTTTAGGCATGGGTGCTGCACCACAAAGGCCAAACTCGAGGCTACTAATATCGTGTTTGCCAGTTGGAATTTGCATTAACGCGGCATAGAGCGTGGGCACGCCACTGAAAAAATGCACGCGATGGTGTTCGACAATATCCCAAAAATTGCTAACGACGCCTTCTCCGCGATAGCCTTGCGGGCTGCCTAGTATCACGTGGGCTCCGTTCGAGAAGGGGAGTAGTCCGGTGACTTGGACTGCGTTGACGTGAAACAGCGGTAAACCGCAAAACACGTTTTTGCCGGGGCCGATGCCATCGCCTAAAAATTGCGCTGAGCTCCAAACATTCGCTACCTCATTACAATGCTTGCGCATTGCGATTTTGGGCAGGCCGGTGGTGCCGCCGGTACAGAAATAAGAGGAGTAATCTTGTGGGTCAATAATGCGTTGACTAAGCAAGTGATCGCTGGGCTGGCGAGCCAATCCGGATTGAAGATAATGCGTTTTGATATTGCTTGGTAACGCAGCTGCAATGCCTGCTAATCCATGTAATCGCCATTCCTCACGTTTGGCGAGCAGTTTTGCGATTGGCTTTTTTAAGCCCTGTACTCGGTCTGCGAGATTGACCAGCACTAGATGTTTTAGTTTTGGTAACTTAGCAAGTGCTGGCTGAACCTTAGGCCAAAGGTCTGTGCCGGGAAAGGGAGCAAGTGTCACCAAAATTTCGGCGTTCGCGGTGTCGAGCAAATCGCTAATGGCCTCGGTTTCAAGTAGAGGGTTAATTGCCGCGATAATACCGCTCGCCTGACCGCCCCAAATCACAAAATGGGTTTCTGGTAAATTAGGTAAAATAAAGGCAATAACCGTGTCTTTGTTGGCGCCCAGCTCATGAAAAAAATTAGCACACTGGGTAATTTGACCGAGCAGTTGCTGGTAGGTCCAGGTATCGGTGTTGCGGTGGTTATTGCCGTTAAGGAAGAAGGTGAGAGCCGGCGCATTTGGATTGATGGCGGCGCCGCGCTGGATCAATTCGTAGCTGCTGTTCGCTAAATTATCGGGAAGACCCTCAGCTTCAAGCTGCTCAATATCTACTTGTTTGATAATACTGCTCATATTGCAATCTCTGTGGTGGCCTTGTGATGTGGCGCTCATCAAATTTTAGCGCTTTTGAGTGTGACGCTGGCGGCATATCGCTTAGCGGTTCCTTGTGGCGTGCGGAACACCATTTAGAACTTTATTTGAGTCCAGTATTTTGATGATTATGAATTGAATATTAGGGTGTAGGCATGACTTCCAGTGTGGCAATTTCGCCGTGGCTATGATGTAGTTCAAGGCCAAAACGGCCCGAGTGATCTGCTCTAAAGGTTAGTGTGGCCGACTCACCGGCGGTGAGTTGCAATTTTAGGTCATAGCCGTGGAGGTGTAATTCGTCTGCGTGATCGGTGCTGACCTCAAGTTCGACCGCGCTGCCTTGCGAAACTTCGATGCGGCGGGGGCCAGAAGTCAGTGCGCCGCCCTCAATGACAAGTTCAAACCTGTGTGCTGATTTTTCTGGCACAGCGGTTGTCGTTCCCGCGTTTGCAGTGGGTTCTTGTTGGATTGATGGTCCCGGAGCGGGCTTTAATGCGACAAATAGCGCCGTTAACGCGACAGCGGAAATGAGAATAAAAATCAGTGGTCGATAATTCATGCCCATCTCCGTCTTAATGTTTGGCGGCTAGCGCAGCGTTTACTCAACAATGGTCGGGATAGATTACTGCGCTCGTCAATATTGCCGCGTTTTGCGTGCTAAGCACGCTGGCTAATAAATGATACCAGCCTAGTTCTTTTCCGACATTACTTTAAGCGTGTATTGGCTGGCAAAGCTGTCTTCGACCATGCTGCCGTCGGTTGCCAGTGACATCCGCGCAAGAATCAATGAAATACGCATGCCCGCGTACACGCGATAGTAATGTAGCTTGTCGTACTTATGCCCGCTGAGTGTAGACCATAATTGCGTGCTGGTATCAATGTCGGGGAAGCCCTCAAGTCGCGGTATGCCAATGCCGTGACTGAATACTTCATCCATAAAAATCCACCACGCAATGTCTTGCAAAGGATCGCCCATACAGAGCATTTCCCAGTCGAGTAGTGCCGCGATTTCATTTTTGGTGGGGTCAAATATCACATTAGCCATTCGCGAGTCACCCCAGCATAGGCGCAGACATTGCTCCTCGGGTTGATGCTGGCGCAGCCATGCCAAGGCTTGTTCGCAGGCCTCGTTGTGCGCGCCTTCCAACCCCCAGGCCATATAATGCTCCCAGTAACGCAGCTGCTCATCGAGAGATTTAGGGAAGTTATACTGCTGGACGAAACCGGCTAGGGGCGCTGCCGTTGGATCTTGGGCGTGTAGAGTAGCGATCATACTGATCGCGCTGTTCCATAGTGCTTTACGGTCGGCGGGACTTGCGTCTAATAGCCAGCCGTCCATATGGTAGGGAGGCATATCTGGCGGAATGCGGCCGTCGCAGCGCTGCATGATATAAAACGGCGTCCCTAAAATCTCGCCACTCGGCTCCTGTGCGACGAGTTGGGGAAGCTGTAAGCCCGATATTTTGCCTAGGGCCTCCATTGCTGCGTACTGCATAGGCAGGTTGTACTCAGGGAACGCGAGCTTGTCACCCTGAGCTTGCAGGCGCGCTACCATGGGCATCGTTTCTTGGTCATCGAGCACGCAATCGAATAACAGTGTGATGTTCGACATCCCGGTATTTTCGGGGATGACTATCGCCGGAATAATAAGCTTGCGGTTGGGGTAAACAGATTCTGTCAGCCAGTCCTGTAGGCTAAGGCGAACCGTGTCAGGCGCGTCGAGGCTTGGGGTGGGGCGCAATTCTTGAGTCATTGGCGTATCTCAGCAGGGACGGTTGGTGCGATCAGCAAAGCGTGCGGTATCGCGGATAACTCGGTAGGCATCCAGCACCGGCGCGAATTCACTTGGTGTACTGGCATGAATAATGACGCCGTCAGCGCCGGCATTAAACTGATCCTGGAAGCGTTGTGCGCAGACTTTGGGGCTTCCTACTGCGGCAGGTAGCCATGACTCAGGGAGCAGTGTGCGGATGTGTTTAAGCTGGTCGATCGTCGCGACACTGTCTATTCCGCCGGGCATGGCGCTGACGACTTCGTCAGCGCGGAAGCGCTCTAACACGGCCAGATCCCAGCCATTGGTATTAACCAGTAGCTCGCCGTAGTGGGGCGCCTGCAGATACGTCGCCATACGCGCGACGATATATTTTAGGTAGGTAGCTTCGTCGGCATCGCAGGCGGTGGCCAGTACGCTCCATACCTTTACCGAGTGGGGGTCGCGGCCCGCCGCTTCAGCCCCTTCACGAACATGGGCAACCGCGCGTTTGAGTGCGTCGTCAGATAAAAAGGTATGGAGAATAACACCGTCAAATAGACTGCCGGCAAACTTGAGGCTTTTGGGGCCAAAGCCAACAAACATCAGGGGAATATCTTCATTCATCCACTCGCTCATGTGCAGATAGGGAAAGTGACCGAGCTTGCCGTTGTGGCTAACGCGCTCACCCTGCCATAGCTGGCGCATTAATCCGGCAAACTCAGAGAGGTGTGCGTTGCTCATTTTCTCCATGCCCATTAAGTCGTAGCGAATGCCTACGCCCCTGGCCACGCCGAGTGCGAAGCGGCCTTGAGTGAGCCGATGCAGTGTCGTCGCCATAGAGGCAGTGAGCATGGGGTGGCGAGAATTGATATTGGTCGCGCCGCTGCCGATAAATAACTTGTTGCTTACTGCGCCAGCGGCGCCTGCCAGCGCGGCGACTTCCTTTACGTCAAAACGCTCGGATATCCACGCTGAGCCCAGGCCTAAGGCTTCGGCCTGGCGAACCTCGCTTAACATGTCGGCGGGGTTCTCTGTGTGTCCCGGTAGCGTATAAAAGCCGAGTTCGGGGAATTCTGAAAGATGGCTTGCTGTGGTCATGACTATATCCGAGAGTGATTGCGGTGTTCTTTTTGGGGTTTTTGTCCGCTTAACAGTATAATTAGTGAACGGTGATCAGTAATTTAAATGAACAGTGTTCATTATGTCAAGATTTGGGGGCATTAAATGTCAGAAGGTGGTTTGAATTTAGGCGCTAAATCGAGAAAATCGTCTGTCGATGCGGCCGCAGGTCGCCCGGCGCGGCTATCTAGAGAGCAGGTTCTCGACGCGGCAATGGCGCTGTTACAGCAAAATGGTGGGGAGTCTTTCTCGCTGCGCCAGCTCGCTAAACGCTTAGATACTGTGCCGGGAAATTTGTACACGTACTTTCCGAGTAAAGAGGCGTTGTTTGAGGTTTTGGCTGAGCAGGCGCTGGCCGCGCTGGAACTATCATTAAATACTGATTTGGAATGGGACCAGCAGTTGCGAAGCTGGATGAACTCCCTCCGCGGAGCAGTAAAATCCCACCCTGGCCTGCCATTTTTAATCGGACTGGCAGGTACAGCGCCCGCGGCACTGAGTAAAATAGACGCGGTGACTGCGCTGCTGCAGGAGCAGGGTATGCCGATGGGATCGGCCGTTTTGCACGCGCAAGGCTTATTGTGGGCGGTAATGGGCTTTGCGGTGTTTGAAATTCATGCAAGTGAAGCAAGAGTGGTTCAGCGTTTATCCGCCGCTGACAGTGCGGCCGCTTATCCGCAGATTATGGCACATCTGGCACTGCAAGATCTTGAGCCACTTTGGTCAGCCACCGTGGATCGTTCGGTTGAGGGATTAAAAGCATTGCTTGAGCAAGCTGTATGAAAGCCTTTAATCCATTAATCTCGCTAATGCGCAATTGTATTATTGGGTACTTGCTGAACTCGTGTAATCCTGGTGCAAAGTGAATCTGCGCAAATTGCTAAGAATTAGGAATTTGTATTTAAAAATATTGTGGCTGAATCGGTGTAAATGATTCGGCGAAAACGTGAGCGTAATTGCAAATGCAGAGTACGGATACAAAATCAGTATTTGGCCGATTCTTAAAATTTTGGCGTGGCGTACATGGTGTAAGCCAAGAGGCACTGGCGGGGCGTTTAGGTAGTTCGCCACGACATATTAGTAGATTAGAAAATGGTAGTAGCCGTGCCAGTGAAGCCATGGTGCTTGATATTGCGCGGGTGTTAAGTTTGGGTAAGCGCGATTTAAATCATTTGTTAATTGCGGCGGGCTTTGCGCCGAATGAGGAGCCGGTTGATTTTAATGCACCAGAGCTCAAATGGTTGCGCAAGGCAATGACGATGCACCTGCGAACGCTCGATCCCTATCCCGCATCGGTTGTCGATGGCTCGGCAAATATCCTTATGGTGAATCGCGGCTGGGTAAATTTTTACGGAAATTTGCTTGATGCAGATGGGTTGGCATCGCTGAGTAATTTCTATGATTTTTTGTTTGCTCAAGCGGTGGTGGACGATGCCGCTGGCGATTGGGCTGATACCTTGTCGGCTATTTTGATGTCGATCCAGCAATCCGCGCTGCTTACCGGTGACGCCAATGCCGAAAAAGCGTTAGCGCGATTGCAGGCCTACCCGAGTGTGCCGGCTGATTGGCAGCAGCGCGCGGCACATACTGAGCCAATGGCGAGTTTCAGGGTGGCTATTAATATCGCCGGAGAAATGAAACGCTTTTTTAGTGTAGGCACCATGGCTGGGGCTTTGGGGCCAAGTGCATTCGCGTCTCAGCCCCACCTCAGTATTATTACCCTCTACCCAGAAGACGAAAGTTACGATTTTTCTTCCTTGGGTGGGGCGGAATTGAGTCACCCTTTATTATTTTATTAATAGCAGATTTGTTATTGCCGAGGTTAAGCCGTGACGCATAACTGCGCCGCTGCCTATTCTCTTGAGCCGGACGGTAATGCTCTGAGGAATTTTGGGGGAGAACGCGGCATTTACATTTTTCACAAATACCCCTCTCCCCCAGAAGTTGTGCCGAGGCACATCAATAATTTGTAGTGCTTGAGTCAATTTAAGTCGATGAAGCCATTATTGATCACTACTTGATTGCGCTCCTTGGCGGTGGCGCGAAAAGTGATGCCGCCCTCTAGCTGCCAAGCCTCGATAAGAAGCGTTTCCCCAGGGTAAGCGGGTGCGCTGAAGCGCAGAGCTAAGGAGGCCATTCTGCTGACGTCGGCATTAAGTATTTGCCTAGTTAGTGTTAATCCGCATATGCCGTAGACGCAGAGCCCATGAATAATCGGTTTTGCAAAGCCAGCTTTTTGGGCAATGGCAGGGTCAATATGTAGCGGGTTGCGGTCGCCATTGAGGCGGTAAAATAAGGCGGCCCGGTCATCAATTTTATGTTCGTCAACGTAATCTGGAGTGCCGCTTGGTGTTGGCGCCAGGGGAGCGGGTGGCGTGCCAAACTCGCCACAGCCGCCGTCGTCGCGTAGTAAATAGCAGGACTTTACCGTGCAGAGTAGTTCATTGTTAATGGCGTTATATAGGTCTTTGTCAAAATACATAAGCGCGCCCTTGGCTGCGCCTTTGTCGACGATGGCAGAAACGCGGTATTCCGCCTTTATTGTCCCGCTTGGTGCGATGGCTTGATAAAACCTGGTGCGCTGTTCGACATGGAGAAGCTTGACCAAGTTGATATCAAATTTGGGATCGGTCATCCATGCGCCGGGGTGTGCTAAAGCCGCCGAGATGGTGGGTAGGGCCAGTAAATTTTTTTCGTAGACAAAATTTAAGTCCACTTCTTCATGGGGCGAGCTTCCGGCGCCTAAACTTAAGGCGTAGAGCATGGTGTCTCGCTCGTCGTATGTAACTGTTTTTGCTTCAAACTTGTGTGCCAGTAGGGCGTCAAGATTCATGTCAGTGCCTCTTTGTTTAGCGGTAAAGCTTACGCTGAGTTTGCAGTGCAATTTCTGGGGGGTGCGAAAGATTGTAGTGTCTATTTAATGCTTTATCTTTAGTTTGTATGCGAATCATAGTTGGATTTTGATTCCTCACCTTGCCGAATAAGCTAGGGCTGTGTAGACCTAATTAGCCCACCACACAAATACTGTTAGCGCTGGACAGTCTTACCCATCATATTGTAAGCTAGTGAACTATTAGCAATATAATCTAATGCCTGTTAAATTGCCAGCGCGGTATTCGCTGGGGAAAGATAGTCAGCGTGGGAGTGAATATGCCAGATTTACTGAAGGATAAGGTCGTTATTGTTACCGGTGCAGGCCGCGGAGTGGGGCAGTGCATTGCCGAATACTGTGCATTGCAAGGTGCCAAAGTGGTGGTTAATGACTTGGCCAAAGACGACAACGGCGTGGCAATTGCCGAGCTGGTTGCCGAGAGCATTCGCAAGGCGGGCGGTGAAGCTGTTTCGTCTACCGATAATATTGGCTTGATGGCCGAGGCCGTGAATTTGGTCAATATCGCCATAGAGGCTTGGGGCCGGGTGGATGGCCTAGTTAACAATGCCGGTATTCTTCGCGATCGCATTTTTCACAAAATGTCCGAAGAAGAGTGGGATCTTTCTATTCAGGTCAATCTCAAGGGCTGCTTCAACACGGCGCGTGCAGTCGCACCGTTTATGAAAGAGCAGGGCAGTGGCGCAATGGTACATATGACGTCGACCTCGGGCTTGGTTGGTAATTTCGGTCAGGCAAATTACGCCGCGGGCAAAATGGGCTTGGTTGGTCTGTCTAAGTCGGTAGCCCTCGATATGCAGCGCTTTAATGTGCGTTCTAACTGTGTGGCACCGTTTGCAATGACGCCAATGGTGATGAACGGTATTCCCCGCGAAACTGAAGAAGACGAGGCGCGCTGGAAGGTTATTGAGCGCATGGAGCCGAAAAAAGTAGCGCCATTGATTTGCGCACTTATTTCCGATGAAGGTGCCCATGTAAGTGGTCAGATTTTTGGCGCGCGGGCGAATGAGGTGTATTTGTTCAGCCAGCCGCGGCCGATCCGCACTGCTCATATTGGCGACGAAGCCGGTATCAGTGCCGAGGCGATTATTGATCGCGTGTTTCCCATGTTTGAAGGTGATTTTTATCCCCTTGAGCGTTCAATGGATGTGTTCAGCTGGGATCCAGTGTAGGCCAAAATCGAAATTTGTTAGGGCGAGCGGCGTAAATATTAAGGTCGGCGCCTAGCGCAAATCTTGAATGAATGCCCAAGCCTACTACCTAATTTAAGCCCAAATTTAAGACCAGAATACAGATCGCCCTGTTGGCCATAGTCGCTGGCAGTGTCTTTGGAGAGAGATATGAGTACAGCAATCGGGATTCGCTCCTTTGGAGCCTATATTCCAGCAAGACGGATGCAGCGCAGCGAAATTGCCAAGGCACATGCGTGGGCTCTGCCCGGTTTACGTGGTTTGGGCAAGGGCGAAAAAGCCTTCTGCTCTTGGGACGAAGACGTCATTACCATGGCGGTTGAAGCCTCGCGGGATTGTATGCGCGGCCAAGATGTAAACGCCCTGGCGCGGCTTTGTTTGGCTAGTACTAGCGCGCCATTTGCCGATGTGCAAAACGCGACCTTGGTCGCCAGCGCATTGGGTGCGCCGCGCAATGTTGCGACCAGCGATCAAACAGCATCAACCCGCGCAGGCCTGAGCGCCCTTAGCCACGCCTGCGAGAGCGGCGCTAGCCAGTTATTGGTAGCCGGTGAAAAGCGCCGAACCAAGCTTGGCAGTGCCCAAGAAATGTTGTTTGGCGACGGTGCTGCAGCATTGTTACTGGGCAGCGGCGACGATTTACTGGCCATTTATTTGGGTAGCGAATCCTTGTCTGTACCGTTTGTTGACCATTTTCGTGAGTCAAATTCTGACTACGAATACGCTTGGGAAGAGCGTTGGATTCGCGATGAAGGTGTTGGCAAGTTGGTGCCGGAAGCGGTAAACGCATTGTTGCGGCGCCTAGGTAAAACCGCTGCGGATGTTGCGCATTTTGGCTTGGCTGGCGGTGGTCCCCGCGCCGATGGTTTTGCTGCTAAAAAGATTGGTATTGCCGATGCGGCCGTGCTGCCAGACCTGCGTAATAACGTGGGCGACACCGGCGCAGCGCATTCCTTGCTGCTGCTGACCGAAGCCCTAGAGCGGGCACAGCCCGGCGACTTAATTATTATTGCCGCCTTTGCCCAAGGCTGTGAAGTGATCGCCTTTGAAATGGCCGCCAAGGGCAGTGATACCGGTCGCCGTGGTTTGGCAGGTAATTTGGCGCGCCGTCACCAAGAAACAGCGTATATGAAGATGCTCAGTTTCTCTGGCGAAATTGAGGTTGAGTGGGGCATGCGTTCGGAAACGGATCAAAAAACCGCACTGACTCAGCAGTACCGCGTGGCAGATCAAACCTTTGAATTTGTTGGCGGCAAATGCCGTGACTGCGACACCATTCAGTTTCCGCGCTTGCCTAACTGCGTTAATTGCGGTGCCTTCGACACGCAATCGCCCGCGCCGCTGGCCGACGAAAAAGCCAAGGTACTCACGGTTACCGCTGACTGGTTGATGTTTTCGCAATCGCCGCCGCTGTATATGGGGCTTTCCCAGTTCGACAATGGCGCGCGGATGTTAATGGAAATTGTTGATGTTGGCCCCGAGGGCATCGATGTTGGCACCCCGCTGGAAATGACCTTCCGCATTAAAGAGTTAGACAAGATGCGCGGTTACCGCCGTTATTTCTGGAAAGCACGCCCCATCGTTAGCGCCGCAGGAGAGTAAACATGGCCACAGGAATTAAAGACAAAGTCGCAATTATCGGTATGGGCTGCAGCCAGTTTGGCGAGCGCTGGGACGCCGGTTCTGAAGATCTTATGGCCGAGGCGTTTAACGAAGCGCTGGCCGATGCGGGTATTGAAAAGGCGCGTATTGGCGCAGTTTGGTATGGCTCTGCTGCCGACAAAATTAATGTGGGTAACTCTGCTATTCCGCTTTCTACCGCCCTGCGTCTAGACGGTATTCCGGTAACCCGCGTCGAAAATATGTGCGCTACCGGCACCGAGGCCCTGCGCGGTGCGACCTATGCGGTGGCATCTGGCGCCGTTGATATTGCGCTGGCGATTGGCGCTGAAAAATTAAAAGACACCGGCTATGGTGGCTTGCCTCATATGCCGAAAGGCACGTTCAACGATTTGTGGATGCCCTACGGTTCTGCGCCAGCAGGCTTCGCTCAGCTGGCCGCGGGCTATCGCACCAAGTACGGTCTTGAGAAAGACGTGCTAAAGCAGGCGATGGCGCGGGTGTCGTGGAAGAGCCATCAGAACGGCGCTAAAAATCCCAAGGCTCACCTGCGTAAAGCGGTAAGCATGGAAACCATTTTGAACGCGCCGCTGATCGCCGATCCCTTAGGTGTGTTCGACTGTTGTGGTGTTTCTGACGGCGCGGCTTGCGCGATTGTCACCACGCCTGAGATTGCTCGTTCGCTGGGTAAAACCAATTTGGTAACCATTAAATCTTTGCAGTTGTCGGCCAGTTCGGGTCGCGAGCAGGGCTTTAAAGATTGGGATGGCAGTTATGTGCCAAATACCCGCAACGCTGCCAAGGCCGCGTATAAAGAAGCGGGCATCACCAATCCCCGCAAAGAGCTAAGTGCAGTCGAAGTACACGACTGCTTCTCTATTACCGAGCTTGTCACCATGGAAGACCTGGGCCTTTCTGCTGACGGCGAAGCTTGGCGCGACATACTCGATGGCGTATATGATGCCGACGGTGAATTGCCGTGCCAGATCGACGGCGGTCTAAAGTGCTTTGGTCACCCCATTGCGGCATCGGGTTTGCGTATGGTGTATGAACACTATTTGCAAATGCAGGGCCGGGCGGGAGATCGCCAGTTACCGAATCCTAAACTAGGCTTAAGCCACAATCTTGGTGGCGTACCCTATAACGGGGTGTGTGCAATTAGCATCGTTGGTTTGGAAGGCGCTTAAGCACCATTCCAATTACGGCACACTGAGCGAGCTTGGAGAAAAGGGTATGAGGGCTGTTTCTGTTGAAGCGCTGGCCGGCGCAATTCGCGCGGGCGATAAAGTGTTTGTTTCTGGTAGCGCGGGCGAGCCCATTGCGGTGACCGAGCTGCTGGCAACTACGCCGGAGCTTGCCGCGGGCGCAGAGTTTCACTGCAGTTTTATTCCCGGGGTTAACTCGCGAAATTTGGCCAATGAAAACCGGCGGATGACCGTTGGTTTTATGCAGGGCGGATTCCGTAAAAGTTTGGCTGCAGGCCATGTGCGCTTTGCGCCGATGTCTTACACCGCTACGTTGCAACACCTTTGCAGCGACGGCGTGATCAATACGGTGCTAGTGCAGGTTTCGCCGCCAGATAGCGATGGCTATTGCTCGCTGGGCTTGCAAGGCGAATTTTTGCCTCAGTTGCTGAGTCGCAAACCTCGCGTATTAGCGGTGCTAAACCCCAATGTGCCGGTGCTGGCGGGCTCGCCTAAGCTGGCGATGGCCGACATTGAAGCCTACTGCGAGAGTGATTTGCCACTGGCAACTTACGACCCTGGCAAGCCCAATGCGGTCGCTCAGGCAATCGCGGAACATGTTGCCGCCTTAATTCCCAATGGCGCCGCGCTGCAGTGTGGGCTGGGTAAAATTCCCAATCAGTTGATGGCGGCGCTAGCCGATCATCGTCAGCTGCGTATCCACAGTGGCATGGCCAGCGATGGCATTGTGTCATTATTGGATGCGGGGGCATTGGATCTTGATGCGACGGTGACCAGTATTGTCGCCTTAGGTAGCAGTGCGTTTTATCGCCGCTTGCCAGAATTCAAAAAACTGAATATATGCGGTGTTGAAGCCTGCCACAGTGCGCAGGTGTTGGCGCAAGTGCCCAAGTTGTTTGCGGTGAATTCATCCATGGAGCTTGATCTGTTTGGTCAGGCTAATGCCGAAATGCTGGGCGGGCGCTTTGTTAGCGGCCCTGGTGGTTTACCCGATTTTGCCGCCGGGGCCAGAGCGCAATACGATGGCTGTTCGATTATCGCCCTGCCAGCGGCCGATCCAACGGGCGAGCAGTCGCGTATCGTTGCGCGGTTGGATAGCGGTGTGCCCGTCTCCGTGCCCCAGTATCTTGTTGATGTGGTGGTTACTGAATATGGCAGCGCGTATTTGCGCGGTGCAGATATGGTGACCCGCGCTGAGCGCTTGGTGGCCATTGCGCACCCTGATCACCGTGATCGCCTTTTTGCTGAGTTTGAACAACGATTCCTGTTGTGAGGTGCGGTCTTTAAACTGTAAAATCAAAACACTTGATTCGCATCAGAACGATTTACATGCTAACATTATTTCCATGTATGGTTATCAATACGATTGTTAAAGAGAGGCATCGGCCGTGGATATAAATCTCAGTGATCTGCACAAAGAAATTGACGAAAGCGTACGTAAAATTTGCTCGGAATTCAGCGATGACTACTGGATGGAATGCGATGAAGAGGCGCGCTTCCCTGAAGAATTTTATAACGCAATGGCAAAATCGGGCTGGCTGGGTATCACCATGCCAGAAGAGCTGGGTGGCGCAGGCCTAGGTGTAACCGAAGCAGCGATTATGATGCATGCGGTGGCAGCCAGTGGCGGTGGTCAGTCGGCGGCTTCAGCAATCCATATTAATTTGTTTGGTCCTCATTCAATTGTGGTGCATGGCTCTGAAGAGCAGAAAAAGCGCTGGTTGGTGCCGCTAATTAAAGGTGAAGAAAAAGCCTGCTTTGGTGTGACTGAGCCTGATGCGGGTTTGGATACCACCAGTATTAAAACCTTTGCAAAAAAAGTGGACGGTGGTTATATCGTCAATGGCCGCAAAATGTGGACGTCGACCGGTCAAGAAGCACACAAAATTGTATTGCTTACACGTACTACACCGAAAGAAGAGTGCAAGCGTCCGACCGACGGGATGACCCTGTTTTACGCCGATCTAGATCGCACTAAAATCGAAGTTCGTCGTATTAAAAAGATGGGCCGCAATGCTGTTGACTCTAATGCCACCTATATCGACGATTATTTCATTCCAGATTGCGACCGGATTGGCGAAGAGGGCAAGGGTTTTTACTATCTGCTCGACAGCCTTAACCCAGAGCGGGTCTTGGTTGGAATTGAAGCGATTGGTATAGGTCGTTCAGCACTAGACAAGGCCGCTAAATACGCCCAAGAGCGAGTTGTATTCGGTCGCCCCATTGGTCAAAACCAAGGCATTCAGCACCCACTTGCCGAAGCGTGGACTTATCTCGAGTCTGCTTACTGGATGTGCTTGCGTGCAGCAGACTTATACGACAAAGGCCTACCCTGTGCAGCCGAAGCCAATGCTGCAAAATTCCTCAGTGCCCGCGCCGCCTTCGATACCTGTACTAAAGCGGTGTTGACCCACGGCGGTATGGGTTATGCGCGGGAATATCACGTTGAGCGTTTATTACGTGAATCCGTTTTGCCGCGGATTGCCCCCGTCACCGAGCAGATGATTTTGTCCTTTATTGGCGAAAAGGTCTTGGGCATGCCTAAGTCATACTGAAAGCGGGCGGGCGTGACTGAGATGATTGCGCCCCAGTTTTAAATAGCGGTATAAATTTCTTGCCACTTACGCCGGGTAGTTCCAGGGGGTAAGTGGCTTTTTTGTATGTAGAAATGGTCGTTTATATAAAGTGCGAAATGGGTATTTTTACTGCGCTATCGGGACATCTTGTGTATCACATTTTTAGTTCGCTAGTTGATGTTGTGTATACAAACTTGATGTGTATAATGAATTGCTTCTTCACTTTTGATGCAGGCCATATGGCACTGGTCATAAATAAGCACACATACGCACACTAGCTGAGTATGTGTGCGGCAGCGCCCAGTAGGGCGTTGATGTCTATGAGTTCGATAAGGCGCAGATTGACTACTTTCAGCAACTCACTCTAAAAATAACATTAAAGGACATTCAGTATGAAAGGTTTGAGTATTAAGCATGGTGTGTTCATTGTTTTTGGTATAGCTGCGTTGTTGTTAACGTGGCCTTTTGCTTTTGACTGGATGCGTAATGGCGGCAATATTCTCAACCCTATTGCCTTCTTTGGCGATGCCATAGATGCCGGTGGCACCGCAGCGTTTTTAAGTATCGACATGATGATCGCCTGGGCGGTATTTATGATTTGGGTGGTGTTCGATTGTGAGCGTATCGGCGCAGGTAAGAAATGGGGTTGGTTCTTTGTGGCCTTGTCGTATATTGGCGTGTCCTTCACCTTTCCGATTTATCTTGTGTTCCGTGAGCGTTACATAGATAAACATCGCGCTGAGTAACCTACTCTAGTTAATACGATATTGCAGGTGGTGTAGTATGAAGGTACGACATATACAAATTGACTATACAGATTCGGAGTTGCATTGGACGCCGGACACGCCTGAGTTTGCTCAATTTTGGAATGCATCATCGACATACTTGCCGTATCTCGAACCATTTCTAAATCGCACCGTTCGTGCTGGTATAGAAATGTTAGAGGATAACGAAGAAAATGCCGAGCTAATTAATGATTGTAAGATCTTCATTCAGCAAGAGACTCGGCATTTTAAAAATCACGCAAGATACAATGCCAAATTGCGGGCGAGTGGTTACCCAGAATTAGCGCAGCGTGAAAAGAAAATGCAGGCCGATTATAAGGGCTTTGCTGAGACCCGAAGCCATAAATTCTGTCTTGCTTATACTGAAGGTTTTGAAACGCTGGGACTAATTGTGGCGTGCTATTTTTTGGAGGGCGCTAAAGAGCTAGAGTCCCCTTCTGTGTGTGACCCTACGCTGGATTTGTGGCGCTGGCACTTGGCAGAAGAATATGAACACCGCCATGTCGCGTTCAAGCTTTTTCATAAATTGTATGGTAGTTATTGGTACCGCCTGTTCGGAATCGTATATGCGGGCCCTCATATGCTCAATTATATGTTCAAGACGGCTTTCTATATTATTTCAGAAGATCGCAAATCAGGAAAAATAGCTGACCCGTGGAAAAGCCGTCTGCGGATGCTCGGTGTTAGTTTCAGAATGGCAAAATACATAGTGCCTAGGCTGCTAAAGACTTTCCATCCTAGCTATGATCCCTTAAATGCTGCGGAACCTAGGGAGTCTATGAAGGTACTTGCGCAGGCTGAAGAAAAATGGGGGCCGGCTTCGGCGTAGACTGGAGTGCTTTTTCGAGCTAAGTTCCAACTCCCCAGGCTGAAGTGACATGCTATGCCGGTAAATAATAACTAGATATTGTGCAGGTACGGCTTAGCATAAAACCTACTATCCCTCCCAAACACTATCGTGTGTTGAAAAAACCATAATTCTCGTTGTCAATTAAGTAACTCTGTTCTTTAGTACGGTTTTTTGGTGGCATTTTTGAACGACAATTATTCTCATGTTTTAAGGAGAATAAAAATGTCTAGTAAGAATAACTGTAGAGTGGTGCTAATGGCGTCAATGGTTGCATGTATGAGTAATTATAATCATGCTGACGAAGATGCGACCTATAAGAAGAAAGTAAGCCGTAACCGTTTGCTCGAGGAAGTTGTGGTTACGGCCCAAAAGCGCGAAGAGGATTCTCAGGATGTTCCAATTGCTATCTCCGCGTTCAGCGGTGATAAGCTGGAAGCCTTTGGTATTGAAAATACCTCAGACCTACAAAAAATAACCCCCGGGCTCACATTTACTTACACTTACGGTTACACCGTTATCTATTTACGAGGCGTGGGTAGCGATGCATTTTTGCCCAGCGCCGACCCTTCTGTTGCAACTTACATTGACGGGATCAATATTCCTGCCACACGTGGCAAGAATGATACGCTCGGTCCAGTTCAGCGGGTTGAAGTACTTAAAGGCCCGCAAGGGACATTGTTCGGACGAAATGCCACCGGCGGCGCGGTTAGCATTGTTACCGCAGATCCGCCACCAGAAGGCGAGCCTATTGCTGGCACTCTTAAGGCGGATATCGGAAATTATGGGCGGCGGGGCTATCAGCTTTATGGTGCCAGCAACCTTGTTGGTGGGCTCGGGGCAACGGTGTCTTTGTTTCAAAATCGCGGCGATATCATAGCGCATAATTATTTAACCGGCCCTGATGGTGAGACCGTCCCTGGGCCAGAGCGGGAGGATAAGGACGAGGGGGCGCGATTAAAGTTTCGCTGGGATATCAGTGATTCTATGAGCGCTACGGTAATTGGCTCGTATATTAATCAGTTCAATGGCAGTTCGCTGATGCTGGAAAATACACGTCCTGCCCTGATTCTGGCCGGCGGAGACGGCTCAGAAACCAAGGCTGATCGTCGTCTAGAGAATGACTTTGAGGGTGGCAGCGGCACCCAAAATTATATTTATGGAGCGATTTTTGAATGGAGCCCAGGTCCATTTGATATGAAATTTACTGCGTCTAATATCGAGACTGACGTAGATTGGGGCCAGTTTGACTACGATAGTACCCCAAGTTCAGGGGCTACATTTTTTGTATATAACGAGCCTTCGCTACAGGATACCTATGAACTGCAATTTACTTCTAACGAAGAAACTTGGCTGAGTGATAATTTAGAGTGGGCGGCGGGCCTCTATCACTTAGAGGCATCCTCGGGCTTTGATCGATTGTTTTTTACTGTTAATACGGGATTAGTGACTCCGGCTATAACCAATGCGCTGCCACCGGTATTGAGCGGCACGGTTACAACCTTGTTGCGAGAGCTTACCGCCAATAACGAAGTTATGTTGCAGTCGACAGGGATATTAGACACCACTGCCGATTCGGTTTACTTCCAGGGCACTTGGACCTTTGATGAACGTTTTAACTTAACACTGGGTGCGCGGTATCAAGAGGAACACCGAGAAATCGGTGATACCTACTTAGACCTAGTGGATACGACTAGTGGAAACCCGCCGCCGGAGTATTATGAGGGCAATGATTTTTCCAGAAATACGCGAGTGCTGAGCTTTGAGGGTAAAGAGGTCGATGCCAATACCACCTCGTGGCGTATTGCCAGCCAGTATTTTGCGAGTGATGTTGTGCAATTTTATACGTCGCTGTCGAGAAGCTATAAGAGTCCAACCTTTAACGTTGTTAACTTTTTTACCCCGCCAGATCTTGTTAAGGCCGAAGAAGCCACTGCGTTTGAGCTAGGCTTTAAATCTGAAATGCTGAATGGCGAGCTGCAATTAAACGGCGCTGTCTTCCGTTCCGTTGCCAAGGACCTCGTTACTGCGATTGTATCGTTTACCTCGGGCGGTATTGTGCGTTTTTCGAACGCCAACGAGGCAGTGTCTGACGGCGCCGAGTTAGATTTTCAGTGGCAGCCCATGCCGGATTGGAATCCTGGCTTAGCGATAACCGGTGGTGCCAGTTATATTGATGCAAAATACACCGACTATAAAAATGGATCGGGTTTTGATGATGAAACTGGCTTGTATTTTGGCCCAGATAATTTGACCGGTATTCCTCTGCAGGAACCACGAGACTTCACCGGTAACTCTGTAGTGAGAACGCCAAAATTGAGTTCAAGTATTTCTTTGAATCAATTTATTGAACTTGGTGATTACGGCAATTTAGAGTTTGCTGTCGATTATTCCTATAAAGGTGAATACAACACCACACCGCAAGCTTCACCCTATTTTATTCAGGACCAATTCGAGGTTTGGGGCGCTCGGGCTACTTACTTCTATGATCCACTTGGCCTGCAAGTCACCGCCTATGTTGATAACGCCAAGGATAAAGATTACTTCGCAACTATTATGCAGTCAGATTTCGGCCGTACGGTAAGCTTGGCTGCGCCGCGCTTCTATGGTGTGCGCTTGAAGTGGGATTATGGGCTGATGTTTGAGTAATTGTTAACGCGATGAAACGAAGTATAAGCAAGTCGATTTTAATAAACATGACTTTAGCGACCGCAGCGACTGCGGTCGGACAAGGCTTTAGCGCATTTCGCTAATGAGAGTTTTTGAAAATTACGAGAGGGATAATCATAATGAATAATTCACTATTAGGTTTTGGTTTGGTCTCGATACTGTCGGCAGCCCCTTTGGCTTTAGCGCAGGCTCAAATCCCCGTATTGGGTGACCTACTGGCTGGTGGCGGTATGGTCGGCAGCGAACTGTCGATCTTAGGTACTCTGCCTGGTGGTGATGTGCTGCCCGCAAATACCGCGCTTGGTAAGGTCGGGTTACTGACTACAGAGATGGGCCAGATTCTTGGTGATCCGCTGGCGCAGGTGCCAACGGGGCTAGACTCTAAATTGATTTTTGGCTTTGTTCCAGGAGCTGAGGTGCTTTATCAAAATCCACTCGGAATAGTCGAGTTCTTAGTGGCGGGAAATTCGATATTGTCAGAGTCAATTTTTATCCTGCCAGCTATTCCGCTTGTTTCCTCAGGGCTGGAACTGGATTTACTCGGTCTCGATACCTTGCTTGGCGATCAGCTTATTGGCTTGGGTAGTATTACGCCCGCGCTGTCGCCAGCAGAAATACTCCCTGAAATCCTGACAGCCGTAACTGAGGTCGATATTTAAGGTCTCCATTCAGGCTGCCAAACAAATTAGCTTCCTTGTAATTTAGATGGGCAGGCCGCAGCCAACAATATTACTCAATAGACTATTGTTGGCTGCATCAGGGAATAACGTTAAGGTTTCTCGCTTTAGCCAAGGCGGCGGTCCGGCTAGATACGCCGAGCTTGCCGTACAGGTTTTGTAAATGCCATTTAACGGTGGTTAAGGAAACGTCAATTCGGTCGGCGAGCTGCTGATTACTTAGGCCGGCGCCAATAAAGCCGAGTAGTTCTAGCTCGCGGGCGGTGAGCTTGCCAAGCAGGCGTGGCTGCTCATTCTCTGTCGCAATTTCACTCGCATCATCCGCATCATCGCTGGGTAATAAACGGCAAATTTCGGCAAAAAATTGCCGTTCCTGATCTGATACAAAACCCCAGGCCGAGGCTTTACTCGCGCTGATGACGGCGTGTAGCACATCAACTTGATCGATAAATGGCCTGAGTATGCGTCGGCTTGCGGCAATGCGCAGGGCGCGGGTAATATGGCGCACGGCCAAGGTGTAATCCTGATTCTGGGTAGCGATGACTGCACTATTCAATTCGAGTTCCACTTGCCTAGCATTGCAGCTTTGTTTTTTGGCGCGCTTAAGGTCTTGGCCTATTAAGGTGTTTGCCGGTTTTAGGCGACCAAGTGCCAAATCGAGGTCGATCAGTGCACTGTTGATTAGGGTGGCGAGCAAGGGAATTGCAGTCGCCTTTGTCCCCCGTTGGTTCGATGATTCTACCGCGCGTTGCAGACCGGCGCGCTCCGCCTCAGCGCAGGCTTCGTCAATATGCCCTAACACAATAAGGCGTTTAATAAGAAAGCACGACAGCATAAGCGAGAGGCGAGTAGGGTAGGCGTTCGCAACTTCCCACATACTGCTTAGCGGTATGGTCTCGTCGCCGTGGCCTTGCCAGAGTAATACGGCGGCTTCGAGCCCGCTGGCAGCGGCCTCAAGAAAACCGTGGGTGCGGGCGGTTTTCATACCGAAGGCGAGGAGTTGATGGGCGTCTTGGTCTAGTCCCATGCCCACCGCGCAGCGGGCGGCCACCAGCGCCATGGTTCCGCAAATACCCGATTCATCGCCTAGCGCGCCGCGGGTGGTGGTCAGCGCAGAAACGATTTCGGTATAACTATTGGCGTAATTACCTTCGTGTATTCCCACCAGGGCGGTGTAGGCATGAACCCAGCCATCGACATAGCTACTATTGGTTTGGTAGGCGGTTTCTTTAGCCGCCTGAAGATGCTGGCGGGCATCGCTAAAGTGGAAGGTATTCATAAAATAGCAGCCAATAATGCAGTTGGCGGCAGTTAAATTAAAAGAGTCATTGCAGTCGGCACCGGCGCTGTCTAGCCATTGTTTGGCGCCGAGGTAGGCGTCTTCGAGTTGGTCGCTAAGGCTGTCGATCGAGGTTCTTAATATTGCAATACGACGATGCAACTCAGTTTCGCTAGCGGAGTTGTTTTTGTTTTGCTGACCCTGCATGCGCTGGTAGAGATTATTGATTTGCTTGCGCGCGTACTCGTAGCGGCGGTGAAAGGCCAGCGCCCACACAAACCAGTATTCGGCTTCTAAACTGACTTGCTTACCTTCGTCGTGGAGAATTTCGATCCAGCGAATATATTGCAATACCGCGCCGCGATCGCGCACAAACGAGGGGGCGATTTGCTCCAGGATTGGCATGGCGGTGCTGCTAGATTCGGCATCTAAGGCGTAGTTAATGGCATCGCGCCAATATTGATTGCGCTGGCACCATGCCGATGCCCGCAGCTGAATGTCTTGGCGCTCTTGTTTGTTTAGGTGAAGGCTCGCTTCGCGTAGTAGATGGTCGCGGAATAAGCCATGTAAGCGGTACCAGCTGCGATTGCGATCCAGCGGAATAACAAACACATTGCGTTCAATTAAGTCGTTTAAATGCTCTGCCACGTGATCGCCGCCAATGGCTGCGCTGCACAGCTCCATATTAAAGGTACGCAGCTGAGATACGGCGAGCAGAAATTGCCGGAGCTCGGCCGAAAAGCCGGATAGCACCTGACGGTTTAATAGTTGCGCGAGTGATTCGTCTGAGCCAGAAAACGCCGCGAGCGCGCTTAGTGGCTGTTCCGCTTGGCTTAATATAATTTGCGCCATGCGCACCGCAGCCGGCCAGCCCTCGGTTTTACGGGTGACCTCGGCAACACCTTGTTCGCCAATTTGGCTTGTTAGTGAATCGCCGAATAGGCTAGTAACGTTTTCTTGGCTAAAGCTTAATTCTTTGGGGCCGATTTGTTGAACAAGACCTTCGAGTTGCGCGCGGGGGTAGTCTAAAGGTAAGTCCTCGGTGCTGGATAACACGAGCTGGACATTTGCGCGGGTTTTAAAAAGTAGCTGATCAAGAAACAGGCCTAGGGATTCGTCGCGACAAAAATGCAAATTATCAATAAAGAGCGTGATGGCGAGGGGGTGGCTATTCAGTATCGAAAGCAGTTTGTCGATGCTGGTGTCGCGGGGCTCGTGGCCGTGAAAGAGCGCTTGGGTAGGGTGGGCTTGATTTTTGTCGCCGCGCAAGATCGAACCAAGTTCGTTTATTAGGCTCTCGACGGTATTGTCGCGTTCATCGAGTGACAGCCACAGACATTGTTTACCCGCGTGGCGAAGATCGGCGAGTAGCATCGACATAAGTACAGTTTTGCCGTAACCAACGGGTGCTACTGCGCTTAAGCATTTGGCGCGTAAGCCGCTTGGCGTTTGTATATTGCTTAAAACTGGAATGCGCAGGCTTTGAAACAGGAAGTTCGGCGGCTCATTGCGGCCTATTTGCTGGTCGATATGCTCGGCAGTGCGGCGAAATTGGGCAGCTTTATTGGGCAAGACTCTATCCTCTTATTATTGTGCGTGCATTATGGCCAAACAGGGCGCTTTTGATCGTGGCGGCCTTTTTTACTTCGCCATCGTGCATTTTGCGCCCATGCCCCATCCTTTATTATTTGGTCTTTAGCTAGGCCCTCCTAAAGTACGGCTTATGGTAATTAAAGCTGCCATAGACTGCGAGCTTAATCACAACTGCGTTATTTACGTGTCGGCGCTTACGTTGCTCGGTTCAAAGACCCCAGATGTTGTTGGCGACGCAATTGCTAGTGTCAGCGCTGGGGCTACGTGATAGCGCGCTGTTGCAATCGCTTTCAGCTGAACATGCGCGGAATGTTGAGAATATTATGCGCAGCCCGTCCTTAGGTACGGGTTAGCGAGCAGATTTCGCCAATAGACTGATAAAAAATAAAGACGCGGTGTTTAAACCGTCAACCGGAGTACTGAAATGATTACCAATACCATAGATGCCGAACTCGCCAAGTCGCTGCCGCTAGAAGATTTTGATGTTAGTCAAACTGAGCTATTTGCACGCAATGGCCTGCACCCTTACTTTGAGCGTTTACGCCGCGAAGACCCAGTGCATTATTGTAAAGACAGTATTTATGGGCCCTATTGGTCAATAACCAAATACCGCGATATTGTTGATATCGACACCAATCACAAAGTGTTTTCGTCGGACGTGAGCGTTGGTGCTTTTGTTCTTGATGATACCACCCTCAATGCAGTAGACGGCGCAATGTACCTGCCCAACTTTTTGGGTATGGACCCGCCAACCCACGACGTTCACCGCATGGCGGTAAGCCCGATTGTGGCGCCGCAGAATTTGCTGCGCTTTGAGAAATTGATTAGGGAGCGCACCAGCGAGGTATTAGATTCATTGCCTATTGGCGAAGAGTTTAATTGGGTTGATCTGGTCTCGATTGAACTCACCACCATGATGTTGGCCACGTTGTTGGACTTTCCGCTGGAGGATCGCCGTAAGCTGACGCGCTGGTCAGATATCGTTACCACTCGTCCGGGTTACGGCTTGGTGGATTCTTGGGAGCAGCGTGAAGCGGAGTTGCTTGAATGTTTGGCTTATTTTCAGCGGCTTTACGACGAGCGCAAGGCGCTGCCGCCACGGCCAGATTTGATCTCCATGTTGGCACATGCACCAACGATGCAAGACCTGACCGCCACCGATTTTCTCGGTATGTTGGTGCTGCTTATTGTGGGCGGCAACGACACTACGCGCAGCTCTATGTCGGGCGGCGCCTTGGCCTGTCATCTCTATCCCGATGAATTTACCAAAGTTAAAAATAACCCGAGTCTGTTAGCGAGCATGGTGCCAGAAATTGTGCGCTGGCAAACCCCGATTGCCCATATGCGCCGCACCGCATTAGAAGACGTAGAGTTTCGCGGCAAGCAAATTCGCAAGGGCGACAAGGTGGTGATGTGGTATTTGTCGGGTAATCGCGACGACGAAGTTATTGATAGGCCAATGGATTTTATCGCCGATCGGCCTCGCGCTAGACAGCATTTGTCATTTGGCTTTGGTATCCACCGCTGCCTAGGCAATAGATTGGCCGAGCTACAGCTTAAAGTGCTCTGGGAAGAAGCTACTAAGCGCTACTCCCGTATTGAAGTGGTTGGTGAGCCGACCCGTGTGCCGTCTAATTTAATTAATGGTTTTATTGATATGCAGGTGCGCTTACACGTTTAACGTAGTGGCGCGCAGCATATTTTTTAACATTGCGAATAATGATACTGACTGGATTTAATCTTATGCCAAAGCTCATTTTTATTACCTCAGACAAACAAGAATACGCCGTAGAGGCCCAAAGCGGCGTGTCTGCGATGGAAGCGGCGCTAGATAATTTAGTGCCGGGGATTGATGGTGATTGCGGTGGCGTTGCCGCCTGCGGCACCTGCCATGTTTATGTGGATCAAACTTGGTTGGCGAAAACCGGCGGAGCGCAAGAAGGAATTGAACAAGATATGCTGTCTTTAACCGACAATGCCGGCGCAAGCAGTCGTCTCTCTTGCCAGATACTCATGAGCGACGAACTGGACGGTTTGGTGTTGACTATGCCCGAAAGTCAGCACTAATTAGTGTGAATTAGGCTTGTTGCCTTTGTAGCTTTGCGGCCTTGTATTACAGGAATACTAATAATGAATTTTACGCCGGACTATATCATTGTGGGGGCGGGCTCTGCGGGCTGCGTATTGGCTAATCGGCTGAGTGCTGACCCTGCGGTAAATGTTGTGCTGCTGGAGGCTGGCGGCAAAGACAGTAATCTTTTATATAGAATGCCCGCCGGATTTTTCCCCTTGATGAAATCTGGGAAGGGAAATTGGAATTACGAATCCATCGCTCAGACGGGTTTGGGCGGGCGCACCATGTACTTTCCGCGGGGTAAAGTTCTTGGCGGTTCTAGCTCAATTAATGGCTTGGTGGTGTCGCGGGGCAATGCCGGCGACTACGATCATTGGGCCGATTTGGGTAATGAAAATTGGTCCTACGCAGACTGTCTACCATACTTTAAAAAAGTCGAGCGCATGCCTGGCGGTAATCCGGCGCAGCGCGGCTTAGATGGCCCCGTTGGCGTTACCGTTACACCCATGGACAGCATGAACCCGAGTTCGCGGGCGTGGATAGACGGCGGTGTGCAAGCGGGCCATCCTTTTAATAAAGACATGAATGGCGGCGATCCGCACGGCATGGCGCAAATGCAGGGCAATTACGCCGATGGCCTGCGGCAGAGCGCTTCGGCCTGTTATTTAAAGCCAGTATTATCCAGACCTAATTTAAATGTAATTACCGATGCTTTAGTTAAGCGGGTGGTCGTTAGCGATGGCCGCGCCACGGCGGTGGAAAATGTTCATCGCGGTCGAACTCAGCGACTCGCCGCGCGCCGCGAAATATTATTATGCGGTGGGGCAATCAATAGCCCGCAAGTTTTGCAGTTATCAGGGATTGGAGATCCTGCGGATTTAACACCTCATGGAATTGAGCTCAAGCTGCCGTTGTTAGGGGTGGGTAAAAACCTAAAAGATCATATCGCCATTGCCGTTAAACAGCGCAGTACCAAACCCTATTCACTATTGGCCGATTTAAAGCCGATGGCGATGATTTCTGCCTTGAGTAAATATTTGCTGTTTCGTTCTGGGCCGACCTCTGTTGGGGCGCTGGAGGCGTGGGGGCATCTTAAAACCTCACCGGATTTAGCCTATCCAGATTTGCAAATCTACTCGGTGCCGATTATGTATAACGATCATGGCCGCGACATAATACAAGAAGAGGGCTTTATGGCGGTGATGAACGGCTGTCGGCCCCGAAGTGCTGGAACCGTTAAAATACAATCTGCCGATGCGAGCGTAGCGCCAGCCATTGATCCTCAATATTTTACTGACCCAGACGATCTGCGAGTCCTGCGTGATGCAATTAGATTAACGCGCAAAATTATTGCGCAGCCTGCTTATGATGATTTTCGCGGAATAGAATATGGACCTGGCTCGCACTGCGATGATGACCAAGGTCTGGATCAGTATATTCGTCAGCACGCTAACTCGCTCTACCACCCTGTGGGCACCTGCAAGATGGGCAGCGACGACATGGCGGTTGTCGATGCCCAATTGCGAGTTCACGGGGTGCAGGGGCTGCGGGTCGTTGACGCGTCGATTATGCCGGAGATTATCAGCGGCAATACCAACTTCCCCACAATGATGATTGCCGAAAAAGCAGCTGACATGATTATCAGTGGTGTTACTGCTTAAGCGACGGCGCGTAATTCACTTAAGCAGTTTTATTATGATCACCCTACTTGGCCACTGAGAAAGTGGTCTTTTTTTGTTTCTATTTGCTTTTTTATTGGGCAAACATAATGCTTAAAAGGATTTTCGCCACGCAATATCAATTGACGCGAGCTTGTTGCTCAAGGTAATTTGCTGATCGCTAGCGAGCGGGTTGTTGCCGATAATCTCTTGCTTGGGGACGTAGTTAAAGGTGAGGTCGATTGTGTCTATCGTATTGGGTGACCAACTGATCCCGACATTGTAGCGCTCGTCAAAAACGGCTGTTGAAATTAAGTTGTTAATAATCTCCCGTTGATCGAGGGGTTTCTTGTGCACGTCGCTATAGCCAAACCTCAGGGTGATTTTTTCGTCTACTCGATAATGTAGGCCCAGCTTCAGTACGCTTAAATCACTCCAGCCAAAGCCGGGGCCGTTGTCGTCACCGTAGCGGCCGGGAGCGCTACCGGAGTTGGCGTAGGCTTTAACCTTGGAAAAATAAATTCGCTGATAATCAGCAATTAGAGTTAGCGATGGATTTGCTTGCCATGCAAGTCCGTATTGCAGGTAGGGTGCTATATCGAGATCACCTTGCTCTGCCAATAGTCCGCGATACTCTTGGTGTTTTTGCATATAGCCTTTGGATTGCAAGGTCAGGCCGGCGGTGAGTTGATCGTTGATAACTAAGGTGGCTCCCGTTTTTATACCGTAGCCAAAACTTTGTGAATGGCCATTGTTGCTGAGTTTATTCGGCGCAGCGGAGGCTGGTGAAAATAATTGAAAGCCGTTTACTTCTATCGTTTGGTAAATTAGCTCGGGGCTAATACCGATGCGCAGTCGCTCATTTAGCTGGTGTGACCATGTGGGCGCGATGAAGATTTGCGCAATATCCGAGCCGGTGTCACCGAAACACAAATAACCCTGTTGCGGGGTATTGCTAGGGCAGTTCGGATTGTCAAAAGCCTTGTAGTTGATGTTGATGCCGCCGTTGCCGTAGACCACAAGGCCAATGGCGTTACGTTCATCTATTTGGCGATGTATTGCGCCAAAAGGGATGGGGAAAACACCGTCAATCTCGGCGGGTACATCGGGCTCGGCTCGGCGTTGGCCGGGGGCGAATACAAAAGCGCCATTGGGCTGACTGCTTGCTGTTGGTTCCTTGGCGTAGGCGGTTTGCCCCGCAGACAGAAAAATACTGCCGAGCACCCAGCCGTCTTTTTCTAGAGCTAAAATTCCCGCCGGATTTGTCGCAATTACCATGCTGTCTTCGGCAAAGGCGACGCCTGCGCCAGACAGTGCGCGATTTGTTGCGCCTGCGCCATTGAGGTAGCTGCCGAGCCCAGCTTGGCTGGCAGCACTAAGAACTAGGAGTTGACAGCCAAACACCAGGTTTATTATTTTTGTTTTTCTTGTCATTGGCGTATTCCTTTTTATTTCTAAGTTTTCTTTTTTTGTCTTTCTCAGGGATAGCGCGGAGCATGCCTAGCCTAGCTTGCACTGATTTATAAACGCCAAAAGGGCAGCCAATTGGCTGCCCTGCATGAATGCTGTGTGACGGTATGTTTAGACGCCAGACATTTGCGCTTGGCTTGGATTGCTTTCGCGCTCGGCAAACCAATCTGGCCAGCCGGCTTTGCGGTTTTGCTCACGGGCAAGTACTTGCTCTTCGGCGCTGGCAAAGTTGAGATCCCATTCTTTTAGCGCGGGCATAATGATCATGCGGTGCCAAATCGGTGGAATTAAGGCGGTGAGAAAACACACAAACACATTAGGCAGTACTACTGCAGAGGTGTCGGGCTTTAAGCGGTAAAAGGGGATATAGGCATCCAGGTGGTGGTCGGCGTGGTTGGTAATTTCAAAAGCCACAACACGACTAATGGGGTGCAGGTGATTCCACACGTGGCGGCGACCAATCGGTTTGCCGGCTACGCGCACTTGCCCGTAGTGCTGGAAGTAATTGAAAGTTTCTACCCACAGACGTGCTGCGGCAGCGCCACCAAGCCCAAACGCCAGAGCCGCTAGGCCACCAAGGACATACAGGGCCAGTGCAAAGATGGTCAAAGCGATTATGCCTTTCCACAGCTGGTGATGAATAGACCAGCGGCCGTAACCGCGTTTTACTAAGGCTTCGCTTTCTAGGCGCCATGCAGTTTTGGTGCTTTCATACACGGCGTAGGGTGCAAAGGAGTAAAGCGTTGAGCCGCGCGCTGCCGTATCGCAGTCATCGGGGGTGCCAACGTCGAGGTGGTGGCCGACCATGTGCGCAATATTGCGGGTGGCATCTAAGTATATAACCTGACAATAGGTGCCCACAAACTTCATGAGTGTACCCTGCTTGTGGTACAACTCGTGCGTGGTAGGCACGCCGATAATAACCCCGAGCCAAGAAGCGGATAGCGCGCCGCCAAGCATGGCCATAAAGCTCATATCGCCTTTGCCGATCTGCCAGGCGAGAATCATATATAGGCCAACAGAGAACACGGCGCCCAACCAAACTGGGATTAAGGCGAGGGATGCGTTTTTAATACTGCGCTGCTTGGTGTCGCGGGGCATTACGCCGTCGATCAGTGCAAACAGCAGCAGGGTTGATAGGCCGGTCCACGCGTAAATACCGCCGGCACATATACCCACGGCGGCAGCGATCTGCGCCAGTGGGCCTGTGTAATATCGAATGTAATCAAACATGATCAATCACCTTCCTGCATTAAATTATTGTTAGTGAATGTTGCGGCTGAATGGCATGTGCGCCGAGCTTCTTTCGCTGTTGATCAGTATGGAACTGTACAAAAATTAACGCAGGTCATTTATTGCCAATATAAGGTCATTTATTGCCAATTTTGATTGCGTGCGTACAATAAACTAACCATGGTCAGCGGTGATGAAATAATGGAGTTCTCCGACAGTAATATGACAACGGCCGCGATTCCCATGACGTACTCGCGGGTGGCTGCTCGGGCCTTGGGGCTCGGTGAGCGCCAACTGGATAGGCTCATGTTTGGTTCGGGGGTGTTAGGGCGCGATTTGCTTCGCGATGATCGGTATCTCAACGGTCGGCAGCAGGTGCAAATTTTGAGTAATGCCCTGGACATCTCTGGGGACGAGGCGTTTGGTCTGTATTATGGCAAGCAGATTACGCCATCTACCCATGGACCGATGGGTTTTTTGGTGAACAGCAGTCCGACGCTCTTAGAGGCGCTGGAGAGCTTTCGCGATTATTTGCCCTTGCGTATGAACCTGACCGCCATATCTGTATGTAAAACCGAGGACTGGCTGGAGTGTCGTCTTGGCGTAAGCCATGGAGTGACACAGAAAGTTTATCGATTGTTTATAGAAACCCTTAGCTTGGGCTTGCTTGCGATCACAGAGTCGATATTAGGACGCCCTTTGTCGGAGGGGGGCTTGTGGCTAAGCTATCCGCCACCTAGCTACCGCGAGAAATATTACAGTGCCTATCCCTGCGTGGTAAATTTTTCAGCGAAGGAAAATCTGCTGCGGATTCCAGCTGCACTAGCTAATACAGTTAACGCCTCCTCAGACTCTCGTAATTACGAGCTTGCCTTGGATCAATGCCGACAGCTACTGCGGCAGATGACACCAGATGAGCATAACGTTGTTAGCCAAGTGCGCAGATTATTGCTGTCTAGCCCGAATCATCAGCTGGTGGAGGCCGATGTTGCAGCAGCCCTGTTTGTCAGTAAGCGGACCTTGGCAAGGCGCTTGGCGCAAGAAGGCGTAGGTTTTCGTGAGGTGCGCGATCAGGTGCTGTCATCATTGGCCGAGGGCTATTTGCTGAACACCCAGTTGAGTGTCGATGTTGTGGCGACTTTGCTCAATTATCACGATGCGTCTAATTTTCGCCGCGCGTTTAAGCGCTGGTACGGTGTATCGCCCGATACCTTTCGTAAGCGAGGTAAATAACGCTCTCCAATAAAAGGGTTTGTGGCTGTGTCAGAATATCGCTTGGCGATTTACTGGATGACGTGGCGCTATTCGCTTTAAGGCAATAATTGAGTTGTGAATCAATATGATAAGAGCTTGATTTATTGAGGAAAATAAGCATACATTTAGCTTGGATATTGTTACTATATGAATGGTTAAAATTTAGGTTTATTTTATTCGTTCTGGCTGTGATTAAAGAGGTCTGTGATGGCAAAGGTGGCAAGCTCAAAAGGATACGACGAGGCACTTTCAGGTGACCTGCAGGTTTCTGATGAAGATGCGAAGATTAGGTTGGGATTTTTGATTCATGACGCCGCGCGTTTGCGCCGTATTGTGATTGATGAAATTTTTAAGCCGCTGCGCGTTACTCGCTCACAGGCATGGGCGCTAGCCTATCTGTCGCGCCGCGATGGCTTAACCCAGTCAGACCTTGCTGATGATATGAACTTAGGCAAAGTCACTTTGAGCGGTTTGATTGATCGCTTGGAAGATGTCGGTATGGTTGAGCGCCGCGCAGACCCTGGTGATCGTCGCATTAAGCGTATCTTCATCACCAAGGAAGGTCGTCGTGTAATCAAGGAAATGCGTATTCTTACCTTGGACTGTAATAAGCAGATGCTCGATGAGATTAGCCACGAAGAAGTTGTGCAGGTGGTTGATGTCCTGCGCAAGTTGAATCGTAATATCAAAACCATGAAAGCCAATATGGCAATCAAAGACAAGTAGCGTTTGTTTTCGGCGCTGGGCCTCTCTGGCCGCCGCTTCGGTGGCCAGCTCGCTCTGTGCTCGCGTTAAGTTTCCCTCTGCTGTCGACGGCGGCGCATTTTGCGTGTTCTCCGTTTGCCCCTCTGTAACCCTGCAACACCCAGATACTTAAAGAATGCTTTTCTCGTGCCGTGGCGTTTAGCCTGCGGTCTAGTCTTGTCCCTGATGCCTCATTTGCGTGTAGAAATTTTAAGCCCTAGTGTTGACAGAAATCTAAAATAAAAATACAGTGCGTTTACACGGTTTGTTTTGTCTTGGTTTGCCAAGGCCTCAAGCACAATAATTAAAAGGGCATATTCCAATGGATGTTCCATTTCTTTATCGCCAGCTCAGTTACGTTGCGCTGAATGTAAGCGATTTGTCCCGTTCAACCAGTTTTTACTCAGATCTACTTGGTCTTGAGCTTAGCGCCGAGCAGGTCGGTGAAAGTTCGGCCTTGCGTTGCGACAGTCATGCGGCAAGCTTGCTCTTGTATCAGGCCGATGAGCCAGGCCTGCGTCGGGTGGCATTCCAGTTGGCGTCCAGTGCCGATCTTGCCGCGGCGGCCACGCACTTTGAAGCTCGCGGTTATGAAATTTGGCCTATACCCAGCGAAGAGTTGCCATTTTTGCGCGTCGCCGGTGGCTTTCGTCTTTATGAACCCACAACGCGGGTGACCTTTGAGTATTTTGCGTCGGTAATGGATTTAGGTAAGGCGTATCAGCCAACCGTTGCCAATATTCAGCGGCTAGGTCATGTGGTATTGCGGGTGGTCGACTTAGATGGCTGCTGGGAAGTATTAGAGCGGGATTTTGGTTTGCTAAGTTCCGACTTTGTTGAAGACAAGGCTGTGTGGGCGCGTTGCTATCCCAATCCCTTTCATCACAGCCTTGCGCTAGTAAAGAGCCCTGAGAACGGCCTGCATCACGTTAACTTTATGGTTACCGAGATTGATGATATTGGCCGCGCCAGAAATCGTCTGATGGATGCCGGTGTCGATATTGTTTTTGGCCCTGGCCGACATAAGCCCTCGGGCAGTGTGTTTCTCTACTTCCTCGATCCCGATGGTATGACCGCCGAGTTTAGCTTTGGTATGGAAGAGTTCCCCGCAGAAAACGCGCGGGAGCCCCGGATGTTAGAGAACTCCTCAACCACTATGGATTTGTGGGGTGGTAAACCGAAGCCAACGTTTTCAAGCGCTGGCGTTATTGCTGGCAAGGATCGCTAAGCATGGTCGCGCAATCTTTAGTGGGCAAACTTGCGGTTATCACCGGCGCTTGCAGTGATATTGGCAAGGCCATCGCCAGCTCCTTTTTAGAGGCTGGTGCTGACCTCGTTTTGGCCGATCTAGATGCCCAAAAATTGGCAGACCTCAAGGCCGACCTCGTTGCGCAGGCTAGCGCAGAACAGCGTATTGCCGTAAATGCTGGTGACTTGTCACTTCAAGCCGATGCCGAGGCCCTGATTCGTCTTGCTGAGGAGTTGGGCGGTGCGGCGATACTGGTCAACAACGCTGGCGGCGGCATAATTAAGTCGTTTTTAGATCACACGCCAGAGACGCTTACCCAAACAGTGAACCGCAATTTGTGGACGGCGCTATGGTGCTGCTGGGCGGTATTGCCGGGCATGAAGGCGCGGGGCTTTGGCCGCATTATTAATATTGGTGCAGATTCTGTGCGCAATGGGCTGGCTGATCACGCTGCCTACAATGCTGCCAAAGGTGGCGTTCACGGTATGACAACAGGTTTGGCGCGGGAGTTTGCAAGGGACAATATCACCGTAAATACGGTTGCGCCCTGTGCAGTACAAACCGCTGCATTGGCGCACTTTCTTGATAACGATCCCAATACAGCCGAAAAATTTCTTAATGTTATTCCCATGGGGCGCGCGGCGAAAACGAATGAGGTTGCCTCAATGGTGCGCTACCTCGCCGGTGACGATGCCGCGTTTGTAACAGGCCAAGTGATTAGCGTTAACGGTGGCTCGACAATGCTGTGAGCATTTGTTGGTCAGCTTGTAAGCGATCCGCAGAGCTGACGCCCCAGATTAATTAGGAGAACAATAATGAATAGCGATGTTATTGCTAAAGATGAACAGCAAAGTGTGGAGTGGGCCTTTATTTGCAAAATTGCCGATTTGCCACGTAATGATATTGGTACTGCCAAGCATCCTGGCGGTCGTTTAGATTTAGCGATTTATCAGCTCGACGGTGAGATCTATGTGACCTCGGACCGCTGTACCCACGGCGCAGCTTCTTTAAGTGAAGAGGGTGAGCAGCAGGGCCATATTGTGGAATGTGCTTGGCATAACGGTCGATTTGATGTGCGCACTGGCGAGGCCTTAACCATGCCTTGCCGCACGCCGCTGCCGTTTTTTGATGCTAAGGTAATCGACGGTGATATCTATATTAATCCCAAGCCTAAGCGTTTTAAAAAACCTGAATAGGCACGCTTAATCGTTATTCAAAAATAAGTAATTTAAATTATTCGGCGGAGAAAAACATGAGCGAAACGAATCCTGAGATGGGCAAACGCGCAGAACTACGTAGTGGCTACGGCGCAAATTACCTAGAGGCCGGCGACAAGAGTAAGCCCTGTGTGATACTGCTGCACGGCTCAGGCCCCGGCGTCACTGGCTATGCCAACTGGCGCTTATTACTGCCTGAATTGCAAAATGATTTTTATGTCTTGGCGCCAGATGTGGTGGGCTTTGGTTACACCGATCACCCCAAAAATTTTGAATATAATATGGATAACTGGTTGGTCTTTGTCTGTGAATTTATGGATGCCGTTGGCGTGAGCAAGGCGCATTTTGTGGGCAATTCCTTTGGCGGCGCGCTCAGCTTAGCGATGGCGGCGCGTCACCCCGAGCGGGTCGAGCGTTTTGTGATGATGGGTGCGGCGGGAATTCACTTCGAAATTACCGAAGGTCTGCGTTTGGTGTGGGGCTATAAGCCTTCGGTCGAAGCGATGGCAGAGTTGATGTCGGTATTTGCCTATAACAAAAATTTAGTAAGTCATGAAATTATAAAATCGCGGTACGAGGCTAGTATTCGCCCTGGCTACCAAGATGCCTACGAACAGTTATTTCCTGAGCCTATGCAAGAAAAGCTAAATGGCTTGTGTATACCTGAAGACGAAATCCGCTTGATTAATCACGAGGCGCTCGTCGTTCACGGCCGCGAAGACGTCATTGTGCCAATGGAAAATTCTATCAAGGCGCATCGTCTATTGAAAAATTCTGAACTTCATACCTTTAGCCAGTGTGGTCACTGGACTCAGGTGGAAAAGCCCCGCGCCTTTGCCGATCTAGTGCGAAATTTTTTAATGCGAGTTTGATCTTTATATAGGGTTTTAAAATATGTCATTAAAACAGCGTGCCGCGATTATTGGGTCTGGGAATATTGGCACCGATCTATTGATTAAAATGTCTCGTTCCGAGTGGCTGGAACCAGTGTGGATGGTCGGTATAGACCCAGCTTCAGAAGGTTTACAGCGTGCTGCGGCGATGGGTGTTAACACCACTGCTGAGGGTGTAGAGGGGTTGGTAGCAGCGGTGAAGCGCGACGGTATTACCATTGCCTTCGACGCGACCTCGGCCTACGCTCATGCCGAAAACAGCCGCAAGTTGACTGAGCTGGGGGTGACGATGATTGATTTAACGCCCGCAGCCATCGGCCCATTCTGTATTCCGCCAGTCAACCTCGCTTCCCTCGCGGGCAGCGACTTAAAGAATGTGAATATGGTGACCTGCGGTGGCCAGGCAACGATCCCAATGGTGGCGGCGGTGTCGCGGGTGCAAGCGGTAAGCTACGCCGAGATTATTGCCACGGTGGCGTCAAAATCAATTGGCCCGGGAACCCGAATGAATATTGACGAGTTTACTCGGACTACCGCCAGCGCAATAGAAAAGGTTGGCGGCGCTGCCAAGGGCAAGGCCATTATCGTCGTTAATCCCGCTGAGCCGCCACTGATGATGCGAGATACCGTGCATTGTTTGGTGGAAGGTGAGGCTAAGCAACAAGAGATTGTTGAATCAGTACACGCCATGGTGGCTGAAGTTCAAAAATACGTGCCCGGCTATAAATTAGTAAACGGTCCGGTATTTGACGGAAAAAAGGTCACGATCTTTTTGGAAGTGGAAGGCCTTGGCGACTTCCTGCCCAAATACGCGGGTAATTTAGACATTATGACGGCGGCGGCACTGCGCACTGGCGAAATGTTGGTACAGCAAGGTGCGTCCGGTGCGAAAGAGGGCGGAGAATAATATGGAATCATCAGTAGCAGTAAAGCTCCACGACATGAGTCTTCGCGACGGCATGCACTCTAAGCAGCACCAGATTAGTCTAGAGGAAATGGTCGCCGTGTCTACCGCCCTAGACGCTGCCGGTATGCCCCTTATTGAAGTGACCCACGGCGACGGCCTTGGCGGCGCATCCTTGAACTATGGTTTTCCGGCGCACAGTGACGAAGAATACCTCAACGCGGTGGTGCCCAAGATGAAGCAGGCCAAGGTATCGGCCCTGCTACTGCCGGGCATTGGTACTGTAGATCACCTGCGCATGGCAATTAACTGTGGTGTGAGCACAATTCGTGTTGCCACCCACTGCACTGAGGCTGATGTGAGTCAGCAACATATTCAGTTTGCCGCTGAGCAGGGCTTAGACACCGTTGGCTTTTTGATGATGGCTCATATGGTGAGCGCCGAGCATTTGCTCGCGCAAGCCAAGCTCATGGTCAGCTACGGCGCCAACTGTATTTATTGCACTGACTCAGCGGGCTATATGTTACCTGCCGAAGTCAGCCTCAAAATTAAAACCCTGCGCGAAGCGCTGCCCGCCAATGTCGAGATTGGCTTTCATGGTCACCACAATATGGCGATGGGTGTTGCTAATTCTATTGCTGCGATCGAAGCTGGTGCCAGCCGTATTGATGGCTCGGTGGCAGGTCTTGGTGCAGGCGCGGGCAATACGCCTTTAGAAGTATTGGTTGCCGTGATGCATCGTATGGGAATGGCGACCGGCATTGATTTATACAAAATTATGGATGTTGCCGAAGACTTGATTGTACCGATGATGGATCAGCCCATCCGCATTGATCGTGACTCGCTCACGCTTGGCTACGCTGGTGTGTACAGCTCCTTCTTATTATTTGCTAAACGCGCGGAGCAACGCTATGGCATTTCAGCTCGCGATGTATTGGTCGAATTAGGGCGGCGCGGCACCGTGGGTGGTCAAGAAGACATGATAGAAGATCTCGCCTTAACAATGGCGAGAGAGCGAGGCATTTTGACTGGAGCGGCGTCATGAGCGGTGCGCAGTCGCCGCTGATGCTTGCTGATCAGCAGCGGATGTTGCGCATGGCGGCACGGGCACTGAGTCGCGCAGGTTTGGTACACGCTTTTGGACACTGTAGCTTTAGAGAAAATGACGATTACTTTTGGGTGTGTCCAGCTATGCCCATGGGCTGTATTCCCGCCGGGGCTGAGAATCAGCGAGTGCCGGTGCGAGGGCCGCTGCCTGAAGGTGTGCTTGGCGAAGTACGTATTCACCAAAACCTATACGCCTCAAGGCCTGAAGTAAATGCGGTCGGTCGCATTATGCCGCCAGCGATCATGGCACTGTCTACTCAGGGTTTAACGCCGCGCTGTCGCCATGGTTTGAGCGCCTATTTTGGCAATGATATTCCGCTGTGGCGCGATCCGCGGCTGCTGCGCAATGACGAGGCTGCAAAGGCCTTGGTTGAACTTATGGCCAAACGACCCGCTCTCGTAATGCGGGGCAATGGCGCGGTGATTGCGGCAGCATCTTTAGAAGAAATGCTGAGCTACGCGTGGTTTCTTGAAGACACTGCACGCTTGGAACTGCAAGTTCGCGCTGCCAATTTCGCGCCTGAGCAGGGTTGTTTGGATCAAGATGAGATACGCGATCGCCACGTCACTACCGGTAATGTATTTGGTCGTATGTGGCAGTACCTCACCTTAGAAGATCCGGAGTATGTCGCTTAGCGAATAAGCGGCGTGAAGTATAAATTTAACGCTTACACAAACATAACAAGAGGCTGAAGTGTGATGAATGATCCGCTAATTATAGATGATATGGAGCGTGGCCAATTCAAAGTGGCTCGGCGCAGTTTTACTAGTCAAGAGATCTTCGAACAAGAGCGCGATAAAATTTTTCAGAATTGCTGGCTGTATCTTGGTCATGAGTCTGAGTTGCTTGAACCGGGCGATTTTGTTAGCCGCACGGTAGCAAATCAAAACCTGTTGTTTGTGCGTGGTCGCGACAATGAAATCCGCGCTTTCTTTAATGTTTGCCCTCACCGCGGCGCCACGGTTTGCCGCGAGAAAAAAGGCAAGGCCAAAAGTTTTCAGTGCATGTATCACGGCTGGGTATTTAAAAATACCGGCGAGATCGCCCACCTTTCTGGCGAGCCCGCTTACGCCAAAGATTTTAAAGACGAGGGCAATTGCAATTTGCGCTCGCTGCCGCGTTTAGATCAGTACGCCGGCTTCTATTTTATAAGCTTTAAGCAAGATATTGAGCCGCTGCCAGATTATTTAGCGGGCGCCAAGGACTACCTCGATATTGTTGCCAATCAATCAACCGCAGGCATGGAAATTGTCGGGGGTACTCAAGAGTACTCGATTCGCGCTAATTGGAAGTTACTGGTGGAAAACAGTGTTGATGGCTATCACGCTGAGACCACCCACGCGACCTATCTCGATTATTTGATGAACACCAATGGTAGTTTGTCGGCAACCAAGCTGGCGGGCAAGGGCTACGACTTGGGCAATGGCCATGCCGTTATCGAATACAGCGCACCCTGGGGGCGTCCTATCGCTCAGTGGATTCCGATGTGGGGCGAAAAGGGCAAGCAAGAATTAGATCAGGTATACGCCGAACTGGTTGAACGTCTTGGCGAAGACAAAGCTAAGCAAATGGCGACCCTTAATCGCAATATGATTATTTTCCCCAACCTCGTTATCAACGACATTATGGCGATCACGGTGCGCACGTTTTACCCAACCGCGCCTGACGAAATGATGATTAATGCCTTTGCACTTGGGGTAGCAGACGAAAGTGAATGGCGCCGCGAGTATCGCCTGTCTAATTTCTTGGAATTTATCGGCCCCGGCGGTTTTGCAACCCCTGACGATGTTGAGGCCTTGGAACATTGCCAGCGCGGTTTCCAAGCTGCGGCCAATGCGCCGTGGAATGATATCTCTAAGGGCATGAAAGCCAAGCAAGCGTCTTTTGACGACGAGTTGCAAATGCGCGCTTTCTGGCGGGAGTGGAATCGCCGGATTAGCACAATCGAGGAGGGTAGCAGCCATGAATAATATTGCATCCCAAGAAAATTTAATGCGCTTTTTTCAAGTGCAACAATTTCTAAATTACGAGGCGAGTCTGTTGGATAGCTGGCAGCTCGATACCTGGTTTGAACTGTTTACTGAAGACGGCGCTTACTTTGTGCCGCCTACCGACGTATCCGCTGAAGAAGCCGATCCGGCCAAGCATTTGTACTATATTGCCGACAACCACGCGCGCTTAAAAGAGCGGGTCATTCGCCTAGAGAAGAAAACCTGTCACGCCGAATTTCCGCGCTCTAAGGTTCAGCATTTGGTTAGTAATATTTTGCTTCTCGGCGAAGATGAGCAGGGTCGCATTTTGGCGTCTGCGGCGTTTGTTATTTATCGCACTAAGAATGGCCAAACCGACATGTTTGTGGGTAATTATCGCTATGTGCTGGATGAGCGTGACGGCAATTTGAAGATCGCGCGCAAGGTCTGCAATCTGGCCTTAGATGGACTTAGACCTCAAGCCAAGATCAGTATTATTTTGTAATCAGCCCGCATACTCATAAACGACAAGAAAAACGGAAGTGCATAATGGAACAGCAAGAATTAAAAAAAATAAGTGATGAGTTGTATCAGTCTCTGCGCACCGGCGTGGCGGTGTCGCCATTAACCGAGCGTTTCCCGGCAATCACTATTGATGATGCCTACAAAGTGTCACTGAATATGCTGGCAATGCGCGAGGCCGATGGCGAGCGCCTAATTGGCAAGAAAATTGGCGTCACCAGCGACGCAGTGCAAAACATGCTCAATGTTAGGCAGCCAGACTTTGGCTTTCTGACCGATAAAATGCAGTTTAGCGAACGTTTGTCCTTAACAGGCATGATCGCGCCCAAGGCCGAGGGCGAAATTGCCTTTCGTTTGAAAAGTGATTTAAAAGGACCGGGCGTTAGCGAAGCCGATGTATTGGCGGCTACCGATTATATTATGCCTTGCTTCGAAATCGTCGATTCCCGCATTGCTAACTGGGCAATCAAAATTCAAGACACCGTGGCCGATAATGCTTCCTGCGGAAGCTTTGTTGTTAGTGAAGCCCACAAAGTCGACCCTCGCGAGCTCGACCTCCCTGCGCTTGAGATGAAAGTGTATAAAAATGGCCAGCTGCTTAGCGAAGGTCTTGGCGCGGCGGCATTAGGCAACCCACTTAGCTGTGTGGCGTGGCTGGCCAATACTCTAGGTGAGTACGGTATTAGCTTGCTTGCTGGCGACATTATTTTATCAGGATCCTTGGTGCCACTAGAGCCGATAAAAGCAGGCGATGAAATGTCGCTGGAAATTTCGGGGGTCGGTTCGCTGGCGGTTGTTTTTGAGTAAAGGAGAATAATAATGAATATGCAGGAAAATATTGCGCTTTGGGAAAAGGCCGCCAAGGCGATTGATTGGTTCCATTCACCTACTATTACTCTCGATGACAGTCGGGCGCCGCTCTACCGTTGGTTTAGCGACGGCCAGTGTAATACCAGTTATAACTGCCTAGATCGGCATGTGGCTGCCGGTCGCGGTGATCAAACTGCACTGATTTACGACAGCCCAGTGACCGATTGTGTGGAGCACATTACTTACGCGCAATTGCTGAAGCGAGTAGAGCATTTTGCCGGGGCCCTGAAAGCCCTTGGCATAGAAAAAGGCGACCGCGTCGTTATCTATATGCCGATGGTGCCAGAGGCGGCAGTAGCGATGCAGGCTTGCGCGCGCATTGGCGCTGTTCACTCCGTGGTGTTTGGTGGCTTTGCCGCTAATGAATTGGCCTCGCGCATTGATGACTGCGAGGCCAAGCTGGTGATTTCGGCGTCTTGCGGCATTGAGCCAACTCGCTTAATTGCTTACAAACCGCTGTTAGACGAAGCTATTGAATACTGTAAGTATCCTCCGGAAAAGTGCATCATTCTACAGCGACCACAGTTGCAGGCGGATATGCAGGCTGGCCGGGATTTGGATTGGCACGAATGTGAGAGCACTGCCAAGCCTGCCGAATGTGCGGTGCTACAAGCCACTGATCCCCTGTATATTATTTACACCTCCGGCACCACCGGTAACCCCAAGGGCGTGATTCGCGACAACGGCAGTCATTTGGTTGCGATGGATTGGAGTCTGGAGAATATCTACGGCATCGATCCTGGTGATGTGTTTTGGGCGGCCTCTGATATTGGCTGGGTAGTGGGGCACTCCTATATAGTTTACGGCCCGCTTGTCCGCGGCGCGACAGCGCTGATGTTTGAAGGCAAGCCGGTGGGCACCCCAGATGCGTTTAGCTACTGGCGGCTGATTGAACGCCATAAAGTGAAGGCCATGTTTACCGCGCCGACGGCGATTCGCGCGATAAAACAGCAAGATCCAGAGGGTCACGGTCCAGAAGATTTCGACCTGTCGAGCTTGCAAAACTTGTTTTTGGCGGGGGAGCGAGCAGACCCAGACACTATTCAATGGGCCGAAAAACAACTCAATATTCCTGTTATCGATCATTGGTGGCAGACCGAATTAGGTTGGCCTGCAGTGGCAAATTGCGCTGGTCGTGGTCTATTCCCCGTTAAATACGGTTCATCGGGCAAATGTGTACCGGGTTTTGATGTAGTGGTACTCGACGAAGCGGGCGACACTTTGCCTGCAGGTGAGATGGGCGCGCTAGCGATTCGCCTGCCGCTGCCGCCTGGGACCTTGCCGAGCTTGTGGAAAAACGATCAGGGCTTTATCGATAAATATTTAAGTCGCTACCCCGGTTTCTACAATGCCGGTGACGCAGGTTATATCGACGAAGATGGTTATGTGTTCATTATGAGCCGCACCGACGACGTTATAAATGTTGCCGGTCATCGTCTTTCTACTGGGCGTATGGAAGAAGTGCTCGCCGCCCATCACGACGTGGCCGAGTGCGCGGTGTTTGGCGTGAATGATGCCATGAAGGGCCAAGTGCCGGTGGGCCTATTGGTACTGAACGCCGGTTTAGAGCGCAGCTCCGAGGATGTGGAAAAAGAGGCTGTTGCCATGGTGCGTGAGCAAATTGGTGCGGTGGCCTGCTTTAAGCGTGCGGTGGTTGTTAAGCGTTTACCAAAAACCCGGTCTGGCAAGATATTGCGCGCCACATTGCAAAAAATGGTTAATGGTGATGTTTTTAAAATACCCGCAACAATTGACGATCCGTTAATACTTGATGAAATCAGTGAATCGCTGGGCTTATCGGTTCCAGAGCATATTGATGATGATATACCTGAGTATTACTTACGCTCGGTGTTTATGTGATTAGTCGTTAGTGATCATCAATAAGCGTGAAACCCTCGTTCGCTGGCGAGGGTTTCTTGGTCTGAAGGTTTTACTTCGCTAGTGAAATATTATTGATGTGAAGTACTTGACATGGGGGGCAAATAGTAGAAAAATAGTTTCTTAGTAAATTACTTATAAACTATAAGGTCGGCGCGTAGTGTCGGAACGAGTAATTTGGTGTTGAGAAAAAGGTTTCTATTTGGTCTTTCGTCAAGCATTTACCCTTGCTGACGGTTTGGCTGCTTTGCATGTTGGAGTAGCCTTTTTTAATAAAAAAGTGGGTGTAGAGCTAGGGCTCATTGCTGGTTGCTAGCCTTTATTACTACTAAAAACAAAGTTTTATCATGGCTTGACGCCATTGTGACTTCCCCAATACCATGAGCTGTTTGCTAACGAACATCGAATTGGACAAGGGAGTAAATGGGTGAGAGGGATAGAACGATTGCGGTCGGTGGAGCGCACCACAGAGCCATTGGCAAAAGCACTACCAGAATTGCCTAAGCAGCAAACCATATTGGTGCGCTTGGTGAGAATTGCCGCCTACGGTCTTGGTGACTACTTTGGCGGTGTGTTTGATGAGCTAGGACTGACCGAGCACAGCTACCATGCTTTGTGTGTTTTGGTTGCTAGCGACAAGGGCCGTGCGTCACCTAGTGAATTAAGTGAATTGGTTGGCACCAGCCGTCCTAATATGTCCAAGGTTATCGTCACCTTAGAGAAGGCCGGTTATATCAGTCGTAAGGCTGGGAAATTAGATGGTCGTCGCAGTGTGGTTGAAATTACTAAGCTCGGCGAGCAAGTTGTTAGCAAAGCTACTCCCAGTGTTGCGGGCCCGGTAGCAAGTGCGTTTTCGGGGCTTGATGATAAAGAACAGGCTGAGTTAGATCGATTATTACGGAAGGCAATTGTGTCTTTTGATGAGGCCAAGTTTCGCTAAAAAAGGCTGAGCTTGGTGTTTTTACAGCAAGCGAGGTATATAGCGATGGATGAAAAAACTGCCTTTCGGCATGAATTAATTAGCGCATGGTGCGGTCCGGCATTTTTAGTGACCTTTATCGTTTTTTGGGGGATTATTGGTCAGAATTTGCCAAATCCCTCACCTGCTTTGACGGCTGAAGCCTTACACGCGCGGTATACCGAGAATCTTGGCTCAATTCGACTCGGTTTTATAGTTTCTCTTATTACCGTGGTTTTCTATTTGCCTTGGACGGCCCTGCTGAGCACTCAAATGGCGAGAGTTGAAGGCCGATTTCCAGTGATGGCTAATCTCCAGTTGCTCGGGGGTGGGCTCACTGTGATGGTCGTGTCGTTTAGTGCTTTCTTTTGGGTGGCCGCTGCGTTTCGTCCGGACCAAGATCCAGCAATCACAAGGATGCTCACGGATCTGGGGTGGTTGTGCATAGATTTGCAATATGCCTGTACGACATTGCAAATGATTGCTGCGGCGCTCGTTGGTTTGGCCGATAAACGTGAAGTACCGCTTTTCCCTCGCTGGGTATGTTACCTCACCATATGGTGTGGTCTTAGCTTTATACCTGCGAGCTTAACGGGTGTCGTAACAACGGGGCCTTTTGCTTGGGATGGCATGCTTAGCTACTACATCCCTTACGCATGCTGGCTTGGTTGGTTCACAATCGCGAGCACCTTTATGATTAAAGAAGTGCATCGTCGTATCAAGGCGAGTGAAAGCGCTGCGCTAGCCAGTCCTGAATTGTCACGAGCTTAATTAGTCCCTTTTAAGATCGCCTTTTGAATGGTTGTCGACATTCGTAGGTGATCTTTTTTTTGATTATAAGAAAAGGAGTTGGTGGTGAGTGTTTCTATTGAAGACGAAAGGGTGCCCGCGGTAGAAGAGGGCATTTTAATATTTATTTTTGCCGATATGTGCATGTTCGCCCTGTTTTTTGTTTCATACTTAATGGAGCGTAATGCAGATCTCGCTACATATATATCCTCTCAAGCGCAACTCAATCAAAATTTGGGAGCAATTAATACCCTCATACTCCTGCTTAGTTCTTGGTTTGTAGTGCTGGCTGTTAAAGCTCTGAAGAAAAATGCCCAGAAGGATTGCGCGCTATTTCTGGCGTCGGCTTTTTTTTGTGGTGTTATTTTTATTATCAATAAAGCAATGGAATACAACGCAAAGATTCAAGATGGTATTAGCATCTTGAGTAACGACTTTTTTATGTTTTATTACATTATTACCGGTATACATTTGCTTCATGTGGTTGGTGGTATGGTGGTTCTACTCGTGCTTTTTATTAACACAAGGCGAGGCAAGTACAGCGCTAATAACGTCGCGGCTGTTGAAGGCGGCGGTATTTACTGGCATATGGTTGATTTGTTGTGGGTTTTTATTTTTCCGTTAATCTATTTTTTGGGAGCGTGAATATGGCACAGCTTCGAGATAAAAAGAATTTGGTTGCCATGGCTCTGCTGCTGGCAACGATTGCGTCTTGGTTTACGTTCGAGGAATTTCACGGTTATGTCCTTGCTTCGGTGGTGATCATATTGATATCTACCCTTAAAGTTAAAGCTATTATGATGTCATTTATGGAAGTGAATGCCCTGCCAAATCCTTGGAAACACATGATGAATGGGTGGCTGGCCGTGGTCTGCTTGGCTATGTTGATAGCGGAGGTAATGTGATGAAATTTTTATAAGCATATGATTTGTTTATGAAATTTATAAAAATAGGTTAATTTCAATCGGCGTCTAAATCCCTTTGTGGTACTGAGAGGGAGCTCTTGGGGTCCAAGTGTTCTTGGTACGTAAAATCAGCAATATCTAATCTAGTGCTTGCAATAATATAGTTTCGTGGTAAATTATATTGAAATTGGTTAGTGTGCGAAAAGTAGTTTAGCGAAGTATTGATAACAATAATCTCGTTTGTTTGGTGAGGATTTGAACATGAGGAAGCTTGCGGCCCTTGTTGGGGTTTCATTGTTAAGTAGTGGTTTTTCCTACGCACAAGGTGCTGGGGCTGCGGAGATCGTCAAAAAGAAAAGCAGCAACAGGTTGCTAGAAGAAGTGACCGTGACCGCGCAGAAGCGCGAAGAAAACTCGCAAGATGTACCGATTAGTATCTCTGCTTTTAGCTCCGAAAAATTGGATGCCTTCGGTATAGAAAGTACTGCAGATTTAGCGCGTATTACACCCGGCTTAACCTTTACCTTTACTTATGGATACACGCTGATTTATTTGCGTGGTGTGGGTACCGATGCATTCTTGCCATCAGCGGATCCGAGTGTGGCAACTTATATAGATGGTATCAATATCCCGTCTAGCCAGGGTAAAAATGACACGCTAGGCCCAGTTGAGCGGGTGGAGGTTTTGAAAGGACCGCAAGGCACGTTGTTTGGTCGTAACTCCACCGGCGGTGCGATCAATATTGTTACTGCAAATCCACCAGAAGAGTTCGTAGGATCGCTTAATGCGGAATACGGTGTTTATGATCTAGATAGTCTCAACGAAACGGTGGATAAAAAGTCATATAGCGTATATGTGGGTAGCCCGCTTACTGAAGACGTTGGCTTTACCCTTGCTTACTTTGAAGAATTACCCATGATTATGGGTAAAAACACCACCAATGAAGGAGTTCCTGCTCCTGAGCGTAAAGACTTTACCAAAGGTGGCCGATTAAAATTACGATGGGATATAAGCGATACCTTTAGCGCTACGCTAATAGGGTCTTATATTCATCAGTTTAACGGGAACTCACTGATTAACGAAAATACCCGTCCGTCTGGCCTTGTTACTGGTGCCTATGAACCCGATACGGCTGATCGTAATTGGCACAATGACATTCAAGGTGGTAACGAAACTGAAAATACTATGTATGCTGCTGTTTTGGAATGGAGCCCTGGTCCTATAGATATGAAGTTTATTTATGCGGATAACGGTGTTGAACTTCCTTATGGTGCATATGATTATGATTCAACCGAAAATAACCAAGTAACGTTTTATTTTGTTGATGGCCAGTTTAATGAACAAAGGACTTATGAGCTCCAGTTTACGTCGAATTCAGAAACCCCTGGTAGTGATAAGTTTGAATGGGTGACGGGCTTATATAGGCTTGAGGCTGAAGGCGGGTTCGATAGTTTATACTTTACCGTTGGTCCGGGTGGCTTTGCGGAAAATATCTTACCGATTGATTCTTTGGTGGCTGCAGTTCCGCTCCTAAATGGCATATTGGCTGATCCTGCGTTAAATGTAACACTTGAGGCTGGCTCGGTTTTGTATACCGATTCAAATTCGGCATTCTTCCAAGGTACTTATACCTTTAATGAAGAATGGAATCTAACACTTGGTGCTCGTTATCAATCGGAAACACGTGGTGTTCGTGACGCGTTTCTGGATGCGGTTTTGCTGACCAGTGGTGAGCAGAGTGATCCGTATTATATCAGCGGCGGTGATCGGAAAAATAACCAGCGCATTAGTACCTTTAGCGTTCCCGATGTTAAAGAGGAGACGATGTCACCTCGGATTGCGGTGCAGTACTTGCCAACTGACTCGACCCAAATCTATGCCTCTGCATCGCAGGGTTTTAAAAGCCCTACCTATAACACAATTAACTTTTTCTCTGACCCAGATCTAGTGGGTAAAGAGACGGCGACCGCGGTTGAACTTGGTATTAAAACCGATTTGTTTGACGATACCTTACGTCTAAATGCGGCAATATTTAAAACCGACATAAAAGATGTGTTAACCGCGATTGTATCGTTAACCTCCGGGGGGATAGTACGCTTCCAAAATGCCGGTCGATCTGAAATCGAAGGCGCAGAGATGGATTTTCAGTGGCAGCCAATGTCAAACATCAACCCCGGCTTAGCATTAACGGGCTCGGTAACTTATTTAGATGCTAAGTATACCGAATACACTAATGGTGCTGGCTTTGACGATGATACGGGATTGTATTTTGGGCCAGATGGCCTTACCGGTAACACGGAGCGTGACTTCTCTGGTAATGATGTAGTGCGTACGCCTGATATCAGCTATACCTTTGCGGCGAACCAACGTATTGCCATGGGCAATGCCGGTGATCTCGAAATCGGCGTGGATTATTACTACAACGGCGGTTATAACACCACCCCGCAAAACTCGCCTTTCTTTGAACAGGAAGCATACGGTCTTTGGAATGCTCGTCTAAGTTATTTCTATGATCCCTATGGTCTTCAGCTAACTGCTTTTGTCAATAACGCCTTGGATGAAGAATACTTTGGCACGATACTGCAGCAAGACTTTGGGCGTACTGTGGTGTTGGCGCCACCGCGCTTGATGGGCATGCGCGTGAAATGGAATTTTGATCAGATGTTTTATTAATTGAGCTAAGGTAAGCCGACTTTTTGGCTTTGCTTGTTGAATGAAATAAATAGCGTTTAGGAGTTGAAAATGAAAATAAAATCTATAGTAGCACTAGTGGCGGTCGTAGCATCTTGCTTTCAAGCTGGCGCTTCCGTTGCACAGATTCCAGCCTTGCCGCTGATGGGTGGTTTAGATGGGGGTGGCATTCCTAGCTTAGAGGGCATCGTCAATGTGGCTGCGCTGCCAGGTGTAATTCCTGGGCTTCTTGAGGATGTGCCGCGCAGCTTGGGGCGAAATTCCGGTGCGCTTCCCGGTCTTATTGCGATGGGCAGCGAGCTAGAGCCTTTAGATACCCTTAATACGGTAATCGGCATTGGTAGCAGCTTGGGTACGGGTGCCTTGTTTAGTACGGTGCCGGTGTTAGAAGTGGCTGCAACTGATCCCATGAATATTGTCCCTTATCTTTTGGGTAATGGCACTATTCTCACTCAATCGGGTATTGTTGGAACACTGCCAGCCATCCCGCTTGTTACCTCACCATTAGGTTTAGGGCTTGGTTTGTAAATATCAGTGGCGATATAAGCCCGCAACGCGTGTACTCAAAAGGGTATGCGCTTTTTTGCGTTTATACAGCAAGACGTAGATCACCAATCACGGATTGCAGGTAATTTATATGATAGCGCCAATAATGAATAATAAGCGTTCGTCTTCCCCGCGTATCGACAAAAAAATATTTTGTGGTGTCTGTGAATCGTCCTGCGGTTTAGTGGCAACGATTAAAGATGACGATCTAATTAAGCTGCGCCCCGATCCTGACCACCCTAATTCAAAAGGTTTTGCTTGTTCTAAAGGTCTTGCCTTTGGTGCGGTTCGCGATGATAGCGATCGCGTATTGCATCCTTTAAAGAGAACCGATGATGGTTCTTTTGTTGCAGTCTCTTGGGAGCAGGCGCTAGACGAAATTGGCGAACGCTTAAATGCCATTATTAAAGTGCATGGCCGTGAATCTATTGGCTTGTATCAAGGCAATTCTGTTGCCTGGAACTTCGGTGCCTTTCTCAATTTGTTTGGCATGGCAGGGGCTCTAAAAACCAAGCATTTGTACAGTGCCGCCTCTATCGACATCAATGGCTATTGGCTGGTGAGCCAACTGCTTTATGGCAGTAATTTTTTAAACCCAGTGCCAGACATTGCCCGCACCGATTTTATGTTGTGCATTGGCGCTAATCCAGTGGTGTCCCATGGCAGTATGGCCAATATTGGCCGCTTCCGAGACACCATGCTTGGCGTAACAGCGCGGGGCGGTAGGGTGGTGGTTATTGACCCACGGCGGAGCGAAACCGCAGAACTTTTCGAGCATCTACCTATCCGACCCAATGGTGATGCGTGGTTGCTCGCGGCTATGTTAAAGGTTATTTTTGATGAAGGCTTAGCAGACCTCGCTGCATTGCAGCGCCAAACTTCGGGTTCTGAAATTATAACGGATTTGCTTGCGCCAGTTTCCTTGGCACAAGCCTCGGATGCAGCGGGAATCCCTGTTGCTGATATCCAGCAATTGGCGAGGGATTTTGCTGCTGCCCCTTCGGCCTGTGCTTACGGGCGCTGCGGTATGTCAATTGGGCCATTTGCCACCTTAAGCAAATATCTACTTGATGTGCTTAATATCGCCACCGGCAATTTAGATCGCGAGGGCGGCTGGTGTTTTGCTCGGCCATTTATTGACCTAGAAGCGCTGATGCATCAGTTGAAATCAACGGGCTATGATCGCTGGCGCACTCGGGTGGATGGCTTTCCAGAAGTGGCAGGCACGGCGCCGGTGGTAAGTATTCCTCGCGAAATTACCACCCCAGGCAAAGGCCAGTTGCGGGCAATGATGGTCATTGGCGCGAATCCGGCCACCAGTAGCCCGGCTGCTGGGGAGTTGCGAGATGCCTTTAAACAGCTCGATTTACTCATTTCCCAAGATATCTATATTACTGAAACCAGCCGTATGGCGGATTATATTTTACCGCCAACTACGTGGTTAGAGCGCGAAGGCTTTCCTATTTTTACCCAATCGCATTCTGGTGTACCCCACGCTCAGTGGGTGGGCCCTACTTTAAAAGCGCGAGGCGATGTTCGCGATGACGCGTGGATTATGGATGAAATATCTAAGCGCATTGGTATTGTGCCGGCAGATTTTCCCGGTGCTCAGCTATTGGGTAAATTAGGGCTTAGACCCAGTCCCTCATTTTTAATGGATGTGGGCTTGCGCACTGGGCCAGAGGGAGATTGGTTTGGTTTGCGGCCCTCAGGCTTAAGTCGCAAAAAGCTATTGAATAATGACGGTGCAATTAAATTGGCCAACGGCCTGCCAACCGGTGTTCTCAATAAAAGGATGTTTACCAAAGATAAAAAAGTGAATCTCGATCATGCGGTATTTAGAACAGAGATGGCGCGCTTATTGGCGAGCTCTTTTGCGCAGGATGAAAACTATCCGTTAAGTCTTATTAGTCAGCGGGAGCTGCGTTCGCAAAATACCTGGCTGCACAATATTTCCAAATTGGTAGTGGCCGACCGTGTTCAGCGTTTGCGTATTCACCCCACGGACGCCGCGCGCTATGGTATCGAAGAGGGCGATCCAGTCGAAATAAGTTCACCTTATGGGCAAATTCGGGTGCCAGAAGCGCGTATTAGCGACGAGATGATGCCCGGTAGCTTGGCGCTCCCTCATGGCTGGGGTCACGAGGGCGGCTGGCAGCGCGCAGTTGCGGTGGGCGGTGCTGGCTATAATCAACTTACCACTAATCGTGCAGACTCGGCAGACTTGCCCAGTGGCAATGCCACGGTTAATGGGATTAGCGTGCGCATTCGTTCTCTGCGCGATGTGGTGGAGATGGCGTCATGAGCTATGTTATTACCGCGCCCTGTGTGGCAGATTATTCCTGCATTGAAGTGTGTCCTGTGGACTGTATCAGTCCCATGCCGGATGATTCTGGGTTTGACGCAGCAACGCAGCTCTATATCAATCCTGTGCTGTGTGTTGATTGCGATGCTTGTAGAGAGGCTTGCCCAGTAAACGCGATATTCGCCGAAGACCAGCTCCCAGAAAAATGGCTGGATTATATCGGCATTAACGCCGCGCACTTTCAATCCCATACCCAAGCCGTTGCGGAGCTTCGTCATGATAAGTGAACGCCCCCTACGCATCGCTATTGTGGGCAGCGGCCCAGCGGGAATGTATTCCGCAGGGCATTTATTGGAAGGCCCTGGCGGCACCTTTATTAATGGTGGCTTAAACCAAATTGTTCGGCGCCCCGTTGAGGTGGACGTGCTTGAACGGCTGCCTACCCCTTGGGGCTTAATTCGCTCTGGCGTTGCGCCGGATCACCCCGATAAAAAGCGCATGGCGGCGATTTACGACAGTATTGCTAGGCGCCAGGGCTTTCGGTTTATTGGTAATGTGCAGGTGGGTAGGGATGTTAGTCCCGCAGATTTAAGCCAGTGGTACGACGGCGTTATTTACGCCGTGGGCGCAGACGATGAGCGTCGCTTGGGTGTTACGGGTGAAGATCTGCGCGGCAGTGATTCAGCTCGGGCGTTTGTGAGCTGGTATAACGGCCACCCCGACTTTAGTGATTTACAGTTTGATTTGCGTTGCGAGCGCGCGGTGCTGGTTGGCAATGGCAATGTGGCGATGGACGTGGCCAGAATTTTATTTTCGCCCATTAGCACTTTGCATAATACCGATATTGCCAGCTATGCGCTGGACGCACTTGGCAAAAGTCAGCTCAAGGAAATTGTCATTCTTGGCCGTCGCGGGCCGGAGCACGCCGCATTTAACTATCCCGAGTTAATGGAGCTTGGTGAGCTTGCCGATACCGCGATAAGTGTTGAGGGCACTGATTTATCCTTGACTCCAGAAAACGCGGACTATGAAACCCAATTAAAAGTGAATGCCTTAGCCAAGCTGTGCAAAGAAAAATCTCAGGGTAGCCGTAGAATTGTATTTCGCTTTAATGCCGCGCCAACCGCTATTGTTGGCGAGGGGCAAGTTGCACAAATTAAGGTTGTAGATAGGCGTGATCAGTCTGAGCAGGCGTTAAACGCCGGCTTGGTGCTGGCGGCGATTGGCTATCGCGGTTTGGCAATTGATGGCCTGCCTTTTGATGACGTGCGAGGTGTTATCCCCAGTCGTGACTCGCGCATTGTTGATAATGGCATTGCGATTGCTGGCGCTTATGTAACGGGTTGGATTAAGCGCGGTCCTAAAGGCATTATTGGCAGCAATAAAAAATGCGCGCGTGATGCTGTGGCGGCGGTGATGGCCGATGCCGACAGTAATGTATTGCCTATGGAAGGAACGCTGTCTGCGGCGCAAGTACTTGAGGCAATCAATGCGCGGGTGAGTGTCACGCTTGGTTTTTCTGGCTGGCAGAAAATAGACAGGCAGGAGCAGTCTGATGGCCGAGCACAAGGCCGCCCCCGCCTTAAAATGACGGCGACCGGCGCTATGCTTGGTTTAGTCACTGCGGGCTAGGATAACCTGCGACGACGGGCTTTTAAGGTGTTTATAAACGCTATATAGCCCGCCATTCCTCGACCGATGTCCGTTCCTATTCAGAGCTTAAGCTTATCTGGCTTGTAGGTGTTTATACCTAGCTTGCCGCTACAAATTCGTCTTGTGATCCTTAGCTTTATGTTAAATGATGGCACTTTGAAAAACTTTGGCCCTAAAAAGGGTGATCGATGTTCGTGTGGAGTGTTATTTCCATATTGCAGCACCATTCGATTTAATTTGCTCGGAAGCTTCCCTCACTATTGGTAAGACAGTTATGCAAATTATGACGGCGCCTGATCTTATTCGACGTTTGAGCTCTACTTACGCGATTCTTATCATTGGCATATCGAGTTTAATTCCTGCATTTTTCACTACCTACCTGTATTTTTTTCAAGACCACCATCTGCATTTTATCAGTCATGCTGGTCACGAATTGGCGATTGCGATAGCGCTCCTGCAGAGCGGTTTCATTGCAGTAATAGCATGGCAGTGTTTTCAGTACTCCGGTGAGCGATTTTTGCGCTGGTTGGCGCTTGGTTTCTTTTCTTTTACGCTTATTTATGCCTGCCATGGAATTTTCACCCGTATAGCTTCAGTAAATATTTGGCAGTTTGTGCTATACGGGCCAGTTAGTAGGCTGGTCATGGTTGGCTGCTTTTTTGTTGGACTGCTGACTTATGGTAAACCGGCCTTGGATAATGACGAAAAGCAGCGCCGAGGTAGTTGGCGTTCTTGGACTACTGTTCTGATAATAATCAATGTCGCAGTTTTTGGCCTGGCGTCAACAAGTTGGGCGCCGCCCGCACAAAAGGTTTTTGAACTTAGTGCTTTGCTGCTTTCGCTATTGTGTGTTGCGATCGTGCGGCTGCGGGGACTGAATTCGCCTCTGATGACAATTTACTCCGTATCACTGTTGTTTTTTGCTCAGTCATCGGCAACCTTTTTGCTCAGTTCGGCATGGAATCATCTGTGGTGGTTTGCGCATATTATTTTTGCTTCGGGTTTTATTTTACTTAGTTACAGCGTTATTAAAGTATTTCTTACTACTCGCTCCTTCGCACTGGTATTTAGCCAAGAAGAGCTATTTGAGCAAGTTCGCGCCGAGAAGAGCCGAACGGAGAAAGCGCTGGCAGAATTGCAGGATGCTCATGCTGACCTAGGAAATACTCACGATTTACTACGCTCAGTACTGGCCTCGGCCTCAGAGTTTTCGATTGTCGCGACGGATATCAACGGCCTGATAACGATATTTAATAAGGGTTCTGAGCGAATGTTGGGTTATCGCGCAGCGGATATGGTGGGGTTGCAAACCCCGTTAATGTTCCATTGTGACGCTGAGATAGAAGCCCGCGGCAAGGAGCTTAGTGCAGAGTTCTATACTGTTGTTTCTGGCTTCCGAGTTTTTGTTGGGCGGTCAGAGGTTGATGGCCAAGAAACTCGGGAGTGGACGTATATTCACAAAGATGGGCATCGTTTTTCAGTGTCATTGGTGGTTACGACAATACGCTCCACGGTCGGCGAAATTACCGGTTATTTGGGTATTGCTGAAGATATAACGGAGCGGAAACGGCTCGCTAATTTGAAAAGCGAATTTCTCTCGACGGTCAGCCACGAATTGCGAACGCCGTTGACCTCAATAGTCGGCAGTCTTGATTTAATCGTTGGCGGGGTATTTGGACCTGTCTCAGAACCCATGTCAGGAATGGTGGATGTAGCCCACAAAAATAGTCAGCGACTACGCTCGCTAATAAACGATTTACTCGATATGGAGAAAATGAGCGCCGGAAAGCTCAATTTTGAACTGGAATGGCAGCCGCTGGAGGCGATTGTGGTACCTGCAATTGAGGATATGCGTCCTTACGGCAGTATGCGGCGTATTAGTTTGATATTTAAGACCTCCTTGAAAAATGAGCTGCTTGTGCGAGTTGATGCCATGCGTCTCCAACAAGTTTTGAGTAATCTAATATCAAATGCCATTAAGTTTTCGCCCGAGGGTGGGCTCGTTGAAATTATTATTAAAACTGTCGACGACAAGGCTCGTGTAGAAGTATCTGACCACGGTAGCGGAATTCCCTGGTCTTTTCGTAAAAGCATTTTTACGCGATTCTCTCAAGCAGATAGCTCAGATACACGGCAGCATGGAGGCTCAGGGTTGGGGCTCGCGATAACTCGTCAGTTGATTGAGCGCATGGGAGGCTCAATTGGATTTGAATCGGAACCAGGGCAAGGGGCTGTATTTTGGTTTGAGCTACCATTGCGTTAAGGTGTGGGTTGAACTCAGCGGCATGTGCCTTTTGCCGTGAATCGGCAAAAGGCACGGATATTGGTAAGAGGGCTTGTCAGCCTAGCGTTACAGCACTGCTAACCATACTTTTCCAGCGCTGAACCAAACGCCGATATTGCTTGGGGTTTTCGCTGATGAGCATTTTCACCACATAGCCTCTTACTAAACAAAAGCTGATATTGAGAATGTCTTCGGCGAGCTCCTTGTCCCAACCTAAATCTACCAGACGGTCGATCCACGCCTTTTCGACGAGGGAGCGACTGGTCACTGCAAGCTCAATTTGTTGGCCGCGTAATTCTTCGTTCTTGCCCCCCGCCATTAATATATCCAGTGCGACCATGAAATAGTCAGACATAAAGAAATCTTCGGCGTCTTTCATTGCCGCATCAACGGGATCGTCGTCGGGTCGAAAGGCGGCAATATTGCGGGTGAAAATACTATTCGATTGCTCGTAAGCGTATTGCATTGCTGCCAAGGTCAGATCATTTTTGGTGGGATAATGATGAAGCTGGGCGCCCTGGGAAACCCCTGCTTGCTTAGACACAGCAGAGGTGCGGAAATTAGCAAAGCCGACATCTTTGATGACCTCAAAAGCGGCTTTTGACAAGCGATAACGCATAATCGCCGTGCGCTGTGTCTGCGGAACCCTCGCTTTTTTGGGGCTTTCTGCCAAAATTATTGTCCTCACCTAATTACCGAAAGGGGGCTTGTGATAAGCACCAATAGTGTTAAGCCTGCTCTCGCTTATGTCGAGGCCAGCTCAGCGAGGCACAGTATACTAAATAGCAGGACCACAGGGAGACCTTTGCTGCGAGTACTGATGATTTTAGTATGAAATTTGGGCGTATCGACTAGTAGTTGACGATGACTTGAACCTAGCACTACACTGGATGCTAATTGTTAGCTAGGTAATAAAATAATAGCCATGCATACACTTACTAGCCATCAACATCAATTCGCCCAAGATATCATGAGCCGGTCGGGAGCAAATAATTTTTGTTTGTTTTTGTTCTCTGCTCGGCCTGAGCGAGCGGGTGTTCACTTTTTTTGTCATTACGGCATGAGCGCCCAAATTAAATCGGTGTACAGCCAAGGCTTGTGGGCACACGATCCATTTTTAAATCACATAAAGCAGCAAGGTGCTAACAAGGAGGTGGCTGTTTTAGATCGCTGCCAGTTTGAGGGCAGCGATAGCGAAGGTGACAGCTATTGGAATTATATTAACCGCGTTGGTTATCGCGATATTGTTTCGGTAATTCACCCTTATACCCCTGATATTTTTTTGGTGGGCGGCCTAATGGGCCAAGATCGCGGTCGAGAATACGGCGAAATATCCGCTACTCATAGTGTGATTGATGACTTAGATCATTTTGTGGGGGAGTCGGCAACGGCGCTAATGTCGTCGTTGATTGCGCCATTACTTTCGGCGGATTCTAGCCATTATTCTACTATTGAGCAGACGCTGACACTGACACCGAGGGAGCGGGATGTCATTAATGCCTTATATGCAGGCTATGGCAATAAGCAGATCGCCGCTGTATTGTCGTTGTCCGAATACACTATTGAGAATCACTTTAAACGCTTGTTTCGTAAATTTAATGTACACAATCGTACCGCGCTCTTGGCGGCGGTTCAGCAGCTCGGTTTACTCTAAAATTATTTTGTACTGCAGCGTTGGTCCGGCGAATAGCAGCGGTGCCGTTAGCTGAAATTGGTCCATTGCTGGTTTTTCCTTAATTGTTATGCTTGGTAATAATACTTAAGCAAATAATAAAGGAAGGCTCTATGCAGCGCGTGTACACCACCGATATAAAACCACTCGACCCTATTCACGATAATCGTCATAAACTTGGCAGTGGGCCGCTGGCCCGAGAGTCGCTGGCTTATTTATTACAGCTGCCGGAAGAGGGGGTGGCGGGTATTGTTTACACTTGGGTCAATGGCGAAGGTAGGGCGGGTTGCGCGGTCACCCTTTTTGGCCCTGGCATTGGGCCAGAGCCGTTGATCGAAAGTTTTGATGGTATTGCGGTAGCCGCCGAAATGGATTTTTTTGACTGGCGCGTCGCGGGCTTGCAGCTGCGCTTGGGCACCTTGCTAGAAACTGCCCACATTCGCTATCAATCTGATAAATTCGAAATAGACTTTCATTTCACCGCCAGCCAACCCGCTTACGCTTATAGCTCTCATAAAGGCGGTTGCCCCCAGTGGATTGCTCATGACCGCTTTGAGCAGCAGGGCACGCAATCGGGGTTGATTCGCTTCGCTGGCAAAGAGATCGCGTTGCGCGGCTACACCCAGCGTGACCATTCCTGGGGTACCCGGGACTGGGGTGTGAATCAGCACTGGAAATGGATACACGCCCAAGCGGGCCCAGAGTTAAGCGTGCATTTTTGGAAGCTGGAGTCGATGGGCCAAACCCTGATTCGCGGTTACGTGGATAAGAACGGCCATATCGCTCAGGTGGTTGACGTGGATATTGATTTTGAGATGAATGACGACATGACCACGCGTGTTGTCAATGCGGATATTGTCGATACCGCCGGGCGATCAACTCGCTTTCAAGGGGTCCCGTTCGCGACTTTTTATCTTTCACCTGATCCGATGATTACGCTTTTTGAATCGCCGATTTCCGCTTTCATCGACGGTCAGCCCGGCGGTGGCTGTTGCGAAGTGATGTGGACTAATAGCCTGATTAACTACGTTAAAGCAAAAGCCGAGGTGGTCAAATGAGCTTGTCTAGTGTGGCGGCGAGCTTTGAGTTGGGTCGCGATATTGAACCTAGCGTGGTGGCGATGTTACAGCAGGCTGCGAACAATAAATCCCACGGTGTATACCAGTCGCTGAGTGCAGAGCAACTGCTGCCTAAGTTAGAGGCTTTCATTCGCGCTCAAGGTTTGGCTGGGGCTGAGGTGAAAGGTCTGCGCCGAATGGGTGGGGGCGCGTCTAAGGAGCAATTTGTTTTTGATTTACATTCTGCGGCCGGGCCTGTACAGCGCTGCGTACTGCGTATGGATCCCTTAGAAAGCGCGGTGGTGACTGATCGCCGTAAAGAGTACGAAGTGCTTAACTGCATGCAGAGTGTATTACCGGTGCCACCGGTGTTATGGGCAGACATAGAGGGCGCTGAGCTGGGGCGACCGGCACTGATTTGCGGCTTTATTGGTGGTGTCACCAAGCCCAGCGGTGACAGCGGCAATGTGTCGGGCTTGGGTGCGTTATTGCCTGAGCGGTTCCGCGAGCGGCTCTCGGCGCAATTTATTGACTACTTGGTGGCCATGCATGGGGTGGCCGTGGATTTTAAGCCAGAGGTGTTTCAGGTGCCGGATGCCGACCCCCAGCAGGCGGCGCGCTGGCAATTAAATTGGTGGAGCAGTGTGTGGCAGGATGACGCCATTGAAGGCTCGCCGCTGATGGGCTTGGCCGAGCGCTGGATGCGCGACAATCTTCCCAGCGCGCGGGAATTAGTGGTGGTCCACGCCGACTACCGCACCGGCAATTATTTATTTGACGAAGACAGCCAAGAAATTAGCACGGTTTTAGATTGGGAACTGGCCCATATTGGCGACTACCACGAAGACCTGGCGTGGATTATTTGCCACAAGGGCGTGACCGAAGACGGTCAGATTATGGCGTCGGGGCTGATGACGCCAGAGGAACTGTGTGAACGCTACCGCGCGGCAACGGGCCGTCTAGTCGATGCCAAAACTCTGCATTTTTATAAGGTATTGAGCGTGTACAAATGTGTGGCAATTTGCCTTGCCACTGCGGCGCAAACTGCTAGTCGAAAGCACAGTCATCAAGATGTATTGCTGAGTTGGCTTACCGCAGCAGGGCACTCCTTTTCCGCCGAACTATTAAGCCTGCTTAAGGAGGTTCAGTAATGAATCCATCTAGCGCACTGCGCATTGATACCATGATGCGTACTCTGCAAGACACCATTATGCCCGCGATTCGCGATGATCAGCCCCTTGCCAAAGAGCAAGCGGGCCTAATGTTAGGTCATCTTGCGGCGTTGCAGCAGCAGGCTAATCGCGAGCATGCGGTTGATGATTACTGCCAGCGATTGCTGTTTAAATTAGCCGATGCGCTACTGGAGCTTGGCGCAGCTGAGGAGAGTGTTGCAGGCTCGCTGGCAGAGCTTGATGTCGCGCGAAAAAACCTTGAGGTGACAGCTATGGGCTTCCATCTAGAGCGTATTCTGGCATGTAGTGACACCAGTGCGGCATTTAAGCGTGAAAGCACGAAGGCATTAATTCAGTACGCTGAGGCGCATACTAATATGGGGCGCGCGTGGTTTTTGCCGATGGGATTTGACGGTAATCCTAAAGCATTGCCGACGGTAGATGCTCTGCTGGCCGAATAATTTTATATACTGCGCCACAAAGTAAAACGGCAGCCCTAGGGCTGCCGTTTTGGGTTTACATAGCAGCGTTGCTGCTAATGGCGTATAGCTTATGCGTCGGGGTTTTCCAGCAGTATAGCGCTGCCTTGGCCACCGCCTACACAGGCTGAAGCAATACCGTATTTAACGCCGCGGCGTTTCATTTCTTTAGCAACGGTTGTAGTACAGCGCACACCGGTTGCAGCCAGTGGGTGGCCGTATGCAGTTGCGCCGCCGTTGACGTTGAGTTTGCTCTCGTCAATTTTTAACTCGCGGGCTACGGCAAGACACTGAGCCGAGAATGCTTCGTTAATTTCGAACAAACCAATGTCATCAATGCTTAGGCCAGTGGCTTCTAACAAGGCTTTGATTGCTGGAACTGGGCCGATACCCATGTAGTGGGGATCAACACCGGCTGCAGAAGAGGCGACGATTTTAGCGAGGGGCTTAAGACCAGTGCGATCAGCATATGCTTTGCTAGAAACCAATGCGGCAGCGGCGCCGTCTACAATGCCCGAGCTATTGCCGCCAGTTTGTACGCCATCCTTAGTGAAAGAGGGGCGCAATTTCGCCAGTGTCTCTAGGGTGGTGGGGCGCACATGCTCGTCAGTTGCGAAGCTTTCAACACCGCGTGGCAGTTTAAACTGCTTGGTTTTCAAACCTTCGCATTCAAAGGTTTGGTTGGTGAGCGTGAGTATTTCATCAGCGAGCACACCGGATTTTTGCGCGGCTAAGGCCCGCTCAAAGCTGGTCATCGCGAATTGATCGACTTCAACGCGGCTTAAATTGTACTGCTTGGCGAGATTCTCGGCAGTGATACCCATTGGGATATCGGCGGCGGCGTCGTAGAGCAGCTCAAGCAGGTAGTCGCGGAAGTCGACTTGACCCAATTTAAAGCCGCTGCGGCTAGTGAAGCTGGCGACTGGCATACGAGACATTGATTCACTGCCTACGCAGAGCATCACTTCGGCTTTATTGAGCTGGCGGTAATCGGCAGCTGCGGCAATAAGTTCGAAACCTGAACCACACAGACGCTGCAGCATTAGTGCCGGTGCGCCTTGGGGAAGACCGGAGTACAAGCCAATGTGCCGAGGTAAATAGCCCGCGTCAAAGTCAGAGGGGGCAAGGTTGGCGGCAAATAGGCAGTCGATGTCCTGGGGATTGATCTTCGCCTCGCTAAGCAGGCCTTTCACGACAGCAATACCGAGATCGGTTGCGGAAATGTTCGAGATTGTGCCGTTTACTGCACCAAAGCCGCTGCGGCGGCCATCGATTAGCCACGCGTCATCGTAGGTTGTGATCATTGTAAAACTCCGGTTGGTCTATTGAATGTTAGCTAGCGTAACAAAAAATGGAAAATAATTCCCGTAAAGTTATTGGTCTAGCCGATGCTGCGCCCGTGATTCTCCCAGTAGGGAGCGCGGAGATCTTTTTTCGACACCTTGCCAGCGCCGGTGCGCGGGAAGTCGTCGACAAACGCTACTGATTTTGGGCATTTGTAGCGCGCTAGGTGCGCTTTGCAATAATCTATTATATCGGCTTCGCTGGGCTTGGTGCCAGATCGGAGAATGATCATGGCTTTAACTTCTTCTCCCCATTTCTCGCTGGGCACGCCAATTACGGCAGCGGCGGCGACATCTGGATGCAGTGACAAGCAGTTTTCGACTTCGGTGGAATAGACGTTTTCACCGCCGGTGACGATCATGTCTTTGGCGCGGTCGACGATATAGAAGTAGCCTTCGTCGTCGAAGTAGCCCACATCACCCGATTTATACCAGCCAGTATTGAATACCTCCTGCCACGCTTCTCCCTTTTGCCAATAGCCTTTTGCGATAGAGGGTAGCTTAATGAGCATTTCGCCCGGCTGGTTGGCTGGCAGCGTTTGGCCATCGGTGTCGATAATTTTGATTTCGATTAGCGGCAGCGGTTTTCCGCAGGAGGTTAAACGATGCTCGTTGTTGAGGTCGTGGTCATCTGGGCGCAGCAGTGTGATTGCACCGCCGGATTCGGTGGAGCCATAAAATTGCATGAATTTACAGGGTATTTTTTCCATAGCGCGTTTTAATAGCCCAACGGAAATAGCCGAGCCAGCGTACATAATTTCACGCAGACTGCTGAAATCGGTATTTTCTGTTTTCGGGTGATCCAGCAACATTTGTAGCATGACCGGCGCTACGCCAGCCAAGCTCGGTTTTTGCTCATTGATTAGCTGCAAGACTTCGGTCGGGTCAAATTGGGTGGCGATAACAATAGTAGCGCCGTTGTACATCGCCTGCATTGACAGACCAAGGCCCAGTAAATGGAAGCTTGGTACGCAAAATAAGAAGCGATCTTGTGCGCCCCAAGTATAGGCGGGCTCAAGGTGTTCACACAGGCGCATATTCATAATGCCCGCTTGGCAAAACTCTACGCCTTTGGGAATACCGGTGGTGCCGGAGGTGTAAATTTGCCATGTGGTATCGTCAAGACCGCAATAGGCGTTAGGGTCGCTGCTATCGGCGCCGTCGTACCACTGCCAAAGGGGGTTTTGCTCGCGCTGACCAGCGATCATATCAATGCTCGGAATATCGAGGTCGATCATGCTGCGAGCGCTGTCCCAGAGGTCCTTAAAGCTATTTTGGACGATGGCCAAGGCCGGCTTGGCGTCGTTGAGGATGCCGGCAGCTTCAGTGCTCGACAGGCGCCAGTTCATGGGAATGAATACAGCATTAATTTTTGCACAGGCATAAATGGTGAGAAAATAGTCGTCGGCATTGCCTGCGTAGTACAGCACGCGGTCACCTTGGTTTACGCCGGCGCTGCGCATGGCATTGGCCATTTTGCTGGATTTTTCATCAAACTCAGCCCAGCTGAGCGCGTAGCCCATAAACTGAGTGGCAGTCTGTTGCGGGTACTGTTTGGCGTTATAGCGGACAATGTCTGCAACGTTGCGAATTTCTGGAAAGGCCCACATATTGTCGATCCTCTTTTAATATTATTTATAGTGGAAGGTAACTTGTTCTTTGTTGGCCACGGCTAACACCGCGTTCCAGGTGTCGTCGCTGCGAGTGCATTCGGTCAGCGCCCGAGACTCCATTTCCATTTGGCTTTCAAGGCCATTGCCGAAACTGCTCAAAAACAAATTCTTGTATTGACCATAGGTAAAGGTTGGTCCAGTTGCCAGCTCCCGGGCCAGTTGATTCGTGGCTTCGGCAAGTTCTTCGGATGCGTGGATTTCCGTGGCCAAGCCGTACTCCAAGGCTTGTTCGGCGCTCCAATTCTGATTGCGGGCAAAGAAGGAAAATGCCTTTCTGGTACCAACACGCCGGGGTAGAAAATAGGAAGAGCCGCAATCGCAGGAAAAGCCAATGCCAGCGAAGGCCGCGTAAAACTTAGCATTGGGGCCGATTAGTACAAAGTCGGCTGCCGCCGCCAAGGCGACACCACCGCCCGCCACCAATGCGTCGCAGCTGAAAATTACCGGGGCGTCCATGCGCGCAAGTCGCGAAACACCCATGTGCATATCGGCGGTTGCGGTTTTAATAAAACGAGGCAGGGCTGCACGCTCGCCGTTAGCAAAGGTTTTTAAATCTCCGCCCACACTGAAATAAGGGCCTTCGGCGTCGATGATAACCGCGCGAACGTCGCGATTATCATCGCATTCGGTAGCGAGTAGATTGAATTCGCGACAAAATGTCGAATCAAACGGGTTGCCTCGCTTACCTTGACTCAGGGTGATGCGGGCAACGCCATTCTCTATTTTAAATTTAAACGCCGTTAATTCCATGATTTAGCTCTCTTATCGTTAAGGTCTAGGGCGGTGTTATTAGCCCGTAGAGCGCTCGCTCTTCTCTTTGTCAGCTGAGGCTTTCAGGTTCTCGCGAATATTACTCCAGTCGTCGTCGCTCAGATCAGATAGGCTGGCAAAGGTGCTCGGCGCGGCTAAATGGTGGCCGCCATCAATGGCAATGGTCTGTCCTGTTAAGTAGTCGCAGCCGTCAGCTTGTAAGAAAATCATTAAGTTAGCTAATTCTGGCATTTCACCGTAGCGGCGCATCGGTACGCTAGACGAATCGGTGGCGCCGCTCGATTTACCGGTGGGGTTGAGCTTTTCCCAAGCACCTTCGGTGGGGAAGGGGCCGGGGGCAACTGCGTTGAGACGAATGCCGTAAGGTCCCCACTCTACCGCGAGAGACTTGGTCATGGAGTCGATGGCGGTTTTAGACATTGCCGACGGCACGACATAGGCCGAACCGGTCCATACCCAGGTTACTAAGTTACTAACGATACTGCCGCGAATCCCAAGATTGATCCAGCGCTTACCCACGGCTAATACAGTGTAGAAAGAGCCGTCCATTACGGTGGAGCGAATAGCTTGATAGCCCCGTGGCGATAAGTCTTTGGTGGGGGAGATGAAGTTCGCTGCGGCGTTGTTGATCAAGCCGCTTAGCGGGCCTTCGGTGAAAATCGACTCTACCATGTCGTCAATCGATTCTGGGTCGCGGATATCGCAAATGCGGTAGTGGATTTTGCCGCCGGTATCGGCACCCAGTTCTTCGCAGGTGGTCTGTAATACGCTTTCACGGCGTCCGCAAATGTACACTTCAGCGCCACAGGCGAGTAATCCTCTGCTGATTTCCTTGCCAAGACCTGTTCCGCCACCGGTAACGAGAATTCGTTTGCCATTAAGGGTGCTGTTATTAAACATAGTAAAGCCTCTTTATGTATTCAGTATTGTACTGTCAGCAGTGCTATTTAGTGTTAAATGTCAGTGTGCTAGCAAGCGCGTATCGAGCGATAAATTTTCTATAATGATGATAATAGTACGCATGCGAAATAAAATGGTAAATAGCTAATTGCCATATTAGTGGAAATCCGTGAGTTTTATTGTGTGGCTCGGTAGTAGGGTTGGTATCTTGGTGAAATATTGGGCGGAAGTACTACGAGAATACATTGTGGTGGGGAATTTTCTAGTCTTGACATTAATGGTTCGCAAGCTTAAATTAAGTGAAGGTAACTAATAATAGGTCAGGGCGCTTTGTTGGCGGCTGGTTGCGTCAAAGCGCGCGTAGGAGTTCATGTGTCATTATTTTCATTTTTAAAGCCATCTTCCAAGCGGGTTACCGTTATGCCCGCCGGGGTGAGTTTTGAGGTTAAGCCCGGACAATCTATTCTGGAGGCGGGTTTGGCCGCCGGTTATGCAATGCCTCACAGCTGCACTGTAGGCACCTGTGGCACGTGTAAATGTAAGTTGGCTGAAGGCAAGGTTAGAGAATTAACGAATTTTGCCTATGTCTTAGAGGCAGAGGAGTTACAAAGTAATGTGATTCTGACCTGTCAGGCGGCATTAAAATCAGATGCAGTTGTTGAGATTCCCAATTTCGAATTGAAGCACCTAACGCCGCCAGAAGATTTCGAGGGCGAGATCATTAAGTGTGAAGACCTGACCCACGATACCCGTAAGGTAACGATTCGCCTCGATCGCCCCGTTAAGTTTGATGCGGGGCAGTACCTGCAGGTTCACCACGAAGAGATCTTTGGTGCGCGCTCGTATTCCTTTGCCATGGCGCCAGAAGAAGAGGGTTGCCAAGAGGTCGAGCTCTTTATTCGTAACGTGCCCGGCGGTGAGTTTACCGGCATGTTATTTGCCGACAAGCTAGCCGGTGTCAAAGTGGCGATTCATGGCCCCGCTGGCAACTTTTGGCTGCGCGATGGTCGCGGCCCGATTATTTGTGTTGGCGGTGGTAGTGGTCTTGCGCCTATTGTGAGCCTGTTAGAGCAGGCGGCCAAGCAGCCTCATGGCCGCCCCTGCGTGATGTTCTTTGGTGCGCGCAGTCAAGCTGATTTGTATTGCTTGGATCGCATTCAAAAAATTGGCGAAGCTTGGGATGGCGCCTTCCAGTTTGTGCCAGTGTTATCTGACGAGCCTGAAGACAGTGATTGGCAGGGCTTGCGCGGCTTTGTTAATACCGCGATTGAACCCGTTGCCGGGCAGTATTTGTCTGCAGATACCCAGGTCTATTTGTGTGGCCCGCCGCCGATGATCGACGCGGTGACGGCAACAGTCTTAGAGCTCGATATTGTTGAGAAAAATATTCACGCGGATAAGTTTTTAGATGCCAGTCACGGTATTTCTCGCCAAGACTGATGTGTGTTTACTCGCGACGCTTTTAGGTGAGCGTCGCCGGTTCAAATGTTAATAATAAACGGAGACGCTTTATGAATTCCCTTAGTGATATCAGCGTGCCCTCGGGCAAAATGTTAATCGGTAGCGACTGGTGTGACGCCTATAGTGGCGAAACCCTGAGTGTTGAAAATCCCGCTAATGGTGAAATTTTTACGTCTATCGCTGCCGGTGGCGCAGCAGAAATTGACGCGGCGGTAAAGGCGGCGCGCAAAACATTTGAATCGACGGCGTGGTCGCGGATGCGTCCTATCGATCGCAGCCGACTATTGGAGCAAGTTGCACTTAAAATTGAAGCTCACGCTGAAGAGCTGGCCCTGCTAGAGAGTTTTGATAACGGCAAGCCCAAACATTTGGCGATGATGGTCGACATTCCCTCGTCGGTTGAAGTATTTCGTTATATGGCGGGCTGGTGCACAAAAATTTACGGCAAAACCCTGCCAATTTCTGGTGATGGTCGCCAGTACCACGCCTATACTCTGCGTCAGCCTGTCGGTGTAGTGGGTGCGATTGTGCCCTGGAATTACCCTCTGCCAATGGCCTCCTGGAAAATTGCATCAGCGCTCGCTGCGGGTTGTACAGTGGTGCTTAAGCCCTCGGAAGTGACATCATTAACTACCTTGCGTCTTGCTGAGCTTATGCTCGAAGCGGGCGTTCCACCCGGTGCCTTGAACATTGTGACGGGGGTGGGTGAAGTCGCTGGCGAAGCCTTAATTACTCATCCAGACGTTGATAAAATTGCCTTTACCGGCTCTACACCGGTAGGTAAGCATATATTGCGTAGCTCGGCTAATGACCTGCGCCGGGTCAGCTTAGAGCTGGGCGGTAAGTCGCCTACGATTATCATGCCAGATGCCGATCTCGACAAAGCCATACCCGATGCGGCCATGGCGATCTTCTTTAACTCTGGGCAAACTTGCTTTGCCGGATCGCGTTTGCTCTGCCACGAATCAATCTACGATGTGGTGGTGGCTGGTATTAATGAAGTTGCCAAAAACCTGCCGATTGGCGCCGGCCAAGATCCGACAACCATGATTGGCCCCGTGGTGAATAAAAAGCAACGTGAACGCATAGAAAATTATATAAAAATTGGTCAGGAAGAGGGCGCTGAACGCATTTCGCCAGAGGGTGACGTGCCAGGACAAGGTTACTTTGTTAAGCCCACTATTTTGTCTGGTGCGAGTGCGGACTCGCGAGTGTTTAATGAGGAAATATTTGGGCCGGTGCTTACGGCAACCAAATTCAGCACCGAAGAAGAGGCTGTGAAATTAGCAAATCAAAGTCAATATGGCTTGGGCGCTAACCTGTATTGTAAAAACGTTAAAACCGCCCACAAAATGGCGGCAGCAATCCATGCTGGAACAGTGTGGATTAACACCTATTTTGTGGTGGATGCGGCAATGCCTTTTGGTGGATTTAAAGAGTCAGGTATCGGTCGCGAAGTCGGTGAAGACGGCGTGTTGATGTTTACCGAGTCTAAATCCGTTTGTGCTTTATTGGACGATTGATTTTAGTGGGCCTTGTTTAACGTCGAATTAGGAAGATAAAAATGCAAATAACAGCAGCAGTAAGCCGGTCGGCCGGAGCAGACTTTACGATAGAGAAGTTGGAGCTTGAAGATCCCCGCGCAGATGAAGTGCTTGTTCGCATTGTCGGGGTTGGCGTGTGTCACACCGATATCGCGGCGCGAGATCAGGCGATTCCTGCGGAAATGCCCATTGTACTCGGGCACGAAGGTGCGGGAATTGTTGAAAAAGTAGGTGCGGGCGTGACGTCGGTAAAACCGGGCGATCACGTGGTGTTGTCATACACCTTTTGTGAAAAGTGCGCGCCCTGCGACCACGATCACCACAACTATTGTCAGCAGTTTGCGCCGCTTAATTTTGTCGGTATTCGTGCAGATGGCTCTAAAGCGCTTTCAGATAGCGCGGGTTCAGTAAGCAGTCATTTCTTTGGTCAGTCGTCTTTCGCGAGCTACGCACTGTGCTATGAAAACAATGTGATTAAGGTGCGTGATGATGCCCCTTTGGAGCTGCTTGGCCCCTTAGGCTGCGGTATTCAGACCGGCGCAGGTACATTCATGCGTTCAATGGCCTGTGAGGCGGGTTCTGCGGTTGCGGTCACCGGTGGCGGAGCAGTGGGTCTTGCTGCCGTATTGGGCGCGGTGGTGCAGGGTTGCGAAACAATTATTGTTGTCGAGCCCCACGAGAATCGCCGCAAGTTGGCGCTGGAGTTGGGCGCGACGCACGTTATTGACCCAATGGCAGGTAATATGACCGAAGCTATACGGGCTATTGTGCCAAACGGCCTTAACTATGCGCTCGATACCACAGGCAAAAATGTGGTGTTTGCTGGACTTGTGGCAGCCATGGCTGCGGCAGGGACAATAGGAATTGTGGGTGTTCCGAGTACTGAAGACGATGCAATGCTTAAGCTGGATGTGCTTAACCTCCTGCTTTGTGGCATAAAAGTTAAGGGAATTTGTGAGGGGGATGCCGACCCTGCTGAGTTTATTCCCGTTATGGTTAACTTGCATATGGAAGGCAAATTCCCATTTGATAAAATTTGCGACTTCTATTCATTTAATGAAATTAATCAAGCAGTTGCCGATCAGCACAGCGGAAAATGTGTAAAGGCAATTTTGAAGTTGTAAATTGCCGTCAGCGCTCTGCCTTAATGTTATCGTCCACGGGATGCAAATATTAGGGTAGCGCGGTTTTGCTGTGGAATATTTTAGTTATAAGCACGCATCCAAATGTCGGGGGTGTGCGTAATACCAATTGCAGAAATATTATCTAACAATAACTAACGACAGTTAATTCATGCAAAGTTCACAGATTTTTAGTTAGTAAGTAAAAATGTTTGACACATTAGTTCGCTTATGAATAAATAGTATACATAATGTTAGCAAGAATATCGTCGACATAGAATCGACGAATTTTGAAGCAATTTAGAAAGACAATAATTGTTATGCAAGGGTGAATGATATGAAGAAAAGTGTTTTAGCTGTCGCGGTCGCGACACTGCCGCTATTGGCTACAGCGACGTACGCTCAAGACGGGAGTGGAACGAAAGCTAAGCGTAGCAACCGCTTGCTCGAAGAGGTAGTGGTTACGGCGCAGAAGCGGGAGGAGGACTCCCAAGATGTTCCTATTGCGATTCAGGCGTTTTCTGGTGATAAGCTCGATGCGTTCAATATTGAAGACACCGCCGACCTGCAGCGTATCACACCGGGATTAACCTTCACTTATACCTATGGCTACACACTGATTTACCTGCGCGGTGTTGGTAGTGATGCGTTCCTGCCCAATGCGGACCCCAGTGTGGCGACCTATATCGATGGCATAAACATTCCGGCTAGCCAGGGTAAGCAAGATACCTTAGGACCAGTAAAGCGGGTTGAAGTGCTTAAAGGTCCCCAGGGTACCTTGTTCGGCCGTAATGCCACGGCGGGCGCAATCAGCATTGTAACTGAAGATCCCCCAGTCGATGAGATTGTGGGTAATGTGAAGTACGCAACGGGCAATTACGGTAGCGAGGAGTACCAAGCGTATTTGGGATTGCCTATTTTTGACGGTCTCGGCGTCACCTTGGCAGCCTTCAAAGACGGTCACGAAAATTATGGCATGAACTACAATAACGGCGTTGAACAACCGATTCGTGAAGATTTCTCCGAAGGCGGCCGTGTCAAAATCAAATGGGATGCCGATGAGTTCTCGGCAACCTTAATTGGTTCTTATGTGAATCAATATAATGGTAACTCGCTTACTCAGGAAAACACGCGCCCATCATTGATATTGGGTGCGGGCGCGGATGTCGATGAGCCAGATCGCGAGACCCACACCAACTTTGAGGGTGGTAACGGCACTATTAACACCATGTTTGGTGCGATACTTGAGTGGCGCCCTGGTCCTGTTGATCTCAAATTCACCTATGCAGACCAGCTAGCTGACGTAGACTTTGGGCAGTACGACTACGATTCTACCGATGAAGATCGCTCCGGATTTTTTGTTTACGATCAGTATAACGACCAGCAAACTTATGAATTTCAGGTGCTGTCGAATTCAGAGACTCCAGGCTCAGATAGCTTTGAATGGGTTGCGGGCTATTATCGTTTAGAGGCTGAGGGTGGCTTTGGCCGCTTATTCTTTTTTGTTAATAATGGCTTCGCAACGGGATTTTTACCAAAGGCTTTGGGTGGCTTGTTAGCTGATCAGCCAAAAGTAACGCTTGAGTCAGGCGGAATACTTAATACTGAGTCTGACGCTGTATACTTCCAGGGTACTTATAGCATTAGTGAAGATTGGAAGCTGACCTTGGGTGCACGCTATCAAGAGGAAACACGGGAAATTAGTAAAACTAATTTGTACTTGGTCGACACTTTGTCTCCTGGTATGGATCAGTCCTATTATGAGGGCGATGATTACTCGCGGAATACGCTTATTTCAGAATTTGGTGGTGAGCCACTAGAAGAAGACACCTTTTCACCAAAGATATCTCTGCAGTGGTTTCCTGATGAAACAACGCAGATTTATACTTCGATACAGCGCGGCTACAAAAGCCCAACCTACAACATTGTTAACTTCTTTGGCGACCCTGACGCAGTTGAAGGTGAAGAGGCAACCGCGATTGAATTGGGCTTCAAGTCTGAATGGCTAGATGGCACATTGCAGCTCAACGGCGCAATCTATGCATCTGAAACCAAGAACCTGCTTACCGGTATTGTGTCATTCACCTCTGGTGCAATTGTACGTTATGCCAACGCTGGCGCTGCAGAGGCGAAGGGTGTTGAGATGGACATGCAATGGCAGCCGATGCCAAACTGGAACCCAGGCTTAGCAATTACCGGTGGTGCTTCTTACGTAAACTCTGAGTTCACCGATTATGAAAATGGTGAGGGCTTCGACGATACCACGGGCTTGTACTTTGGACCCGGTGGTTTAGAGGATATTCCGCTCGGCTTGTTGGGAATTGAACTGCCGATTTCCACTGGTGGTGTAATCAATGGCCCGCGCGATTTCACTGGCAACCAAGTGCCTCGTGCACCGAAGCTGACTTCGTCTGTATCTGTTAACCAATATATCGATATTGGCGATTTTGGTGGGCTTGAGTTGGCAGTAGACTACTCTTATAAAAGTGAGTATTTCACAACGCCGCAGAACTCACCGTTCTATGTACAGGATCAGTATGAGATATGGTCTCTACGTACCAGCTACTTCTACGACCCTTGGGGCTTACAGTTAACGGCATTTGTTGATAATGCTAAAGACAAGGATTACTACGCTTCTATTTTGCAGCAAGACTTTGGTCGCTCGGTTACTTTGGCACCGCCACGGCTTTATGGTCTGAAAATTAAGTGGGATTTTGATACTTTCTTAAACTAAGTCGATTTCTTCCAGCAAGTTTTAACCGCCCAATTGGGCGGTTTTTTTTTAATAGCGTGGTGTGTTTATGAAATATCAATCTGTATACCGAGATGGTCTGTTCAAGAATCAGGTCATTATTATCACTGGCGGTGGTAGCGGCATTGGTCGCTGTACCGCGCATGAGCTTGCTTCGCTCGGTGCGACCGTGGCAATTATGGGCCGTACCCGAGAGAAGCTGGAAATTGTTCAACAGGAAATTATTGCTGACGGCGGCTTATGCGCGATATACCCCGGCGATATTCGCAATGAGGAACAGGTCATTGCTGTGATCGAAGCGGTACTAGCAGACCACAAACGCATAGACGGACTGGTAAATAATGCTGGCGGTCAGTATCGACAGCCGATAAGTGAGATTAGCAGCAAGGGCTTTGAAGCCGTGGTGCGCCTTAATTTGTTCGGTGGATTTATGATGATGCGCGAAGTCTACAATCGTTGGATGGCAAAAAACGGTGGAAGCATTGTCAATATTATTGCTGATATCTGGAATGGCTGGCCAAACTATGCCCACTCGGGTGCATCGCGAGGCGGTATGCTCACGCTGTCAGAGAGTGCGGCCTCGGAATGGGCGCCCGCTGGAGTGAGGGTAAATTGTGTTGCTCCAGGTGGCATTGCGAGTAGCGGCTTCGATACTTATGAGCCGGCGGCACAAGCGGAGATTCTAAAATTTCCTCAAGCGATTCCCTTGCAGCGCTACGGTAATGTTGCGGAAATTTCCGGCGCAATAACGTATTTGCTTTCGCCGGTGGCGGCGTATATCACGGGTAGCTGCATTCGTGTTGATGGCGGCGCGCCAAACGCGCGCCTGTGCTGGAACCCGCCGACCGAACATAGCAACTCGCAAGCATACTCGGGCTTCCATCGCGACGAGGCGCCAAAGCTGTTAACCGAAGGAATCAAGGCCGAGTCGAGTCGAGGCTGAATACATTGCTGGTGCGTATGGAGTGCGGTTGATAGGCGCGCTTAAGGATTTTAAGCGCGCATAGTTGTGAGTTTCCGCCCTTGTATGCGCGTTTTAGCAACGAAGGGCGATTTGCTCACTCAGCCAATGCGATCCAGAAAGGTGCGGCGAGCGGCCTCATATTCACGGCTGAGGCGGGCAACCAATTCAGCCGTTGGTACTATGTTTTTAACCGCATTAATACCTTGTCCGCAGCCCCAGATATCCTTCCAAGTATTAAAACTCTGGCTGGTTTCGCTTACATCAATGGCTTTGTCGGCATCGCGTTTTAGTGATTTTGGATCTAGCCCTGCGCGCTCTACGGAGCCGACTAAAAAGTTGGCGGGTACGCCGCTGAAGGCGTCGGTGGTGATGATGTCTTTGGCGCTACCGTCAACGATCATGGCCTTGTAGTCGGCGACGGCATTGGCTTCTTTGGTAGCTATAAACGGCGAGCCAATATAAGCGAAGTCTGCGCCGGTGGCCAAGGCTGCCAGAATATTTTGGCCGGTGGCAATGCAGCCAGAGAGGGCGAGTGGTCCGTCCCACCACTCTCGTATTTCGGATACCAAGGCAAAGGGTGAAATATTGCCGGTGTGGCCACCTGCACCTGCGGCAACGGCAATAAGACCATCAACCCCGCCTTCAACCGATTTTTTGGCTTGGCGATTAGAAATAATATCGTTGAGCACAATACCACCGTAGCTGTGCACCACCTCGCAGATTTGTGGCGCGACATAGAGGCTCACAATCACAATAGGAATTTTATATTTTGCGATAATTTCCAGATCGCCCATTAAGCGGTCGTTGCTGGGGTGGGATATTTGGTTAATAGCAAAAGGCGCGGCTGGCTGATCTGGATTTTGGCGGTCGTATTCGGCTAACTCAGTTTGAATTTTGATAATCCAGTCTTCGAGTTGGCTTTGCGGGCGGGCATTTAGGGCGGGAATTGAGCCAATAATACCGGCCTTGCACTGGGCTATAACTAACTCCGGTGTCGAGGCGATAAACATTGGTGCGGCCATAACGGGTAGGCGCACATTTTTAGTGAGAATTTCGGGAAGAGCCATGGTCATATCCTCGTTAAATAGAGCGGCTGATTAAGTCTTTCATAATTTCTGAGGTGCCGCCGTATAGGCGCATTACCCGTGCGTCGCGCCATAAGCGGGCAATTTCGTACTCCTCAATATAGCCGTAGCCACCAAAGAGCTGTAGGCAGTCGTCTACCACTTTACAGCGCAGCTCGCTGTGCCAGAGTTTGGCGGCGGCGGCTTCGTGGGTGGCGAGTTTGCCGTCAACCAGCGCTTGTATACAGGCATCTAAGTGGGCCCAACCTACTTGTAAATTGGTTTTGAGGTTGGCCAAAACAAAGCGGGTGTTTTGAAAGTCGAATACCGCTTTGCCAAAGGCTTGCCGCTCTTTTACGTAGTCTACGGCAATATCGTAGGCGTGCTGTGCTGCGGCCTGGCAGGAGATGGCGATGGACAGGCGCTCCTGGGGTAGCTCTTTCATCATATAGATAAAGCCTTCGCCTTGTTTACCCAGCATATTCTCCTGGGGAATAAAGACGTCTTCAAAGAACAGCTCGGCGGTGTCAGATGAGCGGTTGCCGACCTTGTCGAGCTTGCGTCCTTTAATGAAGCCTGCTTGATCACAGCCGCAAACAAACAGTGAAATTGCCCGCGCACCGCTATCGTCACCTACCCGAGCGGCAATAACGGCCACGTCGGCATTTAGACCATTGGTGATAAAGGTTTTGGACCCGTTGAGTAAGAAGCCGCCCTCTACCGGGGTAGCCTTGGTGCGGATGTTTTTTAAATCGCTACCGGTGCTGGGTTCGCTCATGCAAATGGCGCCAATGGCCTCGCCGCTTGCCATTTTGGGTAGCCAGTGTTGTTTGACCGTCTCACTGCCGTAGTTATTAATATAGTGGGCGACAATATCATTGTGTACCCCAAATGCCGGGCCGGTGGTGCCGGCGAGGGCCGTTTCCTCTAGCAGAATGGCATTGAATTTAAAGTCTAGTCCGCCGCCACCGTAGGTCTCTGGGATATCTGGCAGTAACATGCCGTTATTACCGCAGGCGCGCCAGAATTCGCGGCTGACAATACCTTTGGTTTCCCACTCCTCTACGTAGGGGGTAAGCTCCTGAGCGTACATTTTTTTGACGCTCTCGCGAAACATTGCGTGGTCTTCGGTATAGATGGCGCGCTCTATCATGAGGTTGATCCTGTGGTCTTAATTTGACGCAAAGATTGACAAAGTTTAAATATTCCGTCTAATGATATTTATTCTATATTATTCGAAAAGGGAATACCTTTGAATCCAAATAAACTGCGTCATATTGTGGCGGTAGATCGCTGCGGATCATTAACCGCAGCGGCAAAGCAGGTTCACATTACGCAATCGGCCCTGACTAAAAACATTGCCGACATTGAAGCTGAGGTCGGTTTTGCCTTATTTGAACGCTACGCCCGTGGCATGCACGCCACGTCTCAGGGGCGAAGCTTTATTGATCGCGCAGCGCGCATTGTGGCCGACCTAGATCAGTTGACAACCGATGCCAAGTTGGGACGCCAGCTAAGTAGTTCGCGGATACGTGTGGGAGTTTGTCCGCCGTCCTTGGTGTCGCTGTTAAACACCGCGCTAACGCAAATGCTAATGGCTCACCCCGATGTCAGAATTGAACAAACCGCAGGTTGGATTGAGCAGAGCATTCACCATTTAGTAAACCGCGATATTGATTTATTAGTTGGTCCGGCGCCGGCAATTAGCTTGCACAAATCTCAATTTACCATCCATCCGCTGCCGCCACTGGAAATCTGTTTTTTTGTACGTAAGGCCCACCCTTTGGGTGACCGAAAAAAGATAAATATAGGCGAGTTAAATCAGTTTCCGATGGCGCTGGCAGACCGCAGTGTGGCAACCGCGGAGCTGATTAATCAACTGTTTGGTGCGCCGGTTATTCCGCCAGAAAAACAGTTGCATATCATTGGTCATTTTTCAGCTGCCTGCAAAATTGTCGCCAACAGCGATACCATTGGTACCGTGTCAGCCTCATATAAAGACAATGAGGCCTTTCTTGATGAGTTTTCGTTTTTAAATATTGTCGAAAAAGTGGAGCCCGTGCCCTTGGCGGCAGCTTATAGCACTAAATTTTTGCCAAGTGAGCCAATGAAAACCCTAGTAAGAATGCTTGAGTCCTAGGCATTGGTATAAGCTTATGGGCTGAGCTCTGCTTGTAATATGTGTAAAACATACCGCTCGGAACTTTTTGGATTAAATGATCGCTAGCGAACTTTACTTTTGCAAACTAATAGCTATACTAGGTATTCAAGTGGTTCTGGTAGTTCACATTTTTCTTGAGGTGAAAGCAGGGCGTAACTATCTAGGAGTTATCGGTGCTTAAGAGTCAATCTATGAAGAACATAACTGTAACTGCAGATTCGAGTGGCGTTATGGTGGCGACTCTAGATATGCCGGGGCGGCCCTTCAATGTATTTTCTGAAGCGATGATGGCTGATCTTGCCGCCTTAATTGAGTTGATCGAAAAGGCTGTTGCAGCGGGTCAGCCGCCTGCCGGATTGGTCATCACGTCCGGTAAATCGAGTTTTGTTGCGGGCGCCGATTTAGCCATGATCCAAGATTTTGGCGCCATGCGGTTTTCTGCCACGTGGCAAGAAATGCGTGATCGCTATAGTTATCTAGGCAAATTATTCCGCCGTTTAGAAAAGTTGCCGGTGCCCACTGTTGCTGCGGTAAATGGTCTCGCCCTCGGTGGTGGCTTAGAGTTGGCGATGGCCTGCCATGGCCGGGTGTGTATTGATGCGCCCTATGTCCAGCTCGGACTCCCCGAAGTCTTGCTTGGCCTTTTGCCTGGCGCGGGTGGCACCCAGCGTTTACCTCGCTATGTTGGTCTTGAACTCAGCACTAAAATGTTGCTGGATGGCAAGCCGCTGTCTGCGGCGCAAGCTAAAGCAAGCGGTTTAGTAGACCGCCTTGCCTCAGCAGAAAATCTTGTGGCTACCGCCAGCGAAATGGTACTGAGCATGAACGCTGGTGCGCGCTGGGATTCGCCAGAATATCGTATGGCCACCGATGTCGCTGTGGCAACGACAGATACTGGTTTTCGGCACTGGGCTTGCCAAGTGGCCGGCATCAGCGACCGCGATGCCAAGCTCTATCCAGCAGTCGATGCCATTATCAATTGCCTCGTTGGCGGCTACACAAAACCAATTGATACAGCCTGTGATGTTGAGTGGGATATCTTTGTCGATTTAATGAGTAATCCGGTGTCGTCAAATATGGTGACGAGCTGCTTTTTATCAAAGACCGCAGCGACTAAGCAGTCGTTAGTGGGTTTACCCGCTGTTTCAGCTCCGACGAGTTTTGTTCTCTTGGGAGACCTCGATTTAGGTAAAAATCCGTTTAGAAAAATGGCCCAGCAAGCGGAAGCAGATTTTTATATAGCCGCCGCGAGCAGTGATGATGGTCGCGCAGATTTATTGGTTCACCAGCTTGGCTCAGCCCCAAGCGGTGCGGGCGCAAAGCCGGTGCTGCGACTGGCGAATAACTTTGCCCGCAGTGAAGTTGTTGAATTGGCGGCGGCTGAATCGGCGGAGTCTAATGCGCGTGCCATGGCGGTATTGCAACGCAGTGCAAAGGCTATTGTATTGAGCCGTAGTGCCCAGAGCGTGAATGAAGTGCTACTTACCGCTATGCGCGCGGCATATGCAAACGCGGGTGTTTCCGCACAGAATTTTTATACCCAGTGTGAGGCGGTCGGTTTGGAGTCTTTGGCACGAATAGCGATCGACGACCTCGCAGTGCCAGCTCAAAATACCCAAGTGCCAAATAAAGAACTTGGCCTACCCTTGTTGCTTGGCTTGTCAGTTGCTGTTTACGACTGGCTAACAAGCCAGTTGAGCGATGATGACAGCGCTAATGACGCTCTACTGGCGGGCGTGGATTTACTGGCTATTTACGGCGTTGGCTTTCCTAAATGGACGGGTGGTCCGCTGTCTTGCCTGAGTATGTTCCAGCGCGGCGAATTGGCGTATAGCGGCTCACAAGAATTAATAGCTCAACTGCAATGGCAGTTTAAAAATGAGTTGGGCTACAAGCTAAGCGCAGCCTAATTTAAGTAAAATTTTTTAGCTATATAGTACTCAAGCGAAAATTACGATTGTGAAGTAAATAAATTGGTGGTTCATAATGATAGAAAGAACGCTCTTTAACGAAGAACATAATATGTTTCGGGAATCGGTTCGGCGGTTTATTGAGAAGGAAATCGCCCCCTATCACGAACAATGGGAAAAAGACGGTGTTGTGCCCCGTGAACTTTGGCTAAAAGCGGGTGAAGCGGGCATGCTCTGCTGCACCATCGCGGAAGAGTATGGCGGCTTAGGTGCCGATTACCTCTACGACGTAGTGGTATTTGAAGAATTGTTCCGCTCCGGTTACTCCGGCCCAGGATTTTTGATTCACACCGATTTGGTTGCTACGTATATCAATTCATTTGGTACCGAAGAGCAGAAAAAACGTATTCTGCCGAAGATGGTATCCGGTGAATGGATCGGTTCTCTCGGTATGACAGAACCCCATGCGGGCAGCGATCTAAAAAATATTCGTACCAAAGCGGTTCGCGATGGTGATGACTTCATCATCAATGGTCAGAAAGTCTTTATTTCTAACGGCCAGAACTGCGATATTTTAGTGTGCGCAACCAAGACCGATTCTGCTGCTGGCGCCAACGGCGTTACTTTGTTCATTGTTGAAGGCGACATGAAAGGCTTTGTGCGCGGTAAAAACCTCGACAAACTGGGCATGAAAGCGCAGGACACCTCAGAACTGTTTTTTGAAGACGTTCGCGTACCCGCCACCAATATGCTTGGTGAAGAGGGTAAGGGTTTCAAAATCATGATGCAGAAACTCGCCCAAGAGCGTCTTGCCCAAACGATTCGCAGTGCGACGGTCACCGAGACTGTTATCGAGTGGACCAGAGACTACGTGTCTCAACGTGAAGCCTTTGGCCAGACTATTGCCGACTTCCAAAACACCCAGTTTAAACTGGCCGAGCTGTACGCCGAAGCAGTGGTTGGTCGGGTGTTTACCGATAAGTGCATTGAATTATTTATTGCTGGCAAGCTGGATTCCGTAACGGCCGCAATCGCCAAAATGCAGTTGAGTAACTTGCACTGCAAAGCAGTAGATGAGTGTTTGCAGCTGTTTGGCGGCTGGGGCTATATGTGGGAATACCCCATTTGTCGCGCTTATGCCGATGCTCGTATTGTCAAAATTGCCGGTGGCTCCATCGAGATAATGAAAACGATTATTTCAAAGGAAATATTTAAAAAGTGATCTAAACTTCGACTAGAGAGCCTCGATATTGCATCGAGGCTTTTTTAGTGTGGTATTAAAATAAAGCACTAAAATAAGAGGTTATTAGCATGTTTGATTATGCGCGTTACTACTTTTCTCCATTGATTCAGTTGCTTACCGCTGTGTCGATCATCGTTGGCGGACCGTGGGTGTGGTTCGGAATAATAACGTTGCCGGCACTGGCCTTAGCCGACTATTTACTACCTATTGACCTTAAAGAGCGTCATATTAATAACCGAACCTTGGCAAATATTCCGATTTGGATCAGCTCGGTGGCGGGACCATGCTTATTATTTGTACTGGCATGGAAAATTGGTGGTGGCACACTTAGCACTGCCGAGCTCCTTGGTGCTACTTTGTCGGTAACTTGGCTGTCGGTTATTGTGGTGGTGCCAGCCGCCCATGAGTTGTATCACCAGCGCGGTGTAATGCGTCAGTTTGTCGGGACCTATTGTCAGGTTGTATACCTTGATTGCACGCGGAATATCGCGCATATGTCGGGTCACCACTTAGATGTTGGTACACCGCTAGACAGTGATACCGCCGCACGGGGTGAGTCGCTGTACACATTTGCATTGCCCGCGGTATACCACAGTACAATTTGCGCGTTTCGCTTAGAAAGCGACGCGCTTGAAAAACGCGGTATGGGTCGATATTCGCTTAAACACCGCATGTGGCCTGCCATTATTGCCCAGCTTGCTTTCCAGGGAATTATATTCGCGATTGGTGGCCCGGTGGCCTTGGTGTGCGGTATTGCCTCGGTTTTGGTTGCGCGCCTTTGGGTAGAGACCTTTAACTTCTTCCAGCATTTTGGTCAGGTTCGGGTGCCTGGTAAACCGATTGGTCGCCGCCATGTTTGGAATCACCTTGGGCCAATGACTCGTGTAATCGCCTTTGAGATCACCAATCACGCGGATCACCACCTCAATGCCTATACGCCGTATTACAAGCTTAAGCCTGATACGACAGCAATCAAAATGCCTAATGTCTTCATCTGCTTCTTGAGCGCCTTAATTCCGCCGGTATGGAATAATGTCATTGCCAAACCTGCACTAAAGCGTTGGGACTTGGAGTTGGCAAGCAGCGAAGAACGCGTCTTAGCTAAAGCGCAAAACGAGCGCGCTGGCTGGCCAGATTGGTTTGGTGATGAGCAAGAGGTCAAGGCTGCTGCTTAAGTGTAGTAGCCTTACTTAAGAGACAGACCATATTATTTTGCCGACGCTAGCGTCGGCATTTTTTTGTTTTATCGATTGCCTGAAATATTGGTGCAAATATTCATCTGCCACTTAGTTTAACTGTAAGCCAGTGTCTCTTCTAAGCGCGCGCGTTCTGCAATCCGTCTGGCATCGCTAACCGATGCCAGTACTCGGAGGTTGGCGGTAAGGTGGCGCAGTTCATTTAGCCATTGTTGACGCCGTTCAACGACATCCGCTGAGGCTTCAAGCAAGTTTAGGCTTTCGGCGATTTTGATGGCGTTTTCAAAGTACACCGACGACACCGATTCTTCGCAGTGAATACGTTGCTGCAATACCCGTTGTTTTCCCAGTGTGAGCGCGCGCTCTATGAGTGCTTTGGGCTCGCTGTTACGCATGGCCGCTTCCATGCGCAGGGTGCGGGCAATGAGTAAATAGGCTTCTATAAACGAACGTAGTGTGCCGTGACCAATGAGTGGCTCAAACTGTTTAATCATTTCCTGAGCACCAATTTCGCCGGTGCTAATGAGGCTTTGCCACTGCGGTAGACGCAGGCTCATTTCCTGTTCTAAGGTTTGGATGAAATCCTCGCTGCCCTGAAAGAAAAATTCGTATTTTAACAGCTCGCGTATTCGTAGCGCTTCGTGATGGAACTCTGCCATGGCGGCGTCGCCGTCACTGCGCACGCCGAGTAGGGCGAGTTCGGCAATGGCGCTCGTGGTAAGGAAGTGCAGTATACCGTTGCGATAGAACGCGGCCTTGCGGCCGCTGTCGTGGGGAATCATATAGACCGACTCAATGCCGTCGTTAACGATGTTAATGACGCCGGTTTCACCGAGTTGCTGCAAATAGATCCGTAGTGTGGCCTCACTAAAGTGTTCGACTTCGTTGCTAACCTTGAAATTAAGCAATTTTGATAGTGTGAGTAAGGACGCTATGCCGTCGCTGAGTTCTTTGAAGTTAATGGCCCTGTGGCCGTTTTCAAGCAACACGTAGCAAATTAGCCCGTTTACGGTGACCGGCGTTGCTAGGTTTACGTCAACGGCGAGGTCAAATGCTAATTTTTGAACGGCGCGGGGTTCTACTACGGGATTAGATTTGTCGATATAACGGCTGATGGGAACGCCTTCGCCAAAACTGACGTGGATTTTGCCGTGGGGGTTTTTTAGGCCACTGATGTATTCCATAAACCACGAGGCTGATTCCGGCCGTTTACTGCCGCCGCCTTGGAGGGCATCGTAATCAGCGATCTCCGGTACTTGGTCGTAGCAAATGGATATGGGCATCATGACCAGATCTTGCGCATCGTCTCGAGCATAGGCGCTGGCCACGTAGTTAATTAGGCCGTAGCGTGGTGGCATTAGTTTGCCAATGCGCGAGCGGGTGCCTTCCAGTGCCCACATAACGGGGAAGCGCTTCTCGCCCAAGTAGTCGATGTAATTTTTGAATACCGCCTTGTAGGTTTCGTCATTGCTGAAACTGCGCCGAATAAAAATAGCACCTGAGCTGCGCAATAATTTGCCGAGGCCCGGCAGGCTCATATTTATGCCACCAAAAATATGCGCCGGTGGCAAATTGTACTTATGAAATAGCCAGATCAGTAAAAATCCGTCGATATGGGATTTATGGGTAAACAAAAAGGCGACGGGCTTTTCTTTGAGCAGTTTACGGATGCGCTCAATCTCGTGCTCGTCAATATCGATGTCGGGGTCAAAGCCTCGCGTCGACATAAACTTGCCTAATGCGGCGGCGAGGTCATTGCCCATTGGTGTGGGCGTCGCGGCCATCTCGGTAAGGCATTGGCGAGCGTATTTCTCGAGGTTGGCGAGGGGCTTGCCACTTTGCTTTTGAATGGTGGCTAGCGCTGCGCGCATCGCCGGGCGCGTTAGCACTTCATCGTTAATCAGGTGCGGAATGCGATACCGCGCGCCGCTGACATTGCGTTGGGCTTTTTCGAGAGATAATAAGGCGGAACGCTCAATGAACGCGCTCAGGTTTGTGTACTGAAACCCTTGCTCCTGCTTTTTGGCAAACTCAGATTGGAGGCTTGATAATGTCGCGCCCAAGCCCACCACCACACTGTTGTCCAAGCCGCCGGTGAGACTGGACAGAAACTGATGCAGGCGATTTGGGTTGGTGGTGCGTCCAGCTATAAAATCGATCAACTCTAAGCTTTCGTTCTGCTTATCTTTTGGCTCCCAGTTGAGGCGAATGGGCACTAAAAAGCAGTCTGTGTGTTTGCTTAGCGTTTGGCACAGATCACCTTTACGCAGTGAATGTAGAGCCGTATTGCGCAAGGGGCGATACACCACTTCATACTTACTACCAGAGGGCTGAAATTTCGTGATGTAGCTACTTATCAATTTCATCTCGCGCTTATTGCTGCAGTCTGCGATGAAAACGATAGTTTGCTTTATACCTGTTGGCCAAGGATTTTTATTGGTTTCTGTCATGCAGTTTATTCCTATAAATTACATTAGTGACTGCTTAGGCGTTTGTTAAGCCACTCGGCAATATCGGCGTAAATTTCGTATTTGCATGCCTCATGAAAAATTTCGTGGTAGAGCTTGGGGTATATCACTATTTTTTTGTCGGTCGATGCAATGGTGTCGTAAAGCATTTGCGAGCCTTTGGGGTGGGCGAGTGCATCTTGTTCGCCGTGCAAAAGTAGCATCGGGGTATTGATTGACTTGGCGCCGGCCATTGCCTGGACGCTACCTGCCAATATTTCAACTATTAAATTTGCTGTGCCTCTGCCACTGAGCACTAATGGATCTTCGCGGTATTCAGCAACCACCTCGGGCACGCTGCATACCAAACTTGGGTCTACGGCAAAAACCGGCAGACGGGGAAATACCGCTGCTATTGTTTTTAAAATGCGCTTTAGCAGTGGGCCAACGGCTTCATCGGTGGCCAGTGCGGGGCCAGACAGCACGCAGGCATCAATGAGCTCCGGGTTTTGAATAAGTACATTGGTGGCGATGACACCACCCATACTGTGGCCAATCATAAAGCAGGGAAGCTCCGGCGCAGTGGCGCGGACGCGTTGAATAAACTCCACGGTAGTGTCGATAAACATTGAAAAATTATCGATATGGCCTTTTTTGCCATCAGACAAACCATGTCCAGGATGGTCGAGAGCATAGCAGTTATAGCCGCTATTATTCAGGGTTTCTGCCAGCGCCTGATAGCGAGCGCCGTGTTCACCAAGGCCGTGCACAATAACAACGTGGGCCTTAGCCTGAGAGACAGACCAACTGCGAGTATGTATGTTTAGCCCATTGGCGTTGGTAAAGCTTTCTACATGAACTGGCATAGTAAAATAACTCTTTTTAGGCGTATTTAATGGCGGTGAGGATACAGTATTTGAGCATCGATTTTTTTCAATAGCTGATCTAACAAACGGCTGATATGGGTTTGGATGCGAATGCGTTCAATATGTGGCCAGCTCGCCTGCTCTCCGGCGTTGATCAGGGCCAGTGCCTCTTCATTACTTCGCCCCGCTAATAAGCTAATAGGATTGTGTAAGCGGCTCGGTGGCAGAATATTGATGTCGCCGGTGTAGGTTTGGGAGAGTACTTGGCCCAATATCGTCGCCGCACTATTGAATGTCGACTGGCTGGCGCCGGGATGACTGATTAGCTTATTGCCGGCTAATAGCCACTCCCGCGTGGTGTTTTTAAACGCGCGCTTGATAACGCCTGCACCGACCGAGGATTTTTCCCCGTGAATAAAGGGCAGTGCCGCAGGATTGGTTTGGCTAACAATAAAATGGTTAACACCGTATAAACGCGCAATGCGTTTTATGGGCATATCGTCTGAAATTGAGCCATCCATCCATTTTCGGTCTTCAAGGTAGGGACGAATATTGCCGTGTTCATCTTTTGCTCTGAGGGCGACGGCGGGGAAAAATCCGGGAAATGCGGACGAGGCCATTACCGCGTCGCGCACCAAGACATTTGGCGAGGCAATGGCGTTGAGTAACCTAGAGGATTGGTGCTTTTCTACCGGTGCAACGGATATGTTCAGTTTATAGCCGGTGAGCTGGTAGGCTTCTTCAAAGGTAATTTCCGGGATTAGACGGGCGTACAGCTCTTTAACGGCGCTGAGCGGAATTGCCTGCTTACGCAATAAGCCAAAACCAGGCAGGGCGCGGCTGTTTTGTTCCACTTCAAAGCGAATGTACTCTGGGTCAAATATTTTTTGGAGTTCTTGTTGCGAATGAGTGGCAACCAAAGAGCTTATTAACGCGCCGCCGCTGGAGCCGCAGATGATTTTAGGTAAAAGATCCTGTTCCCAGAGCGATTTTACAACGCCAAGATGAAAGTAGAACAGGGTGCCTGAACCGCTTAACATGAGTGCTGATCGGCCAAAACAATGGCTGGCGCGCTGAAAAAAATCGGCTTTTTGCGCCAGGCTAATATTGGTGACGTCGTCGCTGGCTAAGTAGGACAGTGCTTCGCCGACTTCGGTGGTGTATTCGTCTATTAAAAATTTGGTGCCAAAGGCGGCGCGTTTGTACAGTAGGGCATTACCCATGCCGGCCATATTGCCGTGAATTCCCTCATTAAGTGCAAATAGTAAGCCTTTACTATCGCCGCTAGCGCGCTTTTCACTGATTTTGGTGAGTCGATTTCGTATTGAGCGGTAATCGTACAGACGACTGCTTTCCGCTTGCCGCCAAGCCAGCATGCCAGATTTGCGGTCGCGCTCGATTGCGGCTTCACGCCATTCATTGTAACTATTAGCTTGCGTCATAAGCGGTCCGTAATATGGGGCTAAGTGTCTTGCACTGGGGCGTTGCCATTACTTGCCGCTATTGAGTTTTTGCTGCAGCAGCGTGAATTCCTCCTGCAAACAGTTCACCATAAATGTGTCGTCTGGGAGGATTGCCTCGGTTGTGGTAATGCTAATATTGAGTGAGCCGTTGTAACTCATAACCACAAAGAATAGGCCCATGTTGTCGCCAAGGGGCACCATTCCGTATTGCTCTCGGCACTGTGCACCTTTTAAGAAAAGCGGGGCTGTTGGTCCGGGAACATTCGAAACCGCAAGATTGCATATTTTTCCGGTGACGCCGGAAGCGAGCAGTAGCTTGGTGAACGCGGCCATGCCGACGCTGGGCAGTTCCTGACTGAGATCGGTAACCATTCTGGCGGCTGTGCCGGTGCGGGCAGCTTTAGCCTCTTGGGTGGTGGCTACAATAAGCTGTAAGCGCTCAATTGGGTCACTGATTTGGCTGGCTAAGTTAATTGCCATCGCGCTAATATTATTGCCGTCGTCGGCTGCGTCGCCGGGGCGACGGGCGTTTATTGGCACCCAGGCCACGAGTGGAATATTGGGGAGTTCCTGATGGTGACTGAGGTAGCGGTTTAGCGCGCCGCTGCAAATGCCGAGAATAATATCGTTCAGCGTGGCCCCAGCGCATAGTCCACGCAAGAGCTTGATTTGGTCGAGTGGAAAGCTGTGAGTGACGAGTTTTTTCTCTGGGCTCACGGCTTGATTAAAGCGGGTTTTAGGTACCGGTGGCTTTTTTACGTGCGGCACAAGGTCTGTGTGAGTTTTTGTGCCACGCATAGACTTTAATTGGCTAATAATGCGATTGGCGGCCTTCACTGGCGACTGCAGGTAATTTTGCCGCGCTTTGCGCAGCAATTGCTGGCGACTCGGGTAGGGGTGCTGTTCTGGGACGTTGCCTACGTTTATGGGGCTTGTTGTTGGCTCGGGGTTGCTGTCGTGCAAACCAAGAAAAAGCTGCATTGCCGCGGTGCCGTCAATGGCGGCGTGGTGAAGCTTAATTAGTAGCGCGAAACTGCCGACGGCTAAGTTGTCAATATTGTCTAGGCCAGTGACGATCTGCGCTTCCCACGGTGGCCGCCGCAGATCTAAGGGGCGGGAGTGGAAGTTGGCTGCGGCTTTGTTTAGTGCCGTGCGGTCGCCGGGTGCCGCTGCATTGACGCGGCTGAGGTGATTTTCAAATTGGAAGTGTGGATCTTTTTCCCAGTAGGGGTAATCAAGATTCATTGCGACCGATTTAATTCTATGGGTAAAAATGGTGCTTAGCGGAAGTCGCTTTTGTAATTGGCTGCTTATCGCGGCGAGGGGGTCGTACTCAACTTGTGCCTGAACGGGTGTTTCGGGCGGCGTGTAAACACATATCATGGTGACGTTAGACAGATTGTTTTCAGTTTCCATATAGAGAAACTGAGCGTCCTGAGGCTTGAGCTGCTTCATGTTGTCACCTTCCTTTTACGTGGCGCCTTTTTTGCGGCGGTTTGCGTCGCTGGGGTGCTGGCTTCAGGTGATGCAAAACCCAGTGCCTGTAAATACTGCTGCCGAACATCGGCAATATGGCTATTCAGGTTTTCTCGTTGCCAGTTGCTCGTATCGATCGGCGGCAAGATTTCTACGGTGACTTTGGCGGCGTGGAATAGCTTGTCACCTTTGGTCTGGATGTTAACGGAGTTGTGTATTACCACCGGCACGATATTGACCTTGGCATCTAAGGCGAGGTGGAAGGCACCCTTTTTAAATGGGCCTGGCATGCGCGACGTGCTGCGGGTGCCCTCTGGCGCCACTGCTACGCTGCGGCCTTCTTTAGTAATAGCGTCGACTAAAGGTGCCATGCTGGCGATAGCCGCTTTGCCGTCTTCGCGGTCGATGGGAATGACGCCAGCAAATTCATAGGCGTCCGACAGCAAGGGCTCGCGACCAAAGGCGCGCTTGCCAATCCCCGCGTAGTTCTCGCGCAGGAGTTTAAGAATAATAAAGCCGTCGGCGGCGCTTTGATGATTAAAAATGACGACGCTGGCAGGGTTGTCGCGTAAGTAGTGCTCGTTGATAAGCTCGATATCCATGCCGATCAATTTGCACACGCTGTCGGTGAAGTGCTTAAGCATGAATCCGCGCCCGCGCTTACGGTCGCCGTCTAGGCGCGCGATACCTAAGCCGCCGAGATAGCTGGTGACCAGCGACACATACACCGCAGCGGTGCCGCCTAATTCCCGCAGGCGCCAGCGCCGAGGTTTAAAGGCGACGCTGGGCCAGTCTTTGAAATCGGCGTGCTGCTTGAGACGGGCATTGGGGTTGACCGCAGTGGGGTGGCCGACGACGTCCAGCAGCGGTAGGTCTTCATCGCTGTCGGTATAGAAAAAGGCCTTTTCTAGCTGGCAGTTTAGCTGGCTGGCCAATTTCTCTGCCGCAAGGCGTTTGCCAAAACCCCAGCAAACCGGCATTGTCACGGCGCCAGTGAATATGCCTTCGGCAACAATATAGTGAGAGCTGGCAATGTGTTCAATTTGCAAATCTTGCGCCACTTGTCTTATTGCTTGCTCCGGTGCTGAGGAGGCTATGGCGACAACATGGCCACGCGCTCGGTGTGCGGCAATAAGTGCGCGTGCTTCTGGGTAAATTCGTTTGTTAATCTGTTTTTCGTAGACTTGCCTGCAAAGCTCATCAAAGCTTTGTACCGGGCTGCCTTTTAAAAACGATGCGCCAAGCTCCATTAGGCCGTGGTCGTCCATTAGCCCCGCTTGATGGTTTATTAGAGCAAGTACTACCCTTGCAAAATCTTGTGTGGTGATGTCGCCGCGCCGCAGTTGTTCGCGCAAAATAAATAGCGAGGAATAACCAGCAATGATGGTGCCGTCAAAGTCAAAGAGGGCCAGTGTGCCGGGCCCGGTGGGGGTTGTGTTGATTTCTGCTAACAAATCATCCGTTGTAGACACTGTTGGCATCCCTCGCGCGTTGCTTGCACTGCCCATTATTAAGCTGCTGCAAATTATGAGTTGTTACGTCGATTTGGGCTAGTATTTCATTGCTACCTCAGCGTTCGACTTAAGGTAGCATAGTGCCCCACGCCTGCGTGTTTGGTGCCCGTCTAAAGTGTGGCTTAGCTTATATTACAATTTTAATTAGTATGCAAAACAATAGCAAGCGTATTGTAAGGTTGCTAAGGCTGTGTCTATAATGAGAATCAGTGGCGACGAAATGCCGTGTCGCCGAAGATAAGGCCGCAATATGTGGTTACACAGTGTAGACAGTAATGGCGCCTACACTAGGCTCAGACGATAGAAGAGAGGTGTGTTTTGAAAGGCTTATCGGGAAAAATAGCGATTGTAACCGGTGGTGGTAGCGGTATTGGTGAAGCGATAGTACTTCGTTTGGCTGCAGAGGGCTGTCATGTCGCCCTATTTGATATTAATCCCGAGGCATCGGCAGCGGTGGCAGAAAAGTCCAAAGCGGCGGGTGCGGCTGGGTCTGTAGTGCCGTTTATGACGGATATTACTAATCTTGATGCAGTAGAAGCATCCGTCGCTAAGGTTGAAGCCGAATTAGGCCCAATTTGGCTGCTGGTTAACAATGCTGGTTGGGATAAGCCTGCGCCTTTCTTAACGACTGGCCCAGATTTGTGGCAAAAAATTATTAGCCTGAATTTGCTCGGCCCTATCAATCTGCACTCTGCCGTGTGTAAGCGGATGGTGGAGCGCAAAGGTGGTCGGGTGGTGAATGTGGCTTCCGATGCGGGCCGTGTTGGCACCAGCAATGAAGCGGTTTACTCCGCCTGTAAGGGCGGCACTATTGCGTTTACTAAGTCGATGGCCCGCGAACTGGCGCGCAGCAATATCCTTGTTAATGCGGTTTGCCCTGGTCCCACAGATACCCCAGCAATGGCGGCGGTTGTTGGCACGGGTGCCGAAGCTGAGAAATGGAAAGAGTCTATGGCCAGAGGCATTCCTCTGCGTCGCATGGCGCAACCAGAAGATTACCCCGGCATGATCGCCTTTTTAGGCAGCGACGACGCCGCCTATATGACCGGGCAAGCAATCTCCATTTCTGGTGGTTTAACCATGAGTTAATGCCGTTGAGCTCCGCCCCTGAAAAGGGGCGCTGCCAAGGTCTTTTAATTTAAGAGGAATACATTATGTTTGCTACTACACCTTATGAAGACATTATTTACGAAAACCGCAACGGTGCGGCGTGGATTATTATTAACCGCCCTAAGGTTTATAACGCTTTTCGCGGCAAAACCATTGAAGAGCTGATCCACGCTTTTTTGACTGCTGCTAGCGACAAAACCGTTGGTGTTGTGGTGTTAACAGGTACTGGTGATAAAGCATTTTGTACCGGTGGCGATCAGTCTAATCACGACGGCGACTACGATGGTCGTGGCGTTGTTGGTCTGCCTATTGATGAGTTGCAGTCAGCTATTCGGGATATTCCTAAGCCGGTTATTGCCGCAGTCAACGGTTATGCTATTGGTGGTGGGCATGTGCTGGCAACGATTTGTGACCTGACCATTGCTGCAGATACCGCGCAGATGGGGCAGGTTGGCCCTAAAGTAGGTTCTGTTGATGCTGGCTGGGGCACGGCCTACCTCGCGCGGATTGTTGGCGAGAAGAAAGCCCGCGAAATTTGGTATATGTGTAAGCGTTATACCGCTCAAGAAATGGCCGATATGGGCCTAGTAAACAAAGTGGTCCCCGCTGCTGAGCTCGAGGCTGAAGTAACCAGCTGGTGTGAAACCATGCTGCAGCACAGCCCAACGGCAATGGCCTTGGCGAAGCGTTCATTCAACTGCGACAGCGAGTCAATTCGCGGCACCAGCATGATGGCGCTGAATGCGGTTAAAATGTACTACGACACTGACGAGTCTAAAGAAGGCGTTAATGCCTTTAATGAGAAGCGTAAACCAAATTTTCGTAAGTTCATTTAAATCTTGCTAAACATCGACGGTGTGCTGCGCAAGCAAGTAGCTCATCGTCGATGTTTGTTTTGTGTTTACACGTGTTGCGCCGCCTTATAATTTTATAAAATCCTGCGGTGTGGCCAAGTAAGTTTGCGACGAGGATGCATCCTATGTCCCTCAGCCCGGTCGCGGAGTTTAATTCACTTAACGCCGCTTACAGTTGTGATGTACTGCGCACTAGCCGCGCGAGCGAGCTGGCCTTATTCCTTTACGATGTGTCTGGTGACGGCCCGTCGATCCGTTTTTTGCACAATACCGGTATTGCGCCAGAACTGCTTACGGTCTATCGGCAGGGCGTGTTCCGCGATGATCCCTTGTTGCCCCACGGCGGCGTTAGTAATGCGTTATTGGGAGGGGGCGAGCTTGGTATGTCGCATTTGCCCGCCAAGCAGTTTGGCGCGGCAGCAAATTATTATACTCATGCACTGCGCGGGGCTGGCTATATAGAAACTGCGGCTTTGTCGCGGCGGTTAAGTCGGCGGTTTTACTTGGTGGCGGGTATGCTATTGGGTAATGGCGCGCGCCAGTCTCGGCATATTTATGCGGAGAGTGCTGTAGCGAAAACCCAAAGCTGGTTAATGAGCGCAGCAGACCATTTAATCGACAACGGTATCCTGGCTGCCTGCCGAGAAAATGAGCTGAGTAAATCAGCACGCCCTCTTGCTGATATTCCTGTGCGGCATCAAATGCTCCTGACGCCGCGAGAAAAAGACGTGGTAGCGCAAATGCTGCGGGGTTTTAGCAATAAACAGATTAGCGCCTGCTTGGCCTTGTCTGAGTATACGATTGAAAATCACCTGCGGCGAATTTACAAAAAATTCGATGTCCACAGTCGCACCGCATTGATTGCCGCGTTAAGCCACTAATATTGTCCCCTTATTGCGTAAAACGTCGCACCAAAGCTCTCTGTGTATTTGTATTTAATTTAGCTTGTTATTGGTAGTAATTTTGTTTGCGTAAATATCGCATGCTAATTAATAGTCTGCTAAGTTTAAGTCTGCCTGTTTACTCAAATAATATAAATAATCGACGAGGTTTGTTTATGCACAAAGTTAAGCTTAATGCGGCGAGATTATTGGGCGCATTTCTTATTATGCCTTCGCTGGCAACTTATGCGGAGCTCGAGGAGGTCATCGTGACCGCCCAAAAGCGTGCGGAAAATGTCCAAGATGTACCTATTGCCATTACTGCAGCATCGGCAAGCATGCTGGAAAAAACTGGCATAAGTGGCTCGGATGAATTAACGCAGGTCGTTCCCAATTTACAATTTAGTCGGCAAGTGGGTTCAGCCACCCCGTTTATTCGGGGTGTGGGCACAAAAAACTCCTCGGTTGGTGATGAGAGCAGTGTATCGACCTATGTAGACGGGGTTTACTACTCGTCTATGGCGGGCTCGGTAATGGACTTTAATAATATCGAGCGGGTTGAAGTGCTGCGGGGGCCGCAGGGTACGCTGTTTGGTCGCAATGCCACCGGCGGTCTAATTCACGTAATCACTAAAGATCCCACGCATGAAACCTCCGGGTTGCTTGGCTTGAGCTACGGCAGCTATGGCGAGCTGCGCACAGACGCGTATGCCAGCACCGGTTTAACTGATTCGGTAGCCATCGACCTGTCGGCATTTTACCTAAACCGCGATAAAGGCTACGGCGACAATATTACTCGCGGAGAAGAGCGGCCAGGAGAAGAGAGCAGTTCGCTGCGCAGTAAAGTGCTATTTGATATTGATGACAATAGCAGTTTGGTTTTGAGCGCGCTGCGCGCTAATCGGCGCAGTGATGTGGGTATTGCTCGTCAAGCGGCAGTGGGCACCACCGCAACCGGTGGCGGTACTAATACCGGTGATTATCAGGATATAAACACCAATCAGGAGCCACTGGCAGACACCTCTACCGATTCTTTTTCTGGTAAATATCGTCGCGATTTTGAGCACTTTGAATTAATTTCAACCACCGCTAAAACCCGAAGTGAATTGAATTATTTACTCGATCAAGACTCCGGCCCCAGCGAAGTGGTTAACTTCTATATCCGCCAGTATACCGAGCAGTTTAGTCAGGAGTTTCAGCTAAATTCGACCGGGGATGGCGCCCTGCAGTGGACAGCAGGCTTGTATTATCTCAATGCAGACGCCGCCTATGACGATACTGTCGTTGCAACGCCGAGTGCCAATATTGGCGTGGACTCTCTACAGGAAACCACCTCGTATGCCGCATACGCTCAGGGGAGTTACGATATCAGCTCGGCCACCAAGGCAACGCTTGGGGCGCGCTATACCAAAGACAAGCGCGAGCTTTCCGGCGCCACTACTGTTGGTAGTAATGTGGCCCCCTTTACTGCGGATGAAAGCTGGACCTCACCTAGTTGGCGCTTGGCGTTAGACCACGAGTTAAAAGACAATGTGCTGCTGTATGCAAGTTACAGCCGAGGCTTTAAAAGTGGTGTTTACAATACCCTTGTGGTCACCGGCAGTGCGCCGGAGCCGGTTGATCCTGAAGAGCTTGATGCCTATGAGGTGGGTTTTAAAGGCGACTTCCTTGATCGTAGTTTGCGGGTGAATGCCTCATTGTTCTATTACGACTTCCAAAACCTTCAGTTGCAGCAAATTCTCGGTGGTGCGGTATTTTTGTTTAATGTTGGCGATTCGGAAATGTACGGTGCAGAGGTCGAGACCCAATATTACGTTACCGATAATTTCGATATTAACGTCGCGGTGGCGCTGCTAGAGACCGAGTACACCAATTTTGACGCCGGTCCTGTGATATCGCCAAAGTCGAGTGGCTCAGGTAACGAACAAAGCTTTGCTGATCTCGCTGGTAATGAAATGACCCGCGCGCCAAAATTCACCTCAAATATTAGCGCTAATTACCGCCAAGATACCGCGTTGGGGGAGGTTAACTACAATGTTTCTTATTACTACAACGACGGCTTCTACTGGGAGCCAGACAACCGTACCGAGCAAGACAGCTATGATGTTTTGAATGCCGAAGTTGCCCTTACCACCAAGGATGAAGCGTGGCGCTTCCGGCTTTATGCTCGCAATATGCTCGATAGCGAGTACTCGTATTACTCGCAGCAAAGTACCTTTGGTGATTTTGTTTCGGCGGCGCCGCCAGCGACTTACGGGGTTGCGGTGCGCTACAGTTTTTAATCGCTAATTTGTGGCGGCAGGAATGCTGCCTAGTAACAAAAAACGGGCCCAATCGGGCCCGTTTTTTGTTACCTGATTGTGCGAAGCATCACAGGCTGTCTAGGGCTTGGGTGTCGTCAATTGCGTGGGTCATGCGGCTAATGAATTCTAAGCTGGTGTCGCGGGGTTGCATGTCGGGCACATCGGGGTTGGGGCTGAGTACCGGTGTCCACCATGCTAGGGCGCCGAAGAGGTTCTGGCGGTAGTAATTCCATGCATCGCCAAAGGGCGTGTCTGGGCCGCCATTGGCCTTCAGCTCTTTTAGGTAGTATTGGATAAGGTCTTTTTCCCACGCGCGGCGATCGCCTATGGTTAAGCTGGTTGATAAGACATAGGCCAAGTCGCGCCCCCAGTGACCAACACACATACATTGCCAGTCGCTCAACCCCATGTGTTTGTCGGCGGTGATATACCAATTTTTCAGGTGAACATCGGAGTGAACCACGGTGTGGGGCAGGCTTTTATGCGCATTGACACTGGCGAGGGTGGCCGGCCAAATTTGATCGGCCTTTTTAAATAAATTTGCGGGAATAACTTCTTTTGCTTCACGAAAGCCGATGTCGGCCTGGGGGCCGAAACCTGCCTCGTTGGCGGTAATCGTAAAAAAATCCGACCACGTATTGAGGTAGGACAGCTCGCCTTGTAATGCCGCACTTTGATAGTACTTGCCGTGGAGTTTGGCGAGAATCCCCAGCTGCTCCTTGGCAAGCTGTTCAGTAATGACTGTGGTGTGGTCGCTAAAGGTCACGCTGCCGGTCATGTCGTCGAGCATGACGATGGAATTCAGGGTGTTTGGATTGAAATTGGCAAAGCGGGCGGTAGGCGCTTCGATATCGAGTTGTGGTCGAACAATATTGTAAAACTTTACTTCACCTTCAATGGCGCCGTTCATGCCCAGTAGGCAGCGGCTGGGCAGGGTAAATGTAGCCTTACAGAACACGCTGCTAGGCAGGGTGTGCTGTTCCGAGCTGTACTGAATTTCAATGCGGCGACGGCTCGATGTGCCCTCGTCCTCTGGCCCGAGGGTAAAACCGGTTACCGTGCTGCCATTGGCCTTGGCGCCCAGGACGTCGTCTAGCCAGTCGGTGGTAATGTCTTCGAATGCCATGGGAATTTCGTCGCGCTTGCGAACGAGTTTGCGCTGGGCGGTTTCCTGGTCAAAGGCGGCTTTTATTTGCTCAAAGTTCATTTTCATCGTGAATTCACCTTTTGCTTATTGTTTGAATTGCATTTTTAATACCGCTTAGGCTAACAGGCAGCGGTCTGTTCTTCGATAGACGGATTTCCGTCAATATAAAAGCTAGCGAAAGGTTCGCATGTGTAGTATATTTTAATCATTGTATTGCTGAATGGTTGAGAAATCGCAGAGCATGTTACTTTTTGTGCCTAAAATTCAGCAATTTCATTGAGTAGAGGATAGACATACACCATGGCAGACGCTCCAATTCAATACACTGTAGATGCCCGCGGCGTTGCGACAGTTACCCTTATTCGGCCAGAAATTCACAATGCCTTCGATGACACCGTAGTTGCAGCGCTGAGCGAGGCATTTACCAAAGCGGCGCAAGATGACTCAGTAAGAGCGCTAATTTTGGCGTCTACTGGCAAGAGCTTTTGTGCTGGCGGCGACCTGAACTGGATGCGGCGCATGGCCCAATACGGCTATGAAGAGAATCTTCGTGACTCGGAATTGCTGGCAGAAATGCTACGTCGTTTAAATACCTTACCAAAGTTGACCATTGCCAGAGTGCAAGGCGCAGCTTTTGGTGGCGGTGTAGGTTTGGTGAGTTGTTGCGATATTGCGGTGGCTTCACCAGCGGCGGCATTCTGCTTAAGTGAAGTTAAGGTCGGGATGATTCCGGCAACCATCAGCCCCTATGTTATTAACGCAATTGGCGAGCGCGCATCGCGGCGCTACTTTACTACCGCAGAGCTTATTGATGCGGCCAAAGCCAGAGAGTTGGGCTTGGTTACTGAGCTGGTTGAGTCTGAAGCGCATTTGGATGAAGGTATTGAGCGTATCTTAAAAAGCCTTTTGCGCAATGGTCCACGGGGCGTTGCTGAGGCGAAGCGCCTAATTATGGACTACGCGAACCGTGAAATTACCCCCGAGCTCATTGCCGACAGCAGCAAGCGTATTGCAGAAACCCGGGGTAGCACCGAAGGCCAAGAGGGCTTAACCGCATTCTTAGAAAAGCGTAAACCCAACTGGATCGTTTGAGACCTGTTGGATCGCGCAATTATGTTAATTATCTAGGCAGTTAGCTGCTTGGAACGAATTAAACGAGTAAGCCAAGCACTGCAATTGTGGTGCGCCATTTTTTTACACGATCTATAGGTACTGACTATGAGTGACAAAACCGTACTGATCGCCAACGGACAGGGTTTTTGGGGCGACAGTCTCCTCGGACCCAAGCGTCTGGTGTCGGAAGGCCCGCTGGATTATCTGACGCTGGATTATTTGGCCGAAGTAACCATGAGCATTATGCAGAAGCAGCGCCTGCGCAACCCCGAGCTGGGCTACGCCACTGACTTCGTGTCGATGCTGAAAGAGATTCTGCCAACGTGTAAAGAAAAAGGCATTAAAGTTATTGCCAACGCTGGTGGTGTTAACCCTCAGGGCTGCTTGAAGGCGATAAAAGAAGTTGTTAAAGAATTAGGCTTGACCGGCATTAAAATCGGTATTGTCGAAGGCGACGATATCCTCGACCAGATTCCCGAGCTGATGAAGTCCGGAGAAGCGTTTAAAAACCTCGATACCGGCGAAGGTGTTGAGCAAGTGCTGAGCAGAATGTCGAGCGCCAACGTGTATATCGGCGCTAAGCCGATTGCTGACGCTTTGGCCCAGGGCGCTGACATTGTAGTTACTGGCCGCGCTACCGACCCCTCGGTAGTACTTGCGCCGCTGATTTATGAATTTGGCTGGTCGATGGACGATTTCGACAAGCTAGCTGCCGGTACGGTTATGGGTCATATTCTAGAATGTGGCGCCCAGTGCACCGGTGGTAACTACTGCGATTGGAAATCTGTGCCCGATTTTGCTCGCATTGGCTACCCAGTTGTAGAGGCCAAAGCTGACGGCACATTTGTTGTTACTAAGCACGAAGGTACTGGTGGTTTGGTCAATATCGATACCATCTCTTCGCAGTTGCTGTATGAGCTAGGTGATCCAAAGGGTTACCTTGGACCAGACTGCCAGACCGACTTCACCACCATTCAGCTAGAGCAAGATGGCGAGAACCGCGTGCGTGTATCTGGTATTAAGGGTAGTGCGCCAACGCCGACTTACAAAGTGTCGATGTCATATGAAAACGGCTACAAGATTGTTGGTACTCTGACTTATACCGCGCCAGATGCGGTTCAGAAAGCCGAGCTAGCAGCACAAATTTTGTTTGACCGTGTGGCCCTTTACGGTACGCCGATTCCAGAAGAAGATCGCTTCGTAGAAGTGTTTGGCACCAATGTTTGCTACAAGGGCATTGTGAAGCAGAACGAAGAGCCTGCAGAAGTGTTGTTGCGTGTTGGCGCAAAGAGCCAGAACAAAGAATTGCTTAATCTACTTGGCAGGGAAGTTGCGCCACTGATTACTAGCGGCCCTGTGGGTGTTACTGGATTTGCGGCGGGTCGTCCACGGCCAACCGAGATTGTTGGCTACTGGCCGGCGTTGATCGACAAAACCAAAGTCACCACCACCGTTACGGTAGAGGAAGTATAATCATGGCTAAAGTACAGTTGATGGATATTGCCATTGCCCGCAGCGGTGATAAAGGCGACGGTTCCAATGTGGGTATTAAAGCTCGCACCCCGGCGATATATCAGTTTCTTAAAAAGACACTGACCACCGAGTTGGTAAAAGAGCACTTTAAAGAAATCTGCTTTGGTACAGTGACGCGCTATGAGTTAGATAACCTCAACGCGCTGAATTTTATTTTGGAAGATTCACTCGGTGGTGGCGGTACTGAAACACTGATTATGGATGCTCAGGGTAAGGTTCATGGTCTAGCGTTACTGTTTATGGAAATGGACGTGCCCGACGAACTTTTGGCATAATCCGCGTGCGACAACGACTGCAATAGCTTAAGCTTCTGCATGTTGATGTTCATTTGCGATGAAACAATGAAGGCAGGCGCTTTGCGTCTGCCTTTTTGCATTGCACATTATTAAAAACTGCGCAATTTACAGAAAGGGCTGGGTATGACAGGGATTATTCATCAGCTTCGCCATGCGGCGATGACGAATAGAAAACGGATCTTATTGCCGGAAAGCGCAGATCCACGTGTTATGCAGGCCGCAGCAGAATTGGCTGCCCAAAATATTGTTCAGATTGTGTTTATTACGCTGCCTGACGGAGTGCTTACCGCGCCGAAGGGTGTTGAGGTGTTCTCTGAACTGAGTGATGCCAATGACTGGCGTGAACGCGCAGCGGCGGCCTTGACTGAATTTCGTGCCGCTAAGGGAATGACCTTGGACAAGGCGAGGGTGGCGCTTGAGAACCCCTTGTTGCTGGCGGCGCTGCTCGTCAGGCTGGGCTATGCTGATGGCTGTGTGGCGGGCTCGATAGCAACCACTGCCGACGTGTTGCGTGCAGGTATTCAGGGGCTGGGTTTGGCTAAAGGCGCAAAGCAGGTGTCCAGTATCTTTATTATGGAACTGCGTGACGGGCGTTTACTCAGTTTTGGTGATTGCGCAGTGAACCCTGACCCCGATAGCGTAGCCCTTGCCGACATTGCTATTTGCAGCGCAAAGAGTCATGAATTGCTAACTGGCCAGACACCAAGCGTCGCACTGCTTTCATTCTCGACCAGAGGCTCGGCAGAACACCCCAATGTTGAGAAAGTTAGAGCCGCGCTGGAACACGTGCAAGTTGCGTGTCCGGAGTTGGCGGTTGACGGCGAAATGCAATTTGATGCGGCCTTGGTGCCGGAAATTGCTCAGAAAAAGGCGCCGAACTCGGTTGTTGCAGGTAAGGCCAATGTATTTATTTTTCCAGATTTAAACGCAGGCAATATTGGCTACAAAATCGCGGAGCGCATTGGCGGTGCAAAAGCAATTGGCCCGGTTCTGCAGGGCTTTGCCAAACCGTGGATGGACTTATCCCGTGGTTGCTCTGCCGAAGATATCGCAAATGTTGCGGTTATAGCGGCGGTGCTGGCGAAATAGTTAACGTTAGTTTGGCAGGCTTCTCTTATTGAGTGATGGGGCGATTAATGATGATTCCAGAAGGCGAGTATTCAGAATAAATCTATTCCATTAATTTGATAAATTGCCCTAGCTGGTTTTTAAAAATTATCTTTGCCTAGTGTGCCGGGCTGGGCGCAAGGTCGTGTTATATGCCTTCGCGCCAAGAGTAAGAATGAATGCTTACATTTCTTGTTTTACACCAAAAAATATGAGCTCGTGTCAGCAGTGTTGGCAAATGGTTTTTGTTCGGCGTTGGTGTAATAGATCACTACACTTAGCCTGATTCGAAAGCCATTGTTGAGTTTGTCGGCCGTCGCCGAAAGTGAGTGTGCTGCGCATATTTTGGATTGGTCGGAATGAGAGGATTCGAACCTCCGACCCCTGCGTCCCGAACGCAGTGCTCTACCAAGCTGAGCTACATTCCGCTTGCTGTTACTGGCATGTGTACCGGCCGTTAACTATATCAAAGTGTATTTCCCTCCTCAATTTTGGCTTTGTGACGGTGCGCGGCTTGCTAATTTAATGAGCGGGTAAGGCGTTGTGGAGAAAAATTCATGAATGTTTTCTATGAGAACATTGGTTAATTCTTTGTAACAAGCTAGGATGTGGCCCATAAATAATAATTTATTGGGGAGTGTTTTATGCTGCGGCTACAGGCTTGGGGGTTGGGGGTGTCGGTTTTATCGCCGTTATTGCTTGGCTCTGGATTCTTGCACGCGGAGTCATCGACGACGCCCCGTGTTAAAGCCGTACTCGAAGAGGTGGTGGTCACGGCCCGCCGAAGGGAAGAAAGCCTTCAGGAAACCCCATTGGCAGTGACGGCCTTGGGCTCAGATTACTTAGAGGCGATGGGGGTTAGCTCTATTGCCGATGTCGAAACCCTTAGCCCCAGCCTGCAGTTCTCGCAAACCAATTACAAAGCCCCCGCCATATTTATTCGCGGCATTGGCCAGCGCTCTGGTAATCCGGTGTTAGACCCCGGCGTGGGTATTTATTTAAATGGGGTGTATGTGCCGCGCTCGGATGCCCAGCTCCTCGATGCCGTAGATGTGGCAAATATTCAAGTGCTGCGCGGCCCCCAGGGAACCTTGTTTGGTAAAAACAATATTGGCGGTGCGCTGTTGGTGGATTCTAAGCGCCCACATATCGATGCGCTGGAATTGTCTGCTCGAGTTACGCTGGGCAGCGATGGCCGTAAAGACGCTAAGCTAAATGCTAATGTGCCCTGGGCTGGCGATGCGATTAGTACACGTTTTGCGCTGAGCTCTAAGCGTAGTGATGGCTATATTGAGAATGCGGCGTCTAGCCATAATTTATTTGATGAAGATCGCACGGCGTTTTCCCAACGCACTATTTGGGATGTGAACGACAGCCTCGAGCTTGATTTCTTTAGCTTTTTTAGCCGGATAGACGAGCGCGGTACACCGTATAACTGTCAATTTCAGAACAGTGGCGCAATCTTGACGCAGGGGGTTTATCGCGGCGACGGCGGTGAAAACTTGCAGGCGGCCTGTGACGCCAGCACGGCCTTGGCAGACCAGTTTGCCGTGAGTCAAAACGACGATGATGCGGTATACGCCATCGATAACCAGATGCACGCCCTGACCCTGCGCTTGCCGGTGCTGGGCTTTGATATGGAAAGCATTACCAGCTACGCCTTTCAGAACAATATTCGCATCAGTGGCGATTCCGACGGCACCGCAGTGCGGAGTGTTAGCGTGGGGCCCAACGCTGGTAATGTGGTGTTTGCGGGCGGCGGCATGACCGCGCCAGACGCCGAGCGCAATCAATTTACCCAAGAACTAAAGTTTAATGGCAGTCTGCTCGACGATACCTTGAACCTGACCTTTGGGGTGTTCTACGCACGAGAGGAGTTGACGAATACCCTTGATGGTACTGAGGTTGGCGACAACGGTTTGGTCGGTATTCCCGCCAGTGCCGCGGTTGGTTTACCGGTGCCGCTGCCGGTGCCGTCGGAATTATTATTGCCTGTCCAGGCTAATACCGCCTCCTTGGCGGACTATGAAAATGAAACTAAGGCGATTTTTGCGCAGGCGTCGTGGGATGTTTACGATTGGCTGCAACTCACCTTGGGGCTGCGTTATACCGAAGAGGAGCGCAGCAGTATTCACACCATGGTGGTGCCAGATTACGAGGAATACGCAAATCGCCTCAATGCCCAGATTGGCAGTAACCCTGCCATCATCACGCCAGTTGTGCACGCCATGGACGGTATCTATAGCCCTGTTAGTCGCGATCAATACTTTGCCTATCAGGCCCCGGAAGTACCTCTGGTTTTTTTGCCGTCGATTGCGGGCAGCACCACATTCTCTGAATTCACGCCACTGTTCACAGCCAATATGATTGCGCCGGATGAGCTCGCCAGCCGCTTAAATCTCGATAGTTTGATTGCCTATGTGACGGTAAGTGACGGTTTTAAGTCGGGTGGCCTCGATGTGCGCTCTACCCAAACCGGCTCCAATATTCAGCAGTTTGAGCCCGAGCAAGTGCGTAATACCGAGTTCGGCGTGAAGATTGACGCCCTTGATCAGCGCCTGCGATTTAATGTGGCAGTCTACCAGCTGGACTACACCGATTTGCAGGTGGCGCTGTATGAACGTGGCAATACCAATACCGAAGTGGTGCAGTTCACCGGTAACGCCGGTAAGGCAGTGGTTGACGGTTTTGAATTGGAGTTAACGGCACTGCTGGGTAACTGGACGGTTAATGCCAATGCCGGATACACCGACGGCGATTTTATTGAATACGATTTGGGCACCAATACCGCCGATGGTTTTGCCATTGTCGATCGTAGCAATGAAGCCTTTCCCCAAGTGCCTCAAAATGTGCGGGGCTTGGTGGTTCAGTACGATTGGCCCACGGATTTAGGATTATTCGTACCCAGTCTCCAGTACTACTATTCTGATGAGATTTTTATCGGCACCGATTATCTTAGCGGCAATTACGATAGCTCCTTTATTGATCAATACGAGACCTACAATGGTCGGCTGATGTGGGAAGTGAATGAGCGCCTAAATGTCAGCGCGTATATCAATAACCTTAAAGACACCCCTTATTTCGTTGGCGGAATTGCAGTAACCAGCGTGATTGGTGTGGCGAATCGGGTGCCTGGCGCACCGCGTCATTTTGGTCTTGAAGTGAGTTACCAGTTTCAGTAAGGCATAGATTATGAAAAAGCTATTGGCCGGGGCGCTGGTCGCCCTAATATTATTGTGCGCGGTTGTGCTCCTGCGGGGCTGGCAATTTGGCGCTGATGCGCCGCCGCTCGAAACATCGGCTAGCCTTAACTGGGATGAGGCCCGCGCCATTGCCAGCTTAAGTGCTGCTATACAGATACCCACGGTATCGCGAGGTGGAGATCAGCCCCCAGACGCTGCGGCGTTTGCCGCATTTCACGCCTTTTTGAAAGAGCGCTACCCGCGGGTATTTAGTCAGCTCGAGGTGGAGGTGGTGGCTGGCCAGTCGCTGTTACTGCACTGGCCGGCTAGTGGCGAGCAGACCCCTATCATGTTTTTAGCCCACCAAGATGTGGTGCCGGTGAGTGGGGGTAGTGAAGAGGAATGGACGCATCCGCCGTTTGCGGGGGTGGTCGCCGACGGCTTTATATGGGGGCGCGGCGCCCTTGATGATAAGGGCAGTTTAATTAGTTTGTTAGAGGCGGCGGAGCGCTTGCTGGCCGAGGGCTTTGTGCCTGAGCGGGCAATATATTTTGGCTTTGGTCACGACGAAGAAGTGGGCGGCGAAGGTGCTAAAGCCATGGCGGCGATATTGGCCGAGCGTGATGTGCGTCTTGGCTTTTTGCTAGACGAAGGTGGTTTTGTTACCAAGGGCTTGATCCCTGGTGTGGATGGCCGGGTGGCGCTAATCGGCCCCGCGGAAAAGGGCTATACCAGTTTAAAAATCACGGCTCGCGGGGTGGGTGGTCACGCCTCAATGCCGCCGCGTCATACCGCCTTGGGCTTGGTGGCGCGGGCAATTAACCGTTTAGAGAATAATCCCTTTCCGGCTGATCTTAGCTTTACCCGCGACACGATTATGGCGCTGGGTGCCAAGGCGCCGTTTGTCCAGCGGCTTGTGTTTGCCAATTTGTGGCTGTTCGGACCGCTGGCCGAGGCAACTCTGGCCGAGATGCCAACCACCGCTGCAGGTATTCGTACGACCACGGCCGCAACAATGATGACGGCTGGGGTAAAGGATAATGTACTACCGCACAGTGCCGAGGCCGTGGTCAATTTTCGGATATTGCCCGGTGACACTGTCGAGTCGGTAATTCAATACGTGACCGAGGTTATTGACGATCCCCACATCGAAGTCTCGCTATACAGTGATTTTTCTAATAATCCTTCAAAGCTTGCCCCGCTTAATTCCTCGGGGTTTAAAGTTTTGAGTCAACTTATTCGGCAAGTGCGACCAGACACCACTGTTGCGCCGCGCCTTGTGGTTGGCGCGACCGACGCCCGCCACTTTGAGGAGATAAGTGATGCCAGCTACCGCTTTCTTGGGCTTGAGGTTGGGCCAGATGAGTTGGCGGGAATGCACGGCACTGATGAACGAGTGTCTACCGCCAGCTTTATAGATTCCGCACGCTTATATTACCTGCTAATAAAGCATTCCGTAGATTTGTAGTGCAGCCACGGCAATGAGCTAAATAGTGCCGCAGTTTACGGTGTTTTAATCACGTATGTTATTATTGCGCCGTTAAGCGGCGGGACTGCCGCCGCTGTATCTTAGCGTATAAGCAGAGCAGCTCATGCTAGGTTTATCGCGCATTGAATGAAACTCAAGCATCTTAATGATTAATCCTTCGATTTGACGACACAGGACTCTGCCATGACATTTATCTATTCCGCTAAGCGTACCGCCCTGGGCGGCTTAAACGGCCAGTTTGTGAAGGCCAGCGCGCCGGAGTTAGGGGCAACTGCAATTAAAGCCGCGTGCGAGGGCTTTGATGTTGCTGAGCGCATCGATGAAGTGCTGATGGGGAATGTGGTATCTGCCGGTATTGGTCAGGCGCCTGCGCGGCAAGCTGCGTTAAAAGCCGGTTTGAGCGAGGCGACGCCCTGTGTAACGGTAAGTAAAGTCTGCGGCTCAGGTATGCAGTCTATTATGAGCGGCATGGATCAAATCAAAGCGGGTAGCAGCAAACTGGTGATTGCTGGCGGTATGGAGAACATGAGCTTGGCGCCGTATCTTATGGATCGCGCCCGCCAAGGTTATCGCCTAGGTCATGGCCAGCTGCGCGATGCTATGTTTGTCGACGGTCTAGAGGACGCTTATTCCGGTAAGTTAATGGGCTTGGTGGCTGAGCAAGTTGCAGCAGAGCATCATTTTACCCGCGAGGAACTCGATGATTATGCGCTAATGTCACTAGAACGTGCGCTGGCAGCCCAAAAGTCAGGCGCTTTCATCAATGAGATTGCCGCTCACGATGGTCACAGTGATGATGAGCAGCCGGGCAATGCGCGCCCCGAAAAAATTCGTCAGTTGCGCCCCGCGTTCTCTAAGGAGGGGGTCATAACGGCTGCTAATGCCAGTTCTATTTCTGACGGTGCGGCGGCCTTATTAATTGGTAGCGGCCTAGACGCTGAGCCCTTGGCCAAAATCCTAGCTTATTCTCGTCATGCTGGCGCGCCAGAGCAATTCCCAGTCGCGCCGGTGTACGCGGTTGAAAAGTTGATGAAGGGCCTTGGCTGGGGGGCGGGCGATGTCGATTTGTTTGAAATAAACGAAGCCTTTGCCATGGTTGCATTGCTACCCCATAAGCTCCTAGGTATTCCGCTAGAAAAGATCAATGTGAATGGCGGCGCGTGTTCGCTGGGGCATCCGCTGGGCTGCTCTGGGGCGCGCATTGTGGTGACCTTGATTCACGCCTTACGTAATCGCGGTTTGAAACGTGGCATTGCCAGCCTATGCATTGGCGGCGGCGAAGCCACCGCTGTGGCAATTGAGCTAGTTTAAGTCTATTTGAGCCGCTCCGTTCGGGGCGGCTCGTTTTACTCGTCCCTCCCTCGTTTTTTATTTCCATTTACACTGCCTGCGAAAAGTCTGTTTGCGGCTATTAAACCTTCGTAAAAACTATGAGCCGCGCCTGAGCTTGCAGGGTAGTTTATCGCCCGTGCATTTAGCTCACTCTAAAGTGAACACATTGCAGCAAGGTGCGTGAGTCGGTTTAGGCAACGCCAGAGCGGGGAGTTTGGGCTTAGGGTCAGACCTTGGTATTAAGTTACTTAGTGTATATTATGTGTCTTTGCGCGCCTTGTGCTTTGGCCTGTGCATTGGGTGCCGAGGGCGGGCGTGACGTGTTTTCAATAATAGATTTTGCGATTGTTTTCCATGCCTCACTCAAGAGTGCTGACGTGAATGGTGAAGGCTAAACCAGCTTTAAATGCGGCTATTTGAATAATAATTAGTTGTCGCAGTCTTAAATAAATAGATGGATGTATAAATGATAAATCGCAGTATTTATATTGCTACAGTGAGCCTGTTGATTTCCGCTTGTGGCGGAGGTAATTCCTATTCGAGTGGCCAAAAGCCTATTGACCCTGTGGTGGAGGACAGTGCTTTCCGCGCGGAAATTCGTCGCGGTGAGTACGGCATGGTGCATATTAAAGCCAATGACTACGCCGGTATCGGCTATGGCTATAGCTACGCCTTTGCCGAAGATAATATTTGCACTATTGCCGATGTCTATGTGACGGTGTCTGGCGAACGGTCAAAATACTTTGGGCCTGATGCCAGTTGGACCATGACGGGTAATGGCACCACCAATAATAATTTAAATTCAGATTTTTTCTTTAAATTAATTAACGCCGAACAGCGCGTGGAAAATCTAATGGCACAGGCGCCGCCACTGGGGCCTTTGCCTGAGGCCCAAGCGCTGGTGAAGGGTTATGTGGCGGGATACAACCGCTACCTGCGCGATGTTGGTGTTGAAAACCTACCTGATCCCACGTGCCGTGGTGCGAGCTGGGTGAGGCCGATTACCGAATTGGATGTGTACCGTCGTTTTTACCAGCTGGCCTTGCTCGGTAGCTCGGCCGTGGCAATTAATGGCATTGGTAGCGCGCAACCGCCGGGACCAAACTCGCTGAGCGCGAATACGTCGAGCCCCGAGCAGATCGCACAGCAGCTTGGTGAGGCTTGGCAGGGTATTCAAATTGGCAGTAATGCGATTGCGCTGGGTTCTGAAGCAACGGCAAACGGCAAGGGTATGCTATTGGGGAATCCGCATTTCCCTTGGGATGGCGCTGAGCGTTTCCATCAAGCGCATATGACTATTCCCGGTACATTAGATACGACGGGTTCAGCTTTGTTTGGCGTGCCCATGATCTTAATTGGGCATACCCAGAACTTGGCGTGGAGCCATACCGTGTCGTCGGCGTGGCGATTTACGCCCTATCAATTAACGTTGGTGCCGGGCGACCCGACCTCCTATTTAGTCGACGGTCAGCCGGAAGCGATGCTTGCCCAAGAATTAAGTGTTGAGCTTGCTGATGGCACTGCGGTATCTCGTACCCTTTACTCAACGCGCTGGGGGCCGGTGTTGACCGAGATACTGGGTTTACCGGTATTTCCGTGGACCCCTGCAGTGGCGTTCGCTCTGGCCGACGCCAATGCGCTTAATTTCCGCTATTTAAATCATTTTGTGGAAACCAATCGCGCGCAGAGTGTCCGCGAGTTATTGGCAATAATGCAGCGCAATCAAGGTATCCCTTGGGTGAACACCATTGCTGCCGACAGTAATGGCGAGGCCTTGTACGCGGATATTTCGGTGACGCCAAATGTCTCGGATCAAAAGGCCCTAGAGTGCGCGTCACCTCTTGGCGTGGCCACAGCAAATACCTTGGGTTTACCGGTGTTAGACGGTTCGCGGGCTGCTTGTGCCTGGGATAATGACGCCGATGCGGTGCAAACCGGTATTATTGGCCCTGACAATATGCCCTGGTTGATTCGTCGCGATTACCTCACTAACTCGAACGACAGTTATTGGCTATCGAGCCCTGAACAGCCTCTTGAAGGCTTTTTTCGTATTATTGGCGACGAAGGTACTGAGCGGCGGATGCGCACCCGTCTCGGACTGCTTATGACCAAGCAGCGGATTGATGGTAGCGACGGTCTACCCGGTACTAAATTTACTCGCCAACAAATGCAGGATCTCATTTTTAATAATCGTCACATGGCGGCCGAACTGTGGTTGGATGACTTGCTGCAATTGTGCGCGGTAACACCCGGTATGATTGGTGCCGGTGGTCCGGTGCAAACCGCTGAGGCCTGTGCGGTATTAGCCAGCTGGACTCGCCGCGACGATCTTGATGCCCCAGGTGCGGTGCTATTTAGGCGCTTTGTTGCGAATTTGTTTATTAGTGATGTGCCTACGGGGACGGCGGCAAGTGGCTTTGGTTTTGCCGATGTGTGGACAACGCCTTTTGACGTTAACGATCCTGTGAATACACCTAGCGGGCTGAATATTGCTAATCCCCACGTGCAATACGCGCTGGCATCGGCAATTAGCGACTTACAAGGGAACGGTATTCCATTGGATGCCAGCTTGCGCACCCATGCTACCGAATCGCGCGGAGAGGCCAAAATTCCTATGCATGGCGGTCCCGGTGGCTACGGCGTATTTAATGCGATGAGCAATACCTGGAGCAATTCAGAGGCGGGCTATAACGACGTCGTTCATGGCGCCAGCTTTGTGCAGGTGGTGTCTTTTGATGGCGACGAGTGTCCTGATACGCAAACGATTTTGACTTACTCGCAATCGACTAATAGTGAGTCGCCTTATTTCGCCGACCAAACCCAGATGTATTCGCGCAAAGAGTGGGTTGCTGGTCGTTTTTGTGAGGCGGAGGTTGCGGCCGACCGTCGTTTGTCGAGTATGGAAATAAGCGAATAGACCGCTAAAACGGCACGGCAGCGTAAGCGCTGCCGTGCCTTTAGCAGGGAAGACCTCATACAATAATAACGGGGCATTAATGAAGAAGCGCATAATTGTTTTTATCATCGTGGCGGTGGGTCTCGCCGCTGCTCTGAGTCGTGCACCAGTGCAAACGTGGCTTGTGCAGCATGGGGAAGCATGGGTGTTGCGCAATGCGGAACACTTGCCACTGGCCCGTGCCGGTGAATACCTTTTTGACAAGCACTGTGCCAGCTGTCACGACAATCCAACAATGCATGCGCCGACACGTGAGGCGCTATCTAGACTCGCCAAAGAAGATCTGATGATTGCCATGGAGTTTGGCAAAATGCAGCCAATGGCGGCTCATCTTAGTAAACAGAAGCGGGGCTTGATTGCGCATTATTTAGCGGGCAGTGCGACTAATCAGTACGATTGGATTGCCGATGCAATGTGTGAGCAATCGCAAAATACCAGCGCCAGTCCAATTTTGGCGAGCTGGGGCTTAGGGCCTGAAAATCGTCGCTTTATCTCGTCTAAGCAAACGCTTATCGACGCAAATAACGTTGGCGATCTTAGTTTGGCATGGAGCTTTGCCTTTCCGCGAGTCAGCGATATGCGTTCGCAACCTGCGGTAATTGGTGATCGCCTGTTTGTTGGCGATAAAGCGGGAAAGTTATTCGTTTTAAATCGTCATAGTGGCTGCGTCATCGCTCACACCAAAATGATTAGTGGTATTCGCTCAGCTATTACCGTCGCGACCCTGAGCGACTCTAGACAGTTGCTGGTTTTTGCAGACTCATTGGCAACGGTATATGCCCTTGATCCCAATACCTTGGATATTGTTTGGCAGCGCTCGGCGCGGCTGAACAATTACTCGGTAATTTCGGGGTCGATTAGCTACCACGATGATCGTCTTTATGTGCCGATTTCCTTATTCGAGGTGGCGGCGGCGGGCAGCCCCAGTCATATTTGTTGCACTTCTCATGGCGGGGTAATGGCGCTTGCCGCAGACAGCGGCGACAAGCTGTGGACGTGGCATGCCAGTCGTGATGCCATTTTGCAGGGTAAAAATAGAGTGGGCCAAGATCGCTATGGGCCGTCTGGTGCGGCGGTGTGGTCAACGCCCACCATCGATGTCCAGCGCAATCGATTGTATATCGGAACTGGCGAAAATCTGAGTGCACCGGCTACCGACACCAGTGACGCGGTGATTGCACTGGATTTAGATAGCGGCGACCTAGTGTGGAAATTTCAGGCTACTGCCGGTGATATTTGGAATGCAGCGTGTTTAAACGGTGGGGCGAATTGCCCAGACAATCCCGGTCAAGATTTTGATTTTGGCGCGTCAATTATTATTGCGGATTTTGATGGTAGGCAGTTGCTATTAGCGGGTCAAAAATCCGGCGAAGTGTTTGCCCTTAATCCCGACGGCAATGATAAGCAACGCGTAGTTTGGCGAAAGCGGCTTAGCCAAGGTACAAGCAATGGTGGTATTCATTGGGGTATGGCACTGGCGGGTGACTCGCTGTATGTGCCGATAGCCGACCCGGAGCGAGAGGTGGCGGGGTATACCCCAAAGCCGGGGCTGTATGCTTTAAATGTAAGCGATGGCGATGTGCTTTGGGGGCATGCCGTTAAGCGAAATTGCGATTTTGACTACAGTAAACGGCCCTTGGTTGGCTTAGAAAATAATCGCTCGGCGAGCAAAGTGGATCCAGCTGAACTCTATCGATGCAGCTTTTACTACGGTTTGTCGTCGGCCATTACGGTGAGTGATGAGCTCGTCTTTAGTGGCGGGCTCGATGGCACTATGCGGGTGTTTGACCGCGCCAGTGGCAAGGTTCTGTGGACAGACAATACGGCGGTGCCGGTCAATGCAAGCAACGGATTAGCGGGCCATGGCGGCGCTATTGATGTTGCTGGGCAAATTGTGGTTGGCGAGTGGCTGTATGTGCTTTCGGGTTACAGCATGTTTGGGCAGCTGCCCGGCAATGTTTTGCTGGCCTACAAAATTAAAAACTAAGCATAAAAAATAATAAATATTGCGGTCACGGCGACCGGCCAAGGAGCGTAAAATGACAATAAAATTCACCGTGAGTGATTTGGCTCTTAAACCGATTATCCTCGCCATTGGCTTGGCTAATGCGGCAATTGCCGCACCAGTACTCGAAGAGGTGGTGGTTACGGCCCAAAAGCGCACAGAAAGTCTTCAGGATGTGCCGGGCGCTGTTTCGGCACTCTCAGCCGATGATTTGCAAGAGTCTGGATTTCGCGATATTAGCGATGTCTCTGCTCTGGTCCCCTCACTGTATATCTTAACTACCGAGCAGCCAATGAGTACCGCAGTGCGCATACGCGGTATTGGTAACGCGGCCAATGTTCCCACCTTTGAGCCTGCAGTAGCACTGTATATTGATGGTGCATTTCGCTCGCGGTCGGGGGTGGGCCTAGGGGATATTGTTGACGTGCAAGCGATCGAGGTATTGAAGGGACCGCAGAGTACCTTGTACGGTAAAAATGCGTCTGCCGGTTTGATTGCAGTATCGTCAGCGCCGCCAAGCCGCGAGTTAGAAACCATGGTGGAATTCACTTATGCCAGCGACAACTTACATCAGCTTAAGGGCTATGTTAGCGGACCCCTCACCGAAAAAATGGCAGGCCGTTTAAGTGCCAGTACCACTCGGCGCGGTAATCTGACCGAAAACCTCAGTGGCCCAGACAGCGGTAATCTCAATGACATCGCGCTGCGTGGCCAATTGCAGTATGACTTTTCGGATCGCTGGAGCGCGCGTTTAATTGCGGGTTGGTTAGAGCGCGACATGAATGCCATGGCGGCCGATATGTATTACAGCGCCAAAACCCGCGAGATGATCAGTGAGGCGGGTTATGACATTAGCAATAACGATCCCCTCGATCACGTAGTGGAACACAATTTGAAACCGCTTATTGTGCAGGATTCCAGCGATATTATTTTGAATGTGCAATACGGCGGCGACGGTTACAGCTTTACCTCTATTTCAAGCTTTGACACATACGACTCTGAAAAATACATGTATAACGTCGAGCTTATGCCGATCAATATCGCCAGTAATTTCGACAAGCACGCGGGCGACTCTATTTCCCAAGAGTTCCGTATCGCGTCTGAAGGCAGCGATAGCCTGCGTTGGATGACAGGGGTGTATTATTATTACAACGACTTTCAGCGCGGTGATTGGGATCAGCCCTTCTTGCGCATGGAAGATCAGGTTGAAGAATACGGTACGATTGTAGCGAAATATTTTGTGGCCGCAGCGCTGCCTGTTCCGCTGCCATTGCCGGTAGGGTCTCCCGCCCAGGTGCCGATATTAGGGGTTGACGGCGACGAAGCCTTTTACCGTGCGGAGCAGCAGACCACCAGTTACGGTGTATTTGCTCAAGCCGACTTTGACCTCAGCGAAAAATGGAATCTCAGTCTAGGGCTGCGTTATTCCGAGGAAGAAAAAGACGGTTATATCGCGACCTACAATACCGCAGCCAACGGTTGCTCGGCACCTTTCGATACGAATCCCGTGTGTTCCGTCGCCCCAAATGTTGATCCCTATGGCTCAACGCAAAGCTGGTCGGCAACGACGGGTAAAACCAGCCTCAGTTATTTTGCTAGCCCGGATATTATGTTGTACCTAACATACTCAACAGGGTTTAAAGCGGGCGGCTTTAATTTGGAGTCGGGAACGGTTCCGCCAGAACTGCGCGACTTTGATTCTGAAGAAGTACAGAACTTTGAGTTTGGCTGGAAAGCAGAATTTTGGGACCAGCGTGCGCGGCTTAACGGTGCGCTATTTCATACCATTTATGATGGCCAGCAGAATGCCTCTTTTGTTGGCTTAAGTTTTGTGGTGAACAGTGCGGACCAGGTTATTATGGATGGCGCTGAGGTCGAAGGTTTACTGTTGCTATCTGATCGCTTCACTTTAAGCATAAGTGCCACTGCACTAGATGTTGTTTACAAGAGCTACGACGGTGGGCAATGCTATTACGGCCGCGAACCCGACAATGAATACGCGCAGTGTGACCTCAGTGGGGAGAAGCTGCCGTTTACCCCGAGCCTCGCTGGTAACGCAGCTCTGCGTTATACCCAGCCGCTGTTTAGCGGCGATCTCTACAGTCGTTTGGCCTATCGTTATCAGGGCTCAACCCACTATATTCCCGATCTTGATCCCCGTCACGAGGAGCCAGCCTACGGCGTTTTTGATGCTCGGCTCGGTTGGCGCAGCGCCAATGTCGATGTCGCCTTGTGGGTGAAGAATTTAACAGATGAACAGTATGCCTCGGCTATCGGTCCGGCCACGTTCCACGCGGTACTCGATGCCAATGTTGGCTCGCCGGAGGGCTCTTATCAAACCTTTTTGGGCGACCCTCGCAGCGTCGGTATGACTCTGCGTTTAAATTATTAGACGCACTTTTTGATTTGCGCCGGTTTATGCGGCGCTGCGTACAAAAAAAATAATAGGATAGTGTAATGCGAGCAGTAATGAATAAAATCTTGTGGGCAGGGCTGTGCATGGTGCTGGCGGGACACGCGCTGGCGAAGGACCTGATAGTGACTGATGACTCTGGCGAAGGATTGGCTACGGTAATGGTTACCCGGGTATTGGCGCAAAAGCCGAAGCTGATCTTGGCTGATGAGGGTTATCCCGCCGACGGTGTCAGTAATCAGTCTGCTGTCGAAAATACCCGCTTTAGCGATGCCAATGGCATGCTAAATTTTCCTGATACTGGCATTGCCTATGATTATCGCTTTCGCAAGCCTGGCTTTAAAGATGTTAGCTTGCGCGCGGCAGCGGTCGCTGCACAGTTGTCTTTGGGTGAAGGCCTGACGGTGCAGATGGAGCGTGAGCAGGATCGCCGAGTGCTGGCAGAACAAAAGCCGTCGAATGTGTGGTTGTCTCAGCTTGATATCGGTGGTGGCGAGGCCTTACGACAACATTTCGCCTTAAATTGTGCGTTTTGCCATCAACAGGCCTCGCCGTTTATGCGGGTTGAACGCAGCGCTGAAGAGTGGTTGACCGTTATTGATTGCATGGGTGGTTATGGTGCTCGTATTGCTGGTGACTTGCGCCAGCCTTTGGCGGAGGGTTTGGCCGCGGGTTACCACAGTTTAAACGCGAGCTATGAAACGGTGCCAGAGCCCCGGCCCTGGGATTCGGCCCTGGCTGGAGCGAGTTATACCGAGTGGCCGATTGGTGACGGTTTCTCCCAAATGCATGACTTTATTCTGCATCCCAATGGCATGGTGTACGTAGGCGATAATCTTCAAGACCGCATTTATGAAGTGAATCCCAAAACGGGTGTATACACGGTGTACACGGTGCCCCATGAGTCCGACGACAAGCTTGGCGGATTCTTAGGAAATCGCTTCAAAGCTTACGGCAAAATTAATAATTATATGGGGGTGCACTCATTTGCCGTGTCGCCTAAAGATGGCCATATTTTTATCACGCCGTCGATGCAGCGAGCCTTGTTGGAATTTGACCCCCAGACCAAAACCTTTACCCGTCACGAAATGACTCGGGGCTTTTATCCCCATACTATTCGTACCGACGAGCAAGACCGAGTGTGGTTTACCCTCGCGCTGTCGTCCCAAGTAGCGATGTGGGATCGTCAAAAAAAGGTATTTAGCTATTTCGATATCCCCGCTCGCAATATTAAAGAGTGGCTGACCATTAAGCTTCTGCCGCTGATATTTTGGCTGGACCCAGAGACGCGTCCTATGCCCTCAGTCGATCGTGAGTCTAGCGGGCTGCCTATGCCGTACGGTATCGATGTCGCGCCAGACGGACGGGTCTGGTTTGCGCGGCTATATGCCAATGATTTCGGTTATATCGATCCTGAAACGGGCGAAGTCACGGTAATTGATATTGAAGTGATTGGTCCGCGCCGCCTGCGGGTAGATGCCGAGAACCGCGTGTGGATGGTGGCGTTTCAGGCTGGTTTGTTAGTTATGTACGACCCGCAAACTAAAATTCTAAAGGAATATGATTTACCCGTTGTTAGCGAATTTCCCTATGCATTGAATGTGGATAGGGCGCGCAGCGTAGTGTGGGTTAACGGTAATCAGTCAGACACAGTTATGCGCTTTGATATCGCGACTGAGACTTGGCAGGTTTACCCAATGCCGCGCCGTCGCACATTTACACGAGATATTGAAATCGCTGAAGACGGCTCGGTATATACCTCGAACTCGCATTTTCCAAGCTGGCAAATAGAAGATGCTCAGCCTACCTTGATTCACATTACGCCTTACCCGCAATGAAAATACCGCGCGCGATACTGCTGCTGGGCGCCTGCGCAGTTACTTTGCCAGTAGCTGCGCAGGACTGGTCTTATTATCGGGGAGATCAAGGGGGCTCAGGTTTCTCTGCGCATCAGCAAATTAGTAGCGACAATGTCGAGGGCTTGGCAGTGGCCTGGCAGTATCGTAGCGGCGAGGCGGAGACATTTGCCGAACAGTTGCCGCGCAGCGCCTTAGAAACCACGCCGATATTATTGCCAGAGGCCGCGGGTGGGCATTTGGTGTTCTGCACAGCGTTCAATCAGGTAATCGCTCTTAATCCAGAAACCGGCGTTGAACGCTGGCGATTTGATCCTAAAATCTCGCTGGCCGGTGATCGCCCGTTTAAGTGTCGTGGCGTGAGTTGGTGGGCCGATTCTGCTAATGATGGTGAACTGTGCGGTCAGCGTATATTCACCGCAACCCATGATCGCCGTTTGATTGCCCTCGATGCTCGCAATGGCAAATTGTGTGCAGGCTTTGGTAATAAGGGCACGGTAAAACTGTATACCGATGAAGAGGGTTTTGTTCCCGGTGATATCGGCAGCGTGTCGCCACCGGTGGTGATAAATAACACCATCATTGTGGGGTCGGCGGTGGTGGATTTTGTTCGCGCCCACACCCCGCGCGGCACGGTAAAGGCCTTTGACGCTCGCAGCGGAGCGCTGCGCTGGCAATTTGAACCCATCCCTTTAGATGCAACCGCGCCGAACGCCGGGCAGTGGCCTGTCGATGCCGTTGCTGCCTCTGGTGGCGCAAACGCCTGGGCGCCATTATCGGTGGATGAAGCGCGGGATCTGGTCTTTATTCCTACCGGCGCGCCATCGCCAGATTATTACGGCGCGCTTCGCCCTGGCGATAATCGCTATGCGAACTCGCTGGTAGTATTGCGCGGTAGCACCGGCGAAATGGTGTGGAATTTTCAGTTTGTGCATCACGATGTTTGGGATTACGACACCCCCGCGCAGCCGATGTTGATCGATTTACAACGCAGTGGCAAATCGATTCCTGCGGTTGTGCAGCTAACTAAGCAGGGTTTTGTTTTTGTGTTTCATCGGGAGACCGGTGAGCCATTATTCCCCATTCTTGAAAAGCCTGTGCCTCAGTTGGCGGTGGTGGGTGAACATTTGTCACCTACTCAGCCAGTGTCCACTGAACTGCCCTTATTATTGAATCACAATTTAAATGCCGAAAGCGCTTGGGGGTTGACGCCTTGGGATCGCGGTGCCTGCGCGGAAAAAATTGCGGGTTTGAATAATCAGGGCTTGTTTACCGCATTGACCGAGAGCCCCACGCTAATGCTGCCAGGTAGTCTTGGTGGTGCGAATTGGGGCGGCGGGGTATTTTGGCCGGAACGCCAGCAACTGGTAATTAATGTAAATACCGCGCCGTTTGTAGGATATTTAAAACCCACTAGCAGCGCCGAAACGGGAGAGCATTTACCGCCCGCAGGTAAAACCATGCGTATTACCATGGCAGGCACGCCCTATACCGTGGTGGTTGAGAGTCTGCTGTCGCCACTGGGAATTCCCTGTAGTGAACCGCCGTGGGGAAAATTAATGGCGATCGATTTAGCCAAGGGCGAAGTGCTGTGGCAAAAGCCCTTGGGGTCAGTTCATGAGATGGCGCCCCTGCCGCTGCCCTTCGACATTAATTGGGGCACACCGAATTTGGGTGGCGCGCTAATGACGGCGGGCAACCTGGTGTTTATCGGCGCAACGATGGATCGGCGCTTCCGAGCGTTTTCGGCTGCCAGCGGTGAAATGCTATGGCAGCACACCTTGCCCGTCGATGCGACTGCATCGCCAATGACCTACCAGCGGGGCGGTCGACAATATGTGGTAATTGCGGCTGGGGGGCATCATATGTATCAGCGGTCGATGGGTGATTATATTATTGCGTTTGCTTTGCCTGCTAAGTCTAATTAGGGGGAGTCGTAGTGCGGCGCTGGTCGGCCTAGTGCTTTCGGTGTAATGTCGCAGAAACAGCTAACACAGAGCGTCACCATGAACGTAGATAAAGCCAAAAAACGTATCGCCAAGCAGGTTAAAAAAGGCTTTCACGGTTACCCACTTATATCTTTAGCGTATTTTGGCAAAAGCCCTGACTCAGCCAGTGAAGTCGTTATCTCGTTTATTTCGGAAGAGGGGGCTGCTGCGCAGGAGCAAAAATTTAGCTGCGAACAGGATGCTCGTGAAGACGAAACTATTCAGTCGATTTTAGTCAAAATCATTGAGCGGGCGGATGTCGCTACGGTGCTTGAAACAGAGGGTGTTTCGCTTGGGGGTTGATCGCTGCGGGGCTCTTTGGCAGATGTGGCGGTGGTGTCGTGCCGATCGCTGGCTCTTCATCATTAACGGGGGACACCGGCATTCATTAAACTGAATTTGCGAAGAAACAGTTTGATGGAGAATACCGATGTCCCACGCAGGAAGAATTATAGGCATACCTGGCCTTGAGATTGAACGGGTAGTCCGCAGGAAAGGGATCGAAGTCTGGGCAAAGCCTGTGCACAGGCCGCCTTGTAAGCATTGTCAGGGCAATGGCCTGAGGATTAAAGCCACGCATCTCAGGACGGTGAAGCACACTCGTCAGGGGAATCAAGTGATGACCTTGCACCTTCGAGTACCCAAGTACCATTGCCAGGAGTGTAAGCGCTATTTTCGTCACGCCTTTACCGGTATTCGTCCGCGTTTTCGCGCTTCAGAAGCCTATCGACTGGAAGTGTTCGAAGCCCACGATGGCGGTGTAACGCAGCGCAAGTTGTCTCGAACCCATCAAATCAGCCCAGCGACGGTAGAGCGTTGGTATCAGCACCATATTAAGCAAAAGCGTTCCGAGGGGGATCGCCGATATTGCCCTCGCGTATTAGGGATAGATGAGCATTTCTTTACCCGTAAAAAGGGTTATGCGACCACGCTTACCGACCTCAAGAATCACAAAGTGTTTGATGTCCAACTAGGACGATCAGAATTGAGTTTGCGCCGCTATTTAAAGGCCCTTGAGGGACGAGAGCGCGTTCAGGTTGTGGTGATGGATCTCTCGGAAACGTACCGCAGCATTGCCCGCCGCTACTTTCCCAATGCCGCGATCGTGGCTGACCGATTCCATGTGGTCAGGCTTATTAACCAGCACTTTTTAAGTGTCTGGAAGCAGCATGATCCTGAGGGCAGAAAGAACCGCGGTTTGATCAGTTTAATGCGTCGCCATCAATGGAATTTGCGGGATGAGCAGCACGCCAACCTTATGCAGTATTTGGCTGAGTACCCAGTGCTGCAAGCACTGTATGTGGCCAAGCAACGATTAATCCGATTTGTGTTGCTCAAGACCCTGACGCGCAAGAAAGCCAGCATCAAGTTGCCGGTATTCATGAAATTGCTTGATGAGCTAGCTGAGAGCCCGCTACGAGCGCTAGCTAACACATTGCGCTCCTGGTTGAAGCCCATTGTGGCCATGTGGCGATTTAGTAAAAGTAACGGAATAACTGAGGGCTTCCACAACAAAATGGAAATGATGACACGACGAGCGTATGGTTTTAGAAACTTTGAAAATTACAGGATGAGAGTGCTGGCCCACTGCGGGTGGGACGGAGTGATTAACAGGGTTTGATGAGTGCTATCCCCCGATAATGGGGTAGAGCCCGATCGCTTTATTACCAATTACTTGAAAAAGTAGTCTCAAAATTACGCACACCGCGAAATTCGGTGCTATATCTCGAGTCTTAGCGAGTGGGTTTTAAAGGGTAAATAATGGTGCCCAGGAGAGGACTTGAACCTCCACCCCCTTGCGAGGACTAGCACCTGAAGCTAGCGTGTCTACCAATTTCACCACCTGGGCAGGGGATGATCAGCGTTTATGCCGAGGCGCGCAATTTACTGATAGAAAGTATTTTTGTCAACGGTTGAGTTACACTACACCCATATTTTTAAATTTTCATTGTATAAAGGAAGTCTGACTGAATGGCTAAACGCCGAAATATCCCCGATCCCCACGCTGAACGTGAGGCCTCGAACTACGAAAACCCGGTTCCCAGCCGTGAATATATCCTCGAACAGTTGAAAGAAAGCGAGAAGGGCATTAGCCAGGCGCAGCTGCGCCGCCAGCTTGAGATTGAAGGTGAGGAGCAGGAAGAAGGTCTGCGCCGCCGAATTAAGGCGATGTTGCGTGATGGCCAAATTATAGAAGGTCGTCGCGGCCAATTGCGCGCTATTAGTGGCGGCGACAGCATGGTCGGTAAGGTTATCGGCCATCGTGACGGCTTCGGTTTTGTTAGTATTGATGGTGAGTCTGAAGACGTGTATCTGGCTAATCGCCAGATGCAGCAGGTTTTTGATGGTGATACTGTCAAGGTTGAAGTGACTGGTGTCGATCAGCGCGGCCGCCGTGAAGGCGTGATTGTTGAAGTGGTTGAGCATAATACCCAGCAGCTTGTGGGTAAGTTAATGATGCACCGTGGCCTGCCTCAGGTAGTTCCTGAGAATACACGCATCCAGAATTGGTTGGCACTTGAGGATAACGACGTCGCGACCGCCAAAGAAGGCGATTACGTGATGGTTGAACTGACTCAGCAACCCGGTCAGCGTCAACAGGCGCGGGGCCGTATTACTGAAGTGCTGGGTGATCGCCGTACGGTTGGTGTGGCCACCGAGTTGGCGATCCGCAGCCATGATATTCCCTTTGAGTGGCCGGAGGCCGTTGAAGAAGAGGCGCGGCGCTTTGGTTCTGAACCCGCCGAGGCGGACAAAGCACATAGAGTCGATTTGCGCCAATTGCCGCTGGTCACTATCGACGGCGAAGATGCGCGAGATTTTGATGACGCGGTGTACTGCGAGCCCAAGAAAACTGGCGGCTACCGTCTGTGGGTGGCTATTGCCGATGTTTCTCATTATGTGCAAGTGGGTTCAGCCCTTGATCAAGAGGCGCATAAGCGCGCTACCTCGGTGTATTTCCCCGACCGCGTGGTGCCGATGTTGCCCGAGGCCTTGTCCAATGGCCTTTGCTCGCTAAAGCCCGATGTAGACCGTTTGACGATGGTTTGTGAAATGACCATTAGCGCCAGCGGCAAGCTGAGTGGCTATGTGTTTTATGAAGGTTTAATTCGCTCTCATGCCCGTTTAACCTATAACGAGGTGGGTGCACTGTTGGAGCTTGAGGGTGTTGATCCTAAGCACAACACGGGGCGCAATGCGCATTTATTGCCCCAGCTGCGTTATTTACACGACCTTTACAAAGTGCTGCGCAAAGCGCGGTCTGAACGCGGTGCCATCGACTTTGAAACCGTGGAAACGCGGATCGTGTTTGACGATGAGAAGCGCATTGAAGCAATTGTGCCGATCCGTCGTCACGATGCTCACAAGCTGATTGAAGAGTGCATGTTGTGTGCGAATGTCGCGACCGCTAGAGCGCTAGATCGCTCTGGGCTGGAAGCCTTGTACCGCGTGCACAGCGGTCCGTCAGAACAGAAGTTAACGAATTTGCGAGAATTCCTCGGCGAGATCGGTTTGAGTTTGCAGGGTGGCGAAGAGCCTAGCCCTAAAGATTATCAAATGCTGTTGTCGAATCTGGGTGAGCGTCCAGATGCTGCGGTAATTCAAACCATGATGCTGCGCTCTTTAAGTCAGGCGGTTTACCACCCAGAGAACGAAGGTCATTTTGGTCTGCACTATGCAGGCTATACCCATTTTACCTCGCCGATTCGACGCTACCCAGATTTGCTAGTGCATCGCGCATTGCGCTATTTGGTGCGCAGTGGTGGTGGCGAGGCGCCAGCGTGCTTCCATAAAGTAGGCGATGCACCAAACATTGATCGTAAAAAAATCTATCCCTATGATCTGGAGGCCCTTATTGCCCAGGGCGGGAATTCGTCGGTCGCTGAGCGCCGAGCAGATGAGGCCAGTCGCGATGTAATGGCTTTTTTGAAATGCGAATTCTTACAAGACCATGTCGGCAGTGAGCACGAAGGTATTATTACTGCCGTGACGGGTTTCGGCATGTTTGTCGAGTTGCAAGATCTCTATATAGAAGGTTTGGTGCACATCACCGCTTTGCCCCAAGATTTCTATCAGTTTGACCAAGCTCATCAGCGTTTGATTGGCGAGCGGACGCGTCGCGTTTTCCAGCTGGGTGATGCCTTGAAGGTGCAAGTGTTGGCCGTTAACCTCGATCAGCGGAAAATCGATCTTGGTGTGTTGGCGGGCGATGACATCGGTAAAAAGGCTGCTTTTGACACGGCTAAGCCCGCTAGTGATGGGCCTAAGCGCCAGCGTCGCAAGCCAGGCCAAAGTCGCGGTCGGAATACTGAGCCAAAAGCCGCTGCCGACTCACCTCGTCGTCGCAAGCCCGACGCTAGCGCACCTGCAGCAAAGTCTGCGCCGCGTAAAAAGCGCCAAGTCGTTGCGCCTGTTGTCGCTGATGTGCCGGTTGCCGTGCCGAAAAAGACCTCGGTTCGCGAGGCCCTGGCGAAGGGGTTAAAAGGCTTGATGCCAACTAAGGCCAAGGCCTCGGCTAAGCCCAAGGCGGCATTTAAGTCTGTAGGAGCTAAGGCGGCAGAAGCAAAAGCTGCTGCAGAGGCTAAGCCTAAAGCACAGCCTCGTCGCAGTCGATCGGGTGCTAAGTCTGCCGCGCCAAGTGATACCCCCAAAAAATCGGGTGGCAAACCTAAGTCGGGCGCACCACGAACGCGTCGTAGTCGATAGAGATTTTATTCAGTGGCAGAAAAGATTTTTGGCATACATGCCGTGCAGAGCGTGCTGGCCCGCAGTCCTGAGCGAGTTCAAGAGTTGTATGTGCAGGCGGGGCGGCTCGATAAGCGTGTGCAAGAAGTGTTGGATCTCGCTAAGGCTGCAAAGGTTCATGTTATTCAGCGAGCGCGTCCTGAATTAGACGCGATGGTTGAAGGGCGTCACCAGGGGCTTATCGCGCTGGTCGAGGCGGCTGCTCAGTTTCAGGAAAAAGATCTTCTGGATTTAGTGGTGGCGGCGGGAAGCTCGGCATTGGTGTTGGTGCTCGATGGTGTTACCGATCCTCATAATCTAGGTGCGTGCTTGCGCAGCGCCGATGCCGCTGGGGTGACTGTCGTCGTCGCGCCTCGCGATAATTCGGTGGGGCTTAGCGCTACAGTGCTGAAAGTTGCCTGTGGTGCAGCCGAGGTTGTGCCCTTTGTGCAGGTTACGAATCTCGCCCGCAGTCTGCAGCAAATGCAGCAAGCAGGGGTGTGGGTGGTGGGCATGGCTGGCGAAGCAGAGCTGTCGCTTTACGAGCAAGATTTGACTGGGCCGCGTGCCTTGGTCCTCGGCGCGGAGGGCAGTGGTATGCGGCGCCTTACTCGTGAGAACTGTGATTACTTAGCGAAACTGCCTATGGCGGGCTCGGTAAGTAGTTTGAATGTGTCGGTGGCGACGGGTATTTGTCTTTTCGAGGCGGTGCGTCAGCGCATAAAAGCCTGAATTGGCTAATAACTGTACGAATCACTTGCATATCATCCCCGATATACCTAAAATCCGCGCTCTTGATTTATTGGTAGTTCCGACTATTTTGGTCGGAGCTGTCCTCCTTGTCACACCGTAAAGGGTGGCTTAACCCGTAAGGAGCTGTAAAATGCGTCACTACGAGATAGTGTTCTTGGTCCATCCAGACCAGAGCGAGCAAGTACCAGGTATGGTTGAGCGTTATACGCAAGCCATCGAAAAAGACGGCGGTAAAGTTCACCGCCTAGAAGATTGGGGCCGTCGTCAACTGGCTTACCCTATCAACAAAATCCACAAGGCACACTACGTGCTGATCAATGCTGAAGCGTCTGCTGAAGCTGTGGAAGAGTTGACTACTAACTTCCGTTATAACGATGCCGTTCTGCGTAATCTTATTATTCGCTGCGATGAAGCTGTGACTGAAGAGTCGCCGATCATGAAGGCAGAGAACGAGAGCCGCGAGCGTCGTAGCCGCAGTGAACAGCGTGTTGAGCGCAGCCGTGACGACTCTGAGTCGACGACTGATGACAATAGTGACTCTGAAGCCGATACGGCTGAAGACGACGCTGAATAATTGCTGAGTTAGGAGAATAGTTATGGCACGTTTTTTCCGTCGTCGTAAATTTTGCCGCTTCACCGCGGAAGGCGTCAGCCAGATCGATTATAAAGATCTGGAAACCCTGAAAGCCTATGTTTCAGAAACAGGTAAAATTGTACCTAGCCGTATCACGGGTACAAATGCTAGATACCAGCGCCAATTGTCTACCGCAATTAAGCGCGCGCGTTTCCTTGCTTTGCTGCCTTACACAGACAGCCATAAGTAATCAAACGACGTAAAATTATGCGCGCCTTAGCTGAATTCATTATGAAAGGGCGCTTGCAGGCGGTAGCCGTTGCAGGCTTGGGTGTTGGTACGCTCATGTTTGCCTGGGTTGGCGTTGCAGCCGCAGCATTGGTGATGTTGCGCAAAGGCTTGAGCGAAGGTGCCTACGTTGTATTTTGGGCATTGTTACCGGCAATTGCGGTGGCCGCTATTGGAGCAGATGTTGGTCCCTTGACCATGCTGCTTGGCGCCGCAGCAAGTGCAGCGGTTTTGCGCAGCACCCAGCAATGGGCCTACGCAATGCTGGCTGCGGTTGGCGCCGGTTTGCTAACAGCATTAATCTTGATGCACATGGCCAGTGATTATCTGGCCTCGATTCTGGCAATGGTGCAACCCATGCTAGAGCGGATGCAGGTTTCTGCGTCTGGGCGTTTGCCAGAGATTGGCAACGGCGATATCGCCGCGGTGATCGGTGTTAGCACGGTGTTGTGGAGTACGCTGGCGGTGATGCTAGCGCGGTGGTGGCAGTCCATACTGTACAATCCCGGCGGGTTTCGCCAGGAAATGTGGCAGTTTCGATTACCGCCAGCCATAACAGTGACCTTGGTTGCGCTGATGTTGCTAGTAAGCAATGTTGGTGGGGATTATCGGTTTTGGGGGGTGATGTGTATGCTGCCCATTGTAATTTCCGGTATTGCCTTGGTGCACGGTGCCGCAGGACGCTTGGGTTTAGGTCGCGCATGGTTAATAGTTTTTTACGTAGCGCTGTTGTTATTGGGGCCGCTTTGGGCGGGCTTGATTTTGATGGCGATTGTAGATAGTTGGATTGATATTAGGCGGCGTTTGCCGAATCGCTCTCAACAATAGAGCGGCGCAAACGCAGACGAATTTAAGAGGGTGAGAACCATGCAAGTGATTCTGCTGGAGAAAATTGGCAAGCTTGGCAATTTAGGTGATCAGGTTAATGTTAAAGGCGGCTATGGCCGTAATTTCCTGATTCCATTTGGCAAAGCAGTACCTGCCACTAAAACAAATGTTGCTGAATTTGAAGCGCGTCGCGCTGATTTAGAAGCGACTGCTGCTGAAAAGCGCAGTGTTGCTGATGCCCGTGCTGAAAAGCTGGCGGCGTTGACAGTCACTATTGAAGCGAATTCTGGCGACGGCGGCAAGCTGTTCGGCTCTATCGGTACTCGCGATATTGCTGACGCAGTAACGGCAGCTGGCGTTGAATTGAATAAAAGCGAAGTACGTATGCCAGAAGGTCCAATTCGCGATCTGGGTACCTACGACGTGGCAATTCAATTGCACAGTGATGTAGTACAGACTGTTAGCATTGCGGTTGTTGCCGAGTAATTTTGCTGATCTGTCTATGATCTGATCTAGAAAGTGCAGGGTTGTTAATGCGATCTTTGTGCTTAGGGCTGTGCTTTGTCGCGGCTGCTAGTCAGGTGTAAAAAGCACTGCCGTTCTTTGTAGCGGCGGTGCTTTTTTTTTGCCACAATGCCCGATCTGTTTATTCCTAGTGATGGTTCCGTGTACCCCGAAGCTTATTCTGAATCTCCGCCGCCCTTTGAAGAAGAGAGCGATTTTGCGCAACTGAAAATGCCCCCCCATTCGGTAGAGGCAGAGCAGTCGGTGCTTGGCGGCCTAATGATCGCCAACGAAAGCTGGGACTCGGTGGCCGATGTGGTTGGCGAGGGTGATTTCTTCCGCCCTGAGCATCGCAAAATATTCGCGCAAATGACCCGCTTGGTCACCCTCGAGTTGCCAATAGACGTGGTAACACTGGCAGAGGAGCTGGCTAAGGCGGGGCAGCTAGAGCAGGTCGGTGGCGCGGCGTATTTGGCTGAAATCGCCAATAACACCCCTTCGGTAGTAAATATTCGGGCCTACGCCCAAGCGGTGCGCGAGCGCGCGACCTTCCGCTCGTTAATCAGTGCGGCGAATGCCATTGCCGACAGCAGTTTTAACCCTGAAGGTCGCAACAGCGACGAGATTCTGGATGAGGCCGAGCGGGCCATCATGCAGATCTCTGAGGAGCGCCCTAAAACTGGCGGCCTCACCCCCATCAACCCGCTATTGAAGTCGGCGGTTGATAAAATCGACGAGCTGTTTAGCAACGAAGATGCGGTAACGGGTTTAACCACGGGCTTTGAAAAGCTCGATGAAATGACCTCGGGCCTGCAAAACTCTGACCTGATCATTGTTGCAGCCCGTCCCTCGATGGGTAAGACCACTTTTGCGATGAACCTCGTCGAAAATGCGCTGATGAAAAGCGAGCAACCCATTCTGGTGTTCAGTATGGAAATGCCCGCCAATCAGCTGATGATGCGGATGCTGTCTTCTGTTGGCCGTATTGATCAGACTCGAATAAGAACAGGCCGTTTGGAAGAAGAGGATTGGCCTAAGCTGAGTTCGGCGGTGACCAAGCTCAAAGACAAGCTGCTATTTATTGACGACACACCGGCGCTAACCCCCACCGAAGTGCGTTCTCGGGCGCGTAAGATTGTGCGCGAGCACGGCAGCGTCGGCATGATCATGCTCGATTACCTTCAGTTAATGAAAGTCGCGGGCACCGCGAGCGAAGGGCGAACCGCTGAGATTTCTGAAATCTCGCGCTCTTTGAAAGGCATCGCCAAAGAATTTGAATGTCCGGTCGTAGCGCTGTCGCAGCTTAACCGCGCCTTGGAGCAGCGGCCTAACAAACGACCGATTAACTCGGATTTGCGGGAATCGGGCGCCATCGAGCAAGACGCCGACGTTATTATGTTTATCTACCGCGATGAAGTGTATAACGAGGAATCGGCGGATAAAGGTATGGCGGAAATAATCATCGGCAAACAGCGTAACGGCCCGATTGGTACCGCTAGGTTAAGTTTTGTGGGCAAGCATACGCGCTTTGAGAATTTGGCCTTTGGCTATGAGCAGGCGGATGAATACTAATTGGTCGGACGTCTGATGTCGGGCGTCTGACGAAGAGGCAGTATTTATTCGGGAGTCAGACGTCGGATGTCTGACGCTTAAAGGCATTCGCTGCGCTCACTAAATGCTCGCTTTTAATTTTAGCGTCTCCCATCTCCCGTCAAGCATTCAGCGCATTCCACGTCCGACCTCAGACCTTAGACGTCAGACTCCGCTTGCTTCTTCTTCACCAAGCGCCCAAACACAATCCCCACTTCAAACAAAAACCACATCGGCACTGCGAGCAGTGCTTGTGAGATAACGTCCGGTGGGGTGAGCAGCATGCCGAATACAAAGCAGCCGATGATGACATAGGGGCGTTTGGCGGCTAAGTCTTCGGCGCTGGTCACGCCGGAGGCGATGAGGAGTACGGTGGCGATGGGGATTTCAAAGGCGATGCCAAAGGCGAGGAACAGCTTTAGGGCGGTGTCTAGGAATCGGGCGATGTCGGGGGTGTAGTTGACACCTTCGGGGGTGATACCGCTGAAAAAGCCGAATACCAGCGGGAAAACCACATAGTAGGCGAAAGCCAGTCCCGCATAAAACAAGATAACGCTTGAGGCGAGTAGTGGGGCAGCGATGCGCTTTTCGTGGCGGTACATACCGGGTGCAACAAACTGCCAAATCTGGTGGAGTATTACTGGCATCGCCATACAAAATGCCGAGACCAGCACCAGTTTAAACGGTGTTAGGAAGGGCGAGGCAATTTCCGTGGCGATCATGCTAGTGCCTTCCGGCAGGTAGCGGCGCAGCGGCTCGGCAACAAAGCTGTAAATAGTGTTGGCGAAGGGCATTAGGCCAACGGCGCAGACCAGCACGGCGAGTACCACGCGCAGAAGGCGGTCGCGTAATTCTGTTAGGTGGGCAACCAGCGGCTGACCTTGATCTTGGTCGGCGTCAGTCATGATGTGGGATCTTGTTTATTGGGTGCTTGTTCATTAGCGGCTGGCGCTAGGCTTTGTTCTTCCGTATTCGGCGTGTTTTTGCTTTCGAGCTTTTCGTCGGCTGTAGAATTTTGCTTAGGGGCAATACTGTTTTCAATGTCACGCAGCCCTTCGCCAGCCTTGTTCATTTCTTTATTTAATTGGTCTTTGCTTTCTTTTAGCGATGCCAGAACTGATTCGTTGTGAAGTTGGCGGCGAATTTCATCGGCGCCAACTTCGCGCTCAATTTCGCTGCGAATATCACTAAAGCTGCGGCGTAGGCGACCTATCCAGAGTGCGACGGTGCGCACTGTGCCAGGCAAGCGTTCGGGGCCAATGACCAGTAAGCCGAGGACACCGATCACCAATAGCTCTGCAAAACCAATATCGAACATTTAGTGCTTAGACTCTTCTTTGCTCTCGGTTTTTGCCGTGCCGGCGTCTTGCTCGGCTTTGCTTTCGAGGTTTTTAGCTTCCTCGTCTTCGTCACCTTTCATACTGTCTTTAAAGCCTTTAAGGGCGCCGCCGAGGTCGCTGCCCATGCCCTTGAGTTTTTTGGTGCCAAATAATAAAACCACGATGGCAAGGATGATGAGGAGTTGCCAAATGCTAATGCCGCCTAAGCCCATGATTATGTCCTTTTGCTAAAAATGAAAATTAATTATTTGTCCCGCGCCGCTTTTTCGTCCAGACCTGAAAGGCCAAAACGGCGGGCGAGTTCGTCGAGAATCGGTTGGTGGCTTTCGCCAAGTTCCGACAGCATCACCAAACTGTGAAACCACAAATCAGCGGTTTCGTAGATTACTTTACTATTGTCGCCACTGACTTGTGCGTCTTTGGCGGCGATAACGGTTTCAAAGGCCTCTTCGCCGACTTTTTCCAGTATTTTATTTAGGCCTTTGTAGTGAAGGCTGGCGACATAGGAACTGTCTGGACTGGCGCTTTTGCGGGCCGCCAGTACTTGGTCGAGCTGACTTAAAATCGATTCTGGCATATTACTGGTCCACGCTTTTATACATTGTTGCGGGATCTTTTAATACCGCTTCCATACTCTGCCAGTTGTCGCCTTTAAGCTGGCGATAAAAGCAGCTTTCGCGCCCCGTGTGACAGGCGATACCGCCAATTTGCTCCACTTGCATAAGCAGGGCGTCGCCGTCGCAATCTAGGGCAATGGAGTGAATTTTTTGTACGTGACCGGAGCTTTCACCTTTGCGCCATAATTTATTGCGTGAGCGCGACCAGTAAACGGCGTCGCCGCTGCTAATCGTAAGTTGCAAAGATTCACTGTTCATCCATGCCATCATAAGCACGCGGCCACTTTTGGCGTCTTGGGCAATAGCGGCGACGAGTCCGTCGGCGTTCCACTTTACTTGCTCAAGCCACGGGCTGGTATTGGGTTTACTGCTCATACTGTTTCCAAGAGGCTTGGGTGTTCGTGTCGATATTGATCAGGGCCATACTTTACCTCAGCGGCTGCGGATAAAGAAATACAAAGCGACAGCAAATAGGCCAATACTCATGCTGGGGAGTTCTTGTAAGCCCGCTCGGATTCCGGGGTCGCTGACTAAGGCCGCTGCCAGCGCGGCAACTATGGCAAGGCGTTGATTGCGGCCGCGCTGCGCTTGTTGCTTAATCATTTCAGCAAAATCGTGTTGAAGTTGGCGCTCTGCTTTGGTGTTTGCAGAAATCTGCTCTTTGCCTGCGCCGCCGCGTTCCAGTAGCGCCTCAGGTAAGTTAGGTAGCTGTTCTAACCAGCCGGGAATGCGGTGACTGACTTTTTTCAAGACACTTTGCGGCGAGTAGCGATCGCGCACCCAGCGCTCCAAAAATGGCATGGCGGTAGACCATAAATCCAGCTGAGGGTAAAGCTGGCGGCCCAGACCTTCAATATTCAATAGGGTTTTTTGCAGTAGCACCAGAGAGGGCTGCACTTCCATGTCAAAGCGGCGGGCAGTTTGGAACAGCTGCAAGAGCAAGAGACCAAAGGAGATCTCCGCCAGTGGCTTTTCAAAGATAGGCTCACTGACCGTGCGGATGGCGGCTTCAAACTCATGCACGCGGGTTTCTGGCGGCACCCAGCCACACTCAATATGGAGTTCGGCGACCTCCCGGTAATTGCGCTGAAATATCGCCAGTAAATTGCGGGCTAAATAATATTGATCGAAATCGCTGAGGCTGCCGATAATGGCGCAGTCTATCGCGATGTACTGGGGGGAGTTGGGGCGATTGTGGGCAATAAAAATATTGCCGGGGTGCATGTCGGCATGAAAGAAACTGTCGCGAAACACCTGGGTAAAGAAAATTTCTACGCCACGCTCAGCGAGCTTTTTCATGTCGGTACCTTGTTCTTTTAAGGTTTCAACATCGGTAACGGGAATACCGTAAATGCGCTCCATAACTAATATATTGCGACGGGTGTAATCCCAGTACACCTCAGGCACATAGAGCACTTCAGAGTCTTTGAAATTGCGACGTAGCTGGGAGGTATTGGCGCCTTCACGCTGTAAATCCAGTTCATCTAGTATTGTGTGACGGTAGTCTTCCACCACTTCAACCGGTCGCAGGCGGCGGCCGTCGGGAATATAGCGGGCAATGAGTACCGCAATGGTTTGTAGCAGTTTTAGGTCGGCACTAATAATGTGCTCGATGCCCGGGCGCACCACTTTAACAACCACATCGATGTTGTTGTCGATGGTGGCGGTATGGACTTGTGCGATGGATGCAGAGGCGAGGGGCTGGCGATCAAACTTAAGAAAGAGTTGCTCAATGGGTTTGCCCAGCGCGGCCTCAATTACCGCGACGGCTTGTTCGCTGCCGAAGGGGGGGACCTGATCTTGGAGTTTAGCGAGTTCCATGGCCACGTCGTCGGCGAGAAGGTCGCGGCGAGTTGACAGAATCTGGCCGAATTTAATAAATATTGGGCCCAGGTTTTCTAAGCCTAAACGTAAGCGTTCGCCGCGACTGTATTTGCCTTTGGCAAATAAGCGCCACGGGCCGCAGCGCAATAATAAGCGGGCGCGCAGTGGTAGGTGCTCAGTGGGGATGAGGGTATCTAGTCGGTAGACACAAATAATCCAGCAAATAGCGAGCAGGCGACGCAGCCCCATAGTGTTTCCTTAATTTTTATTGGTTTGGGGTGTTAGCCGTGCTTGCAGGCGGCGCAGTTTCGCTTCAAGGCGTTCACTGCGAGCCTTAACATCGTCAATTTGTTGATAGAAATCGTCGGCCTGACAGGGGTGGGGAACGAGATTGCTCTCTTCGACCAAAAACTCTTCAAACTGGCGGTGTAAGTTTTGCCGAGTTGCATTTAGCCAGCGGTGGCCAGCCCGCAGGCCAGTGCCAATTTGGTGGGCGGCGACGTCGCCAAAGGAATCGGCGAGCGGTTGCTCCCAGTCAATGTCGAGGTCGGCAAGAATTTTACGCAATGCTAATAGCGGTGCGGTATCGCCGCTGATCCGAATATTGCCATTGATCAGCGCCGCAGCTGGGTCGGCGGCCGTCGCCACGGCGGCAAACTCACTCCAGCGACCACTGAGCCGGGTGCTAATGCCTTCGTTTAGGCTGCCGAGTATACGCAGGCGACTACCAGTAATGCCGATGCCGATATTAAGATCGGGCTCCTTTAGCTCAAGGGCAAAACGTTGGCCGTCTAAGCTCAATAGTTTCGCGCGGGCACTGGGGTCGAGATGAAGTGCTCTATTAATTAGGTTTTCAAGGCCGGAAATCGCCGCACCTTGGAGTACCGGTGGAATCACGGCTTTATGCCCCGGTGCACGGCAACGACGCCCGCCGTCATATTGTGATAGCGCACATCGACAAAGCCCGCATCGCTCATCATGCCTTTGAGGGTGTCTTGATCGGGGTGCATGCGGATGCTCTCGGCCAAATAGCGGTAACTGTCTGCGTCATTCGTAACGAGTTGGCCCATCTTGGGCAAAACATCAAAAGAGTAGCGGTCGTAGAGCTTTGCGATGACCGGATTAACGGGTTTGGAAAACTCCAGCACCAGCAGGCGACCGCCGGGTTTGAGTACCCTGTTCATGGAGCGCAGTGCGGCGTCTTTGTCGGTGACATTGCGCAGGCCAAAAGCAATAGTAATGCAGTCAAAGTAATTGTCGGGGAAGGGCAGGCATTCGGCGTTGGCCTGTACATATTCGATATTGCCGACGATGCCTTTGTTGGTCAGTTTTTCTCGGCCAACGGTGAGCATCGAGTCATTGATGTCGGCCAGCACAACCTTGCCACTGCTGCCAACTAAGCGGCTAAATTTTGCGGCGAGGTCGCCGGTCCCGCCGGCAATGTCCAATACTTTATTGCCGGGACGCACGCCAGACAGTTCAATGGTAAAGCGCTTCCACAGGCGATGGACGCCACCGGACATGAGGTCGTTCATGATGTCGTATTTGGCCGCCACAGAGTGAAAGACGCCAGCGACCATTTTGACTTTGTCTTTGCTGTCGACGGTTTTGTAACCGAAGTGGGTGGTTTTGTCGTCTGCCATAAATTCTGCCTACTTGGTATGGTCTTGGCGGGGCGGCCAGCTTAATTAGGCCGCTATTGTAGCGTTTGCGTGGGCGCCCTGCACGATTGGATTTGACTTAAGGATTATATGTCGAGTTCGTCTCTGAGCTGCTGCATGCGCTGACGCTGTTCGTCGGGGCTCAGTGGCTTGCTAATGGTCTCTGGAAGCGCGATTTGTGCAGGTAAACTCAGGGTCTCGCCGTTAATAACGCGTTGGCAGATATCCTCGTAGTGCCGCTTAAACACCGGATAAGCAGTGTGCTCGGCAGTGCCCGCAAGAAAAAACCAGTCGCAGGCGCGGCCAGCGTGATAAACCGCGGGGTGTGACCAGTTGTACTCGGCCTTGGGCTGAGGTGCGCGACACGCTTCCATATAGGCACTGTGGCTGTCGGGTAAACCGAGTTCGCGCAGATCGGGTTCGCAGTATTTTAAAATACCTTTAACCGTCGGCAAAAACTCAGATTCGCGAATGGCGCGGTGGGTCGCGGCAATAATTCGCTCTGGGCTGATGTGGCGCAGATTGCTAAACCAAATTTTCTTGGCATAGGAGAGCTTTTCAGGATTTGAAAAGGCCTTGTTGTATTGGTTGTGGTAGACCAGCTCGAACTCCGCAAACATCTGGTTAAGCGCGTCGATTACGGCGTCTCTGTCTGGTAGGGGTTCAGAGTTCGTCTGCCCAGCTGCGGTCGGTGTGTTTGGCGATGAAGCCAGTTGCCGGTTTGCTTGCTCCAGGAGCTTGTTGCTGTCTTGCATCGCTCTGTCCCAGTTGATGATTGTTTGCCCAACGGTATTTTACATGTTGGAGAAATTTTGTGTTCCATGAACGGTGTGCTTGGCCGCTGTCTTGCCAGAATAATATAAATTCGGCGATTTGTGCTTTGGCAAATTCCGGGTCGATACGGGCCATACGCAAAATATCGAAGACTGAATCATTGGGCTGCCAGTTGCCGGGAATTGGCGCGATGACGTTTTCATTGCTGACGGCATTGGTATAGCGCGCCCATTGCAGGCGAATATGCTGTATAAAGCGCGAATTCCAATTGCTGTCGGCGGTGCCGCGCTCTCGCCAGAACAGGGTAAACTCGGGAATGGCGTCTTCAATAAAATTGCGGCTAATACCGTCGCGCTCGAGAATTTCAAGGGCATCGAGGCTGGGCTTCCAGTTGTCGCCAATGGGTTGATTGCGCGACAATTCAATTTTTTGGTACTGCTCTTTTTTCCAGCGGCGACTGACATACTGGCTAAACGCACTGTTCCACGAGCTGCGGGTTTCGCCCGTGTCGCGGTAATGGGCGATAAACTCGGGTAGCACGGCGTTGATAAACGCGGGGTCGACCTGATTAAAGCGGGTTAGGTAGTCGATGCCCGCTTGGTCGGGGAGCCAGTCTGCTGCAATTATATTGTTGCCGGGCACCGGGTGGCGAGGATTGGCAGTGTTGGTGTGTTGGTTCACTCTTGTGGTGTTGGCGACCAGCGAGCCCCTGCGTACCGGCTGTTGTATAGTTGACTGCGGTGTCGCGCTCTCAGTTTGGGCTGCGGCGGGGCTTGCTTGCACTGCTGGTGCTGCGGATTTGGCTTGGGTAAATGCCAGCCGAATATTTTGTGCATTGCTCATTAGGGCTGCGCCGATAATAATGAGTCCCTGGTCATTCAGGGTGCGTAGCACTTCTTCAATTTTATCCATGTCCCAAAACGGGAGTTGTTTATTCAGGCGCTGTTTGTCAATGATATACCATTGAATTCCTTGGCTTTCCCGGCTGTCGAGCAGGGGTAGCCATTCCGCTAGCAATTGATACAGCAGTGCTGCCTCTAAGCCGAGTGTTGCGGCGAGGGAGGGGGATACCAATAGTTGGCGTTCTACAAAAGCGGCCGACATGCTATTTACTCTGTGGATAGCGGGCCATTGTACGGCCTTGTATGGGCTGCTGTCAGCCCTGTTGTCACCACCAAATTCTGGACGTTTATCGTCTGATCTTTATCAGTAAGAGGGAGCGATTGCTTCAGTATTATGGCAAAACAAAAAACCGCGTATGTGTGTGTGGACTGTGGTTCTGACCACAATAAATGGCAGGGCCAGTGTCAGGATTGCGGCGCTTGGAATACCTTGTCGGAGCTGCGTTTAGGGCCTGCGACGAGTGCCAAAGCAGCACCAGTGCGGCAAGGTTATGCGGGTGAAGTTGGCGGTGAGGTGCAAATGCTCGCCAATGTCAGTATTGAGGCCTTGCCAAGGCGCTCCACTGGTTTTGATGAATTTGATCGGGTCTTGGGCGGCGGGCTGGTGCCTGGCTCTGCGGTATTGATCGGTGGGCATCCGGGGGCGGGCAAAAGTACGCTGCTCTTGCAAGTTCTGTGTCGTTTGGCGAATCAATGCGAATGCCTTTATGTGACTGGCGAAGAGTCGCTGCCGCAGATTGCGATGCGGGCTCAGCGTCTGAATTTAAGTGCAGATACCCTAAAGCTGTGCTCGGAAACCAGTCTCGAGTTGATTTTGGCCCAAGCGATGGCGAATAAACCCGCCATATTAGTGGTGGATTCGATTCAGGTTTTACACAGCGAGCAAGTCAACTCGGCGCCCGGCAGTGTTTCACAGGTGCGGGAGTGCGCTGCGGCGCTCACCCGCTTCGCCAAGCAGACTGGCACGGTACTGTTGATGGTTGGTCATGTAACCAAGGATGGCGGTTTGGCTGGCCCCAAGGTGCTTGAGCATATTATTGATTGCTCGATCATGCTTGAGGGCAGCAGTGATAGTCGCTATCGCACCTTGCGCGGGAGTAAAAACCGATTTGGTGCGGTGAATGAGCTAGGTGTGTTTGCCATGACGGAATTGGGTCTTAAAGAAGTTAAGAACCCGTCTGCGATCTTTCTTAATCGCGGTGATGTGGTGTCGTCTGGCAGTACTGTGATGGTGGTGTGGGAGGGTACGCGGCCGCTCTTGGTCGAGATCCAGGCCTTGGTCGATAGCTCTGGATTTGGCAATCCGCGCCGGGTGGCGGTGGGTTTAGAGCAAAACCGTTTGGCGATGTTGCTGGCGGTGCTACATCGTCACGGTGGCTTACAGGTTGGTGATCAAGATGTGTTCGTTAACGTGGTAGGTGGCGTTAAAGTGCTGGAAACCGGTTCTGACTTAGCATTGCTTTTCGCAATTGTGTCGAGCTTTCGGGATCGCCCTTTGCCTGAAGATTTAGTGGTCTTTGGTGAAGTCGGTCTGTCGGGGGAAATTCGCCCGGTGCCCAGCGGCCAGGAGCGGCTCCAAGAGGCTCGTAAGCACGGATTTCGCCGAGCTATTGTGCCTCATGGTAATGCGCCGCGGGGTGACTTGGTCGGCATGGAAGTCGTGGGGGTGAAAACTCTCGCTGAAGCGCTGGAGGCCATTTAGGCCGCCAGGCTTTGGTCATTTTTATATTTAAAATATTTCTATTGGATCGTCGCCAGCACTGCTGCCGTAGGGGCTTTGGGGTTGGTTGAAGCCCTCGCTCGGCGCATTGTCGCTGCGGAAGTATTCAAATATAGCGTTGCTCTGGCCGGGTTGGGCGAGGTTGCCGGTATCTGGGTCAATTCTTACCGAGATGACATTGTCCGGTTGCTTTAAGTGGCGCTCGGGTTTGTTTTTGAGCGCTTCTTTCATGTAATCAATCCAGATGGGCAGGGCGACAGAGCCACCGTACTCGCGGCGACCAAGATTGTTGTTTTGGTCAAAGCCGACCCAGGCCGAGGTCACAATGCCGCCGCTGTAACCAGAGAACCACGCGTCGGTAGGCCCGTTAGTGGTACCGGTTTTGCCCGCTGCGTCGCTGCGCTTTAGCACCAGTGCTTTGCGGCCGGTTCCTCGCGTGATGACGTCTTGTAAAATACTGTCGATCAGAAAGGCGACGTCTTCGCTGAGTACGCGTTTGGCGTAGTTGGCCTTCGGTGCCTCGCTGCTGCTGTTATTAATGATGTCGTCGAGGGTGTCGGCCTCCATTCGATGGTGAGGGTTTAGTAGGTCGCCATCTTCGTCGGTGCTGCAGTTGCGGCAGACGATATCGGGTTCGGCGCGGTAAAGGGTGTTGCCGTCGCGGTCAATAATGCGATCGATAATATAGGGCTTTACTTTGTAACCGCCATTGGCAAACACCGCGTAGCCGCTAACAATATCCAGCGGGGTTAGCGAATGGCTGCCGAGCGCGAGCGAAAGATCGCGTGGTAGCTTGTTTGGGTCAAAACCGAAGCGGGCTATATAGTCGATGGCTTTGCCGATGCCGAGGTCTCTGAGTACTCTGATAGAAACCAGGTTGCGCGACATATACAGTGCTTTGCGCAGGCGCATGGGGCCATTGAATGTGCCGTTGTCATTGCTGGGGCGCCAGGTGTCGCCGAGCCCGCTGTCCTCAAAGACGATGGGCGCGTCGTTAATAATAGTGGCCGGGGTGAAACCGTTATCGAGGGCGGCGGTATAAATAAAGGGTTTGAAATTCGAACCCGGTTGACGCTCTGCTTGGGTGACGCGGTTAAAGGCGCTTTTTTGATAGTTGTAGCCGCCCACTAAGCTGAGTATTGCCCCGCTATCGGCGTTTAGGGAGACGAGTGCACCCTGAATTTTGGGGAGCTGTGACAGTTCCCAGTGGCGCGGTTCCGTCTGGCTCATGCGCACACGTATTACGTCACCTGCCGCGAGTAAGTCACTCGCCGTTTCTGGTGCGTAGCTGACCCTGTCCTCGCTAATATAACGGATCGTTCCCTCTAGGCCGTGGCTCCACTCCAGCGTCGTTTGGTCGCCAGTGGAGAGTAGCAAGGTGGCGCTTTTCTCGGCTACATTCAAAACCAATGCTGGATGCCAGGGCCCAATGCTGCCAATTTCTTCTAATTTTTGGCTTAGGCGCTCGCGCTGCTCATCGTCGATATCTTTACTGAGATTCCAGTGTCGCTCCGCGCCGCGGTAGCCATGCCGCGTGTCATATTCAATCACGCCGTCGAGAAGAGCGTTATTCGCTGAGTTTTGGAGTCGGCTATCGACTGTGGTGATGACGGTGAAGCCATCTTCATAGGCGGTTCGGCCGTAGCGCTCGAGCATGTGCAGGCGCACCATTTCTGATACGTAAGGAGCATCAACATCGAGCTGGGTGCCATAGGCCTTGGCGCTGATAGGTTCGGCAATGGCAGTTTGGTAGTCAGCCTGTGTGATATAGCCAAGACTAAGCATTCGGCCCAATATCCAGTTACGACGTATTTTGGCGCGATTGGGGTTGGCGACGGGGTTATAGGCCGACGGCGCCTTCGGGAGTCCGGCGATCATGGCCATTTGCGCGAGATTGAGCTCTTTTATGGGTTTTCCGTAATAGACTTGACCGGCAGCCTCGATACCATAGGCATGGTTACCGAGGAAAATCTTGTTTAGGTATAGCTCGAGAATGTCGCCCTTACTGAGTGCACGCTCTATTTCGATGGCCAAGAAAATTTCGGTGAATTTCCGGGTAAAGGTGCGTTCTTGGCTAAGAAAGTAGTTCTTGGCCACCTGCATGGTGATTGTCGAGCCGCCCGATTGGATGCTGCCACTAGTGATTAACTGGGACGCAGCACGCAGCAGACTGGTGATGTCGACACCGTGATGGATATAAAAGCGGTCATCTTCGGCGGCGAGAAAGGCTTTGATAAAGAGCTCGGGGACTTCTTGGAAGCTAATGGGGGAGCGACGCTTTTCGCCAAATTCTCCAAGCAGCTTGCCGTCTGCGCTGTATATCCGCAGCGGTGTTTGCAGTTGAATGTCTTTTAACGCCTCGACGGATGGCAATTTAGGGCTAATATAAAGGAATGCCGCGGCGAAAATCATCACGGCGCCGCAGCTGGCGAGAATGCCTAGGCCGATGAAAAGGCGGAGAATTCGGGTCTTGCTTGGCATATTTTTCCTGTAAATTGAGATGTCGGTAGAAAATCGAAGGCTAGGATAACTAAAACTGTGACATTATCGGCGTCTTTTTTTCATAACTATTTGCGCATTGGTATACACTGGTATTTAATCTTGTATATAAAAGTGCGCTCTAAGTCCACGATGTAAATAGGAAAACTACAGTGCTAGATGGCTTGTTTGGCGGTCAGGGTTCCCGGAGTCTGCTCGGTATTGACATCAGTTCCAGTGCGGTTAAGTTACTGGAGTTGAGCCGGAGTGGCGAGAAATATCGCGTAGAAAGCTACGCGGTAATGTCTCTGCCGTCGCAGGTTGTGGTCGAAAAAAATATTGCTGATGTCGAGCAGGTGGGCGACGTTGTGCGTGCAGTGCACTCCCGATCTCGCAGCAAGCTGAAACGCGCCGCGGTGGCAGTGCCTGGTTCGGCAATTATTACCAAAGTTCTGCACATGCCTGCGGGTCTGCATGAAAATGCCATGGAAACGCAGATTTCCCTCGAGGCTGATCAGTATATTCCTTACCCATTAGATGAGGTTTCTCTGGACTTTGAGGTCTTGGGTGAATCGGAAACCAACCCGGAAATGGTGGATGTGATGCTCGTGGCTTGTCGTCGCGATAACGTCGATACGCGGGTTGAGTCATTAGAAATTGCTGGGATTACCCCAAAAGTGGTGGATGTCGAGGCCTACGCTATTGAGCGGAGTTTTGATCTTATCGCTCAGCAGCTAGGCTGTGATGAGAATACGGTGGTGGCCATTGTCGATGTTGGCGCCAGTATGACCTCCCTCAGTGTGATCGTGAACGGCGAAACAGTTTATACCCGCGACCAATTGTTTGGCGGTCGTCAGCTAACCGAAGAGATCCAGCGTCGCTATGGCTTGACGGTGGAAGAAGCTGGTCTGGCCAAAAAGCAAGGCGGACTATCCGATGACTATGACAGTGAAGTCTTGGCTCCGTTCCGAGAAGCGGTTATTCAACAGGTATCTAGGTCACTGCAATTCTTTTATTCGGCCAGTCAGTACAGCGGTGTCGATATTATTTTATTAGCTGGCGGTGTTGCCGCCATGCAGGGCTTGGTCGAGCTGGTCCAAGAGCGCTTGGGCATAGATACGGTTATTGCGAACCCGTTTGCGGCCATGTCGGTTGCACCGGGTGTAGACGCCACTAAATTGACCAGTGATGCCCCGGCCATGCTGATTGCCTGCGGTTTGGCACTGAGGAGTTTTGATTAATGGCAACGATTAACTTATTGCCTTGGCGCGAGGAGCGCCGCGAGCTGATTAAACAGCAGTTCCTCGTGGTGCTCGGCGGTGTGGCTGTGCTGGGGGCACTGTTGATTTTACTCGCCATGTCGATTGTGAATAGTGCAATCAGTGGTCAGGAAGCACGCAATAATTATATGCAGGCCCAAATAACTAAAATTAATAAGGAAGTGGCCGAAATTAGTGAGCTTGAAAAGCGCCGCCAGCAATTACTCGACCGAATGACGATTATTCAGGATTTGCAGGGTACCCGGCCGCTAATAGTGCGGGTCTTCGATGAAATGGTGAGAACCCTACCCGATGGCTTGTTTTACACCTCGGTAGTTCGGCGTGATAAACAGGTAAATGTGGAAGGCATTGCTGAATCGAATAATAGAGTATCCAGCTTAATGCGTAAATTGGACGGCTCACCTTGGTTTGCCGATCCGAACCTGACTGCGGTGAGTGCGGCTTCAGCCTACGGCGATCAAGCCAGTAGTTTCAAATTGTCTTTCCAGATCAGTGCGCCTGCGCCTGATGATGAGAAGTAGGGAGCGATAGCTGTGGCGGAGTGGCAAGAATTAGTCGAAGAAGTAAAAAGCTTCGACGTCAGTGACCTAACTGTTGAGAATATTGGGGCTTGGCCATTATTGGTGAGGGCAGCAGTATGGCTTGGGGTTTTTGTGTTGTGCTTGGCGGGTGGCTATTTTTATGTGATTGCAGATTTGCGTGTCAAGCTGTCGAGTGTTGAGGCTAAAGAAGTTCAGTTAAAGCAAGAATTTGAGAAAAAAGCATTCAAGGCAGCGAAGCTGATCCCACTGAAAAAGCAGATGGAGGAGATGGAGGAGTCTTTTGGCATTTTACTTAGTCAGTTGCCAGTCGACACCGAAGTGCCCGGCCTCTTAGAAGACATGACCGAGAAGGCAGTTTCGAATGGCTTGGAAATCAGCAGCATCCAGCTCCAGGCCGAGCGAGTTCAGGAATTTTATGTAGAGCTGCCCATTGCCATCAAGGTGAGCGGTAGTTACCACGATTTGGCGGCCTTTGTGAGCGGTATCGCCGGCCTGCCACGAATAGTGACCTTGCACGACTATACGATTAGCTCCAATAAGGAGCAAAGTCAGCAAACCATGTCGATTACGGCTAAGACATACCGTTATAAAGACACGGAGGCGGGTTCATGATTAAGCGCGTTTCCCTTGTCGCCAGCTTTACGCTGGTATTGGCCGCTTGCGGTGGTGGCGCTCAGTTTGCCGATCTAGACGCCTTTGTCGCCGCGAAGCGGGCGGCGCCATCTGGACAAATTCCACCGATTCCTGCTCTCAAAGCTTACCGCGCGTTTAGCTATTCGGCGTCTGGTCTGCGGGGCCCTTTTAATCGCCCGGTTGATGTTAAAGAGATTGCACGACTTGAAGCGGCTAGCAGTGTTAAGCCTGATACCAAGCGCGAGAAAGAATATTTAGAACAGTACTCACTAGACTCCTTGACGGTGGTGGGAACGGTGCGCTTAAACGGGAAATTGTGGGCGTTAGTGAAGGACGCCGATGGCGGTGTGCATCGGGTTAAAGAAAGTAATTACCTAGGCCGGAATTACGGCAAAATTATTGAGGTTGCGGAGAACTACCTGACGGTTATTGAGATTGTCTCCACCGGCGGGGATGGCTGGGTTGAACGGCCGCGCTCCCTTGAACTGAAAGTCCGTAACTAAGAATTCGATTGGCGGAGAAGTAGATGAATACCCGAAAGCAAATGCAAAGCGCAGTGCAGGGCAAGCGCGCTGGTAGCGCGACCACAAATATGGGGCGACAGATCCTAGGTGGGGTGTGTTTGTTGTTGGCGTCGATAGCCGCTTCAGCAGCCAACTTGACGGATGTGCAATTTAACTCACTGCAGGGTGGCAGCTTTGAAGCGCGCTTTACCTTTGATGGCCCGGCGCCAGAAGTGAAGGGCTACACCATTGAAAAGCCTGCTCGAATTGCGCTGGACCTGGTTGCGACGGGTAATAAATTGTCTCAGAAGAAATTCCCCCTAGCCTACGATAATGCCAGTAGCGCCGTGGTGTTAGAGGGCCGGGACAGAACTCGGGTTGTGCTGAACTTAGTGAAACTCGCGTCATACCAGACGCGTGCAGAAGGCAATACGCTCATCGTTGAGGTTGGTAGCGGTGGCGGTCAGGCCTACCTGAAAGAGAAGTACAATAGCCCGTTAGTCTCGTCGGCCAAAGCGGCGACGCCGGCGGCTAATAATATAACCGATCTTGATTTTCGTCGTGGCGATAAGGGTGAAGGCCGCTTGGTGATTCAGTTGGCTGATGCCAAGGCTGATATCAATGTCTACGTCGAAGGATCTAAAATCAAAGTGGATTTTGGCGGCGTTAACCTGCCCGCCAGCTTACAGCGCCGCTTTGATGTCGTTGATTTTGCAACCCCGGTGAAATCGATCGAAGCGCGCATGGGCGAGAAGGGTGCGAAGTTGGCCATTGAGGCCCAGGGGGAATACGACTACCTTGCGTATCAAACCGATACTGAATACGTCGTGAGCGTTAAGCCATTAACAAAGAAAGAAGTGGCTGACCGTCGTCGTGAATTCGCTTATGTTGGCGAAAAGCTGTCACTGAATTTCCAGGATATTGAAGTCCGCTCGGTGTTGCAGTTGATTGCTGATTTCACTGAACTGAACTTGGTTGCCAGTGATACGGTTAAAGGCAATATTACGCTGCGCTTGCAAAATGTACCTTGGGATCAAGCGCTTGAATTAGTGCTAAAGACTAAGGGCTTAGATAAGCGCCAGGTGGGTAATGTTCTGATGGTTGCGCCCGCGGCAGAAATATCCGAGCGTGAGCGGCAAGAAATTGAGGCTCAGAAGCAAGTTGAGGAGCTCGCACCGCTGCAAAGTGAATTTATTCGCGTGCGTTATGCGGATGCATCAGAATTATTTAAGTTGTTTGCGCGCAATGGCAATGACAACGGTAATAACAATAGTGGCAACAGTGACGGGCCATCGACAGGCAGTATTCTTTCCCCTCGCGGTTCAGTTATTGTCGACGAACGCACCAACTCACTGCTGATTACTGAAACGGCCGAGCGTTTGGACGAGTTCCGTCGCCTGATAGCCCTTATAGATGTCCCCGTGCGCCAAGTGCAAATTGAAGCGCGTATTGTTCGCGCAAGCTCAGACTTTGACCGCTCATTAGGGGTTAAGTGGGGCGGGGCCTATATTAAGCAAGACGGCGATAAGGTGTATTCCGCCAATGGTGATATAGCAAGTGACCAGGCAACCCAGAACAATTACCTGAGTGCCTTGGCCGCCGGTTCACCAACGTATACTGCGGTACCCGGCTTGGTTACTGACCTTGGCGTCTCTGGTGCGGCGGGTTCTTTTGCACTAGGTTTTATTAGCCCAGATGTTTTGTTGAACTTGGAGTTGTCGGCACTGGAGTCTAAGGGCCGCGGCGAGATCGTATCGCAACCTCGTGTGGTAACGGGTGATAAAGAACCGGCAATCATTAAATCGGGTACTGAGATTCCTTATCCGGAATCCTCAGCCAGTGGTGAAACCACCATTGCCTTTAAAGAAGCGGTATTGAAGTTAGATGTGACGCCGATTATCACGCCAGATGACCGAATTATTATGGATCTGACGATCAATCAGGACACCATTGGCTCGCTGGTCATTTCTACCGGCTTGGGCGGTCAGGTGCCAACAATCGACACCACTGAGCTGAAAACTCGGGTATTGGTGAGCAATGGTGAAACGGTTGTGCTTGGTGGGGTTTATGACCAAATTGACGTGCAGTCAGAAACCAAGGTGCCATTGCTAGGCGATATTCCCTTTTTTGGTCATTTGTTTAAGACCACCACAGTGACTCGTGAGAAGCAGGAGACGTTAATCTTTATTACGCCGCGCATTCTCGCCGACAGTTTGGTAGATTGATTGCAGATGATGAAGTCGGGTGCAGTATTTTTAGTTGGGCCAATGGGGGCGGGAAAGAGCACTATTGGCCGTTTGTTGGCAGAGACCTTGCGTTTTGAATTTTGCGATGTCGATCGTGAGATAGAAGAGCGTAGCGGTGTGGATATTCCTTGGATCTTCGATATGGAAGGTGAAGAGGGATTTCGTGATCGTGAAGAGAGTATGCTGTCTGAGTTGAGTGATGGCTCTCAAGTGGTTATTTCTACTGGTGGCGGTGCGGTATTGCGCAGTGTGAGCCGTAAGTTGATGGTCGCTAGAGGCACGGTGATTTATCTTAAAACCTCAGTGGAGGAGCAGGTGCGACGTACCGCTCGGGATCGCAAGCGTCCACTGTTGCAAAATGGTGATCCCGGTACAACCCTGCGAAACTTAATGGCCCTGCGTGAACCTCTCTACGAAGAAATTGCCGATTACACGGTATTAACGGATAATCGCACTCCGAAGTCAGTTGTTCAGGAATTGTGTGAGCAGCTCGGCGCCAGCGACCTCAGCGCGCAATATTGATATACTAAGTGTCCCGGTCTAGGGGCACTTTAATCTTTTCCCGGATATATTATTAATGAAACACCTCGAACTCGATTTGGGAGCGCGTAGCTATCCCATTTTTATCGCGCCCGGTATCCTTGGTGATGGCGCGCTGTGGCTGAAATATATTCGCGGCCAGCAGGTTTGTATTGTTAGCAATGACACCATCGCGCCACTTTATTTGGCGAGCTTGAAGCAGCAGCTGGCGGGCAAGTCGGTCTGTGAAGTGATTTTGCCGGACGGCGAGGCCCATAAAACCTTGGCTGTGCTGGAAAATATTTTCGACACCCTACTGCAGGCGAATCACAATCGCAGCACTACGCTTATTGCCCTTGGTGGCGGCGTTGTTGGCGATATGTGTGGTTTTGCGGCGGCCTGTTATCAGCGTGGTGTTCAGTTTATTCAGATCCCAACAACGCTGTTGGCCATGGTGGATTCTTCGGTCGGCGGAAAAACTGGCGTGAATCACCCGCTGGGCAAGAACATGATTGGCGCCTTTCATCAGCCCAATTGTGTATTAGCAGACTTAAATGTATTGAAAACCCTGCCAGACCGCGAGTTTTCGGCGGGTATGGCTGAGGTAATTAAATACGGTTTGATTTGTGATGCCGATTTTTTTACTTGGTTAGAGCAAAATATGAGCGGCTTAATGGCGCGTGATGCCGAATTATTGAGCGAGGCCGTGTACCGCTGTTGTGTGAATAAAGCAAATGTCGTTGCCGATGATGAGCGCGAGGGTGGGCGGCGCGCTATCTTAAATCTCGGGCATACCTTTGGTCATGCTATTGAAACGGCAGAAGGCTATGGCAATTGGCTGCATGGTGAGGCTGTCGCCGCAGGTACGGCGCTAGCGCTAGCGCTATCGGTTAAAATGGCATGGCTAGAGCCTGAAGTTGAAGCACGGGGTTTGGCCCTTTTGGCAAATGCTGGTCTGCCTATTTCTCCGCCGTCAAATATGAATGTGGATCAATTTTTGCAGCTCATGGGGCGTGACAAGAAGGTGCTGGATGGCCAGTTACGCCTTATATTGTTAACGGGTTTGGGTGAGGCGGTGGTGAGTTCCGAGGCTAGCGTTGAAATGATTAGCCAGGTTTTGCTCGCCGCCGGCGTAGGTGCCTAGCGAGTATTATTTGCAGGTGATTGATTAAAAATTGATCGCTGGAGCGGGCGAAGTTTGTCGCTGGTGCCTCGTCCGTGTAGAATGTCACTCCTTTTTTCGGGTATGTGTAAAATTCCGAAACATTCTTTCCGACTATCTTTTTGTTTTTCTTAGTAATTTTGCGAGAGTCGTTTTATGAGTACAGGCCTGTACAGACCTGATGATGTGCGCGATAACTGTGGCTTTGGCCTGATTGCCCATATGCAGGGCACCGCCAGTCACAAATTATTGCAGACAGCCATCGAATCACTGACGTGTATGACCCATCGCGGCGGTATTGCTGCGGATGGCAAAACCGGTGATGGCTGCGGCCTGCTGCTTAAAAAACCGGATGGTTTTTTGCGCTCCGTAGCTCGTAAAGATTGCGGTACCGAGTTAACCGCTACTTACGGGGTTGGCCAAATTTTCTTGAGCCGTGATCCTTTGCTGGCTCAAGCGGCCCGTGCTGCGTTTGAAAAGGTGCTGATCAATAATGGTTTGACGCCGGCTGGGTGGCGTGAAGTGCCCGTTGATTCATCGGTATGCGGCGAAATCGCTCTCGCGAGCCTGCCCCGTATTGAACAAGTGTTTATCAATGTTGAGGGTATGGACACTCAGCAGCTACGCACGTGTTTGTTTGTGGTGCGTCGTCAAGCCGAGATCGCTACTGCTGATGATCCTGATTTTTATATCAGCAGCTTATCCAGCGATGTTATCTCTTATAAAGGTCTGGTAATGCCAGTGGATTTGCCGAGGTTTTATCTTGACCTGGCCAACCCTGAGCTAGAAACGGCAATTTGCGTATTCCACCAGCGCTTTTCAACCAATACTAGCCCGCGCTGGCCTTTGGCGCAGCCGTTCCGCATGTTGGCTCACAATGGTGAGATCAACACCATTGAAGGTAACCGCAATTGGGCTGAGGCGCGCACGGGTAATTTTAGTAGCCCATTGCTGCCTGATGTGTCTGAGCTAATGCCACTGGTTAACCGCACCGGCTCCGACTCTTCAAGTCTCGATAATATGCTTGAACTGCTGGTTGCTGGCGGCATGGATTTGTTCCGTGCGGTACGTATGCTAGTACCGCCAGCTTGGCAAAATATCGAGCATATGGATGCTGATTTAAAGGCATTCTACGAATACAACTCCATGCACATGGAGCCTTGGGACGGCCCTGCTGGTTTGGTGCTTACCGACGGCCGCTACGCCGTGTGTATGCTAGATCGCAATGGCTTGCGTCCGTCACGCTGGGTAATTACCAAAGATGGCTTTATTACCGTGGCCTCGGAAATAGGTACTTACGGTTATCAGCCTGACGACGTTGTTGCCAAGGGCCGCGTTGGCCCCGGCCAAATTTTGGTTGTTGACACCGAAACTGGCGAGCTTCTTCATACCGAAGAAGTCGACAACCGCCTTAAATCGGCGCACCCCTATAAGCAGTGGTTGCGGGAAAACGGCAATCGCCTCCAAGATCAGTTGGGTCAAGGCAACCGTCCAGCACTGCCCGAGGGTGATACCCTTGTCGCCTTGCAAAAGTATTTTCAGGTCAGCTTTGAAGAGCGTGAGCAGGTATTGTCTGCTTTGGCCGACAGCGGCAATGAAGCCGTAGGCTCGATGGGCGACGACACCCCTATGGCGGTGTTGAGTTCTCAGCAACGCTCGCTATATGACTACTTCCGTCAAAAGTTTGCGCAGGTTACCAATCCGCCAATCGACCCCTTGCGGGAATCGATTGTTATGAGTTTGGAGACGCTGCTCGGCGCCGAGCAAAATGTTTTTGAACAGACTGCTGATCACGCTGACCGCTTAATTTTAACCAGCCCGGTATTGTCACCAGATAAATTTGACCGCTTGATGCATGTCGATTCACCGCGCTACCCCTTGGCGCGGATTGAACTGGCTTATGACCCAGCGTTGACCTCCTTACAAGACGCGGTAACTGCCGTTGCCGAGGCTGCAGAGGCGGCCGTGCGCAGCGGTAAAGTTATTTTGCTGCTCAGTGACCGTGCGGTAGAGCCAGGTATGCTGGTGGTTCACAGCTTGCTGGCAACGGGTGCGGTACATCACCACCTGATTAAGCAGGGTTTGCGCTGCGATGCCAATATTGTGGTTGAGACCGGCAGTGGCCGTGACTCTCATCAAATGGCCTGCTTGTTTGGTTTTGGTGCGACAGCTGTTTACCCCTATATGGCCTTCGCCGTGATCAGCGACATGCTGGAAAGTGGCGAAATTCTTGGCGACGAGCAAACTGCTCACACCAATTATTGCAAGGGTATTAATAAGGGCCTGCTCAAGATTATGTCCAAAATGGGCATTTCGACTATTGCGTCTTACCGCGGTGCCCAGCTGTTTGAAGCTATTGGTTTGGCAGATGAAATTGTCGATACCTGCTTTAAAGGCGTTGCCAGCCGTATCGCTGGTGCCGGATTTGAGCAGTTGCAGCGCGATCAAGAAGCCTTGGCGACCATTGCATGGTTACCACGCAAGCCGTTGGATCAAGGTGGCTTGCTGAAGTATGTGCACGGCAAGGAATATCACGCGTTTAATCCCGACGTGGTAATGACCTTGCAAGACGCAGTAAAAAGCGGCGATTACGCGGTGTGGAAGAAGTATTCCAATCTCGTCAATAATCGGCCTATTGCGACATTGCGCGATTTGCTCGGCATTAAGGCAGATGTTAAAGCTATTCCGCTAGATGAAGTGGAGCCGATTGAAAGTGTGCTGCGCCGTTTTGACTCAGCGGGTATGTCGCTGGGTGCATTAAGCCCTGAAGCACATGAAGCATTAGCAACTGCAATGAACCGCTTGGGTGGCCGCTCTAACTCTGGTGAGGGCGGCGAAGACCCCGCGCGCTACGGTACTGAGCGGGTATCTAAAATTAAGCAGGTGGCGTCTGGCCGCTTTGGTGTTACCCCACACTACTTGGTGAACGCCGAAGTTCTGCAGATAAAGGTGGCCCAGGGTGCTAAGCCCGGTGAAGGTGGCCAGTTGCCTGGCGGTAAAGTTAACGCCTTGATCGCGCGTCTGCGCTATGCGGTGCCAGGTGTAACCTTGATTTCGCCGCCACCTCATCACGACATTTACTCCATTGAAGATTTGGCCCAGCTTATTTTTGACCTTAAACAGGTCAATCCAAGTGCGCTAGTGTCGGTTAAATTGGTATCTGAGCCTGGTGTTGGCACTATTGCCGCGGGTGTGGCGAAAGCCTATGCCGATTTGATTACCATCTCCGGCTACGATGGTGGTACGGCGGCGAGCCCGATCACCTCGATTCGCTATGCAGGTTCGCCTTGGGAGCTCGGTTTATCTGAGGCTCAACAAACTCTGCGCGGCAATGGCTTGCGTGGCAAGGTGCGGGTACAGACTGACGGCGGCTTAAAAACCGGCCTCGACGTCGTGAAGGCGGCCATGCTCGGCGCTGAGAGTTTCGGTTTTGGTACCACGCCGATGGTGGCACTGGGCTGTAAGTACCTGCGTATTTGTCACTTAAATAACTGTGCGACCGGTGTTGCAACCCAAGATGAGCGTCTGCGTGACGAGCATTTCATCGGTACTGTGGAAATGGTGATGAATTTCTTCACCTTTATTGCCATGGAAACCCGTGAGTGGATGGCCAGCATGGGCATTCGCACCATGGCGGAATTGATTGGTCGTACCGATTTAATGGAGCAAAAGCAGGGACAGACCGAGAATCACGGTTTGCTCGACTTGGCACCGATCTTGTACAAAGATCCTGCGATGGCAGGTCAGCCTGAGTTTTGCGAAGTGGACTTAAACGCCCCCTTCGATAAGGGCGAAAAAGCCGAGGTCATGGTTGCTGCGGCCCTGCCTGCGATTGAAGCCAAGACCGGCATTACCTTGGATTTTACCGTTACCAACTGTGACCGCTCTATTGGTGCACGCCTGTCTGGTGAAATTGCCAAGCGTTACGGCAATCTGGGCATGGATGACGCGCCGGTGACCTTGAATTTGAAAGGAACTGCGGGCCAGAGCTTTGGCGTATGGAATGCCGGTGGTTTGAATATGTATTTGGAAGGCGATGCCAACGACTATGTCGGTAAAGGTATGGCTGGCGGCAAATTGGTTATTTACCCGCCCAAGGGCAGTGTGTTTGCGAGTCAAGATACGTCTATTGTGGGTAATACCTGTTTGTACGGTGCTACTGGCGGTAAATTGTTTGCAGCGGGGACCGCTGGTGAGCGCTTTGGCGTACGTAACTCGGGCGCCCATGCGGTGGTTGAGGGTGCCGGCGATCACTGTTGTGAGTATATGACTGGTGGTAATGTGACCGTATTAGGGCCAACCGGCGTCAATTTTGGTGCAGGCATGACGGGCGGTTTCGCCTATGTGCTCGATGAAGCCAACCGCTTCGTTGACCGCTATAACAGTGAGTTAGTTGAAATGTGTCGGATTACCTCTGAGTCTATGGAGGCCTATCGGGCGCATCTGCGCGGCAATATTCAAGAGTTTGTGACTGAAACCGGATCGGCGTGGGGACAGCATATACTTGATAATTTTGACGACTACATCGGTAAGTTCTGGATGATTAAGCCCAAGGCGGCGAGCCTCAGCCGTTTGCTTGACTCCACCAGAAGACGTCCGGAATAAGCTAGCCGAGTAGCGATGAGGTAAATCGAAAATGGCAGAACGTTTACAAAATACATTCCAGTTTCTTGATGTTGGTCGTCAGGATCCCGGTAAAAAAGACATGGTGCAGCGTAAAACTGCGTTTGTTGAAATTTACGAGCCCTATAAAGAAGAGGACGTAAAGCAGCAGTCGCATCGTTGTCTGAGCTGTGGCAACCCCTATTGTGAGTGGAAATGCCCAGTTCACAACTATATTCCTAACTGGTTAAAGCTGGTTACCGAGGGCAATTTGTTTGAGGCGGCGGAATTAAGCCACCAGACCAATAGCTTGCCAGAAGTCTGCGGTCGAGTGTGCCCGCAGGATCGACTGTGCGAGGGTGCATGTACCCTAAACGACGGTTTTGGCGCGGTAACAATCGGGTCTACTGAAAAGTACATAACCGATACTGCACTGGCCATGGGCTGGCGCCCAGACATGTCGAAGCGGGTGTGGACTGATAAGAAAGTTGCGGTCATTGGCTCTGGCCCTGCGGGTATCGGCTGCGCCGATGTCCTGGTGCGCGCTGGTGTCAAGCCCGTCGTCTTTGACCGTTACCCAGAAATTGGTGGTCTGCTGACTTTTGGTATTCCTGAGTTCAAGCTTGAAAAGTCTGTGATCCAGCGTCGCCGCAAAGTGTTGGAAGACATGGGCGTAGAGTTCCGCGTTAACGTCGATGTCGGTGTTGATATCACGCTAGAGTCCTTGCTCGAAGAATACGATGCCGTGTTCCTTGGTATGGGTACTTACAAATACATGAAGGGTGGCTTCCCTGGCGAAGATTTACCCGGTGTCTACGATGCCTTGCCGTTCTTGGTGTCGAATGTAAATCGCAATATGGGCTGGGAAAAAAATCCAGCCGACTTTATTGATGTGAAGGGCAAGCGGGTTGTGGTTTTAGGCGGTGGTGACACAGCGATGGACTGCAACCGCACCTCGATTCGTCAGGGCGCGGAAAGCGTAGTTTGCGCTTACCGCCGCGATGAAGAAAATATGCCAGGCTCGCGTAAAGAAGTACAAAACGCCGGTGAAGAAGGCGTGCAGTTCTTCTTTAATCGCCAGCCCATCGCGATTGTTGGCGATGCCCATGTCGAAGGTATCAAGGTTGTAAGTACCCAGCTTGGTGAACCCGACGAGAATGGCCGTCGTCGCCCCGAAGTGATTCCGGGCAGCGAAGAAGTGATTCCCGCAGACGTGGTGTTGGTTGCCTTTGGTTTCCAGCCGAATCCACCGTCGTGGATACCGGATGCAGGTGTTACCGTAAATAGCTGGGGCGGTATCGACGCCGCCGAGCAGCAAACCTATAAATTCCAAACCAGCAATCCTAAGATATTTGCTGGTGGTGATATGGTGCGCGGCTCAGACTTGGTGGTTACCGCTGTATGGGAAGGCCGCCAAGCCGCTGAAGGCATATTGGATTATTTACAAGTCTGAGGTCTGAGGTCGGAGGTCAGGCGCAAAGGCGTCAGACACCTGACTTCCGACGCCCGACTAAAGGTTTATTATGACTGAACTTAAAAACGATACCTTCCTGCGCGCCCTCCAGCGCGAGCCGGTAGAATACACGCCAGTATGGATGATGCGCCAAGCTGGCCGTTATCTACCCGAATACCGCGCTACTCGTGGCAAGGCCGGCGATTTTATGTCGTTGTGTATGAACCCTGAGCTGGCCTGCGAAGTAACTTTACAGCCGCTAGAGCGCTATCCCTTAGACGCCGCCATCCTGTTTTCAGATATTTTGACTATTCCCGATGCCATGGGTTTGGGCTTGTATTTTGAAACCGGTGAAGGCCCGCGTTTTAAGAAAACCGTGCGGACGATGGCGGATGTTGAAGCGCTTCCCGTTGTCGATGGTGAGAATGACCTCACTTACGTCTGCGATGCGGTGCGTACTATCCGCCGAGAGTTAAATGGCAGGGTGCCTTTGATTGGTTTTTCTGGCAGCCCGTGGACCTTGGCTACTTATATGGTTGAGGGCGGTGGCTCAAAAGACCATGCCCGCTGCAAGGCCTTGGCTTTTGACCAGCCTGAGCTTATGCACGCGCTACTCGATAAATTGGCCCAAAGTGTCACTGCGTATTTGAATGATCAAATTCGCGCGGGCGCCCAAGCGGTACAAATTTTTGATACCTGGGGCGGGGCACTGAGCCATAACGCCTATCAGGAATTCAGCCTGCGTTATATGCAGCGTATCGTTGACGGCCTGATTAAAGAAAATGACGGTCGCAAAGTACCGGTTATTTTGTTCACCAAAAATGGTGGCCAGTGGTTAGAGCTAATGGCCGCCACCGGTGCCTCGGCACTGGGTTTGGATTGGACTACAGATATTGGCGCGGCAAGAGCTCGGGTCGGCGATAAAGTTGCCCTGCAGGGCAATATGGACCCGTCGATGTTGCGGGCGTCACCCGCGCGAATTCGCGAAGAAGTGGCGACAATTTTAGCGCGCTACGGCACTGCTCCGGGCCATATCTTTAATTTGGGCCACGGTATTACCCCTGAAGTTGACCCTGCCCATGCCGGCGCATTCATTGAATGTGTTCGGGAGCTGTCGGCGCCGTATCACAGCAAATAGCAGATTAGTTAAAGTGCAAAAAAGGCGGGTTTTCCCGCCTTTTTTGTGCCTCCAATAAAGATATTAGTTGCCTGATTGTTAAGGCATAACCTCCACAAAATGTTTCCATTTGTTTTGTAGACTGATAAACCATTGCGGAGCGCCATTACCTGTACCGGAAAATTCGAGTTCGGGGTAATGGGCGGTTACGCGATTGAGAATACCGTGGTCCTTTTCATTAATATCGATCAGTAATAAATGGCGTCCACTCGCCAAAGCTTGCTGAAAGCGTTTGAACTCGTGGTGGGGCTCTTGAATGCCAAATAGTCCACCTTCCCACGTAAAGAAACCTAGCACGACGATGGCGAGGAAAATAAAAGGCGTCCAGCCTGCTGCAGTTTCGGTTGCGCCGGAGTAGTGGCCGACCGCGAGTACAACCGCAGAAGCGGCTGCGCCGATCAATGCGCCGCGCTCCATTGAGTGGACAACATCTTTGCGTAATACCGCTTCAACATCGTTGAGCTTGCGTATGGTTACGCCGCGATCATCATTGCTTAATACATGAATTTGCGGGGTGGAAATACCGTTTGCTTCGAGGTCGTGTTCAACAGCTTCGAGTTTGTCGAGATTATCAGCCAGAAAAAAATAGCGTTTCATATTATGCTCCTAACCGTAGCTAGCGTATGCAGTAGCGCTGGTCTTAAGAGAATGCGGCCATTGCTGCTACAATCGTCTGCTTTAGTCTAGCAGTGTCAGGGCGGCCTGCCCCGCGCTAAATAGCGCTTTATTATTGTATTTTTGTCTAAGCCGAGGCGCTGTGATTTCCTATAAATCTATTGCTGGGGCAGTTTTGGGAGTGAGATGGGCGTGATGAGTTTGGTAAATGACGATAAAAAAGTGGTGGAAGCTGAAATTCGCCGTTGGCTTGAGCAAGTGGTTGTCGATTTGGGGCTTTGTCCCTTTGCCGCTAAGCCTCTTCAGGATGAGCGGGTTAGTATCGACGTTAGTTTGGCACAAAACCCTGAAGATTTAGCCTCTGACCTGCACCTCGCGCTGTGTCGGTTAGAAGAGACCCCAGTGGCGACCTTGGAAACGAGTCTTTTGGTGGTGCCCAATATGTTGGGCGATTTCTACGACTACAACGACTTCTTGGATATTGCTGATGCCATCTTATTGGAAGGCGATTGGGAGGGTGAAATTCAAATTGCGAGTTTCCATCCCCAGTATCAGTTTGCTGGAACGAATAAAAACGACGCTGAAAACTTCACCAATCGGGCCCCGTACCCCATATTTCATTTATTGCGCGAGGCGAGTTTAGAGGCAGTATTGGCGGCCTACCCCAATCCAGATGCTATTCCTGAGCGAAATATTGAGCTGTTTCAGGGTATGGATAAAGCGGCTATTAAAGCGTTATTTCCTTACTGTTTCCGTTAGTGTTTCATTGCTTGCTCGGCGGGAACTGGTTCAGGATCTCGGCAACGGCTTCTTCTATCATCGCAGTATTGGCTTTGGGGTCGCTATTATGAAGCTCCACGACCAGAGATCCTCGCCAACTTAGCTTCATGTCAGCAGGATTTATAAAGTCAATTATGATTTGTACATTGCGATTGACGGTGTCCTTGCCTAGGGGCACGCCGACCGAGCTGCTCATACCGAAATTGCCGCCAAAGCTGCCGATTCCTAAGCCAAGTCGCGGGCTGCGGTCGATGGTGTCGGCGGCTTCTGCCAAATAGTACTTAACAATAAAGTCGGCCGCTTGCGGAGCCGGAGCTTTGAGGTATGCGCGATTGCTTAGCTGGGTTTGCAGCGCTGCTTTAACATTGTCGATAATAAAGGGCGAAATGTTCTTATCTGCGCCACTACTCTCTGACCAGAGGTAGTGTTGGTAGCGACTGAAATCAATATTGGGATTGTAATCGCTCACGACATTGGTCGTGCTGCAGGCACTTAGCAGCATCGCTACGATAAGAATAAATAGTTTACTGGTTTTCATATAAGCCGTCCTTATAACCAATGTGGTCGAAAATTATTGCCTAATTCAGCGCACGCCGCGTGTCTGGGGCAGCTAAGCAGATGATCATTAACAAAGCCCAAGGCCTGTAAATTGGCATAACAAATGGTGCTGCCAAAAAAACGAAATCCGCGTTTTTTTAGATCTTTACTAATGTGATCTGATTGGGTGCTGGTAGCGGGTACGTCGGACAAACTGCGCCAGTGATTTTGCAGTGGGGTGTCATCGAAGTAGGACCACATATAGCGAGCAAAGCTGCCGTATTCCTTTTGAATGTCTAAAAACAGGCGGGCGTTGCTAATGGCGCTTTCTATTTTTAAACGGTTGCGCACAATTGCAGGGTTGGCCTTTAAAACCTCGACCATGTCGGCGTCAAATTTGGCGACTTTACGGGGATTGAAATTGGCAAATGCTTTTCGATAGCCTTCGCGCTTGCGTAGTATGGTGAGCCAACTGAGACCGGCTTGCGCAGATTCCAAAATAAGAAACTCAAAATGTTTGGCGTCGTCGTCACTGGGTACGCCCCACTCCGTATTATGGTAGCGAATATATTGCGGGTCACTGAGACACCAGCCACAAAGCTCAGACACAAGGCATACTCCTTTTCTTTATTCTTGCAGATTACACCATTCACAGCGCTGGCGGCTATGCCATAATGACGGGCATTCTTTCCTAATACGCTAATTCAACAGGGAGTTTTATGAAGATGATTAAGCCAGTTTTGGCCTTGTTATTGGCGGCAACTGTGGTGGCTTGTGCGGAGTCACCTACTGGGCGCCGTCAAATGCTTTTGTTTTCAGATGGTGAAATGTCGCAGATGGGCGGCACAGCGTTTGAAGAAATGAAAAAGAAAATGACCATCAATAAGGACGGCGCGACGAATCGCTATGTTAGTTGTGTTGCTGATGCGATTACCGCCAGCCTACCCTCGGAGTGGCGGGGCAGTTGGGAGGTTGTGGTATTTCAGGAAGCCTCAGCTAACGCCTTTGCATTACCGGGTAAAAAAATTGGTGTTCATACCGGTATATTCTCTGTGGCGAAAAATGCTGATCAGCTCGCGACGGTAATTGGTCATGAAGTGGGCCATGTCTTGGCGCATCACAGTGCCGAGCGGATGTCGGTGCAAAGTGTCGCCGGTACGGGTACCCAGTTAGTGGGGGTGTTATTGGGTGAAGGGGCAGGTAAAGAGACTGTGATGGGCTTGCTTGGCTTGGGTACGCAATATGGGGTTGTGCTACCTTACGGTCGGGCTCAAGAGTCAGAAGCCGATTTAGTGGGTTTGGATTTAATGGCGAAGTCGGGCTTTAACCCTGAGGCGAGTATTAGTCTGTGGCAAAACATGAGTGCAGCCAGTGGCGGTCAGCCGCCTGAGTTTATGTCGACCCACCCCTCCCACGCGTCGCGGATTAAAGATTTGCAAAGGCAGTTAGCGACAGCAACCCCCCTCTACCAGCAGGCGCAGGCCAGAGGTATTAAGCCGGTGTGTAAGCGCTAAACAGAGAGGTAAGAGGAAAGGGTAAACGCGACGGAAATAACATGCTCGTCGCGCTTATTCATCGCAACAGGCGCGGTGATTCATCGATAGCGCGGGCGCCTGACAGTCGGGCTTGCCAATAACCTTGGCGGGCACGCCAGCGACCACGGTATGAGGCGGTACATCGCGTAACACCACGCTACCGGCCATTACTTGCGCACCCTCACCAATATGTATATTGCCCAGTATTTTTGCGCCAGCGCTGAGTAATACGCCATCAGCGACCTTGGGGTGGCGATCACCCTCTTCTTTACCGGTGCCGCCAAGAGTGACCGATTGCATAATAGATACATTATTGCCCACGACGGCGGTTTCGCCGATCACAATACCCGTCGCGTGATCCATCAGAATTCCTTGACCGATTCTAGCGGCGGGGTGAATGTCGACGCCAAACTCGCAGGAGATTCGGTTCTGGAAATACAGGGCTAGCGATGTCCGGCCCTGTAACCACAGGGCGTGGGCAATGCGATAAGACTGCAGGGCATGGAAGCCTTTGAAATATAAAAAGGGTATCGACAGACTGCCACATGCCGAGTCGCGCTCAAATACCGCGCAGATATCGGCGCGTATGGCGCCGCCAATACTGGGGTCGCTAATAAACGCTTCTTCAATGACCTCTCTTACCAGCAGCGCTGATGCGGCTGGGCTGTCGAGACTGTGTGCCAAGTGAAAGCTAAGCGCGGTTTCCAGGGTGTCGTGATTGAGGATGGTTGCGTGTAGAAAACTGGCTAGTACTGGCTCGCGCTCGACCTCGCAGGCGGTTTCCTTGCGGATGGTTTGCCATACAGGATCGAGTTTGTCAGTCTTTTTTGCGGCGTGAATAGTCATGATGAATAGTGTATCGAAATTGTCGCCAAAGTATAGCGCGGCGTGTTGCTCGTGTAACCTTTGCCCCCCACACTGAGCCACGATCTTCATGTTTTGGTAATTTACAGCCATTGCCCCCACGCAATGGGCTTGCGACACTAGAATGACGTTTTCCAGTGGACTCATTATGCGGCAGGATCAGCGACCCTATTGGGTTAAAAAGAACTATTTACGCTTTCGCAGTTGGTATACCCAGCATTTTCTAAAGCCCGCCTGTGATTTTCTGGGCGATTACCCGACCTTTATGAAGCCTTGGTATATCTCGATCTCGGGGCCAAATATTGAAATTGGCCACTGTGCCACGGTAATAGGTGAGCCGGAAAATCGGGTAAAAATTGGCGTTTGGGGAAATGACGAGCACAGTGGTCGAATTAAAATTGGTGACTATGTGCTGATTAGTCCGGGTACTCGAATTTCGGCCGCCAATGAAATCATTATTGGTGACAGCGTCATGATCGCCAATGGTGTATATATCACTGACAGCGATTGGCATCAGATGTACGACCGAGCGAGTCGCAGTACCGATTTTGCCCCGGTTCATATCGCTAATAATGTGTGGCTGGGTGACCGCAGTACCGTGCTTAAGGGCGTCACCATTGGTGAAAACAGCGTGGTTGCGGCCTGCGCGGTAGTGAGCCGGGATGTGCCTGCGAATGTTGTGGTAGCCGGTAATCCGGCCGTTGTGGTGAAAGAGCTGGATGTGACTCGACCAATGAAAACCCGCGCAGACTATTTTGCTGACCCAGAGGGGCAGGCTAAATTTTTTGATGGTGTCGATAAAATGGTGTTACAAAAAAACGGCTTCTTGCGCTGGTTGCGAATATTGGTAAAGCCGAGTACTAAGGATTAGGGGCGCGCTGCGGATATCCATATGACGCTTAACTTATTTTGCTGTGGGCCGGTCTAATATTTCCATTTTCGCGGGAACGCCTTCTGAGCCAATCAGTAGACGTTTGCCGTCTCGGCTAAAGGTTCCGGCTTCAATTTGCGGCAGGGATTTTACGTTCACCACGACGGGTGTTGCGTTTAAGACTTGCAGCCAGCTTTGATTTTGTTTGCGCGGAAAATAGTAGGTTTTACCGAGGGTGACAATAATGGCGGCGTCACCGTTAGGGCTAAATGCCATCGCTGTTGGAGAAAAACGAGTGATGCGTCCGGCGCCTTGAGCTTGGTGTTTGTCGACACTTGGGATACTGCGGATCTCCCCTAAATAATTCAATGGCACTGGCTGTTCTGTCAGCGCGTCTAGGGAAAAGCGGTAGAGGCGAGGGTGGACGTCGCGTTTACTCAGCAAATAGACAAAGCGCTCGGCGCTGTCTACCGCGAGGGCTTCGGCGTCTCGGGGGCCGTCTTCGTTTATTAGCATGAAATGGCGTTGCACGCTGGCTTCCATCACCGGCGATTTCAGCACAGTAGGCTCGGCTATTACATACACGTCCGTGTAGGGCCGAAACGCCATATTGTCGCCAATATCAGCAAGGACTAAATAGCTGCCAGTGGTGTCGCTAAAGCTGTCTATATCTTCCCAATCAAAAGCGCTAGCGCCTTTGATACGTAGCTCAGTGAGGTGTTGCCCCTGCTCATTAAAGGCAACTAGGCGGGGGCGGTCGCCACTGTCGTTATGTGCCCAGTAACGATTATTGTGATGAGCGCTTGCAGTGATGCCGCTCATCTCGGTGAGTAAGGTGCTGTTGATTTCGATATGGCGGGCTGGAGCAGCGCTTGCAGTTGTGGCAAAAGTAAGCTGGGCGGCCACGGCAATACAAGTGCACAGCATGCCGATGAAGGTGCGAATTCTGAGTATGCTCATGTGGATCCTGTCGGGGTGGCAAATTGCTGTTCACTATGGAGTGCGTAGTTAGGTGCTTGTTCCCGCACCACTGAGCTATTTTACACGCGCAATATAATGGTTTTAAGACACCGGTGTTTTGCGAAACTCTCAACGCTGTCGGTTTCAATAAAATGCAAATATAGACAGCGTCAAGATGCCTTGGTAGATTGGTCGGATGTCTACATCTGAAATTAGCGCCGGTGCAACAGAAGTTAAGCCCTACCATCATGGTGATCTGCGACGGCAGCTGCTCGATGCTGCCGCCAATTTGATTCGTGAAGAGGGGGAGGCTGCCTTGTCAATGCGAAAGCTTGCCCTCGCGGTTGGCGTGTCGCGCACTGCACCATACCATCATTTTAGCGATAAGCAGGCTCTTCTGTGTGCCGTTGCTGAAGAGGGCTTTCGGCGCTTTCGACGTATTGTTACCACCCGCCTTGACACTTCTGAGCCCGCTGCCGTGATTGATGAGGCGGCGATTCGCTTATTTATACGTCGCTATATCGATTTTGCGGTGAGTAACGCCGAGTATTACGACTTAATGTTTGGCGGTCATTTGTGGAAGTCCGAGCAGTTGACGGCGTCTTTGAAAGGCGAAGCCTACACTTCATTTAAGGTTTATGTTGATCAGATTCGCTGTTGGCAAAAAGCAGAGTTGGTGTCTGCCACGGTTGATCCGCTGCGCTATGCCCAGGTAAGTTGGTCGACTTTACACGGCATGAGTCGATTGCTGATTGACGGCATTTACTTAGACTCAGAGGCCGTAGCCGCCATGAGCGATGCCGCCGCCAATATGTTCTGGCAGCAACTACAGGCTGCTTAAGCCATTATTACTTGGCAGACCTTGCCTCAAGCACGGACATGGTTGACACTTCTTGGCCTTTATTTTGGTGTTATTAGCTAGGAGTCTGTGTGTCGGCCATTATTAGCGTATCCAATCTGAATAAAATCTATGCTGGGGGCTTTCGGGCTCTGAATAATATTAGTCTCGATATTCGCCGAGGTGAAATTTTTGCGCTGCTTGGTCCCAACGGTGCTGGCAAAACCACCTTGATTAGTATTATTTGCGGCATTGTCAATCCTAGTAGCGGGACAATCAGTGCTGACGGCCACGATATTGTGCGGGACTATCGCGCGGCCCGCAGCAAGATAGGCTTGGTGCCGCAAGAGCTCTGCACAGATGGTTTTGAAAGCGTGATGGCAACGGTCAAGTTTAGTCGAGGTTTGTTCGGTAAGCCCCCTAATCCCGCGTACATCGAACAAATTCTCCGTCAACTATCGCTGTGGGATAAAAAGGATTCGCGGATCATGTCCTTGTCGGGTGGCATGAAGCGCCGGGTGATGATTGCGAAGGCGCTATCGCATGAGCCTGAAATCCTGTTTTTAGATGAGCCGACCGCGGGGGTAGATGTGGAGCTGCGTCGGGATATGTGGAATATGGTGCGGGGGCTGCGGCAGCGGGGCGTGACAATTATTCTGACCACCCACTATATAGAAGAGGCCGAAGAAATGGCTGACCGAATTGGCGTGATTAACAAAGGCGAAATAGTTCTGGTAGAAGACAAGCGTGTGTTGATGGATAAGCTTGGGCAAAAGCAACTGCGCCTGCAGTTGCAAAAGCCCTTGGCTGTGCTGCCGCAGGAGCTGCAAGCTTATCCTTTAAGTCTGGGTAATGAGGGAATGGAATTAATTTACCATTTTGATACCCAAAGTGAGCACACCGGCATTGCGGATCTCTTCCGCCGCCTCGATGAGCACGGCATTGACTATAAAGACTTACAATCGCGGCAACGCTCTCTAGAGGAAATTTTTGTTAGCCTGGTATCTGCCCAGCCACCCGCTGACGCGCCGCAGGCATCGGAGCTAATGTCATGAATATTCACGCTATTCGGGCTATTTATTTGTTTGAGTTAGGCCGTACTTGGCGGACTTTGATGCAAAGCATTGCCTCGCCAGTCATATCGACCTCACTGTATTTTGTGGTGTTTGGCTCGGCGATTGGTTCGCGCATGGTAGAAATTGATGGGGTGAGCTACGGCGCGTTTATTATTCCCGGTTTAATTATGCTGGCTTTGTTAACCGAGAGTATTTCCAATGCTTCCTTCGGGATATATTTTCCTAAATACAACGGCACCATCTACGAAATTTTATCGGCGCCAATTTCCATGCCCGAGATTCTGCTTGGCTATGTGGGTGCGGCGGCCAGTAAGTCAGTGATACTGGGTGGGATTATCCTTATTACGGCGCGCATATTCGTTGATTATCATATTGCCCATCCGGTGTGGATGGTCACATTTCTGGTGTTGACGGCGGTCACCTTTAGTTTGTTTGGCTTTATTATTGGTATTTGGGCAGATGGTTTTGAAAAACTGCAAATTATACCGATGCTCATTGTGACACCGCTGACCTTTCTTGGTGGCAGTTTCTATTCCATTACTATGTTGCCGCCCCTGTGGCAGACCATTACCCTCGCTAATCCCGTTGTGTATTTGATCAGCGCTTTTCGTTGGAGTTTTTACGATGTTGCTGACGTCGATGTTGGGGTCAGCGTGGCAATGATTTTGCTATTTATGGTGATTTGCTTGGCCTTGATTGCGTGGATTTTTCGCACCGGCTATAGACTAAAAAGTTGAATCTAATATTGATAGCGGTGCTCCCAGCGAATTCCGCTTGAGGTCTTGCCCACCGGCTACTTTTAGTAAATGTTTGAACAAGCGCAAGTTTCAAAACTTGTTTTTGTATGAAGACATGCTAATGTGGCCGCCATGAATAATAAAAACGAAATCTTAAATTTAATTTCAATTATTTTAACAGTGGACGGGCTGCCCGAATTTTTGGTGCCGGCCTTTCTCTTTCAAGGCGATGGAGCTTGCTCGGTCGCCTGATTAACCACGCTAATAAATTTAGAACTGAAAGTGTGCCGTGCAATAAGGTGCGGCATATTGTCGGTACTATGCTTGGAGAGACGAGTGTTGACTAATTTGGATGATGAGTACTTATTGATAAAAGAGTCGGACTACCTGTCCTTAACCGAGTTTATAAAGTGTAATCGGTCTGAGGCGACAGTGGCCCTGGCAGAGGAAATGCGCAAGGCGAAGGTGCTGGCTGACGAGGGTTTTCCTGACAATGTGGTGTCATTAAATGCCACTGTTGATTTTTTTGACCCCGAGCTGAGCAAAGAAAGTAAAGTCACTTTGGTGCTGCCATGGCAGGCCGATTTGACCAAGAGAAAAGTGTCTATTCTCTCGCCAGTCGGTTGTGCCTTAATTGGTTTGCGAACGGGTAAACGAATTAATTGGCCTTTGTTAAACGGTAAAACTCGCACCCTAGATATCGTGGGGGTGAGTCAGATGCAAAAACGCAAAATAAGGTCTCGCGCTTAAGTACTGTATACAACCCCCATGGACGGGGGCTAGCAAGGTCCTCCCGCATTTACCCAAAGCCGCAAAGCGTCGGCGAATTCACTTTGACTCAGTGGCGGCGTACTGCGATTCGCGCCGGGATTCCAACCCCATAAAACCAATTCATCCTCGGTCATGTGTCGGAATAAATCCTCTAGGCTGCGATTGCCATTTTTACCGGTGTCTTTAAGCGCGGCACAGAGCTGGCTAGGGCTTAAGTCCTCCCATGCCATGCTTAGTGGTGCCAGCCCCCAGTGCGGGGCGCCGGGCACCTCGTCGTCGGCCACATTGCTATCTTGGTGGCAGGCTGAGCATTGCAGTGTTGGCGCGCCGTGGTTGTCTTCGCCACGAACGACGAGTTGGTCGTGGCGGCGTCTTTCGTCACCTTGGCGAGGAAACTCGGTTTTGGTGTGACAGTTTAAGCAGCGGGGGTGGGTGAGCACCTCAAATAGCGGCTGAAACAGCGGCGATTGCGCAATGGCGGTTGTGCTGAGTAGGCTGGCGGCGATCATTAGCCATATCATTGGCAGGCGGCTGCGGATTTTTGCAAAATACGATGTCATTGTCGGCTCCGAGATCACGCGATAATAAAATTGAGGCGGCTTAGCGGTAATTCGCGGATGCGTTCACCGGTGGCGGCGAAAATGGCATTGGCTAGGGCCGGACCAACACAGGGCACACCAATTTCACCCACACCACCAACAGAATTACCGCTATTCACAATCACCGTTTCAATGATCGGCGTTTGGTGCATACGCAATACTGGGTAGTCATCGAAGTTGCTCTGCTGCACCACGCCGTCTTCGAGTAAAATCTCACCGAAAAGCACGCTAGACAGCGCAAAAATGACTGCGGACTCGACTTGGGCGATAACAAGGTCGGGGTTGACGGCTGTGCCGCAATCGACGGCGCTGACCACTCTGTGCACGGTTAGCTCGCGGTTAGCAGACACCGACACCTCGACGACTTGGGCAATAAAGCTATTCCAGTGGCCCATAACCGCAATGCCCTGGCTCACGCCGGAGGTGCTTCGCCCCCAGTTTGCTGCTTGGCTTACTGCGTCGAGCACGGCGCGGTGACGGGGCTTTTCGCTGAGTAATTGGCGCCGGAATGTATATGGGTTTTGCCTGACCCGCAGGGCTAGTTCGTCAATAAACGTCTCTTGGGCAAAAACGTCGGAGAATTTATTGACTGAGCGCATCCACAGCGAAGGCATTGTGGGGAGTACGGTCAGATGTGCATCCATCAACACATTGTCGATTTTATACGGCATACCGGTTTCGAAATCGGTCAGCTCGGCGAGCGGAGGTAACTCCATGTCATGCAGTGCATCGAGCGCATTTTCGACATACAGCGATGCCGTGACATCTTGGGTTACCGCGCGGTGAGTCCATGCGGTTATTTCATCGGCACTGTTTAATGACGCTGACACCCGCACGGATGCCGCAGGGCGGTAATAGCCGCCTTTCATGTCATCTTCTCGAGTCCAGATGACTTTCACTGGCTGTTGTAGGGCTTTGGCAACAAAGCAGGCGTCGCGGACAAAATCGGCCAGCGGGTTGCCGCGTCGACCAAAGCCGCCGCCAGCGGGCATCATATGGAAATTGATTTGATCGGGTAGGAGACCTAACACGACGCCTGCAAAAATTTTGTCGAGGGTGGCGGACTGGGTTCCGGTCCAGATTTCTGCGCTACTGCCGTCGTAGTCTACCACCACATTCAGTGGCTCCATGGCCGCGTGTGCCATAAAAGGAAAGTAGTAGTCGGCACTCAGGGTCTCGCTGGCTTGGAGTTGCGCCAGTAGTGTTGAGCCGTCGCTGCGAATGGGTAGGCCCGGCAAATTAAGACGTAGATTGTAATCATTGCGCTGACTGGCGGAGTCGGTGCGGCCAGCGAGTAGCTCATTCCAGCTGACTTGCAGCGCTTTACGCCCTTGTTGGGCAGCCCAAAAATCGTCGGCGACTACCGCGACACCGCCGGGTATGGTGTGCACGCTGCGCACGCCAGGCACCGCAAGCGCGGCGTTGTCATCGACACTTAGGGCTTGGCCGTTAAAACGGGGTGGCCGGGCAATCAGGGCCGTAAGCATGCCGGGGATGTCGACATCCATGCCGTATTTAAAACTGCCGTCAGTTTTGGCGCTGGCGTCGGTGCGCTGGGGCGAGGTGCCAATAATTCGATAGCTGGCCGGGTCTTTAAGGGGCGGATTACTTGGCACACTCTCGTTGGCGGCGGCGCTGGACAGCTCGCCGTAGCTCGCGCTGCGACCGCCGATATCGTCGATGACGTAGCTGGCCTCAGTGCGCAGGCTACTGGCATTAACGCCCCACAGTTTGGCGGCGGCGTTAATCAGCATTTGCCGAATTGCGGCGCCGACACTGCGTTGAGCATCGAAATAGCCACGGATTGCTGAGCTGGCCACGGTAAATTGCAGTAAGTTTTGGAAGTAGGGATTGTTAAAATTGGCCGCGACCGGTGATTGTTCGGCGCTGACCAGGCTCCAGTCGGCATCTAATTCTTCGGCGACAATCATCGGGATCGCGGTGAGGGCGCCCTGACCGATTTCCGTTGCACCGACCAGCACCGTTATGCGGTTATCGGTGCCTATGCGCATAAACTCACCCAGAATAAACTCTTCAGCGGGGGTGGGTGTTGGCGTGCCGTTATTGTTGCTGGGTGGCGTTGTTGGGCGACTGCCAGACGAGCCACCTCCGCAGGCAACCAGCAAGCCGCCGCCGGCCATAACGCTGACACGAATAAAATCTCGTCGACTAAAACCAGAGTGCGTCATGGGCTGCTCCTACAGTTGTTCGCTGGCGATTTTGTGAATCGCCTTGCGAATGCGTGGATAGGTGCCGCAGCGGCAGATGTTGCCTGACATGGCGCGGTCTATATCTTGGTCGCTCGGCGCTGAATTACTTTTCAGTAGCGCCGTTGCGGCCATAATTTGGCCCGATTGGCAGTAGCCGCATTGGGGTACGTTCAATTCCCGCCAGGCGTCTTGCACGAGACTGCCGATGTGTTCGTTGCGAATGTCTTCAACGGTGCGTACCGCTTTATTGCCCACGGCGCCAACGGGCATAACGCAGGCGCGGGTGGGCTGGCCGTCGATATGCACAGTGCAAGCGCCGCACAGGGCTTGGCCGCAGCCGTACTTGCTGCCAGTCAATTTGAGATTTTCACGCAACACCCATAGCAAGGGTTTGTCTTCGGGGGCATCGACGGTGTGGGAAACACCGTTCACTTGAATTGTTAGCATGCGTTAACTCCTGCACTTGTCTGCTAAGCCGGTTTGAACTCACCACGAGCTCAGCGCCGCCGGAACAACGGGCGGGCTAGCCGAGTAGCATCGGAAAGCTGTTTTGGCGGCGCTTAATTTTATTTTCCTGTGGTCTAACGGCAGCACCTAGTAGTGCTGCCGAAAGTAGCAGTGAATGTTGTACGTGTAAACACTGCGGTTGGATCATTGTGATGGCGGTTTGTTTTTATTTTCTCTCATCGCCTAGTAGGGCAAACGCAGAGGCGCTTCTTGCATCAAGGCTAATTGCTCTCGCAATTGCAGGATATGCTCGCCCCAGTAACGCTCAGTATTAAACCAGGGAAAGGCTTTTGGAAAGGCTGGGTCTTGCCAGCGCCGCGCAAGCCACGCCGCGTGATGCATAATGCGCAGGCTGCGCAGGGCCTCGATAAGGCCAAGTTCTTTGGGGTTAAAGTCGTAAAATTCGTTGTAGCCCTCTACCAACTCCATAATGGCGCGCTGCTGGGCGTCGGGTTCGCCGGAGAGGAACATCCACAAATCCTGTATTGCGGGGGCCATACGGCTGTCGTCAAAATCGACCAGCCAGGTTTCGCCATTGCGGGACAAAATGTTGCCGACATGACCGTCGCCGTGGGTGCGAATATAGCTGGGCGTAATATCGGCAAAGCGCTGGTGAACGAGTTTGAGGAGGTCGGCGCTGAGGCTGGCATAGGCGTCACCTAGGCTGGCGGGAATCACCCCGTCGAGAATAAAACTGCGGCTATCGTCACCGAAGCTTGCCGTGTCTAGCGTTGGTCGATACTGAAAAGGCGTGCTGGCACCAACGAGGTGAAGTCGGCCTATCAATCGGCCAAGCTGGAAGAGGTTGTCCATATCGTCGAGAGCTGGGGCGTGGCCGCCGCGACGGGGGTAGAGCGCGAAGCGGTAACCCTCAAAGCTGAACAAGCTGCTACCCTTTTCGTCGCGCCACGGGGCAATGACCGGAATGTCAGTGTCAAAAAGTTGCTGTGTAAATTGGTGTTCCTCTAAAATTTGTTCGTCGCTCCAGCGCTCTGGGCGGTAAAACTTCACGACGAGGGGTTCTTTGTCTTCCAGGCCAAATTGGTATACGCGATTTTCGTAGCTGTTTAAAGCAAATACCCGCAGATCGCTGATGAATCCAAGGCTTTCAACGGCGTCGATAACCCGATCGGGGTTAAGTTCTGCAAAATCCTGCTGTTCGTTCTCGCTCATGATGCGACTCCAGTTTCATTGACGAGGGCGACAGTTTTGATTTGCGCAAATACTTCCTGACCAGCGTGTAAGGCTAGGCGGTCGCGGGATTTGCGGGTGATGCGAGCCAGTAAATACTGATCGCCGACACTTAGGCGTACAGTGACTTGGGGGTTCATGGCTTTATTCCGGGCGATATCGCCGTCAATGGTGTCTATGGTGCATCTTAAGCTATTTAAAATGCTACTTTGGGTCGGCGCTTCAAGGCTGATACTGATGTCTCTGGCCGCAACAAAAAGCCTGAGCTGCTGGCCCGGTGCAGCGGATATTTGATTAATGCTGAGTTGATGGTCCGTAGTGAGTTGCAAGGTGCTTAACTGGTATTCATGGTCATGGCCAAGAAGCGTGGCGTTAAGTACCGCGCCCGCATTTTGCTGACGGCTAAGGGGTAGGTCGAGGCGACTGCTGAGCTCGACCAGGTCACCTTCGGCAATGAGCTGTCCGTTTTCTAGTAATACCACGTGATCGGCGAGGCGGCTGACTTCATGGAAGCTATGGCTAACGTAGATAATCGGCAAGCTTAAGTGCTGGGGCAGCCGCTGTAGTACGTCCATCATTTCGTCTCTGGCGGCGTCGTGCAGCCCTGACAAAGGTTCATCCATTAGCAGTAATTGTGGATGACGCAAAAGAGCGCGGGCAATAGCGACTCGTTTGCGCTCGCCGCCCGAGAGCTTGTTAACATCGCGATTTAGCAGCGCAGTAATTTGCAGCCAATTGCAGACTTCCTCAACACTTGGCCCGGCTGAACGAAATTGCCGTCTTTCGGCGTAGCCTAGATTCGCCGCAACGTTGAGGTGTGGGAATAATTGGGCATCTTGGAAAACCAGCCCTACTCCACGCTTTTCACATTGTAGGAATAGCCCTTGGCTTTGCCAGTCACTGCCTAAAAATTGCACCATGCCGTCGGGCGCGCGATCCAATCCGGCGATGCAGCGTAGCAAGCTCGTTTTGCCGCTGCCGCTGGGGCCGCAAATAGCGGTAATGCCGGTGCTTGGCAAGGCGGTGTCAATATCCAGCCGGAAGTCGCCGCGCTGCAAGTGTAGTGATAGCAGTAAGCTCATGCCCGTGCCTTGGGCAAATGGCGGTTACCCAGCTCAAGGCCGCGATAGCGGTTTAAACGGTATACCCAGCAAAGGACAATAAAGGAGAAGGCGATGAGGCCACCGGCTAGCCAGTGGGCGGCGCCATATTGCAGGGATTCAACGCGGTCGTAGAGTGCGATAGACAGCACCTGGGTGCGACCTGGGATATTGCCGCCAATCATTAGCACTACGCCAAATTCGCCCACGGTATGGGCAAAACCCAAGGTAATAGCAACCAAGAAGTTGCTGCGGCACAGGGGCACAACAATACTAATAAAGCGGTCGAGGCGGGCGGCGCCCAAGCTCGCGGCGGTTTCCAATAGGGCTTTGGGGACTTGCTGAAAACCACTTTGCAGTGGCTGCACCACAAAGGGTAGCGAATACAGCACTGAAGCAATGACCAGGGCGCTGAAGCTAAACGCGAGATTTTCGCCGGTTAAGCTAAGCCAAAACTGGGCAATCGGTGAGCTGGGTGCAAAAGCGATGAGTAAATAAAAGCCTAAAACCGTTGGCGGTAATACCAGTGGCAGTGCGACAAGGGCTTCAATAACGGGCTTGCCGCGCCATGGCGTATTCGCCATCCACCAGGCCAGAGGTGTGGCGATGACCAGCAGGATTAGGGTGGTGAGTCCCGCCAGTTTTAGTGTCAGGAAAATAGCCAGCCAATCGTGGTCGCTCATGCTGGCCAGCCTGTAGCGTAATGCCGGGCTAAAAGGCGGCGGTGCTGCTTGTGGTGCATTTGTCGCCTCCTATCTAAATTAATGGGTCAGGGTGTTCTGGCTAGACACCAGATATCAATCTGCCGTGCGCCGTTGCGCGCCAGTATAGCGGCCACGGTATTAGCTGTCGCGGTTGTCGTCACTACGTCGTCGATCACCGCGACATGCTTGCCGCGGATTGGGCTTTGAGGAATAAATGCGAAGGCCTGTTTGATATTTTTTTGGCGCATCGCTGCGTTGAGGGCTTGTTGGGGTGGGGTGGCGCGGGGGTGGGTAAGCGCGTGACAAACTGGAATATCTAAAGCCTGGCTCCAGTGGTTGGCGAGCACCGTGGCTTGATTGAAACCGCGCTGCCAGCGCCGCCGCCAATGGATGGGAACGGGAACGAGGAGATCGGGCACTGTGTCGATGTCTCCGCCGACTGTGTTAAGCCATAGCTGGGCTAACACTGAGCCATAGCTAAGTTTGCCGCGGTGTTTAAATCCTGCAATCAGGCGATCTACCGGAAAATCATAACGCAGTGCGCTTAGGCATTGGGAAAAGGCCGGTGGCTTGCTGATGCAGCGACCACATTCGCTGTACTTCTCATGGCTTGCAAGCGGCAGCGCGCAGCGGGCGCAGTGGCTTTCTAGCCAGGGTAGGTCGGCTTCACAGTCTCGGCAAAGGTCAATTTGCCTAAAACTAGCGTCACCACAAAGCACGCACATGCCGCTAAAAGCATTGTAAATCAGCGTTTTATAAAATCTGTTAACCATGTGCATCCTTGCAGGTTGACAGCTTGCATTAAGCCTTTATCATAGTAGGCTTTATGATCTTGCCTAAACTGGACTTTAAGATGACAGCACTCGCGCCCACGGTAATTCGCACAGATTGGACTAGCCAGGAAGTTCAGGCCTTATTTGCCCAGCCTTTTAATGATCTGTTGTTTCAGGCGCAAACTGTGCACCGCGCTAACTTTGATCCCAATGCAGTTCAGGTCAGCACCTTATTGTCGATTAAAACGGGCGCCTGTCCAGAAGATTGTAAATATTGCCCGCAAAGTAATCGCTACGACACCGGGCTTGAAGCTGAAAAATTGATGGAAGTTGAGAAAGTTTTGGCCGAGGCTCGGGCTGCCAAAGCTTCGGGCACAACCCGCTTTTGCATGGGGGCCGCATGGCGTTCGCCCAAGAAAAAAGACATGCCTTACGTCACTGCGATGGTGAAGGGCGTAAAGGAAATGGGTTTAGAAACCTGTATGACCTTGGGTATGTTAACCGGGGACCAGGCGGCCGAATTGGCAGAAGCCGGATTAGATTATTACAACCACAATTTGGACACCTCGCCCGAATTCTACGGTGAGATTATTACTACGCGCACCTACCAAGATCGCCTCGGCACCTTGTCTAATGTCCGTGATGCTGGCATCAAAGTGTGTAGTGGCGGCATTGTTGGTATGGGCGAGTCCATCAAAGACCGTGCGGGTTTGTTGCTGCAATTAGCTAATTTGCCGGTGCAGCCAGAAAGTGTACCCATTAACATGCTAGTGAAAGTAGAAGGCACGCCAATGGCCGATGTGGCCGATCTCGATCCCTTCGATTTTATCCGCACTATCGCGGTGGCGCGGATTATGATGCCAAAATCCCATGTTCGCCTGTCTGCTGGTCGCGAATCCATGAATGAGGAAATGCATGCCTTGGCGTATTTTGCCGGTGCTAACTCGATATTCTATGGTGAAAAACTACTCACCACGCCCAACCCCAAAGCAAATAAAGACCTAGAGTTGTTTGGTCGTCTTGGCATTAAGCCTGAAGAGCGTCATGTTGAACACGACGATGATGCGCAAAGCGAGGCCCTGCTGGGCGCCGTGCAACAAGTCGAGAATGATCGATTTTTCTACGACGCTACCGCTTAATTGTCGGCGCTGTAATTCATTGTGATGAATGAGGTCTTGCAGCGCCGCCTCGCCGAGCGCCGACACCAATCCCGCTACCGACGTCGTCGAGTGCTAGAGTCTGCTCAAGGGCCGCGGCTGCAAGTTGACGGCCGTGATTTGCTGCAATTTTGCAGCAACGACTACCTAGGCTTGGCAAACCATCCTAAATTAATTGCCGCAATGCAGGACACCGCCGCTCAGTTCGGTGTGGGTGGTGGCGCCTCCCATTTGGTCTGTGGCCATTCTGAGCTGCACCATCAGCTTGAAGAGCGCTTGGCTAAAATCACGGGGCGTGAGCGCGCGTTATTATTCTCCACGGGTTACATGGCGAATCTCGGCACGGTTACGGCCTTAATGGGAAAGGGCGATCATATCCTTGAAGATCGCCTCAATCATGCCTCGCTCCTAGATGCGGGCTTGCTCAGTGGCGCGCGTTTTCAGCGTTTTCAGCACAATGATATGGCTGACCTCGAACGCCGATTGCAAAAACTGCCTGCGGATGGCAACCGTTTAATAGTGGTCGATGCGGTATTCAGTATGGATGGCGACATGGCGCCGTTGCCAGCGCTGGCTGCATTGGCGCACAAATACGATGCCTGGCTAATGGCCGATGATGCCCATGGCTTTGGTGTGCTGGGTGAAAATGGCGCAGGTAGCGCTGAATTTTTTGACCTCGATCAGCAGCAATTGCCGGTGCTTATGGGCACCTTGGGCAAGGGACTTGGTAGTTTTGGTGCCTTTGTGGCGGGAAGTGATGAGCTAATAGAATCGCTTATCCAATTTGCGCGCCCCTATATTTACACCACTGCGATGCCGCCGGCGGTCGCTGCGGCCACTATTGCAGCTTTGGACTTGCTGGTTGATGAGCCTTGGCGGCGCAGTCATTTGCAAGAGTTGATTCGCTATTTTCGTGATAAGGCCATCGCGCTGGCGCTGCCGGTGATGGCATCAAATACCGCTATTCAGCCCCTGCTGATAGGCGACGAAATCGCTGCAATGGCGCTCAGCAGCGCATTAGAGCAGCGCGGTATACTGGTTTCTGCGATACGCCCACCTACGGTGCCGGTAGGCAGCTCGCGTCTGCGAATTACCCTGTCGGCAGGGCACAGCAAAGCGGACATTGATTGCTTGTTGGCGGCGCTTGTTGAGGCGCTGGCTATTTAATGGCTATTTATCGCGAGCACTTGGCGGCCTACCGAAAGGATGCGGCGGAACTGGTTTTACTGCATGGCTGGGCCAGTGATTCATCTATTTGGCGGCCCTTATTGGCTGCGCTGCGCCGCGACTTCCACATTACCCTCATTGATCTGCCCGGCTGCGGACGCAGCGCTAAGGTGATGGCGAGCAGCGATCCAGATCATTATATTGACGCAATTTTGCCGTTAGTCCCAGCAAGTGCTATTTATTGTGGCTGGTCTTTGGGGGGCATGCTGGCAACGCGATTGGCGGCGCGTTTCCCCGATCGGGTGCAGGCGCTGATCTGTGTGGCGAGTAATGCGGTGTTTGTCGCTGACGCTGATTGGCCCGCGGCAATGGCAAAGCAAGACTTTGATGCCTTTTCTGCTCTGGTTGCTGCTAATCCTCGTGCCAGCTTACGTCGCTTTGAGTTATTGCAATTACATGGCGATTGCCATGCAAAAGAAGTTCGTGCGGAGCTTCAGGGTCTTGCGATAGCGCCTTCACAAGAAAATTTGTCTCTGGGATTGGCTTGCTTGCAATCACTGGATAATCGGCAAGCGCTGGCTGACTTGGCCTGCCCCTGTCTTTATCTCTTTGGTGGGGAGGACGCGCTAGTGCCTAGCGCTGCAGCCGACATTTTTGCTGAGCGCTATCCCCAGCACAGTAGCCAGCAGCTTGCGGACCGGGGGCATATATTATTTTTAGCTGACGCAGGGGAACTTAGTTCTTTGTTGCTGTCTTATTGCCGTAATTGGGGCTATGTCGCAACGGATAAGCCAGCGCAGCTGAATAAATCGGATATTGGTCGCTCGTTTAGTCGCGCCGCCCATAGCTATGATGGCGCCGCGCTACTGCAGCGTCGTGTTGCAGATCGCTTGATCGCCTATTTGCCACAAGAGATCGCCGGGCCAGTGCTGGATCTTGGCTGCGGAACCGGATATAGCCTGCCAGCTTTGCAGGCTCGTATAGGCGCAGAGCCGCTGTTAGCCTTAGATTTGGCGGCGGGTATGGTGGGGCATGCCGCTGAGCAATATCCAAATATTGCAAATTATTTTGTGTGTGGCGATGCTGAAGACTTGCCCTTAGCAGATAACAGCGTGGCGACTATTTTTTCAAGTCTGGCCCTGCAGTGGTGCGAGAACTTAGCGGGACTGATGTTTGAGATAGAGCGGGTTTTGCAGCCAGGTGGCTCTGCGGTCATCGCTACTCTGGGGCCAAATACGCTTCATGAGCTGCGCAGTGCTTGGCGCCGAGTTGACGGCTTTGTACATGTCAATCAATTCGCTGAGCGGGACGATTTAGCGGCGGCGATATCCGGCTCAAGCCTAGCCATTGAAGCTTGGGAAGAGGTCGTTGAGGTCATGTACTACGACCGCTTGTCTGAACTGACCCGGGAGTTAAAGAGTATTGGTGCCCATAATGTCAACGGCGGGCGGCCGAGTGGCTTGACGGGGCGGCAGCGCTTGCAAGCGCTCACGCAGCAGTACGAAGTTTATCGCGGTGCCGAGCTAAAGTTGCCCGCGAGCTACCAGCTTTGGTATTTAAAACTTAGTAAAAGCCGGTAAAACTGCCTTATTGTAGGGAGCTTCTTGGTATATTTTGGGGCAACAGCCTTTGGATAGTGCAAAAAAGGCATCATTGAGCTATGTTAAGCAGTATTAAAAAGACGGACATAGTTCAAAGTAATAAAAATTTGGTTTAAAGCAAGGGTAGTTGGGCTGAATTAAGGCTTTGCAGGCGGTTTTTATCGCTGCTTAGCGGCCGTTCACTTTTATTCATTGTTCGTGGCGCAGAGCTTGCATCAATTAAACGGCAATTTTAATGCGTAAATAGTAATTCTTTAACAAGAATATATTTAAATTATGATGCATTAATTGCTAGGATAAAGTGACTTTGCTAAAGACGGTACCGTCTTGTTGATGGCTATAGTTATATTTGACTGAGGTGGGCACTTGTCTCGTGCCCGTGGTTTAATATGTGCTAGCCGCGTCAAGAGGGTCTTAAGTACTCGTAGTACGGTTAAATAATATGTAACGCCAGGTTACTGGCAGTTATTTGGGTGGGGGTCTGGCGCGATTTGCGTCGATGCTGGCAATATTTAGTTCTAAAATGAAGAAACGGAGTTTTACTATGATCAACTCGGAAAAAATGCGGCTAACTATGTTTGCTGCCAGCATGGTTGCAGCTGGAGCGCTGACTGGGTGTTTCAACGACAAAAGTTCTGACCCAAGTACTACTGGCTTCGGTCTTGGTGCTGCAAAGGGTGCTATTAACGGCGCAACTTGTAATTATAAAACCGCAGTGAATACCAATGGTTTTGCTGGTACAACCGATGCGAATGGTGAAGTGCAGGTGGCAGTTACTCCTGGTTTCGGCGCAAATGATTACCCAGTTGTTATTACATGTGTAGGCGGGACTTATTTTGATGAGTCTGATAACTCTACTCAGCCGCAGACTGAACCAATGCGTTCTGTAATTCCTGACGCCCAGTCAATTGCAGAGGTTGGCGGAAAAATCGGCGTAAACCCATTCACTGAGCTTGCAACTGCATTGTTTGACAGCTTGCCAGCTGGCGCGGCAAACAGAACTGCGGCAGCGGCTAAAGCTAGCTATGGCGAAATCGGACGTCTTTTCGCGCCTGGTATGGTGGCAAACGGCGGTGCGTTGAACCTGATGCAGGCGTCTACTCCTGTTAACACTGCTAACCCGACTAATTTGGGTAATAATGTCGCGGGTCAGCTGGCTACATATTTGGCTGGTTTCGCTAAATATGCTGCCACTAATGGCGGTAGCATGGCGGTTCTAGCTGATTTGCGCACTAAAATTGCTACAGGTACTGCAGTTCCTGCAAGCGTGGCGCAAGGCATTAAAACTCAGGCTAATAGCTATACTCCTGGTGCTACAACTGGCGTAACTGCTCAGCCTAGCGGTAATGGCGGCACTGCGCAGAAGCCAACTTCTGGTGGTGCCACTGGCGGCACTGGCGGCACTGGTGGTACTGGCGGCAGTGGTGGTCAGGTTTAATCGCGAGCGTTAGTGACTGAAAAGGGCAGCGTTTAGCTGCCCTTTTTTTTGTGTAAATAATGAGCAATCAAAAGTAAAGCAGGGCTTACCCTCGTTTCCTGTGGTCCAGCTAATAAGTGCCTTATCATTCCTGAAATGGCGACTTGCTAATAAAACCACCTTCCTTCTTAGCGTCCCGTGTGAGCGGATATCGTGGTGTGCGTGTTTGTAAAACCGAATTAATTTTTGTTTGCGGTGGCGCATGGTATTCAGTGTGCTATATATCTACTGGGCTGAAAATCTAAGCTAATAATGCAGTCTGCTTCTTATAACAGGTGGGTGTAGATATGAATAATAAGGGGAATATGCGACTAACCCTGATTGCTGCGGGGGTTATGTCAGCGGGAGCGCTAACGGCTTGCTTTAACGACGAATCAGCGAAAGTTGTCCGGCCAGTCGAGGACAGCCTATTTGTGGTGCGCTTAGTGGATGAAAAGCGTCAGCCGATTTCGGGCACTATTCAAATTGAAGACCAGGATGGCGGGCCTAATGATGCTGCGCGGTTCTCGTCGGTCAATGACGATGTTTCCAAAGTTAGCTATACCGCGGGTGCGAATGGTATTGTCTTTCTCGATTTGGTGAGCTCCTCAGACTTGATTAAGAACGACCCACTTGATGTTGTTTTTGTGGGTTCGGCGTCTGGCTATATCGCCAGCAGTAAATTGGGCTCGTATACCGCTTCTGGTCAGTATGCGGAGACCATTATATTAACCTCCAAAACCGCCGCGGCGACAACGCCAACGGCATATAAATCGGTGGTTGGTAATGCAACGGTTTCCGGTGGTATAGCAACTAATGATACAGATTTAGTGCTGACGACAGACAAGCGTGCCGCCGGTGCTGGCCAGGCAGCGGTAAAGGGTACGGCGAAAGTCAGAATTCCTGCAGGTACTCAAATGTCCTTGGCGGACGGCACTGCGCCTGCCCCCGGCCCTATTACGCTGGAAACGGTCTATTTTGACAATGATACCGACCCTGCAGTAACCCCTGCTGACGGCGCCCTTGCGCTTTTTCCCGGTGGCTTAACAGGTATGCAGGTCAGTGGTCAGAATCCGGGATCAATGGCATCGGCTGGTTTTGCGGCAATTGAGTTACGTGACTCAGCGGGTAAGCTGATCACCAAATTTAATGGCCAAAAAGTTGAAGTTGAAATGGTCATCCCCGATGGCACTCCTTACCCTTCTGGATCCACCGTTGGCCAGGATGTAGACAGCAATAGCGTTGTGTCTGCAGGCGATACTGTGCCGGTATGGTCTTATGATGAGATTAAGGGCAGGTGGACCGCTCAGCTTGATGCTCAGGGCGCCCAGCAAATTGCGACGGTTCAAACGCGTACCGTTGGTGGTCAGCCAGAGTTATTTGTTACGTTTACCTCGGATCACTTAAGCTACTTTAACCTCGATTTTTACTTCAATACCTGCGCATCAGGTGCTGACGGCACGGTCTCAGTCGTTGATAAAAATGGTGTGCCGAATAATAGAACCCTAAATTTGTACCTAAAACTGGCCGTTGGAAGCGGTGGTTGGGCGAATGACTCAGCGTCCGTGACGTCTTCATTCGATGTCTATAATTTGCCGAGCTTTGCGGTTAGTGTTGGGGCAGTTGATCCGGCTAACCCTGGTGTGGGGGTTGCTACTTTTACGCCGAGTGGCGGCGCAGCGTCAGCGGCTGCGACAAGCGGGGCATTGGCTGGCTATGCGGCGGCGGGTACCTGCAATTTAATCGGCGGTGTTGTGAAGTTGAATGTAGAAAACGGGGGTACCGTTGCCCCAGTCCCGGTCAATCTTGAAATCAAGACAAGGGCTGCATGTGCTAATATCGCTGGCCAATATGAAGCGGTTGCCGCCAGTGGCGCAATTAGCTCAGGCTCAAACTTTACATCATTCAGCACGTCTGCAAGCGGAAGTTATACCGCGTCGATTTTTGCTGCTCCGACCTACACGATTACTGTGGCAGGAAATGGCAGCGAAGCAACGGCGGGGCCTAACAAAGGTAATACGTTTACTAATCCCTTGGTGTTAACGCTGGGCACTAAAACCTGTGCGACAGGTGGCACGGGCGGTACGGGTGGTACCGGTGGCAGCGGCGGTACGCTTTAATATTAAACGGTGGTTTTTAAGGGTGGCTATATAGCCACCCTTTTTTTTGCGTTAAACTTAGCGCAAAATTTATATTAAAAAATGAGAGGTTTCCCTTGAAAAGGAATATTGGTGCTGGACTGTTAACGGCCGTATCAACGCTTGCATTTGCGCAAGGGAATATGAATATGCAAGGTGTGAGCGGCCTATTAAACGTGCCAGACGCCTCGGTGCTAGAATACGGCACAGCGACAATTGCTTGGGATAATCAGGTCGATGGTCGTTTTGCTCGGCCGCGAACACTGAATGACACCGGCAATGATATCAATTTTGCAGCCGGGGCCTTTCCCCATTTTGAGATGGTGGGGCGCAATGTGTCACCTGAGACTACTTCAGGAGGCTCAGACTTATCATTTAATATTAAATTACAACTCCCTTGGGAGTTGCTGCCGGGGCTTAATTTCGCCATTGGTGAAATGGATTTTGGTGGTTCGGTTAACGAATACGATACCAAGTATGCGGTAGCAACGTGGCAATATGGCCCCATTCGCACGACCCTCGGCGCGGGTACTTACGACGGTCGAGTTGAAGGCACCGGTCGATTAGATGGGATTTATGGCGGTGTAGAATTTGCGGCTACAGATTGGTTAAGCGTAATACTGGAAGATGACGCCTACTCAATGAATACCGGTATTCGGTTGTCAACGCCAGAACACTGGTTGCCGGGTGGCTGGCAAGCATCGATGTTGTGGATGTATTCTGCCGAAGAAGGCGTAGACGATCGCCAAGATTGGTATGGCTTTAATGTCAAAATACCCTTAGCGGCAGAGTATGCACGGGTTTTACCAAAAGATCGGCCACGTTCTGAGGCCGTACTTAATTCCTCGTATGTTATTACCGAGAGTTACGGTAATGACGAATTATTAGCCAATAACCCCTTGCTTGCGCCACCCACGGCCTCGCCAGCGGAAGCGATGTCACGTTTAGACGCGGTGAATGGCGAGAAAGCACTGCATGATCGTTTTGTTGCGGCTAATTTTGAGCAAGTGCGGGTGCAAAAATACGGTCGTGAGTGGGTCATCGCTTTTGAAAATGTGCAATACAATGCTAATGACATTGATGCTCTAGGTGTTGCCGCGGGTGTTGCGGCCATGTCGCTTCCCGATGGTGACCGCTTTTATTTGCAGCTAGAAAAATACGGCGTTGCTACCTTTGGTTTAGGTGGCGAAGTTGTCGCATGGAAGGCCTTTTTAAGGGGTAATGGCGCTATTCCCGATTCAGAGATGGTGACCGCCCCAGCAAATAGACTTCGGCGCCGCAGCGCAGACGGCGGGATTTTTGCTGCAAGTATAAAAAACAGCATCGATTATTTAGCTTTCAGACCTGATGTGCGTATTCGCCCTATTTTGTCGTCAACTGTGGGAACGGAGTACGGTGTTTTTGATTACTCCTTAGCTGCACGAGCGGATGTGGTTTTGCCGCTGTGGCGAGGTGCTGCCTTTAATGTCAGCCGCGACTGGAATGTTAACGATACGAAAGACTTCACTCGCGAAGGGATTTATGGCGGTGTTTTTTACAATCAGCGGGTAACGGAAGGTGTTAAAGACCGTATCTTTAGTCAGACTTTCCGTCATGGGCAAGGCTTTACCAGCATGATTTCTTATGGTCGTTTCTATGGTTCAGTCGACGGCGCATCGCTTGAAAGTCGCTGGGAACCCGGCGATGGCCGTCACCGTTTTAAAATTATAGCCACTGATTTTGAAGAGAAGCAGCGCCCAGAAAATACCCATAACGCGCGCTTGTGGTCTTATCGTTATTTTGCGCAAAGTATTAATACTTCAGTTGATATTACGGGGGGCGATTTCTATAACGAAGATTCGGGCTACCGACTGGAGTTTACTCAGCATGTTGGTGATGTCAGGTTGCATCTTTTGTACAAAAAGTCTGAAGATAACGCCTTTGCAACCTTGGGTTTTACGATTCCCTTAACGCCGCGCAAGGGTATGACCCGAGTTGCTGGTGTGCATGTTGAAGGTCAGGCTAACTGGGCCTATGGTATTACCACCATTCTTGGCGAGCAGGGCAATCGCTTAGTGTTTGGGCCGAATATTATTCCTACCGTTTATAATGATTTGCGTAATACCTATTTCAGTGGCGATCGCCTAAATGCTGCTTATATCCGGGCTAACCAAGAACGCTTGGTTGACGCATGGCAGCGCTACGGTGAGAGCAAATAATGACTTACCTTGTTAAGGGTGCTGAGTTTGAAATCTAAGCACTACTTTATTGCTGGCACTGACACGGATGTGGGCAAAACGCTAATAGCCTGCGGCATTTTAGGTGCCGCAGCTAAGCTGGGTTTAAAAACGCTAGCCATAAAGCCGGTTGCCGCAGGTGCTGAGCAAAGCGCCGACGGCTTGCGTAATAGCGATGCGCTCATGTTGATGGCGGCAATGACCGAGTCATTGCCCTATGCGCAGGTGAATCCGGTATTGCTAGCGCCGCCAATTGCACCGCATATTGCCGCTGAGCAAGCTGGTCGGCGCCTTAGTGTGTCGCAATTGGCTGGGTTTTGTCGCGGCGTGATGATGCGCAAGGCCGATTTGGTATTGATCGAGGGTGCAGGCGGTTGGCGCGTTCCCTTAAATCAGCGAGAAATGCTGTCTGGTCTAGCGATCGAATTGCAAACACCGGTGATCTTGGTAGTTGGCATGAAGCTGGGCTGTATTAATCATGCTGTACTTACCGCTGAAGCAATCCAAGCTGACGGTCTGCTTATTGCTGGTTGGGTTGCAAATAAACTTGACGCTGAAATGGCGTGTTTTGATGAAAACTTGGCGACACTTCGCCAGCTGTTACCCGCCCCCTGTCTGGGTGTGGTGCCTAATTTAGCTCGGCCAGACCCCGCGCTGGTAGCTGAATGTCTCGATATCTCTCTTCTCGCCTAGCGACCGGCCCTGACGGCCTGTTATAAGCGCTACACAATTTTCGTCTTCTCCCTGTGTCATGATGAAATGTCAGCTATGCTGATGCCTATGCTTAACGATTTGCGCTGGAAATACTTCTGGGGTGTTCATTAAACGTACCGTGAAAATTCTGCATTAATCGACCTAATATTCAATGTCATTGACCTAAATGACTTTTCTGTACATCCAAAAACACTTGCAAGACGTAATAAAAGCGCTATAGTTGTCACTGTCAACATTGCCCGGCAGGCACTGCCGCGGCCACCATGCACATGAGGTCATTACCATGCCGCAATACACAGCTCCGCTCCGCGATATTAATTTCGTGTTAAAAGATGTACTTAAGAGCGATAAACATTTCGCCAGTCTCGCTACTCGTGAAGAGGTCAGTGAAGACTTAATGGACGCCATTATTAGTGAAGGCGCCAAGTTTTCTGAAAATGTTCTTTCTCCGCTGAACCAGCCTGGTGATCAAGAAGGTTGTACTTGGTCTGAAGACGGTGTCAAAACCCCTAAGGGTTTTAAAGAAGCCTATCAGCAATATGCTGAAGGTGGTTGGCCGTCAATGACTGCGAACCCTGAGTTTGGCGGTCAAGGCTTGCCGAATTCTTTGGGCTTAGTTGTCACCGAAATGGTCAGCTCTGCTTGCTGGTCTTGGGGAATGTACACGGGCTTGTCGCAGTCTGCCGCGCGTTTGCTTGAAGTCTACGCCAGCGACGAATTGCAGCAGACGTATTTAGGTAAAATGACTGAAGGTACTTGGGGCGGCACTATGTGTTTAACCGAGTCCCACTGCGGTTCAGACCTTGGTCTGTTGCGCACTAAAGCCGAGGCCAATGCCGACGGTAGTTACAATGTTACCGGCACCAAGATTTTCATCTCGGGTGGCGAGCACGACATGATGGAGAATATTATCCATTTGGTGCTGGCCCGGGTTGAAGGCGCGCCAGAAGGCACTAAGGGTATTTCACTGTTTGTTGTGCCTAAGTTCCTGCCTGATGAAAATGGTGAAGTTGGTGAGCGCAATGGCGTGCACTGTGGCAGCATCGAACACAAAATGGGTATTAAAGCGTCTGCTACCTGTGTAATGAATTTCGACAGCGCTAAAGGCTTTTTGGTTGGCGAAGAAAATCGCGGCTTGAATGCCATGTTCCATATGATGAACTCAGCGCGGTTGGGTACAGCTTTGCAAGGTTTGTCAGCGGGTGAAGCGTCATTCCAAGGTGCACTGGCGTACGCTAAAGACCGCCTGCAAATGCGCTCATTGAGCGGCCCGAAAAATCCCAATGGCCCAGCTGATCCATTGATCGTGCACGCCGATGTGCGCCGTATGCTGTTAACGCAAAAGGCCTTTGCTGAAGGCAGCCGCGCCTTTATCTATTGGGTTGCGCAATTGGTTGATACCTTCTACTTCTCTGGCGATGAACAGGCGCGCAAAGATGCAGAAGAACTGTCTGAATTGCTGACGCCAATCGCCAAGGCCTTTGTAACCGAAACCGGCCTAGAATCTGCTAACTACGGTATGCAGGTTTTTGGTGGTCACGGCTTTATTTCTGAGTGGGGCATGGAGCAGATTGTTCGCGATTTGCGCATCTCTACTTTGTATGAAGGCACTACTGGTATCCAAGCCCTCGATTTGTTGGGTCGTAAAGTGATGGGCAGCGGCGGCAAGCAGTTAATGGTGTTCACCAAAATCATTCACAGCTTCTGCAAAGAGCAGCAAGACAAGCCGGGCATGGCACCCTTTGTCACCAAGCTTGCTGAATTGAATAAAGAGTGGGGTGAAATCACCGGTAAACTGGGTGAAAAAGCCATGGCTAATGCCGATGAAGTTGGCGCCGCCTCTGTCGATTACTTGATGTATGCTGGCTATGTGTCGCTGGCTTATATGTGGGCGCGTATGGCGTCGGTTGCCCTCGACGGTGATGCTGACGATGCGTTCCTTAAAGCCAAGGTGCAAACTGCTAATTTCTATTATCAGCGCATATTGCCACGTACCGAGGCCCATAAGATCGCGATGTTGAACGGCGCAGATAGCTTGATGGACATGCCAGAAGATGCCTTTGCATTTTAATTGGCACTAAAACCCATTTTGATTGCGGCGACCTTGTGTCGCCGCTTGTCTAGAGGATCTCTAAATGCCTGAATATAAAGCCCCCCTGCGCGATATGCAGTTTGTGTTACACGATGTTTTTCACGCCGAGCAGCTCTGGGAAACCATGCCTGCAATGGAAGACGTAAACCGGGAATTGGCCGACGCAATTTTGGAAGAAAGTGCCAAAATTAACGAGAGCCTGATTGCGCCTTTGAGCCAGCCTGGTCACGAAGAAGGTGTGACCTGGGCAGATGGCGTAGTGACTACGCCCAAAGGTTACCCCGAAGCCTTTAAACAATTGGCTGACGGTGGTTGGGGCGGTCTGTCTGGTGCGCCAGAATACGGCGGCCAAACAATGCCTAAAATGTTGGTGCTATTGTTTGAAGAGATGCTTTACTCCTCCAATATCGCCATGGGGCTCTATTTAACGCTGACCTCGGGCGCAGCACTGGCGATTGCCAGCCATGCATCTGAAGAGCTCAAAACCAAATTCCTGCCAAATATGTACTCTGCCAAATGGGCTGGCGCCATGTGCTTGACCGAAAGCCATGCCGGTACAGACCTGGGTATGATTCGCACCAAGGCTGTGCCTCAGGCTGATGGTAGCTACAGCGTTAGTGGCACCAAGATATTCATCACCGGCGGCGATCACGACCTGACCGAGAATGTTATTCATTTGGTGTTGGCGAAACTGCCAGACGCTCCAGCTGGATCTAAGGGTATTTCTCTCTTCTTGGTGCCAAAGTTTAAAGTTAACGACGATGGTAGCTTGGGCGAGGCCAACGGCGTGAGCTGCGGCAGCATTGAACACAAAATGGGTATTAATGCGTCAGCGACCTGCGTGATGAATTTCGACGGCGCTGAAGGCTATTTGGTTGGTGAAATCAATCGCGGCCTGCAAGGCATGTTCACCATGATGAACTACGAGCGTTTGTCTGTGGGTATACAAGGCTTGAGCGCGGCCGAGGCGGCGTATCAGTGGTCTTCTCTTTACGCCCGCGAGCGCACTCAAAGCCGCGCACCATCAGGTCCGGTGAATAAAGATGGCGCCGCCGATCCGATCATTGTGCACCCAGATGTACGCCGCATGCTGCTCACCCAAAAAGCCTATGTAGAAGCAGGGCGGGCTTTTGCGGTATACGTTGGCAAGCAATTGGATTTATCTAAATTTGCCAGTGGCGAGGCCCAAGAGCGTGGCGCGGCTATGGTTGAATTGCTAACCCCAGTAGCCAAAGCTTTCCTTACCGATAAAGGCCTTGAAGGCACTGTGCACGGCCAGCAGATTTTTGGTGGCCACGGCTATGTGCGCGAATGGGGTATGGAACAGTTGGTGCGTGATGTGCGCATTAGCCAGATTTATGAAGGCACCAACGGTATTCAAGCGCTGGACTTAATGGGTCGTAAGATTGCTGCTAACGGCGGTCAAACCTTGGCGTTGTTAGTTGCTGAAATGCGCGAGTTTAGCGCTTCAGCTACGGCGGTGCAGGGTATGGATGAGTTTCTAAGCCCGCTGAATGAGGCGGTAGATAACCTCGAGTCACTATCTGCTTACGTGCTTGAACAGACTAAAAATGGCGATGCAAACGCGATTGGCGCGGCTTCGGTCGAATTCCTCCACGTTATGGGCTTCACGCTGTACACCTATATGTGGGCGATGATGTGCAAAGCGGTATTGAGTGGTGACTGTGCGCAGGGTGATGCCTTCGCGCAAGCCAAGCTGCACACCGCACGCTTCTTTGTGCAGCGCCTATTGCCACAGGCCAAAGGCTTGAGCGAGTCTATTCGCAACGGCAGTGCGAGTTTGATGGATATTCCAGAAGAAGCGTTTATCTAAATTTTGGGTAAACGGTAAAGCTGGAGAAGAAGGCGGCATCTTGCGATAATGATGCCGCCTTTTTTATTGCCTGTGCTTTTGTTAATAACAGAAGGGTGGTGATGCCTAACCCGTGGTGACGTAATGGAAAACGAACACAATAAGCTTAACCCTGAAGATCAAGCTAAAGTCGACGCCTTCTTAAAACAAGGTTACAACGAGACTGATCGCAAGCCTTATCGACCGCTTAAATTATTGGGCATCTTACTTGTAATTGTGTCTTTGATCACCGTTGGCAGCCTAATGCTTGCCCGCATGAGCGGGATTCATTAAGCCCTCACCCAGCCTAGCCCAACTTCTTTAGATCGATTGCAAAGTAGCGGTACCAAATACTGTGCTCTTCTTTGGGTGACTGCTTCCACCCATACTGGCTCGGCTTCTCCGTTTCTATTGCGAGGGTGCCGAAAAGCAGCCAGTCATACAATGCCAATAAATTGCACATATTCTTTGCGGAGTTTTTGCCCCGCGCATGATGGTGGTGGTGCTGTGTAGGGAAAGTAATAATATGGCAGAGGCCGCGCATGGTTTTGCGCACCCACGGCCAAGGGTGATTCAAGAAATATAAATCGTAATTCCAATTAACGTGGTTATGGGCCGCCCACAGGCCTTTGAACACCGTGCCAATTAAAAACACCTCAGTTAATCCTAAATAAAGGCACAAAAACTGAAACCAGAAGTTGGGCATAATGAACCAGAACAGCCAGTGTTCAACAAAGGTTTGGGTCACGCTTAACTCGCCTCGGCCGTCGTTGCCCCCCGAAAAATGGTGAGGGCGGTGGCCCATTTTGAACAGTTGCTGAACGACAAGCAGGGGCTTCCAGCGGGGTCGCCGTGCATGGGAAAAGAAATGGGCACCGCTATGTAATAACTCCTCGATAAAAATATAGGCAATGAGCACCGGCCAAAAATAAGCCTCCTGCAACCAGCCGAGGCTACCTTGATAATGCGGTGCCAGCTGGGTGCCGAGCCATGCAATGCTAAATATTAGGGCTGGCCGCTGCACCGCGCTCAGACCAAATGCAGCGATGACTGCCATGCCCCAATCTTCACGGGACTTTTTACCATTGCTGTTACGCCCAGCCTGCCATTCCCATATGGAGGCCAAAATAATAAACAAAATAACGGAGAGGCTGACGATATTGTCCATGGCTGTATTCCTAATATGCTTTATTGTCTTTACAGCATACGGCGCTATTATTATTTGTAAATTTGATGTTATATATAAATATTATCCAAATTAAATATAATGTAGGCGCACTCTATGTTTAATCTGCGCGGCGTAGATCTTAATTTACTGTCGATCTTTGATGCCTTGATGCTTGAAGAGAATATGACTCGCGCCGCGGACCGGCTAGGGATGAGTCAGCCAGCCATGAGCGCGGCCTTGCAGCGCCTGCGTCTGACATTTAACGACGAGCTGTTTGTCCGTAGCCGCTTGGGGATGACGCCCACACCCCGGGCTCAGCTGATATACCCGCAAATCCGCGAGGCGCTGGCATTAGTGCGCGGTGCGCTAGCCAAAGAGCAGCATTTTGAACCGAGTCGCGATCAGCGTTGTTTTCGTCTGCTTGGCGACAACTATTTTGAAGCCGTGGCGCTTGGCCCGCTCATGGCTCTGTTGCAACTGGCCGGCTCAGAACTTACGGTAGAGACTTTAGCATTTGCTGGTCAGGACCAAGATTTGGCCCTTAGTTTACGGCGCTTAGATGTCGATGTATTAATAGACTATGTGCCCCTGACGCAGGACTATATTTGTACTGAGCAGCTTGCCCAAGAGCGCTTGGTTGTCATTGCCAGAGCCGATCACCCTCGGATTAACGGCGGGCTATCTCTTGAACAATACCTTGCCGAAGAGCATGTCTTTTTACCGCCGCGCAGCCGCGAGCGCAGCCAGCTAGAGCAGGCCTTAGGTGGCAAATCACTGTTGCGTAAAAAAGCGGCGCAAGTACAGAATTTCTCGAGTATGTTGCCGGTGGTCGCGGCTACCGATTATCTCGCGGTGATGCCCTCGCGAATGCAGAAAGTTTTCGCTGGCGCGTTTGATATACAGTGTTTTGATTTTCCTTTGCCGATTGATCCAATCCCGATTTGGATGATGTGGCCTAAGGCCTTAGATGGTGACGCTGCTCAACAGTGGTTTCGGGCGCAATTGCGTCATTTAGTCGACACGCTGTAAGGGCTTGGCTTGGTGGCTAAGTGCTTAGACTTTAGGCCGGGTCATTTGCTAGTCTGTTTGCACACAAGCTTCGCTTAGTAGGGGACTTACAATGTCTGCGGTTTTGACTCATTTGGCACTTCATGTTCGTGACATTGAAGCTTGCATAGCTTTTTACCAAGATTATGCGGGTTTGAAATTAATTCATCAGCGCGATAATAAGGCTGGAGGTGAGGTTGTTTGGCTGGCGGAAGCGGGGCGCGAGCAGGAGTTTATTTTAGTGTTGCTGCCGGGTGGTCCCGGTCGTAATCAGCTCGATAGCGATTTTTCGCATCTGGGTTTTGCGCTGCCCAGCCGCGCGGCGGTAGATGTTATTGCGGCGCGGGGTAAACAAGATGGCATACTCGCTTGGGCGACACGCGAAGAACCCTATCCCGTTGGTTATTACTGCGGGCTACGTGACCCCGATGGCAATTTTGTTGAATTTAGTCATGGCCAGCCGCTGGGGCCCGGCGCCAATGGATAATGCAAGCTTGAAAATTGCAATCGCTGATTATCACAACGTCGCTCACCGGGCCGGAATTATCACCTTAATGTCAGCTTATGCCTTAGACCCTATGGGTGGCGGCGAGGCATTGCCGCAGGAGGTGTTAATGAATTTGTGTGATGCCTTAGCCGGTGAAGCGGGCGCCATTACCTTATTGGCCTTTGATGGTGAAAATGCGGTGGCGCTGCTTACCGCCCTGCGCGGATTTTCTACCTTTAAATGTAGGCCACTGCTGAATATCCACGATGTGATGGTTTTACCGCAATACCGGGGGCAGGGCTTGAGTGATCGCATGATTGCTGAGCTTGAAGAGTTTGCTCGCTGTCATGACTACTGCAAACTGACCTTAGAGGTGCTAGCGAACAACCTCAGCGCACAGCGGGTGTATCAGCGTTGCGGTTTTGCGCCCTACGAACTCGACCCTGAACAAGGCGCAGCTACCTTTTGGCAAAAGCAGCTAATTTAGTCTGTGCGTAGAACGAGCTAATTGCACTAATGATATGAAACTACCGAGAAAGGGCATTGATCAATGAAAGGCAAAATACTCGATTTCAAAGCCGACACTGGCGCCGGTGTGATTAGCGCCGAAGACGGTCAGCGTTATTCGTTCACCGCCGCGCAGTGGCAAGCCGACACTGATATCCGGGCCGGTGTTGCCGTGGATTTCGTGGCAGCGGGTGCGCAGGCCGAAGCCATTTATGTAGATACCGCGTTGGTTTCTGGCTCGTCTAAAAAAGTGGCTGCGGCACTGTTCGCATTTTTCTTTGGGGTGTTTGGCGTACATAAATTTTACTTGGGCTATACCAAGCAGGGCGTGATCATGGTGCTGGCCTTTGTGTTTGGTTTTATTCTTCTGGGCCTGCCCTCCCTTGTCGTTGCGATTATTGCCTTTATTGAGTTTATTATTTACATCACTAAATCCGACGCGGAATTTGAGCAGAGCTATGTGCTTAATCAGCGGCCGTGGTTTTAAGAGTGAGTATGGCGTATCAGCGGGTAGTGGTATTGACTGGCGCGGGGATCTCCGCAGAGTCTGGCATTAAGACGTTTCGTGCGGCAGACGGCCTTTGGGAGGAACACCGGGTTGAAGACGTGGCGACCCCTGAGGGTTTTGCGGCGAATCCCACGCTAGTGCAGCGCTTCTACAACGAGCGCCGTCGCCAATTATTAAGTGCAGCGGTAAGCGTAAATCCGGCTCATTTAGCGCTTGCTGAATTTGAGAAAAAATTTAGCGGTGAGCTTTTACTCGTCACCCAAAATATTGACGATCTTCATGAGCGCGCGGGCTCGCAAAAACTTATTCATATGCATGGCGAATTACTCAAAATGCAGTGCAGCTATAGTGGGGTGGTTTATCCAATCGCCACCGATATCAGCGCGGACGCTCGCTGCGCCTGTTGCGGCCTGCGTGGCGGTCTGCGCCCGCACATCGTATGGTTTGGCGAGATGCCCTTGGGAATGGATGAGATTTACACCGCCCTGGAGCAGTGTGATTTGTTTATTGCGGTGGGTACCTCGGGCAATGTCTATCCGGCGGCGGGTTTTGTGCAAGCGGCGGCAAGTGTCGGGGCCCATACCATCGAAGTAAATTTAGAGCCATCGGCAGTGCAGTCCGCGTTTTCGGAAACCCGCTACGGGCTGGCCAGCGTTGAAGTGCCACGTTTGCTCAATGAGTTGTTGGCCGCTGCAACTCGTTAAATACACTGCGCATTCGCCAAGATACCCAGCGTGGCTAAACCCTCTTCGAGTTGAGTATTCCAGGGGCAGGCGCAGGAAATTCGCAGGCAATGCCGGTATTTTTCGCTGGCGGTAAACAGCGGTCCAGCGGCAATGCTAATGTTTTGCGCTAGGGCTTGCTCAGCTAATAACAGGGTGTCGACCTGTTTGGGCAGTTCTAACCACAGGGCATAGCCACCTCGAGGTTGGGTGATTTGGGTGCCGCTAGGCATATGCCGCGCTAAGGCTTCTCTGATGCGCGCTGTTGAGGTGGCCAGTGCCGCCCGCATGCGATGTAGGTGGCGGTCGTATTCGCCGCTGCGCAGCAGGCGTTCGGCGGCCAATTGCGGAATGGTGGCGCTAGCGGCGTTTAAGGTGAATTTTTGATAATTCAATTCCTCGCTGTATTTGCCTCCAGCAATCCAGCCTATGCGCAGCGCTGGTGATAGGGACTTCGACAGTGAGGAGCAGTACAGCACGTCACTGTCTGTGTCGTAGCGCTTGGCGATGCTTGGCCGCAGTTGCTCAAAACTTAATTCACCGTAAATATCATCTTCAATTAATGGGATGCGCGCCGCGCTGAGCATGGCGACCAAATCTCGCTTTCGGGTATCGTTTAACGTGGCGCCAATGGGGTTGCTGAAATTGCTGACCACAATACATGCTTTGACGGGCCATTTCTCGATCGCTAACTGCAAGGCTTCCAAGGAAATGCCGTGCTGAGGATCTGTGGGTATTTCTAGGGCTTGTAGGCCTAGTGAATCAATTATTTGCAGCAAGCCATAAAAAAGTGGCGACTCTAAGGCGACAATATCGCCTGCTCGGCAGCTTACTTTAAGGGCCAGATATAGGGCTTCTTGGCAGCCCTGTGTAATCGTGATGTCGTCGGCATGAAGTTGGCAACCAAGCTTGTTCATGCGTTTGGCGAGCTGTTGGCGCAGACCCAGATAGCCCGGAGGGAATTCGTAGCCATTGCTGCGCGCGTGGGGGTGCCGGGCGGCGCTCGCTAGGGCCCGCTCTAGCGCCGCTACCGGTAAAAAGCTGGCATCGGGAACAGTCGCCCCCAATCGCAGTATGCCGGGCCGGTTGGCAGCAGAGATGACCTGCATGACCCGTTGCTGGCTATTAATGAGGGTGGGCTTGGTATCGGGTCGGGACTCGCTAGGAGGACACACCGCGTTTTCAAAACGGGCTTTAATATAAAAGCCGGAGCGCGGTCGCGCCTCGATATATTGCTCTTGCTCTAAATAGCGGTAGGCAGCCAGTGCGGTAGATAGGCTGACATGGTGGGCTTCACTGGCTTGGCGCACGCCGGGGAGTTTGTCGCCGATATTGAGCTGACCTTGCTCGATATGCTCGGCAATCTGACTAGCGATTTGACGGTAGCGGGGCGGCATTGTGGCTTCCTGGTGCTGAACTGTTATGCAGCACAGTTGTTAAAAATGCTAATCTGTACTGGGTCAATGAAATAATAGTGTATCTGTTATGGTTTTTCTTGTCGCGTTAATCTGAGTATGTCTCGGTTATAGCTCAGCAGGGCGGAAAGGAGTCTGTAGTGAATACATTGAAACTACTTTTTTATCGGTTAAAAAAATTACCGCTATTATTGTATTTTGCAAATACACTTTTTATCAGTGGCGTACTTGCGGTGATCATAATATTACTCGCGGGCGGGGGTGGCGCAAGTATTCAGGAGCGGGAGTGGTGGTGGAATATTCATTAGGAATAAATGTATGAAATATTTTGTAGTAGATGCCTTTAGTCGGCAGAAATATCGCGGTAATCCTGCGGCCGTGTGTTTGCAAGAAGGAGATATGTCCGATGTGGAAATGCAGCTATTAGCGGCTGAGTTTAATTTGTCTGAGACTACGTATTTACAATTTCTTGCCGATGGTCACTACCGCTTGCGCTGGTTTACGCCATTGACCGAGGTGAATCTCTGCGGTCATGCGACTTTGGCAGCCGCTCATGTGCTGTGGAATCAGTGCGGTATTAGTGCGACGCAGCTGCGTTTTGCAAGCCGCAGTGGTGAATTGTCTGCCCGTTTACATGACGATGGCATCGCGCTGGAATTTCCACTGGTTGAAACCGCGCCGCTCGCGGATAGCCTGCCGGTGCGCGGCTTGGCAAATAGTGTTGTGGCGGCCTTTAGTGCGGGCGAAGATTTATTGATTGAACTGGCAGATAGCGCGGCGGTGCAAAATTTTGTGCCCGATCTCGCGGCAATTGCCGCTTTGCCGGCGCGGGGTTTGATTGTCACTGCCAGTGCAGCTGTTGGCGATCATAGTGATGTGGATTTTGTCTCGCGCTTTTTTGCGCCTGCTGCAGGTATTGATGAAGACCCCGTAACCGGCTCTGCGCATTGTGCGCTGGCGCATTATTGGTCTCAAAAGCTTGGCTGCAATGCACTGCGAGGGCGGCAGATATCTGCTCGTAGCGGCGAAGTAGAGGTCGCAATTAGTGGCGACAGGGTTACTTTGTCTGGGCAGGCGGTAACGGTTATGGAGGGTAAGATTTTCTAGGTGGCTTAGCTGCGACGGTGCTGGCGGTAGTCACTCGGCGCTAGGCCAATGGTTTTTTTAAACAGCCGGGAAAAATAATAGGCGTCATCGTAGCCGACGGCGGCGGCCACCTGTTTTACTGATTGGCTGGTGCTGTCGAGTAAATAGCAGGCCCGCTGAATTTTCATATTAATAAAATACTGAATCGGCGATTGGCCGGTATGGGCTTTAAATTTTTTGGTGAAGTGATATTTCGATAATTTTACTTCCGCGGCCAATTCGTCGAGATTGAGTTGGCCGTGAATATGTTCCTGCATGGTGGCGCGCAGCCGTTCCCAGTTCAGTGCCTTACCACTCTGCGGGCGTTGTTGACGAACCAGAAGTGCAATATAGCTGAGCAGGGCTTGCAACTGATGCCCGCCCTGCATAAATTCGGCGAATTGATAGGCACTGCGGCGCAATTCTGAAAGGCCGTCAAATATTCGCACCACCCGGGGTTGCACGCCAATATTCACGCAGGGGCTGCTGAGTTGAATATGCTGGTAAAAGTCGTCGGCTAAATTCCCGTCAAAATGCAGCCAGTAAATGGTCCACGGGTCTTTGCCATCGGCTTTGTATGCGTGGGGGTGGTCTGGTGGCAGCAGAATAATATCGCCGCTATTGATGCGGTAGTGTTTGTCGTCGCACATTAAAGTGCCTTTGCCGGCAATGCAGTAAATAAGCAGATGACTGTCGTGTTGCTGGCGTTGCATGCGGTGGCCAAAAGCGGCGGGGTAGTAGCCCATGGCGAGGGGATACAAGCCCTGTGTTAGGGGGTGTGCGGCCAATTGTGTTTGTACAAATTGGGGTGTTAGAAAGCGAATACCTTGGGGGGGGAGCGGCCAGTCTGAGGTGATGGGCATGGTAAACCTTTGGATTTAGGTGGTTTTTTCTTTTTTTAAAAAATTGTTTAGACCAAAGTCTATGCGCAATATAGTCCATCAAGTCGGCAATATAATCAATCCTACCGGATTCCTAACTGTGTTTATATGGTTGCCCTATTTCTGCGTGGCTGGCTGCGACCCAGCTACGCTGTTGTAAACCACAAAAATAACCCGGAGAGATATCATGGCCGCTGAAACCGCTGTTGCTACTACAGAAGAGGCACTACTTGTGCAGTCTCTGATTGCCCGCTCGCGCGCCGCGCAAGCTCAGATCGCCGATTATAGCCAAGAGCAAGTCGACGAACTGATCACCGCGATGGTGTGGTCTGTTGCGCGCCAGGATGTTGCCGAAAAAATCGCCAAATTCACCGTAGAAGAGACCCAGCTCGGTAATTATGACGGCAAGTTCCTCAAAATATTTAAAAAAACCCGCGCTGCATTGTTCGATATTATCAATGATAAGTCGGTCGGTATTCTGGAAGAAGATAAAGAACGCAATATCGTTAAAATCGCCAAGCCAGTAGGGGTGATCGGTGCCCTAACACCTTGCACCAACCCAGAGGCCACGCCAGTCATTAAAGCGATATCTGCGATTAAAGGCCGTAACTCTATTATTGTTGCACCGCACCCGCGCTCAAAATTGACCAACAAAATGATCTGCGATTTGATGCGCGGCGCCCTTAAAGCTTGTGGCGCACCAGAGGATTTGGTTATTTCCATGGACAGCCCGTCGATGGAAGGTACCGCTGAACTGATGAAGCAATGCGACCGTATTCTGGCTACCGGCGGCGCGCCGATGGTGAAATCGGCATACTCAAGCGGCACCCCTGCACTGGGTGTGGGCGCAGGTAATGCGGTTATCACTGTTGATGACACCGCAGACCTAGATGAAGCTGCTGAAAAAATCCGTATTTCTAAAACTTTAGATCTGGCGGCATCCTGCTCTTCAGACAACGCGGTTATCGCCTTTGAATCAAACGTCGACGCGCTGCTTGAAAAGCTGCAAGCCCAGGGCGGTTATATCTGCAACGCTGAAGAGAAAGCTAAGTTGCAGAGTATTATTTGGGAAGACGGCCACATTGCCCCGCGTATTGTTGCCCAGCCTGCGAGCGTACTGGCTGAAATGTCGGGCATTGACCTACCCGAAGGCAAGACCTTCTTCATTGTGCCTGAAACGGGTGCAGGCCCAGATCACCCCTTCTCTGGGGAGAAAATGTCGGTTGTGATGGCTTTCTACACCGTGAAAGATATTGACGGCGCCATTGCCATGACTAACGCCATTCAGGCCTATCAGGGGCAGGGCCACTCCTGCGGTATTTATTCTTATAGTGATGAGAACATCATGAAGTTTGCCTACGCGACCAAAACCTCTCGGGTGATGGTTAACCAGCCACAGGCGCCGTCTAACAGCGGTAACTTATGGAATGGTATGCGTCAAACCTTCTCACTCGGTTGTGGTTCTTGGGGTAATAACAGCACCAATAACAATATCACTTGGCGCGACCTGATCAACGAAACCTGGGTGTCTAAGCCGCTGGCGGTGACTAAAGTGATTCCATCTGACGAAGAGCTCTTCGGCAAAGTAATGGATAAGTTCAAGTAAGCTTTGCTTCTAAACGCCGCGCTTTCCGCGGCGTTTTTATTGATGATTAAATAACAAAGAGAACCCTATGGACTTTAACCTTTCCGACGATCAAAAAGCGTTCGCCGAAAGTGCGCGGTCATTTGCCGACGGCATATTTAAGCCGAATGCGGCCCAGTGGGACGCTGAACACATTTTCCCCAAAGATGCGCTAAAGCAGGCCGGTGAATTAGGCTTTATGGGTATGTATACCCCTGAAGACGCGGGTGGTTTGGGTATGAGCCGCTTGGATACCAGCGTCATTGTTGAAGAATTGGCGCGGGGCTGCACTTCTACCGCGGCGTTTTTGACCATTCACAATATGGCGACCAGTATGGTCGGCACCTACGGCAAACCGGCTTTAATAGAGCAGTGGTGTGGCGATTTGGTGATGGGTGAAAAGCTCGCGTCTTATTGCTTAACAGAGCCCAGCGCCGGTTCCGATGCAGGTAGCTTGCGTAGCACCGCCCGCGCCGATGGCGATAACTATATTGTTAACGGCAGCAAAATGTTTATCTCTGGCGCGGGCTCAACCGACTTGCTGGTGGTGATGTTGCGCACCGGCGCCGACGGCCCTAAAGGTATTAGTGCCTTTGCGATTCCGGCGGATGCTCCGGGTATAAGCTACGGCAAGAAAGAAGAGAAAATGGGCTGGAATAGCCAGCCGACTCGCACCGTGAGCTTCGAAGACGTGGTGGTTCCGGCGGCGAATATGCTGGGCAGCGAAGGCCAAGGTTTTAAAATTGCCATGAAAGGCTTGGATGGCGGCCGTATCAACATCGCCACCTGCTCAATTGGCACCGCTCAGGCCGCGCTGGAAGCGACCATTGAATACGTAAAAGAGCGTAAACAGTTTGGTCAGGCGATTGCCGACTTTCAGAACACCCAGTTTAAATTGGCTGATATGACCACCGATCTGGTGGCTGCGCGGCAGATGGTGCGCTTGGCGGCGTTTAAACTCGATAGCGGCGACCCGGAAGCCAGTACCTATTGCGCCATGGCAAAACGCTTTGCGACAGATGTATGCTTCACAATTTGCAATGACGCCCTGCAATTGCATGGTGGTTACGGTTACATTAAGGAGTACCCACTAGAACGCCATGTTCGCGACAGTCGCGTGCATCAGATTCTGGAAGGGACCAATGAAATTATGCGGGTCATTATTGGCCGACGTTTATTAATAGATGGCGCCTTGGAGGTGATTAAGTGAGCAACTACAGTCCCACAGAAAAACTAAAAGTAGAGATCATTGACCATACAGCTTTGATTACCATCGACAACCCAGGTGCAAATACTTGGGATGCTGAATCTTTAAGTGGTATGCGCGAGCTGATCGCCAATTTAAATGCCGACAAAAATATTTACAGCCTAGTGATTACTGGCGCTGGCGAGAAATTCTTCTCAGCGGGCGCCGATTTAAAAATGTTTGCCAGCGGCGACAAAGCGGTTGCCCAAGACATTGGTTTAAAATTTGGCCAAGCCTTTGAGGCACTTGCTGATTTCCGCGGTGTTTCAATTGCGGCGATCAATGGCTTTGCCATGGGTGGCGGTTTGGAATGTGCTTTAGCCTGCGATATTCGTATTGCAGAAGCTCATGCCCAAATGGCGCTGCCAGAAGCGAAAGTGGGTTTGCTGCCCTGCGCCGGCGGTACTCAGCGTTTGACCGCCTTGGTTGGCCCAGGTTGGGCTAAGCGCATTATTTTGTGCGGGGAGCGTATTAAAGCAGATAAAGCGCTGAGTCTTGGTTTGGTTGAGGAAGTTGTTGAATCCGGTACGGCTAAAGCAGCGGCACTGGCCTTGGCGGCGCAGGTTGCCCAGCAAAGCCCAGTTTCCGTGACCTTCTGCAAAGAACTGATTCACAAGCCTCGCGAAGCGGTTATGCCTCAGGGTTTGCTGCTTGAGCGCGAGCGCTTTATTCAGTTATTCGACACTTTAGATCAAAAGGAAGGTGTGAATGCCTTTCTTGAAAAGCGCAGCCCAGCGTGGAAGAACGCGTAATGGTGGCGCATATTGAAGAAGTTCTATTTGAAGAGCGTCGCTCGGCGAGTGGTCCTGCGGTGGGTGTTATTACCCTGAATGTCGAAAAGACCTTGAATTCACTCACGCTGAATATGGTTGAGCTGATGTTGGTCAAGCTCCGGGAATGGCGCGAGCGCAGTGATATTGCCTGTGTGTTTATTCATGGCGCTGGGCAAAAAGCCCTGTGTGCCGGTGGCGATGTTCAGGCTTTATATAAGTCATCCGTCGAGCAGCCCGGTGGCCCCTGTGAATACGCAGAAGCGTTTTTTGAACAGGAATACCGCGTTGACTATTTGCTGCACCAATTCGACAAGCCGGTCATTGTTTGGGGCCACGGTATTGTTATGGGCGGTGGTATGGGCGTGTTTGCGGCGGGTAGCTATCGGGTTGTTACCGAAAAAACCCGTTTGGCCATGCCTGAGATCACCATTGGCTTATACCCCGATGTTGGCGGTAGTTATTTTTTGAACCGCATGCCGGGTAAAGCTGGTTTGTTCTTGGCCTTAACTGGCGCCTCGTTTAATGCGGCGGATGCGCTGTATCTCGGTTTGGCTGAGGGCTTTATTGAACACGAGTACGCTGGAGAGGTATTGAACGCCTTAACCGACGTGGCGTGGTCTACCGGTGTTGCCGATAACCAAGAGCGTGTTTTTGATTTGATGGCTGGCTTCGTTGCTCGCTCGAAAGCCGCGCTACCTGCAGGAAACGTTGAGGCCGCAGCGCTAGAGATTGAGCAGATCTGCGCTGGTGACGACGATCTTGCGGTGATCAATAGCATTATTGCTGCACAGTCTGAAAATCCCTGGGTTCAGAAAGCTGCCGCGACCTTGGCGTCAGGCTCGCCGCTGAGTGCGCGCTTGATTGCCGAGCAAATTCGCCGCTGTAAGGGCTTGAGTTTGAAAGCGGCCTTTCAGGCCGAGGCATTGCTATCAACCACGATTATTCGTCAGCCCGAGTTTGCTGAAGGTGTGCGCGCGCTGTTAATAGACAAAGACAAAAACCCCGCCTGGCAGCATGCATCGCCAGCCGAGGTGCCGCAGTCTTTAATCGATCATCATTTTACCGCGCCCTGGGCAGAGAACCCACTGGCTGATTTATAGGTGAATCCATGGTCAGTAGCAAAATGAATAACTAGGCAATGGTTTTGGGGCGGCCTAGGCCGTTCCATTTTTTAATCTTGAGGTGGCCACTGGGCCGTCAGCAATCTAATAAATAGGTAAGTGTCATGGCGAATATAGCGTTTATTGGTTTAGGGAATATGGGCGGGCCAATGGCTGCCAATCTGGTTAAAGCTGGCCATCAGGTCACGGTTTTTGACTTGGTGGACGCCGCGATGGATGCGGTTGTTGCCCAGGGAGCCAGCAAAGCGGCCACGGCATTGGACGCGCTCGCTGGCGCTGATACCGTGATAACCATGTTACCTGCGGGCAAGCATGTGGCTGGCCTATACCTTGGTGACGAAGGTTTGATCGCGAAGGCGAGCACCGGTACTTTGTTTATGGATTGCAGCACTATCGATGCTGAAACCGCCCGCAAGGTTGGCGAGGCAGCAACGGCGCAGGGTTTGCAAATGCTGGATGCCCCGGTATCTGGTGGCGTTAAGGCCGCGCAGGCTGGCACGCTGGCCTTTATGTGTGGTGGCGATACAGCGGCTTTTGAACGGGGCAAAAAAGTCCTTGAGGGCATGGGGAAAAATATTTTTCTTGCTGGGGATCACGGCGCCGGTCAGATCGCTAAAATCTGCAATAATATGCTCCTTGCAGTACACATGATAGGCACCGCAGAAGCACTGCAATTGGGTGCAAACAATGGCCTAGATCCTAAGGTATTGTCAGAGATCATGCTCAACAGCTCTGGTAAGAACTGGTCGCTAGAAAACTACAATCCCTACCCGGACGTTATGCCTACCGCGCCAGCGTCAAATGACTATAAGCCCGGCTTTATGGTGCAGCTCATGCTTAAGGATTTGGGACTAGCCATGGAAAATAGCTTGGTTACGCAAAGCGCGGTGCCAATGGGGTCACTGGCGCGCAGTCTGTACTCCTCGTTCTCTCAAAAAGGTAATGCCCAGCGCGATTTCTCCGCTATTTTGGAAATGTTTCAGTCTGAATAGTGCGCTACACGCGCTTTGCTAAATAAAAAAGGCAGCTAGCGCTCAGGCGTTAGCTGCCTTTTTTATTTGCGTGTGGCGCCATTGCCCGGACTTTGTGGCAAGGTAGGCTAGTGTTTATGTTGAGTAGCGTGAATTATGGCTTTTGATGCTGGAACGGCAATTATTCTTATCGGTATGCCCGGGGCGGGTAAATCGACCATTGGTGTTCGCCTTGCAAGCCAACGCAGCATGCCTTTGATTGATACCGATCGCCTTATTGAGCAGCGTGAAGGCTTAACATTGCAGGCGATACTTGATCAGCGCGGCTATTTAGCGCTGCGTGAGATCGAAGCGCAGGTCTTGATCAATCACTGCTTCACCGGCCAGATTGTCGCCACCGGTGGTAGCGCTGTATACAGCGCCGAGGCCATGGCCCATTTGAAGCGCTTTGGCCCCTGTGTATTTTTGGATATTCCCCTAGACGAGATTCTTCGTCGGGTGCAGAACCTTGATAGTCGCGGTATTGCCGGGCCGTCAGGCTCAAGTTTGGCTGAGGTCTACGCCGAGCGCCTGCCGCTCTATAGACAGTATGCCGATATTGTCATTGATGGCGCTAACCTGGATGAATTGACCCTACTGGCAGAGGTTGAGACGGCGTTAAAGACCTTCTAAGAATATGCAGGCCACTGAGAGTGCAAAGAGCGCGGTGAGTACGTTAAGCTAGGGAAATAGATTTAAGGCACAGAACTGCCAAAATAACGAGAAGGACCCCCACCCCTAATGCCTGTAAAAGCCTATACCTGTATTGAAATCAGCAAAGAAGACTTGAAGTTTTCCGGTGCGCATTTCACCATTTTTTCCGCCACCGAGCGGGAGCGTCTGCACGGCCATAATTTCAAGGTCAGTTTATTGTTAACCGCCGATGTGGGTGACAATGGCATGTGTTTTAGTTATGTGGAGATTAAAACCCGCTTGCGTAAGCTCTGTGCCCAGCTCGATGAGTACACCTTGCTGCCCGCAGCGTCACCGTTTATGCAGATTCGCACTGAGGGTGCGCAATACATTGCTGAGTTCAATGGCGAGGAAATTCCCTTTCTAATCTCAGATACCTTGGTCCTGCCAGTGCGCAATACCACTGTTGAGGAATTCGCCCGCTATCTATTAGAGCTCTTACTGCGTGACGCGCCGTTTATTGAGGGCAATGAAATTCGTGAGTTAATCATGAAAGTCTCTTCAGGTCCCGGTCAATGGGGCTCGGCGAGCTGGAGTCGGGATTAGCAGCGACGATGCTGCAGTGGCATAGCTGCATTAGACCAAGCTCAGGTCAAGGGCAGTTCAGAACACTAAGTTTGGCAACTGGGAATGAAAAATGAAGAAAGTATTGATTGTCAGTGGCGGCAGCCAAGGTATTGGCTACGCTACGGCGCAGCGATTCCAGGCTGAGGGCTACCGAATTGTTAACCTATCGCGCAGAGGTATCGCTTTAGAAGGTGCGGAACAGATCTGTGTCGATATGCAGCAAGCAGATTGGTTGCAAAGTTGTGGCGCAGAGCTGGCAGCCATTGCCGAGGATGCCGATCAGGTGGTGTTGCTGCACAATGCCGCCCGCCATGACGGCGATAGCGTCGGTAATTTGGCCGCTGAAAACTTTCGGCAGGTATTGCAGGTCAACCTAGTGGCGCCGCAGCAGTTAAACGCGCTACTGATACCGCTAATGAAGCCGGGTTCCGCAATTCTTTATATGGGCTCAACCTTGAGTGAGAAGGCTGTGGCGGGCTGTGCTTCCTATATTGCCAGCAAGCACGGGGTTATTGGTTTAATGCGGGCAACGACTCAGGATTTGATCGGCTCCGGAATTCATAGCGCGTGTATTTGCCCAGGTTTCACTGATACCGGCATGTTAAGAGGCATGCTCGGTGATGATCCGGCGGTGTTGGCGGGCATCACTGGCATGGTCAGTTTTGGGCGTTTGATTGACCCTGCTGAAATTGCCGCAACAATTTGGTTCTGTGCAAGCAGTCCGGTTATTAACGGTAGTGTTATTCACGCTAACCTCGGGCAAATTGAACGCTAATCGGCTTTTTCGCCATTTTTTTGGCTCCTTATTTTCTGCATTATAATGGGGCGATATTGCTGATTTCAGTGTCGCACCCTTTCGATTTATTCCCCTCACTGGGCAATTTCAAATCCGCTCCTAAACACGGTCAGTCCGCTTGAATAGCGACTGTCGCTCACCCGTGCCGCGATTATTAACGCACCGCCACGCGGGGGCATGCTCGCTAATGTTTCTCTTATGATCCGCAATATTTTGTGATGGCCGCAATCTTGCTTAATCTTTAGTGAGCGATTTACTTTAAGTTTATGTATTTGTCTGCATAAATATTGTTGAAGCGCTTTAGGCATAAACCCTCGGCAGATAGGTAGTATCCAAGATGGTGGTGTGCGCTAATTCGCACCATGATTTTGCTGTCACTAGAATGTTTAAAAGTTTCGTGTACGAGCAAATATTTTTTTAGATTTATTCCGTAAATTATTGATAATCCAACTGGATGGTCATCTCGTAACGGAGTACAGTAAAGATGCTTGCACACATAAAGGGCGTTTAAAATATCCTTGTCGTGGAGTTTTTTGGCGCCGCAGCACAGCACAGAAGGAGATTGCAAAGATGGGCATATTAGACAATGTTCGTGAGCAATACCTGAAGGGGCGTGAAGAAGAAATGTCCCTTGAGGCCTATTTAGACCTCTGTCGTCAGGACCCACTTGCTTACGCAACCCCTGCGGAGCGTATGTTGGCCGCCATCGGCGAGCCAGAGCTTATTGACACCCGCAAAGACCCGCGTTTATCCCGTATTTTTTCTAATCGTCTTATTCCCCGCTACCCAGCCTTTGAGGAGTTTTATGGCCTCGAAGATGTTATTGCGCAGATTGTGGCGTTCTTTAAACACGCAGCTCAAGGTTTGGAGGAGCGCAAGCAGGTTCTGTATTTGCTGGGCCCCGTTGGCGGCGGTAAATCCTCCATCGCAGAAAGATTAAAAAAGTTAATGGAAGCGGCGCCAATTTATGCGCTGAAAGGCTCGCCAATTAATGAGTCGCCGCTGGGTTTGTTTGACCCGCTGCGCGATGGCGAACAACTGGAAAAAGAATACGGTATTCCCACGCGCTATCTCACCGGCCTGTCTTCGCCGTGGGCAATTAAACGCCTAGATGAATACGAAGGTGATTTAACAAAATTCCGCGTGGTACGAATTCAACCTTCGGTCTTGAAACAGGTTGCGGTTACAAAAACCGAACCCGGTGACGAGAACAACCAAGATATATCCACCTTGGTCGGTAAGGTAGATATTCGTAAACTTGAAGCTTATGCCCAAGACGATCCCGATGCCTACTCTTATTCCGGTGGTCTGTGTTTAGCCAACCAAGGTCTGCTTGAATTTGTGGAGATGTTCAAAGCGCCCATCAAAATGCTGCACCCGCTGTTAACCGCTACCCAAGAGGGCAATTACAAGGGCACTGAAGGTTTCTCGGCGATCCCTTTCCAAGGGATTATTTTGGCTCACTCTAATGAGTCGGAGTGGCTGACTTTTAGAAACGACAAACACAACGAGGCGTTCCTTGATCGGGTGTATATCGTTAAGGTTCCCTATTGTTTGCAGGTGTCCGAAGAGGTCAAAATTTACGAGAAATTGATGCGCCACAGTTCCTTGTCTAAGGCGCCATGCGCACCCGGAACGCTGGAAATGTTGGCCCAGTTTACGGTTTTGTCTCGGCTCAAGGAGCCAGAGAATTCCAGTATTTACTCTAAAATGCGGGTCTATGATGGCGAATCCTTAAAAGACACCGATCCAGCTGCTAAATCCTTCCAAGAGTATCGCGATTACGCGGGCATCGACGAGGGCATGACCGGCATGTCGACCCGCTTTGCCTTTAAGGTATTGTCGGCGGTATTTAACTACGATAACGCCGAGATTGCCGCCAACCCCGTGCACTTAATGTATGTGCTGGAGCAGCGTATTCTTCGCGAGCAATTGCCGGAAGACACCCAGCGAACTTACCTAGAATTTATCAAGGGCTGGCTCGCAGTGCGCTACGCCGAGTATGTGGGTAAGGAAATTCAAACCGCTTATTTGGAATCGTACTCAGAGTACGGTCAAAATATTTTTGATCGCTACGTGACCTTTGCCGATTATTGGATTCAAGACGAAGATTATCGCGACCCAGAAACCGGTGCAATTTTTGATCGCGGCACCTTAAATAGCGAATTGGAAAAAATTGAAAAACCCGCGGGCATTGCCAACCCTAAAGATTTCCGCAACGAAATAGTCAATTTTGTATTGCGGGCGCGGGCGCAAAACGAGGGTCGCAATCCCAGCTGGACTAGCTACGAGAAATTGCGTGAGGTCATTGAGAAAAAAATGTTCTCAAGTACCGAAGAGCTGTTGCCCGTTATTTCCTTCAATGCCAAAGCCTCAGTTGAAGACAAGCAGAAGCACGAGAACTTTGTGACGCGTATGGTTGAGAAGGGGTATACCCCGAAACAGGTCAGACTGTTGTCCGAGTGGTATTTGCGGGTTAGAAAATCGGGTTAATACTCAGTCAATGAAAGGGGCGTAATATGTCAATGATCATTGACCGCCGCCTGAATGATCGCAATAAAAACGCCAGCAATCGCCAGCGTTTTATCAGGCGTTACAAGGCGCAGCTGCGCAGATCGGTCGCCGATATTGTCGCCGACCGCTCGATTACCGACATGTCGCGGGGCGGCGAAGTTGGTATTCCGGTTAAAGATATTTCCGAACCAAAGTTTCGCGTTGGCCGCGGTGGCGACCGCGAAATGGTACATCCCGGCAATAGGGAGTTCACTACCGGTGACCGTATCGCCAAGCCGCCTTCTGGTGGCGGTGGTGGTGGCGGCTCTGGCAGTGGCGAAGGTCAGGGCGAGGAAGGTCAAGACAACTTTATGTTCACACTCTCTAAAGAAGAGTTTATGAACTTGTTTTTTGACGATCTTGAACTGCCCCGCTTGGCGCGTAATGTGCTCGGTGATTCAAAGCAGTTTACCTATCGTCGTGCGGGTTACACGCCAAGTGGGGTGCCCGCAAATTTGTCGGTGCCGCGCTCCCTGCAAAACGCCATGGCCAGACGCATCGCCCTGCGCGCACCGTTGAATCGTGAATTAGCCGAATTAAAAGCGGGAGCTGGCACTGCTGAAGATATTGAGGCACTGGAAAAGCGGATTGAGCGAATTCCATTTTTAGACGAATACGATCTGCGTTTTCGTCATCGCGTAAAAGAACCCAAGCCAATTAGCCGTGCAGTGATGTTTTGCTTAATGGACGTGTCGGCGTCGATGTCGGAACAGAAGAAGGACCTGGCCAAGCGCTTTTTCACCTTGCTTTATCTTTTTCTTAGCCGTAAATACGAACACGTCGAGCTGGTCTTTATTCGTCACACCTCCAATGCAGAGGAGGTCGATGAGCAGGCGTTTTTTCACGACCCCCAAACTGGCGGTACCGTGGTGATGTCTGCGCTCAATTTAATGATCGAAATCCTCGAAGATCGCTACTCGCCGAGTCAGTGGAATATCTACGGCGCGCAAGTTTCCGACGGCGATGCCTTTGGCAGTGACCCTCAGCGTAGCGCGATGCGCCTCAGCAAAGATATTCTGCCCCTGTGCAGGTATTTCGCCTACGTCGAAATTCCCGACAGCCCTAGCAGTATTACTCCGCTGGCGGCGGCGTATAGCCAAATTCGCGACGCCACCTTTGCCATGAGTACGGTGATGGATCGCGGGGATGTTTACCCAGTGTTGCGGGAGCTGTTTCAGAGGGAGACTGCATGAGGCCATTGAAAGACAGCGTGTTATCGCGGGGTGGCGACTGGGACTTTGAGCTGTTGCAGCGCTACGATAAAGAAATTGGCATTATCGCCAAAGAGTTTGGCCTAGATACCTACCCCAATCAGATCGAGGTGATTGCCTCGGAACAAATGCTCGACGCCTACGCGTCTGTGGGTTTGCCAATAAGCTACGCGCACTGGAGTTACGGCAAGGAGTTTATTCAAAACGAGGAAGCCTACCGGCGCGGCCAGCGTGGCTTAGCCTATGAGCTGGTGATTAACTCCGACCCCTGTATTGCCTATTTAATGGAAGATAACAGCATGCCCATGCAGGCGCTGGTAATTGCCCACGCTTGCTACGGACACAATTCCTTTTTTAAAGGTAATTACTTGTTTAAGCAGTGGACCAGCGCCGACGCCATTGTCGATTACATGGTATTTGCTCGAAAGTATATTTTTGAGTGCGAGCAGCGTTACGGCGAAGATCGCGTAGAAGAGACCTTGGACGCCTGCCACGCCTTGATGGATCACGGCGTAGACCGCTTTCATCGGCCCTCGCCACTGTCGGCTGAGGATGAGCTCCAGCGCCAGCATGAGCGTGAAGAGCATGCCTGGAAACAGTACGACGATATTTGGCGCACTGTGCCACAAAAGCCCGATGACGGCGCAAGTGCAAAAAAGAAAAAGCGAGTATTCCCTCCTGAGCCTCAGGAAAACCTGCTGTATTTTATTGAAAAATACTCGCCGACACTTGAACCCTGGCAACGTGAGATTGTGCGCATTGTGCGTAAGCTGGCCCAATATTTTTACCCCCAGGGTTTAACTAAAGTGATGAATGAGGGCTGGGCGACCTTTTGGCACTATACCTTGTTAAATAGCATGTACGACCGTGGTCTGGTGGATGACGGCTTTATGTTCGAAATTTTGCAGTCTCACACCAATGTGGTGATGCAGCCTGGTTTTGATCACCCCGGCTATTCAGGCATAAATCCCTATGCATTGGGCTTTGCGATGATGCGCGATATTCGACGCATCTGTGAAGAGCCTGATGAGGAGGATCGAGAGTGGTTCCCAGATATTGTCGATAAAGACTGGCGCGAGGTGCTGGACTTTGCCATGCGCAATTACAAAGATGAGTCTTTTATTGCCCAGTATTTATCCCCCAAGTTGATCCGTGAATTTCATTTGTTCGCCATTGCCGACGAGCACAAGGCTGATCATTTGCGGGTGGAGGCTATTCACAATGAAGAAGGCTACCGCGAGGTGAGGCGCTTACTCTCCAAACAATATAATCGCGATGTCTTAGTGCCAGATATTCAAATTGTGCGCTACGAGCACATGGGCGACCGATCCTTGGTATTGCGTTATAACCGCTTGCGGGAGCGGCCGCTTACCGACGACGCCACGGAAGTCCTTAAGCATCTTAGTCGCCTGTGGGGTTTTAAGGTCACCATGGAAGTATTTGAAGAAGGCAAAGGCGTTGTTGATAAAACCGAGGTCTCGCCGGTTTAAAGACTAGCCGCATGGCTAGTCTTAGTTCGTATTAGTTTCCTTCAAATTGTGCAGTCGTTTTATTCACAAATGCGTCAACGGCGCGGTGATGGTCCTTGGTGTGGTGACATTGGGACTGAACATCGGCGCAGACGTCCAAAAAGTCACTTAACTCTTGGCGTTGTGCCAGCTTCATTAGGCGTTTGGTTTGTCGCAGTGCTAAAGGTGGCTTAGTCGCATAATCTCGGGCGTAAGCCTCTGCCGTGGCCATTAATTCCTCGCTAGCGACACATTCGAGTAATATCCCCATTTCTAAAGCTTCCTTGCTGTCAATGATCCGGCCGCTAAAGCTAAGTTCCGCCGCTCGTTGGTAGCCTACTAAGCGCTGCAAAAACCACGCGCCTCCGTCGCCGGGAATTATCCCTAGATTAATAAATGTCTCGCCAAAACGAGTGTGTTCACAACCTATGCGTAAATCGGCCATACTGCATAAGTCAAAGCCCGCACCAACCGCGGCCCCGTTGACCGCGGCGATGGTTACTATTTCTGCACTGTGCATAGCCCGGGATATGCGCTGGATACCGTTGCGGTAGCTGTCGCTGATTTCCGCTTGGCTGCCGCCAAACATACCCTGCTTGTCGCGCATTTCTTTCACATTGCCGCCCGAGCTGAAGGCTTTGCCTGCGCCCGTAATAATCAGGGTGGAAATCGCTTTGTTGGCATTGGCCCAGGCAATGGTGTTGCACAAATCGTTGATCAGGTTTGTGCCGGTGAGAGCGTTGCGGAGGTCGTCGCGTTCAAAGCGGAGAGTGGCATAACCAGCGTTGACGGAGAGTGATGCGTCTATGAGTGTAGGTGTTGGGTTCATATTTGTTTCCACATTTGACGGTTTTTGGGAAATTAGGTCGCTTAATTCTGTCTGCCACGCAGTATATCAAAGCTGAAGTCGATCTTAGTGTCTGTATCGCAGCGTTTGTGGCTAGGGGTTGGCCTTGTTTTTGCTTTAACCCTTATGGCTAAGCGGTAAAACGTGATGTTGCATGCTTGGTGGCCACTTTTCGTGCATTGATTTATTTGGTTTTTACGTAGCATAACACCGGATGTTACGAAAAGTATCTTGTGTGCTATTAAGAATAAAAGGTGATTTATGAGCAAAGTATTTACTGATCAGCTTGCTGCCTTGCCGTTGTCCCAGGTATTTATCCGTCTATTACCTAGTGGAGCTTATGTGGCAGCAATTGCGCTAGAAGGAAGGGTGTTAAATATCTATGAAAATGAAGAGATGCCCCTGAAAAGGTGCTCTTTAGATGAAATTTTGCAATATTTAATGGCTTGCGGCTGCCCTCGCAAATCATTTGTCGGCGATGCTGGCGGTGAGATAGATGCACTGGCTAGACTTGTGATGGCTGAGCCGCTACTTGTACATGCTGCAATGTGAAAATTGGTGACATATTTGTGAAAATACTGAAATAGTTCTAATTTGGACTGCCCTGCGCCGTCCTGGCGCAAGCGAGTAGCACTGAACTTGGGGTGAAGCGCGTTAGAGACTAAACTATAACTGTGGGAAAAAGGCGCGCAGTATCAATTTGGCTTGACGTCAAGCGTGCCTAACAATATACCGTGGGGTAACAGTTCCAATCTAAAGTGGCCGCTTTTTGATAGTGGAATGTTTAGTTCCTGGGGCGTATTAGACTTGAGTTGAAGTGTTTCATCATAACCTTGCAATTTCAGCTGTTCTGGCTGATTGCTGTGCACAACAAGAATAAGCCTCTGTCCTTGATCTAGCACGATTGCTTTAGGGCCGTCTATAAGTTGGCCGTCGACAAGTTGCCAGCTCACACGGTAGTCTGCCTTTTCTTGGAAGTCCGAACGTAAAAATCCTATGGCATAAACTGCAATCGCAAGTGCGGCAAGTGAATAAATCATCTTGCTGTTCATGGGCGTCACCCCTCTCTGAACGTCGAGGATGTTAAAACATCCACAATAATAGAAATCGCTGGCATTGAGAATGCTTCGTGCCATAAATCGTATATGCTATGATAAACCACTGATTTTGTTTTGTTTTGTTGAGTCTAAATGAGCGCTATTTGCCTGTGCGACTTCGCGTAACGGCATTTTCGGCAACTAAAACTGCCATGGCGAGTCATTATACCTACTGGCAAGGCTGGTTTCGTTCCGACAACGAACGGTGTATAGGTATCGTGCGGCTATACTCTGCTTTGGTTCTATAAAGTGTAAAGAGGCAATTGAGTGATTGAAGCGCTGAAGATAATTATCACCACGTTCAAGATGAGGTTCCTGTCTTTTGTCTTGTTGCTCTTTGTTGTTCTTACCGTATTAATGATCCCAGTGTCTGACCGTAACGTTCGCATAAAGGAAGAGCGCCAACTAGAAAATCATTTGCGCAATGCTGTCGACGAACGCAGCAAAGCGTTTATGGCAAGTATTGAACGTTTGAAAAGGGATACCTTATTCCTCGCAGGGACACCGCCGATACAAGGTATTATTAGGGCGAAAAACAATGGCGGAATTGATCCTCAGGTAAATAATGCTACGGAAGTCTGGGAACAGCGCTTGCAAGAAATTTTCTCCGCTTATTTGGAGATTCAGCCCGGCGTCCAGCAAGTTCGCTATATTGGTGTTGCCGATCAAGGGCGTGAATTGGTTCGTGTCGATAGAAAAGGGCAGAAGATAGCGGTGATTGGCGCTGCGCAATTACAACAAAAAGCTGACCGCGATTATTTCTTTGAATCACTTAACAGAGCGCTTGGCGAAGTTTACGTATCAAAAATTGATCTTAATCGTGAATTCGGTGAAATAGAAATTCCTCATATCCCAACCTTAAGACTTGCTACTCCTGTTTTCGACAAAGCCGGTAGTGCTTTTGGAGTGCTCGTCATAAATGTAAATTTGCTCGATATTTTTGCAACGATAGGTGCAGATTTTTCGTCAGACGAGAATGTGTATCTTGTTAACTCTGACGGCGATTTCCTTATGCACCCGGAGGCTGGTCGCGCTTTTGGCTTTGAATTGGGTGCACCGTTTCGCTGGCAGGATGAGTTTGATAGAACGTTCAGTAGCAAAGAAAATAAATTATATCGAGTAAGTGATGGCGCGCTATTTTATATCGCGGCCCGTGAAAATTATTATGATGGCGATCACTCCTTGGGCGTGGCGGTTTTAGCACCCGAAAGTGTCGTAGATCAAACAGTGGCTGCGGCGCGAACATATAATCTTATTATATTGGTTAGCTTATTGTTTATTACCTTGGTGTTTTTGTACCTCATGGCAATAAATATCAGGCGCCGAGAAGAACCTGCGCGACAGAACTCGTCAATGGCTGCCATTGTTGAGGGGTCTAATGACGCCATTGTGAGTGAGACGGTTGACGGTGTTATTCATAGTTGGAACGATGCCGCTCAGCGGATGTTTGGCTACGCAACGGAACAAGTTGTCGGTAAGACGATGAACAGCTTGGTCGTACCTGAAGACTTGGAAGACGAAGCGGTCATGCTTCGGAAAAGAGTTTTCAATGGTGAAACGATTCCCAATTTTGAGACTCGTCGTCGTGATCAGGATGGTGATGTTATTTATGTGTCGATAACCGTTTCTCCCGTTAAGGACGCTAACGGAAGAATATTTGCCGCCGCTAATATTATTCGGGATATTAGTGATATGAAGGCGGCGCAAGCACAATTAGTTGAAATGAATCATCGATTAGAAGAGCAAGTTGCCGCACGGACAAGTGAGCTCGAAGCGTCTGGCGTGTTACAGGATGCTATTTTAGCAAACGCAGGCTACGCGATTTTTGCAAACAAACCTGATGGCACTATAACGCTTTTTAATCCAGCGGCAGAAGCGATGCTTGGTTATAGCGCCAGTGAAATGGTAAATAAGCGGACCATGCAGGTAATGTTTATTAAAGAAGAAATAGAAGCTGAATTAAAAAGATTGGCGCAGTTAGATCATAAAACGTTGGTAGATAGTAATGGCAAGCTTATTACTCAAGATGTGAATTATGAAAAGGAATGGACGTTTATTCGCAAAGATGGAACGCGAATACCTGTATTGCTGAAAAGCAACACTTTGTACGATAAGGAAAATAAGGTAAGCGGCTATATAGGTATTGCTCGAGACCTTACCTTGCAGAAGCAACAACAAGCTGAGCTGATGAAAGCAAAGGCAATGGCTGAAGAGGCGAGTAAGACCAAGGGTGAGTTTTTAGCGAATATGAGTCATGAAATTCGCACCCCAATGAATGCTGTGTTGGGAATGCTGAATTTATTAAAATATACCGACATGACCAATCGTCAGTTAGATTATGTCTCAAAGGCCAGCGGTGCTGCCGAAGCGCTATTGGGCATCATTAACGACATTCTTGATTTTTCTAAAATAGAAGCTGGGAAACTATTACTTGAAAAAAGACCGTTTTCTATTGATGAAATATTAAAGGATATCGCTGTTATCCTGAGTATGAATATTAGCGATAAGAATGTTGAAATACTTTTCAATATCGACCCTGCGGTGCCCAAAACCGTGCTGGGTGATTCATTGCGCATAAAGCAAATTCTAATTAACTTGGCGGGAAATGCCGTTAAATTTACCGAGCAAGGTGAGGTAATGCTGTCGGTTTTTGTACAGCATGAACGCAGTAATAGCATGGTGCTGGGGTTTAAAGTCAGCGACACCGGAATCGGTATGTCGGCCGATCAGCAAAAACGGGTTTTTGAATCTTTTACTCAGGCCGAAGCGGCTACGACACGACGGTTTGGCGGAACCGGGCTTGGCCTGGTGATATGTCAGCGATTAATTCGGCTGATGGGGGGCGAATTAGAAGTCGAAAGTGAAGAGGGCAAAGGCAGTACTTTTTCGTTTTCACTTATTATTGAGCCAGTAGAAGATGGTGCGCTGCGCGAGCCGGCGCGGCGGGCACTGCCGGTTGAGTACGAAAATCTGCGTTTACTTGTTCTGGACGATAATGCGCATGCCCGAGAGATTATTGCTGGTATTTGTCAAAATCTTGGTTGGGAAGTCGAAGAGGCGGAAAGCGGCAATATTGGTTTGGAGCTGATTAAGCGGAGTCTCCTTGAAGCTAAGCCCTATGATATTGTTTTTATCGATTGGATGATGCCGGGTTTAGATGGCTGGCAGACCGCAAGTGCTATTCAAGCGCTTTGTGCCGACACCCTAACTCCACGGCTTGTGATGGTAACGGGGCACGCTAAAGAGGTTTTTGAGCAGCAGGAAGACGCCATCAGCACAGCGCTTGATGGTTTCTTGATGAAACCGGTCACCGCCTCGGATATATACAATACAATTATAGAGGCATTAGCAGATAAATCGGCTGAGTATAAAACGGGTATACAGCAATCGAAAGCGACTAATGATGGCCTTGTTGGTATGCGTATACTCTTGGTGGAAGATAATATTACTAATCAGCAGGTCGCGCGAGAGCTGCTCGCAATTGAGGGTGCTGAGATAGTCGTGGCTGATAATGGTCAAATTGCCTTGGACAGTATTCGGCATGCGAAGCTGCCATTTGATGCGGTATTAATGGATATTCAGATGCCGGTGATGGACGGCTATACGGCGACACGGGAGATTCGCGAAACCTTAAAATTGAACTATTTACCCATAGTCGCAATGACCGCTAATGCGATGCCTGCGGATCGCGCCGCCTGCTTAGCGGCGGGAATGAATGATCATATTGGTAAACCCTTTGATTTGGCTGAGCTAGTCACGGTATTGCAAACCGTCTGCGGTCGCGCTAAGTCAAATCCGCAGGTTGACGCAGTAAGTAAAAGTGAAGGCCGGGGAGACCTTCCGGAAGCCCCCGTTGGTTTTGCATTTAAAGAGGCCTTGTTGCGTTTAGGTAATAATCGGGAGTTGTATGCAAGTCAGGCGCGGATGTTTGCGAGTCGACACCGTGATGATCTTGGCAAAGTTCTTTTATTAATTCAAAAGGGTAATAGACCTGGCGCTGTTCGAGAGCTACACACTTTGCGCGGTGTGGCGGGAACATTGGGTGCGCAGGCGTTAGCGAGCCGACTCTCCGAGCTTGAAATGGCAGCGAAAGGCCTCGTTGAAGTTCCGGTTATTGAGACCCTGCTAAACGCTACCGAAGTGCATCTCGAAGAAGCTTGTGAGGTCATGCTTAAACTTGCGGACTCGTTGGCGGCGCCGTCACGGGATGTGACGCCTCCACCTTTAATCGATGAGGAAATAAACGCCAAGCTTGATGAGTTTGGGCGCCTTCTTAAAGACAGTAATATGAGTGCTTTAGACAGTTTTGAAAGTTTACGTGCTATATTTGCAGTCGATAGCGAACCAGCGATTAAGGTGCGGGAAGCCATGGCGAGTCTTGATTTTGCCGCAGCGCTAGAGGCTTTAAATATGATGAGGGATAACTGATTTTTACGGTAATGTATTTGATCACAACGCTATGCACAATATCAGGTTATGGTTATGAGTGAACTTAAGCCCGCGCTGACATCTGGGTTGATCTCCGGCACGTTGGTATCAGAGCGCCCTCGGCTATTGGTGGTTGATGATCAGCCCGTCAATATTCAGGCGCTCTATCAGGTCTTTGCTAAAGATAGCGAAGTGTTTATGGCCACGAGTGGTCAACAAGCAATTGACGTGTGTCGGCAAAAGCGGCCGGATTTAATTCTGCTTGATGTGCTGATGCCGGATATGGACGGAATAGAAGTTTGCAAAATACTTAAAGCAGACGCCGAGACTCAGAATATACCCATAATCTTCGTCACCTCTCAAGACAGTCCTGAAGAGGAGACGCGTGGCTTGGAAGTGGGCGCGGTTGATTTTATTACCAAGCCAGTGAACCCTGCTGTAGTGCGTGCTCGGGTAAAAACACATTTAACGCTAAAAATGCAATCAGATGCATTGCGGGCATTGGCTTCGATTGATGGCCTGACTCGTATCCCTAATCGGCGTTTCTTTGACGAGCGCTTAGATGCGGAGTGGCGCGCGTGCCGTCGAGGCGGAAATTCGCTTTCCGTCATTATGATCGATGTCGACCATTTCAAAAAATATAACGACCATTACGGTCATTTGGAAGGGGATAATTGCCTGAAGCGCGTGGCGAGCGCGCTTGCGGAGAGCAATTGGCGAGGCCGAGATTTAGCGGCGCGGTATGGTGGGGAAGAGTTCGTTTGTCTAATGCCTGAAACCGATCTTGCCGGTGCGATGAACAAGGCAGAAAGCCTGCGTTTGCAAATAGAAAATTTAGCGATGCCGCATTCGGAGTCTGCTAATGCTGATATGGTCACCATTAGTGTCGGTGTAGCGACTACTGTGCCGAGTGAGCGTGAGTCCGAAGAAGTTTTGCTGGGCGCTGCGGACGAGCAATTGTACAAGGCAAAGCAAACCGGCCGTAATCGGGTGGTAGGTATCGCGCTTAGCTAAACGATGCGGTGTATAGCGGTAACTTAAGATCTTATTTCAGTTGGTCGGCCAAAGTAGTAGCCTTGAAAATAGTCGATGCCCATTCCGGCGCAGGCATCGGCAACGGCCTGATTCTCGACACCTTCCGCTAGGGTGGATATACCCATATCCTGCACCATCGCATTAAGAGACGAAAGTAGCTTGTGATGTACAGAATGCTGATCGCCAGCGCCTCTTACTAAGCTGATGTCGAATTTGAGGATGTCCGGAGGCGCTTCGGCTAGCTCTAATAGGCGGGCTTGGCCAGCGCCAAAGTCATCGTAGGCCAAGTTGATGTCCAAATCCCTTAAACCAGCACGAATACGCCGCATAATGTTTAGGTCGGTTATTGCGGCTTCGTGAACTTCGAAAATTAAACGTAGGTCTGGGTATTGGCGCCGCAGCCGGTGTAAGCCAGCAAGTAGTTTGTCTGGCTCTCGACACTCCAGTGGGTGGCAGTTGAAAAACAGCGGTGTACGGATATTGGCACTTTTGGCTTGAGCAAAACTGCGCTGACGAAAAAGCTCGCTGAGTTCAATTTCTTTGCCCATTTGCGCTGCGATTAAAAACAGCTCATAGGGGTTTTCGTTTAGGGCGGGATGTCGTCCCCGGCCCAGTAGCTCGTGGCCAAAGATATTTCCTTGATTGTCCATTATCGCTTGTTGGTAGCTTGTTACTTGGGCTTTGGTTAATAGCGTTAAGAGCTCGCTGCCAAGAACGGGAAAATTGCTGGGCAGTGTGCGATGGGAAATTCTGGTGTGGTCATCGCAATCTGTGTTTGCCGCTAAATTCCGCTGTTTCAGGCAATATTCAACGCCGGCAAAGTGCACTACATCGCCAGGTTTTAGCGGCGTGGTTTGGCTAATGCGTTGGCGATTGACAAAACTGCCGTTGGTACTGCCGAGGTCGGTGAGTGCTGGTTTGTCATTGACTAACTCGAGGCGGGCATGACGGCGAGAGAGCGCTGCATTGTGAATGACAATATCATTGTCGGCACCGCGACCGATAGAAGTAGCTTGTGCGGCAAAGGGTATTTGCTGGGGTAAATCCGAGCTTCTACTAAAGCTTTCTAAATAATAACAACTATCCATATTAGGACTTATCCGCTTTGCATGGGTCCGCCGCTGTGGGCGCGCCAAAAGTAGCAATCGCAATAAATATAACCGAAGCGACGGTCTAGGTCATGCCCAGCGGGACTACCGGGGCCGTTAAAATGGGCAGGGGCAGTGTACGTTAATTGGCTCAGTACTTATTGGGTGGCGAAACACAATATTGTCTGCATGGAGCAGTAAGCGCGCGGCCATGGCCTGGGTCTGAGGTGTGCCATAAAGGTCGCAGCCTAAAATGGGGTGGCCTAGTGCCTGGCTGTGGATGCGAAGCTGGTGGGTTCGGCCGGTTTGCGGGGTAAACTTAATGCGGCTGCGAGGTGGGTTATCCAGACGTTCTAAAACCTGATAATGACTTTGCGCCTGCTTGCCGGTGGCAAAGCAAATCTTTTGCAGAGGGAAGTTTGCCAGATCTTTGGCAATAGGCGCTTCTATATAGCCCGTGTCACGTTGTACGTGACCGGCTACTACGCTGATATAGGTTTTTCCAATGCTACGCTGCTGAAATTGCGTGGTCAGCTTGGCGTTTGCGAGCTTATTCAGGGCAATAATCATAAGGCCTGAGGTGCCTAAATCGAGGCGGTGGGCCAGTGTGGCAGTCGGAAATTGTTGAACTAGGCGATAGTGAACCGAATCCTTATTGAGCGGATTTTTGCCCGACAGGCTAAGTAGGCCGCTGGGTTTATTTATCAGCAAGATGTGCTCATCTTGCATCAGAATACTGATCTTTTCAGCGCAAGGCGGGGCTACGAAGTTATCTGCTAAAGTGGGAGTTGAGGTAAGCATAAACCCGTGGCGAATTGGCGGAATGGTTGGCCATCACTGGCCAAATTAATTTGACAGTATACGGGATTCACTCGGCGAATACTTAGCGGCTTGAGGCTGCCAGTTACCTAGCGCTTTTACATGACAGCATCTAGCGGAAGTAGAGGCGCTCTTGCTATGATCGACGCGGCGCACGGGTATGTATTGGGGGGTGTCATAAATCACTCAGGCTAGTCTGCGCGTTGAAGTACCAGTATTTTTGCTGGTCTTTACTATTATTTATGCGGGGAAAGCGTTATGAATAAGAACTTGGGTTTGGCAGCGGTATTGATGGCTGCAGTATTACCTGTGTCTGCATTGGCTCAGACGGCGACAATGTATGTTACTGGTCAGTTTGGTAAAACCAGTTACGATTTGGACAGCGGTTCTAATGTTGATGACGAAGACAATGGTTATACCATGGGCATTGGTGTGCGTATGGGGCCGAATGTCGCGATTGAGGGGGGCTATGTTGATCTAGGCGAGGTTTCTGGGCGCAGTGGTACGGATTCTATTTCGGCGGAAACAACTGGTGCATTCGCTGGCTTAGGTTTATTTATTCCTCTGCAGCCTGGCTTTGAACTAACCGGACGCGCGGGCCTAATTGCATGGGATACTGATGCTACTATTACTGTGGGTGGATTGAAGTCTACTGAAAGTGACGATGGCACTGATATCTATTTTGGCATTGGCGCGGCCTTTCAGGTGAGTCGCGAACTTCATCTTACCGTTGGCTTTGACCGTTACGATATCGACGACACTGATGTCGACATGCTGTCTTTGGGAGCGAAGTTTTACTTCGCAATGTAAGACTGAGCTTAAACCTAATACAGGCACTTTGCTGCCTGTATTAGGTGCTCAGATAGTGAATGCTTAGTTGCAGTTGGTGTTGAGTATTAATGTCTTAAACACCACGGAATTATGATCTTCTAAGCTTTTTTCTGGCTCCTCAGCAAGGCTGAGTTTAGGAAAACGCTTAAATAGTTCACTTAGTGTTAAGTACAATTGGCGTTTAGCCAGTGCTGCGCCAATGCAAAAGCGTGGCCCGTAGCCAAAGAGCACATCGGGTTCGAATACGCGGCGAACATCCAGCTTCTCTGGCTCGTCATAATACTCGGGGTTGTGATCCTTGAGGTGGGGCATCATTAAAATCATCTGCCCCTTTTTCACTTCTTGGCCAAGAAGCGCCATATCTGCTGGGGCATAGCGAGCAAAGCCCATTTTAGAGTTGCCTGACCAGCGCATTATTTCGCTAAAGGCATTCGAGAAGGCATCGGCCGACTCTAGTGCTAAGGGGATTTGATCGGGATTTTTTAGCAAGGTATAAACCGACCACTGCTGGGCTACCAGCGTGGTGTCTGCGCCAGCGCCAATTAGCGCCAAAATTAACGTAATAATATCCCACTCATTAAATTTCTCATTCTCAGCTTCAATTTTAAGTAGGGTGCTGAGAAAGTCACCGTCTACAGGGTCCTTGCGGCGCTCGGCTATTACCTCTTGCAGAATATCGATGGCTTTATTGCTGTCGTCTTGCGCGCGTAGCCTGCGCTCTTCAGAAATGGTTGGGTTCCATGTTTCGGTAAACGTCATGGTTACCCGCTTCATCGCGGGCCAATATTTTTCTGGTACGCCGATCATGGCGGTTATCGAGATAAAGGGAATGTGTCTCGCGACTTCCTCGATATAGTCAAAACTCTCAGGCTCGCCAATCTCATCAAATAGCTTTTTAACATGAGGCTCAAGGCGGCGCTGAATATTCTCAACGACGTTGCGCGAAAATGCTGGTGCGGTGATGCGACGAACCAAACGATGATGGCCTTGATCGGCTAGCAGGCTGTGGCCAACCAGGGCTTTTTCAAAATTATTCCAGTTTTCTTCGGTGGGACGCGGTGGTGCAAATTCCCAGTCGTAGAAATCTGAGGAGAGGTATTCCCGTTTCCAGCAGTCCATGATGTCGGGCATTTGGGTCATAATCCACGCCTGCCACGGGGCATACCATACGAGGGGGCCGCGTTCGGCTATTGCGAGGCATTGCGGCCCGGGATTCTCGCTGTATGCCTTTGATGTCGGGTCGAATAAGGTTTCGATCGGGGCTAATTCTGGCAGCGATTGGGGCATACTGGCTATCCTCGTATTATATTTGTTGGAACTGACGAGCTTATACGCGAACGGAAGTCGCGATGTTTTTGTCCTAAAAAATATACTACAGTGTAATTATGCTCACAAGTTAATTTTTTATCATGGGGCTTGGCCGGTATACGCTAATGTGTAAAAAATATAATTTAGTGCTATTTATCAATTGCTTACGCGTGTCCTAGGGCGCGTTATTGGCAGGCTCCGGGTTTCGTAAGTATATTTCCCAGTTACTGAGATAGTTCACATAGCTACACTCTTTGTAGTAGTGGGCTGTTTGTTAAAAAATTCAGGGGAATGCATGAAGGGGCAGGACGCGGTCAATGATTTACTGTCACGTACAAAGGCGATTGTAGAGACAATCGTAGATGGCGTGATTACGATTAGTGATCGCGGCTTAATTGAAACCGTTAATCCTGCGGTAGAAAAAATATTTGGCTACCGTCTAGATGAGCTCAGTGGTCAAAATGTCTCAATGTTGATGCCAAACCCCTACCAACGTGAGCACGACAGCTACCTTAGTAATTATCTTAGTACCGGCGAAAAGAAAATTATTGGTATTGGTCGCGAGGTCACTGGCCGACGCAAAGACGGCAGTACCTTCCCTCTAGAGTTGGCTATTAGTGAAATGGAGGTGAATGGCCAGCGTATGTTTACTGGCATCGTCCGGGATATATCGCTGCGCAAGGCCACTGAAGAGAAGCTCCGTGAATTGTTGACGCGCACCAAGGCAATTCTCGACACCATTGTGGATGGTGTTATCACCATTAGTGATCGCGGTTGTATTGAGACGGTTAACCCCGCGGCCGAAAAAATATTTGGTTACCGTTTAGATGAGCTTAGCGGTAAGAATGTTTCGATGCTGATGCCCGACCCGTATCGGCATGAACACGACCAATACTTAAAAAATTACCTTCATACCGGCGAAAAGAAAATTATTGGCATTGGTCGAGAGGTTACTGGTCTTCGGAAAGACGGCACCACGTTTCCATTGGAATTGGCCATTAGCGAGATGGAAGTCAACGGTCAGCGCATGTTTACCGGTATTGTTCGGGATATTTCAGAACGTAAAGAAACTGAAGAAAAGCTCCGAGAGGCGATGCGCAGAGTGCATGAGCAGCGTATTAAAGATGAATTTATTGCCACGGTAAGTCATGAACTGCGAACGCCGTTAACGTCAATCAAGGCATCGTTAGAGCTGATTATAGGTAAGGCTGTGGCCAAGGGGTCCGATCAGGAGAAAATGCTCATTACCATCGCTCACAAGAACAGTGATCGTTTATTGTTATTGATTAATGATATTTTAGATATTTCTAAAATTGAATCTGAAAAAATGAAGTTAAATTTTAGACGAGTACGATTGCATTCGTTTTTAGAAACTGCGATTTCTGACAATCAGGCTTATGCGGAAAAGCATCACGTCAAATTTGTGTTAATAGATTGTCCGGGAAATCTCCATATTTATGTGGACCCAGATCGCCTTATGCAGGTGATGAGTAATTTAATGTCGAACGCGGCAAAGTTTTCTCATCAGAACTCACAAATAGAGATTGAAGCTAGGCGCAGGGATGATGGCATCCGGATTACGGTGCGCGATTATGGCCCTGGCATTCCCCTCGATTTTCAGAACAGAGTATTTGAAAAGTTCACTCAGGCGGATACCTCAGATAAACGCGAAATGAGCGGCACCGGCTTGGGCTTACATATTTCCAAAGCCATTATTGAGCGACATCATGGTGAGCTTTCTTTTGACACGGTGGTTGGCAAAGGCACAGAATTTCATGTTGATTTAAAACAACAATTACAGAGGCAGGGTAGCCCTCAATGACGACATGCCCAGAGCTTGAACGAGTTTTGTATATTGAAGATGAGCCAGATATTCGCTTGGTGGCGGAGATTGCTCTGCGTCAAGTTGGTGCCTTAAATGTCATCACTTGTGCCGGTGGCGAAGAAGGTTTGAGTTTAATTCATGACTTTATGCCGCAGTTAATTATTCTTGATGTGATGATGCCCGGCATGGATGGTCCGCAAATACTTTGTAAACTTAGAGATATGCCGGAGTTCAAAACGACGCCGGTGGTGTTTATTACTGCAAAAGTTCAAGCCGATGAAGTGGAGCAATTTAAACGCCTTGGCGCAGCAGACGTGATAAGCAAGCCCTTTAACCCGATGACCCTGGCCGACGATGTGCGGGCAATATGGGCGGCGTGTTATGAGTGAACGCGAGTTAAACGAAAAGCCAAGTGTCGACGCTCAGCTGGCGACGCTGCAGGCGGAGTATATTGCTAATCTATACGAACGGGTGTTACCCGTTTTAAGCCTGTGGCAGGATTATATTGCTAGCGATTATTCGCCGGAATTGTTGCGCGATGTTTACCGGAAAGTGCATGCAATCGCGGGAACCTCAAGTATTTTGAATGTTAAACCGATAGATCGCTTAAGTAATCAAGTACAGATAAAAATTCAAACTGTATTACAGGCCGCTGACATTGAAACGACGCTAATCGCAGAGATTGGTCTGACCTTAAATGAGATCCTAGATGTGGCGAAGTCGGGCGATATTAATGCCCCACCAATTAATTTAAATACTTGATCTTACTGTATTGAGCTGCACAAATAAGGCGGGCCTCAAGTCGCAAGTTGATGGCGATCTTGGCCTAAGCGCTGTGCATACGTTACTATCTCTGCTTTGACGAAATATTGGGGTGGATAATTGCCAGTGACACAGCTTGGACGCCGTGAGCGTAAGAAGAAGGCCGTTCGGGAGAATATCTCGGAACAGACCCTGCGCCTTATCGCGCGTTACGGCGTAGAAGGCATCACTATTGATGCTATTTGCGACTGTGTCGATATTGCCAAAAAGACGTTTTACAATTATTACGCATCCAAACACGATTTAATGGTTGATATATGCCAGTCTGAGTTGTTGCAGCGTACCGATGACTTGGTGAGTGAGGCGATTGCTACATCCGGTGATTTAGCGGAACAACTCGATTATATTCTTGGAATTTTGGCAACACGCAATAGTACCGCTAGTAAGTTAGAGCGCGAGTTAATTGCTTATTTAGTGGGTTCCTTGTCGACTAATTTAAGTCAGGGGGCGGGCCAATTGGCATTTATGAATAGCTATTTTTATCGGCTATACAGCAATAGCCAATCTCAGTTAAAGCCTGGGATCACCCCCGAGTTCTGTGCAGAAATGACGGTGGGAATGGCGAATGCCATTACTCTCAATTGGCTACACGATGATAATTACAACACCCAAGAGCGCTTCTCCCAGTTGCGAGATTTTATTGTAAGTAGCATGCTCGCCGGGTCTTAAGGCGCGGTATTCGGCCATGGCGTCAAGTGTGCTGTGGTTTGGTCAGCATGGCGCTAAGGCTTGGCGGTATGCCCATTTTTTCCGCGCGACTGAAACTCTTCCTAAATAGCCGCGAGCCCAGTGTTTTAGGCTATCTCCGTCTCTGCGAGGCGCATTGCTCCGCCTCGGATTAATGATCCGTAATTCAATTTTTACAAACCTTGCTTGACCTGCAAATGGAAACCGTATACTTTTTTTACACCACGGTTACCTTTTTGGCTTATCCTTATTGGAAAGTTCATGTTTCGCAGGAGAGATAGTATGAGTAAGCGGTATGACAAGCCTATTCCACTGGGTTGGTTTGCCATTGGATATTCTGCAGAGCTCGCGGTGGGCGATGTGAAGCCATTGCGCTATTTTGGCCGGGACTTAGTGTTATTTCGCACAGAATCAGGTGAGGCCACGCTGTTAAATGCGCATTGCCCGCATTTGGGCGCTCACTTGGGCCATGGCGGCGTTGTTAAGGGCGAGAGCATCAGCTGCCCATTTCATGCATGGGAGTTTAATGGCGAGGGTTATTGTACCAAGGTGCCCTACGCCAAAAATATGCCGCCAAAGGTCGACGGTAAACAAGCTATTGGCCGCTACCCCGTTACTGAACGCAATCAAATGATCTGGGCTTGGTATCACCCAGAAGGCGCCGAGCCGAGTTTTGAGGTGCACACCATTGCCGAGTTGCACTCACCGGAGTGGACGGACGTCGACACCTTCGAGTGGGAAATTAATTCGATTATTCAGGAAACCGGTGAAAACGCCGCAGATATCGCGCACTTTGTTACCGTACACAACTCACCAGAAATGCCTCAGGGTGTGGTGACGATGAATGGTCACACTCGCTGTACGCTAATGGACAGCAAGCAAGAGGCGATGGACGAATTTGGCAATATTGATCGCAGTGGCCAGAGCTATGATGAGGGCCGCTTAGAAGCTTGGTCCTATGGTCCTGGGCTCACCTATCAAAAATTCTCGCGGCTGTTTGATGTCGTGATGATGGGCACAATCACCCCAATTGACGACCAAAATATCCATATGCGCTTTTGTTTCACTCTGCCTAAGCAGCAGAGCGATGAGCACACACTTTATGCCAATGCCTTCCGCGATGAGATCGTGCATCAGGTGAATCAGGATATTCCTATTTGGGAAAATAAGGTCTATCTCGAAGAGCCGACACTTTGCGATGGTGATGGTCCAATTGCCAAATACCGCAAGTGGTTCAAACAGTTTTATGTTGCTTAAGCTCGGTCAAACCCTAATCAATAATAACGAGGAAGTACTATGACTACGCCTGTTTCGCCCGTAACGGTTCCCGGAGAAATCCTCAACTGGCCAATGTTGAAAATCAGTTATTTAACGGATCCAGCCAATATCGCGGCTTTGTTACCGCCCGGAATTTCACCGGGAAAAAGTCCAAAAGTCACTATAACCATCTACAATTTTCCGGTGTTGAACGAGCCCGAATACGGCTGCGTGGTCAATGTTGATGCGATATACAATGGCATAGAGGGTGAATACACCCTCGGCATTGGCATTGACCAGGAAGCCGCAATTTTTGGTAGCCATGAGCGCTGGGGGCAGCCGAAATTTTACGCTGAAACCAAATATTTCCGCCTTATGGATACGATTTCTGCCAGCGTCACCCACCGCGGTTACACGTTCTTGGAATACCACGGAAAGGTCAGCGGCGTGGGTGAAATCCCCCCTGAGTTTGAAACCAATGAGTGGTGGATAAAATGTTTGCGCGGTGTTGATATGACCAAGACCGACTATGATTTCCCGCCCCATGTTGTTCGTGTTTACAGTAAATATGGCACGGCCTTTGTCGAAAAACTCGAGGGTAATTTGCGCTTGAACGACAGCCCTTGGGACCCCGTGGCGAGTCGTTTGCCACCGCGTAGCGAGCCGCAAGCTCATTTGTGGACACCGGTGTTTTTAGACCGTCAAATTACCTTGGAAGGCCCGCTGGATGAGGAAGGTTTTCACCCCTTTGCTGACACTATAGGTGGTTCTCGGTGGCCGGGTGAAAATGGTGGGCCGATAAGAAGTTAAGCGCTTTAGCTGGAGCGAGCGGTTTCTGAACGCTGTTTGATTACCACATAGTGTGGAGCAAACAGCGTTCAGCGCTCAATACCGAAGGGGTTTAGTACTGAGACTCAGGCATATCGATGATAATGCCATCCATTTCGTCGGTGAGGATTACCTGGCAGCTTAGGCGGCTCGTTTCCTTGGGCTCAAGGACGCAATCGAGCATATCGACTTCTGTGCTGTCTGCTGGGCTGACTTTAGCCACCCAAGCTGGGTCAATGTAGCAGTGGCAGGTGGCGCAGCTGCAACAGCCGCCGCATTCGCCAAGAATACCATCGATACCGTTATCAACCGCAGCCTGCATAACGCTGGTGCCAGCTTCGGCGTGAACTTCTTTGGTTTCACCGTCGTGAGATTTGAAAATAATTAAAGGCATGTCTTTCTCTCTTACTTGATATTAATTGGTAAAGGCGTCTTTGATGTCGATTGAATCGTCAGCAAGTTTTATAGGGTCGGCAGTTTGCCCAGTGCTCAAGGCACGCTTAGTGGTCATAAACTCCTTGGGACGGTTGATTGCATCTACCGCAATTAAGCGTCCTTCACAGAGGTAAAAGGCGGCAAAGCTGCGGCTGTTTTCACTGTCGCCGCGAATAATGACTTGGTCAAAGCCTTGCGACAAGCCCGCAATTTGCAGTTTTAAATCATATTGATCAGACCAGAACCAGGGCAGTGCATTATAGGCTTCAAGCTTACCGCAGATGGCTTTAGCGGCAATCTTTGCTTGGTCTGTGGCATTTTGCACTGACTCAAGGCGCAGTTTACGCTGGTAAATGGGATTGTAGTGATTAGTGCAATCACCTGCGGCAAGAATATCGTGGTCATTGGTGCGTGCATGTTCATCAACCACAATGCCATTATCGATTGTTAGGCCCGCTGCCTCAGCGATTTCAATATTGGGTATTACGCCAACGCCAATAATGACGAGGTCAGCGGGTATGGTAGTGCCGTCACTGAGACGGACGCCGTCCACATGCTGCTCACCCGTAATGGCGTCTACGCCAGCATCGGTGCGAATATCGACACCTTCTTCGGTGTGGATGCGGGTATAGAACGCGGAGACTTCCGGTGCGGTAACACGCTGTAGAACGCGGCTCATGGCCTCAATAACCGTGACCGACATACCAATTTTGCGCAGCGATGCCGCTGTTTCTAAGCCAATATAGCCGCCGCCAATAATGACCGCCGATTTACCTTTGCCGGTAAATTTGTGGGTTTGTTTAACGTCGTTAAGGTCGCGCATATAAAATACGCCAGCCAACTCGCTGCCCTTAAAGGGAATTTTTCGTACTCGTGCACCGGTGGTAATCGCCAGTTTGGTGTAGGCAATCTCAGCATCGTCCTGCAGGATGATCTTCTTGGCGTCGCGATCTATACGGCTCACTCTGCAGCCGAGTAGGAGGTCGATGTTGTTTTTTTCGTAAAAATTGGCGGCGCGAATTAAAAGCTCGTCTTCTGATTTCTCGCCAACAAAGAAGGCTTTTGATAGTGGCGGGCGGTGGTAAGGCATGTATGGCTCGTCACCGACGATAGAGATTTTTCCTTCCCAACCCTCTTGGCGCAGGCTAGAGGCTAGTTGGGCTGCTGCGTGGCTTGCGCCAATGATTATACAATGTTCACTCATAAACATATTCTCACTTGGTTTTGTTCAATTTTGGTGTGGCATTGCCGCACTACTGGTATTGCGGTAAATCCTTGTTATAGACCGCTGAACGCCGCAGGGCGCTTTTCGGTGAACGCCGCGAGGCCTTCGTCAAAATCTTTGCTGCGGCCAGCTATTTTTTGCTGTTCGCGCTCACTGTCTAAGGTCAGTTCCCAGCTCTCGTCGGTGGCCGCCCATATTGCTTTGCGGGTCATGCCCAGTGCTTGGCTGGGGCCATTGGCCAAGGTGGTCGCTAATGCAAAAGCCTGCTCTTCAAGCTGCTGGTCTTCAACCACGCGATTAACTAGCCCCCAGCTCAGGGCGTTTTCAGCGCTAAGGCGGTTGCCTAGGAGCATTAACTCCATTGTGCGCACGCGGCCAATGGTTCGGCTGAGGAGGTGGGTAGCACCGCCGTCTGGAACAAGGCCGATTTTGGAAAAAATTTGGGCGAAATAAGCGGTCTCACTGGCCACAACCATGTCGGCAGCTAAGGCTAGCGACGCGCCAAACCCTGCCGCTGCGCCACGCACGGCGCTAATCCACGGAATGTCTAAATTTTTGAGCTTGAGCATTATAGGGTTGAGCTGTTGTTCGAGTACTAAACCGAGGTCTCTTGCGCTGGGGTCTTGGTCAACAGGGCTTAGTGGATTTTTGGGGTTTAAAGACGCGCCTGCGCAAAAGGCCCGTCCAGCACCGGTAATGATCATGACTCGGCACTGTTGTGCGATATGGTCAATGGCAGTGCTGATCTCGTTTACCATTAAGGGCGTCAGTGCATTCAGTTTGTCGGGGGCGTTTAAGCTTAGTATGCCCACTGCCCCGCGTATTTCGACCTGTATTTGCTGAAAATCCATTAACCGTGCCTTGCGTTATTGCTGGGTCTGTTGGTGATCACTCACTGTTGAGATGTGGTCACTGTTGACATTTGCCGTAAAATAACAGGCCACGTATTTTGCATGGCTTGGCTGCGATGTTCCATTGCAATCGCAATATAATCGCCAATTTTTCTGCTGTATTAGCAAATCGTAATGTTTTTATGATGAGTTAAAAGATTTTGCACTTTCTCGGGGCGGCATATATTGGCAGGGCTTGTTCAAAAGGCGTTTAGAAAAGCCTTTAAGGTGGCGACAAATATGGCTGTTTCGTCCAGTTCATTGGCGGCGGTAGCCGCGTGTAAGTGCGGGAATTGCTCAGGTGAAAAAGACGGCATCGGTTCTTTGCCGCCAGCGCGGCTCATTGCGCCGAGCATAGCCGACCCAAAGGTCAATTTTTCCACGCCTTCAATGACCAGCAAGCGCTTCTCGATGGGGAGGTCGAATTTGCCTACCCAGTAATCATAGCTTTTTAGCATGAGATGCCGGGGGAAGAACTCTAGAAGCAATGGCGCGGCTTTAGGGTGTTGTAAAATTGACTTCCGGGTGGCTAGGGCTAGGGTGCTTATCGCCTCCCGCCAATCCTCAAAATGCTGCTTTTCTGAAATACGGGCTTCGGTTAGCAGGGATCTAGCGACTTCGGTGAGTAATTCAGCCTTGTTTTTAAAGTGATAATAAAGCGATGGCGCCTTTACCCCTAAATTTTGCGCAACTAGCTGTAAGCTCATGCCCCCGATACCTTGGCTATCGATCACTGCGAGGGCCGCTTTGGCGGCCAGCTCTTTCGTTATAATTGGTTTTGAGGGTCTGCCCACTGCGGTGTCCTTAAGCTTGTTCCACATTACGCACTTATTTATACAAGTCATTTCAGTGCTATTCGGGTGAGTTAAATTGTAGCAGAGAGTACCTGCATACCGAAGGCTGTTAGCCCACTTGGCATGGCCTGGCCGTTATCAATCAAAATGGGGAGTGAAGCACAGTGCCAAGCTTGCTATCCTGCAAGACCTTTTTTGTGTCTCGCGTTTTCTATGCTTACCGAAGAGCAGCAATGTATTACTCGTCATCGTGGCGGCCACGCGCGTGTTATGGCGGTGGCGGGTGCAGGTAAAACCAGCACCATGGTGGCCTACGTTTTGGCGCGCTTACGCGAGGGTATGGACCCGCGTTTAATTCGAGTGGTGATGTTCAATAAAGCGGCGCAAGAGGATTTTAGTCATAAGCTCCGCATTGCGGCGGGTGCAAGTGCTCAGCTGCCGCCGGTGCGCACCTTCCATGCCATGGGACGTAATTTGGCGATGTCGCTGGCCAAAGAGGGGCATTTAGCGGCCTTTGATCCCACCCCCCTCGGTGATGTGCAAGCTGGTTTAGAAATGCTCAAGGCCTTGCAAGCGGCAGCGGGCACATCGGCGCTACGTGCGGCGATTCGCGATGAGCAACAGCAGTGGCTGGATACTTTTGCTGGATTCGTTGACCTCGCCAAATCAACCTTAGCGGCACCGGAAGTTAGCTTTGCGCTTGGCGGCTACCCTGAGCAGTATCAGCTATTCATTGAAGCTTTTGCACGCTTTGAGCAGTGGCGCAAGGCGGCGGCAAGGGTGAGCTTTGCCGATTTTCTTTACGACCCCTGTCGGCTGATTGCCAATGATCCGGCATTGGCTGACTTTTTGGCTAACCGCGTAGAGTTGTTTGTTGTTGATGAATTTCAGGATATTAATGACATCCAGTTTTTTATGCTCAAGACCCTGGCTGGAGCGCGCGCGAAATTGCAGGTGGTGGGCGACGCGGATCAGTGTATTTATGAGTTTCGCGGCGCCAAACCCGAATATATGCTCAGTTACTTTGGCGATACATACCCCCATCAGTCTTATCAACTGTCGCGAACCTTCCGCTACGGTCACCAGCTGGCATTAGCGGCTGCCCAGTTGATTAGCCATAATCAGCGTCGCGATCCACTGCTCTGTATCAGTGCAGACTCCGCCGCGCCTAGCCATGTTGAACTCTGCTTGCAAAACCCCGATGGTGCGGTTTTCGCTCAGGCCTGCGAAGCCCAGCGGGCGGAAGGGCGGGCTTATAGTGAAATGGCATTTTTATGCCGGACTTGGGCTCAAGCTGCCCCGGTCGAATTGGCTTTGCTGAAACGGGGTATTCCCAATCGGGTCATGGGTGGCAGCCGGGTGCTTGAGCGCAGCGAAATTAAGGTGTTAATGAGCTTGCTGGGTTTAATGGCGGGGGAATTTACCAGCCAGGACCCCGCTGAACAGCATCAGCAACTATTTGATATATTAAAATTCTGCGAGCTAAAGATTCGTCACGAGGTGTTGCGGGGCTATGCCGAGCGCATAGTGCTAAGCGACTTTAGCGCCTTACACCGCTCTGAAGACAGCTTGTCCTTTTATCAAGAAAAACGCCTGCAAAGCCTTGCTACGGTGCTGGAGCAGTTAGGTGGGGAGCGCGAAGCGGGGCGGGGTCTAAGACGCTTTGTGAATGATCTCGATCTATTGAACTTAATGCGAGATAACGCGCTAAATCGAGAAGACGGTGAAAATCGTGCTGCCACGGTGAGTGCCTTTATTGAGTTTGTCGCACTGCAGGGGGACCAAGCGCCGAGCGCCATTTTAGCCATGCTGGCCGAATTGAGTGATCAGAGTGGCAGCGCGGTTACGACCGCTGGGGCGGTAACCATCACCACCATGCACCGCAGCAAGGGCCTAGAATGGCCTGTTGTCCTACTTCCTAATTTGAGCGCCCACTACATGCCTTACCAAGCGGGTAATAGGCGCCGACAAGAGCTTGACCATTTGGAGGCTGAGCGCCGCCTAATGTACGTTGCAATGACACGGGCGATAAAAGCCTTGTATTTATTTGCGCCGGGGCTGGATGCGACAAATGGCTGGGCGACTGACCAGCGCCCGGAGTTGCATCAGCTTCCGAGCCCGTTTTTGGCGGAGATGGATCTGGATTTGGCGCAGCGCCTTAGTTCGCAGATCGAGACAGGTGCACGTCAATTTGATCTGCCACCGCGCGGTAGCCCTACTGCCAGCGTGGCGCAGCGGTATTTAGATGCGGTTGTGCCCGACTGGCAGGCAAATACCGCAGTAAGCTCGGTCGGATACCCTGAGCTGGGCGCCTACCTGCAGCATAAACGCTATGGCCTTGGGCGCGTAAGCGATGTTGATGCAGTTGGTTTGGTCGTGAGCTTTGCCAGTACAAAACGCTTTTTCCCCCGCTTATTAGTGTCGAGGGTATTGCAGCCCGCGCCGGAGTCCGCGGTGAATGCTGCACTAGAAGGTGCCGACGCCAGTGCTAAAGATTTTTGCGTTGGCGATATACTGGCGCACGACAAATTTGGCCGAGGTGCAGTACTCGCCATTGATAAGCATACCATTGCGGTTAATTTTAGTGCCGGGCGCAAGACCTTTCGTCTCGATTTGTTTCAGGCAAAAAAAATCGCTTGAGCTGGCATATTGGCTGTATCGAACCTCGACGCCTTGGTGCGGTCTGACTAATGTACATAGACTTGTGTACATTCATTCCCGGAGGCGGATATGAACTTACAATATATAAAAATAGGGCTTGCTCAAATTTTAGCGGTGTCGCTTATCGGCTGCGCCCTAGTCAAAGACGAACCGGCGCTGGACGAACGCTTGGCGGAATACGGTTACCGCCCCGGCGAGAGTGTGGAAGCCGTTGACGACTATCAGGTTACCGATTGGCAGTATCTAGACGACCGCCACCTAATTTTTAGCAACAACAATGCTGAACACTATTTGCTGAGTTTAAGAAAAAACTGCACTGCGCTGCGCAGTGCAGAACAGCTTGCCTTTAAACCGATTAGCGACGCATTAACGCGAATAGATGACGTAATTGCCAGTAACTCTGAGGCGCTAAGTCGCTGCGCGATCGAGACAATCTCTATGGTGTATCCCAGCGAGTAAGTTCTATTGCTTCACCCACAGGGTGGCCAAGCATGTAAGGCATGTGTTGGCCCAAAAGGCTCGAATATCGGCCCGGTAATTCATTTTAGGCGAGAGCCGTAGTCATAATTGGTCATCCGCCACCCGGTAATCCCCCCCAATAAATAATTATTTTACGGAAAAGCGCCGTTAAGCAAAGTTTGGTACAGGCGCATTGCCGATTCGCAATTCTGGTGAAGGGTATAATTTGTAATGTCGCGGTATGATCCCGCTATTACACGTTGGAGTATGGGCGTTTTTACGATTTTTTTTGTTAAAGCTGATGTCTTTGCCGCTGGGCATTGATAAATGCCATAGCGTCTAGGGTTTGCATATTGGCCACTATGCCCCTCATTATAGTTTCATTGGGTGCCAATTGAAGGGAGTGCATATGAACGCATTAGAATCGGTCAGTCAGCGGTGTCCCTATTGTGGCGAGCGAATAGAGCTGCTGATCGATACATCAGAGGGCGCGCAGACCTATGTTGAGGATTGTCAGGTCTGCTGCCAGCCAATGGTTATTAGCGCTTGGCTTACCGAAGTGGACGATTTAAACGTGACGGTGTTTACTGAGAACGATGCGTATTAGGCTCTCAAGCTTCGCCATTTAGCTGTTTCTGCATTGCCCCCACAATTTCATATGACCGCAAACGCGCGGTGTGATCGTAAATCTGTGATGTAATCATTAATTCATCGGCGCCGGTTTTGGCGATGAATTGCCGGGTTTTTTCAAGCACGGTGTCAGGGCTGCCAATGGCCGAGCAAGACATTATGTTCTGCAGCAGACTCTGCTCACTTAACGACAATTCTTGAAGGTAATTATCGACTGGCGGCTGAAGTTTGCCGGGGTTGCCTCGGCGTAAATTCACAAAGGCGCGCTGCATTGAGCTGGCTAGATAATTGGCTTGGGCGTCGGTGTCGGCGGCAAAGATATTAAAGCCGAGCATCACATAGGGCTTGCTGAGCTGGGCGGAGGGCCGGAAGCGCTCGCGATAAATTTTGATCGCCGCGAGCATTTGATCCGGCGCAAAGTGCGAGGCAAAGGCGTAGGGCAGGCCAAGTGATGCCGCTAATTGGGCGCCGAATAAGCTGGAACCTAATATCCAAATTGGGACATTCAATCCTCTGCCGGGAAAGGCGTGAATTTGCTGTCCGGGTTTTGCCTCACCGAAATAACTCATTAGCTCGACAACATCGTTGGGGAACTGGTCGACATCGGCGTGCAGATTGCGGCGCAGCGCGTAGGCGGTGGCTTGGTCGCTGCCGGGGGCGCGGCCTAGACCGAGGTCGATTCGCCCAGGGAATAAGGCCTCTAAGGTGCCAAATTGCTCGGCAATAACTAAGGGGGAGTGGTTGGGCAGCATAACGCCGCCAGCGCCTACGCGAATGGTTTTGGTTCCGGCGGCAACATGGCCGATTACCACCGCCGTTGCCGCGCTGGCGATGCCCGCCATATTGTGGTGTTCCGCCAGCCAGTAGCGCTGATAACCCCACTGTTCTGCATGTTGGGCTAAGTCTAAGGTGTTGCGTAGGGAGTCGCCAGCACAGCCATCTGCGGTGATAGGTGAAAGGTCGAGCACAGAGAGCTGAGTCATAGCGAGTTCCTAAGTTTCGGTGTTTAACAATGTTTGGGGCAAACCGGCGAATTTCAATAGGGTTTGTTGGCCGCAGCGGGGGATAAGCACACTGCACACCCCGGTATTGGCTAAACCGGCCTTTGTGGGCTATACCAAGTGGTCTCGGTGAACTTGCGCTTGCTCCTGTTTAGGTGACGGGCCGCGGTGTGTCGGGTGGCGGCTATTGGGCGGCATGGGAGGGTGTGATGAGGCGGTTAATGTGCTTGGCACTCACACTGTGTTTAGGCGCCACGGCATCTAAAGCCCTTGCCACTGACGCCGCTTTATCGCTTTTGCCGATTGAGGCGGAGCTGCAAGCCCTGTTGGGTCTTGGTGATGAGCTATTAGGGGGTGCGTCGAGTCTATTAGCGGGCAATCCAGGCTCATTGCTAACGCAAACGGTCGACAATACGTTTGCGCTGGTGTTGGATACTAGCTTGGAGCAACTGAACTTGGTGTTTGATGAGGTTGGCGATATTCCCAATCTTTTTGGCCTTAGTTTTACCGTTGGTGAGTTTGAAACCAACGGGGTAAAGATCAGCTATGTTACTTTGCCCTTAACGTATACCTTTCGCTCGCAACGCATTTTGGGTCGGCAATGGATTTTGAGCATGCCGCTTACCCAGGGCGAGGTAAATGACGCTAAAACCTATTCAATACAGCCGGGCTTGGCGTTGCGTTTACCCGTAAGCGCAAACTGGGCCATTACGCCGGGTATGAGCGTGGGCTATGTTAAATCCAGTGATTTAGATCAAGAGGCTGAGCAGGCGGGCGTGTCGGTGTCTAGCGCTTACCGTATTCCCTTGGGATCTACACCGAACTCAATATATATCGGTAATCTTGTAGGTTATTACAAAACCTTGAAAGTGACCTTGGCCGGTAAAGAGTTTGACCCGAATATGGCGAATACAGTATTTAGAAATGGTCTTTTGTATTCAATGCCTATGGCTTTCGCCCACGAATTACTCAGTGTTGAATTGAGTTTAGTGAACACGCTTTTTAAGGGCACAGACACTTATACGCGCAGCCAAAATGAGCTGGCGGTGAGCGTGGGCAGTACCCGCCGCCATATGGCCCAGCTGAGCTTTTTACGCGTAGGCTTGGCGGTGATTCAGGCCGAAGATATTCGCGGCTTTCGTCTAAATTTTGGTTACTATTTTTAGCGTGCAGGTCAGTGAAATAGCATATTCCACAGTTCTACGGACTTCGCTCGGCTGTCGCCGCGTTGGGTAATATAACGCACGTGTTGTTCGCCATTGCTTGGTGATAGCTCGATCCCCCAAAGTGCTTCAATTTCATTGGGGAGTAATGAGTAGCGCAAATCAATAACCCGCATCGGGTTATTTGCCGCTAGGGCAATATAATCTTGGGAAAACCAGCGGAAGCGCTCAAGGTCTAAGGCCTGCTGTGACCCGGCTTGCAGCCACGGTAAATCGCGTTGAATATCCAGGGGCGCAATGGCTGTGCCTTCAATGACTTTTGGCTTAATGCCCATGCGCACGGCGTCAACGTAAAAATAATCGGGTGTCCGGTAAATGACTTTCCAGAGCAATAAATTGGCAAAGGAGGGCTTGGCGCTCAAGCTAAGTACTTGGTGTTGGCGACTCGCGGCGAGCTGGTAAACAACACTTTCTGCTCGCTCGCGCTGCCACCATCCCACAGCTGGGTAGGCAAACACCCAGAATAAAGCGATGCGTGCCAGCCAGTGGCGTTGAGGGCTTAAGCTAAGGGCGAGTAAGGCCGCAATGGGCACGGTGTAGAGCGGGTCAATAATCGACATAATATTCCACGCGACCCGCTCATTGCTAAAGGGCCAATACAATTGCGTGCCATAGGTTGTGCAGGCGTCGAGCAGTGCGTGGGTGGCGTAGCCTAGGGTGCAAAACAGAATGCTTTGCCAGCGGCTAAAACCTTTGCGTTTGGCAAACAGGGCGTGCAATACCAGTCCGCAAAGCAAGCCGCCAAAGGGAATGAACACAAGGGAGTGGGTGAACTGGCGATGAAACTCTAAAAACAGCAGAGGGTCGCTAGTGGAGCGGATCAAAACATCGAGGTCTGCGGCCATGCCACCCAGAAACCCGAGGCCCAGCGCCACGGCGCGCGGCGCCTTAGCCAGTCGGGAGTTGGCGGCAGCGGTGGCGCCGAGTAAGCCCTGAGTCAATGGATCCATAAATATTATTCCAATATAAAGTGCTATCGCGCAGTGTGGCGCACAGCTTATCAAACTGCGGTGGCCTTAGGTCGCGCTATTTGCGTCAAGGCCATTTAAGCGCTGAGCTGTGACGAGCATCCCACCCAGCCATATTTTTATTGATTCGCCTTGTTTGTATGTGTTAAAAATATGTAATGTTGTCATCGATAACTTGGATGATTTCACACAGGACGTGTCGGCAACTGTTTAGTGCAAAGATGGCTTAAAAAAAATAATAGCAAGCCTGATGTTAGCTCTAAAAGCTGTTCGCGTTTCCGCAGTAGGCCGTTACGGCTTTGGTTTCTCGGCTTTTATGCTAAGGCTTCCGCGTAGTTTAAAAAAATAATACCGGAGAATAACTCTATGAAGCTTAGCCAATTACTGAGTATTGGATTTTTAATACTTGTGAGTACAACGATGTCGCCTGCATTTGCGCGCGACGCCAATAAAACCCAATACCCGATTGTATTTGCCCACGGCATGGCCGGATTCGATGATATTTTAGGTTATGACTACTGGGGCGATGATTATGGCGTTTACGTTTTAGATACCTGTCAGTGGGGTGAGTACTACTGTAATCCCGACATTCATTCTGGGCAGGAGTCTTTTGTGGCTTCGGTGACGCCCTTTGCGGGTTCGGAGCAGCGCGGTTACGAGTTATACCAAGACATTGAAGGCTATTTGGCCAGCTCGGGTCACAGCTATGTCAATATTATTGGTCACTCTCAAGGTGGTTTAGACCTGCGTAAAGCGGCTAAATTACTGCAGGATAATCGCGGGTATCGGGTGGTTAAATACGGCATTAGTATTTCGTCGCCCCACCGTGGCTCGCCTATAGCGCAATATGTTTTAAATTTGCAGCCTGGGGTGCAGTCTGTTTTGGCGACCTTGGCCGACTACTTTGGCAACACCATATACAGCGGCGGTAACGACGCGATCGCGGCGCTGAAGCAGCTGGTGAATCATGACTTTGACCCCAACGATGGAGTGACAACGGGCACCTACGCGTTTAATCAGAACTACCCTGCCGGAACCGCGAATATCGAGCGCTCGCGGAGCTTTTTAACAGGTCAAGACAACGGCAATATGAACCCCGCCTTGTATTTGCTTAAGGAGCTTTGGACTGAGATTGATGGTGACGGCTACGCCAGCTATGACGCCAATGGCGACGGTGCCCTCGGTACTGGTGATGGCGATGCGAGTGACAATGACGACGACGGTTTAGTCGGTATTAACTCTCAGCAAATGGGTTATCGTCTTGAGTACTGGGAATGTTATGGCTGCCTAGATTACGTTTGGGCGCAGAGCAATACTGGCTATGTGGGTGACCTGAACGCACCCAACCAAACCCAAATGACGTCTCACGCATGGAAGATAAACCAAGATCATTTGGACGTGATTGGCGTGCCACCCGATACCTTTGACGAAATGGAATTTTACGCCGCGATTACCGATTTTATCGCCGACAATGGCTTTTAATAAAACGGGTGAGTAGGTGTTATGAGCGAGAAAACGATAAGCAAACCATGGGTAGTGATTTTGTTGGTGGCGATTGTCGTTAGTGCTTGCTTTAGCCTGTTCTGGCAAACGCCAGAACAGGCTGTTAGCAATGAAGTACATGCGCCAATGTTAACTGCCACGGCGGTTGGGAATGTCGAGCCGACTGAGAATGATCGAGTAAGACCCCAATTAAACGAAGTTGATGAAGCGCAATTTATTGCGAATTTGACTCAAAAATTTGCCAGCGTGATCGAGGTGAAGCACGCGCAAATTCGCTTACTAGAACAGCTGATTTCCTATCTAAAATCGCGCTACCCAGAGGATTGGGAGAGTCGTGTTGAAGCACTGCTGGCGCAAATGTACCCCGACTTGGCTGCAGAATTACTGGCCAAATATCAATCGTGGTCGAATTACAATGCATGGCTGCTGACCGAGCGCGATGTACTGCGCGCGATGTCGCCGCTGGAGCGTCGCGACGCCCTTTGGGCTAAACGCTTTGATGCTTTTGGCGCTGACGCGGAACAGATTTGGGCGGCAGAGCTACGCAATCGCAAAATTGAAGAGGCCTTAATTGCGGTAGACGAAATGGCCACAGGCCTACCGGAAGAAAAATTAACGCAATTTGTGGCGTCGGTGCGCGATGCCTTGGGCGATAAGGCTGAGCCCTTGCTTGCTACGCGGCGGACGGAATTGATGGATCGCTTTCTAAGTTTAGACTCAGTGCAGCAGGAGCTGCGAAACCTTCCTGACTCGACGCGTTTGGCGTCACTTAGGGGAATTCGCAGCGGTTTGGGTATGGATGCCCAAGCGCTTGATCGCTGGGCCGCCTTAGATAAGCGTCGCGATGAGGTGTGGACTACTGGCAGTAACTATATGGAACAGCGCCAAATCATTTTGGCCGAGTACACTGGTGGCGAGCAACGTCGGCGATTGCAGGCATTGCAAACAGCCTTGTTCGCCGAGCAGAGCGAGCTTATTCAGCGCGAGGAGCAATCTGGATTTTTTCGGTTTGCCGGTGAACGTCGAATCGGCCGCGAGTGATTGCGGTTAGTTGCCATAATGTGCGGAAGGCTTTGGCCTCCCGCATGTTTGGATCTAGGCTAATTCTTTGTCTTTGCAGTTCAAAACCGTCATTAGGCTATCGAGGTGGCGAATGACTTCTAGGCCGCTATTGGTGAGATAGCCGCCATCAGCTTGAGTAATCAGTTCTTTGGCAAATAAACGCTCGGTCGCAGCGATGGTGGCGGGGTCGGCGGTGTGATGAACCTTAATGCCCTCAAGCGCAGAGGCTGGGTTGAATTGGGTTAATACGCGAATTTCGTCAAGAATGTCTTTCGATAGCGGCATATCTGCAACCTTATATTGTTATGAATTGAGGATGTTGCCAGCCAACAGTGTGTCAGCGTTTGTAAGCTACTGTAGCGCGTATTGTGTCGCGCTGCCAAAGGCAATTTAGTTAAAGGCTAATTCCCTTTGTTTCGCTCAGTTTAGGTAACAGAACTGTTACTATTTGCAGCAAATAAGATCGCGGAGACGGGAATGTTTAAAGAATACGGTAAATACGATGCCCTTGGCCTAGCCGAGCTGGTTCGCACTGGGGCGGTAAGCCCTAAAGAGCTGCTTGACGCTGCGCTGGCGGTCGCCAACGAGCGTAACCCAAGTATAAATGCCATTATCCATCGCTTCGATGAGCGCGCCTATCGCCAAATAGAACAAGGCCTACCAGACGGCCCGTTTAAAGGCGTGCCCTTTGTTTTAAAAGACTTATTGGCCTGTTTTGCCGGTGAACCGCTGCGTATGGGCAGTCGGGGAATTGCTGTGGTACCAGATTACGACAGCGAACTGGTGCGACGCTACAAAGCCAGCGGGGTGAATATTTTTGCCAAAACCAATACCCCCGAGTTTGGCCTAATAATCACTACCGAGCCCAAATCCTTTGGCCCCACTCATAACCCTCATAAGCATGGTTATAGCACCGGAGGCTCCTCTGGTGGCAGTGCAGCAGCTGTGGCCGCGGGTATTGTGCCAATGGCCCACGGTGGCGATGGCGGCGGGTCTATTCGCTTTCCATCTTCCTGGTGCGGGGTATTTGGCTTAAAGCCCTCTCGCGGTCGCAATCCCCTTGGCCCCGACAATGGTGAAGATTGGCAGGGCGCTGTTGCTGAGCACGTGCTTACCCGCAGTGTTCGCGACAGCGCAGCGATGTTGGACTGCAGTAGCGGACATGAGATTGGGGCGCCCTATAATATCGCCCCGCCCAAGGGCAGCTTTTTGGCTGCTACCCAGCGTGAAGCCCGACCGCTACGCATTGCCTTGAGCAGAAAACCCTTGGTGAATACCGTTGTTGATGCCGAGGTGCTAGCCGCGTTAGATACCACCGCCCAATCGCTAGAAAAGCTTGGGCACGTGGTGGTGGAGGCCGAGCCACAGATTGATGTTAAGCAATTTTGGCGAGATTTCTTTGTGGTCGTCTGCGCCGAAGTGGCAAGTATGGTTGACCGCTATCGCCGTGAGTATGGCGCCGCCTGTGTCGCCAAGTTTGAACCTGCCACCAAAAATATGGCGATGCTGGGTCGCTCGTTCAGCGGCGCCGACGTCATCACGGCTAAGCGCGGCTGGCATGATGTTCAGCTGGCGATGGGGCGCTTATTGACTGATTTTGATGTCATGCTTTGCCCGACCGTGCCTACCCCGGCAGAACCCCATGGCGTGCTGCCCAATTCCCGCCTTGAAGAGCTGCTGATGCTGGCGAGTCACCGGGTGAATATGGGTAAATTATTGTTTAATACCGGCTTGGTGGAGCAAATGGCGGGGCCGATTTTGGCGAAGATGGCATTTACCATTATGGGCAATGTTAGTGGCTTGCCCGGTATGTCGGTGCCGCTGCATATGAGCGAGAGCGGCTTGCCGATTGGCATGCAGTTTACCGGGCGGATGGGCGATGAAGAGACCCTGTTTAATTTGGCTGCCCAGTTAGAGCGGGAATTGGGCTTCACCTGCTAAATTACCAAGCGCACAATAAAAAGCCCCGCAGCTAAGGCGGGGCTTTTTGGTTCTGGCTAAGTCACTGCAGGGCTATTCGGGATGCTCTTCCATTTCGTCATTGGGCCGTATCGACATAGCGGGTTCTTTGGCGCCCTCGGTTTCAGGCTCGCCACCGCTTTTTGTGCGTGGTGGTTCGTCTACCAATTGCGAGGTGTTTTTCGCATTGTCCTTGATCGCCTTGCGTACTGCGGCATCAACGGCCTTAGGATCATTACTGGTTTTAGCGGCTTTTTGCGCCGCCTCTCTGGCCACTTCCTTCATGTTCTCAGCAACCGGCTCGAGGGCCTCGGCGACAACACTGTCCGCGACTTTGTCAGCAGCTACCTTCTTCACATCGGCGGCAATGCCAACGTGATAGGCGGCAAAACCGGGCATAACCATTTGGTTAAGCGCAAGACCGATAATCTGACCGTCGACACTGGAGCGAATCACCGAACTGCGGTTGGTAATGGGGTCGGTGACCGAGCCGAGAATATCGCCTTTTTTCACGTTTTGGCCGAGCTTGGCCTCGCTGAGAAAAACGCCGCTTTGGTCGGCGCGCAGCCACGTCGATTTATAAAAGACGTTTTGCTTAGGTGCGCGCTGGGGCTTGTCGTCAATCATATTGAGATGGTGCATAACGGCCTTGATGCCATTAACACTCTGTTTAACTTCTTTTAGCTGGAGGCGCAAAGGTTCGCCTGCCTCTAAGATTACCGCCGGAATACCGGCGTCGACCGAGGCGCGGCGCAGCGTACCTGGAGCACCAGCACCATCAATAACGGTTACGTCGTGAAACATGCGGCTGAATTGCGCCACGCTTTCTTTGCCTAAGTTACCGCGCAGCTGGGTGAGGTTGGTGCGATGGAAGGAGCCGGTGTGAATGTCGATGAGGCGGTCGCAATGGGAAATAACCTCATTAAAAAAACTGTAAGCAATGCGACCCGCCGAGCTGCCCTTAGGGTCGCCAGGGAAATAGCGGTTTAAGTCGCGGCGATCTGGCAGGTAGCGCGATGAGCGGCGAAACCCGTGCATGTTAACAATAGGTACGCCAATCACCACACCATTGAGTTTGTCGCTTTCGAGGCTGAACATCACTCGGCGAATTGTTTCTACGCCGTTGAGCTCGTCACCGTGTACCGCTGCTGTAAGGCACAGGGTGGGGCCGGGGTTGGTGCCAGCCGCAACCAGTACCGGTGTGGGCATGGCTAAGCCAGCTACCGCTTGGCCCGCAGTCCAGTACAGGCGTTCGAAACTGCCGCGTAATATATCTTGGCCAAGCAGGGTGATCGCGACCTCGGTATTGCCCGCCGCGCTGCCATTTTTGTCAAAGTCGATATTCAGGCTTGGGTTTTTACGGGGATTAGGGGTAAAAACCGGGTCTGCGGGAATGGTCGCGGAATCGCCAAGTGAGTTTGGGGTCTGCTCATTGGCGACGGCCGAGCTGATAAACCACTGGAGGCTGAGTGCTACGCAAAAAACTAAAGTGCTTCGCATGATAAAGCGGCTTGCTCCCTTAAATACGGCTAAAAATCATTGGGCTACGGCCCAATGGTTGACAAACTAAGGCAAAGAGGCAAATTGTATACAAATTCACCAATATAAACGCCCGAAACTTTGTGAAAGCGGTGATTTTCTTCTCACAGTGCTGGGGTCTTTGACGGAATACCGCAGTGAAGTTCAGTCTTTGGCCTTGGCATTTTTGCCAATGGCGGGGGCTGGTAAATGAATTTTCTTGTAAAAACAGCACCTTCGCCTGCAAAAGAGCCAAGAAGTCTGGGCCGTGTCCGACTATAATTGCGAGCAGAGTTTGCTAGGGCGCCATGATGCTGCCACAAATAATGATTGTTAGGAGTTAGACATGGCCAAAGACCGCCTGATTATATTTGACACTACCTTACGCGATGGCGAGCAGAGTCCCGGTGCGTCGATGACCCGCGACGAAAAAGTGCGAATTGCCAAAATGCTGGAAAAAATGGGCGTTGATGTCATTGAGGCGGGCTTTGCTATTGCCAGTGTCGGTGATTTTGAATCCGTGCGGGCGGTCGCCGAGACAGTGCAAAACAGCATAGTGTGCAGCTTGGCACGTACCGGCGCCGAAGATATCGACCGCGCCGCTGAAGCACTTAAGCCCGCCGCGGCTGGCCGTATACACACGTTTATTGCCACGTCGCCAATCCACATGGAATACAAACTGCGCATGGCGCCAGACAATGTGCTGGAGCGCGCCGTCGCTGCGGTTAAGCATGCCCGTAATTTAATTGGCGATGTTGAATTCTCTTGCGAAGACGCCTCGCGTTCCGAGTACGACTTTATGTGCCGGATCATTGAACAAGTGATTAATGCCGGTGCCCGCACAATTAACCTGCCCGACACCGTAGGCTATGGCGAACCCGGTGAATACGGCGCCATGGTCGCAAGAATCATGAACGGCGTGCCCAATGCCGATAAGGCGATTTTCTCGGTGCACTGCCACAATGACCTTGGCCTCGCGGTAGCGAACTCCCTGTCGGCAGTAATGCATGGCGCTCGCCAAGTTGAGTGCACTATTAATGGTTTGGGCGAGCGGGCGGGTAATGCCTCGCTTGAAGAATTGGTTATGGCGATTCGCACCCGCAGCGACATATTTCCGGTAGAAGTCGGTGTTGATGCCACGCAAATTGTGCCGACCTCGCGTTTGGTGTCGTCGATCACTGGCTTTCCGGTGCAGCCGAATAAGGCAATTGTTGGCGCCAACGCCTTCGCGCATGAATCTGGCATCCATCAAGACGGCGTGCTTAAGTATCGAGAAACCTACGAGATTATGCGCGCCGAAGACGTAGGCTGGAACGCCAATAAACTGGTGCTGGGCAAGCACTCAGGTCGCGCCGCATTTAAAGCGCGCCTCGCAGATTTGGGCATCACGCTAGATAATCAGGCCGCCTTGAATCTGGCGTTCACTCGTTTTAAAGAGCTGGCCGACAAAAAGCACGAAATATTCGACGAAGACCTACAGGCTCTGATGAACGATGTTCAGCCAGATGATCTTGAGCTGCGCTACAGCTATGTGGCGCTAGAAGCGGTGTCGCGCAGTGGCTTTAAGCCACGCGCCGATATTCAGCTGCTCATCGACGGCCAAGCCCAACAAGCGGCAGCGGAAGGCGATGGTCCTGTCGACGCCGCGTTTAAGGCGGTGGAGCTGCTGGTTAATAGTGGTGCCAATTTACTGCTGTACTCGGTGAATGCGATCACTGAAGGCACAGATTCCCAAGGGGAAGTGCAGGTGCGGCTCGAGAAAAATGGCAGCATTGTAAATGGCAATGGTGCCGACACCGATATTATCGTTGCCTCAGTTAAAGCCTACCTCGATGCCCTTAATTTGTTAGACGCCGGGGTGCTTAAAGCCCACCCCCAGCACGAGGGCGTATAAAGTGAACGAGGCGCTGCGACTCGATTACTTGCAGGCGATGGGTGTCGACACCTATGTGCCGCGCTTTGTGCTTGACGGTGCAGCGCCGTCACCGATTTTTGAGCTGGACATCGCCGTAGAAGACGAATTTGCCGACGTCGAAACCGCCGAAGTGGCGAGCTTTGATGCCGATACTGAATACCAGCAAATGGCCGAGGCGCAGGAGCGCAATACACCGGCGCCGACCGGCGAGCCACAGCGCGCCGGATCGCGTATCGCCTCAGCCTTACAGGAACTGGGTTTTGAGAGCGCCGCGCCGCCTCCCGCGCAAGCGAGTAGCACCCCCGGCGCAGCTACTGATGTGGCCGTTAGCCCCGAGTTTAATGTTGAATTGGTGGCAACGGGCATCGGCCTGTTGATGATTGTTGAAACCACCACCGCGCCGCCGAGCCCCGCTGAAAAGCGCCTCATGGCGAATATCGCGGTGGCGGTGAGTCGTCATCATAAGCTGGCCAAAGCTCCAGAATTCACGACGTCGCGCTTTCAGTGGCCGGTGCTAAAAACGCCCGGATTAACCATGGGTGGCGACGCCGCCAAAGAGGCCCTGCAAGCCAATATCATGGCCCAGGCCGAGCGCCAGCAGGCCCATTGCGTGATTTTATTTGGCAGTGCTTTGCAGCCCTATATTGACGTGGCGACCCTGCAATCTGCCGGAATTCAATTGCTATACGCAGCGGAGCCCGCAGCCATGCTCGCCGATGGCAGTTTGAAAGCGCCCTTGTGGCAAAACTTACGCAAGGTTGTGTTCAGTCTATGACCCGTATCGCCATGTTGGCTATGCATCACCTTGAACGATGTCTTTTGCTCGAAGCCCGATCTGACCCTCATCCCTGGGGCAAAATGAACTGGTTGCGCAGCTTGCGCGACGATCATTGCCTCGGTCTCTGGGAAGGCGAGGAATTGCTGGGCATCAGCTGCTATACCCTCGTGCTCGACGACGTGAGCTTATTGAATATCGTGGTCGATACCGACAGCCGTGGCCGAGGCGTGGGGCGACAGTTGCTGAGCGAAGGGCTGGAGTGGATGCAGCAATTTGGTGGCGCGCGCTGTTTACTTGAGGTTAGGGAATCTAATACAGTAGCGCGTTCTTTATATACCAAGCTCGGTTTCGCTGAAGACGGCATTAGAAAAAACTATTACCCCCTTGGTGACGGCTATGAACACGCTGTTTTAATGTCGGCAGATTTACCCTTGGGCGAGTAAGCGCAAATCATGCTTCTAAAATTTACACAGGTAGCGGTCAATGTCAGACACTGAAATGCAAGAAGTTGAATCTGATTGGTGGTTTATCGGCTTGCCTGAAGAGTGGCGTACCGAGCAAGACGACGACAGTATTCTGATTTTTGACCAGGACGAATTAGGCTGTATTAGCCTGAGTACTCTGCAAGCGCAACACGGTAAACCGGCTACGGCGAATGACGTTCGCGAGCTTGTTTTGGAAGTTGGTATGCGCCTTGATGACGGTAAAGCCTGCAAAATTGGTGACGATTATCAGGGCTGGGAGTTTGAAACTGTCGAAGAAGGCGATTATATTCGGGAATGGTTTTTACACGCTGGCGATCATTTGTTACTTATTAGCTACGCCTGCGCTGAAGATGACCGCGATATGGACCGCGCAGCGGTAGATCAGATATTAGATAGCCTGCGCTTGAAAGTAAGCGAGTAGGCTAGCTAGTACGGGAAACACCGTATTTGTATAAAAATTGAACAGAGTCGACATTTTGGCTTTTTCGGCTGTGCTAATCTCAGCTTAATTATAGTGTTAGTTCACTTTTGCTAATTGGTATTGTAATGATAAAAATAATGCTCTCTTTGGCCTTGGCCTTATTCATCTCGCCGGCTATGGCGACGGATAAAGGTGGACGCAACCCCGCCAACTTACAACTAGCCTCGGTTAGCGCCGTGGTTATTGACGCCGATAGCGGCGAGGTACTGTATAAAAAATACGCGAATATGGTAAAGCCAATTGCCTCGCTAACCAAGGTAATGACGGCCATGGTAGTGTTAGACGCAAAGCTGCCACTGAATGAAACCATTCGCTTTAGCAATGATGACCGCAAGGCCATTAACTACTACCACTCCCGTATTCGGGTAGACTCCGAACTGCCCCGAGGTGAAGTACTGCGCCTTGCCCTTATGTCATCAGAGAATTTGGCGGCAGCGGCCTTAGGCCGCAATTACCCGGGTGGTCTACCGGCCTTTGTTGCCAGAATGAACGCAAAAGCCCGCGCCCTAGGCATGAAAAACACACATTTTGTCGATAGCAGCGGCTTGTCTGGCAAAAACGTATCTACCGCCGAAGATTTGGCTAAGCTCGTTGCGGCGGCGGCTAAGTACCGAGAAATTGCCACGTACTCCACCACCTCAATCTATACCGCTAACTTTAGTCGCCCGCGCTATCGCTTGGATTATGTGAACACCAATCCGCTAGTACGCTACCAGCGCTGGGACGTGGCCATGAGTAAAACCGGCTACCTAGACGAAGCCGGTCGCTGCTTGGTAATGAAAACCAATGTCGACGGCAAAGAATTGCTCATCGTCATGTTAGACTCGTTTGGCAAAACCAGTCCCATGGGCGACGCTGGCCGCATTAAACGCTGGTTGGCTTCTGGCAACGGTGGCACGGTAGCCAGCGCAGCAAAAGATTATCAAAAGCGTAAAATAGCGAGCCATCTGGCGAGCCGTGCGACGGCCAGTATTCGTTAATCGCATCATTTTGTAGCGCTAGCGCTACCAGTTAAACCCATTATTGGGGCTGCCTCGCATAGCGACGCAGCCCTTTTTATTTAAAGAAGCACAGTGGCATATCAGCAAGACTTTAAAGACCAAGGCTTAGCGTGGGAAGAGACCGCCATAACAGAGCATGGTGCCGAATACGTGCTCCATAGCAGCGTTGTTACAAGCCCAGATAATATGACCGTCGAGGCTATACTCGCAAACTGCGTAGAGCACGCGGTGGCGTTGTTGGCCGATAATATTAACGACGACTCCCTCTACCTCATGTTCGAGTGGGATAATACAGCATCAACACTCACCATCGTCGTTACCGACGACAGCAAAAGTCGCGACGCAAAACACCGCGTTTTATGCGATATGTCTGCTATGAACGCAAAAATGAAACAGCTCGCCGAATCAGATCAGTGGAAGTACCAAGATGAATCTTTTGCCGATATTGTTAAACACGCCCTGCACGACTACCTAACCACCTGCACCGGCTTTATGCGTTACTCGCTGGTTGCCGTGTTTCATCAGGCCTCAAGGCAGCAGACAGAACTGCTTTAAGCTTATAGCGTTGCATGGCTTTGTGGTGTTTGGCGCGAAATACTGCTTAACGGACTGCGCACGCCGTAGGCACCATGGTTTAAAACATGGGTATAAATCTCGGTGGTTGTTACGTCACTATGCCCAAGCTGCTGCTGTACAGTGCGAATATCTGCGCCGGACTGCAATAAATGCGTTGCAAAGGAATGGCGCAGAGTATGGCTAGTGACATTTTTGCGAATACGGGCACGGATAGCTGCGCGTCGGATTACCTTATTTAAAGCTGACTCGTCAAAATGATGACGGCGAAGTGCGCCACAATGAGGGTCGTGGCTTAATTTGCTTGCAGGAAACAGATACTGCCAATTCAATGACGTTGCCGCCTTGGGGTATTTTCTCGCCATCGCATCTGGCATCCACACGCCTGCATAAACCGTATTCGTCAAATCGCCAATAAGTAAACGTTCAACTTCATTAATTTGCGCCTGTAAAGCGGCCAAAAGCTCCGGCGCCAAGGTAACCAAGCGGTGTTTATTACCTTTGCCGTGCCACACTTGTACCTGCAAATGATTAAAATCTATATCTTTTGTTCTTAATCGCAACAACTCAATGCGACGCAAGCCCGAGCCATACAACATGGCAACCATCAGTTTATGCGTGCCTGCAAGTTGCGATAATAGAAGAGCCACTTCGTTCTGCGTTAACACCACGGGTAACTTGGCTTGCCGCTTTGAATGCCTAAGCCCGCTTAACGTTCCCAATGGTTGACCTAAGTATTTGTTATATAAAAACGCAATAGAATTCAATGCTATGGCCTGAGTTGAGGCAGAAACGTTACGTTGAACAACAAGGTGATTCAGAAATGCCTCTACTTCTTGCGTGCCCATGGAAGATGGGTGCTGCTTTTGATTAAATAAAATGAAATACTTGATCCAATATAAATAGGACTTTATTGTGCGTAGGCTATATCGGCGTACAAGCATGTACTCCTGCACAGACCGAAGGAATGGTGAAGCGCTCATGTCGACAATCCTTGTCATTTGCTGTATGTATATGCAGTATATTTTTCTTTCCGCTGCCGTCAAGTACCTTGGCCAGCATAATAGGAAAGGCATTCCTACGCCAAAATTAAATATATTGAAAAACAATCAGTTGCAGTGCGGCACTTTGAATATTAAAAAATTAAGAGGCCGCCTTCTAATAATTATTATGAGGCCAGTGGCCTCATTAACAGACTGTTATACGACTATACGCGCCAGCTTCTCCAGCTCTTCGCGCAACGCTCTACGAAGATGTGCTTCTATTGGCTCGCGTGAGTCCTCGTCGAATTCGTCTACATACTCCCTGTCGTCTGATTCGCTATCCCAAATCCTGATGCCAGCAAACTCGACAATCTGTACAAACCCGTTTGTTTGCAGGGTTATATTCAAATATTCAACGCCGCCAGTGCTTTCAACAATATCCTGCTCTATCGAGTTCACTGCTGCCTCAATGTCTTGCGTATTCATTGTGTTCTCCAAGTTCGTATAACAAGCGCGTAAACTCGGACCCTCGCTTCGCTCGGCCCGGTTACGCTTGGCGTTAGTGATTTCCATGAAGAATGCATTTCATAAGCTCTACGGCGCATTTTTAGCGGCATTTTTCCTAATAATGGGCCTGTCATTTTTGCGGTCATCGGGTGTTATAAACTGGTCATTTTGGCCGAATACGCTAATCGAGCTGGGGGTAGCGCTTCTAGCTCTCGGATTGTCTGTAATCTTTGGATTTCTTTCGGGTAGACGATTTCAATTTGGTGTGGCGATAATCGAGGCTGGAGAGCCAGAGATATTTGCAAGATCATGGGCGGCGGCATCAGGAATACTTATTGTTCTATGTGCGGTAGGAGTAATCGCCTATGCGGTTATCAATCACTAACAATGGCGGGCAGTTGCCGCTGAAAAGCGCGGCGGGACAGTCAAAACGCTACGCTTTTTTGCCTGCCCCTGCCGCAGGGCGTTAGAAGTATTGAGATATGAGTGAAATTGAATTTTTGTGTTTTAATCAAGTGAATCCAGAAGACTTCATGGCAGTCGTCAATGAGGATTCTCTGAGAACACATTTAATCGATCATCCATATTTTGATGCAGCCAGCCTTCAAGAGTGGATGGGAGATAAAATTAAAGTGGATGCGATAGAGGGTTGTCGTATTCGGGCAGTTTATATAGGTGGGGTTTTAGCTGGTTGGTGTGGAATTCAGCCAGATGATAATGGTTTTGAATTAGCTGTTGTTATCTCACAAAAATTCTGGGGTTTTGGCATTCCAATTTTTAAAGTGCTCATGTGTTGGGCAAATGAGTTAGGGCATAAAGAAATACTATTTCATTTACTTGAAAGTAGGCCTGAGTACAAGGCACTAAATAAAATGGCCACTAAAGTTCATAAAACAGAACAATTAGGTCGGTATTTTACAACTTACCATATTCCAGTAGGTAAATAATGAGCGAAAAAACTTCTAACAAGTGCGTGCACGGGATGTCAAAAAGCTGCGCTTTTCGCCACCCGTGACGCAGGCGTTAAGCATCCTAAATAATAAGGCCCAAGATAATTTATGAACTATGTAGCTCCTGAAATTACATTAGATGCGTTTCACTGTCCTTTTTGTGGAACGTACGCGCATATGGATTGGTCTTGGCTTGTCAATCAAAATAAAGGCCAACGCATAGATTACTTAGAGGCTGATTGTTCTAGGTGCAGAAAATCTAGCCTTTGGTTATCGAAGGAGATAAGGAATGATCAGGGTTACTTAAAGCCAATAGCAGGCGAAATGATCTTTCCCGACTTTGGTACGGCCCCGCTTCCGGATAGTGATATGCCAGAAGATGTAGTGGCAGACTACCAAGAAGCAGCCAGTATATTTTCTAAGTCCCCAAGAGGTGCAGCTGCGTTATTGAGACTTGGATTGCAAAAACTATGTAGGCATCTTGGGGAAGAAGGAAAGAACATTAATGAAGATATTAGATCTCTCGCGACAAAAAATACGTTGCCGCCATTGGTGGTTAAAGTGGCAGATACTGTCCGAATAACTGGGAATAATGCTGTCCACCCTGGAGAAATGTCTGATGAAGACTTCGATCATATTGCTTCAAAGATGTTTGAGCTTTTGAATTTTGTTGTCAAAAAAGGAATATCTGAGCCTAAAGAGTTGGAGGCACTTTATACAATGACACCGGAAGGTCCTAGAAAAAGCGCGGAAACCCGTGATGCCAAATCTAAGCCAGATAATGCTTAACAAAGCATTGCAGCGGACAAGCCGTTGAATGCGGCGTTAACTGTCTCTATCTATGAAAGTCGTAACTTGGAACTGTAATGGAGCACTCAGACGAAAGCTTGCAGAAGCAGATAGCTTGCGAGCTGATGTCTTGGTGGTGCAGGAATGTGAAGATCCCGCGTTATCGACGCCCGCATATAGAGAGTGGGCCGGTTCCTACCTGTGGATGGGCGAGTCAAAAAATCGTGGCATCGGCATTTTTCCGCGAAACGGTCATCGAGTCGAAAAGTTAAATTGGAGTGGCAGCTTTTCCGTCCCTGGGCTTTTCAGCAAAAGTGAAACACTGAATTGGAGCACGGAAGATCTCAGGCTTTTTCTCCCTTTCACTATCAATAGAGATTTCACCGTGCTGGCCGTCTGGACGAAGGGGCGCAATGAAGAAGCATTTGGCTACATGGGGCAATTCTGGAAGTACCTTCAGATTCACCGTGACGATCTTAGCGGGCCAAAGACAGTCATTCTCGGCGATTTTAATAGCAATGTGCGCTGGGATAAGCCGGACCGCTGGTGGAATCACTCGGACGTAGTTGCCGAGCTTAGTGAGATGGGTTTCAAGAGCCAGTATCATCGAGTCTTCGAGGAAGAACAGGGCAATGAGACCAGCCCGACATTTTTCTTGCAGCGGAACCGCGAGAAGGCCTATCACATTGACTACGTTTTCACCTCGTCAGACGTTGCAGAAAAATGTAATTTGCAGGTCGGTCAACACGACGAGTGGATTTCAATAAGTGACCACGTACCGCTGACGTTGAGCATCAACAGTTAACAATCGGCTGCACGGCGACCGATTTTCCGCCGCTTCGCGGCTCCAAACCGGCGCGTGAGCCGGGCGTTAAGTGTTTTAGCTAGGTAAGCGCTCAATTAACCACGCCCTATACGAGGGACACATTCCAGGGTAGCAATGCCTGCAATTCGTCATCACTGGATATGCTTGGCAGTCTTGCAAACACCTCACGCAAATACGCGTAAGGTTCAAGGCCATTCGCTTTCGCGGTTTCGATCAAGCTATAAATAGCGGCGCTGGCGTGGGCACCTCTGGGCGTCGCGCTGAACAGCCAATTTTTGCGGCCAATAACGAAGGGGCGGATGGCGTTCTCCGCAAGGTTATTGTCGATGTTGACGTCGCCGTCTTCTGTGTAGGCTACGAGCTTTTCCCAGTTCTTATTGAGATAACCCAGCGCCGTACCGAGTAGGCCTTTGGGCAAGGTGCTGTGTAGTGTTTTGTCCAGCCACTCCCTAAGGGCGCTGAAGATCGGAACACTTTTCTCTTGGCGTAGCTGGCGGCGAGTTTCGCTGCTCGCGTCTTTCGCCTGCTTTTCGATGGCGTACAGCTTGGCAATATAACTGATCGCCACATCGGCTTTGCCGATGCGGGTAGTCTTTTTGTCTTTAGATGTCCCTGCCTTTTGAGCATCAACGAATTTACGGCGTGCGTGTGCCCAGCACCCCACATGGCTAATGTCGTCTTTGCGTCCAACGGCATGGTAGCCCGCATAGTCATCGGTTTGCAGGTAACCACTAAAGTCCTTTAGTAATTTTTCCGCCACGCTGCCAGCGCGGCTCGGCGCATAATCATATAACACGATGGAGTGATCGGGGGCGCCACTGCGCCTGACCCACATATACGATTGGCTACTTGCGGGCCTGTCCGGTTCGTTTAGCACCTGAAGCGGCGTTTCGTCGCACTGGATGATTTTGCCGCTGCGAAGTTCGCTATCAAGCTGGGCGATAAGTGGCGCGATCAATTCACCGCTGCGCATCATCCAATTGGCGAGGGTGTTGCGGGGGATATCAATCTCCATCCGTTTGAAGATGGCTTCTTGGCGGTGCAGTGGCAGCGCATCATGGTATTTCGCGGTAGCGATATACGCCAGTAGGCCTGCACTCGCATTGCTTTTTGGAATGGGCTGCGCCGGTAATGCGGCGGTACGTACCGTCGATTCACACGCTTTGCAGGCGTATTTCAGGCGGGCGTGTACTAAGACGTGGACGGTTGCAGGAATGATATCCAGCTGCTCGCTGGTGTCTTCGCCAATATGCGTTAACGCACAACCGCATTCACAGACTTTGTCGGCATCAGCCAGATCATGTTCGATACGAACGTGCGGCAAGTCAGCGGGTAACGATTTACGACCACGGGATTTGCGACGCTCATACTGGATTGTTTCGGTTTCGGCGTCATCCGTGTTTTCGTCAAGGTCGTCTTCGGGAACAGGCTCAGCGGCTTCGGCTTCATTAAACAGCTCGGCCTGCCCATCCGACTTCTCGCTGCTGGCCGCAAAGCGTTTATGCCTGAGTAAACGCACTTGTGCTTCGAGTAACGAGATGCGTTTATCCTTCTCCAAAAGCAAAGCTTTGAGGCTGTGGATATCGTCAGAAGAAGGGGTTGATGGTCGCGTCGTCATGACGCGTATTATACCAAAAGACCGTTAGCTAACCGAGTCAAAATACAAGGTTTCATGCGGTTTATTGCGCCAAATATCCAAGCCATCGAGCAAGAGGTTTAAGTCGCGGCCATCGCGTAATTCATAGCCTGACTCGCACTGGCGAGGCCATTTAAAGCGCTGCTTTTCTAGGCGCTTATACCAGACCACAAAACCATTTCGCTCCCAATACAGGAGTTTGATTTTATCTCGGCCACGATTGCAAAACACAAACAAGACTTCCATCATCGGCGAGAGCGCCAGCTCGTTTTCAACCAGCGCGGCCAAGCCATTGATGGACTTGCGCATATCTACCGGGGCCATGTACAAATAGACCTCAATATTGGATGTCGGCCGCAGCATCAGTTCGATTCCCGAAGGAGTTGCAGCACGGCGGGCAACACGACAGGCAAATCGCTGGCGGATAATTCCAATCGAACGCCGAGCGGTAAATTCATTATCATACGAGATGAGGCTGGCATGCCGCCCAGTTTTAATAATTTTGCTGAGGGCGCTTTTGCGGGGCTCAATCGATTGCGCCAATACGCGAAGTTATGAAATTTGATCTCATGCTGCTTGCAATACGCGGCTTGGGATAGTCCGCTGCCTTGCCAGGCGGTGACATGGTCTTGCCAGAATTGGGCTTTGTTGATGGTGGTCATGAATAGCTCCTCAGTTAAAAATTGAAGAGTAAAGCCGTAGTGGGAAGATTATTAGATGTGGTTTATTGAGCGCTTACAGTACAAGTCTTATTCGTTGAATTTCATTACAAAGCTCATGGTGGCAAGAATCGGTATGCTGTTTGGTAGATGAGGCATGAAATCGCGTATCACAAGTTAGTGAACTTCGCGCCTGCGGCGCCGGACGCCTTCGACTGCGCTTCGCTCCGTTACAGCCCTCGGTTATCGAGGCGTTATATTTGTAGAAAAGCCATCTAGATAAGGGCTTTGCTAATATTGGCCAAAGCACACGTAATCAGCTGCCATATTCCTCTATTCGATCTGTTAAAGCCGGTATTTTATCGGAGCGCCGATAATTCAATATCAGCAAAGCTGCGAACGCAGCGATGGTGGGGGTGGTACTCCATTTCGGCCGCGTCTCTTTGTAGCCACGCAGTGTGCATACCGACTTCCGCTGCGGCGTCTAGCTCTTCAACTATATCGGATAAAAACAGAATTTCACTGGCTGGTTTGCCAATCGCTTTTTGAATTTTTTGGTAGGACTCGGCTTCGCGCTTGGCGCCGGTAACGGTGTCGAAATAGCCTTTAAACAAGCCGCTTAAATCGCCGCCTTCGTTAAATTCAAAAAACAGTTTTTGCGCGTAAACCGAGCCTGAGGAATAAACATAAAGACCCAGGCCTTGCTGATGCCAAGCTTTTAGGGAGTCTAATGCGTCCGCGTAAATATGGGCTTGGTAATCGCCGTTGCGGTAGCCGTGTTCCCAGACTAAGCCCTGCAAGCTTTTAAGCGGTGTGACTTTTTTGTCGTCGCTAATCCAGTGCAAAAGTTGGGCGATGAGGGCCTCAATATCATCGGCGGCAATGCCCGCTAATGCGGCAACGTCTTGTAATGCGCTACTTACTTCAGGTTTAGTGTGATTGCCGCGAACAAACTCAGGCAAATTCTTTGCCGCATAAGGGAAGAGCACTTCATGCACAAAATGAATTGAGCTGGTGGTGCCTTCAATGTCGGTAAGAATGGTGTTGACCACAGTCTATTCCCTTGGCTTTTAGTTTGTTGCGGCAATGCGTGAGTAGGCGTCGGCGATTTTGCTGCCGGTGTAATTCGCCACCCAGCCATCGGGGTTGTTAAAAAAGCGAATGGCGACTAAGTCCGGCTCCGGGCCAAGATCAAACCAGTGCTTGGTGTTGGCGGGTACGCTTAGTAAATCGCCTTTTTCGCAGAGTATCTCAAATACTTTGTCGCCAATATGCAGGGCAAACAGACCTTGGCCCTCAACAAAAAAGCGCACTTCATCTTCGCTGTGGGTATGCTCGTCTAAAAACTTTTGGCGAAGGGCGTCTTTTTGGGGATTGTCACTGGCGATGCTGATCACGTCTACGGTTTGGTAGCCTTGTTCGCGTATCAAGCGTTCCACATCATCAGCATAAGCGGCTAAGACGGTGTCTTGGCTATCGCCAGCGCGAGTATCGTCACGGGTTTGCCATTGCTCAAAGCGAACGCCCTCGGCGCCGAGTAAGCGGCTAATCTCACTTGGCTCAGTGCTGTGCACCAACGACTGGTTGCTGTCGGAATCGGCAAAAATAGTCAGTGTACTCATGGTGGCTCCTAGCGGCTAAGGCGCATTCTTTCGAGTTCGCAGTGTAAAAGAAAATCGACGGCTTCTAAATTGCGCATACAGGCGTCTAAATCTTTGCCCCAGCAATACACGCCGTGGCCGCGAATTAAATAGGCGGGGCAGAGGGGGTGCTCGGCTAGGTATTGATCGGCCTCTACCGCAAGGGCGTCGATATCTTGGGTATTGGCAAAAATGGGGATGCTCACGCGGGTGGCGTGGGTGTCGACGCCATCAAAGGCTTTGAGTAGCTCGTAATTTTCTAACACCAGTTCAGGGCTGTTTGCCAGTGCCATGGACAAAACCGTGGCTGCTGGGGAGTGGCAGTGCAGTACTGCGCCTATGTGGGCGAAGCGGGCATACAGCTGGGTGTGCAGGGCGGTTTCTGCCGAGGGTTTGCCGCTGCTGATCGGCTTGGCACGGAGGTCAACGGCAATGAAATCGCTGGGGCTAAGGCGGCCCTTGTGATTGCCGGATGCAGTGACAATGGCCGACTCGGCATTGAGGCGACAAGAGAAGTTACCACTGGTGGCGGGCACCCAGCCCCGGCGGTAAAGCTCGTCACCAGCGGCGGCCAGGGCAACGGCCTGCTGGTAGAAGTATTTGCTGTCGATCATGGCGGCTTCTCTTCCTTTTTAGCTGTCAGCGGCGGCGCGCAAGTGGGCGAGGACCTTGTCACGGTTGGGGGCATGAATAATGCCGTGTTCGGTAACAATGGCGTCGATTAAGGCGGCGGGTGTTACGTCAAAAGCCGGGTTGGCAATATTGATATTTTCTGGTGCAATCCGCTGGCCAAAGCTGTGGCTGATTTCTTCGCCGGGGCGCTGTTCAATGGGGATTTGCTCACCGTCGATATTGGCGTCAAAGGTACTGGTCGGCGCGGCAACCATGACTTTTACACCGTGGTATTTGGCGATAATAGCGAGGTTATAGGTGCCGATTTTATTCGCGGCATCGCCATTGGCGGCAACGCGGTCGGCGCCCACAATAATCCAGCTGGGCTTTTGTTCCCGCATAAGGTGCGCCGCGGCGCCCTCAATGGCCAAGGTCACTGGAATACCGTCTTGCATTAGTTCCCAGCTGGTAAGCCTTGCGCCCTGCAGCCATGGCCGGGTTTCTCCGGCAATCACGCCGCGAATATTGCCGTCGCGGTAGGCGGAGCGAATAACCCCCAGTGCTGTACCGTAGCCCCCGGTGGCCAAGGCACCGGCGTTGCAGTGGGTGTACACCACGCTGTTGGCGGGAATCAGGCTGGCGCCAAAATCGCCTATGCGCTGGTTGAGCTTAATGTCTTCGGCGTGAATGTTTTCTGCCAGCGCGGTGAGTGCGCCCAGTACATTGCCACCATTGCCTTGTTCTTCTATTACGCGGTCGCAGCGCTCCAGTGCCCAAAATAAATTAACGGCGGTGGGGCGGGAATTAGCCAAGGCGCTGCGCGCCGCGCTAAGTGCCTGACACCACGCGGCGACGCTGGCGGGCGTAGATGTGAGTTGCTGCGCAGCCAGTACCATGCCGTAGGCTGCGGTGATGCCAATTGCGGGTGCGCCGCGCACCACCATATTACGAATGGCCTCAGCCACCGCAAAGGGCTCGCTGTAGCTTAGGTACTCAATTTGAGCGGGAAGTATGCGTTGGTCAAGCAATTGCAATTGCTGTGTTGACCATTTAATGGCGCTGGGGCTAGTCACTGGCGGCCTCCGTTTTTACAGGGCGGCAATTATAAGCTTGCTCCTAGGTGTTTGGCCATGCGGATGTCAGAATGGTGTTTTGATAGCTGTTTTTAGCGGAGTTGTGAATGGGCGAATATGGAGTGTGGCTGGTCGCCGCTACCTTAATAATTGTGGTGCTAATGGTGATTGCTGGGCGCTTGCTGTGGCAATTACGTGAACAGCGTCGGCGCGAACAGGCTGAGCGCTCGGGCTTTCAAAATGAGTTGGAGGTGCAGGGCGTGGCGGCACGAGAAGGGATTTCGATCCTTACGCGCAGCTATTTGGCTGGGCAGTTGGGCGCAAGTGAGTGCGCGCTGCGGGTGGCGGTGTTGGCCGAGACGGCGGCGGTGGATTCGGCCTATAGCGCCGATATTGCGGTATTTAGCGATATGGCGGCTAGCTTGGCGCATATTCCAACCCATGCAGATTGGAAGGCCTTAAGTGCTGAAGAACGCGCTAGCTACAGCGCTGAAATGGGACTGCTGGAAGCCCGTTATCTCGATAGTCTTCAGCGCGCTGCCGAGCATTTGAGCAAGATTACTTGAGGATGTTTTGATGCTGCATCAGGTGATTTAAGCCACTAACCATATTCTGCTGGAATTTTAATTGTGCTTCGAGCTGCTCAGGTTGTAGGGGGTCAACGCCAAAAATAGAGTGGTGTAGCGGCGCCAGGGTGACGTAACCCAAAATCATGCAGTGGAAGGCCATGGCGGTGGGGACGTTGATCCAGTCTTTGTCGGGGTTTTTGGCTGGGTCGCTAATTGACGAGAAAAATTTGCGGTACCAGCGGTCACTCAGTAAGTCTAGCGTTTCGTCGCGGGCGAGGGTGGCGTGCTGGACGATACGCGCGGTATTAGGGGTTGTGGCCAACAGCGATAGCACTTGATAGATTTGCTGGCTGGTGTCAGCAAAATCGGCATCGGCGGCCATGCCTCTTGTCGCCTCTGCCAAGGGGGTGAAAAGCCGGTGGCAAACCTGCTCGTAAATCGCAAATTTATTGCTGAAATGTTTATAAATACCTGGGCTGCTAATGCCAACTTGAGCGGCAATCTCGCTTACTGATGTCGCAGCAAAGCCCTGTTGGGCAAACAGGCCTTCGGCAACATCGAGTATGCGTTCCTTGGTATTGCGGCGGGTAGCCATTGTCTAATCCTTCTTCTTCAATTTTATCGGTATCGCTTATTACTGGGCAATTAACCACATAAACGCGACTGCGCTGCCTAAGCTGGCAACGAGCAAGAAAAAAGCCTGCCAGCGGAAGCGTTTACTCAGCGAATCGGGTTCTGAGCTAGCAATCATATAGGGTTGTCGGCGACTGGGCGAGTAGCTGATGGTATGTACCGGGGCCGGAGGCGTTTGATTGCGGTATTGGCGCTGCGCTTTGCGCAGGGCTTCGGCGCGTACTAAGTCCCATTCTTGTAGGTCTATTTCACCATCGCCGTTGCGGTCAAAACGGGCGACGAGCTGGTCGTAATCCCGTTTCCAATCATTGAGTATCGTTGCCATCGCTTTTTCTTGTAGCTCACTGGCGCTGGGCGGGTGCCGAGTTTGAAATTGGCCAATGATATAGAGTAAATCGTCAGCGCAGAGTATTTCTTCAGTATAACGATAGCGACTGCCAAATAGGCTGTGCTTACTCAACGTGCTATTGGGATGGCGTTCACTGCCCTTCCATACCTTTTTGCGCAGGGTGCTCACCTCGGCGCGATCGGGGTAAACAATACAGTCGCCGGTACCGTCATTGAGTATAAATGGCTGCTCGCTGGTTTTGCGTTCGACACTGCGCCAATGGCTATTTTTGCCTGAGGATTCGTAGCGCTCAATATTGTAGCGGTACCACAGGCAGGGCGTTTGGCTTAAGCCACTGAGTAGCAATTCTGAGGTACCGGCTTTGGCAAAGCCGATGAGCTCAACATAACCCTGGTGCGCAGAGCGAATTTTAGAGGTTGGGGTATCTTCAATGATGCGGGCGGAGTGCAGGCGGCTGAGGCTGCCATAGGCGCAGCCTAGGGCAATGGCGGCGCTGATTCCTAGGCTGAGATAATCCGCCGACATATTAATTAAACAAAGATTTTATATCGACGTCCTGTACTTCACTTTTGGCAAACTTCAGCAGATCGAAGGCGTGAAAGCGAAACCAGCGGGCGATGATGACGTCGGGAAATTGTTCAATACGAACATTGTTGTTGTTCACCGCTTCGTTATAGACCTCACGCCGATCGGCAATGGCATTTTCTAATTCTGAAATGCGATTTTGCAAGGCGGCAAAACTGCTGTCGGCTTTTAGCTCGGGGTAGTTTTCAGCCAGTGCAAATAGTTGGCCGGTTGAAGCGCGCAAGTTTGTTTCAGCTTGCCCCAGGGCAATTATGTCGTGGTTGGACTGGGCAACAGACACCTGCTGGCGGGCGGTAATGACCTTGCTGAGGGTTTCTTGCTCGTGCTTCATATACTGTTTGCAGGTTTCGATGAGCTTGGGGAGCTCGTCGTGGCGCTGCTTGAGCAGTACGTCAATATTGGCAAGGTGCTTGCTCACGGCGTGTTTTAAACTGACCAGGCCGTTATAGAGCATGACCAAATAAAAAATACTAAATAGGACGACAGCGAGGCTGATAATAAGACCGATTTCCATGTCCTTGTTCCTTTGTTGATAAATATAAGTTTGGGAGCCTTAATGGCCGGCTTCGAAGCGAATGGGCATTTTCTTTATGCCGTTTACAAAATACGAGCGGATATACTCTAGCTCGCCATTAGTCCGGGGTTTGCGCAATCGGGGGATGATCTCCTCGAACATGACGAGTAACTCTAACCGGGCAAGGTGGGAACCAATGCAAAAGTGCTGTCCTATGCCAAATGAGCGCACTTGCTGAGCCAGCTTGGGCATGCGCTCGGCGCGGCGAACATCAAATTGCATGGCGTCGTCACCAAATACCGCTTCATCGTGATTGACGGCGTGATAGTGAAGAATGACTTTGTCACCGGCTTTGATCGCTTGGCCACCTAGCTCAATATCTTGGGTCGCGGTGCGACGCATTTGTATAAACGCGGTGTTGAACCGCAGTATTTCGTCGATTGCGGCGGGTATCTTTGCGGGATTGTCGACTAAGTACTGGAGCTGCTCGGGATGCTCCATTAAAAGACGCATGCCGTGGGAGATTACGGTTCGGGTAGATTCATTGCCGCCGACCAAGATAAGAATAAACATCCAGGCAAAGTCTTCTTCTGATATGCCCTCGCCGTCGACTTCACCATCGAGCAAGGCGCCCGTTATATTGTTCATGGGCTCGCTGCGATGTTTTGCGGCCAGTTGCAATGCGTAGTTAATACAGTCGCCTGCGGCAATCTGGCCGTCTAGCTCGCTGGTTGCCATGTCGGGGTCGTCAGCGAAGATCATGGTGTTGGTCCAGTCGAAAAACTGCTTGCGGTCGCTAAGCGGCACCCCTAAAAGCTCAAGTATGGCTATGAGTGGAAGTTCCGCCGCGACCTCTTCGACAAACTCGCATTCGCCGCGCGCCACGACATTATCCAAAATACGCTTAGCATGGGCGCGAAATGCCGGCTCATAGGAGTCGACCCGCTTTGGTGTAAAAGCCTCACGTACAATGCGCCGGACTTTCTGGTGGCGCGGTGGGTCCATATTGATAATGGTGTGGCTGAAAATTAAATCCACCATGTCCTGGGGGTGCTCCATTGGGAAGGAGCTGCGCAGCGCTGACGAAAATAGGGCGGGGTTTTTAGAGACGTAGTCAAGCTCTTGCTGGCCCACTACCGCCCAATAAGGTACGCCGGTCAGGGGGTCATCCATTTTAAGCACCGGCCCTGCTTGGCGAAATTTTTGGAGTGCCTCGTAGGGCATACCCTGCGCGTAGGTATCGGGGTCTAGCAGATTGGCAAAAGGGCATTCCGGCATAGTGAGGTCTCTTATTGAGCTTGTTATTCAGGTATGTCGTTAGTTGTTTGGGGCTTGATCGCTAAGCACGCTTAATTGCGTGTCCAGTCTGGCGCCGGCAGGCCCATGTTTTCTAAAAATACTGGGTTGAATAATTTGCTCTTATAGCGATCGCCGTAGTCGCAAAGTATGGTCACAATTGTGTGGCCGGGGCCGAGTTTGCGGGCTAGCTGCACAGCGCCAGCAATATTAATGGCTGAGGAGCCCCCCAGGCAGAGACCTTCGTGACGAAGCATGTCAAAGATATAGGGCAGGGCTTCGGCATCGCTGACCTCAAAGGCCTGATCGATATTGGCTAATCGTAAATTATCGGTAACCAAGCTTATACCAATGCCCTCGGTGATTGATCTACCCTCACCGCGCAATTCGCCATTGGTGAAATAATTATAAAGTGAAGAACCTTTGGGGTCGGCCAAACCAATCGTGATCTCGGGTTTGTGGGCTTTGAGGGCGCGACTGACACCAGCAAGAGTGCCGCCGGTGCCTACCGCACAAATAAAGCCGTCGATATTGCCAGCTGTTTGCTGCCAAATTTCTTGGCCAGTTGTGCGTTCATGGATGTCGGTATTGGCGGTATTATCAAATTGCCGAGCCCAAATTGCCCCGTTAGGCTCCGATTCATTTAAACTTTCGGCCAATCGTCGGGCTGTGTGAATATAGTGATTAGGGTCGCTGTAGCTCGTGGCGGTGACAAGGCGCAGGTCGGCACCGTATAAATCGAGTAATTCGATTTTTTCTCGGCTCTGGCTTTGGGGCATTACCACCACGCTGCGGTAACCTAGGGCGTTGGCGATAAGGGTCAGGCCAATCCCGGTGTTGCCAGCGGTGCCCTCGACGATGGTGCCACCCGGACGCAGCGTGCCCTTGGCTTCGGCGTCGCGAATTATGCCTAATGCGGTGCGGTCTTTAACAGAGCCACCTGGGTTGAGAAACTCTGCTTTGCCTAAAATGGTACAGCCGGTCAGTTCTGATACCTGTTTGAGGTGGATCAGTGGGGTATTGCCGATAAGCTCGGGCATTGACTTAAAAGTAGGCAAAGACATGATTTACTCCATTATTTACTGTCCTAATGGTATAGGTGAGGGGCTGAGGCGGCAATGCTAATTATAAAATGGCGCTATGCTGGGTTAATGAGCAATACTTAGAATTACTATAAGCTGTATAGGAAGGCATATGCTGAAAAGTATTTTGCGGCTACTGGTTTGTTTGGTGTTTTTTTTTGGTGGGATAGGCCATTTCCTGCTGGCCGAGGACTTTGCCGGTATCGTGCCGCCAATCTTGCCGTGGCCTTTGTTAATCGTGTGGCTAACGGGTGTGCTGGAACTGTTGCTGGTGATTGGTATATTGTTGCCGACGCTGCGCAGTGCGGCGGGTAAGCTTGCTGCGGTGTATTGCTTGCTGGTATTGCCCGCCAATATCTATCAAGCGCTCAGCGATATCCCTATTTTCGGCGGGCCGGTAGCACCAGAGCTATTGTGGTTGCGCATTCCGCTGCAGTTTGTTTTGATCGCGGCCATTCTGTGGTCCACCAATGATAATTCAGAAACCTTGATCCAGGCGCCCAACGGCGACGTATAAACGTATAACAAGGGGTTCATAAATGGCAGAACTTGCCGTCGAGCAAGCGCGCAATGGCGAATTTTGGGCCGACTGTGTAGAGCGTATTGCGCAAGAGCGCGATAAACACAGTTTCATGCAGTTGTTCGATTATTTTTCGCCGAGGGTTAATGCCTATTTGCTGGGGCAGGGCGCGGAGCCTGCCATGGCTGAAGACTTAAGCCAAGAGGCCTTGCTAGCCCTGTGGAATAAAGCCCATTTGTACTCGCGTGAGAAAGCGGCGGTCAGCACCTGGTTATTTCGTGTTGCCAGAAATCTGTGGATTGATCGATTGCGTAAGCAGCGCGGTATCGCCTATGAGTCGGACGAGAATTTGGCCGAGACGGTGGATGACGAGGCGCGCTTAAATGCTGATGGCGAGCGTTTAAAGGCGGTGCTAGACACCTTGCCGCAGAGTCAGGCGCAAGTGGTCTACAAGTCTTATTACGAAGGCAAGAGCCACAGCGAGATTGCCGGTGAAACCGGAATGCCTTTAGGTAGCGTTAAATCAAGTTTGCGGCTGGCGATAAAAGCTTTTCGTCAGCATTTTGGAGAAGATGGCGTATGAGCCGTATTGAGCATCACCCGAATCAAGAAACCCTGCTTAGCTATGCGGCGGGCGCATTGCCCGCTGGCTTGGCCTTAGTGGTTGGCTGCCATCTGCAGTATTGCCCGGAGTGCCGGGTGAGCGTGAATGCCGGTGAGGTGTTGGGCGCGGGCTTGATGGTCGCGTTGACGCCAAAGGCACTTTCCGCTCGGGCGAGGACAAATATTCTTGAACAGCTAGATACTAATTTAAGCGAAAGTAAGCACGCCGAGAAACTCTGCGTGCCTGATGATAAGGCGAATTCAAATGCCTCTGTGCCTGAGGCAATTCCTCGGTTATTACACCGTTTTCTGCAGGAAGATAGTTTTGACGCATTACCCTGGAAGCGGACTATTGCGCCAGGTTTAAAGCAGATTATTCTTAGCTGTGATGAAGGCGATGTGCGCTTACTGAGGATTGCCGCAGGTAAAAGAATGCCTGTGCACAGTCATCGTGGCAGCGAATTGACCATGATCTTACGCGGCGGCTACAGCGATAATGTGGGCAAATTTAATGCCGGTGACGTTGCAGATCTCGATGCCAGCGTTGAGCATCAGCCCGTTGCCGATAGCGACGAAGACTGTATTTGCCTTGCCGGTATGGATGCGCCCTTAGCGTTTCGGGGGTGGTTAGCTCGGTTAATACAGCCGATTGTCGGTATGTGATGGTCTTGCTTGCTCAGTAACAAAAACGGCAGCCTAGGCTGCCGTTTTTGTTACTGAGCGCTTAGATGATTAATATTCGTAAATCACGTCAACGCCGTAGCTGCGAGGGTCGCCCCAAATGACGGTGCGATCACTGTGAGGAAGGTTGTCGATGGCGGTAATTTCAAATTCTTCGTCGGCGAGGTTTTTGCCCCAAATGCCGATATTGAACTTACCGTAGTTGCCCACGGGTATTTCACTCAAGCTTAGGCGACCATTGACCAAGCCGTAATCACTAATAAAGGTGTTGCGAGCATTGTGGGCCCGCGACCCACCGTTGCGGTTGTCCATGAAGTTATAGCTTATGTTCACCGCTACCGTGCCCCAGTTCATATTGGCAATTGTCCAATCTGCTGCGGCGGTGTAAGAGTTTTTGGGCGCTGAGTAGAAAACAAAGCTGTCGGAAAGGTCATTGCCAAACTCGTCTTCGGCCTTGGTTACTTCAGCGTCCAAATACGCGTAGTTAAACATTAACATCAGGTTTTCGGTGGGTAAGTAGGTGATGTCGGCTTCTAAACCGCGCATGGTCGCTTCACCAGCGTTAGTCACCTTGGTGTCAGCAATGGTGCCAGACAAAATAAAGTTCAGCTGCATTTCGGTGTATTCACTGGTGAATACGTTGGCGTTAATCCGCAGGCGACGGTCGAGTAATTCGCTTTTTATACCGAGCTCGACAGAGGCAACATGCTCCTCATCAAAGCCGTCGGCAAAACCGAAGCCATAGACATTACCATCGGGGGCCGGTGTGGCCGTGTCGTCGCCTTTACCCGGTGTGCCGGGGGCTTCGCCGGTGGCGCCGCGCTGCGGGTCGCGGGTGTTGAAACCACCCGATTTATACGCTTGCACAAATTTGCCGTAGACATTGATGTCGTCGGTGACATCAAATTCGGCAATAAAGCTAAAGGACGAATCGTCAAAGTCTTTTTGGGCTTGAACGTTATTAAAGGCGCGATCACCCGGTATTAAAAAGCCGCCCTGCTCGAGAATTGGCGCCAAGGTGCCAAGGTTCTCCATGTCGATCGCCATATCTAATGAGCGGATTTCGACATAGGTTTTATCGGTTTGATTTTTTAGGGCCTCGCGCTCGTCTTGGGAATAGCGTGCACCAAAGGTTAGGTGCATGCGCTCGTCGAGAATACGGGGCGTCCAGGTGAACTGGCCGTAAGCGGCGATGGCGGTGTTCTTAATGTCGTAGCGCTGGGAGAGCATGTTTACCAGGTGCACGTCACCGCTGTCTAATAATACTGAACCTATTGCTGCGCCCAGTACAGGAATGGGAATAACGCCATCACTGATTTCAGAGCTGAACTGATGGTGGAGCGGACTATTGTTTTCCGTGGCTTCTTCTTCGAAATAATACGCTCCCGTGATGTAGTCGATACTGCCATTGAGTGCCGAGCCGCTAAATTGGAACTCGTGGGAAAATTGCTCTTGGTTGATTTGCGGTACCACGAGCGGCAGGCAATCTTCGCCGGTTTGCGCCTGGACTGAGGGACCACAATAGGCGTGGGAGTCGGTGCGGTAGTTTTCGGAGCCAATACCACCGCCGAGATCCGCGTAAGCGGCGTCATAGAGTTCTCGATAGGCGCCAATGTATTTAAGTTGGGCGTTCTCAAAGGTTTTGGTGATGATTAATGAGTGGCCTTCAATTTCGGTGGCCGAGGTTTCCAGTGGCCTGGCAGTAGCCATGTCGTCGAAGCGATCTTCGCTGTGCTTGGACTGGGTAACGGCGTATTCCCGAACCGGCTCGGCCTGCCCCTTGTTTTGTACCCCTGGGCGGATCGATTGGTACATATAGTTATAATATTCGTAATCTGAGCTGTCGTAGGCGTAATCGAGGGTAAGGCTGTCGCTGATGTCCCAGCGCAGGTCAATGCGGTAGCCTTCAACTTGCTTGTCGCCGAAATCGCCACCTGGCCCTGTGTTCTCAATAAAGCCGTCCATGCGGGTGTTTAAATACGCTACCTTGGCAGCAAGGGTGTCGCCAAGCGGGATGTTGGCGGAGGTTTTTGCTGTGAAGAGATTGCGATTACCCACCGTAAATTTTTGTTTCAACTCAAACTCTTCCACACTTGGGCGTTTGGTAATTAAGTTGATAGCACCCCCGGTGGTATTGCGCCCGTAGAGTGTGCCCTGAGGGCCGCGGAGGACTTCTATACGTTGTAGCTCGGCAACGTCCAAGGCGGTGCCGGTTGAGCGGGCGATATAAACGCCGTCGACATAAATGCCAACCGGCGGGTCTTGGGTAACTTGCACATCAGAAATGCCCACGCCACGAATAAAGATGCGCAGCGTTGCGTTGTTGATGGGGAAGGGCTCAATAGTCAGGCTGGGTACTTTGGAGCCAATATCCCCCAGGCTACTAATACCGTCAATTTCGAGGCGCTCCTCACCAAAGGCAGTGAGTGAGATTGGCGTGTCTTGCAATGATTCGGCTTTTTTTTGCGCCGTAACGATCACTTCTTCTAGCGCAAAGCCAGATTTTTTTGCTTCGGCAATACTGTTACAGCTAAAAACTGTTGTCAGTGCGCAAAGCCCAGCAGCATAGGGGGAAATTTTATTCACGTAGTCGCTCCGTTTCGGATCGTTATTGTTATTCAAGCTTGCTAAGTTAAAACATATTAACCTTAAAATTACAATCAGCCTCTTTTTCGATATTGATGCTCCGGTTTCGAAGCTGCGCTATGTTGTCGAGTTTGTAGTGGTTTTTGGTATCATGGGTTTTATTAAATTTTTGTAATGATTTATTTTTTATAATTTATTTAGCTGTTTACTCTGCAAAAATTTGGTGTTGGTCGGGTTTTGTTGCTGTTTCGCGTAGATATTTGTGAGGCTATTTCTATTTTCGCCTCCGCATTATTATCAGTATATGAGGTAATTGGATTATAGCCAGCAGGGCTTGGCAGACATACAAAAGTCGCTTTCCTGGCCTTCCGCTTGCGCGAGCCGGTTGGCGATTAACCAATAAACACGGGGGTTTATGGTTAAGCCGCAGTGACTGGCGTTGATTGCGATGTGGGCCGCGCCAGCACTTATCGGCAAGCGAGCTTCCTTGGGGGCTACTAAGCCGTCTGTTGGGCTATAAATAACGGTGGTGGGCACGGCGCGAGGCTTGGGCTCGCCACTGTTTTGCCATGCGGCTATACCGCGTTCGAGGTCGGGGTCAGATAGTTTGCCGCGATAGACGCGCTGCATTAGCGACCAGGCTGCGGTACCTCGAGGGTCGCCATGCGGTGCGCCGAGAGTGATGACCTGACGAATGCGTTCGGGACATTCTTGCGCAAGTTGGTCGACGTACAGTCCGCCAAGACTCCAGCCGATTAAGCTTATTTTACGGTCGTATTCGGCATAAAGTTGTTCCACTCTGCGGTGTAGCTTAGCGAGCATTTCTTGTCGGAAGTTCAATGCATCAGCAATGCTGCGTAGCCGATATGTAGCTATGTTACGGCCGCAATCCCAAGTTTTGCTGGCAAAATTTTGATTTGTTAGCCATTTTCGCAGTAACAGCGTGCTGCCATCACCGCCGCCAAAGCCCGGAACAATCAATACTGGGTGCTTGTCGCCTTTGGCTGCACTGCGCAGTAGCGGCAAGCTCAGAAGCAGTGCTTGCCCTTCAATTGCCGCACGGGGTAGCTCGCTGAGGGAGTGTCTTAGCTTGGGTGGTGTGGGTGCGTTTTTTTGATATGACTGCATTAAATTAACTCTAAGTGGAATTTTTATTATTCGTTTTAATGTTGATCAGTCGGCGCAGATAATCCGGTTTCGGCCAGATTGTTTAGCGGTGTACAGTGCTTTGTCGGCGCGCTCAAAAAAGGTGTTTTGGTTTATATCCCGGCTGCGATCAAATTGCGCTATGCCGATGCTAACCGTTAGGTCGATCTTTGCGCCATCATTAATTACGGTGGGCTGAAACTGAATGGCAGACCTGACGCGTTCTGCCACACCCCAGGCCTCGTTTTCGTCGGTTGCTGGCAAGAGAATGACAAACTCCTCACCGCCATAGCGACCCACCTGGTCGTATTCGCGAAGATTGGTGTTTAAAATGCTAACCACGTGTTTGAGGGCAAGGTCGCCAGCGGCGTGACCGTAGGTGTCATTAACAACTTTAAAGTGGTCAATATCCAACACCATAATTGAAAAGGCACTGCGCTTACGGGTCGACTCGGCGATGCTATTGGTAAATAGCTCGTCGATCATTCGGCGATTCCAGCACTGGGTGAGGGCGTCTCTGGAAGCCAGTTGGTTTAGGGTTTGCTCTAAACGCACAATGCGGCTGCCTGCCGCGATGCGCACTTTTAGTACGCGATGATCGAAGGGTTTGCTCAAAAAGTCGTCGGCGCCTGCTTCCATGGCTTCAATAATGGCTTCGTTGCCCTCTTTGCCAGTTAGCATCAGAATATAAAAAAACTGCCCATCTTCACGTTTACGGATGGTTTTACACAGTTCTGGGCCGCTCATGCCGGGCATTGACCAATCAAAGATGAGCAAATGCGGGGCGTTATCCATTTCAAGCTTTTTAAGGGCTTGTTCGCCGTTTTCAGCAAGGATCGGTACAAAGCCCCACTCTTCTAGTGCAGCGCTTAGTGCGAGCCGGGTCACTGCGTCATCGTCGACTATCAGCACATCCATAGAGGGTTATAGTCCTGCCATCTGCTTTAATTCTATGATTAGCGTGTCTAGCTTGTTTTTTGCAGTGAGCCAGTCCGTTTGCCATTGCGTTGCATCAAGTTCTAATGCGCGAGTTTCTAAAGCGCCCACTTCTTGATAATAGCTTGAACTGGCGAAATTGCCGAGCGCACTCTTGAGGCGGTGAACCGCATTAGATAATGCCTTTTTGTCGCCTTGGCTAAAAGAAAGCTCAATACTATCAATCATATCAGGAAGTTCGCTAAGAAACAGTTGCGCGAGCGTCTTGATAAGTGCGGTTTTGTTCCGGGTGATGTCCTGAACACGCTGAGGATCCAGTATCATATCGTCCTTGGGTCAAAGCAGATTATCTCTGCATAATGCCCGATATTGCCTAGGTATTCACGGTTTTTCAGTTGTCTAACGAGCGCTTAAGGCGATTTTTCTTAGGCTGCTTTCTTGCGATGGTGGGCGGGCATGCGAAATATTGAGGCGAACCCAGGGGTTGGTGCCGCACACTTCTTATTGACTTAGGGCTGTTGCGCCGAGCACTAGCGCCACACAAAGTGCAATAGTTGGCAGTGTACCCAGACTGACTTGGGCGGACGCGCCGCTAATCACAACGAGAATAATATTGCCAATTAAGGGAATGCTAAGGGTAATATTGTTTGAATTTGCCATAAGGCCTCCTAGCCTATGCTAGTTGTAGCTCGGCGTTAAGCTAAATCTAGTCGATGTGAAGTAGTATAAAGTGGACGCTAAAATAGGCGATTCGAACTTATACTTAGGTAATTCTGCATATACTGCCGCTCAAGTTCGGCATGTCGTCGCCATATTGAGCGACTTAGTCGCGATTAGCTTACCTTGCAATTAATTCAATGGTGGATGGCTTTTTGGAGTTGTACGAGTGATTGGTATTGATTCTTTGGCGGCAATGAACCCGTGGTTTATCTTGCTGTTGCTAACTGTTGGCCTGGTTGCCGGGGTGATCAATACCTTGGCCGGTGGCGGGTCAAACCTGACTTTGCCCGCCTTAATGGTGATGGGGCTGCCTGCAGATGTCGCCAATGCTACTAATCGCGTTGGAGTATTGTTGCAGTCGCTGACTGGGGTGCGTGATTTTGATCGCCATGGCCAATTGCCCCGGGCAGATCTGTGGTCTGTGCTACGGCCTACTTTAGCGGGCTCGGTGTTTGGCGCGATTGCGGCAGCGTATATGCCAGTTGCCTATCTAAAGCCGGTTTTGCTGTTTGCCATGGTGAGTATGGCGCTCATTATTTTGGTGAGACCCGCGGTGATAGCGCCACCGCTGGGAACATCGGTAAAACAACTTAAAGATTGCCCCGAGGCCTTTTGGGGCTTGTTTGCGGCAGGGATCTACGGCGGCTTTGTGCAGGCAGGCGTTGGTTTTGTATTAATTGGGGCCTTGGCAGGTACCCTGCGATATGACCTAGTAAAGACGAATGCCCTGAAAATGCTGTGTACAGCTGCGTTGACCGTGGCGGCGTTGGCGGTATTTATATGGCAAGATCTCGTGGCGTGGTTGCCCGGGCTGGTTCTTGGTCTTGGTTCAATACTTGGCGCAAAAGTGGGTGTTCGTCTGGCGCTAAAGGCGAGTCAGCGCAGCTTGAAGTGGTTTTTGTTTGTGATGACGGTGGTGGCTAGTGGCTTTGCGATGATGAGTTAATCGTCAATCCGGCCGCGCAGTGACTTGATTTTACCGCGTTGCGTTTTATTGTCCATGCGGCGGCGCTGGGAACCTTTAGTGGGCTTGGTGGGGCGGCGGGGTGGTAAGGTTTTAACAGATTCTATAATGAACTCGCGCAGACGCTGCAGGGCGTCATCTCGGTTCTTTTCCTGGGTGCGAAATTGTTGGGCCTTGATGATAATAATGCCGTCTTTGGTGATGCGTTGATCATTCTTATTCAGAAGGCGTTGCTTGTAATAGTCGGGAAGTGATGAGGCCTTGATATCAAAACGCAAGTGGATGGCAGAGGACACTTTGTTGACGTTCTGACCACCGGCACCTTGGGCGCGGATGGCGCTTAGTTCAATTTCATCGTCGGGCAGGGTGAGGGCGGCTGATATTTCAAACACAGTGAACATTCTCTATCTAAAGGACGCTAGTCTACCAGCTTGCTCGTGAGACTGGAAAACGCGCATAAAGGGCAAGGCGGGCGCTACTTTTTTGAGGTTCCCCCGCAGGCCCACCTCAGTTACAATGTTGTTTATTCTAATTTGGTGTGATGAGTTTACGAAAATGGTGCATAAGGCCCGCATAACACTGCTGTGTGATTGCCGTCGATGGCGATGGTAGCTATTGCAAAAGCAAACTGGCAAACCGACCCACCATTTTTAAGGATTTATCATGCAAGCCCAGCGATATAATGAACTGGCGCAGCAAAGCTATAACCGTATTCCGGTTTATCGCGATGTGCTGGCCGACCTCGATACTCCCCTTAGTGCCTACCTAAAGCTCGCTGCCGAGCCCTACAGTTTTCTATTTGAATCCGTTCACGGCGGTGAAAAATGGGGCCGTTATTCAATTATTGGCCTCGGTGCGCGCACCGTATTGCGTGCTGAAGGTTTAGCGGTCACGGTGCATCGTGACGGTGAATTAATCGAGTCCCACGAGTGTGACGACCCACTGGCCTTTGTCGAGGCCTTTCAAGCTCGTTATCAAGTGCCAGACTTAGATGAGCTTCCGGCGTTTTATGGTGGCTTGGTCGGTTATTTTGCCTATGATTGCGTGCGGTATATTGAACCCAAATTAATGGCGACAACGCCACCCGATGTATTGGGTACACCGGATATTTTGTTGATGGTGTCTGAGGAATTGCTGGTTTTTGATAATCTTTCTGGCGTTGTTAAGATTATTACCCATGCCGATCCTGCTGATCCTGGGGCCTATGACAAAGCTCAGGAGCGTCTCGATTCCTATGCGCAGATGTTGCGAGGCTTGTCGCCTATGCTGCCGGAGCTGAATCTGAGTGCCGATGGTGTCGCTGAAACGGATTTTGTTTCTAGTTTCGGTGAGGATAAATTTAAAGAAGTAGTCGAGAAAGTGCGCGATTACGTTCTTGCTGGCGACACTATGCAGGTGGTTTTGTCTCAGCGCCTGAGTATTCCTTTTGATGCCTCACCACTGAATTTTTATCGCGCTCTGCGTCATCTGAATCCGTCGCCCTATATGTATTACCTCAACCTGGAAGACTTCCATATTGTTGGTTCTTCACCGGAAATACTGGCGCGCTTGGAGCATGGCGAAGTCACCGTGCGGCCGATTGCCGGTACCCGCCGCCGGGGTCATAACGACGCAGAAGATTTAGCCCTTGAACAAGAGCTGCTCGCTGATCCCAAGGAAATTGCTGAGCATTTAATGCTGATCGATTTAGGCCGTAATGACGCTGGTCGAGTCGCCAAAACCGGTACGGTAGAGCTCAGCGATAAAATGGTGGTAGAACGCTACTCCCATGTGATGCATATCGTCTCGAACGTGCGGGCTCAAGTGCGCGATGATATTACCGCCATGGATGTACTCCGCGCGACCTTGCCGGCAGGTACCTTGAGCGGTGCGCCCAAGGTGCGAGCAATGGAAATCATCGACGAGCTTGAGCCAGTCAAGCGCGGAGTCTACGGTGGCGCAGTCGGCTATTTAAGCTGGAATGGCAATATGGATACCGCCATAGCAATCCGCACGGCTGTTATTAAAGATGGTCAGCTGCATATTCAAGCTGGCGCCGGCATTGTTGCCGATTCTCAGCCTAGACTGGAATGGAAAGAAACCATGAATAAGGCGCGGGCGGTATTTAAAGCGGCGTCAATGGTACAGAGCGGTGTGGCCAACAAAATGGAGGCGTCATAATGTTATTAATGATCGATAATTACGACTCCTTTACTTATAACGTGGTGCAGTATTTTGCTGAGTTGGGCGCCGACGTCAAAGTGGTCCGCAATGATGAAATCAGTATTGAGGAGATTCAGGCATTGGCGCCGACTCACCTCGTGATTTCCCCTGGCCCCTGCACTCCTAATGAAGCCGGTATTTCCATGGCGGCAATCGAAGCCTTTGCGGGCAAGATTCCGGTGCTCGGTGTTTGTCTTGGGCATCAGAGTATTGGTCAGGTGTTTGGCGGCAAAATTGTGCGGGCTAGGCAGGTGATGCATGGTAAGACTTCCCCGATGCACCACCACAACAGTGGCGTATTTAGCGGTTTGCATAATCCCCTAGTCGCAACCCGCTATCACTCACTGGTCATCGACAGAGCCAGTCTGCCAGACTGTTTGGAAATAACCTCATGGACCCAGCTTGAAGACGGCAGTGTCGATGAAATTATGGGCGTGCGTCACAAGACACTCGACGTTGAGGGTGTGCAGTTTCACCCTGAGTCCATTTTGTCTGAACAGGGCCATGAATTGTTTAAAAACTTTTTGGAGCGCGGCGTATGACGGCCATGACAATAACCGCTGCCCTCGGGCGGCTGGTGCAAAACATAAGTCTGAGTACTGACGAGATGACGGCGGTGATGACTGACATCATGACCGGGAAATGCACCGACGCCCAGATTGCCGCGTTTCTTATTGCACTGCGGATGAAAAGTGAAAGTCTCGATGAGATTGAAGGCGCAGCGCGAGTGATGCGCAAATTGGCGATGCCAGTGGATATTAGCGGCTTAAGGAATGTGGTTGATATTGTTGGCACCGGCGGTGACGGTGCTAATTTATTTAATGTCTCTTCGGCCAGTACTTTTGTGGTGGCAGCGGCGGGGGCGCATGTGGCAAAGCATGGCAATCGCTCGGTGTCCTCAAAAAGCGGTAGCGCAGATCTACTAGAAGCAGCGGGTATTCAGCTCAATTTAAACTCAGCGCAAGTGGCCCGCTGTATTCGTGAGGTGGGTGTTGGTTTTATGTTTGCTGTTAATCACCACAGCGCAATGAAATACGCTATTGGCGTTCGCCGCGAAATTGCCCAGCGCACGATTTTTAATATTTTGGGCCCGCTGACCAACCCCGCGGGCGTGACGCGCTTGGTCTTGGGTGTGTTTAGCAGCGAGCTGTGCAGGCCCTTGGCGGAGGTACTGCAGCGTTTAGGTGCGGAGCATGTGATGGTGGTTCACGCCAAAGACGGCTTAGACGAGATTAGCTTGGCCTGCGCAAGCGAAGTCGCCGAGTTAAAAGACGGCGCAATAACGGAGTATTTACTCTCACCCGAAGACGTGGGAATTAAAAGCCAAAGTCTTGTGGGTCTGGACGTAACAGATAGCGCGGGCTCCTTGGCGCTGATTCGCGATGCTCTGGGCAAGCGCAGTACCGAAGCGGGCAAAAAGGCCGCCGACATGATCGCCTTAAATGCGGGCGCAGCGCTCTATGTTGCTGGCGTTACCAGCACTTTAAAACATGGCGTTGCGCTGGCTGAAGACACCATTCACGGTGGCCAGGCCCTAGAAAAAATGGGTGAACTCGCTGCCTTTAGTCAGGGCTTAATTGGCGGATCGCAAAAATGAATTCGTCATTAAATACGCCAACAATTTTAAAGAAAATTATCGATCGTAAGCGTGAAGAAGTTGCTGAGCGTAGCGCCGCCGTTGCCATCGCCATGCTTAAGGAGCAAATTCAAGCAGCCTCGGCGCCTCGGGGTTTTGTTCGGGCAATGGAAGCGAAGTTAGCGGCTGGGCAGTCGGCAGTGATTGCCGAGATTAAAAAGGCGTCGCCCTCCAAGGGTGTTATTCGCGAAGATTTTCACCCCGCCGAGATTGCCGCAAGCTACGAGCGCGGTGGCGCGGCGTGTTTATCAGTACTTACCGATGCCGACTTTTTCCAGGGTTCAGAAGCTTATCTTCAGCAGGCGCGAGCGGCGTGTTCACTACCGGTAATTCGTAAAGATTTCATTGTTGATCCCTATCAAGTTTATGAGGCGCGAGCGATTGGCGCCGATTGCATTCTGTTGATTGCTGCGGCATTGGACGACGCCGACATGGCGAGCTTGAATGCACTTGCCCTAGAGTTGGGTTTGGATGTATTGATTGAGGTGCATAACGCCGAAGAGCTGGCGCGTACGTTGCCGTTGGGTAACCGTCTTATCGGCATTAATAATCGTAATCTGCATACTTTTGAAACCACGCTAGAAACGACGTTCAATTTGTTAGCTGATATCAGCGACGAATTTTTGGTGGTCACCGAGAGTAGTATCCACACCGCTGCAGACGTGGCGGCAATGCGTCGCAAAGGTGTGAATGCATTTTTGGTGGGCGAAGCGTTTATGCGCGCTGACGAGCCGGGCGAGAAATTGGCTGAGTTATTTACCTGAGAGGCCGCTGAACGCTGGATAGGAGACGGCAAACGCTAAGACTGGTGCTTTGCCGCCGATCCTGTTCAGCGTGAAAAAGATGGAGGGCCGTACTTGCTGTTGCATCTCCGGTCTCCCGTCCAGCATTAGGCGAAACCTAGCGTGTACCAAACACGACCATGGTCTTACCTTTCACGTTAACCAAGCCCTGTTCCTCTAGGGTTTTCAAAACACGGCCAACCATTTCTCTTGAACAACCCACAATCCGGCCGATTTCTTGGCGGGTAATTTTGATCTGCATGCCGTCTGGGTGAGTCATTGCGTCGGGCTGTTTGCACAGATCAAGTAAAGTGCGGGCGACTCGGCCGGTAACATCTAAAAAGGCGAGATCGCCGACTTTGCGGGTAGTTAAGCGCAAGCGCTTAGCCATTTGTCGGCCCAAGGCTAATAAAATATCGGGATACTGTTCGCTGAGTTCGCGGAATTTACTGTAGCTGATTTCTGCGATTTCACATTCGGTGCGGCTTTTGACTAATGCGCTGCGTGTACTTGGGCTGTCTTCATCAAACACGCCCATTTCACCGAAAAAATCGCCTTTGTTTAAGTAGGCGACAATCATTTCGCGTCCTTCATCGTCTTCGATGATGACGGTCACTGAGCCTTCGGTGATGTAAAACAAGGCGTCACTGTCATCGCCAGCGTAAATCAGGGTACTTTTACTGGGGTAGCGGCGCCGGTGGCAGTGAGCTAAGAAGCCTTCTATATTTATAATTTCTGGTTTTAGCGGGTTCAGCACGGTTGTGGGGTCTCTTGATCTAGCAGAATGTCCAATGCGTGTGTTTCAGGTCTAAGTATGACCTGCTTTGCCGTTGATGGCGAGCCTGAATACTAGGGGCTGTGGTAAGCTTAGGCTAATTTACACAAGTCGCAAAGAGGGCGGAATGAAAGCAACAGTGAAGTGGGTTGATGGTGCTATGTTTTTGGCTGAATCGGGGAGTGGCCACTCGGTCGTCATGGACGGCCCGGAAGATCACGGCGGTCGCAATATGGGTGTTCGCCCTATGGAGATGCTGTTACTTGGTATGGGCGGTTGTGCCTCTTTTGACGTAATGAGTATGCTTAAAAAGTCCCGACAAGACGTATTGGATTGCCGTTGCGAGCTAGAAGCCGAGCGTGCCGACGCCGTGCCGGCGGTGTTCACCAAAATTCACCTACATTTTGTGGTGAGTGGCAAAGGCCTCAAAGAGGCTCATGTTAAGCGTGCGGTAGAGCTCTCAGCTGAAAAGTACTGCTCGGCCTCAATTATGATGGAAGCGGCCGGTGTCGATGTGAGTCACAGCTACGAGATTGCTAGCGAGGAATAGCTATGTTAAATCGGCCTAAAGCCCATGCAGGCTTGCGCCATCTTGCGCTGTTTGTCGCGAACTTTGATGAAACCCTGCATTTTTATACCGAGCTATTAGGTATGGCGGTTGAGTGGCAGCCGGATCCAGATAATATCTATTTGTGCTCCGGCTGCGACAATTTAGCCCTGCACCGCTATCAGGGCGGTGAGCGCCCCCTAGCGGGGCAGCGCTTAGACCATTTGGGTTTTATTATTGATGACATCGAGGACGTCGATGCCTGGCATGCTTTTTTGCTCGAGAATGGCGTTGCAATCAAGGCCGAGCCTCGCACACATCGCGATGGCGCCCGCAGTTTTTACTGCCTCGATCCCGACGGAAATTTGGTGCAGATGATTTATCATCCGCCGATAAGTGGCAGGTATGCGTGACGGGAGACGGGAGACGCATAAAATGTGGGCGTACTTTTAAGCGTTTACCGTCTCCCGTAACGCGTCGCGCAGCCTTTAAACGTAATACGTACTCCCCGTCATCACCTTCGCCATTAAACTCATTGCCTTTTTCACGGGCGCGGGGAACACGTGCCCGCCCGCGTCAATTGCCATTGTGGCATGGGCGGCTTCGTCTTCTAGCATTTGGGTGATGATGGCGCGAGATTTTAGGTCGTCTTCGGGTAAGGTTTTAAGGTGTTCCCGCAGGTGCGCACAAACTTGGTCTTCGGTGGCGGCGACAAAGCCGAGGCTGATGCGGTCGCTGATTGCGCCAGCGCCAGCGCCAATGGCAAACGAGGCAATATAAAAGAGCGGGTTGAGGTGGCTGGTGTGACTACCGAGTTCTTGCAGGCGTTGTTCGCACCATGCTAGGTGATCAATTTCTTCATTGGCTGCTTGTTCCATGGCAATTTTGACGGCCGCATTTTTTGCGGTCAGCGCTTGGCCTTGGTAGAGGGCTTGGGCGCAGACTTCTCCGGTGTGGTTTATTCGCATTAGCCCAGAAGCGTGGCGGCGCTGTTGCTCTTCGCCTTGGCTAGTATTCAGGGCGTGGCCGGGGTTGCTGCGCTTGGCAGTTGCGCTGCCTCTCACCAATGTTTTTAAGCTGCGATCAGCGCTCATTATAGCGCGGTCGAGTAGGGAATATTCGCGGGTCATTTTGATCCTCCGTCAGACATTATACGCCACTTTCGCTATTGCGGTGCTGGCGTCTGCGGCGTGCTCACGGCTGCTTTGGTGTGTTGGTAGCCCGTCCAGCGTTTGATCGCTTCGGCGAGCTCCCACAAGCGAATGGGTTTAACTAAGTGTAAATCCATTCCTGCTCGCAGATAGCTGTCGCGCTGTTCGTCTAAGGTGTTGGCCGTGAGTCCAAAAATGGGGGTGCGCTCGCGGCCTTCTTCGCTTTCAAATAGACGAATTTGCCGAGTTGCTTCAGCGCCGTCCATGATTGGCATTTCAATATCCATAATCACAAAATCGAAACGGCCACGAATAAACGAGTTCAATGCTTGTTGCCCATTCCCAACGTGATGTACGTCAATGCCTAAGCTGCTCAGCATACGCGTTAGCACTTGGGCGTTGGTCGGATTGTCTTCGGCAATAAGACATTTGAGTGATGACAGGTTCAGTGCGTCAGTGCTGTATTGATCTGGCGAGCGATGATTAATACTTGCGTCGAAATGGCATTCAGCTAATAGCGCGCTGCGCAGTGCGACACTGCTCAGCGGTTTACTCAGTACGCGGCGAATCCCAGCGCTTTGTAATTCGTCGCGATCAAAATTGATGTTGGCGTGGGCAAGCATCAAGCTGATCGGCTGTTGATTTTCGGCTTGACTGTCATCGCAGATTCGCTGAGCTAGCTTTAAACCGCCCCCTGGGAGCGCTTGGTCGATTAATAGAATTTCTATTGGCGCATTGAGTAGTAGTTGATTGCGCACTATCGCTACGGCGGCATTATCACTGTTCGCCGTGAGTACTTGCATGCCCCAGGTGCTGCACTGCTTACTGACTACCTTACAAAAAGTCTGGTTGCTGTCCACAACGAGCAGGCGTTTACCCTGGAGAAGCTCGGTGCCAGCAGTGCTGCTTTGCTCGGGAATTTTAGGCACGCCCAGTAGCAGTGAAAAGCTTAGGATGTGGGCACCGTTTGGCGAGGTACGGACATTGACTTGGCCGCGCATTAAGCTAATGAGTTGAGCGGCGATGGCAAATCGCGCGTTAGTGATACTACTATCATTGCTAATGGAACGGCTTAGCGCTTGTTTCTCTTGGGTGCTGAAGGCCTTGCCGCGATGGCTTAGGTCAAAATAAGTCAGCCCGGCCTTGGTTTCTGATGGGTAGACTTTCAGTAAAATATAGCCAGATTCAAAATGTTCAAATGCACTGTTCATCACGTGGGATAACAATTGTCGAATTCGCGACGGGTCGCCGATAAGTTGTTCCCTGACTTCACTGTCAATATCACAAATTAATTCGATTGCTTGTTCTGCGGCTATATTGCGGAATCCGGCGAGGGACTCGTCGATAATTTCGGGTAAGTTGATCAGTTGGTTGCTGAGTTCAACGTCACTTTCACTAAAGCGTACTGCCTGACTGGCCTCGTCCAGCAATTGCAGCAGTTCGTGGCTAGAGCGCTGTAAAGTACTGATATAGTCCTCTTGGCTAGCGGTTAAACGGGTGTCGTGAAGCAATTCTGTTACGCCGATCATGGCGCTTAGCGGGGTGCGAATATCGTGGGTAATACGAGCTAATATATCGGTTTTAGCGCGATTCACTTCACCGAGGACGGCAATGTGTTGATCGTCTTGCGCCTGTTTACGTTGGCGTAGATGGTGGCGAGTAAACAATAAGCACGTTTGACTGATAGCGGCACCCGTTGCCAGCGCTATCATCGCGGTGTTGATTAAGGGGATATCGCTGAGGTTTAGAAAGTAGCTAAGAAGGGCTACTGAATAAAGTAAAATGACGGCTGCACGGGTAGTTAAATAATAAAAAATCAAACGGCTGTAACTGACTAAGTAGCAGTGCAGCGACATGATAAATAAAAGTAAAACATTGGCGGGTATAAGTGTGTGCACAAGGATTGTGGCGCTGCGCCCATCGCTGATTAAACCAATGGCAATGGCTAAGGTATTTACTAATATCGCTGTCCGGATAATAGCTGGCCAGCGCTGCGCGCGATTCACTGGAAATACCGGAAAGCTTTGCGCGTAGAGTAGCTCTAGGATGCAGATCGCCAGTAAAGCTGTGATTAAGCTTGCACCCTGCCATGGCGGCATTAGTCCTTGAGCCTCGCCAATATAACCCCATGCGAGTAATTGGCAGACAATGATGAGTCCGCAATTCAGGGCTTGGTAGATAAAAAGCCGGTCTTTGTGCAAAAGTGCACTGACAAGATTAAATAGCAGCAGTAATACTAAAATGCCGTAGAAAGCAGCATTGATAAATTCACGTTTACTTACTTGGCCAAGGAAGCTCGCATAGCTGTGTAATTCAAGAGTAATGCGTCGTGCAATCGGGGATTCGATACGTAGGTAAAACGTACTTTGGCTATTTGCCGCAACGGGGATGGCAAATAGAGTCTCGCTGCGAATTAATTTGCTTGTGGGAAACGGCGCGATGATTTCCCCCTGGCGATACACTTCAATATATTTGGCATCACTTGGTTGAACCTGCAACAACTGTTGCTGGGTTTCGTTACTGGTATTGCGCAGCGTGAAGCGGAACCAGAGGCGCCCTGTGGTGCCTGAAAGCTGGAAGTCAGCAATGCCGCTAGGTCTAAATTGGGTGTTTAATTCTGGCTGTTGGATCGCGTCGATACGGTAGCGCGCGTCCGGGTCCATTAGAACATCGGTGTAGTCCGCGAGATTTGTATTGTTTTGACTTGAATCGAGGACGAGCACTGGCGCCGCTAAGCTGGGAATGCTGATGCACAGCAACAGCAAGCCCAGAAAGCGGCGCAGGCGGCGGTACGACCGAGGTTTATTTACGGTCGATGGCGCGGTAGGCGATGTCGTTGCGATAGAAGGCATCCCGCCACTTTATCTGTTTCGCTGCTGCGTAGGCAAGCTGCTGGGCATCGGCAACGCTACTGGCCATTGCCGTGGCGCAAAGTACGCGGCCGCCGTTGGTGACTAGCTTGCCGTCGGCTAGACGTGTGCCGGCATGAAATACCTTGCTGCAGTCCGTTTCTGCGGGAATGCCGGTAATGACCTCGCCCTTGGCGTAATCGCTGGGGTAGCCACCCGCAGCTAGGACCACGCCAACGGCTGGGCGCGCGTCCCAGTCAGCAGTTACGGTGTCAAGTTTGCCAGCAATTGCAGCGAGGCAAAGCGCCGCTAAGTCTGACTTTAAACGCAGCATAATGGGCTGGGTTTCAGGGTCGCCGAAGCGGCAATTGTATTCAATTACTTTGGGTTCGCCCTGGGCGTTAATCATTAGCCCGGCATATAAAAATCCAGTGTAGCGATTCCCTTCGCTGGCCATGCCGCGCACGGTGGGAATGATAACCTCATCCATTACGCGCTGATGGATTTCTGGCGTAACGACTGGTGCGGGGGAATAAGCGCCCATGCCGCCGGTGTTGGGGCCGGTGTCGCCGTCGCCAACCCGTTTGTGGTCTTGGCTGGTAGCCATGGCGAGAATATTTTCGCCGTCGACCATCACGATAAAGCTGGCTTCTTCGCCTTCGAGAAACTCTTCAATAACCACGCGGCAACCGGCGTCGCCAAAGGCATTACCAGACAGCATGTCGCGCACGGCCTCTTCGGCTTGCGCCAGGGTTTCAGCAACGATTACGCCTTTACCGGCGGCGAGGCCATCGGCTTTAACCACAATTGGCGCACCCTGTTCGCGTAAATAAACTAGTGCGGGTTCGAGTTCGGTAAAGTTTTGGTAGCTGCCGGTGGGGATTTGATGGCGAGCGAGAAAATCTTTGGTGAAGGCTTTGGAGCCTTCGAGCTGCGCGGCGCCCTTGGTGGGGCCAAAGCAAGGCAGGTTGCGGGCTTGGAAAAAATCAACAACGCCTTCAACTAAGGGGGCCTCAGGGCCGACGATGGTGAGGCCGACCTGATTGTTCTCGGCAAAGTCAGCTAGCGCGGCAAAGTCGTCAATAGCAATGGCCACATTTTCAATATTGTTGTCTAAAGCCGTGCCGGCATTGCCGGGGGCCACAAATACGGTTTCAACTTGTGCTGATTGAGCAACCTTCCACGCCAGCGCGTGTTCGCGGCCGCCGTTGCCAATGATGAGTACATTCATATGCTTGGGTGAACGCTTGATGGGAGATGGGAGACGCAAGGAATGGCCCCTCTTCTACTATCTGCGTTCATGCTCCTTTATTTCTATAATTGATTGCAAAATTGAATGGGGAGCAGAGGCGTTTTTGGCGTCTCCCGTCTCCCGTCCAGCATCTTCTGTTCGAGCATCTAGCGCGATTAGTGCCGGAAGTGGCGCATACCGGTAAACGCCATCGCAATGCCGTATTCGTCGGCAGCGGCGATCACTTCTTCGTCGCGAATTGAGCCGCCGGGCTGGATCACGCATTTAATACCGGCAGCGCCTGCGTTATCCAAACCGTCCCGGAAGGGGAAGAAGGCGTCAGAAGCCATGACCGCTCCGGCCACTTGTAAACCAGCGTGCTCGGCTTTGATTGCCGCGATGCGGGCTGAGTTGATCCGGCTCATTTGGCCAGCTCCGACGCCGATGGTCTGACGATTTTTGGCGTAGACTATGGCATTGGATTTAACGAACTTAGCAACCTTCCACGCGAAGATCATATCGTCTATTTCGCTGGGCTCGGGTTGGCGCTTGGTCACGATCTTCAGGTCGGCGGCGGTAATCATACCGAGATCGCGATCTTGTACTAGCAGGCCGCCATTAACGCGTTTGTAGTCGAAGGCGGGGCTGCTCTTGTCCCACTGGCCACAGCTAAGTAGGCGCAGATTTTTCTTCTCGGCGATGATGGCCGCAGCTTCTTCGCTAACGGTAGGCGCAATAATGACTTCAACAAACTGGCGGTCGCAAATTGCTTTGGCAGTGGCGGCGTCGAGTTCGCGGTTAAAGGCGATAATACCGCCAAAGGCCGACTCTGGGTCAGTGGCAAATGCCAGGTCGTAAGCTTCGCCGATACCATTCAGCGAGACCGCGACGCCGCAGGGGTTGGCGTGTTTAACAATAACGCAGGCCGGTTTCACAAAGGACTTAACACATTCCAGTGCGGCGTCGGTGTCGGCAATATTGTTGTACGACAGGGCTTTGCCCTGCAGCTGAGTTGCCGTGGCAACAGAGGCTTCGCTAGGGTGGCGTTCAACGTAAAACGCAGAATCCTGGTGGGGGTTTTCGCCGTAACGCATGTCTTGGGCTTTAATGAATTGGCTATTAAAGGTGCGCGGGAACTTCTCGGTGCCACCGGGTACGAGGCGACCGAAATAATTGGCGATCATACCGTCATAAGCGGCGGTGTGTTCATAGGCTTTAATGGCTAAGTCAAAGCGGGTAGCGAGGGTGGTGCAGCCCTCATTGGCCTGCAGCTCATCTAGGATAACTTGATAGTCAGTGGCATTAACGACAATGGCCACGTCGCGGTGATTTTTAGCCGCAGCGCGAACCATGGTCGGTCCGCCAATATCAATGTTCTCTACTGCGTCTTCTAAGGTGCAGCCGGGTTTGGCAACGGTGGCTTCGAAGGGATAGAGATTAACAATAACCATGTCGATGGCATCGATGCCGTGCTCGACCATAATACCGTCGTCAATGCCGCGACGACCGAGAATGCCGCCGTGTACCTTGGGGTGCAAGGTCTTAACGCGGCCATCCATCATTTCGGGGAAGCCGGTGTAATCGGATACTTCGGTCACTGCGATGTCATTCTGCTTGAGCAGGGCAAACGTACCGCCAGTAGAGAGTAATTCAACACCGAGTTTGCTGAGTTCGCGAGCGAATTCAACAATACCGGATTTGTCGGAAACGCTGATGAGTGCGCGCTTTACGGGACGGGCCTGATTGTCAGTAGTCATGCAGAGAGTGTTACCTTAAGGTTTAAAAAAGGGTGTCGAAATTTGTGTTCAGAGCAGCGAATTACAAGAGATCATATTGCTTGAGCTTTTTGCGCAAGGTGCCGCGATTCAAACCGAGCATTTGCGATGCGCGGGTTTGGTTATTGCGGGTGTAGCGCATGACTTCTTCGAGTAGGGGTGCTTCTACCTCCGATAAAACCATATTGTAAACATCGCAAACGTCCTGGCCGTCTAGATTGGTCAGGTAGTTGTTAAGGGCTATGGCGACACTGTCACGCAAGGTTTTTGCCTTGCTAATATCGTCGGCCGACGGTGTTGGGTTGGCGCTGACCTCAGTCATCACTGCGGTGTCGGTGCTGGTTAAGTTCATGCTGCTGCGTCCTGTAAAGTTTGGCCGTGCTGTTCAAAGTAGCGATGTACAGCATCTAGTTGTGCACTGGCAGATTCAAGGCGATTGAATTCACTGCGAAAGCCAGTGTTGGCGTCGTGCTCCTGCAAATACCATGCGCAATGTTTGCGCGCGATACGCAGGCCGTTCTGTTCTCCGTAAAAATGGTGTAGCGCGCTGAGATGGCTCAGCATAACTGCTTGTATTTCTGCCGTGGTCGCGGCCGGAGCCAAAATTCCGGTGCTCAAATAGCTGGCTATTTCACGGAATAACCATGGTTTACCCTGTGCGCCACGGCCGATCATTACGCCGTCGGCGCCGGTGTAATCCAATACATATTTAGCTTGCTCGGCACTGGTGATATCACCATTGGCGAATACGGGTATGCTAATTGCCTGTTTAATCGCGGCAATCGTATCGTACTCGGCCATTCCCAAATATCGGCATTGTCGAGTACGACCATGCACCGCCAGTGAGCTAATGCCGCAATCTTGCGCAAGTTTCGCAATGGCTAGGCCATTGCGTTGGTCCGGTGACCATCCAGTGCGAATTTTTAATGTCACTGGAATATCTACTGCGGCAACGACTGCTTTGAGTATTTGCTCAACCAGCTCAGGTTCCTTTAATAAAGCGGAACCGGCGGCGCGCTTACACACTTTTTTCGCTGGGCAGCCCATATTGATATCAATGATATCGGCGCCCATTTCCATACAGCTTCTTGCGGCTTCTGCCATCATCGCTGGCTCTGCACCGGCAATTTGCACCGCGCGGGGCGTATTGTCGTCGTGAGCTAGGCGTAAATGACTTTTGCGCGTATGCCAGAGCTGCGTGTCGCTAATCACCATTTCTGACACAGTTAAACCGGCGCCAAATTCCCGACACAGCCTGCGAAAGGGCAGGTCAGTAATCCCCGCCATCGGCGCCAATACAGCGCGAGCAGGAAGCTTGTGAGGACCTATCTGGATCATCGCCATGCCTGAAAAAAAGGGTGCTTAACAGTGGGAAAACAGGGCAGCTATGATACTCGCTTGCGGACTTTACCGGAAGACTTGCGCTCAGAAAATAACCAACTCTGAGTGTGAAAGAAGTGCGCAAATGGGGCTTTACGGCAGCAGTTGTAACTGGTAGTTCACGGCGGTGGAGCCTGGGTCAACGATTTCTAGCGCAATGTGCACCGGTTGCTGGCTGGCAAGATTTGACAGCGCATTAAGTTCTCCGGCCAGGTATTCCCGGGGTTGAAACACCCTGCTGGCAAGGGTTTGGCCATTTATGTCGCTGAAGTGCAGCTTCAGGGCGGGGAACGGGCCTGGCTCGGCACTGCGATTTAATAAAATAGTATCGACAATCAGTGCGTTGGCCACGCTAGGGTGTTTGCGAACCAGAAGGTGGGTGCTCACTACGTCTCCCAGTTGGCGCGCTTCCGGCGCTTTGTTCTCGCACAGTAGTGGGTGCAGTGGGCATAGCTGCTGTAAATAGTCACCAGCGGGGCTGGCGAATACCGCGTCCTTTTGCCAGAGTGCAACTTGCCCGGCCAGTACCAGTAGGGCAATGAAATTCGCTATCAGCCACGGCCAGCGTCGGGGCTGGTGACGCGGGCGATGATGTTCAAAGTCATGGTTTAGCGTGCTTAAACCGGCAATAAGGTCTAGGGGGGAGTCTGCGGTCGCGTCACTTTCAGCGTGGATCGTCTCGGCAGGCTCGGGCGCGGTTTGTTGTGGCTCGGCGGCGGGTAAATGCGCTTCTGGCGTGTTTGTCGTTGCCGCATTGAAAATGCTCATGCACACGCCGCAGCGCACTAAACCGTCAGCGGCACTCAGTTGCTGGGGTTTGAGCCGAAAGCGCGTCATGCATTGCGGGCATGACACACTTTCAACTACGTCAGTCGGTGCTTGGTGTTCGCTAGGCATGAGCTCAATGTGCTTAAGTAGTTTAGGGTTTCTTCTTGCCGTTGATGCGGACCCATTCGTCCTTGGCATTCAGTTCTAGCGCATTAAACCACTGTCGGTAGCAAGTCAGCAATTCTTCGGCCTGGCTATTGAGAATACCCGATAGACAAATCGGCGCATCGGGGCTTAACGCTGCCGCTAAGTTGGGGGCTAGCGAGATTAGCGGGCCTGCGAGAATATTGGCAACCATCACGTCGCCATGCAAATCGCTGGGTATTTGCTCTGGGAGCAGGCAGTCGATACGGTCGTGGTCGATATTATTGCGCTGAGCATTGTCGCGGGTTGCGAGCAGTGCCTGCGGGTCGTTATCGATGGCAATGACTCTTTTTGCGCCGAGTAGCAGCGCTGCAATTCCTAAAATGCCTGAGCCGCAGCCATAGTCGATAACGGTTAAGCCGTCGAGGTTTTGCTGATCTAGCCACTGCATGCACAGCCACGTGGTGGGGTGGGTGCCGGTGCCAAAGGCGAGGCCGGGGTCGAGCAATAGATTCACTGCGCTGGGGTCCACTGGCTCCCGCCAGCTTGGGCAAATCCACAGGCGCTCGCCGCATTGAATGGGGTGGTAGCTGTCCATCCACTCCCGAACCCAGTCGCGGTCTTCCAAAATTTCACTGCGGTGGGGCGGCAGCGCTTCGCCTAATTGCGCTTCTAAGGCGACGAGAACGGCATCCATATCGGTGTCGGCGGTGAATAAACCGGTTACCCGAGTTTGTTGCCACATGGGTGTCTCTCCCACGCCGGGCTCGTACACGGGTTGGTCGGCGTTGTCTTCCATGGTCACTGCGGAAGCGCCTATTTCCAGCAGGGCATCTTCTAGCGTCGGCGCAGAAGCTGGGTTGGTATCTAGGCGCAGTTGTAACCAGGTCATAGGGTAGGCTCTTCTTGAAATTTAATAATGTCGGCAAAATGTAAAAAAGGGGCCGAAGCCCCTTTTGAATATGCAGTTTAAACTATTTTACAGTTTAAGCTTCTTTTCTAGGTAGTGAATACTTACGCCACCTTCGCGGAAAGCCGCATCCCGAACCAGATCCCGATGTAAGTCGGTATTGGTGCGAATGCCGTCTACCACCAGCTCATCTAAAGCATTGCGCATGCGGTTGAGGGCGATTTCGCGATTGTCTCCCCAGGTGATGATTTTGGCGATCATCGAGTCGTAATGAGGGGGAACGGTATAGCCGCTGTAAAGGTGCGAGTCGACCCGTACGCCTAGGCCACCCGGCGCATGGTAGTGCTTAATCAAACCTGGGCAGGGCATAAAGGTTTTAGGGTCTTCGGCATTTATCCGGCACTCAAAGGCGTGGCCTTTGATTTTGATATCGTCCTGAGTGATAGACAGTTTCTCGCCGCCAGCAATTAACAGCTGCTGCTGGATAAGGTCGACACCGGTTACCATTTCACTGACGGGGTGCTCAACCTGAATACGGGTATTCATCTCAATAAAGAAGAATTGGCCGTTTTCGTAGAGGAATTCGAAGGTGCCAGCGCCACGGTAATTAATGGCAATACAGGCATCAACACAAGACTTGGCGACCTGGGCGCGAATCTCGTCGGGAATGCCCGGTGCTGGCGCTTCTTCTAATACCTTCTGGTGACGACGCTGCAAAGAGCAGTCGCGGTCGCCTAGGTGAATAGCATTTCCTTGGCCGTCGGCCAAAACCTGGATCTCGACGTGGCGGGGGTTTTCGAGAAATTTCTCGATATATACCGTGCCGTCGCCAAAGGCGGCGCTGGCTTCAGACTGCGTGACATAGACGGCGTTGAGCAGCGCTGCCTCACTGTGAACTACTCGCATACCGCGGCCACCACCGCCAGCTGCTGCCTTAATAATGACGGGGTAGCCGATGCGCTTGGCCACTTTTAAGGTGTGTTCATTGTCATCGGTGATGGGGCCATCGGAGCCAGGTACCGTCGGTACGCCAGCTTTTTTCATGGCTTTTATCGCAGAGACCTTGTCGCCCATCATGCGTATAAGGTCGGGTGTGGGGCCAATAAAGATAAACCCACTCTTTTCAACTTGTTCAGCAAAGTCAGCGTTCTCGGCGAGGAAGCCATAGCCGGGGTGAATGGCGACGGCGTCGGTGACTTCTGCTGCGCTAATGATAGCTGGAATATTCAGGTAGCTCGCGGGCGATGGCGCGGGGCCAATACACACGGACTCGTCAGCTAGACGGACGTGCATCAGGTCGCGGTCGGCGGCTGAGTGTACTGCTACCGTTTTAATACCCAATTCTTTGCAGGCGCGCAAAATCCGCAGGGCAATTTCACCACGGTTGGCAATGACGACTTTTTTAAGCATTTGGAATCAATCCCTCTTTTGGTGCTTTGATCGTAGTTATGCCGGTGTTACACAATGGTGATCAAGGGCTGGTCAAATTCCACGGGCTCAGCGTCGTCAACCAAAATGGCCTCGATTACGCCAGACTTGTCTGCTTCAATTTGGTTCATCATTTTCATGGCTTCAACGATGCAGATGACATCGCCAGCTTTAACGTGCTGACCAACTTCAACAAAGGCGGGTGAAGAGGGTGAAGGTGAACGGTAGAACGTACCGACCATGGGCGACTTAATTAAATGACCGCTTGGGCCTTGCGCTTCAGCTGGAGCTGCAGCAGCAGCGGCTGGTGCCGGGGCTGCTGGCTGTGGCGCGTATTGCATTGGCTGTTGCATATACTGAGGAGCCATCATGCCTTTGGCGGCGCTATTGCGGCTGATGCGTACTGACTCTTCGCCCTCTTTTATCTCTAACTCGTCGATATTCGATTCTTCGAGTAACTCAATTAGCTTTTTTACTTTTCTAATGTCCATAGAAACTCTCTTTAATGTGAGTGAAGTGATTAGTTTTGTTATTCGCTTAACTGGCTTATAGCTGCTTGCAAGGCGTATTCATAACCCGCAGCGCCCAGGCCGCAGATGACCCCTTGGGCAATATCTGAAAAATAGGAATGATGACGAAAACTGTCCCGCGCGTGCACATTGGACAAGTGCACTTCAATAAAGGGGATGTCTACTGCCAGCAGGGCATCGCGCAGGGCAATACTGGTATGAGTAAAGGCTGCGGGATTGATAATAATAAAGTTGATGCCTTCAGGGCGCGCCAAGTGGATGCGTTCAATTAACTCGTATTCGGCGTTGCTTTGCATTGATTGCAAATGATGCCCGGCCGCCTTGGCAGATAGCTGTAACCTAGTGTCGATATCGGCAAGTGTGGCGCTGCCGTATACGCCGGGTTCGCGACTGCCAAGGAGATTGAGATTGGGACCGTGAAGTACGAGTATCGATGCCATAGGTCACTGCTATTTTGCTTAATTCAGGTTATGCGCAGATTGTGCCTTATTTGGTTTTATGAGTCCAACGCATCCCGTGAATTTTTTAAGATAGCGTGCAGTTAGCCGCAAGTTTGCAGAAGATGACCGGAATTTTGTGCCCTCTAGTGTTTTCGGTGCTAACACTGAAAACCGCCGATATCGGCCTAAGTTGACTCCTCTAACAAGCTAAGGAGCATCGATTTGCTTAAGACCTGCGGCAAGACGATGGGGCTAGCAGCAAGGTCCGCTGGGAAATATATGTAGAGTGGAATGCCGTTGCGCTGATAATCGGCGAGCAGCTGGGTGATGGCCGGATCGTAGCGCGTCCAATCGGCTGTGACATAGTGGACATTGTGAAGAATAAAGGCGGCGCGAATCGTATCGGTGTGTAACACCAGCGCTTCATTGGCGGCGCAGGTTATGCACCAGTCGGCGGTAACATCTAAAAACACATTTTGGCCGCTTTCGCGCAGGCGTTGAATTTGGCTGCTATCAAAGCCTGACACAATGGCGTTATTCTCAATCGGCTTGTTGAGACCAATTAGAATAAGGCTTAGTGCGGCAATATAAGAGACCATGGCCAGTATTTTGGCTGCTGGGCCCTGTTTGTAGAGCCAGAGGCCAAAACCAATTAGTAGCCAAGCAGATAAAATAAGTGCCATACCGTTCGCGCCGGTTTGGCGACCAACCACCCAGCTTAACCACACGGCGGTGGCGAGTAGGGGGAAGGCGAGTAGCTGGCGGAGTGTGATCATCCATTGCCCCGGTTTGGGAAGGCGACGCAAGCCAGCGGGGAATAGTGTTAACAACAATACCGGGAGCGCCATGCCGATACCGATAAAGGCAAACACGAGCAGTGAAATGGCCGGTGTTTGGCTAGCGGCAAAGCCCACTGCCGTGCCCATAAAGGGCGCTGTGCAGGGGCTGGCGACCACGGTGGCGAGTACGCCAGTGAAAAAACTGCCGCTATAACCCGATTGTCGACTGAGGTCGTCACCGACACTCATCCAGCTGCCGCCAATCTCAAACACGCCGAGTAAGTTCAGCGACAGCACAAAGAATAGGCTGGCGAGTAGGGCGACAAACCACGGTGTTTGCAGTTGAAAGCCCCAGCCGATGGCTTGCCCAGCTTGTTGCAGCGCGATTAATACTCCGGCCACCGCAACAAAGCTCAACACTACGCCAGCGCTGTACGCGACACCGTGACTGGCGGGGCTACCGCTGCGGGCATTGGCGAAGCTCAGCACCTTGAGACCCAATACCGGGAAAACGCAGGGCATTAAATTGAGAATGGCGCCGCCGAGCGCGGCAAAAATTAAAATTAGCCAAAGTGTTGGTACATCTGCGGTGGCGGGCAGGGGGCTGGTCTTTTTGGGTGCGGTCGTTTGTTCAATTAGCTGGCTGATCGAATCAATACGGTAGTGCTGGGTTTGGGGTGGATAGCATAGCCCAGCATCGGCGCAGCCTTGGGACGTAATACTCAGTGTAAAGGGCTGGCTGGGTATGTCACTGATCGCGATAGATGTATTGTGATAGTAAACTTCGGTTTCGCCAAAATAAGGGTCTTGTTTGACTTTGCCGGGTTCAAAGCGGCTATTAACCGCCACAGGCTTGCCATCAACGCTGGCGCTAAGCTCGAAACGTTCGCGATAGAGGTAATAGCCCTCGGTTATTTGCCAGCCAAGCAATAAATTGTCTTTATTCCACTGCAGGTCTGACTGGTAGGCCTGTTCCACGGGCAAAAAGCTAGGATTGCTGTCGCCAAAGCTTTGTGGCGTGGCATTAAAAAAATCCTGGCTGTGGGCGTTGGCACCCAAGAGCAGAAAAATAAGCGATAATAAAAGCGGTTTCATAAATACAATCACTGCTGTGGTGGCGTTATGATACGCCATAATTAGTTGTTTCGATGCCGAAATTCACATTGCTAGCGAGTTTACAGGTATTGCCCGGAAGGGTTAAGTTCAGGCTATGTTGTTCGAATAATTGTGTCGCCGAAAAGCAAGCGGCGGCGCCTTGGAGGGTTTGTGAGTTGTAAGTGGATGAGTGTTGGCGGCTTGGCCGCGCTGTTATTCAGTGCTGTGCTACAGGCTCAGCCCGATCAAATTACGGTAGAAAATGCCTATGTGCGGGGCTTGCCGCCCAGCCAACGCAATACCGCAGCATTTTTTAGTGTGCAAAATTCGCGTGGTCAAGAGGTTCGGATTGTGGCTGGTGATAGTGATGCCGCCGAGCGTTTGGAAATACATGGGCATCAGCATCGTAATGGCATGATGTCGATGCAGCGCGAGGACGCGGTCACCGTGCCGGCCAACGGGGAATTTGTTTTTGCGCCCGGTGCCTACCATTTAATGTTAATTAATTTAACCAGACCGCTGGCAGACGGTGATCGGGTGAAATTTACCCTTAAAACCGCTGAGGGTGAGATTCTTGCCATCGATGCGCCGGTAATTAGTGTGCTCAAACCCGCGCCCAGCGCAAACACCACATCTAGCTCCACAATGAGCCCGACTGAACACACAGGAATGCACTAATGATTGAAAAACTAAAAGACCTAGTGGCTAGGGCCAAAGAGAGCGCGCAAGAATGGCTCGGCAATGGGCTTGCATTAAAAATAGCTGCTGTCGTCGTGCCAGTCTATCTCGTGATTGTGATGATATTTGGCGTGTATTGGAGCTTTACACCGGATATGCCCAATACCCAGTATTTGCAAAAAGACACCAAAGTGGGTGTTATTGGCAGCGCAACAACCTCGGCATTAATTGATGTTACCGAAACATTGCTCGACAAGCCGGGCGGTTTTATTAGTAATGATATAAGCCCGCCAGGCATTTTTATGGACGATATGCCCGCGTGGGAATACGGAGTGCTTATTCAAGTTAGAGACCTTAGCCGCGCCATGCGCGAGAACTTTAGTCGCTCGCAGTCGCAGTCCCAAGAAGATGGCGACCTGGCTAAGGCCGAGCCGCGCTTCAGCTTCTCTAATAATAGCTGGGCGGTGCCTGCTTCTGAGTCGGAATACCGGCAGGGCATTAAATTTCTTAAGGCTTATCGCAGCCGCTTGGCTGATGTAGATCAGCCCCAGGCCCAGTTTTACGCCCGCGCCGATAATTTGCGCTACTGGCTGGCCGGTGTCGAGTCACGTTTAGGGAGTTTGTCGCAGCGCTTGAGTGCCAGTGTTGGGCGGCCGCGCTTGAACACGGATCTAGCCAACGACGCCAATGCACGGCAGTCTACGCCGGCATCGACTGAGTTGCAGATAAAAACCCCATGGCTGGAAATTGATAATGTATTTTACGAATCCCGCGGCACGGCTTGGGCGCTGATTTGCTTCCTGAAGGCGGTAGAGGTGGATTTTGCCGATGTATTGGCCAATAAAAATGCGAGTGTGAGTTTACGACAAATAATTCGTGAGCTAGAGGGAACCCAGCAGGCAATGTTCAGCCCAATGGTCTTAAATGGCAGTGGTTTTGGTTTTTTAGCCAACCATTCACTGGTGATGGCGTCTTATATTAGCCGCGCCAATGGTGCTATAACTGATTTACGTGACTTGTTATCTCAAGGATAAATGATGGTTTACTCAACTTTACTTAAAACCTGTGTGCTCGCCGCCAGCGTGTGGCTTACGGCCTGCGCCTCTAGTCCGCAAGCGATTCAATTGAGCCCGAAATTTTCGGAGCCCAGTGCGCGTATTGGCAATAATAGCCCTGTTCATGTCAGGGTCAGTGACCAGCGTCAAAACAAGGTGCTGGGCAGCCGCGGTGGCACATACCGCGAAACCTCAGTGGTGACCATTGCCAACGATTTGTCATTGGCGGTTGAAAAGCCCTTGGCTAAGCACATGGCGGCAATGGGCTACGATACCGACAGTCTGCGCGCCGACACGGCAGATCTCCATGTGATTTTTGAATCGCTGGTTTACAACCACCCGAAAGAAGACGGGGTTGGTTATGACATGGATATGTTAGCTGTGGTAAATGTGGTTGCTAGTCGCGGTAATGAGCGCTATGAAGGCCGCTACCGAGTGAAACGCAAGCAGAAGTTCTTTAATGCGCCAAGCGAGTCTCACAATGCCGAGCTGGTTAACGGCCTTGTGGTGGAAGTGCTTAATAGCATGTTTGAAGACCCTAAGCTGGTAGGGTTCTTGCGAAAAAATTAAGGCGAATTATCTGAATTAAAAAAAGGCGGATGCGTTAATGGCTCCGCCTTTTTTTATGTTTGCAACGTGCTGGCCTATAGCGTTGCCAGTTGCTGGTTTAGCCAGTCCTTGAATTGTCCCTTGGGCAGTGCGCCAGACAGCCGGGCAATTTCGCGGCCACCATGAAATAGAATCAGCGTCGGGATCGAGCGGATTTGACGCTGCGCAGCCGTGTTCTGGTTGGCTTCCGTGTCGAGTTTAAGAAAACTGACATGAGTGGGCATTTCGGCGGCAAGCTCGCTATAAACTGGCGCAAAGGAGCGGCAGGGGCCGCACCAAGGCGCCCAAAAATCAACCAGCACGGGCAAACCGCTTTGTTGAATATAGCGATTGAAATTAGCATCGCTGGCGTTGACGACCTTGCCATCGAGCAATAGCGCCTTGCACTTGCCGCATACCGGCGCATCGGTAAGGCGCGATTCGGGTACGCGGTTAATTGCGGCGCAGTGCGGGCAAATCAGTTGTAGCGAAGGGCTAGTGCTCATGGGGAGTCCAAATACAGCAAGTCATAACGCTGATATGTGGTCAGAAGGCGGGGATTTCAAGGTTTTAGCTTTACGGCGCTAGGCTTCCTCAACGCGCCAGCGCGTGAGACAGCCTAGCAAATGAGTACTTAACGATTTAACTCGCTGAGTAATTCCTGATGTCGCGGCCCGAGTAGGCGTGGACCGTATTGGGATACAACCTCGGCGGCAGCGCGGCTAGCCAGCGCGCCAGCCTTGGCGTAGCTGTACCCGTTGGTAATGCCGTAGAGGAACGCGCCAGCAAACATATCGCCCGCGCCGTTGGTGTCTACCGCTGCGACCTTATGGCCTGAAATTTCATGCAATTGTTCGCCGTCAAACACCAGTGCGCCTTTGGCACCGAGGGTGATGGCGAAGGTCTTGGCAACTTGTTTCAGTGCGGCAACGGCGTCATCAAGCGACTCGCTGTTTGCCCAGCCCAGCGCTTCAGCTTCATTGCAGAAAATCAGGTCTACCCCGTTGCCCAGCATGTCGTTTAAACCGTCGCGAAAAAAGCTAACCATCCCAGGATCTGAAAAGCTCAGCGCGGTTTTGACGCCGTTGCTTTCAGCGAGTTCGCGACCGGCGATCGCCGCGGCGCGGCCAGAGTCAGAGGTAACCAAATAGCCTTCGGCGTAGAAATACTCAGAGCGAGCGAGTGCCTCGGCATTGATTTCGGCCACTGACAATGTTTCGCTGATACCCAGGTGGGTGTTCATGCTGCGTTCTGCATCGGGGCTGATCAGCACCAAACATTTACCTGTAGTGCCGACGGCCTTGTCGCCGTCAAAATCGGCATCGACCCCGGCGGCTTTAATGTCGTTCATAAAGAAGTGGCCGTGTTCATCGTTCGCCACTTTACAGGAGTAGTAATTGTTGGCGCCAAAATAGCCTGCAGCGACAATGCTATTGCAGGCGGAACCACCACTGGCGAGTTTGGCGTGAACCATATGGCCGCTGAGCTTGTCCAACAGTTCCTGTTGACGGGCTGCATCGACGAGGGTCATCAGGCCTTTTTCCACGCCGAGGGATTGCAATTCTGCGTCGTTAATTTCGATTTCGGTATCGACTAAGGCGGCGCCAATTCCATAGAGGTGGTATTTTTTCATCTGATTTGCCAGTAACTTGCGGTAAAGTGCCGCTATTATCCGGTTTGAATTCTGATTTGCAATGTATCTGGTCGTATTGAATGGTTAAGAAAGCATCTAAGGGGAGTGGCGCTTCCGCAGCAACATTCTCGTGGTGGGGTTTATTCGTCAAGCTTAGCTTGGCGTTTGCGGTCGTCATGTTGATTTTTTTCGCTTACTGCGATGCCAAGGTGCGCGGCACGTTTGACCGTCAGCGCTATGAGCAGCCCGCCAAAGTCTACGCACGGCCCTTAGTACTGGCGACGGGGGCTATTCTAACGGCGTATGAGCTAGAGTCAGAATTAGGTGAGCTGGGTTACAGTAGCCGCCGTTTGGTGGATCAGCCAGGTAGTTACTTTCGTCAGGGCGATCATTTTACGATTTATCTGCGGCCCTTCGCCTTTGCTGACGGCCTGCAGCCCGCGCGCAAGATTGAGGTTGAAATGAACTCGACCACGGTGGGCGTGGTGCGCAATAAATTGGGTGATCGCATCGCTGAAGAGCAGCTCGATCCCATGGTGATTGGTGGGGTGTATCCCGGCCGCCATGAAGACCGCCTGATGTTAAGCCTTGCCGAAGCGCCGCAAATGCTGATTGAAACCTTGGTGCAGGTGGAAGATCAGCACTTCTACAGCCATTTTGGTATTTCGCCGCGCAGTATCGTGCGCGCTATGCTCGCCAATATAAAGGCGGGACGCACGGTCCAGGGCGGCAGCACACTCACCCAGCAATTGGTTAAAAACACGATTCTCAGCAATGAGCGCAGCTTGTGGCGCAAGGCCAAAGAAGCGGTGATGTCGATTTTAACCGAGATGCATTACAGCAAAGACCGAATTTTAGAAGCGTATATCAACGAAGTTTATTTGGGGCAGGAGGGCAATCGGGCTATTCACGGCTTTGGTCTTGCCGCGCGCCACTACTATAACCGGCCCCTAGAGGAGTTAAATTTAGGGCAGGTTGCGATGCTGGTGGGCCTCGTTAAAGGGCCGTCGTATTACGACCCGTGGCGTCACCCAGAGCGCGCCAAAACCCGCCGCAATATTGTGCTCGGCGAGCTAGAGGAAGAGGGTTGGCTGACCACGCAGCAATTGGCAGAGTGGCAGAAAGAGCCTTTAGAGTTAGCCAAAACCTCGGCACTGGCCGGCGTGTACCCTGCTTATGTCGACTTGGTGCGGCGTCAATTGAGCCGTGATTATCAGAGCAAGGAGCTGCAAACCAGTGGTTTGCGAATATTTACGCCCTTTGACCCGGTTTTGCAGCGCCGCGCAGAAAAGGCAACGGTGAAATCCCTACAGCGACTGGAAGCCCGTCAAAAAGACTTAGAAGTTGCCATGGTCGTGACCAAGGTAAACAGCGGTGATGTCGTCGCGGTAATTGGTGGCAAGCGGCCAAAATACGCTGGCTTTAACCGCGCCCTAGATGCGCTGCGGCCCATTGGTTCATTGGCTAAACCCGCCGTGTACTTGGCCGCGCTAAATCAACCCAATCAATATAGTTTGTTGACCAAGGTGTCGGATGAGCCGGTATCGATCAGCAATGCCAATGGCAGCCAGTGGCGGCCTTCGAATTACGATCGCAAATCCCACGGCGAGGTGCCCCTGCACACCGCATTGGCCCACTCTTATAATTTAGCGACTGCGCGGTTGGGTATGCAGGTTGGCTTGGATAAGGTTATGGCCATGTTCCAGCGCCTTGGCGTGCAGCGGCCCTTACTCGAAGTGCCATCGATGTTACTGGGTTCAGCGGAGTTGGCGCCAATAGAAGTCGCGGCGATGTACCAGACCTTGGCGGCAGATGGCCGTTATACACCGCTGCGTACGATTTATGCCATTACCGATAATAAGGGCGAGTTATTGGCGCGCTACCCGCAAAAGCCAAAACAGGTTGTCAATTCTGCAGCAGTGCATTTATTGCAATACGCGATGTTAGAAACCGTGCGCGAAGGCACGGGCAAAGGGGTGTATCAGGTGTTGCCCAAAGACTATCGGGTGGCGGGTAAAACCGGTACCAGTAACGATACCCGCGACTCTTGGTTTGCTGGTTTTGCCGGGGACTATATGGCTGTGGTCTGGATGGGTTTAGACAATAACACCTCAACGGGCTTAACCGGCGCCAGCGGTGCCTTAATGGTGTGGCGTCAGTTTATGGCCGAGGCCAGCACCGAGCAAATGCCATTTTCACTGGTAGATGGCGTAGAGTATCAGTGGGTGGACAGCATCAGTGGCAAGCTTAGTCAGTCGTGGTGTGAAAACGCGCGTTATATGCCCTTTATGAGCGGCAGTGCACCCCGTGAGCGCGGCGGCTGCGCCCCGGAACCTGAGAAGGTGTGGGGCTGGTTTCGAAGCGTATTTGACTAGCTAAAATGGCTGGCTTAGGCCTCGCGGATCTGGGCGGTATAGCCGCCCTGCGCCGCGGGGACTAAATCCATAAACTGATTGATGCACTCGGGCAGTTCTTCACTGCGATGGCTAACGAATAAAATGCGGGTTTGGCCGTGGGCGGCAATTTGGTCTACGGCGCCGAGCAATCGCGATTTTTGCTCGTTATCTAAGCCGATGCAGGGCTCATCTAAAATAAGAATACGGGGCGACTTGACCATGGCTCTAGCCAGTAAAACCATGCGCTGTTCACCAAATGACAGCCGGTCGAAACGCTGCTCTTTGAGGGGCAACAGTTCAAGCGCGTCTAGCCACGCAACTAACATCTGGCGTTGAGACTCGCTGTAGTCAGTGTATAAACCTACCGAATCAAATAAGCCAGACGCTACCACGTCGATCACCTTGGTGCGTTTTAAATTATTCATTTGCATGCTGGTATTAAGCAGGCCAAATTGGGCTTTAACCTCCCAAATACTTTCGCCGCCGCCGCGACGCTTGCCGAATAGGTACACCTCTTGGCCGTAGGCCTTATCGTTCTCGCCGCAGAGCAGGCCGAGCAAGGTCGACTTGCCAGCGCCGTTAGGGCCGCTAATACAGCAGTGCTGGTCGGGCATTAAGGTCCAGTTGATGTCGCTGAGCACCTGATTACCACGGAAATTCACATTGATATTACGTAGTTCTAATAGCGCGGTGTCGGCGGGGTGGGCTGGTGCGTCGGCAATGGGCAGTGGTTTAGCATAGTGATGCAAAGCTTGACTGGCCTGCTTGGCGGCGGCCGCACTGCATTCACCCAGCATTTTGCCGTGGGCCATTTGATATACGGTGTCGATGCAGTCGGGAATATCGTTGGCGTCTTTGGTCAGCAGAATCAGCGGTGTTGGCGAAGTAAGTAACTCGTCGAGCATGGTCCGCATTTCGGCTTGCGCCTTAACATCCAAGCCCTCAAAAGGATTGTCGAGAATCAGGGCCGCAGGTTTGGCTAAGAGGGCGCGGGCTAGCAAGGTTTTGCGACTTTCACCGGTAGAGATGAAGCGGATACCCTGGTCTAGTATGTGCGTAATACCGAGCCTGCTGCACAGGCTGTCGAATTCTGCGTTGGCGGGCTGGCCTTGCAAAATAATAGCGCGCACTGGCGTGCCAACATCGAAGGCATCGTCGCGGGTTTCACTGTCGTCAAAACGGCGGTCGTGCTCCATCAACTCGCGGTGTAAATCAAACGAGATGTGAGCGATATCATCTGGGCCAATATTAGCAGCGTAGTGGATGTCGCCAGCGTTAGGCCGCAGCTGATCGGTAATGAGTTTGGCGAGGGTGGTTTTGCCTGCGCCGTTGCCGCCTAAGATCGCGAGATGCTGCCCGGCCGGCCACTGCCAGCTAAAATTGTCGAGAATGGGGTCGAGTTGATAGGCAAAACGAATGGCGTCAAAGCGAATAATAGGGGCGGACATGGGCAACCGTGTTAACAAAAAACAATCGGCCACTATAGCATATTTACCCCTAATTTCTTGGTGCTATTTGGTTTTGCTCGTGGCTGATCACTGTGGGAAATACATGCCTCACAGCGACTTGGCAGAATTTTTCAGCAGCGAATACGCTCGCCAGGACTGAGTTGATAGAAATCAACGATGTGCTGCCAAGCTTGCTCGGCGGTATCGACGACACTGATCATATTGACGTCTTCGGGGCTGATAACCCCCTCGTCGCGGAGAAATTCCAAATTAATGGCCTGGCGCCAAAACTCGTGACCAATGAGAATGACCGGGACCCGTTTAGATTTACCGGTTTGAATGAGGGTTAGGGCCTCGAATAATTCATCGAAAGTACCAAAGCCACCGGGGCACACCACCACGGCCTTGGCGCGCAGCATAAAGTGCATTTTGCGGATGCCGAAATAATGAAAACGGAAGCAAAATTCAGGGCTGATATAGGGGTTTGGATCTTGTTCGTGGGGCAATACAATATTGAGGCCGATCGATTTGCCACCGGCGTCACTGGCACCGCGGTTGGCGGCTTCCATAATGCCGGGGCCGCCGCCCGTGACCACATAGAGTTGTTCGTTGGGATCACAGTGATTGGAATGCGTGGTAATCAGTTCACCTAGGCGGCGGGCTTGCTCATAGTGATGGCTATTGCGTTGGTCGCGTTTGGCGGCCCTCACTTTGGCGGGGTCGCCACTGTCTTGAGCAATGACTAAAGCTGCGTCGGCGTCTTCCGGGGAGGGAAAGCGGGCGCTGCCGAAAATGACAATGGTGGATTCGACTCCGTGTTCTTTTAGCGTCATTTCAGGCTTTTGCAATTCTAAGTGAAAGCGCAGGCCGCGAAGCTCCTCGCGCAATAAGAAATCTTGATCGGTATAGGCCAGCCGGTAGGCTGCGGGTTGGTCTTGCTGATTACTGGGCAGTTCATCCCGAGCGGAGGGGAAGTTGGCGCCGCGTAATTTAGACTTATCGGTCATTTATTATTTCCTTGTCGGTGGCGATATTGGTGTAGCTCTTGGCCCCAGGAATCTTTGGAAAACGTAGCGCAGCCAAAGTGCTCACTGCAGTTTTTATGCATGCTAAGCGAAGGTCGGTGGGGCGTCGCCGGAGCGCAGTAGTTTTGCAAAGCTTCCTTTAGCATAGCGTTGAAATGCTACAAATGCACAGCACCGAAACTCGATAGAAAACATTGTGTTGTCGGCCCCAGTCGGTATGATCTTGGGGTAGCTTCAGTGCGTATAGGCGCTATTGGTAATTCCGAGCAATAACTTATAGGTGTGTATGTCCCAGTCAGATTCGTCGTATTTACAGCATTTTTTTAAACAAGAGTCCGCCGGTGGAGTTTTGCTGGTATTGGCCAGTGCCTTGGCCATCCTGCTGGCTAATAGTCCGTTGGTGGGCATCTACAATCTTTTGATTGACACCCCTGTGGTGGTGCAGATCGGCGCGCTGAAATTGGCTAAACCATTATTGATGTGGGTAAATGACGGCCTAATGGCCGTGTTTTTCCTTATGGTTGGGCTGGAACTCAAACGTGAATTCTTGGAAGGGGAGCTGGCGGAGCTAAACAAAATCATTCTGCCGGGCCTCGGCGCCATTGGCGGCATGGTCGTGCCGGCGTTTATTTATTTGGCGCTGAATCGTGGCGATGGAGTTGCCGCACAAGGCTGGGCAATTCCTACGGCCACAGATATCGCCTTTGCCCTAGGGGTGTTAAGTTTATTGGGGCAGCGCGTGCCAATTGCCTTAAAAGTGTTTTTAACCTCACTGGCAATATTTGACGATGTTGGCGCCATTCTGATAATTGCGTTTTTTTACACCAGTAAAATTTCCCTGCTCGCTATTGTGGTAGCGGGGTCTTGTGTATTGATTTTAACCTTGATGAATCGCCGAGGCGTAGATGAAAAAAGCCCTTATCTGCTGATTGGTCTTGTGATGTGGGTGGCTTTGGTTAAGTCTGGGGTACACGCGACGCTGGCGGGGGTGGTGTTGGCGATGTTTATTCCCATGCGCGCAAAAATTATGAATAAGGAGTCGCCAGCCAAATCCCTCGAACACGACCTCCATGCGGCGGTTGCCTTTGTGATTTTGCCGGTGTTTGCGTTTTGTAACTCAGGTATTAGTTTTAGCGGTGTGGGATTAGATCATTTACTGCACGGTGTGCCGCTCGGTATTGCCTTGGGTCTGTTTGTGGGCAAGCAGGTCGGCGTATTTGGTTTTTGTTGGTTAGGCGTGAAGCTTAAACTCACCAAGTTGCCAGAAGATATCTCCTGGCTGTCCTTGTATGGCACAGCCTTACTCTGTGGTATTGGTTTTACCATGAGTTTATTTGTTGGCTCACTAGCCTTTGAAGAGTCTGGGGTGAACCAACTGTTTGACGAGCGCCTGGGAATTATTATCGGTTCTCTATTATCTGGCGTTGTTGGTTATGTGGTGTTGAATAAAAGTTTGCCTGCAAAAAAATAGGCCTTATGGGAGTTGCCGTATCGGTTAAGCTGCATACACGTCTGTAAACCCTAGGGGTAGAACGCTAATGCAAAAGTCTGGGTTAAAAGCCTTGCTCGCGGTGTTGGTGATGGCCGCGGTAGGTTTGCTGCTTGCCAGTGCAGCTGGGCGAGGTTTGCCGACATATGGTGGTTTGAGTTTGCCCCTGTGGTCACTGCTGATCGCATTTGGTGTGCAGTGGCTGGCATTTATTCCTGCTTATTTAAATCACACCGAACGCTTCTATGATTTAACAGGGGCGTTGAGCAATATTGCAGTCGTCCTTGTTTGCTTTAGTTTGAGTGTTGAGACTGATCGGAATTATTTGCTCGCCGGTTTAATTGTCATTTGGGCGCTACGCTTGGGTGGGTTTTTATTTTGGCGAGTGTGTGTGGATGGTCGAGATACACGTTTTGACAAAATTAAAATCAATTTTTATCGCTTTCTTGTAACGTGGACACTTCAGGCATTGTGGGTTTTTCTGATTTCACTTGCGGCGATCTTGGCAATGGCGTCTGGCGTGGATAAGCCCTTAGGCTGGACCGCAGGCATAGGCTTCTTGTGTTGGCTGCTCGGCATGGTGTTGGAGGTGGCTGCGGATGTGCAGAAGCGGCGATTCCGCGCTGATTTACGTAATCAGGGACAATTTATTCGCCAGGGCTTATGGGCGTGGTCTCGGCACCCGAATTATTTTGGCGAAATATTAGTGTGGATTGGCGTGTGTATTATCGCCTTTCCAGCTTTGAGTGGCTGTTTGTATTTAGGTTTGTTATCACCGTTGTTTGTTATTTTGGTGTTGACTAAAGTAACTGGGATTCCACTCCTTGAAGCCAGCGCAAATAGGCGCTGGGGGAGTGATCCTAATTATCAACAATACAAGGCGCAGACCCCACTTCTAATTCCGCGTATACCACGACCTTGATTTTCGATAGCTATTAACGAGTGAGTTGTAATGATTGAACCCCTACTGGTCGGAATTGCCTTTATTGCCGGCTTGTTATTTAAACGTCTTGGCATGCCGCCCTTACTCGGCTATTTAGTGGCGGGTTTTATCGCCGGTGGTTTACAGTTGGGCGACCCCGAGCTTATTCATGCTCTGTCGGAGCTGGGTATCATACTGCTGCTATTCACTATTGGGTTAAAGCTCAATGTGCGGGAGTTGCTAGCCCCCCAGATTTGGGCTGCGGCAAGTTTACACACCGTGTTTGTAGTGCCTTTGACGGCGCTGGTACTTTTGAGTCTGCATTGGTTAATCCCTGAACTTCAAGCTGTCGAAACCTCCGTGGCGTGGATGCTTGCCTTTGCCTTGTCGTTTTCAAGCACGGTGTTTGCCGTAAAAATATTTGATGAGCGTGGCGAAGGCGCAGCACTTCACGCCAAAATTGCTATCGGTATTTTGATTGTCCAAGACATTTTTGCTGTGTGCTTTTTGGTTTTTTCCGCCGAGCAGCCGCCGTCGGAATGGGCCATCGCCTTGCTCGCGCTGCCCCTGCTGCGACCTATCTTAGTGGCACTGCTTAAGCAGGCTGGTCACGGGGAATTGTTAGTATTATTTGGTATTGGCACAGCGGTTGGTGCTGCGGCCTTATTTGAACTGGTGCACCTTGAAGGTGGTTTAGGAGCTCTGCTGTTTGGCGTTCTGCTGTCCAAATCGACTAAAAGTGTCGAGCTGTATAAAAGCCTTATTAATTTTAAGGACATATTTCTCACCGCCTTTTTCTTGAGTATTGGCTATGCCGGTATGCCGAGTGGCGCCATGCTGACTGTCGCTTTAGCCTTGGCGGGACTCATCTTGCTGCGGCCATTGATCTACTTTGCGTTACTGCTGTTGTTCCGCTTGCGAGCGCGTACCTCGCTACTGGTTGGTCTATCGCTATTTAATTACAGTGAATTCGGCTTGATTGTAGCGGCCATGGCAGTGCAGGCTGGATCGCTGCCAGCAGAGTGGTTGACGACTTTAGCGGTGGCGATGGCCTTGTCTCTGTTTATTGCCGTGCCTTTTAATACCCATGTACACAGCTTGTACGCACGTATCGCCGAGCGGCTGCAAAAATTGGAGCGTCGCCAATTATTAGTCTTGGAGCGTCCGGTGAATATGGGCGAAGCTGAGATTATCATTTTTGGTATGGGGCGAATTGGCAGTGGCGCCTATGACTACCTTAGCCAGCACTACCCAGAAAAAATAGTGGGTGTGGAAGAAAATGCCGATAAGGCAGTAAAGCTGAAACTGGCGGGCATTAATTGTGTAGCAGGCGATGCCAGTGACCGGGATTTTTTAGAGCGGGCGGGTTTGCAACGGCGCAGAATGATCTTAGTGAGCCTCAGTAATCACGAAGAAAATATCGAAGTTGTTAAATTGCTCAACCAGCTTAATTATCAGGGTAAGATCGCTGTGGTGTCCCGATTCCCGGATCAACATGATGAACTTCTACGTATGGGTTGCATCACCTTTAACCTGTATGCCGAGGCTGGTCATGGTTTTGCCGAGCGAGTGCTGGAAGAGCTGACCTGACCGCATAAGCTGCGACGAAGTCAGTAACTTCCTGAAAGCGAGCTTTCTGGCTGCGTTTGCGAAGGTGTATATTCACCGTTACGGGAACCATTTGGCCGGTAGACGGATCTATCGGCCCGGCAAATGACTAATTTGTGAGAGCATTATGGACAATAACAATCCTTGGCTGCGGGCAGAAATAGCCCAGTGGTTAAGGGAAGGGATTATTACAGACGAGCAGGCAACAACACTTTATGCGCGCTACCCAGCAATGGTGTATGGGCGCGCTGGCGGCGCTAGCCGTGTTGGTCTCGGCCGCAGCTACAGTGGCGATGGCCGCTGGGGTAAGGTCATTTTTGCGGCATTGGGCGCGGCTATTTTTGGCATGGGCGTCATTTTGTTCTTTGCCTATAACTGGGCAGATATGCATCGCTATCTCAAACTGGCGGTGATTGGTGGTTCAATTCTACTGGCCCATATTGCGGGCATGGCACTTTTTCACGCTAAGGATCAGCGCCGTTCGCTGGGCGAAAGCTTGCATTTACTCGGTACTATTCTCTTTGGTGCAGGGATCTGGTTGGTAGCGCAAATCTACCATTTTGATGCGCACTACCCCGATGGTTTTTTGCTGTGGTTTGTCGCGGCCTTAAGTCTTGCATGGGCTTTGCCGTCGGCCGCCCACGGCATATTGGCAACGGTGCTACTCGCCTTGTGGGCCGGGCTAGAAACCTTTGAGTTTCAGCGCCATTTGCCGCAAGCAAGCTGGATACTCATCTGCGCTATTCTGCCCTTGGCGTGGTGGCAGCGCGCTAACAGTTTGTTGGCGATGGCGCTGGTAAGCCTGCCGCTCTTTTACGTCTTTGGGGTGTGGCGCTTTGGTGAACAATTCCTTATGCCCGTATTACTGCTATTGGTGGGAAGCTATTTTGGGTTTGCTCAATTAGCGACGAGCTTAGCTTACCCAGCAGCGAAAAGTGTCTTTTATAGTGTCGCGATAGTGCTGTGGTTAGGCCTCGTTTTTGTTGGCAGTTTTATTGGCATGCCGTCGCAGCAAGGTATGTCGACCGTACCGGGCTTTGGTCTGTTTCATTTGCTTGTGCCGGCGCTACTGACAATGACGGTTTGGCTGGCAACCTTGCTGAGAAGTAGTTCGCGTCCAGTGAATCCAGAGGCCTGGTTGGAAACTGGTCTTGTGCTTATTGTATTACTCTTTGTTGTGCTACCGGCCATGTTTGGTGCTGATATACAGGGCTTTGGCCGCTTGGTATTTAACCTGGTATTTCTGTTGTACAGCTTGCTGTTTGTCTACCGTGGCACGGAGCATGGTCGTGGCAAAATTCTGGGTTTGGCTTGTATCATGTTAAGTGCGCTTGCCCTGGCGAGATTCACCGACTTGTTTCATAGCTTACTCGCACGCTCTAGCGTGTTCTTACTGCTTGGCATACTGCTATTTGTGATTGGCCAGCGTTATGCCAAGCAAAATACTCGCCGCAAGTTGGAGAAGCCCCGTGCGTAAAGGATTGATTGTGGCGCTGGTGTTGAGTCAGTTAGGGGTGCTCGGCTATTTGGCAGGGCAGCGCGAATGGGTGCGTCAGCGTGGAGAACAAATTTATTTGCGCACCGCGCCGGTAGACCCACGTGACCCAATGCGGGGAGACTATGTTCGCTTGAGCTATGGCTTAAATTCTGTGGATCTGGCCCAGTATCGGGGTAAAACGGCGGGCACGGCACTTAGCCGCGGTACCGCAGTTTATGCCTTGCTTAAGGCGGGCCCAGACGATGTTTATGAACTGGATTACTTAAGTGATAGTGCGCCACCGTCTGGACTTTATCTCCGGGGCCGAGTGAGCCGAGAGGTGCTTGGGGGACAAATCCCGGTGAGTTACGGTATTGAGCAATACTTTGTTGAACAAGGGAGTGGCGAAGCCATTGAACTAAGACGCGGTGACCGGGAGGGTGTGCAAATACCCATGGAAGTGGCCGTTGCGGTAGGTTCCAATGGTTTGGGTGTGCTTAGTGCTTATCGCTGGAGTCGTTTGGGGATCGGGTTTGAACAGATTAACCCAACGACAACCGCGCTTAGCAATACCTTAAATTGGGACAGTGCGACAATTGCACAACGCAGTCCAGTATTGGTGGTGAGTTTACAGAATGTGTCGGACACCGAATTAAAAATTGCGGATAACGATAAACATTGCGGCTTTAGTTTGCAGTCTCTCGGTGATACCGGGCGCAGCTTGAGTCAAGCCGACAAGAGCTGCTCGCCTTATGTGCTGCGTGAGGCGGATATGATTAATTTAGCGCCAGGTGAGGTGTACCGGGTAGAACTCAATATGGGCTTGCCGCGCTGGTACGTGACAGAACGTGGCAGCAGTACCTCCTCAGCCATTGTGGTCAGCGCGGCAAATGAGCGTTTTAGGCTAGTTTATCAGGCGCCAAGTGTCTTGCCGGGAATGGATGTGCCTTTGCTGTGGCGGGGTAGTTTGGCGTCGCCAGCATTCAGTGTGCGTGGCCGAGTAGACTAGGTTTTTGTCAGTCGTAAAAAAGGCGCTCTAGGCAATCAATAGAGATCACTGCAAGTTCTTTAATACAGACATTATGGAGCTACCGAATATTAAACTGCGGTGCATTATTGATGGCCATGTTTACAGCAAGTTAGGCTAGCGGCACAAATTAAGGCGTGGCTTTGCTCCAATTGTCCCCTTCCGAACGCGTGAACTGCCTAGACACTGCGTGAAAGTACAAGCAGTCCGTAATATAGGGCTTGTTGGCCGCCGCGAAAGTCGCGAAGTGAACACTCAGGATTATGATTATCGGTGACCTGATATGAATGACCAACATACGCGCGCTATTCGTGAGACTCTGGGCAATGTAGTACTTTAAATTGAGCGGATTGGTTCGATATCCGTATCCGAGGTTGCTTCGAAACCGGTCATTGATCGTTTGGCGGTCTTTGCTCAGCCTCGGGAGAAAGATCGCTACCTTCGCTCTCTGCTGAAAGCATGCGATGAACCGCGGGTTCGCGAACCTGATTTTGATGGGCATCGTATGTTGCGGACGCCGGCGCGAGATGTACATGTCAGCATGCTTCCAACTGACGTGAAAGGCATTCGTCTAGCAAATGAGTCTAACCGTACATCTAACTAGCGCAGCATATTCGTCGTTGTTGAAAACGTAAAAACTGAGCGCGCGATTTATCACGGTATTCAAGTTAACAAGGAGGTTTGACGTATGGCTAAGATTTTTAGTGAACGGATGACAGCTGATGTCGACGGCGAATTTGTTGTTTTTTTAATTGGCTTGAGAATTAATAAGCCCTGGAAAATTCATAAATGGTTGCCCGTGGCGAGGGCCATGCCGAAAATGATTAAAGAGCTTTATCGCAATCCAGACTCGGGGCTTATTAGCCACGAGGTGTGGTTTGGTCGAACCATAGTTATGGTGCAGTACTGGCGCTCCTTCGAGCACCTTGAACGCTATGCAAAAAATAAGTCGTCATTACATTTGCCTGCGTGGGCAGCGTTTAATAAAAAAGTGGGCAGTAATGGTGATGTTGGTATCTGGCATGAAACCTATATTTCCAGAAAAGGCATGTACGAGTGTGTGTACAATAATATGCCGAAATTTGGCTTGGCAAAGGTCGGCGCTCATGTTCCTGCAGCGGGTAAGTTCAATGCCGCGCGCGATAGGGTTAATGCCAGTGCTACTTAAATTTGCGTGGCAGACCTGCCGTGAAAGTCTTGCGGCAACAAGCGGCGTTAGCGGCGAATTATGCTGTTGTCGAGTTTTGAATGCTGGCGAGTATTGAATCGGTCGAATAATTCTTGGGGCTTAGCGACTACGGCATTGAGGTAAACCTGCGGGGCGGACTCCAGTGCGTTGGTACCGTTGGGACGCTTTACATCTGCCGCTAATGTGGGGAATTGGCGTTGAGGTGGTCGGGGCGATCACGGTTTGAATCTTATTAATGAATGCCTTCGAGGCAGCGCTCGCCTATGTTGCGTTGGCTCAATTAGAGCTGCCACCAATACCATTAACGTCACACATTTCCGGTCGTCATGAACGCTGGGGCGAATCCAACGTGCGTTGTTTTTTCTTATGAAGGCGGGAGTTTGGCGATTTGAAAACAGCTATTTCGTGTTAACGCTAAGCTGAATGAACTCGATGCCAAGGCTTCCATGACGGAGCATCTGGGTGGCCTTCGTTTGTTCGCTATGGCCAAGAGATACTGCTGGCCACTGGTACTTTGCCGCTAAGCCGGCATCCTCACGTTTTTCTGCTACGTTTCTATTCGCGGTATAGGCTACTATTGCCTTTCGAGTCGAGGTGGTGAATTGCTACCCATAAACACGAAGTCAATCAGTGAAAAATGAAAGCGGTCATTGGGCCATATGTCCAAATTGTCAGGGACGCGGAAAGCGAGGCCGGAGAATTCGTAAGAAAGTGCGCTTGCTTTATCAGCGGCAGTTGGGCGAATTCGAAAAAATGAAAGGCGCGGGACCGAGCCCCGTTCGGCCGACGGCCCACCTTGAGCTGTGCCTGAATTGCCTTGGCTCCGGTTTGATCCCAGCCGTTGCCCGCACTGTTGCGAACCAAGAAAACTACCCCCATATAGCGATTATTGGCGGTGGCATTGGCGGGGTCGCCCTAGCGGTGGCATGTTTGCATCGTGGCATTCCTTTTACGCTCTATGAACGAGACAGCGGTTTTGATGTCCGCTCGCAGGGATATGGGCTCACTCTGCAGCAAGCGAGTAAGGCCATAGAAGGCTTCGGCATTTTCGGCTTAGAGGCCGGAGTGATTTCAACTAGGCATGTGGTTCATACCACAGCAGGGAAGGTGGTTGGTGAGTGGGGAATGCGCAAATGGATGCATTCCGGTAGCAAAAAATCACCCAAGCGCACCAACGTGCATATTGCACGGCAGTCTTTGCGTTTAGCACTGCTTGAACAGCTCGGTGGCGTCAATGCGGTGGCATGGGGGCATCAGTTAGTCGATTTTAAAGAATGCGAGGGTGAGGGTGTTGACCTGCGCTTTCAGGTAAGCGGGGAAATAAAACAGGCCAAGGCTGACCTTGTGGTAGGTGCTGACGGTATTCGCAGTGTTGTGCGCAGCATACTGATAGGTGATGAAAGCCCTTTACGCTACCTTGGTTGTGTTGTGATCTTGGGCATTTGTGCCTTGGCAGATCTTGACGGCATACAGAGTGATCTATTGGACTCGGCCACGGTGTTTCAAACTGCCAATGGCAATGAACGAATCTATATTATGCCTTATGCGGCAGATTCAGTAATGTGGCAGCTGAGCTTTCCGATGGCAGAAAACGACGCTAAGGTGTTAAGTGCTAAGGGCGCACAAGCTCTTAAAGATGAAGCTTGTCGACGAACCCCGTGGCACGATCCCATTCCTCAGATTTTAGCGGCGACGCCGCTCGCGCGGGTGTCTGGCTACCCAGTATATGACCGAGAATTACTCACAGCAGAAGACTTGGAAAAAGGCGCGAAAGCAACTCTGATTGGCGATGCGGCGCACCCCATGAGTCCCTTCAAGGGGCAGGGCGCAAATCAAGCGCTACTGGATGCCTTGGCGCTGGCGCGGGCAATTTCAAAAGGTTGCTGGTCTTCATCTCAATGGCGCGACGTTGGCGTGAGAGCGAGTGTGTTAACTGAGTTTGAAACAGAAATGTTGGCGCGCAGTGCGATCAAAGTAGAGGGGTCCGCAGAGGCAGCAGAGTTCCTGCATTCAGATATTGTGCTCTATGAGGGCGATGAGCCACGTGGGCGGAGTCGAAGCTAGCTGAGTTGGTGGCGTCGGTTAAGCAATTTTGGGAGCTCAGTCACCGCAGGATGCTAATTGCTTACGCGGTTGCGTACTGGCAATTGATACGCTAAACGTGGAATTTTGTGTGTTGAGATATCGCTGTATTGCCCAAGCCGCAATACTGCCTAGGCGAGTTTGGCTAAATTACCCCGCCATAACGTACAATACGGCCTTTATCTAAAAGCAAGGCGCATTACATGGCAATTCAGTGGTATCCGGGGCATATGCATAAGGCCCAGAAGGACATCAGGGAGCTTTTGCCCCAGGTCGATCTGCTGATCGAGGTATTGGATGCCCGTATTCCGTATTCCAGTGAAAACCCTTCTATTGCCAAAATTCGCGGTGACAAGCCCTGTATTAAAATACTGAGTAAATCCGATTTAGCTGACCCCTTGGTGACTGCGGCGTGGCAGACGCATTTGGAGCTGCAGCGAGGGGTGAAAACCTTTGCGACCACCACCGATGAGCCGGCTAAAATTAAGCAGTTGTTAACGCTGTGTCGGCAAATGTTTCCCGCAAAAGATGCCGGCGTTAAAACCATTAACGCGATGATTGTTGGTATTCCCAATGTGGGTAAATCAACCATTATTAATACGCTGGCAGACCGGGTTATTGCCAAAACGGGCAATGAACCGGCGGTCACCAAAAGCCAGCAGCGCATAAATTTGGGCAGTGGCATTGTGCTCTTTGATACCCCCGGAATTCTCTGGCCAAAAATTGAAAACCCCAATAGTAGCTACCGCCTTGCTGTGACTGGTGCAATTAAAAGCACTGCCATGGAATACGACGACGTGGGTTTTTACGCGGCGGATTACTTGATTAAGGCCTACCCAGAACTGCTCAAAGAGCGCTTTCAGCTTGAGAGTATTCCGGATACCGAGTTGGCCTTTTTGGAAGTGGCGGCCTTGCGGCGAGGTGCTTTAAGCGCGGGCGGCCGTATTAATCTGCATAAAATTTGTGAATTGCTGATCAATGAGCTCCGTGCGGGTACGGTGGGCCGAATTAGCTTGGAAACGCCAGACATGGTGGTGGCTGAGGAAATTATTATTGCCGAAGCGCAAGCGAAAAAAGCGGCAGACGCTGCGGAGCGCAAGCGACGCTTTAAGCAGGGTTCACGTAATCCCAGCGAGAGTCAGTTAGCGGAGCAAGAGGCCAATAACGCAAAACGGGCGCCCCGTGGTTCTCGTCCACCAAAAGCGACGAAGCCGACCAAATCGCGCAAATCTAAGTAGTTGCGTGCTTTGGCGAGGAGTGGATTGACGGAGTGCTTGGCCCTATTTGGGGCGAACCCTTGGCAGTGTGTTATGAAGAACGTGGGCCATGAGCGAATTTTCTGAGTTTGATAGTGCGTTGCGTGTTGCTGACGATGTAAATACAGAGCTTAAATCTGATGTTGAACGCGCTATTAATGCCGCTGCAGCCCGCTATTTTGACGAATGTCGGGCGGCGGTACCGGCCTTTATTGATCGTCATTTTCACTACCCCGGCGCCATAGCCTTAAACCGTGTTGCCCTAGGCTGGGATATGCTGCGAGCACCACTGAATTTGTTTTGGGCGCCGTTATACGGCGTACTTGCCTTGTTGAAATACAGCTTGGTGAAGTCAAATAGCCTAAGCGGTTTGTGCCGCGTGCTCGACGCGATTCCAGCGGGTCTTAATACCAAGGTGCAAACCCAGATTAGCGATTTAATTAAGCGTGAATTGCTGAATCGTGAAGGCCACGATAATGCCTTAGAAGCAAATATACTGGCCGCCCTACATGATGTCTATCGCCAGCATAATCAGCAGCCCATAGCGGAGCAAGGGTTTAGCCAGCTGATTGAACCTCTTTTGATTGATGCCTTGCAGCAATATCAATACACGCGCACGGCCTCGGCCGATATTGCCAATAGCTTGTCTTGCACGGTGCTTGGTGCTTTTGCTTTTCAAAAGTTTACCCCAGGTGGTATTGGTGTTGCTGCGCTGCTGGCATCGCTGGCGGCAGAGGAGTTGGCAATCCAGCAATTTTGGCTAGGTGATACTCTCGGGCAGTGGTATTACAGTTTGTTTCCGCCGGAGCCAAGTATGGCGCTAAGTCTGGGCATGTTTGCGGGTGTCTTGGCTGCCTTGGCGTCGTTTGCCGCATTTTCTGGGGTGGTCACCGATCCTTTGCAAGCGATGATGGGCATGCATCGTCGCCGCTTACTCAAAATGTTAAATCACCTGCAGCAAGATTTTAATGCGAATAGTCAGGGGAGCTTTCGGCCAAAAGACCATTTAGTTGCGCGAATATTGGACGGTTTCGATATGTTGAGGTCGAGTGTGCTCTAGGATTTTGGGCGCAGTGCTGTGCTTTAATGGGTTCGCAGCCTCTTGTTGAGGCAAGTATGGCATAATAGCCCGCGAGCTATAAATTTGTGGCCTTGGGCGTGACCTTGCAGGCCTTAAGTTTTGAGCAGAAAGGCGTTTAGAGTAAATAAGGCAATAGGCCTTAGCGTTTAATCAATTGGGAAGTAAGCATGGATAATAATGATGTTCTGCGCCGAGTGCGCTACATCTTCGATTTTAATGACGCAAAAATGATATCGGTTTTTGGTTTGGCAGATCATTTGGTGAGTCGAGAAGAGGTGAGCGATTGGTTGAAGCGTGAAGGCGACCCAACTTATCAGCCCCTCAGTGATCTGCATCTTGCGGCATTTCTCAACGGTTTGATTAGCGATAAACGTGGTAAGCGCGAAGGTCCAAAGCCAGAGAACGAAAAGCGGTTAAGCAATAATATGATTTTTATGAAGCTGAAAATTGCCCTTAACCTCAAGGCCGAGGATGTAATGGCAATCTTGGCGTTAGCGGACGTGATTATCAGCAAGCATGAGCTGAGTGCGTTCTTCCGCAAAACCGATCACAAGCATTATCGGGATTGTAAGGATCAAATTTTGCGTAATTTCTTAAAGGGATTGCAGCTTCAATACCGCAACGATGCGGCGATGGAAGCGGAATTTGATGCCGAAGTAGAATAGCTTTGTGATAGGGGGTGGCGCTGTTATCGCGCCACCCCTAAGACTTAGCTAATATTGCCCGTCACCCGAACTCGACGGCTGGTGGGTGTCGCATTCACGGATTTTGCGGCTTCGCGCTTTTTAATGCCATCGTCAATGATGTTTTTCAGGGCGATAATCATGCCCGTAAAGATAAACGCGCCGGGCGGTAGAATCGCCACCAGTACGGCAGTGTAATCATCAACCAAGACAATCTTCCACGCTTTGGCGCCCTCGCCAAAGAGTAAGTCCATATTCGCGAATATCGCGCCGGTACCAATCACTTCGCGTACCGCGCCGAGCAACATCAATATTACCCCAAAGCCGACGCCCATAATAAAGCCGTCGTACATGGCGGGTAGCACTTTGTTCTTACAGGCAAAGGCGTCGGCACGGCCAAGAATTACGCAGTTGGTGGTAATCAGCGGCAGAAAAATACCCAGAATTTGGAATAGCTCATAGGCGAAGGCCTGCATTAGTAATTCGATGCAGGTTACGGCCGCCGCAATAATCATTACAAAGGCGGGCAGGCGAATGGCGTCTGAGGCAAAGCTGCGAATCATTGATACGCAGGTATTGGATATCGTGAGCACCAGCATGGTCGCTAAGCCCATACCGAGTGCGTTAATCACCGAGCCAGTCACGGCGAGCAGAGGACATAATCCGAGTAACTGGACAATGGCGGGGTTATTTTTCCACAGGCCATTTACGGAAATGTCACGATAGCTAATATCACTCATGGCTGTGCTCCTGATCGGACTCGATGCCCGTAATCGTCGTGCGATTGGCATCAAAGTAAAGTAGGGCGCGGTGTACTGCGGCAGTCACGGCGCGGGGAGTGATGGTTGCACCCGTAAATTGGTCAAACACGCCCTTGTCTTTTTTTACGGCCCATTTGCTTTCGTCTGGGTTGTTCAGGCTCTTGCCGATAAAGCCGTCTACCCAGTGGCTCTTTTTATAGTCTACCTGATCGCCAAGGCCAGGGGTTTCTCTGTGGGATAAAACCCGTACGCCAGCAATGCTGCCGTCGCCATTGATGCCAACGATCATATCGATATCGCCGGTATAACCGTCGCGGGCGGTCGCGGGCAAAATAGCGCCGACAAACTCGCCGTTTTGGGTGGCGCGATAAAATTTCTTGGTTTCGCGCAGGCCCAATAATTCGCTGTCGGCGACGGTGTCGACATCGTCGAGCATAGAGTTATCGTGCCTGGATTTAGGAATAATTTGCAGTAAGGCACGTTCTTCGGCGTGACGGATATTTTCTTGAATTAAACCCCGGGTCGAAAGGTAAGTGCCCGCAATAACACCCGTGGTGAGTACTGCAAACAGGCCGAGGAGTAAGCTGTTTTTACTAATGGATTGGCCGAGAATATTCATTTTTCGGCTCCGGTGTTGTGTCCATAAGTGCGGGGCTGAGTGAAGTGGTCAATAAAGGGTGCCGCAAAATTCATTAATAGCACGGAGAAGGCCACTGCGTCGGGGTAATTGCCCCAGACCCGGATAATATAAATTAACAAGCCGATCAAGGCGCCGTAAATCAGGCGGCCGCGATTGGACACCGCCGAGGTGACAGGATCGGTAACAATAAAAAAGGCACCGAGCATGGTAGCGCCGCTGAACAAGTGGAAGAACGGCGAGCCGCCAGAGGCAGAACTGCCGCCGTCATAGAAGAACAGTGACATAAGCGTTAAGGCGGCGAGCATGCTCAGTGGCGCGTGCCAGGTAAAAATGCGGCGGTATATTAGGTAGGCGCCGCCCAATAAAAAACCGGCGTTTGCCCATTCCCAACCTTTACCCGAAATTTGGCCGAATTGGGCTGACTGGGACCAGAGATCGTCGACCAGTAATGCGTTATTTTGTTTGAGCACATCCAGCGGCGTGGCCATGGTAATTGCGTCAATGGCTTCGCGACCAAAACCAAAGCAGTAACGCAGGGCCTCAATGGGGCCGAGTAGGTCGCCGGCAAAACTGCCCTTGGGGGCCATCCACGTGGTCATTTCCACGGGGAAGGAAATCAGCAGCATGACGTAGGCGGCCATGGCGGGGTTGAAGGGGTTGTAGCCCATGCCGCCATAGAGTTGTTTGCAGATTAAAATAGCGAAGCCAGTACCGATCATAATCAGCCAAAATGGCGCGGCAGGTGGCAGGGCAATGCCAAGCAAAAATGCGGTGACAAGGGCGCTGTAATCATTGAGATAAAAACCAATAGGGCGCTTGCGCCAGCGCAGCGCCAAGGCTTCAAACGCTAAGGCGGTAATACTGGCCCACAGTACGTTGACAATGGTGCCAAAACCAAAGAACCAGGTCAGTGCCAGCATGCCGGGCAGGGTTGCCATAAGCACAAGGCGCATGACGCTGGCGGTGCTCATCGGCCCGTGAGCGTGGGGTGAACTGACTTTTAAAAATCCCATAGTCTGCTTTGTGCTCTGTATAAAAGTTTAGCCCAACTTCTCTTTAGCGCTAGCCAGTTTGTCTTGTAGCTTCGCGATTGAGTCGGCGAGAATCTCGGCCTTGTCGTCGCCGCTTTCTTGGGCGGCGCTTAGTTTTTCTTGCGTGCGAGCGATGCGGTTTTCTAAAGACGCAATGCTTTGCTTGAGTTTGTCGTCCTCGCTCATATCAGCCTGGGCGGCGCGCGCGGCTTTGGCGCGTTCTATTGCGGCCTGCACTGGATCGTCGCTGCTCGCTTGCTCTGCTGATACGGCTTCTTTGGTGATGGCCTTTGCCGAAACTTTGGCAAGGTGTTCTGCCAATTCTTGTTTTGCGCTGTCGAGTTTGCTTTGGGTTTTCTTAGCACCAGTGGCAAAGGCGGCGACATTGGCGTCGTTTTGCTCTTGGGCAATACTCAGCTTTTGCTGGGCGGCGGCGAGGCGTTTTTCGGTGGTGGCGACCAGGTTTTGCAAACGTTGAGTTTTGTCTTCGTCGCTTTCGTCGGCGCTGGCACCGGCGCGTTTGGCCATCGCGCGGGCGATGGCGGCTTGCGCGGGATCGGTGGCGCCGGTGTCTGCGGGCGCACTCGTCGAGCGGGCTTGGTGCTCTGCGAGTTCTTTTTGCAAGGCGGTAAGCTTGTCTTCGGTTTTGATTACCGCAGTAGCAAAGGCCTCGACGTTTTCGCCGCCCTGTTCTTTGGCTAGGGCGAGCTTTTCGCGGGCGCTGGTGAGTCTGCGCTCCGCGCTGGCAATGAGTAATTGCAGACGCTCAGTTTTTGCTGCGGGGGTTTCTTCCTCAACTTTGCCGTCGCGTTTGGCCTGTGCGCGAGCAATGGCGTCGTGGGCAGGGTCGGCAGCATCGGCCTTTTTAGCCTTGCTGCGCTCAATGGCCGCTTGAATAAGATCAGTTTTGCTGCTGTCGGGGTTGCTCACAGCGGCAGCGGCTTTATCTTTTGCTGCTTGCAGCCGCGCCGCGCGTTTAGCTTCTTTTTCGGCTTCTTCTTGTTCGAGTCTGGCGGTGCGGGCTTCAAAACGTTCTTTGGAGCGCTCGGCTTTTATCTTGTCTTGCTGGGCTTGGCGAATCTCGGCTTTTGATGCGCGGTAGTACTGCACCAATGGAATATTGCTGGGGCACACATAGGAACAGGCGCCGCACTCTATGCAGTCGAAAAGTTTGTGATCTTCAAGTTTTTCGTGTTCCTGCGCTCGGGAAAACCAGTACATTTGCTGGGGCAACAGCGACACTGGGCAGGCCTCGGCGCACATGCCGCAGCGGATACAAGCTTGTGCTGGCGGTGGTGGCGGCAGTTCGGCCGCAGTGGGCGCGAGTACACAGTTGCTGGTTTTCACGATTGGTACTGCGGTGTCTTGCAGGGTATAGCCCATCATGGGGCCGCCCATGACCAAGCGAATGCAGTCGTCTTTTTTAAAGCCGCTTTGGTCCAGCAGAAATTGCACTGGCGTGCCGAGTAGTACTTCGTAATTGCGGGGCTGGCTGCAGGCTTCACCGGTAATGGTCGTAATGCGTGAGATGAGCGGCTCACCTAAGCATATGGCGCGGTAGATTGCGGTGGCGGTGCCGATGTTTTGGCAGACAATGCCGATATCAGCAGGCAGGCCGCCAGCGGGTACTTCTTTGCCGGTTAATATTTGAATCAATTGTTTTTCGCCACCAGAGGGGTATTTGGTGGGGAAGGGTACAATTTCGATACCGGTGCCTTGCGCGGCTTTTTGCAGCGCGGCAATGCCCTCGGGTTTATTGTCTTCAACGCCGATCAGGGTTTCTTTGCTGGGCTTGATTAAATGACGAAGAATTTCTGCACCGGCAATAATTTCGGCGGCGCGCTCGCGCATTAAAATATCGTCGGCAGTGATATAGGGTTCGCACTCGGTGCCGTTGAGAATTAAGGTCTCAATGGGTTTGTCGTCGCGGGTACTGAGTTTTACTGCGGACGGAAAGCCCGCACCGCCCATGCCGGCAATACCGGCTTGGCGAACGCGGTCAATTAAATCCATTTTGCTTAAGCTGCGAAAGTCTTCGACGCCGCTATGCTTAGCCCACTCGTCTTGGCCGTCGGTGTCGATCACAATACAGGCACCGCTCATGCCAGAGGGGTGAGGGATTAAGCGCGATTCAATGGCCACTACCGTGCCAGATGTTGGCGCGTGTACGGGGGCGCTAACAAAGCCCTTGGCTTCGGCAATCATTTGGCCTTTTAAAACGCGGTCGCCGACGCTAATGATCGGACTGGCGGGGGCGCCAATGTGCTGAGCGAGCGGTAGTATTATTTGCGGGGGTATACCAGCTGCTTTAATGGGCGATTGCAGAGACTGCTGTTTGTTTTCTGCGGGGTGAATACCGCCGTGAATATCCCACACCTTTCTGCTTGGCTGGCTCATGCGCTGGCCCCGCTGCGGTCGGTGGCGATCAGATCTTCTGGCGGCTTGGGTTTGTCCCAGGCCCAGGTTTGCAAGCTGGTTTCAATGGGGCGCATTTCTATACAGTCAACAGGGCAGGGTTCAACGCAAAGATCGCAGCCGGTACATTCACTGGCGATGACGGTGTGCATGTGTTTAGCCGAGCCCAAAATGGCGTCGACGGGGCAGGCTTGAATACATTTGGTGCAGCCGATGCATTCGTCTTCGCGAATATAGGCCACCGAGGGCACGGACTCTTCTACCGCGTCTAGGGGTTTGGCTTCTACACCCAATAAATCGGCAAGTGCGGCAATAGTGGCTTCGCCGCCGGGTGGGCATTTGTTAATGTCGTCGCCGTCGGCAATGGCTTGGGCGTAAGGGCGGCAGCCTGGGTAGCCACACTGGCCGCACTGGGTTTGGGGCAGCAATGCCTCAACTTGGTCGGCGATTGGGTCGCCCTCGGTTTTAAATTTTACTGCAGCAAAACCGAGTAGGGCGCCGAACACCACGCCGAGACTGACCAGTGCCAGCAGGGATGCGATAAACGGGTTTTGGGCAATTAATTCAATCATCGTTATACCAAACCGGCGAAGCCCATAAAGGCCAGTGACATGAGTCCGGCGGTAATCATACCAACGGCAGGGCCTTTAAAGGGTTGGGGCACATCGGCGGCGGTAATGCGTTCGCGCATGGCGGCAAACAATACCAAAACCATGGAAAAGCCAGCGGCGGCGCCAAAGCCATACAGGGCTGATTCAACAAAGCTGTGGTCTTTATTGATGTTGAGCAGGGCAACACCGAGTACCGCGCAATTGGTGGTGATCAGGGGCAGGAATACGCCAAGCACCTTGTAGAGCATAGGGCTAGATTTACGTACCACCATTTCGGTGAACTGCACGACAACGGCTATGACCAAGATGAAGGTAATGGTGCGTAGGTATTCGAGACCGAGTGGAACCAATAGCCACTCATAGGTCAGCCAGCTGCAAATCGAGGCGAGGGTCAGTACAAAGGTAGTTGCACTGGACATGCCAATGGCGGTTTCCAATTTATTGGAAACCCCCATAAATGGACACAGGCCCAAAAACTGCACCAGTACAAAGTTGTTAACCAGAATGGCGCCGATTAACAGTATTGAATAGTCTGCTAACACAATTGTAGCCTCGTTTAGTTCTGTGTTGACACCGCGCTGAGTATTGGTGCGCAGTGACCAGCAAAATAAGCTGGCTAGACACTCATGGCTCGGATCTTAGTTTATTTCGATCAAGCGTTCAATTTAAAATACTGTAACCCTGGCGCGCGGCTGGCCGCGCGCAGCAGCTTGAATTTACTGGATTTTCATGCCGGCTTTGGCACCACTGTCGGGGCTGAGCAACCAAATTTCCTGATCGCCAGGGCCTGCAGCCAATACCATGCCTTCGGATAGACCAAAGCGCATTTTACGGGCTTCGAGGTTGGCCACCATGACCGTGAGTTTACCCACCAATTGCTCGGCAGTGTAAGCGGTTTTAATGCCCGCAAAGACTTGGCGCTCGCCGTATTCGCCAAGGCTTAAGGTGAGTCGCAGTAATTTGTCGGCGCCCTCGACTGCCTCGGCAGCGATGATCTCGGCTACTCGCAGGTCGATTTTAGCAAAATCGGGGTAGGCTATTGTGTCTGCGATACCCATGTCTTTGTCTTTCGCTGCCTTTTTCACTTTGTTTTTTACTGGCGCTGCTGGTGCCTTGGCGGTGCTGCTGTCGCCGCTGGCAGCGACCATGGCCGCTACTTTGTCAGCGTCAACGCGATTCATCATCGCCTTAAAGGGCTCAATGGCGTGGTCTTGCAGTGGGCTGAATTCGCCCTGCCATGTCAGCTTGCAGTTTAAGAAGGCTTCGGCTTGCACGGCAAGTTCTGGGAGTACTGGTGTGAGATAGGTCATTAGCACGCGGAATATATCGATGCACTGGGAGGCAACGTCGGCGGCTTGGCCCGCGGTGTCTTCGCTTTTTGCCAGTTTCCACGGTTCGCAGGAATCAAAGTATTCGTTGGTGGCATCGGCCAGCGCCATGATTTCGCGCACGGCTTTGCTGTATTCGCGCTGCTCGTAAAGTTCGGCAATCGCATCGCTGGCGCCAGTGACGCGTTTCCACAGTTCGACGTTGTGCTGCGTGCTAGCCAGTTTGCCAGCATTGCCCTTGTGTACAAATTTGGCGCTGCGGCTGGCGATATTGACTAGCTTGCCAACGAGGTCTGAGTTAACTCGGTTGATAAAGTCTTCGAGGTTTAAGTCGATGTCGTCTACCGCACCGGATAATTTAGCCGCAAAGTAATAGCGCAGGTATTCGGCGGGTAAGTGTTCCAGATAGGTTTCGGCCTTGATAAAGGTGCCGCGAGACTTCGACATTTTCTTGCCGTTAACGGTTAAGAAACCATGGGCATAAATCGCTGTGGGCTGGCGGAAACCTGCTGAGTCGAGCATCGCAGGCCAGAACAAACCGTGGAAGTTGATAATGTCTTTGCCAATAAAATGATAAAGCTCAGCTTTGGAGTCAACACCCCAAAATTCATTAAAGTCGCGGCCATTGGCCTCGCACCAGTTGGCGCAGCTGGCCATATAGCCAATGGGAGCGTCTAGCCAAACATAGAAGAACTTGCCTGGCGCACCGGGGATTTCAAAGCCGAAGTAGGGTGCATCGCGAGAGATGTCCCAGCTGTGCAGGCCGGCATCCAACCATTCGCGCAGTTTATTGGCGATTTGCGGCTGCAGGGCGTCGCTGCTGGTCCACTGACGTAGCAGGTTTTCAAAGTCGCCGAGCTTAAAGAAAAAGTGGGTGGAGCTTTTCTCGATTGGCGTGGCGCCGGAGATGGCCGAACGCGGATTAATTAATTCCGCTGGGGTGTAGGTGGCACCACAAGCTTCGCAGTTGTCGCCGTATTGATCTTCGGTTTTACATTTGGGGCAGGTGCCCTTGATGTAGCGGTCGGCGAGAAATAACTGCTTCTCGGGATCAAATAGCTGGGTGACATCTTTGCGCTCAATATGGCCATTGGCGTCGAGGCGGCGATAGATTTCTTCAGAGTAATGTTTGCACTCAGGCGAGTGGGTGGAATGGTAGTTGTCGAAGCGGATTAAAAATCCGGCCAAATCCCGCTCGTGCTCGGCTTTTACCCTAGCAATTTGCTCTTCCGGCGTAATGCCGAGCTTTTCAGCGGTGAGCATTATCGCGGTGCCGTGGGCATCGTCGGCGCATAAATAGATGCAGTCGTTGCCGCGCTGTTTTTGAAAACGCACCCAAATATCGGTCTGGATAGATTCCAGTAAGTGGCCGAGGTGGAGTGGGCCATTGGCGTAGGGCAGAGCGCTGGTAACGAGGATCTGGCGCGACATGAGTGTCCTTGTTGTAAACATGGCGGCGGCAGCTGCGGGGCTGGCGGCGCGGGTGGATTCCGAGGCGCCATACTATAGCGTTTTTGGGCCACTCGTGCATCTGCTATGGCGTTGTTCGATGCTTGTCTGCCGCGTATACTCGCCCGCTGATTAAAAGGTTTATTTGAGTAGAGGCAGGAAATGGCGACAGAATTGGAATCTCAAGTTCGCGAGGCATTAATGGCCGTGGTTTTGCCGGGCTTATCCGCGCCATTAGCACAATTTGCCGATATTCATTCTCTTGCTGTGAAGGGTGGTCGCGTCGATGCGGTTGTGGAGCTGGGTTTTGCCGCCCGCAGTGCGCAGCAATCCTACGAACAAAGCTTAGGTTCGGTGTTAAAAAGCCTTGATGGTATTGCCGATGCGGCAGTGCGAGTCACTTGGAAGATTGCGCCCTATGCCGCTCAGCAAAATATTAAAAGCATGGAGAATGTCCGCAATATTATTGCGGTAGCCTCCGGCAAAGGCGGGGTTGGTAAGTCTACTACCGCGGTGAATTTGGCCCTGGCACTGGTCTCCGAAGGCGCAAGGGTTGGTCTGTTGGATGCTGATATATACGGCCCCAGTGTGCAAATGATGTTGGGTGTGGCCAATGGTGTGCGCCCCAAGCCCTACGGTACCCATTACTTGCTGCCGATTGAGGCGCACGGTGTGCAATCGATGTCCATGGGCTATTTGGTTACCGAAGATACGCCGATGGTATGGCGCGGGCCAATGGCAACTGGCGCACTGCAGCAGCTATTAAATCAAACCTATTGGCAGGATTTGGATTACCTCATTATTGATATGCCGCCGGGCACAGGCGATATTCAGCTGACCCTGTCCCAAAAAGTGCCAGTTTCGGGTGCAGTTATCGTTACCACGCCGCAGGATATTGCCCTGCTCGACGCTAAAAAAGGCATTGAGATGTTTCGTAAAGTCTCGGTTCCCGTACTGGGTATTGTTGAAAATATGGCAGTGCATATCTGTAGTGAGTGCGGTCATCACGAACATGTGTTTGGCGAGGGTGGCGGCGCGCGGATGGCGAGTAATTACCAAGTGCCAATGCTGGGCTCGCTGCCCTTGTCTATGCAAATCCGCAGCCAAGCCGATTGCGGTAAGCCGGTGATGGTGGCAGATCCTTCTGGCGATGCCGCGGCTTTGTATCGTAGCGTGGCCATTGGCATGACGGCGGAGCTGGCCAAACGCCAACGGGTGCAGAGTAATGCCTTTCCCAATATTTCCATTAGTGATGATTAATTCATTTTTATAAAGTAGCGGCTTAAACGATAGCGGCGGTTGAGAAGGTAAGGGGACACAATGAGTATCAAGTCGGATAAATGGATTCGCCGCATGGCTGAAAACGAGGGCATGATTGAACCCTTTGAGCCGAGCCAAGTGCGGGATCAGGGTGGCTCTAAGATTATTTCTTATGGCACTTCTAGCTATGGCTACGATGTGCGCTGCGCCAATGAGTTTAAGGTTTTTACCAATATTTACTCGGCAACCGTCGACCCCAAAGCTTTTGACGAGAAGAGCTTTGTCGATATCACGGCCGACTACTGCATTATTCCCCCTAATTCGTTTGCATTGGCCCGCACCGTGGAATATTTTCGAATTCCTCGCAGTGTATTGACCATGTGTTTAGGTAAGTCGACCTATGCGCGTTGCGGCATTATTGTGAACGTCACCCCGCTGGAGCCGGAGTGGGAAGGTCACGTGACCTTGGAGTTTTCTAATACCACCACCTTGCCCGCGAAAATTTACGCCAATGAAGGTGTGGCGCAGATGCTGTTTTTTGAGTCAGACGAAATTTGCGAAGTGAGTTATAAAGATCGCGGTGGTAAGTATCAGGGGCAAACTGGGGTGACCCTGCCGAAGACTTGAGCAAGGCCGCTAAACGCTTGATGGGAGACGGTATACGCTAAGACCGGATAAATCTCCTGCGATTACAGAGTAGTCATGTCTCTGTAGGCAGTTATCCATGTCATTGCGTGTAAGCCTAGGTCTGTACTCCGTTGCTAAGATGGGCTCCTGCTTTCGCAGGAGCGACGACCAGATAAATTCCCAGCAATTACAGAGTAATCATGCCTGTGTAGGCAGTTATTCATGTCATTGCGTGTAAACCTAGATCTGTACTCTGTTGCTAAGATGGGCTCCTGCCTTCGCAGGAGCGACGGCCAGATAAATACCCAGCAATTACAGAGTAATCATGCCTGTGTAGGCAGTTATCCATGTCATTGCGTGTAAACCTAGATCTGTACTCTGTTGCTAAGATGGGCTCCTGCCTTCGCAGGAGCGACGGCCAGATAAATTCCCAGCGATTACAGAGTGGTCATGCCTCTGTAGGCAGTTATCCATGTGATTGCGTGTAAGCCTAGGTCTGTACTCCGCTGCGGAGATGGGCTCCTGCCTCCGCAGGAGCGACGATTAAATAGATTCCCTGTAATTACAAAGTAGTCATACCTGCGCAGGCAGGTATCCATGTTACAGGGTGCAAACCGGCCACATAGGTAACACTTCAGCAGCTAGCCCTTAACTTTTTTACCGTTGAGGGTAGCGCTGAGTAACTCCAAGGAGTAGGTGTCATCTTCGTCGGTTTGTTCAAGCCGAACGATCAAAAAATTCCAGTCTTTCGCCAGCCACACGATGGTTTCGCTGTCGCTGCCTTCGCGGCTGCGGCGCAGCTTCACGGTATTTAATTTGCCGACTGGGCTGTCGATGATTTCTTCACCTATTTTTTCTACTTGGTAGGTTTTGTGTTTGCCGCGGTTGACCACAGTTTGCACCATGGCGGTATCGAAACGGCCAGAAATTAGCGCTTGGCGCATTTGCAGTTGGGCGCTGAGCTGGTCAAAGGTGCCTGCCGTTAGCGGTGCCGACCACGGTTTGCGGTATTTTTTATCGGTGGCGAGGGCGCGGGGCCAGTCAAAGTTAATTTTTTGGTCTTGCTTGCTGCTGAAACTATTATTGTATTCATAGCGCAGTGGCCGCAGGCCCATGGCACCGTCTTCAATTATGCTTTCTTCGCTGACTTTGATAAACATCAATTTGGCGTGTTGGGATAGCTGCCAATTATTACCTTGCTTGCTTAGGCTGCGAGTAGCTGTGGTGGTTAAGCTATTACTGCTAATTTTGTATTCAGCTTCGTAAGGCAGGATTTTGCTTGTTTGGGCGGCTGGGGTTTTAACAGATTCCGCATTAGTGGGTTCAGCGTTTATTGGCTTGGTTTTAGCGGGTGGGACGGGAACCAGCATTTTGGGCCCAGTGTCGTGAATGGCGCTCATGCCGCCACCGCTTGCAAATGTATGGCTTGCAAGGGTGAAAAATACTAATGCGAGCAGGCTATTCTTGCTGAAAAAGAATGCCAGTTTCGGGTAAGACTTGCTCATCGAATACCGCCTTTGAGTCCTGTAACACTAAGCGTCCCTCAGCAAACCATCGCGCCGCCAGGGGGTAGATTGTATGCTCTTTGGACAGTACCCGAGTCGCAAGTGCTGCAGCATCGTCGCCAGGAAATACCGGTATTTTTGCCTGAATTATGGCGGGGCCGCCGTCTAATTCTTCGGTGACGAAGTGAACAGTGGCGCCCGCTTCACGGTCACCCGCATCGAGCGCACGCTGGTGGGTGTGCAGGCCCGGGTATTTAGGTAGTAAAGAAGGGTGGATATTAATAAGCCGCCCCAGGTAGTGACGAACAAAACCCGGGGTAAGGATGCGCATAAAGCCAGCGAGCACCACCAAGTCGGCGTCGTAGCTATCTATGCAGACTTGTAATTCGGCATCGAAGGCTTCGCGACTGGCGAATTGGGTGTGGTCGATACAAGCGGTAGCGATGCCAGCTTGCTTGGCCCGCTCCAGACCAAAGGCTTGCGCCTTATTGCTGATGACCGCGCAAATCTCGACGCTAGGTAGCAGGCCGTCTCTACTGGCATCGATAAATGCCTGGAGATTAGAGCCGCTACCCGAGAGCAGTATGACAAGTTTGCAGGGCATGAATTACATGCCTGCAATAGTGACTTGCGGCTCGTCTTCCCCTGCGGCTTCAATACTGCCGATCTCTTGAGCTACTTCACCCTGCTGGGTAAGCATGTCGATAACGGCTTCGGCGTCATCGGCGGCAACCGCCATTACCATGCCAATACCGCAGTTAAAGGTGCGATACATTTCCCGTGGCTCGACATTGCCCTGCTCTTGCAGCCAGTCAAAGATGGCTGGCCGCTGCCAAGTGCTGCTGTCAATGACGGCTTTGGTGTTGCGCGGCAGAACGCGGGGGATATTGTCGAGCAAGCCGCCGCCGGTAATATGGGCAAGGGCGTTGACCCGATATTGCTTGATAACTCGCAGTACGGGTTTAATGTAGATTCGCGTTGGCGCCAGCAGGGTTTCCCCTAAGGTGCTATCGCCAAAAGCTTGATCCAGCGTGGCGCCGCTGTGCTCAATAATCTTGCGCACTAGCGAATAGCCATTGGAATGCGGGCCGGACGAATTGATACCTATCAACTTATCGCCGATTTTGACCGAGCTGCCGTCAATGATATTGGCTTTTTCGACCACGCCAACACAGAAACCCGCGAGATCGTAATCATCGCCTTCATACATGCCTGGCATTTCGGCGGTTTCGCCGCCAACCAGTGCACAACCCGCCTGTTCGCAGCCGGTACCAATGCCGCTAACTACATTGGCGGCAATATCGACATTTAGGGCGCCAGTGGCGTAGTAGTCGAGAAAGAAGAGCGGTTCCGCACCGGTCACCAGTAGGTCATTGACGCACATGGCAACCAAATCGATACCGATGGTGTCGTGAATACCCACATCCATCGCGAGTTTGAGTTTGGTGCCGACGCCGTCGGTGCCTGAAACCAGTACCGGCTCTTTATAGCCAGTTGGAATTTGGCACAGGGCACCGAAGCCGCCAAGGCCACTCATGACCTCCGGGCGACGGGTGCGTTTGGCAACATCTTTAATGCGTTCTACTAGCGCATCACCGGCATCGATATCAACGCCGGCATCTTTATAGCTTAAGCTTGGCTTACTGGTGTCAGTCATAGTCGTTGGCTGTCCTCTAAGAGGGCGCCATTCTAGCTTGATTGTGAGTTTAATTCAGCAGCAAAAGCGCGACTTTTTGCCACTACTCACGACGATGTCCCGGTTGCTTGCTACAATGGCGCCTTGGGACGGGCAAAAGGGCTTAAAACAAGTGAAGCAAATTATTAGGGTGTCGGTTGTTCTCTGGCTATTTGTCGTAGCAGGGATGAGTGCCGTGGTGGCCGGTACCGTGGCTAATTTATACGATGAGCAGCTGGTGGTGGAATCCCAGTCACCTGAAACTCTTAAAAAGGCTGCTGCTGAGGCACTAGAGCGAGTCTTTATTCGGGTCTCCGGTCGGGGTGATATCGCGAGTAATGCCGCCGTTGCGGGGGTGTTGGCTAGGCCTGAGCCTTTGATTACTCAGTATCATTATCAGCGCAGCAAGGGTGAAAACGGCGAAGATATACTGCTGCTCAGCCTCAGCTTTTCCCCTCGGCAAGTCAATTCAGAACTGCAGTCAGCGGGGTTGCCAGTGTGGTCGGCGAATCGCCCCGCTGTATTGGTTTGGCTGTTGGCAGATACCGCTGAGGGACGCCAGTTTGTGGGTACTGATAGTCAGGCTGAACTCCTTAAAGATTTAAAAGAAGTGGCGCAACGCCGAGGGTTAGATTTGCAGCTGCCATTATTTGACCTAGCGGATTCAACGAATTTAACGAGTGATCAGCTCTGGCAGATGTCGGTAGACGATGTGCGCCGAGCGTCGGCGCGTTATTCCGCGCCATTTGTGTTGATGGGGCGCGCGTCGCAGTTTTCTACTGGACAGTGGATTGCAAGCTGGATGGTTTTGCAGGGCGACGAAGTGATCCGCCTTGAGAGCGAGGGCTTGGATGGGCGAGACTTGTTAGCGAGGCCAGTGGGTGCGCTCGCCGACCTGCAGGCGTCAAAATACTCGGTGGTGGCCAGTGGGGGAGTGAATAGCGCGAATAGTTTGATACACGTGAGTGGTATCACGAACTTTGCCGCTTACGCCGATATGATTACTTATTTAGAGGGCTTGGCGGTGGTTCAGCATGCTAACACGGTGTGGCTCTCGGATAATGAGTTGATATTGGAGCTGGTATTAAATGACGATATGGAAAAAGTTAAGCGCTTTCTGAGTCTCGATGGCCGCTTGATGGAAGAGCCCGCGAGTACGGTGGTAATGAACAGTGCCGCGCTATCAGTGCGCGGCTTCTATCGCTGGTCGGGTCGACACCTATGAAAGCCCTGCCAAAGCCGCTGTGGGTGATTATTGGCCTTGGCCTAATTGCACTGCTGATTCATTTGCTGGCACCAATATTAATGCCTTTTTTGCTGGCGGCAGTATTGGCTTATATGGGTGACCCTCTTGCCGACAGACTAGAGGCAAGGGGCATGGGGCGGACTTGGGCCGTAGTGACGGTGTTTGCGACCCTTAGTCTTGGTGGTGCGCTAATTTTACTTATTACCCTGCCGCTGCTGATTGAACAGCTGCAGCTATTAATGGAACGCATATACGACGGGCTGCGCTGGGTACAGTCCACTGGTCTGCCTAAACTACGTGAATATTTGGACTTGCCTGAGCAAACTCAACCTATGGAGAGTGCTCGGGAAGCGATCAGTGAGCATTGGGCGAGTGCTGGCGGCATACTTTTTTATCTGTGGGACAAGGTCAGTGGCTCTAGTCTGGCCTTGATTGCGTGGCTGGCCAATATGACCTTGGTGCCAGTGGTGACGTTTTACTTGCTGAGGGACTGGGATGTTTTAATGGCGGCGATTCGCAATTTACTGCCGCGTTCGATTGAAGCGCGCACAGTGCTTATTGCTAAAGAGTGTGATGAGATATTGGGTGCTTTTGCCCGTGGCCAGTTACTTGTTATGTTGGCCTTGGCGGTTGTGTATACGGTAGGGCTGTGGATAGTGGGGCTTGATTTGGCGTTGATCCTAGGTTTGGCTGCGGGCTTGGCGAGTATCGTGCCGTATCTCGGCGTTATCGTCGGTATTGGCGCCGCGGGTACGGCGGCGTTTTTTCAGTTTGACGGTCTATGGCCGCTGGCGGGGGTTGCGGCGGTGTTTGGGTTTGGCCAGTTATTAGAGTCGATGCTGTTAACGCCGCTATTAGTTGGCGATAAAATTGGCTTACACCCGGTAATGGTTATATTTGCAATTTTGGCGGGTGGCCAGTTGTTTGGCTTTGTCGGTATCTTGCTGGCCCTGCCTTTTGCAGCAGTAATAAAGGTGATGATTAACCATTTGCACGAATATTATAAGCAAAGTGGATTTTACGGCGCTGTTCCCGCCTCTGCCGAAGAGCGGGAGCTGGGGGATTGATGGCTAGTCAGCAACTGCCATTAGCGCTCAAACTCGACAACGATGCTACTTTTGATAATTTCTATATTGCCGATGAACATCGGCTATTGCTTAATCAGCTTCGCCAGCAGGCAATGGCGCAGGGTGAAAAGTGGATTTATCTTAGCGGCGGGGTCGGTCGCAGCCACCTTTTGCAGGCTTGCTGCCATTTGGCTGACGCCAATGGCCTGTACGCTCGCTACATCCCCCTTGCTGACGTTGTGGATTATGAGCCCGAGGCCCTATTGGAAGGCTCAGAGTATTTAGATTTGCTCTGTTTAGACGACCTTGACGTAGTCGCGGGGCGGCCAAATTGGGAGCGAGCGCTGTTCAATTGCTACAATCAGATGCTGACAACCGGGGCGCGGATGTTAGTTGCCTCGGCAAAACCGATTGTTCAGCAGGGCATCGCCCTCGCCGACCTGCATTCACGCTTGCAGAGCTTTAGTGTTTACCTGCTTCGCGATTCCGATGAGGCCACGCGACTTGCAGCATTTCAGTTTCGGGCTAGACTGCGGGGTATTAGTATTTCGGATGCCGTAGCTGAATATATTTATATGCGTTGTCAACGAGACCTTGCGAGTTTGTTTGGGATATTGAATACTCTTGACCAGGTCAGCTTAGTGGAGCAGAGAAAGTTGACCATTCCATTTATAAAAAAAGTGATGGAATGGTGATTATTTTTTGTCTGAAAATTTGGTAATAGCGCAAAATACGGCTATTTTTAGCATGTGCATGGGAACTTGCCTGCTAATAAGTGTTCGGAGTGCTGATTTTTAGGGATGCATTGTTCGTTGGGTGGCGTGGTAAAATTACACAAAATCAAACGTGCAAGCGTCAATACCCGTGTTATTCTGAGTTAATGGCGTGCTTTCACGGCATAGCAAAGGAAGTTTCTAAAAAAATGAAGGGGAGTGTTATGCGTAAATTTATATTGGGTGCAGCCGTTGCAAGTTGCATGTTGCCAACGATAGCGTCTGCAGCTGAAGAAGGCACATGGTATTTGAACCCTGCAATCGGCTACCAAGTATTTGATGGTTCGCGTGACTTAACCAGCACCGAAGTTGCTTTGTTTGGTGCTGAATATGTACTCAGCAAAGACTGGGGCATTGAATTGCGTGGTTTGTACAGTGTTGCGGCAAGTGATCGCAATATTCGTGCGCTGGATCAAAAGATTCTTGGTAGTAGCGTAGATATGCTGCGTTACTTCAGCAATGACAGTAAGTTCACCCCTTACCTCGCTGGTGGTATGGGTGTTATTGAAGCGGATTATGAAAGTGGCCGCTACGACAGCCAGACCCAGTTAAACGTGGGTGGTGGTGTACGTTATACAATTGATGAAAACTGGTCGGTTCGTGGTGACACGCGCTTGGTTTATGGTACTGACCACGAAACTCGTGACGGCAATGCCTCGATTGGCTTGAGCTACGCTTTTGGTGGCACATCTGTTGCCAAGCCCGCGCCAAAGCCAATGATGTCTGATTCTGATGCCGATGGTGTTGAAGATGGTATTGACCAGTGCCCAGGTACTCCAGCTGGTGTTGCTGTCGACGCTAAGGGCTGCGCTTTGGATAAAGACGGTGACGGCGTGCCAAACTACCGTGACAAGTGTCCAAATACCCCAGCAGGTCGTCAAGTTGATAAATTCGGTTGCAAGTTTGTAATCAAACACTCCGAAAGCATCAAGTTGGAAATCAACTTCCCTAACAACTCTGACGCCATTCCGGTTGCCTATGCCTCAGAGCTGAAAAAGGTCGCTGAGTTCATGACCAAGTTTACTGGTGTGAAAGCAGTTGTTGAAGGTCATGCCGACAGCAATGGCGCCGCCGCTTATAACAAGCAGCTGTCACAGCGTCGTGCAGACTCTGTACGCAACGCGCTGATTCGCGATTACAATATTGCGGAAAATCGTCTGAGTGCAGTTGGTTATGGTGAAGAGCGTCCGATTGCTGATAACAGAACTGCGGATGGCCGTCGTGCTAACCGCCGTGTTGTTGCGGTAATGCAGGCAGAAGTTACTGAATAAGCTTCGGTAATCTCATGGAAAAGGGGCTTCGGCCCCTTTTTTATACTCAAATAAAATGGCACCGCCGCCGCGATCCAAATACACCTCGCCGTAAATACATGTCCCAGCTGTCAGCTTATTCTTAAAGTGCGTCACTCCTTAAGTTAATTACAAGCCTAGAGCTTCAGTCTGCGCTCGCCCGACTTACGCTAAAACTCCCCGTGTTTAACGCTATGTTTCCAGTGCTTTGTGCCATGGCCTCGCTCTTTTGTGGGTCTTCAGTTAACTGGCACGGTTCTTGTAGATCTTAATTAGATAGCGCCGTAAATAGCCCATAAATCACCATAATGGTGCGCTTGGCGGCGGCTTGCAATTGTCCGCATGCTCTAATTTGGTGCTGCGGTGATGAGGGGAGATGTAGATGATCTTTGGGCGTAAGAATAGAAAGCCAATCACAATTACTGATAAGAAAGTTGTCGAATGGAAATACGCGGTATGCGGGTATTGCTCCACAGGCTGCTCAATTGAGGTTGGATTGAATGCCGAAGGCAAGCCAGTGACCAGTCGTGGCAAAGGCAATGCGCCCGTTAATCAGGGCAAGTTGTGTATAAAAGGCATTTTTGAGCACGAATTGAGTGATAGCGCTGGGCGCGGTGTAGAACCGCTCATTCGCAATAAAATATACGATGCTTTTCAGCCCACCAGTTGGGATACCGCGCTGGATAAAACCGCCGCCGAGTTCATGCGCATACAAGAAAAATACGGGCGCGATAGTGTCGCGGTAGTATCTACCGGGCAATTGTTGACCGAGGAATTTTACACGCTGGGAAAATTAGTGCGGGGCGTGATCGGCACTAATAACTACGACGGCAACACGACCTTGTGCATGGCCTCTGCGGTTTCGGGCTATAAGCGCTCCTTTGGTGCCGACGGCCCGCCAGGGTGCTACGACGATTTTGAAAGCACTCACTGTTTAATGGCCTTTGGCTCCAATTTGCCAGAGCAGCACCCTATTATTTATTGGCGCTTGAAAGAAGCGCTGGAAAAACGCAAATTCCCACTGATTGTGGTGGACCCGAGGGTCACCATGTTCGCTCAGTTTGCCGATATTCATTTGCCGATTACTCCCGGTACTGATCTCGTTCTACTAAATGCCCTTGCCCACGTTATCTTGGCCGAAGGCCTGCAAGATGAGGCTTATATTGAAGCCCACTGCAATGGCTTTGATGAATTGAAAGCTACGGTTGCCAAATACGATCCCGTTACCGCCTCGCGGATCTGCGGTATCGATGCCGATATGATTAAAAACGTAGCCCGAATTTATGCTAAGGCGCCGTCGGCGATGAGCATCTGGACTATGGGGATTAACCAGAGTACCCATGGTACCGATGGTGTATGCGGCATCAATAACCTCAATTTGATTACCGGTAATATTGGTATTCCCGGCGGCACCAGCCTGTCTATTACCGGCCAGTGCAATGCCATGGGCACACGGGAGTGGTCGTCATGCTCTGGGCTGCCCGGCTACCGCGCTCTTGAAAAACAAGAGCACCGCGACGAGGTGGCTAAATTTTGGGGTATTGACGAAAGCTTCTTCCCTGCTAAGCGCGGCTTGCAGCAAACGGATATTTTTCCCGCGATCGAATCGGGAGAAATCAAAGCGCTGTGGATTGTTGCGACCAATCCCTTAACGTCTATGCCCAACCAACCTCGCATTAAAAAGGCCTTAGAAAAGCTGGAATTTATGGTGGTACAAGACGGCTATAAGGACTGTGAAACGGTTAATTTCGCCCATGTTTATTTCCCCGCTGCGGTTTGGGGTGAAAAGGAGGGGGTGCTGACTAACACCGAGCGCAGAGTGAATTTAGTGCGTAAATTCGTTGAGCCACCGGGCAATGCCAAAGCTGATCACTGGATTTTTAATGAATTGGCGAAGCGTTTTGAGCGCGGCCGGGCGATGACCTTCCCAGACAGTACCTCAGATATTTTTGACGAGATGAAACAGTTATCTAAGGGCGCGGCGCGCAATCTCGATATATCGGGAATGAGTCATGACCTGATTGAAACCCAGCGTGGCATCCAATGGCCGATGCGTGAAGGCGACGACACCGGTAATCCGCGCTTGTATAGCGATGGGGTCTTTCCAACACCTAATGGCAAAGCCAATTTACTGGCCATGGATTATATCGAAGATAACGAAGTGCCCGATGATAGCTATCCGTTTTGGTTAAACAGTGGGCGGGTAATAGAACATTTTCACACCCGCACCAAGACCGGGAAAATCGGTAATTTGAATAAGTTTAGCCCAACGCCGTATATGGAAATGAATCCAGATTCAGCGCGTGAACTGGGCGTTAAACACCAGAGCTATGTGCGGCTGGTATCAAAGCGCGGTGATGCCGTGGTCATGGTTCAGCTCACCCAACGTGTGCCCCATAACATGGTGTTTATCCCGATGCATTATCACGATTGTGTGAATCGGCTGTCCTTGGGGTTGCTCGATCCATATTCCCGCCAGCCCGCGTTTAAGCAGTGCGCAGTGCGCATTGAACAGATCGATCAGAAAGAAGCAGGGCGGCTCAATGTGGAGCGCCGAGCGTATTAATTGGCGCGGCGTATAGTCGCGCAGAACACCTTGTAGTTTGTCATATTGTTTTTAGAGCAGCCTAGTACCAGCGGTGCGAGGCGTTCGACAAAGGGTCTTAAATATGTGGAAAGTTAGAGACGATGAACCCAGTTATGCCTTTCTTAAGGAGCCAACAGGCCCAGAGGTAAATTACTACGAGGCGCCCATCGACCTTATTGCCCGTACCGGCGGTGCCTTGCCCGCTGGTCGGGAAATGTTCATCAATGAAGAGCCGGGGGTGGGTAATAACCCCAATCGCAATAAACAGCACGCTTTTCATTTTACGGCGGATAACTGTATAGGCTGCCATGCCTGCGAAGCGGCATGCAGTGAGAAAAATGACAATCCGGCACACATCAGCTTTCGGTCGGTTGGCTATGTTGAGGGCGGCACCTACCCTGATTTTAAGCGCATGAATATTTCCATGGCCTGTAATCATTGTGATGACCCAGTGTGCTTAAAAGGCTGCCCCACACGCGCTTATACCAAACACGTGGAATACGGCGCGGTGCTGCAAGACCCAGAAACCTGTTTTGGCTGTGGCTATTGCACGTGGGTTTGTCCCTATAACGCGCCTCAGTTGGACCCCATAAAAGGTCAGGTCTCTAAGTGCAATATGTGTGTAGACCGCTTGGAGGTGAATTTAAAACCGGCCTGCGTTTCGGCGTGCCTGGGCAATGCCTTGAATTTTGGCGTTGTCGATGACCTTCCAGAAAATCGCGAACAGGGTAAAACGAGTATTCCTGGCTTCCCTGACCCAGAAATCACGCACCCTAATATTCGTTTTCAGCAAATCAAAAACATGCCCGATGAGGTCACTCGCCCAGATGGTATGGAGGTGAAATACCACAAGGGTGACGACGGTCAATATCGTCCGGTGGTAGATCAGAAGAAGGGCGTAGAGAAAAAGTGGAGCCTGGCCAAACTCAGCTCACGTGAGAATCCCTTGGTCATATTTACCCTTGTTAGCCAGACTTCGCTAGGTGCATTTTTATTGAGCTTCCTTGGCGCGCAGCTGGGTATTGAAAGCATTATTGCCCTGCGGGATTCGGTAATGTATATCCCGCTCATGGCTGTAACCGTTGGGCTTGCCGGTTTGGGAATGTTAATGTCGGCTACGCACCTTGGCAAACCATGGCGTTTTTATCGTGGCTTTAATAATTTGCGGCACTCGCCGGTGTGTCGTGAAGGCTTGGGCATGCTTCTGTATATGGTCTTTGCGGGCCTGCATTTACTCGCAATGCTGCCGGAGAACCGCGTGTTTACCGCCTTGTTGGGTGAGTGGGGTAGCTTTCCCGTCGTGGCCGCGACAACGGGCTATTTGGCGCTGATTGCAGGCGCTGTTGGCCTGTACTATATGTATCGCTGCTATCGTATTCCTGCGCGGCCCTTCTGGAATCACTGGCAGACCGGTAGTGCCTTTTTGGGTACCGCGCTTACTTTGGGTGGTGCTGTGCTCGGTGTTATTGGTGTGCCAACACTGATGCTAATTGGTGGCGATGGCTTGGCGATACTGAAACTGAGTCTGGTGAGTATTGTTATTGGCTCAGCTTTAGAAGGTGTTGGTTTGTGGCGTCACGGCCTGGCAATGAGCAAGGCGAATAATGAAGGCAGCGTGTCTCATTATATTCAATGCACCTTGTTTGGTAAGAGCTATATGCTGCGCAATCTACTGACGCTCGCTAATCTGCTTCTTGCTGTAGCGCTGTTAAGCAGTGCTGAGCTTGGTGTTGAGACGTTGATGGCGAGCGCATTATTGTGCGGCTCGATTATGACGACGGCATTGATTGGTCGCTGCCTGTTTTATGTTTTAGTTGTGCCTACCACCATGCCGGGTGCATTCTTTTGGAAGAACAAAGACTTCGAAGAACATGCGCGGGATATCGGTTTGGCTAATATGCCGCAGGTTGGCGTTGTGGCGCACACGCATTAATCCGTTAGCGCAAAGATAGCGAAGGCCGAGTCTTCGCTATCTTTACAGCGCTATTACGCGATTAGCGAGGTCCAATGGATAGGGCCAAAATCATACTTAGCTCGGCCAGGGTGCGGCCACTCTCTTGTTGCATTTCATTAAAGGCCATTTGCACCTTTTTTAGATCGCGTTGCGCGGTAACTTGCGCCTTGTCGATGATGCCGACGCTTAGTAGTGCGGTGCACACGTCGCGGCTTAAAATAAAGGTATCCTTGCCACTAAAACGCAGAAAATACTGGCCAGAATTACCGCCGAGACGGCTGCCGTGTTTTTTCATGTATGCCCACAAGCCGGTGATATCGTCACTTGGCCAGCCAGCTAAAAACTTGCCAAAGCTGCCGTGTTCGCGCTGGATATCAAGGATAAACAAGGCGTTGTCTTGAACCGATTTAACCTTGGTTAAATTGCGCACAATGCGTTTGTCACTGGCCATGGCCTCTATTTCTTCTGGCGATCTTGATGCTACCCAAATGGGCAAAAAGCCATTAAACACCTCTTCAAACCCTGGCCATTTCAGTGAAATCACCCGCCAGACAAAGCCTGCTCGAAACACGCATGCGGCCATTTCGGCTAAAAACTGCTTGTCTGGAATTGCCTCCAGCTCCTTATTGCTTAGGACCCTAGGCAGCTGATCTTCAATGGCGGCTAAGGAGCCGTGTTGAGCCAGCGCGCGCTCCAGAAAGGTGCTATACAGTGTCGTCATAATATGGGATCCCTTGATGCGGGGCTGTCGTCGTCAAACTTTGCTTAGCCTACCTGATGTGTGGCGAGTCGTCATGGTTGTTGTCGCGTACTGCAGACGGATGATAGAGCTATTGGCCCATAGCCGTTTATGATAGTGCAATGACGGGCTTTATATCGCCGATACGGCTATGACATACCTTAATCACGCTGGTTGGTGCGTAAACCACCTAAAATGCCATCGCGATTTTAGATTGAATGCAGGAAATAATAATGACTGAGACAAGCTGGGATCACAGCGTAGATGTATTAATTGTTGGCAGCGGCAACGGTGCGCTTACCGCCGCCTTAAGCAGCTACGAGATGGGTGTGACCGACGTACTGATTGTTGAAAAGTCAGCGAAGATTGGCGGCACCAGCGCGACATCTGGCGGAGGGGTGTGGATTCCCTGTAACCGCTACGCCAAAGCTGCTGGTGCCCAAGACAGCTTTGATGATGCTAAAGCTTATTTGTTAAACACTACCCCGCCAGGGGCTGTACCTGAGGAAATGATCGACAGCTATTTACGCAATGGCCCCAAGATGATCGATTTCTTGCACGAGCGCAGTGATGTTCGCTATGAAACCCTGGAGCATTACCCAGATTATTACACCAATGTTGAGGGCTCGCGTACCGGCCACCGGTCGATGGAGCCAGCGCGCTTTGACTCATCATTGCTGGGCGAGGACGTCAAGCGTCTCCGTCCCTCACATCATATGATGCGTTTGTTTAATCGCATTTATTTCACTCAAGTGGAAGCGGCTTTACTGACCTTGCAAGGACCTGGCTGGATTAAATTAACCATGAAGTTAATTGCCAGCTGGGCTTTGGATTTTGCGTGGCTAATCAAAGGCAACGGCCTCGGACGTGATGTTTGTACCGGTGCGGCCGGTGTGGCCAGACTGTGGTATTCGGTAAAAAAGCGCAATATACCCTTATGGGCTAGTGCGCCGATGGAAGAGCTAATCGAAGACAATGGCCGCGTGGTCGGCGCGATCATCAAGCGTGACGGCAAGCTCATGCGCGTGCAGGCGCGCAAGGGCGTGATTCTGGCCGCGGGCGGCTTTGAGCGCAATCAGCAGATGCGCGAGCAGTACCTGCCCGCGCCCACCAGTAGCGATTGGAGTGGCGGCGTTGAGGGCAATACGGGTGATGCAATTCAGGCTGGCCTGAAACTGGGTGCGGCAACCCGCTTAATGGATGGCGCATGGTGGTGCACCACCGTGTCAGTGCCCGGTGAACCGGCGCCTCGCCTTAGCGTGATGGAAAAATCCTACCCTGGCTCGTGTATTGTGAATTTGCGCGGTGAGCGCTTTGCCAACGAGTCGCAAAATTACATGGCGTTTCAGAAAGACCTCTACAAGCAGCACACCGAGGCGGCCCCTTGCTCGCCAATGTATCAAATATTTGATGCTCGTTTTCGCCGCGACTATATCGTTGGTCCGCTGATGACGGCCTCCTTGAAGCCCGATTGGACCATACCCAAAGAGTGGTTTGAAACGAAGTTGGTGGGTAAGGCGAATACCGTGCGCGAACTTGCTGAACAATTGGGCATCGACGCTGATAATTTAGAGACAACGGTAGGCAAAATGAACGGCTTTGCCAAAACCGGTAAAGATCTCGATTTTCAGCGCGGCGATTCGGCTTACGACCGCTATTACGGCGATCCGCGCTTTGAGCCAAACCCCTGCCTGGGCGCAATTGACGAGGCACCGTTTTACGCTATGCGTTTGGAGGCTGGCGATTTCGGTACCCAGGGCGGTTTGGCGACCAACACCGATGCCCAAGTGCTCAAAGACGATGGCAGTGCTATCGCGGGTTTGTACGCAGTAGGGAATTGCAGTGCGGCAGTACTGCCGACGTATCCGGGCCCGGGCTCGACCTTGGGACCGGCGATGACCTTTGCGTATCAAGCAGCCAAACACCTTAGCGGCTTTAAGGACTAGCCGCACTTACTAAAGTGACGCGGGCCGCCGGACCAGAGGGCGCGGTCAGCGTCATATAAAGTCCATCTTACTGACATAAAACTGTCAGCGCTTTGTCGCAATTCCTCCGTAATCTACAGCGATTCATATTTTTGTCGCATTTTCGGAGGATTCATGCAATTTAAAAAAACAGCATTATCGTGGGGGATTGCACTGGCAACGCCGCTAATCTTGGCTGCTTGTGGCGGTGACAACAATAAAACGCCTGCGTCGCAAGCCAGCGCTGAAAAAAACTTTAATCGCATTGCCGTGTACCCGGTATGCATGCAGGCCGACGCGACCTGCAATACTGATGACGCAACGGCCGCCGAAATTGTCGCTGCCAGCACCGACGGTATGACCCTCGTTTACACTGACAGCCCCAAAGAGCAGTTGGGCTTTGTCGATATCACCAATCCCGCTGCGCCAACTGGCTTGGGTGTATTGCCGCTCGTTGGCGAACCGACGTCAGTCGCAATTAAAGGCGGTTATGCACTGGTCGGCGTCAATACCAGCAGCGATTATGTGAGTGTTTCCGGTTTGCTAGTAGTAGTGGATATTGCCACTCGCAGCATTGTTCACTCAATTGATGTTGGCGGTCAGCCAGACTCGGTAGCGGTGAGCCCAGACGGTAGCTATGCCGCCGTGGTGATCGAAAATGAGCGTGACGAAGATCTTAATGATGGCGCGTTGCCGCAAATGCCAGCGGGTAAGTTGGTGGTGGTAAATTTAAGCGGAGCGCCCGCTGACTGGACCAGCAGCGCCGTGGGGCTCACAGGGTTAGCGGATTTATACCCAACTGATCCAGAGCCTGAGTTTGTGGATATCAATGCCGATAATATTGCGCTTGTTTCCATGCAGGAAAACAATCACATCGTCCTTGTTGATCTTACTGACGGCAGTATCGTGAAATCCTTCAGTGCAGGAACTGTCGATTTGACTGGGATTGATGCCAATGAAGATGATGTGATTAACCAGAGCGAATCGCTAAGCGGCGTATTACGTGAGCCCGACGGTGTGAGCTGGTTGTCTACGGAATATTTTGTTACCGCCAATGAGGGAGACCTCGACGGTGGCAGTCGTAGTTTTAGTGTTTTTAATACCGCTGGTGAAGTGGTTTTCGAGGCCGGTAATAGTCTAGATCAACTGACGGCCCGTATTGGCCACTACCCTGAGTCGCGCTCAGAAAACAAAGGTAATGAACCGGAAAACGCGGAGTACGGCGTATTTGGTGAAGACCGCCTACTCTTTGTGAATTCGGAGCGAGCTAGTGTGGTGTTTGTATACGACGTGGCCGATTTTACCAAGCCGGTATTAAAGCAAGTGCTCCCTGCCGGTGTTGGGCCGGAGGGCGCCTTGGCCATACCCGCGCGCAATTTGCTCATTGCTGCCAGTGAAGAAGATGACCGTGGCGCCGTTATTCGCTCAGGTCTGAATATCTATCAGTACGGTATAGCGCCGGCCAGCTACCCAACCATCGTATCCAATGATCGTGACGATGGTTCGCCAATTCCTTGGAGCGCTTTGTCTGGCTTGTCTGCCGACCCGTCGGATGGCACCTTGGTATACGCGGTGGATGACAGCTACTACAAGAAAAATCGGATTTTCACCTTGGATGTTAGCCAGCAACCCGCCGTAATCACCACCGAAACTCATATTATCGACAGCAACGGGGTGTTAGCTAATTTACCATTGGGTACCTTGCCTGCGGCTACAGTTAACGATGACAAGACGGTTAATATCGACCCAGAAGGTATTGTCAAACTGGCCGATGGCGATTTTTGGATTGCCTCAGAGGGCAAGGGCAACCAGATTGATGGGCCTGTTGCGAGTAGGAATGTGCTAATTAACACCGACGCCGATGGTCTTATTCAAAAGGCGGTGACTTTGCCTGCAGCGGTGAATTTGCTTCAGCGCAACAATGGTTTTGAAGGGGTGGCTGAGTACGAGGGCAAACTGTATGTTGCGTTCCAGCGCGCCTGGCAAAACGAAGATGCGGTGCGGATTGGTATCTATGATATCGCCGCCGAAAGTTGGAGTTTCCTCTATTACGAGCTTGACGCTCCTGAGTCTCAGAATGGTGGCTGGGTAGGTTTGTCGGAAATTACCGCTCTTGGTAATGGCGAATTTGTGGTGATTGAGCGGGACAATCAGGGCGGGCCAGACGCGGCCATCAAACGCTTGTATAAATTCGACACGACTGGCCTCGCCGATGGCGCCACAGTGACTAAAACCTTGGTTCGCGACGTATTGCCGGATATGAAAGCCACCGGTGGTCTTGTTACCGAGAAAATCGAAGGTTTGGCCTTGTTAGCCAATGGCGATTTACTGATGGTGAACGATAACGATGGCGTTGATGACAGCAACGGTGAAACCCAATTAATGAATTTGGGTAAGTTATTCTAAAATCCAGCTCGATCTACAGCTAAAGCCCGCCGTTGTGCGGGCTTTTTGCTTTTGAGCTTGGGGTGCTAAGGTGGTGCCGATTACAGCGCTTCTTCGACCGGAGGTTTGTAATTTTGACCCATTAATTTTCTTTGTTGCGCGGGTGTAGCTCCTCTTATATTAAGTAGGAATGGAAGTATGCGGCAACAAAAGGGATTTTATATGCGAATCACAAGGCCTCTATTATCTAGAGTCATTGTTGTGGTCATGGCGCTTAATATAAGCGCTTGCACAACTACCCGAGCTTACCAAGCAACAGTGAACAGTCCGCCGCCGCTATTGCCTGGCAAGTCTTATCAAGTTTCCTTTGTTAATGGTAAACATGAGGCCCTGGTCGTTGCGACGGTAAATGAAAATGGCTTTAGTGATAAAGCAGGGCATAGCCATTTGTTTTCTGAAGTAGACGAAGTTGCAGAGAAACATTTTAGCTTTCTTAAGACAACGGGCGCTGTTGCGGCCGGAGCGCTAGTTTTTTTGGTGGCGGCTGGTATCTACTTGGTAGAAAAAATATTTGAAGATGGTGGGGCACGTGGTGACAATACTTCCATGCTTATGCAAGCGAAATGACAAATCTCATTATTCGAGCCCCAAGGACTAAGAAAAATACTGATCGACAATGTCTCGTAGTTTGTCTGCCGACAGCGGTTTACTGCAATACGCGGTGACAGAGGGGTGAGACTCCGCGCGCTCATGATCGCTGGGGTTTACCGAGGTTGATAGTATGATAATGACTGGATGACGAAGGTCTTGAGGAACAATGCCTTCGTAACGATTGAGAAACTCCCAGCCGTCAATAACGGGCATGTTAATATCTAAAAATATTAAGTCGGGTAGGCGCTGCTTATTTTTGACTGCGTCGCCGAGCATGTTCAGCGCATCGCCAGCATGGTCGTAGGCGGTGACCATTTTACAAACCTTGGCTTTCTCGACGATCATCTGATGGTAATAATTGTCGGCACCACTATCGTCAATTAATATGATTTTCTCAAGCTTGTTCGTCATAGTGTAATCACCTTGGGTATGGTAAAGCTGAAGGTGCTGCCTTTGTTCAAACTTGAGTTCACCCAGATTTTCCCGCCGTGTAAATTGATTACTTTTTTGCAGTTGGCGAGACCAATGCCACTGCCAGGGTATACGTCTTGGCTATGGAGCCGTTTAAATATCATAAAAATTTGGTCGAGATACTCGGCCTCTATGCCAATGCCGTTATCGCTGACAGTAAAGCACCAGTCCTCGCCTTTATCAACGCAGACAATATCTATTTGCAAATTAGTGTCGGCTTTTTTGAATTTAAGGGCATTGCTAATGAGGTTTAGGAATAGCATGTGCAGCTCGGTTTCAAAGCCGCTAATGGTGGGTAGCTTGGCAATACTGATATTGGTGTTGCTGTGGTCGATAGCGGCGTCTAAGTCGGCAATGACGTCTGCCACGAGATTATTGCAATTAACTTGCGTGAGTGTCGGCTCGCGACCTATTCGACTGTAAGACATTAGGCCAAAGACCAAGTTGCGCATGCGCTCGGCCGCTTCACTAATAAATTTAACGGACAGTAAGACCCGTTCGCTTTGTTCCTTGTCCGCGAGCTCTTCTTCCAGAAGCTCGCTGAAATTGCTCAAGGTACGGAGTGGTTCCTGAAGATCGTGGGAGGCGGCAAAGGCAAATTGGGCTAATTCCTCATTGGATGCCTCAAGACGTACTACGGATTTTTGCAGTTCCTGTGCTTTGTATTGATAGCTTTCAGACATGCGCTCGGCAAATAGCAGGGCGCGTCGATTTGCCCGTGAGAGCAGCAGAAATAGGCTGAGCAGCATTGTGTCGATAAAAATACCGCCAATCAGTATCAGGGTCGGCTGCGAGTTTTGGGTTTCAGTGCGAAATGCTTTGGTTGACCACACGTTGACCTGCCACTGGCGGCCGTAAACGTCGATTGGATAGGTTTTGGTGAAGAGTGGTTCCGGGTCGAAGTCTGTTTCATTGGCGGTGTTTTCGTCGTAGAGGTAGTCACCATTATCACTAATGCTAATGCCGACTTGGCGACGGCTTTTTTCTAATGTGCCGCGCATGAGTTTATGGACAACAAACGGCGCATAGACCATGCCGGCAAAATTGTTGCGTCTCGCGCTTAAGTCGTCGTTTTGCAAGTCTGTGTAAAAGGGCGCATAGAATAAAAACCCCGGTGTTTTTTCGGCGTCTTGTACCAAGACAATGGGGCCAGTAATTTGCGCTTGGCCACTATCTCTGGCTTTTAATGCGGCATTTAGGCGGTTAGCTTCGTGGGCGACGTCTAAGCCGACCGCCGCTAAATTGTCTTTAGCGGGTTCGATATACGTTATGGGGAGTAAATAGTCGTTATTGTGCTGGGGGTGTATGGCGTAATTGGGGCGGAGTTGACGTTGCTCTTGTAGGTAGCTGTCGAGCTTGTCGGCTTGCACATTGTGGATGACGCCAATGCCATTGATGCCTTTGTACTTTGCAGGTAAATGCAGCTCGGTGGCAAATGCCTGCCACTGCTGATTGTCTATGCTGCCTTTGTGAGAGCTGATGGTCGCGACTCCGGCCCAGAGTGCGTCTTCGTATTTTTGTAGGCGCTCGGATATAAGGGTAATAACTTGGTCTGCCTCGCGCTCAAAACGGTTTTCTATTTTATCTTGTACCTGCAAGCGGGAGTATTGCCACACACCAAGCGTTAACAGAAGTGACAAGCAAACCACTAGCCAGTGAAACCAGTGCAGGCCACCGGCCTTTTGGAGTGCTTGTTGTTCCGTACGTATCGCGACTTGATCGGTTTCTTGGTTGTGGCTGTTGGTCATAAAATAAGCAAAAAATCAGTAGTTGGCAAAATTGCTAAATCGACTGGCTTGGTGCATCGCATGTTCGTGGCAAAAGTGCACCTCAAGTACTTGAACTATATAGGAACAATACCGTTTCGTCAGAATTCTCGACAGTATAGGCAACGAATAGGGAAGCTGCCGCTCGCGAGCGGCAAAATTTAGCGGGCTGACTGCGCCGCTCTTGATTGCAGCGCAGCCAGGGGGATTGCAGAATTACTTTTGCGCGGCGCTGAGGCCTGCGCGACGACCGAAATAGGTGACGTCACCTACCGACATGCCGCTGGCGTAGCCAGCGGCAGTGCGTGGTATTCCAGCGGTGGTTCGACCCGCAGCATAAAGTCCGGGAATAATGTCGCCGTCAGGATTAAGCACTTCGCCGCTGGCTAGGGTATCTAGACCGCCGAGGGTAAAAAACGGATAGAAGGGGCCGCGACCTAAGGTGCAATCCAAGGCCACATAGGGCGGTGTGAGTGGTCGGAGCCACGCCGCCGCTTTGTGAAACAAGGGGTCTTTGCCTTCACTGGCGCCAGCATTGTATTGGCTTATAGTGTGTTGCAGGCTACCTGCGGGTAATTCTAATTCTTGCTCTAACTCGACTACGCTGTCGCCGGTTCCCGCCACCTGCGCACCGAGATAACTCATTTTCTCGTAGTCGCCATAGCCTTCAAAATCGGTAATAAAGTAAATGCGTTGGGCATTGCTTTGGGCCATTAAGGCGTTATAGCCAACACGGCCGTGATAGCAGTCTTCATTAATAAACCGCTGGGCCTTGTCGTTGATTAAAATACCGTAGGTAAGTGAGGCTGGGGGGTAATACGGCAGGCTGACAAAGCATTCGTGCATATTGGTGGTGCCAGCGCCCACTCCCATGCCCATGAGAATGCCGCTGCCGGTATCGCCCGGATTGCCGATGGGAATTAGACCACGGTCAAAGGTGGGCGCGTATTTGCGCACCATGGCTTCGTTCATGCAGAAACCGCCGGCGCACAGTATGACGCCTTTGCGGGCGCGCACGGCTTTTTCTTGTTGATCGATGCGCACTACGATACCTTCAACTTCACCCTTGTCATTGCTAATTAAGGTCAGTGCGCGGCTATCGTAGTGGACGTCTACTTGGCGACTTTGTACCGCCTCAGTGAGAATCTTCATTAGTAGAGGGCCGCCGTTGTCGCCCTCTACTTCGAGGTTGTGGCCACGGGGTACCGGCGTGGCATGCTCGGTAAAGGGATAGGCTTTTTCATTGCCAGTGAACAGCAGGCAGTCGTCGGTTAAGGCCATGATCGCCCGTTCTTTCAGCTCGCTCATTTTAAAGGGCACGCCAAGACCGATGAGCCACTGATAATGGTTGAGACTGTTTTCGCAGTAGTCGCGAATTTTACTGTCGTCGGCCTGATTGCCAAAACAGGCTTTCAGGTAATTCACCATATTCTCGGTGTCGTCGTGATAACCGCATGCTTTTTGGACTGGGGTGCCGCCATTACCGCCCATATAGATTTCAGCGCTAGACAGGGCCGTGGAGCCACCGCTGGCACTGGCTAATTCAAAAATAGTAACCTTGGCACCGGCGTCGGCCGCTTCTATCGCGGCAGCTGCCCCGGCGCCGCCGAAACCAATAATGGCAACGTCGGTTTCGATGTCCCAGTGCTGAATATCGCCGCTGTTACGGGGCTTGCTGGCAGTGGTTTTTTCTGTTGTCGTCATGGGGCTACCTATTCATCTTATTGTCTACGCGCACGAGTGCTGATGCTTTACCGAGTGCAAATTGTGCGTGGCAGCCATTACACGGTAAATGATCTGTTTGCAGTACATAAAAAAAGGCTGCCGAAGCAGCCTTTTTTATTAGTGTTGATTAATACTCGTAAAACACATCAAGCCCGAAGGTGCGCGGTTCGCCCCAGATCACTGAGCGGTCAGCTTGGGGTAGATTGTCGACGGCGGTTAATTCGTATTCCGTGTCGAGCAGGTTCTTCGCCCATATGCCTGCACCTAGACGTCCGTCGGCAAAGGCGATGTCGCTTAAGCTAAGCCGCGCATTAACTAACTCGTACTGGCGCAAATGCGTATTCTTTACATTTTCAGCGCGGGAGCCACCGTTGCGCTCGTCCATATAGTTTACGCTGATATTCGCGCTACCGGTGCCCCAATCCGCTTGGAACAAAGTGTAATCAGCAGACAGAGTGAAGGAGTTTTCAGGCGCAGAGAAGAACACGAACTTATCTGAGGCATCGTTGCCGTTTATGTCAGTCGCTTTGGTTACCTCGGTATTGAGATAGGCGTAGTTGGCCATCAACAACAGCTCGCGGGTCAGCATAAACGTAATATCGGTTTCAAAGCCGTACATTTCTGCTTCACCGGCGTTGGTGACCTTGGTGTCTGCGACAGTGCCGGTCAGGATAAAGTTTAATTGCATGTCTTCGTATTGGCTAAAAAAGACGTTGGCATTGATACGTAGGCGGCGATCCATCAGTTCGCTTTTTAGACCTAGCTCATACGACGTGACGTATTCCGCGTCAAAGCCGTCTGCATAACCAAAGCCATAGTCATTGCCGTCGGTTGCGGGGCCTTGATTGCCGTCTTTTTGTGGGTCGCGGGTATTAAAACCGCCAGACTTATAGGCTTCAACACGCTTGCCGTAAATATTGATGTCGTCAGTGATGTCATATTCCGCAACAAAGCTGAAGGAATCATTGCTGAAGTCTTGTGACGCGGGAATGCTATCAAAATTACGGCAGTCGGCGTTGAGTGGATTACTGCCACACTGAACAAAGGAGACGTCAATTGCGGTCAAGGCGGTTTCTGCGATCGTCATATCTCGCTGGAACTTAACCGTTTTACGTTCGTCCTCAGAGTGACGCGCGCCAAAAGTTAGGTGAAGACGTTCATCCAGTATTTTGGGTGTCCACGTAAACTGACCAAAAATCGCAGCGGCGCTGTTGTCGATGTCGTATTTCTGGCTGAGCATATTAACCGCGCGGAACGTCGTTAGCGGATCAGTAATGCCGCCTAGTAAGGCACCAATACCGGGAATGGCAGCGACCGAGGGGAGGCCGAGGTTTATCGGGCCGCTCAGCTGGTGATGCAGGGGCGTGTTGTCTTCCTGCGCGGTTTCTTCAAAGTAATAAGCACCCACAATATAGTCTACGCTGCCGTCGAAGGCGTCGCCGCTCAATTGCAGCTCATGGGAAAACTGCTCTTGAGAAACCTTGGGGTAGACCAGTGGGGTACATTGACCAGCACCAAGCACAAACTCTGCTGCTTGGCCGCAATATTCGTTGGAGTCTAGACGGAAGACTTTTTTGCTGGTGCTGCCATTGCCGTGGGGGTCTTGGCCGGGCTCTAGGCCTTTGCCACCGCCGAGGTCGGCGTAGGATTGGTCGTAAAGCTCACGGAAGGCGCCAATATATTTCAATTGAACGTGATCAAATTCCTTGGTGAGAGTAAAGGCATGCCCTTCGATATCAGTTGATGACTGTTCAAAATTTGCAATAGTCGAGACGCTTTGTTGACGGCTCGGTGAGTAGCTACTGTAAGCGCTAGCGTCTACTAAATCGGCTTGGCTCCCTGATATCGGGGTGCGCTTTCGAACATGCTGATACTGGCTGTTGTAATAGTCAAAATCAGATTTGTCGTAGGCGTAGTCTAGCGCGAGGGTGTCGCTAATATCCCAGCGTAAATCAAAGCGAAAGCCGCCGACATCACGGTCGCCAAAGTCGCCACCGGGACCGTCGTTGGCAACGTGGCCGTCTTGCATGGTTTGCAGCGCCGCGAGTTTAACAGCCAAGGTGTCGGTTAGGGGGATGTTGACCATGGTCTTGGAAGTAAAGAGATCGCGATTGCCAAAGGTCAGCTTTTGCTTAAACTCAAGGGTGTCAGTGGTCGGCTTTTTGGTGATTAAGTTAATCGCGCCGCCGGTTGTGTTGCGACCATAGAGTGTGCCCTGAGGACCGCGCAATATTTCGATACGCTCCAAATCAGCAACATCCAAGGCGGTGCCGGTAGAGCGGGCAATGTAAACACCGTCTACGTATATGCCTACTGGTGGGTCTTGGGTTATTTGGGCGTCAGAAATACCAATGCCGCGAATAAAAATTCGTAAAGTGGCGTTATTAATTGGAAATGGTTCAATAGTGAGGCTGGGAACCTTAGAACCGATATCGCCTAAACTGCTAATACCTTCAATTTCGAGGCGTTCACTGCCAAAAGCAGTCAGTGAAATGGGCGTATCCTGCAGCGATTCAGCCTTCTTCTGGGCCGTCACAATCACCTCTTCGAGAGCAAACTTCTCTTGTGCCAGGGCGTTGGTGCCGATAGCTGACAAGCTGATGCCACTGATTGCTGCTATGAATTTTAGCCTTGTTTTGTTCATGACTGCCTCTTGATGTCTTGGCGCATTATCGCGATCTATTGATGTTTATATTTATTAATTCGTAATTATATATCTATTATATTACGCATAAATTGCTATATGTGATTTAGGTTACAGTGTTGTTACTTTGGGATCTTACCATAGCTAGGTGTTGCTTGGTGTGAAATACATGAGATTTTTTTTAGATTTTATTCAGTGATACTGCCATAGCAGTATTAGATTAGTGGTTTTACTCAGTCTAATCGCTTTTCTATGTTGACGGTGAGTATTAGTGCGAGTCGATAAGGCTGGTTATAATGCCCCTCGCTGAAATATCTTTTCTATAATTTGGAGCAGGGACCTTATGATCATCAAGCCTCGTGTGCGCGGTTTTATGTGTGTAACCACTCACCCCAAGGGTTGTGAGGCCAACGTTAGTCAGCAAATTGACTACGTTAAGGCTCAGGGCGCGATCACCGATGGCCCCAAGCGCGTATTGGTTATCGGTGCCTCGACGGGCTACGGTCTAGCCTCGCGTATCACCGCCGCGTTTGGCGCCGGTGCCGCTACGCTCGGGATTTTCTTTGAGAAAGAAGGTATTGACCGGAAGCCCGGCACTGCAGGTTGGTATAACTCCGCCGCATTCCACAAGTTTGCCGAAGCCGAGGGACTGTACGCTAAAAGTATTAATGGCGACGCCTTTTCAGACGAGATTAAAGAAAAAACCATCGCTCAGATAAAAGCGGATCTGGGCCAGATAGATCTGGTGGTCTATAGCTTGGCGTCACCCCGCCGTCAGCACCCAAAAACCGGTGTGGTGCATAATTCAACGCTTAAGCCGATTGGTAAGGATGTTACCCAGCGCGGCGTGAACACCGATAAAGAAACCATTGAAAACTTCACTTTGACGGCGGCGAGTGATGAAGAAATCAATAACACTGTCGCTGTCATGGGCGGTGAAGACTGGCAGATGTGGATTGACGCCCTAGATGACGCCGGTGTATTGGCCGATGGCGCCAAAACTACTGCGTACACCTATTTGGGTGATCGCCTGACGTGGGACATCTACTGGCATGGCACTATTGGCGCCGCTAAAAAAGATCTTGATAAGCGGGTAATTAATATTCGTGAACGTCTTGCGGCCAAAGGCGGCGATGCTCGCGTGTCGGTATTAAAGGCGGTAGTCACTCAAGCGAGCTCGGCAATTCCTGTTATGCCGCTGTATTTGGCGCTGCTGTTTAAAGTCATGAAGAGTGATGGTAGCCATGAGGGCTGCATTGAGCAGGTTTATGGCTTGTTTAAAAATAGCTTATACGGCGCTGAACCGATTCGTGACGAGGAGGGAAGATTGCGCGCGGATGGTCTGGAAATGCGACCAGAAATCCAAGATGCGGTTGCTAAAATGTGGGAGGCCGTAAGCACCGAGAACCTACTTGAAACCACTGATTTCGCTGGGTATAAACGCGAGTTTTTGCGTCTGTTCGGGTTTGAAATCGACGGTGTTGATTACGACGCCGATGTCGACCCCGTGGTTGTAATCAATAATATGGTCTGACACAGCAACTCGGTGTTTAAAAAGGAAGCTCAGGCTTCCTTTTTTTATGCCGCTAGTATTTGCGGCGGGCGCCTTGCTGAGCTAGAGTGTGGCGGCTTTTTGCTTCGGAATTTCCATGTCTTCAGTTGCTCGTCAGTTATCCAGTCTAGAGTTGCGCGCCCAGCTTAGTTTGGCGCTGCCTATATTCGGTGGTCAGTTAGCCCAGTCTGCCAACGGTTTTGTCGATACCGTTATGGCCGGTCGCGTTTCGGCTTTAGATTTGGCCGCTGTGGCGGTGGGCGCCAGTATTTGGGTGCCAGTCTTTCTGTTTATGACGGGAATGCTGATGAGTGCAACCTCGGTGTTGGCTCGCCATGTTGGAGCCAAGCAACTGCAACGAGTGAACCCCTTGGTGCACCAAGTGGTGACGATTGCCGTGGCGGCGGGTGTGATCGCTGCGGTACTGCTTTGTAATACTGGGCCCTTGCTCGAATTTATGGACGTTGATCCGGCAATGCGGCCGCTGGTCTTGGAATACCTCTTTGGTTTGAGTTGGGGGATGCCTGCGATCGCATTGGTGTTGGCCCTGCGTAGTTATACCGAAGCGCTTAGTCATACTCGGCCAGTGTTATTAATTAGCGTGATCGGTCTGCTTATCAATATTCCCGTTAACTATGTACTTATCTACGGCAAGCTGGGTATTCCGGCCATGGGCGGCGTTGGCTGTGGCTGGGCAACAGCGATTGTGATGTGGTTGATGGCGGCGATGCTACTGGTATACGTGCATCGCCATCGCGCCTATAAAGCGGTGCGGCTATCCATTAGCCCTTGGCACTGGGAACCGCGAACTATTGCGTACTTGCTCAAACTCGGCCTGCCGGTTGGCATGACGATTTTTTTTGAAGTCAGTGTGTTTTGTATTATCGCCTTGTTTATTAGCCAGGCCGGCGCAGAAATAGTTGCGGGGCATCAGCTCACCCTCAATTTCACCTCCCTCTTGTTTATGCTGCCCTTGAGCTTTGCGCTGGCCGCAACGACCCGGGTAGGTTTGGCGCGGGGCGCCGACGATGCGGAGGGCTTGAATCGGGCCGTGAAGGTGTCGTTTAAAATAACCCTGTGCATTGGCTGTTCTGCCGCGGTGATGTTAATACTGTTAAAAAACTGGATACCGCTAATTTATACTGATAACGCCACTGTTATTGCTTTAGCGAGTTATTTGCTGCTATTTGCGGCGCTCTACCAAATCTCCGATGCTATTCAGGTTACCGCAAATGGGTGTTTGCGGGGCTTTGAAGACACCTCCATTCCCATGGTGTTGACCTTGTTTGCTTATTGGGGGGTGGGTTTGCCGCTTGGTTATACCTTGGCAATGAGCGACGCACTGGTTCCCGCAATGGGGCCAAGTGGGTTTTGGCTGGGGTTATTTGCGGGGCTTAGCTCTGCGGCTCTGTTGCTGGGCTTGCGCTTGCGCTGGCGATTAAACCAGCCCCTGTATTAGGTTTTTTATAAGGCGCTTGGCCTGCCGAGTGAGGGCAGGGTGTTATTTGCGCGGTAACGGCCTGACTGTGGCGGATGGCATAATCTAGGCTGCGCGGGGGCTGGTAAGCAGAGCTGCCGGTGACAATATGCCATTTGTCCGTCCAGCTCGGGTTTATCATAAGTTCTTTGCTCAGCTGCATGATGCCAGCCAGCGCTAAGCGCAGCGGATTCATGTGCAGGCGGGGTTGACCACTGAGTCCGACGCGCGGTGTTGTGGCGCTTAATGGGCAGTACGTACCAAAAATAATATCCCAAATAAACATGGGCCCGCCGCCGAGGTTGACCAGGTTTACCGCACCGCTGCGGCCGCAATGTTCTGGCTCCGACGAGTGATGCATATAATGGTACACACCACCACCGGTGATGAAGCTGGCGACACGAATAATCCGGCTGCGTGAGGCGCGTCGATATAGTGCCGTTTGATGACCGAAAATTTCTGGAATCAAAATCAGGGCATTGTAAATAATAACTTCGGTATACAGTGGTTCGCTGCTGAACAATTTAGTGCAAGCGCCAAGCACTAAATTGTAGGGTAGAACCAAGAATACAAAGAGTGGTAGCGCACTAAATACCGCGAGGGTGGTTGACTGCACCAGACCGGGTGTCATGTGGTGGGGGCGGTGGAATAGTAGCCATAGTAAGCGGCTATGATGACCTAGGCGGTGAAACCAATAATGGAAAAAGCCCGCAATAACCGCAATGCACACTACCGCTAAGGGCGCCGGCGCGTCGATCAATGTGGGGATGTGGTGCATAACCAATTGTTCGGCCAAGCTAACGTTGAGTTCTATCCAATGCCAGCCTGCACTAAAGCCCACCCCAGCTAAACTACCTAATATTGCCAGCGCGAATAGTACTGCCGGAATAGCCGCCGTCGCGAGCATATTGCAGAGCAAAAATACCACTAGCCACTGAATCGGATAGCGCTGGCCTTGTTCGTATTGGTAAAAGAAATACCCTGCCAACATCACCATTAAGCGGAACACCGTGGTGAATACCAATAAGCCGATAGCGCAGTAATAAAGCAGAGGCTGTTCGTTGTAGAGACGCGTGAGGCTGTCTATTAAGGGTTGAAAACTAACAAGGTCACCAAGGCCGGGGCCGAGATAGGCGCCAAGGTGCAGGAGTTGTAAAAAGCCGATGCTATAGCCAAGCGCAAAGACCAGAACAAGGCCGTTGGCTGCCCGCCGGTAGCGTTCGCCGATCTCGGGAATTTCGGCGTTTATTAACATAGCGAATAGCCGCTTCACACATTGCCCTGCTTGGCCGTCACCGCGTAATAAATCGATAGTGGGCACACTTAGCCGCTATCTTATTGCGCTCTATGTGCACAATGTATCATAAATGTGTAATAGCTGCGCTTTTTTTGCTTCACTGTCTGACTTCTTCGCGTGCCTTGGTATTCTGGCTTGCTATCAGCCGGTGACCCTCTTAATCTGATATATGACTGTTTACGGCCAAGTGCTTGGTCGCTTTTTTTGAGTGAGATAGGTTTATTATGCAAGCAGGTGTATTGGAAACAATTCTTCCGAGTATCCATCGATTGGTCGCGCCTAATCCCAGTGTGCTAACAGGCCCAGGCACCAATACCTATTTACTGGGCAACAAATCAATCACGGTATTAGACCCTGGTCCCGATATTCCCGAGCACATCGAGGCTATTGTCGCTGCGGTACATAGCATGGGTGGTGAGATTGAGCGTATTGTGACCACTCACACCCATCCAGATCACTCACCGGGCGCGGCCGAGTTGCAACTGCGTTTTCCTGGGGTGCCGGTAATCGGTGCGAGGGTTGCCGATGATGGCCATCAAGACCCCCGTTTTGCGCCAACATCAGGCTTGGCGCATGATGACTGCTTTGACGTTGAGGGGCGCATACTAAGGGCAATTCATACACCGGGTCACGTTGCCAACCACTATTGTTTTATCGAAGAGACCAGCGGCTGTGTTTTTACCGGCGACCACATTATGCAGGGTTCAACCGTGGTAATTATTCCGCCCGCCGGTGATATGGCAGATTATGTGGACTCCCTCAAGCTGTTGCTCGGCTACCCCATGCGTTATCTCGCGCCGGGTCACGGCAGTTTAATTGACACGCCGCACGCTGAAGTTGAGGGGCTGGTTGCCCATCGTCAAGGGCGGGAGGCTAGGATTGTCGCGGCGTTTAATGAGGTTCCTAAAGGTGATCTTGATGAATTGGTGGCAGTGGCCTATCGCGACGTCGACGTGAGCATTCACCCCATTGCAAAATTGTCTTTATCGGCGCATCTGCTTAAATTAGAGAAGGAGTCTCGGGCTACTCAAAGTCAAGGTCAGTGGGAGCTAATTTAGTCTAAGTAAGGTCTACAGATTTATCAGGTTTGGCAAATTGATTTAACCGGGAGTTGTATGCGGATCGGTGTACCCAAAGAAATCAAAGCGCAAGAGTATCGCGTTGGTTTGCATCCGCCAGCGCTAGCCGCACTCATTCAACAAGGTCATCGCGTTCTCGTGGAGTCTGGTGCTGGTTTGGGATCAGGTTACAGCGACGACGAATATCAGGGTGCCGGCGCCACACTTGTGTCCTCTGTTGCGGAGCTTTACCGTCAAGCCGAATTGATCGTCAAAGTGAAGGAGCCCCAAGCAGAAGAGGTTGCTCAGCTGCGACCAGGACAAATAGTATTTTGCTATTTGCACCTTGCCCCTAATCGGTCTTTGACCGATGCGCTTATTGCCAGCGGCGCCCACTGCATTGCCTACGAAACCATCACCGACGATGAGGGTCGTCTGCCCCTGCTCAAACCCATGAGTGAAATTGCTGGGCGTTTGGCCACGCAGGCGGGCGCCCACTGTTTAGAGAAAGCGCAAGGCGGCTCGGGAGTGTTACTGGGGTCGGTGGCAGGCCTCGATCCGGGGCATGTGTTGATTTTTGGTGGCGGCGTGGTTGGCAGTAATGCCGCAGACGTGGCCTTGGGAATGGGCGCCAAAGTTACCTTGATTGAGCCGTTTTCGCCACGACAGAACAGTTTGCGCGCGCAATTTACTCACGATCGTTTTACGGTGCTGGGCGGTGAAAATCTCGATTTGCCGCGCTTATTGGCCGAGGTTGATATGGTCATCGGCGCCGCCCTGGTACCCGGTGCGGCAGCGCCTAAGCTTTTGTCTGCTGAGGCTCTCAATTGGCTGGCACCCGGCTCGGTGTTAGTGGACGTGGCTGTCGATCAAGGTGGGTGTTTTGCAACTACCCGCCCAACGACGCATTTAGCGCCGACCTATGTTGAGTCGGGCATTGTGCATTACTGCGTGGCGAATATTCCCAGTGCAGTGGCGCGCACGGCTACGCAGGCTTTGAGTTTGTCCACATTGCCTTTTGTTTTGGCGCTGGCTGCACAGCCGCTAAAACAGGCCTTAAGCGCTGCCCCTAATTTGGCCCATGGCCTGAGTGTTGCGAACGGACACTTGTGTTGCGCGGCGGTGGCCGGTGCCCAACAGCGTGATTTTCGCCGCTGGGAATCGGTTTTGTAAGGGCGAAGCTGGCCCTATTTCTTGAAAAACTGATTGAACAGTTGTTTGGCGGCTTCACCATTCTCGCCACCCATTTTGCGATCGATCAACTCTTTGGCTTTGTCTTCTACTTTGTCTTTGGCTTTTTCCTTGGCAATGTCTTCGATAACGCGGAAGTCTGGGAGGCAGCTGGTGGCACCGACACTGTCAAAGTTCGCTTTGCAGCGAATAGGAATGTCGCGATTAAGTAGCTTTTCGTTATTTATTTTACACGCCATCGCGTCTTGGTCGGCTTGGGCGAGGCGTGTGTTTAAGACCACATCAAAGCTATCGCTGCTTAAGTCGACTTTGCCGTTACCGCGAAGGGCGAGTTTAGTCACCCCAGCATTGAGTTGTTCAATTTTAGCCACGCCCTTGGTAATAACAATTTTTGTGGTCGCGTCTTTAAGGTCGGTGTACAGCGGCCAATTATTGGGGTCGAAGGTTTCTTGCTGAAGACGGTTAACGAGTTGGCAGAATGCGCGTTCAATATTCATATTATTTAAGCGCAGCTGTTGGGCAGAGAGCACAATATTGCCGTCGAGGTTCTTTTTAATGCTGCTAATAGTTGCTCCGTTGGTGCTTAAATTAAGGTCAACGTCGCTCAGACCAGACAGCTCCTGGCTAATTTCTAACGCTGTGAGTACTTTGCCAATAGGTAGTTGCTTGCTGTCGGCCTTAAATTGAAATTTGGCGGCAGTCGCGCGGGTATCGATCTCGGCGGCAATCGTAAACGGACTGTCATAGACTAGGCCGCTAACAGGACTAAGCTGAGTAATGCCTTGCTTGGCCGACAGTTTTAGCTTCAGATTCTTGAATGGCAGTTGGCTGATAATAAGCTCGCCAGCGCCAATATTTGCTTCAATATTTAAGCTGTTCAGCATATCTCTGGGCAAGGCTATTTCGTCGCTGCTGGACGACGGCGTTGGTGCGCTGGCCTTGTCTTTACTGCTGGTGGGTGGGGTCTCTTTTGCCGGCGGCAGATAATGATCAACATTGATTTTGTCTATATTCAGTGCCAATTTCGTGAGTTTGCCCTCACCTAGCGGCAGGCTGATATCACCGCTAATAGTGCTGGTGTCGAGGGTGGCAGTAAGGCCAGATATTACGATGAGTTTGTCATCGCCTTTAATTGTCGCGTTGACGCCAACCTTGCTCAGGCTATTGGCCTCTGCCATCTCGGGTAAGCTAATCGCGAGTGTTTTGGCGATTTTACGGAAATTGGCGGGGCTGAGCAGAACACTTGACTGATACGATAAGGGTTCAATAGTCGCCTGGGCATCGCCTTTGATACTAATGGTTTCGTCGCCAATGCTCGTTGTGAAAACCGTGCCGGTGCTGTTGATCTTATTTAAGGCGGAATCGATGCTAAGAGTAGAGGCCAGCGTGACTTGAGTATTGATGACGGGTTGTTTGGGTGCGCTATAGCTGAGTTCAGATTGCAGGCGCAGCAGGCCCGGCTCGCCACCCGGTTGAATTGTGCCGGTCAAATCTAAAGATTTCAGCTTTAGCTCGGTGCCGTCTTTGGCGCTGTATTGTAGGCTGGTGTCCTGCACATCGAGATTGCTTAACGACCAAACGAGCGCATCTTTCATATTTGCGGTGGCGGTGAGTTTAAGGCGAGTTTTCGCCGAGAGCTTGGCTTGGGCATTGCTGTGTTCAGCGCTTAGGCGAATATCGCCATCATTCACTACGAAGTTATCGAGAGTGTCGTTGATCTGTAGTTTGGCGTTGAGCTCAATGTCGGCGGCGAGATTTTGCTGAGCGTCTTTGAAGCTAACTTCACTACTGAGTCGCAGTGGAAACTCAGTGTTATTCAATTGAATGTTCTCGCCACTTAGGCTGAGATTCTTAAGGAGAATATCCTGTCCGGTTTGCGCGTTAACATAATGCACAGTGCTGTTGTCGAGCTGCAGTTTTTGAATGCCAAGGTCTTGCTTGGCGCTGCTTTGCCCGCTGGGTGTGGTTTCGGTTGTTTTTGTTTGGTTGCCTATTTTACTCCAATTGCCGGCGCCGTTTTTGTCGACGACTAAATTAGCATTTAGGCCGCTGAGTTTTACGCCTTGAATGACTAACTGCTTTTGCAATAAAGGTTTGAGTGCCACCGCGAGCTGGGCTTGCGTAAAGCGCAGGAGCTCAGCGCTGGCTGTGTCTGGTGACGCTGGGGTCGCTAGGCTAGCCTCGCCCACGGCAATTTGAATATTAGGGAATATCTGCCACGACAAATCACCGTCTAAGTGGAGGATGAGGCCCTGGTCTGCGGCCAATTTTTCAATTTCGTCTTTAAAGGTATTTGGATCTATCCAAAAGACGAGCGCGGCGAGGGCGCTGCCCGCTAATATCACCACACTGAGTAAACCAATAAGGGTGTATTTTAATGCGGTGGGCATACGTCTCTCCGTGATGTTTTATCGTGGCGTGCTAAGTAGCGAGAAACACGCTAATGAATTTATTGGACAGGCCAGCCCAGATAAGTTCTATGTAGAAAATTCATCTTAGCCCAGTATAGTCAAATTCGAGCAAAGCCTGTGCCATTGATGCTAGCTCACCGTCATTTTACGCAAGAATCGGGTGGTAGGATGTCGAGTCCATGGGCAAACTGAGAACACGACAATAAAGGTGCTAGCGCCAATGAGCGAACAACATATTAATTACCAACGGGTTGCCAAGGCAATCCGTTACCTTGCCGAGCGGCAGTTAGCACAGCCAGGCTTGGCGGAGCTGGCGAATTACGTGGGCCTGAGTGAATACCATCTGCAGCGAGTATTTGCTGAGTGGGCAGGTATTTCGCCCAAGCAGTTTCTGCAATTTCTGACCAAGGAGCGCGCTAAACAGCAGTTGCGCAGCAATAGTGTGCAGGGCGCAGCGCTGGATAGCGGTTTAAGTGGTAGTAGTCGCCTGCACGATTTAATGATTAAAGCCGAGTGCATGACCCCTGGTGAATACCGCCGACTGGGCGCTGGACTGCAGATAACTTACGGTGTGCAGCCGTCGCTATTCGGTTGCTGCTTAATTGCCCAGACAGGGCGCGGGGTGTGTAAAGTAGCCTTTTTTGACCAGGCCAGTGATGAGCCTGCGGTGGTTCAAGAATTACAAAAAGAATGGCCGGCAGCTGAATTACTGCGCGATCAAGAAGCTGTTGGCTCCGTGTTTACTCGGATATTTTCTGGAGCCACAGCCAGTACTGCGCCTTTGCGCGTTTTGTTAAAGGGCAGCGAGTTTCAGTTAAAGGTGTGGGAGGCCTTATTGGCGATACCCGAAGGCGAGGTGTGTTCTTATCAGCAATTGGCGGGTGCCATGGGGGTCGCTTCATCTGTTCGTTCGGTGGCGAGCGCCATCGCTCGCAATCATATCGCCTATCTCATACCCTGCCACCGGGTAATTCGCAGCACTGGCGAGTTCAGCCAATACCGCTGGGGGGCAGAGCGCAAACAGGCGATTTTAGTGCATGAGGCGGCGCGCGCAGCTAAGCCTGCTTGCTGAGAATTAGGCTTATTGTCGACGTCGGATCATTTTAGCGCAGGGTGGTTTAAATTGTAGTGATGGCTTAAATGCGTAATTTAGATTGCCGTAAATTACGCATTTCTCTTGTCGTGGCTCGCGCATCCCCCTAGACTTGGGCCTGTTGGAAATTTAAACAGGACAGTCTTCGCCTATGTTGCTGGAAAACTCACCGCAAAATACCACTATGCCGCTGACTCTACCGAGGCTTTTCGGGTGGGCCGCGCAGCAATTTGGCGCTAAAGTTGCCATTCGCGAAGCGGGTCGCGACATTTCTTATACCGCTCTCAACGATTTACGCCGGTGTGCTGGCCGTGCCTTTATGGCAATGGGGCTTGGTCATGGTGACCGGGTGGCCATTTGGGCGCCAAACAGTGCCGAGTGGATCGTGGCCGCGGCGGGCGCTCAGTCAGTAGGCGCTATTCTTGTGCCACTGAATACCCGTTTGCAGGGCAGCGAGGCCGCCGATATATTGGCTCGCGCTGGCGTTACTGTGCTGCTTACTGTAACGGAGCTAGAAAAGGGTGAGCCGCTGGCGATGCTAGCGGACCAAGCTCTGCCGAATTTGCAGCAGCGAATTTTGCTGCCGTCTACTGCCACAGGCAGTGTTGCTACGGCAATAAGCTGGGCAGATTTTTTGGCAAGCGCTTCGCCGCAAGACGACGCCAAATTCATTGCCGCCGAGCGGGCCGTAAATCCCTTTGATAGCGCCGATATGCTGTTCACCTCGGGTACCACTGGCAAGGCCAAGGGCGTCTTGTGCAGCCATGAGCAGAACATTCGGGTATTCCAGAGTTGGAGTGCGACGGTTGGGCTGCGCAGCGACGACAATTATTTAATTGTGAATCCCTTTTTCCACTCTTTTGGTTATAAAGCCGGGTGGTTGGCGGCAATTATCAGTGGCGCGACCATTTTGCCGGTGGCGAAGTTCGATAAGCGCAGCGTGTTGGAGACCATTGAGCGCGACAAAGTGACGATGTTGCCGGGCGCACCCTCGCTGTATGAAATGCTCTTGAATGCACCAGAGCGTGGTGACTACGACTTGTCGAGCCTGCGTCTGGGCGTCACGGGAGCCGCGTCTGTGCCGGTGCAGCTGGTGCGGGATATGCGAGATATTCTCGGATTTGAAACCGTGGTTACCGCCTATGGCTTGACTGAGTCCACTGGCGTGGTCAGTATTTGCCGCCCAGAGGACGAGCCAGAAACCATTGCGAGCACCTCGGGGCGCGCGATTGAGGGCGTCGAGTTGATCTGCGCCAATCCCAACACCGGCGAAGAAGTGCCTCGCGGTAGCGAGGGCGAGGTTTGGCTGCGAGGCTATAACGTGATGCAGGGCTATTTTGATATGCCTGAAGCCACCGCCGAAGCCATTACTGCCGACGGCTGGTTGAAGACTGGCGATATTGGCGTAATGGACGAGCGTGGCTATTTGCGTATTACCGATCGTTTGAAAGACATGTACATTATGAACGGCGAAAATGTATACCCCGCCGAAGTTGAGAAAGTCTTGTACGGCTTGCCTGGGGTTGCACAGGTCGCGGTCATTGGCGTGGCCAAGGCACCGCAGGGCGAAGTGGGTATGGCCTTTGTGGTGAAAAAGACAGCCAGCGATTTAAGTGCGCAGGCGGTAAGCGAATATTGCGTCCAGCACTTGGCTAGGTATAAGTGCCCCTTTTACGTTGAGTTTGTCGAGGCTCTACCGCTAAATGCCTCGGGCAAAGTGTTGAAAACGGAATTGAAAACCCTAGCCGCAGGTCTGTTGGGCGGTAAAAACCAGAATAGCTAAGGTAAATAACGATGACAGAACTCGAAGGCGACGATCATTTACGCCCCGCGCCATCTCAGCATATGGATGAGGTCGACCACCGCATAGTCGCTCATTTGCGCCGAGACGGTCGCATGGCTTTTAAGGCCCTGGCTACTGAATTGAGTTTGACCGAGGCCACGGTGCGTTCACGAGTACGTCGCCTTGAAGAGGGTGATAGCTTGCGGGTTGTGGCGGTGACGGACTACGAGGCGGTCGGCTATTCCATGATGCTGGCGGTGGGGATTCAAGTTGAAGGGCGTCCCGCTGATGCTGTTGCAAATGATTTGGCGGCCTTCCCTGAGGTGTTTTCGGTGTGCCAGGTGGTGGGCACCTTGGACATTGAAACCTTGGCGGTGGCTAAGGATCAGGAGAGTCTTACCGAGTTGCTGGTGCGTTTAGGTGCGGTGCCGGGCGTGCGCAAATTGCAGCCGTCGGTGGCGCTGGATGTGTTAAAAAATCAATCGAATTGGGTGCCCTTTGGGCACGGTGTTTAGGGCGGTGACCGTGGCTAAGAAGCAATTAGACGAACTCGACCGTAAAATTCTTGATGGTTTGGCCCAAGACGCCCGGATTAGCAATCGCAAAATTGCCGCCGATTTAGGTATTACCGAGGGCACCGTGCGCAGCCGCATCAAGCGGATGGAGAGCGAGGGGCAGGTGCGGATCACCGCCATGACCAATATCGCTCGCTTGCGCAATCCGACTCTTGCTTATATTTGGGTAGAGGTTGAGCGCAGCGCGCAGTGCGATGATGTCGCCGAACAACTTGCGGCCGTGCCTGAGATTGGTTTTGTCGGAAAAATGCTGGGCCGCTCGGATATTTTGGCGATTACCCTCGTGCGAGATAATGCCGAATTAGCGCACTTCTTACACAGTAAAATCACCGGTTTGCCCGGCGTGCGCCGTACTGAATGCTCCTTAGGGGTGAATTTTGTTAAGCATGACTATCGTATGAGCCGTATTGTCGACGGCTGAACCCTGTTGCATCAGCGCTGCTGGTTGCCGCAACAAAGCGAGACTGCCGTTGTCTACTTGATGCATGATTTCTGGTGAAAATAGTAAAATCACAGAACGGAGCCACAATGAACGAGACGCAGCAAAGCCCTGAAGAGACGCAGTTAGACTACGCCGGATTCTGGGTGCGAGTGTGGGCGTCCATTATTGATACCGTGCTTTTTGGTCTCTTACTGATGCCTGTTTTCGCGTTAACAATGGGGGACGCTCAGTGGTCGAGTATCGAGCGCGATGGCATGCACGCCTCGACCATGAGTTTTCAAAGCATGGGTATGAGCGGTGGCGTAAGTGTGCTGCTTAACTACATTCTGCCAGCGATCGTTGTCATTATTTTCTGGACGTATAAGTCTGCAACACCGGGGAAACTGCTGCTGAAAATTCGAATCGTCGACGCCAAAACCGGCGGTAAACCTAGCACTGTGCAATGGCTAATTCGCTATATTGGCTACTATGTTTCCGCCTTTGTGTTTATGTTGGGTTTTATTTGGGTTGGGTTTGATCGGCGTAAACAGGGTTGGCACGACAAGCTTGCCAGTACGGTTGTAATTAGCGATAAGGCAAAAGAGCCGGTGAAATTTCAAAGCTAATTTTGCCTGTTAGGGTGAGTGATTTTTACCGGTGTGAATTAAGCTCAAGCACGGGCATCGACTTGTATTTGCCATTCTAGCAGCAGCTACTCACGGTTAGGCTAAGCGGAGGTTATTGCTCAATGCGCGCTCACGATCAAGGCGGCGCAGACCGGCTTGCAGTCGTGCGCGTAACTCATCTCGTGCTGCCGGTTTGCAGATGAAATCATCCGCACCCGCATCTATTGCCTCAATCATGTCTGATCGGTCGCAACGGCCGGTCAGCATAATAAAATAGGGATCTCCCATCGCTGGGCTCTGACTGACACTCTCACAAACGGCTAGGCCACTCATGCTCGGCATTTGCCAGTCACAGATGACAATGTCCACGTGTTTTACCAGTAGAATTTGTAGGGCGTTACTGGGCTTGTCGCAACAAATGGTGGTGAAGCCCAAGCTCTTAAGTATGATTTCTAGGCGATAAAGCTCGCTGGGGGTGTCGTCTATAAGCATGACTCTTGCCGTTGGTATTGTATTTACCTGCCGCCCGCTGTTGCTCATATTTTTGTAATCCTCCTTACCGGTAATCGCAGTAGTTCGATATGCAAGCTTCACGCCTGATTTTAAGTTATTGATATAGAAGGGTTGTTTTGCTTGTTTCGGGCGCGGCTAGCAATTTGCGAGGCGTTGCGCCTTGCGTTTTAGTTGGCGCTGCTAGTGAGGGCTAAAGTTTGTTAACATGCGCCGCCGGGCTGCCATTGAAGTAACTATTTATTTTGTGATTGGCGATATTCATATGTAGAATGTGCAGCCTATTTCCGTATAAGCCAGAGACGAGTGTTCCATGAATTCCGATAAGCCCCTATATATTGCCTACGCCGGTCCTCTGTTGTTGGAGACGCCGCTGCTAAATAAGGGATCGGCGTTTACTGAAAAGGAGCGCCGCAGTTTCAATCTGATGGGACTGTTGCCGCCGCGCTATGAAAATATTGACGAGCAAGTTGAGCGCGCTTATCTGCAATACTGCAGTTTCGAGGAGCCGATTAACAAGCATATCTACCTGCGTGCAGTACAGGACAATAACGAAACTCTGTTTTATCGTTTGCTCAACGATCATCTCGAAGAAATGTTACCGATTATCTATACGCCGACGGTGGGTGAGGCGTGTGAACACTTTTCCGATATTTATCGCAGTGCGCGGGGCATTTTCGTGTCTTATGAAGATCGTGGTTACATGGACGATATTCTGCACAGCGTCAGCAAGGATCGCGTTAAGGTATTGGTGGTAACCGACGGTGAGCGCGTGCTGGGCCTCGGTGACCAAGGTGTCGGTGGTATGGGTATCCCCATTGGCAAGTTGTCGCTATACACCGCGTGCGGCGGCATCAGTCCAGCCTACACCCTGCCAGTTGTGCTCGATGTGGGTACTAACAACCAGAGCCTACTCGACGATCCGATGTACATGGGCATGCGCCATCCGCGTATCGGTCGGGAAGAGTACGACGAATTTGTTGATCAGTTTATTGCGGCTGCGCAACAGCGCTGGCCCGGCGTGCTTATTCAGTTTGAAGATTTCGCCCAACCCAATGCCATGCCTATTTTGCAGCGTCACAAAGACAGTGCTTGCTGTTTTAATGACGACATTCAAGGTACCGCAGCGGTAACCTTGGGTACCGTGCTGTCGGCATGTAAGCGTAAGGGCGAGCGCTTGCGGGACCAAAATATTGTGTTTGTCGGTGCTGGTTCGGCGGGCTGTGGTATCGCGGAGCAATTGATTCGCGCAATGGTGGAAGAGGGGCTAACCGACGCCGAGGCGCGCTCGCAACTTTATATGGTAGACCGCTTCGGCCTCGTCAGTCAGGGTATGACAGGTTTACTGGATTTTCAGGAGGCGCTCGCGCAGCCAGCCCAGCTGGCTTGGCAGTGCAATGGGCTTGATTACCCTAGTTTGCTCGATGTGGTCAGCAATGTTGATGTGGGTGTGTTGGTTGGTGTATCAGGTAAGCCGGGATTGTTTACTGAAAATGTTATCCGTCAGCTGCATCGCCGCTGTGCCCAGCCCATTGTGCTGCCGTTAAGCAATCCGTCGCGTCATGTTGAGGCGCGTCCCGAGCAAATTTTGCAGTGGACCGATGGTCAGGCGATTGTCGCCACCGGCAGTCCCTTTGCGCCAGTGGAGTATAAGGGCGAGCGCTACGAGATTTCCCAGTGCAACAACAGCTATATTTTTCCTGGTATCGGTTTGGGGGTGGTCGCCAGTAAGGCTCGTCGGGTGAGTGATGGCATGTTAATGGCGGCTAGCCGCTGCCTTGCTGAGGCATCTAGCGCTCATCATGCCAGCCGCAATGTGGTATTGCCGCCCCTGACCGCGCTGGCTGAATTAAGTAAAGCGATCGCCTTTGCGGTAGCTAAGGTTGCTCAGGCCGAAGGCCTCGCTAGCGAGCGCAGCGACGACGAGTTGCGTGGCGATATTGAGCGTAATTTTTGGACGCCGCAATACCGTGAATATCGCCGTATTGCAGCGCGGGCGCGCTGAGCTAAGGTTCAGACTTTTCGATATCCTCATTGTCGCGGCGCAGCCTTCGCGCCCGCGGCTGTGCTCAATCTTCAGTGCTTGATCCGGCGGCAATACTCCCCTGCGCTGTCGTTGCATAGGCCGCAAGGTCATTGACACGCCCACAGTAAGTGGGTGATTTCTCCTCATTTGGCTCCTCTATTAACTCTTTCGGTTAAAACGTCTGCTGCGAAACAAGCCTTGTGGGTGGGTATTGCTATTCACGATGACGATAATCCTTAATCTAGAGTTAAATATTGCAATAATTTATGTTTTGCGCATTTAATTGGTGTTATATTTACGTATATCGTAATTCAGGCCGGTCGTCGACTTTCTTTTTGGGCGTCCTGCCGTTACACATCATTCCCGTATTGGGTGAATAAAAGGAGCGCTCGTGAATAAGCAAATGAGTCTGCAGGAGATGGTTGGTCAGTTGCGAGACGGCATGACCATTGGTATTGGTGGCTGGGGCCCGCGTCGCAAGCCGATGGCGCTGATTCGCGAAATCCTTAAATCCGACTTGAAAGATTTAACAATCGTTGCCTACGGTGGTGCCGATGTCGGCATGCTGTGCGCAGCGGGTAAAGTACGCAAATTGGTGTTTGCCTTTGTGTCCTTGGATTTCATTCCCTTGGAGCCCTATTTTCGGGCAGCCCGCCAGAGCGGTGAATTGGAGGTGATGGAGATTGACGAGGGCATGATGCTCCTCGGCTTGCGCGCTGCAGCGTGGGGTTGCCCGTTTATTCCTACCAAAGTGGGCTTGGGCACCGACGTCATTAAATTTAATCCCGATATAAAAGTCATCGACAGCCCTTACGACGACAAAGAGTGGGTTGCTATGCCTGCACTCAAGCTTGATGCCGCGCTAGTTCACGTTGATCGCGCCGATGTGCGCGGCGTTTGTCAGATCAAAGCACCGGATCATCATATGGATGACTGGTTTGTGCGCGCCGCTGCTAAAACCTATGTGACGTGTGAGGAAATCGTGGAGGCCGATGCCTTTGCCGAGCCGGCCGATGCTCGTCTTGTCTTTTGGGAGCGCAATTTCACTAGCGGCGTTGCACTGGTTCCCGGTGGCGCCCACCCGTCATCGTGCAGTCCCAATTACGGTTTTGATATTCCCCATTTCCAGGAATACAACGCCTCGGCCAAAGAGGGTGGATTTGCCGCCTATTTTGACAAATACATTAAAGACAGTAGCGAAGAAGAATATCAGGCCAAAGTTGGCGGCTTAGATGCCATTCGTAAACTGCCCCAGCCCGTCTATTAATCGGTTAACAGGAGAGAATTGAAATGAGTACACCTGCAAGCGATTACAGTTTGGCGGAATTGATGATTTGCGCTAATGCCCAGGCCTATGCCAATGACGGCGAAGTATTGGTTACCGGCATCGGCGTTTTGCAGCGCCTTGCGGCAAGCCTAGCGATGTTGACTACCAATCCCGGCATTATGATGACCGACTCGGAAGCATGGATTTTATCCACGCCGAATCCCGTCGGTAAACGCCCCGCCGATTTTGTGCAAATGAACGAAAACTGGATGGGCTTTAGCCGCATTTTTGACAATGTGTGGAGCGGTCGTCGTCACCTTACTGGTGGCCCGACCCAGATTGATCGTTTTGGTCAGTCGAATATTTCTGCCATGGGCGGCGACTACCAAAAGCCCAAAGTGCAAATGTTGGGTGTGCGGGGTTTCCCCGGTAACTCTATCTGCCACGCCAATAGCTATATGGTGCCTGCTCATGGCAAGCGGGTCTTTATCGAAGGTGAGTGCGATGTGGTCTGCACCATCGGCTATAACCCCGAGCGCCTGCCTAAGGGTTATAGCTTCGACGAGATTGATTTGCGCTGCGTCTACACCAATTTGGGTGTATTCGATTTTAACGGCCCGAATCGCCAAATGCAGATTGTTAGCCTGCATCCCGGCGTTAGCGTAGAAGAAGTGATCGAGAACACCGGCTTTGAAGTGCATGTGCCGGCTTCGATTGCCGTAACTACCGCGCCAACCGAGGAGCAGTTAGACATTATTCGGCAAATGGATCCTCATAATCTGCGCAGCAAGCAGCTGAAGGATAATCCGCCGGGAGTGCGCTTGTGAGTCGGGCGTCGGACGTCAGAAGTCTGACGATGGTTTTACGTCCGACATCCGACCTCAGTCGTCAGACCTTATCACCTTAGGCTGAATACGCTATGTCAAAATTACTTAACACCCGCATCACCGAACTCCTCGGCTGCCGCTACCCTGTTATTCAAACGGCGATGGGCTGGGTGGCTGATCCTAATTTGGTGGCCGGTACAGGCAATGCCGGTGGTTTCGGTTTTCTTGCTGGTGCGACGATTCCTCCTGCCCAAATGGAAGCCGATATTCTCAAAGTAAAGTCGCTTACCGATGCGAACTTTGGCGTTAACTTTCATATGTATCAGCCGAACGCGGCGGAGATTGTAGACCTTGTGATTAAACACAAGGTTAAGGCAGTGAGTTATTCCCGCTCGCCGGGTAAAGAAATGGTTGCCAAGTTAAAAGACGCCGGTGTGGTGTGTATGCCAACCGTCGGTTTGCCTAAGCACGCCATCAAAGCAGTAGAAATGGGCGCTGACGCAGTCACGGTTCAGGGCGGCGAGGGTGGTGGTCACACCGGCTCGGTACCCACAACATTATTATTGCCCCTGGTGGTTGATGCCGTGGGCGCACAAGTGCCGGTGCTCGGCGCGGGCGGATTTAAAGATGGTCGCGGCCTAGTCGCGGCTATGGCTTTCGGGGCCGATGGCATTGCCATGGGCACCCGCTTTTTATTAACGAAAGAAAGTCCGGTTCCGGATGCGACGAAGCAGCGTTATCTCGATTGCAAAAACCCCGCCGAGATTATCGTTTCTCAAGCGCTCGACGGTATCCAGCAGCGCATGATTCTCAACCGGTTTTTAGGTGAGTTAGAGCGCGCTGGCAACCTCAAAAAATTAGTGATCGCACTGCGCAATGGTTTGGCATTTCGTAAATTCACCGGCGCCAGTATTTTTGGTTTACTGAAATCTGCGCTGGCAATGAGTAAAGACGGTGACCTTACGCCAGCGCAAGCCATTATGTCGGCCAATGCACCAATGATTATCCAAAAGGCCATGGTTGATGGGCGGCCTGATGACGGGGTTTTACCGTCTGGTCAGGTCGCTGGTGTCATTGACCAAATTCTGAGTTGTGAAGAATTAATTAGCGGCCTGGTAGTAGAAGCCGAAGCCCAATTACAGCGTCTGTGCACGCAGGGAGCAAACCAATGAGTCTGCCATTTTCTACCCGTATTGATAGTGGGATTGCCGAAGTTATTTTTAATCATCCGCCCGTTAATGCCTTTAACAGTGCGGGTTGGTTGGCGATCGCTGCCGAGCTAAACGCCTTAGGTGAAAACGCCGACGTGCGAGCAATTATTATCGCCGCTGAAGGCCGCGGTTTTTGCGCAGGCGTCGACATAAAAGAATTGGCCGCCAATAGCGCCATGATCACCAGAGTGAACAAAGGTAATTACGATACCTTTAAAGCCATTCATCGCAATCCTAAGCCGGTTATCGTTGCAGTGCACGGCTTTGTATTGGGTGGCGGCATCGGTATTAGCGGCGCAGCCGATGTTTTAGTTGCCTCGGAATGCGCAACTTTCGCGGTGCCCGAAGTAGATCGCGGCGCCATGGGCGGCGGCGCGCACTTGCAGCGCATGTTCCCTGTGCAAAAGGTTCGCTATATGTACTTCACCGGTGAGCCTATCGACGCTCAAGAAGCTTACCGCCTGGGTGCAGTCGAAAAGGTTGTTCCCCGTGACCAGCTGCTCGATACCGCCAGGGACATCGCCCGCAAAATTGCCGCGAAATCACCGCGCATGGTGCAGCTTGCTAAAGAAGCACTTAACGGCATTGAAGACGGCAACCTAGAAGATAAATACCGCTGGGAGCAAGGCTTTACCCAGGAAGCTTATGCAGATCCAGATTCCCAGGAAGCCAAAGACGCGTTTGTAGAGAAGCGCGACGCGAAATTCTAAGGTAATGGGAGATGCTAGACGGGAGATGGGAGACGCAAAAGAATGTGGTTTTGCGTTTTCCGTCTCCCGCCTAGCGTACTGCGAATAACGGGATACATCATGCAACTCGAATACACCGAACAACAAAACGCCTTCCGCAAAGAAGTCCGCGCTTGGCTGGCGGCTAACGTGCCTACAGAGCCGCTACAGAGCTTCGACACCGAGCTTGGTTTTCAGCAGCACCGCGAGTGGGAGGCCAAGCTCTACGAAGGTCGCTGGGGCATGATTACCTGGCCGGAAGAAATGGGTGGTCGCGGCGCCGATTTATTGCAGTGGCTAATTTTTGAAGAAGAGTATTACGCCGCGCGGGCGCCGCTGCGGGTGAACCAAAACGGTATTTTCTTGCTTGGCCCCACCTTAATGGAATACGGCACTGACGAGCAGAAAAAGCGTTTTTTAAATGGCATGGCGACCGGTAAAGATATCTGGTGTCAGGGCTGGTCTGAGCCCGATGCTGGTTCCGATATGGCGGCCATTCGATCTACCGCAACATTAAGCGAAGACGGTAGCCATTACATTATCAACGGCCAAAAAACCTGGTCTACCCGCGCGGTGTGGGCGGATTGGTGCTTTGGTATGTTTCGCACCGATCCAGCCTCAGAGCGCCATAAAGGCCTGACGTTTATTCTGGTGCCGCTGGAAACTGAAGGCATTACCGTGCGGCCAATCCCCCAATTAGATGGCTTGCCAGGCTTTGCCGAGATCTTTTTTGATAACGTCAAAGTACCCGTCGACTGCCGCTTAGGTGGTGAAGGCGAGGGCTGGAATGTGGCCATGGCCACCGCCGGATTTGAACGCGGCTTAATGCTGCGTTCGCCAGCGCGTTTCCAAGAAACCGCTAAGCGTCTAGTGAATTTATACAAAGCCAATCAGGAATCTGCTGATCAGGATCCCGCCGTACGCGACGCCGTATTGCGCGCCTATATGGATGCCGAGGCCTACGCACTAACAACCTACCAAACCGCCTGTCGCTTAATACAGGGCGGCAAAATTGGCGCAGAGGCGTCGACCAATAAAATATTTTGGTCTGAGCTAGATCAGCAAATGCACGGCTTGGGTTTGAAAATTTTGGGTGCCCGCGCTGAATTACTGCCCCATGCGCCAGATGCCGGTGAAGTGGGTAGTTGGTTAGACGGCTGGTTGTTTGCGCAGTCGGGGCCGATATACGCAGGTACCAATGAAATACAACGCAACATCATCGCCGAAAGATTGCTGGGAATGCCGCGGAAGTAACGCAGTGATCTTTTTGCACGCTGGCTGCGTTAAAAATATGCTCGGTTGGTCACGTATTAAATATACGCTCTCGCCCTGCGCGTATTTTTGCCTTGCCAGCGCACAAAAATCTGCGCTGCTTGGTTTGGTAATTGGTGATGAGCGAAAGTAAATAGAATAGGTAACGGAATGGATTTTACATTTAGCGAAGATCAGTTGTTATTTCAGGAATCGGTAAAAGACTTTCTGATTAATGAAGTGACGCCAGAAACAATCCGCGCCGCTTGGCAGACGGATACCGGTCGCAGTGACGGCCTTTGGCAGCAGTTTGTCGAACTGGGTTTAACAGGGATCACTGTGCCAGAAGCATTTGGCGGCTTGGGCATGAATGAATTGGATTTTGTGCTGCTGGCCCAAGAGGCGGGTTATGTCGCGTTGTCTGAGCCATTGGTACACAGCGCTTTGGTCGCGGTGCCGACTATTTTACAATTAGGCAACAGCGAGTTTTCAGCCCAATGGTTGCCGAAAATTGCGGCAGGTGAAGCCAAGGTCGTGGTTGGTTTAGCGTTGAATGCTCTGGTAGAAGACGCGCATATTGCTGATTTACTGATTCTGGAAAAAGACGGCGCCTTGTATGCCGTAACGCCAGCGCAGGCAAATCTGCGCTATAACGAATCGATAGACCTTGGTCGTAAATTATTTGCGGTGGAGTTTGATGTTGCGGCGGCCACTAAGCTCGCCGACGGCGAAGCTGCTCAGCAAATAATTAACGGCGCACTGAATCGTGGCGCCCTTGCCGCAGCGGCGCAGGCACTTGGCGCCACCCAGCGCATGATTGATATCTCCGTTCAGTACACCTCCGAGCGCAAGCAATTCGGTGTGGCTATCGGCACCTTCCAAGCCGTAAAACACCATATGGCCAATATCGCTTATAAACTCGAATACGCCAAAACCCCGGTATATCGCGCAGCTTATGCACTGGCCAATGACCTCAGCAGTGCTGGGCGCAATGTCAGTCACGCCAAAATTGTCGCCTGCGAAGTCGCCGATTTAGCAGCAAAAAACAGCATACAAGTCCACGGCGCCATGGGTTACACCTGGGAAATGGATTTACATATTTTTATGAAACGCGCCTGGGCATTAAACAGCAGCTACGGCACTGCGGGATTTCATAAACAGCGTTTAGCCGCTTATGTATTTGGTGATGACGCGCTATTGGGGGCGGGGAATACCTTTGCAGCGTGAGTTGCTTGGTCGGATGTCTGCCGTCGGACGCACGTCGAGCCCTATATAAACTAGTAATTACACGTCAGACATCAGACCTCCGACGTCCGACTAACAAAGAGGAATAATCATGGCTGAAGCCTATATCGTTGATGCAGTACGCAGTCCAACTGGACGCCGCAAGGGTGGTCTTGCTCATGTGCACGGCGCAGATTTGGGTGCCCATGTTTTAAAAGCCATCGTCGAGCGCAATGGTATTCCGGATAATGAATACGACGATGTGATCTTTGGCTGTGTCGACGCCATCGGTCCATTGGCTGGGGATATTGCCCGCAGTGCGTGGCTGGCGGCTGGTTTGTCTGACGAGGTGCCGGGCACCACGATCGATCGGCAGTGTGGTTCTTCGCAGCAGTCGGTGCATTTTGCCGCGCAGGCCATTATGTCCGGCACCATGGACGTGGTGGTCGCGGGTGGCGTGCAGACCATGACCCAGATTCCGATCTCTTCGGCAATGACCGCGGCGATCCCAATGGGTTTTAGCGATCCGTTCTCGGGTTCAACTGGCTGGGTAGCGCGTTATGGCGCCGAGCCACCAACCCAGTTTAAATCAGCGCAAATGATTGCTGAGAAATGGGGCTTCTCCCGTCGGGATCTTGAAGAGTATTCGTTTGAGTCTCACCAGCGGGCCTTGCGCGCCATTGCTGAAGGCCGTTTTGATCGGGAAATCATTCCTTTTGGCGACGTCAAAATGGATGAGACGCCACGCAACTCCAGTCTAGAAAAAATGGCTGAGCTGGATTTCCTTTTCGGCTGCGACAAAGTGACCGCCGCCGTATCGAGCCAGACCTGTGATGCGTCTAGTGCAATGTTATTGGTCAGCGAGGACGCCTTAAAGCGCTATAACCTAACGCCCCGCGCTCGTATTCATCATATCAGCGTGCGCGCCGACGACCCGATTTGGATGTTAACAGCGCCGATTGCCGCAACTGCTTACGCCTTAAAGAAAGCCGGTATGTCGATGCAGGACATTGATCTTGTTGAAATCAATGAAGCCTTCGCGTCAGTGTCTATGGCCTGGTTAAAAGAAACCGGCTACGACCACGCTAAAACCAATGTTAACGGTGGCGCCATCGCCCTTGGTCATCCACTGGGTGCCACCGGCACCAAACTTATGACCACGCTATTGCATGAGCTCGAGCGCACTGGTGGCCGCTACGGCCTGCAGACGATGTGCGAAGGCGGCGGGCAGGCGAATGTAACAATTATCGAGAGACTTTAGTCGGACGTCAGAAGTCGGGTGTCGGACGAGTTGGTTTAGCGTCAGACCTCTGACTTCCGACATCAGACCCAGCATCAACATAAAGGATTCGGAACTATGGGTATTTGTGACAACAGAGTGGTGATTATCACCGGTGCAGGTGGCGGCCTTGGTGCGGCACATGCCAAAGTTTTTGCCGCCGAGGGCGCCTCGGTGATTGTGAATGATATTAACGAAGAAGCTGCCCAAAAGGTTGTTGAAGAGATTACTGCAGCCGGTGGTAAGGCTGTGGTGAATACCTCTGACATTACCAATTATGACGACAGCTTGAATGCAGTTAAACAGGCCATTGAGACCTACGGTGATCTGCATATTGTCTTGAATAACGCCGGTGTGAATCGCGACCGTATGTTTGCGTCAATGACGGAAGCCGAGTGGGACACTATTATGGCGGTGCATTTGAAAGGTCACTTCTGTATTACTTCTCACGCAGTGCACTACTGGCGCGGTAAGTCGAAAGAAGGCAAAGCCGTGGACGCGCGTATTATCAATACGACTTCGGGCGCTGGCCTGCAAGGTTCCGTTGGTCAGTCGAATTACGCTGCGGCTAAAGCGGGTATTGCGGCACTGACCTTGAATCAGGGCGTGGAATTGGCGCGCTACGGCATTACTGCCAATGCGGTTGCGCCAGCGGCAAGAACTAATATGACGACCTCTGTTGAAGCGATGGCCGCGCGTATGGCTAAGCCAGAAGACGGTAGCTTTGACTTTTTTGCCCCAGAGAATGTGTCTTCGCTCTTGGTTTGGCTGGGTAGCAGTGAATCTGCTCATGTCACTGGCTGTGTGTTTGAAGCCGAGGGCGGGAAAATATCCCTAGCCGACGGTTGGCGCAAAGGCCCAGAGGTAGATAAAGGTGATCGCTGGGCGCCCAGTGAAGTGGGTGGTGCAGTAAAAACCTTGCTAGAACAGGCAGTTCCGGCTCAGAAAGTGTATGGTAGCTGATTTTATCCTTAGATCTTTATAAACAGGAGAATCACTACCATGAAAGCCCCCTTTATTGCAGCTTTACTCTTGGCAACGGCGAGCAGTTCGGCACTGGCTGGCGGCGTCGCGTTTCGTTTTGGCGCTGATACCTTTGGCGTTTCGCTTGCCGGCGATATGAGCCCAGAGAGTAGTGCGCAACTGGATTGGTTTCACCATGAAGACGATGCCGACATGGTTGCGCTGGGCTTATACGCCAACGGTCAGCGCGGTGCGCTTACTGGCCGCGTCGGTGCAAAGGCAATTGCTTTGGACGGCGACGACACCGATATAAACGGTGGTGCAGTGGCCTTTGGCGGCGATTTGAGCCTGCCATTAAACGAAATCGTACGCCTGCGGGCGGGTTTATATTACGCGCCAGAGGCCTCCAGTTTCGGCGATATTGAAGGTTACGACGAGTGGTCGGTGAGTGCCGAATTTAGTTTGTTCCAAAATTCGGCTATTCAAGTTGGTTACGGCAGCATGGATTTTGATGCCGATATTGGCAAAAGATTTGAATTTGAAGACGGCGCCTTTGTGCGTTTGCAGCTGCGTTTGTAATGCTATCGCGCTTATTGCTTGAGCGATAAGCGCTATTACATCACTGCCGTGAAAGCCGCCGTCGTGTTTCGGAGACAGTATGGATTTCGCATTTACTGAAGAACAGCAAATGATACGCGACACGGCGGCGGCGTTTTTAAAAGCCTCGTCGTCCAGTGCGGCAGTGCGCACCGCGATGGTCAGTGACAAAGGTTTCGATCCCGCGCTGTGGCAAAGCATTTGTGCCGATATGTATTGGCAGGCACTGCATATCCCTGAACAATACGGTGGCATGGGGCTAGGCTATGTTGAACTCGTGGCCGTGCTGGAGCAAATGGGGCGCTACCTGCTTTGCGCGCCGTATATGTCGAGCGTTGCTATGGCTACTAACGCCCTGTTAGTGGCGGGCACCGACGCACAAAAAACGCTGTATTTACCGCAAATAATCGAAGGCAAAATCGCCAGTCTCGCGTTTAACTCTGCAAACCGCAATTGGGATGCATGCGCGGTATCGGTGACCTATCGCCGCGACGGCAATGATTTTATTCTCAATGGCAACTACCGTTACGTGTTAGATGGCGATAACGCCGATGTTATGGTATTTGCGGCAAGAGAAGAGGGCAGTGTTGGCGAAAATGGCATTAGCCTTTTTGTCTGTCCTACGGATCTAAATGGTATTGAACGTGCTGCTTTACCCACTATGGATCAAACCCGCCGCCAGGCGACTATTACGGTCACCAATCTGCGCCTAGACGAAAGCACTGTCATGGGCGATCTCGGTAAGGCGGCTAAGCATTTAAATAAAATATTAGATCTAGCCACCATTGCTCTGGCCGCCGAACAAGCCGGCGGCATGCAGGAAGTGCTGGATATGTCAGTGGAATACAGTAAAAGTCGCAGCCAATTTGGTCGCACGATTGCGGGATTCCAAGCGATTAAACACAAGGCCGCCGACATGATGCTACGCGGCGAAGTTGCCCGTTCGGCGGTTTATTACGCCGCGTGTATTGCCGACGAAGCCCTGAACGACGGCCCCCTCGCCAATGAATTAAGCGAAGCCGCCAGTATCGCTAAATCCCACTGCTCAGAAGCCTATTTTAAAAATGCCGGTGAAGCGCTACAGATTCACGGTGGTGTGGGCTTTACCTGGGAATACGACGTGCATCTGTATTTCAAACGCGCTAAAGCGAGTGAACATTTTCTCGGCGATAGCGGTTATCACCGCGAGCGCGTGGCGAAGATACTACTTGATTAGTCGGACGTCTGAAGTCGGATGTTGGAGGAAAGCAAATAGCGGTGCTTTATCTTCCGACGTCAGACACCCGGCGTCCGACGCGCTTGTAAACTAATTTGAGCATGACATTATGAAACTACAATTCAGCCCTGAAGACGAACAATTCCGCGCCGAGATTGCAGGCTGGTTAGCGGACAATTTAGTTGGTGAGTTTGCCCAGCTGAAATTCCGTGGCGGCCCAGGTGATGAACACATGTTCCCTGAGGAGCGTAAGGCGTGGGAGCGCAAGCTCGCCGAAGGCGGTTGGACCTGTGTGGGGTGGCCGAAGGAAGTCGGCGGGCGTGGTTTATCAATTGAACAGCAGGTCATCTTTTTTGAGGAATACGCACGGGCTGGTGCACCGGGGCGTATGGGGCATATCGGTGAGGGCTTAGCGGGCCCAACGCTGATTGCCTTTGGTAGCGAAGAACAAAAAAGCAAATATTTGCCCGGTATTTTGTCCGGCACTGAATTCTGGTGCCAGGGATACTCGGAGCCAAGCGCCGGTTCAGATTTAGCCAATGTTAAAACCAAGGCGCGCTTCGACGAAGCCAGTGGCAAGTGGTTAATCAATGGTCAGAAGGTCTGGACCTCATTGGCTCACGAGTCTGAATACTGCTTTGTGATTGCCCGTACGGACCCTGAATCTAAAGCCCATAAAGGCTTGGGTTTTTTCTTGATAAAAATGGATCAACCCGGCGTAACCGTCCGCCCGATTGAACAAATCACCGGCACCTCTGAATTTAACGAAGTGTTTTTTGACGATGCCGAGTGCGCGGCTGAGGATATTGTCGGCCAGCCCGGTGACGGCTGGAAAGTGGCCATGGGCCTGCTGGGCTTTGAGCGCGGTGTGTCTACCCTAGGCCAGCAAATGGCTTTTCAAAATGAATTGAACGAAGTCATTAAACTCGCTAAAGAAAATGGCGCGGCTAAAGATCCGCTAATCCGCCAACGCATTGCCGACGCCCATATTGGCCTAAAGATAATGCGCTATAACAGCCTGCGTATGCTCTCTGGCGGCGGTGACGGCAGTCTGCAAAAAGAAGCGCTGATTTATAAATTGTACTGGGCCACTTGGCACCGCGACCTCGGCGAACTCGCCGTGGATATACTCGGCCCCGAAGCGGATATCTTGGCCGACACGCCCTATGAATTAAATCGCTTGCAGTCGCTATTCTTGTTCACGCGATCGGACACTATTTACGGCGGTACTAACCAAATTCAGCGCAATATTATTGCCGAGCGGGGCTTGGGAATGCCGAAGGAATTGAGGCTTGCTTGAGGTGGGAGACGCTGGACGGGAGACGCAAAGGCGGAGAAGATTGCGCAGTAACTCTAGCGTCATACCTACGAAGGCAGGTACCCAAGTGAGCGAAGCGAATGCCTTTGATATGAAACGCTGGACGGGAGACGGGAGACGCAAAGGCGGCAAGGTAGCGCAATCACTCTAGCGTCATACCTGCGAAGGCAGGTATCCATGTGAGCGAAGCGAATGGTTGAGGCGAATAGCCAATGTGCTGGCTTGGTGGTAAGTGGACTCCTACCTACGCAGGAGTGACGGTGGATATAGATAGATGTCACCGTTGAGTCCTACTTGCGAAGGCAGGTATCCAGGTTAGCGAAGCGAATGCTTTTGCTATGAAACGCTGGACGGGAAACGGGAGACGCAAAGGCGGCAAGGTAGCGCAATCACTCTAGCGTCATACCTGCGTAGGCAGGTATCCAGATGAGCGAAGCGAATGGCTTAAGCGAATAGCCAGTGTGCTGGCTTGGTGGTAAATGGACTCCTGCCTACGCAGGAGTGACGGTGGATACAGATAGATGTCACCTTTGAGTCATACCTGCGCAGGCAGGTATCTAGGTGAGCGAGGCGAATGGTGTAAGCGAATAGTCAGTGTGCTGGCTTGGTGGTAAGTGGACTCCTGCCTACGCAGGAGTGACGTTGGGTATAGATAGATGTCACGGTTGAGTCATACCTGCGCAGGCAGGTATTGACGTGAGCGAAGCGAATGGTTTAAGCGAATAGCCAGTGTGCTGGCTTGGTGGTAAATGGACTCCTGCCTACGCAGGAGTGACGATGGATACAGATAGATGTCACCGTTGAGTCATACCTGCGGAGGCAGGTATCCATGTGAGCGAAGCGAATGGTTGAAGAGAATAGCTAATGTGCTGGCTTGGTGGGAAGTGGACTCCTGCGTACGCAGGAGTGACGTTGGGTATAGATAGATGTCACGGTTGAGTCATACCTGCGCAGGCAGGTATTCACGTGAGCGAAGCGAATGATTTAAGCGAATAGCCAGTGTGTTGGCTTGGTGGTAAATGGACTCGTGCCTACGCATGAGTGACGTTGAATATAGATAGAATTAACCATCACGTCATACCTGCGTAGGCAGGTATCCACGTGAGCGAAGCGAATGCTTTTGATATGAAATGCTTGACGAGAGAAGGAAGACGCTAAGGTCGATTTTTTTGCGTTTACCGTCTCCCGTTTAGCGCCTGAATAGAAATGTTAAAACACGAATTAACCATAGATATAGTGATGACGGGCAATACTAAGAATTGAACTTTGCGTCTCCCGTCTCCCATTTAGCATCAAGCGGAGCAATCAATGAACATCAAAGTCCCAGAATACGTAAAAGGCCACGGCTTATTAAAAGGTAAGTCGGTACTCATTACCGCAGCGGCGGGCGCGGGTATTGGCTTTTCGGCGGCGCAGCGCGCCATTGAGGAAGGGTGTCGGGGTATCGTTATTTCTGATATCCACGAGGGCCGTTTGAATGCCTCGGTAGAAAAGCTAAAAGCAGAAACCGGCTGCGAGCAGGTCTATGGCAAAGTCTGTAACGTTGCTGTTGAAGACGACGTGCAGGCACTAATCAATACCGCCGAGGAGTTACTGGGCGGCGTCGATGTGCTGATCAATAACGCGGGTTTGGGCACGACAAAACTGCTTATCGAGATGGAAGACCCCGAGTGGAATAAGGTGATCGACGTTACGCTCAACGGCACCATGCGCATGACCCGTTACATGATGAAGGTCATGAAAACCCGTGGTGAGGGCGTCATTGTTAATAACGCTTCAGTACTCGGTTGGCGCGCCCAAAAAGAACAGGCCCATTACGCTGCCGCTAAAGCGGGGGTAATGGCCCTGACCCGTTGTGCCGCCTTAGAAGCCGCTGACTTCGGTGTGCGCATCAATGCCGTAGCGCCATCCTTGGCGGTTCACGCCATGCTTAAAAAATCAGCACCGGAAGAATTGTTGGCGGAACTTGAGGCCCGCGAGGCCTATGGCCGCGGCGCCGAAGTATGGGAAGTTGCCAATATTATGATGTTCCTCGCCTCGGATTATTCCAGTTATATGACCGGCGAAATTGTAAGTTGCTCGTCACAGCGAGCGTAATGTTCGTCAGACGCCCGACGTCGGACGTCTGACGATTCAGCGCCTGATTAAATATTGCGAATTAAAATGCAAAATCAAATTTCAAAAAGGATACAAACACCATGAGAGAAGCTGTCATCGTTTCAACTGCCCGCACGGGTATGGGCAAATCATTTCGCGGCGCATTAAACAATACCGAAGCACCGGCTATGGGCGGCCATGTCGTGCGCGCAGCGGTTGAGCGCGCGGGTATCGATCCGGCGTCTGTTGAAGATGTGATCTTTGGCGCTGCTGCCCAACAGGGTACTCAAGCTTATAACCTCGGGCGCTTGTGCGCTGTTGCTGGCGGTCTGCCAGACAGTGTTCCGGGCATGGCGATAGAGCGTCAGTGCTCGTCGGGTTTGATGTCAATCGCCTGGGCAGCAAAATCGATTATGTGTAATGAAATGGATATTGCCGTTGCTGGCGGTTTAGAATCTATTTCACTTGTTCAGACTAAGCATAAAAATTCACATCGTAATGTCTCACAGACGGTATTGGACATTGATCCTACTGCTTATATCCCAATGATTGAGACCGCTGAGATCGTTGCCGGTCGTTATGGCATTAGCCGTGAAGCTCAGGACCTGTATTCTCTGCAAAGCCAGCAGCGAGTTGCGGCAGCGCAGCAAGCGGGCCTGTTTACCGACGAAATTGTGCCCTTTAAGGCCAGTATGTCGGTGTTCAACAAAGAAACTAAAGAGACCACATTTAAAGAGGTGCTGTTGGAGAAGGACGAGTGTAACCGTCCTACTACAACGCTTGAAAGCTTGTCAGTATTGGAGCCGGTTTGGAAAGACGGCCAATGGGTAAAGCAAGGTCGCTTCATTACCGCCGGTAACGCATCTCAGCTTTCTGATGGCGCCTCAGCCTGCGTCGTTATGGATCGTAAATTAGCTGAACAACAAGGGTTGGCGCCCTTAGGCTTATATCGCGGATTGGCTGTTTCTGGTTGCAAGGCGGACGAGATGGGCATTGGCCCAGTCTTCGCTGTACCTAAGCTATTAAAGCGCGCGGGTTTAAAAGTCAGCGATATCGGTTTGTGGGAATTGAACGAAGCTTTTGCGGCGCAGGTAATCTACTGCCGCGATCAACTGGGCATCGACAATGACAAACTTAACGTGAATGGCGGCGCAATCGCCATTGGTCATCCTTTCGGCATGAGCGGCGCGCGCATGGTTGGCCACGCACTGCTTGAAGGTAAACGTCGCGGTGTTAAATACGTGGTTGTTACCATGTGCATTGGCGGCGGCATGGGCGCGGCGGGTTTATTTGAAGTACTGTAAAGCATTATAAAATGCCGAAAAGGCAGGAAAGGGAAGCCGCTGTAGCGCAAGCTGCAGCGGTTTTTTTATGCCGAAGATTGCCGCAATAAGAACGCGCTGAGTAAATAATGCAGATCTAAATGTAGCCTGTTAACGTAGGTGCTACACATAAAGATATAACTACAATGTAAAACAGAAAGGACGGCAATGATGATCACAATATACCACCTGGGCGCATCGCAATCGGATCGGATTGTGTGGCTGATGGAAGAGCTGAATCTACCTTATAACTTAGAATGGTTTGATCGCGGCGCAGATATGCTGGCGCCGCCGGAATACCGCGCCTTACACCCAGTGGGTACATCGCCAATTATTCGCGACGGCGAGCGAGTTATGGCGGAGTCTGCGGCGATTGTTGAGTATATTAGCCAGCGCTACGGTCAGGCGAAGCTGAGTATTGCCCCAGACCACGAGTGTTACCCAGATTATCTGTACTGGATGCAATTCAATAATAATTTACAGCAACTGTTTTTCACCAAATTGGGCATGGGTGAGGGTGGCGGCGCGGTCGATATTATTAAGGCAATGACCAAACGCCGTGAAGATGCTTACTACCATTATTTGAACGACAGACTTGCGGAGTCGGCCTACTTGGCGGGGCCAGAGTTCAGTTGCGCCGATATTATGGTAATGTTTAATTTAACGGCATTGCCGCTATTTGGCGGCCGCGGTATTGATGACCTTGAACATGTTAAAGCTTATGTAGATCGCGTTTCTCAGCGTCCAGCGTATATTAAGGCGATGGCGATTGCTGGGCCTGCGGCGGCAAGACCAGCCTAGTGTCGTCTTTACGCTTAACGTCGCCAGCACTTGGCGACGGTATAAGCAGACGCGGCCGAGTCTAAAGACAGCGTCCCAGACTGGTTAATCTGAAAGTTTCCGCACTTATCACCCGCCATGCTTCCAGTGCGGCTTGCCCGCAATGTGTAAGTATTGGCGGAGGGCGTGCCGGTAACGGCAATAGTGTAATAGCTCGCACCACTGTTGGGGACGCGAGTCGGGTATATCGCCGGTAGGCTGCCGCTGCTATTAATATAGCGGCCGTTGACGCTGTAATAGCGCTCCAGGGCTTGGGCTGCCTCTTGTAATGCTCCTGCGGCGTCATTGCGACGGGCTTTGGCGACTGATTCTTGATAAGACGGATAGGCAATGCCGGCTAATATGCCGACTATGGCAATAACAATTAAGAGTTCGATTAAGCTAAAGCCGAGGGTGTGCTTTGATACAATGAATCGGGCGCAGCGGTCAATGAGTGTTTTTTTCATCGCAGCTGCCACCAAGATTGCCGCCCCAATTCCTTGCCGGTTCCGCGCTCTAGGGTAAGGCCAATACTTCCGCGGGAGCCGGAGGTGTATTTGTACTCTTTTTCACCGGCGCCAATAATGCCTGGTTGGGAGATTAATTGGTCAAATTTTTTGCCGCTCGGTGGGAAGAAATCGCCATTAATATTGACCATATCATCGTCATTAATTAAGCCGTCGCCATTGATGTCGAGCACGGTATTGGCGAGGCGACCGCCAGTGATGGTGTCGATTTCCATTAGGTGGCTGGTGCCACCGAAGTTGCAGGGGTCTGCTGAGGGAATCAGTGTGTTGAAAATAACGCGGCCATTGCGCAATATGGCTTGATCGGTGACCCGCTCCCCAGCGCCATTGGTGGCGTTGGGGTTTTTTAGGTCGAGAACCCAACCTTTTTTGGCGCTGTAGTTTACGGCAGTGTCCGACACTACCCGGACAGGAAACTCGGCGGTGCCGCCGCGCAGTGTGGGGGTAGCCTCGTAAATAATACTTTGCAGCTGCAAATCGCTACGTGCGCTGATTCGGCTGCCGTTGTCTCGAATACCGTAAAAGCTTTGCAGTTGTGGCGAGCTACTGACTACTGAATCGCCCTGTTCAAAATATTTGCCGGTGCCGAAGTAAATCATAATACCGCCGTCGGGGTGACGGCCAGATGTCATGGCGGCCGTGATCGCCTGCCTGTTGCCGTCAACATCTTTCGCAACGAATAATGGTGCGGGATCACTGCCGGTTTTAAACGCGGAATCCCACTGGCTGCTGTTGGTGGCGCTCAGATCAAATTTCCAAACATTTCCGCTGAGGTCGCCAGCATAGACATAGTCGGTAATGCGGTCGTTGTCAGTGTCTACGGCCAAGATGTCGCCGAGGCCGTTGTCGGCGCCATCGATTTTGGTGTCCAGCGCTGTAATCAAGGCGCCGGTATTAAGATTCACCACAAACAATTTTACGGTGTCGTCGCTATTGTAGCCGTTGCCAAAAATCGCTACCCAGTCGCCCGTGGCGAGACGAGTGAGTACTGGATTGCTCATGCTTAAGCCCAGTTTGTTAGTGGCGGTCGGCGCAGTATGAAAATCCCAAAGAATATCGTTGGTGTCGATATTGGCGGGGTCACTAACATCAATAGCAAAGACCGATCCGCCGCCGGCGCCGCTAGCACCGACTAATACAGAACGCCATGCATCGTTCCAATAGGCATCAATAACAAGGGGGGAACCGTCTACAAAGAATTTGTGCTCGTAGTCGGGCTTGGTCAATGTGTATAAGGCGCTGTACGCGCGTTTGGGAATATAGGCAAATTCTTCGGCGCCGGTATTGGCATTAAAACCGTGTAGCATACCGTCGTTGGCGCCAACAAATAGCATAGCCGGTTTGGCTTTTTTTGCGGAAAGATAGGCTGCGTAACTACTGCCTTCGGTACCGGACAAACGCGAAAACCCGTAGTTCTGGTCCCAGTGGAAATATGGGTTAGAGTGGACAATATCACCGAGCAAGTGTGAGCGAATGCGATAGTCGGGATTAGTGCCTTCTAAGCTCCTGTCGCCACGCAGCCAGTTGACTCGTCGTGGTCCCTCTATTGCCGCGTCAGCTGACGTCAGGTCGGCGGTAAGCGCTGATTTTTCAGCAGTGGCAAGGTTCGCCCAGGTGAAATTAACGGCACTGTCGGACCACGTGAGTATGTTGCGGTCACCGTGAGAGGCAATGCCATTACTGGTGTTACTGTCCCACTTTACGTCGGCTAAGGCGCCATCGCTGGCGACTTCATAGGCCAATATTTGCCCAGACCAGTCGCGGCTGTCATAACGCGCTTGAAATATTAAGGTGTCGGAATCTAAACGAGTGGAGTTGCTGGCAATAGCGGATGACGAGCCAATTGACTGGAGAATACGGGTGATTGCCGATTTTAATTTTGTGGCAATTTCTACTGGCTTACTGGCAATAAGGAGCGCGCCACGACCATTAATTGTGGCGTGCCACAGGTCGTCGATTGCGGTTGGGCTGCGGTTTTCAAATGTGGTGTGCCAGTTAGGGGGATTTGCATACGGGTCTGCCGGATTGTCTGGGTCGTACAAAATGCCACCGGTACCCAAGGTGACGGCATAAGTGAGCATATGTAAATTGGTTTTGCAGTCTAAAGCGGGTGGCCGACTTTGTCGGTTACAGGCCGCCGCCACGGGCACTTGGCCGGTGGCGAGGTCTGAACGCAAGTGATTGTCGTAATATTTCATGGCGATATCGGCCATGGTAGAACTCGCGGAGTCTTGGTAGGGCGCGCCTTTACCGCCATCTTCATTACCGACGCCACTAATGCTGCTGACATTGCTGTAGCCGTCGGTAAAGAGAATGGCGGCATTAGCTTGGCAGGCGTGGGTGATTGGAGCGCCATTATTTGAGCGCTGAAATTGCTGGCCAGCGTGATTGAGTGCTTCGCGATTGGGCGTGCCACCGCCATTCCCGCCGCGGGAATAAATGGTGTCATAAAAGCTAATGCGGTCGCTGCTATCCGCTAAGGCGTTCATGCTAACGTTGTTGCGATTGTTAATGGTAAATTCGCCAACTCGGGCGTTATTTACGTCGAAAAAAGACAAGGCCACACCGGCGCGAGTGGCTAAATGACGTTTGCGGTAATAGGAAAACCAATTAGCGAAGTTCTGCATCATGGCATTGTAGTTTGCGGTTGACGAAAAATTCGCCGATTTGATTTCGTAACCATACAGCACTGTTGTGCCGTCAGGTGCATAGCCGCTTAGTGGCGCGCTGGTGTAAGCAAAGCGGCTGGGCAGCGGTTCCGTTAAATAAAAAGTAGCGGGGTAGTAGCTCAGGGCTTCGTTGGTGGTGCTCGTGGCGGTATCGCCATTGGGTAAGCGCATTCCCGGCTGAAATCTGAATTTATGATTGTTATTGCTGTTGTTTATATTTTGCGTAAGGTCGAAGCTGGATGAGTTCTGCGTTGGGTCGCTGGGCGCGCTCGTTGCGATAATATTACTAAAAGTCGCACTGCCAGCACTAGGCCAGGGTACGTAAATGTCCTCTGGATTAAAATAGGCTTTGTTGTAATCCGGTGAGCGGGCAAAGGCAAATTGCGCGGTCGGCGGTACGGCGTAGTGGTCGTTATCACTGTCGCCGTAGACGCGATTGCCGCTGCCGGTACCGTTGGGAAAAAGATAAGTGTATTTCTTCCAGGTGCCGTTGGCGCCACCCACCTTATTAAAGTTAAGCACGCCAGCAGTGATGACATCGTCCTTATCTCGGCCGACGAAACTCTTGCTCCCGGTATGCCACCACAGCGCGCCATCGTTGGTGGGCATAAGGAGTTCTGCGTCCATGCTGCCCGAGTCGTCAATCGCCATGATGATATTTGGACTTACACCAGTAGCAAACGATAACGGGGTGTTTGCTATATTAAGTGCAGCTAAGCTCTTAGGCGAGATAGCGGTGAGCAGTATTGGGCCAATAATAAGCAGTAAACAGCGTAAGCCAGCTTTAGCGATCATGTTTAATTCTCATTTTTTTATTCGCGGCGATAAATTGTGCGCAGTACCACTATTGATCTGTCACTGACGCCAAAACCGCGTGCGGTGATGCGGTAATTGGTAATGACCTTTACGGGTTTGCCAGCGTCGAGCGCAGCAAGGGGGTCATCCAGCTGTGTAAGTTCTTCAAGGTAAAATTGTGGTGCACTGGAGACTCCACTTATACCGCTGGCAGTTCGCCAGCCGGTGGAGGCAATATCGTTCCAGTCGGGTGGAGTGCATTCAATGCCAGTTCCGCTGCATTGCTTGTATAAACCGTTGCTGCCGTTAAAGGGCCCAACAGACGTGGCCTGCAAAACTTTTTCGCCTTCGCGCAGCGCGGCTTCAGCAGCTTGGAATGCGGAATTGGTGTCTCTTGCATTACCGGCCATGCGTTCTTGCAAGGTGGTGGACTGCAGCGCGCTGGCGCAAATAATAGTGAGAATCAGCATAAAAACGAGGCTGATAAGCAGCGCGGCACCTCGCTGAAATGAGGGGTTAATTTGGCTCATGTGCTTGTCCTGTTGTCCCATAGCGGCGGCGACCCTCATGGCAGGCGATTGCGAATTGCGACGGCGGTGCGATATACCTGGCGCAGGCGTTGGTCACTGGCAACGGCGGCGCCATTGAATTCCAGATTGTTTTGCACAAACTCGCCGGAGGAGCCAACGATATTGTCATCTAGGCTGTGCATGAGTAATTCGATGCGAATACTTAGTACGGCCGCCCAGTTGCTCACGTCGGCGGCGCTGCGATAAACATCAATATTGCGGTCATCATTGGTGTCTTCACCATAGCTGATTTGCATGTTTTCAACGCCTTCGACAAGCTCGGTGGCTGCCGGGGCCGCACCGCTGCCGAGGCTGCGGGCCTGAACCCATAGCGAGTGAATGGGATTGCCCGCTGCTGTGGTGCGATTGGTGTCGCGAATAAAATAGGCCAGTGATTGAAAGCCCATGACTTCGGCATCGGTGCCGTAGATCTTGCTTAGTCGGTTTGGCGTATTGTTGTTGCTCGCGTGGGCGATGGTCACCCTACTATTATTGTTGCCGTTGCCGTTGCCGTTGCCGTTGCCGTTGCCGTTGGATACGTTTGTCGCTCTAAACAGGTCGGCGGTGATGCAGTCTGTAACAAACACAAGGTCATTAGCGCCAATACCTGCTGGGTTGGCGCTAATTTGAATATTGGCATTATCCTGATCGACGTTGCCCACTAAATTAACGGCGGGTGAGGCGGCGCGCTGAATAATAACAACGTCGGTATTTTCAACCGCATCGTAATCATTGCCGGCACTGATATTGTCTTGCCCGACCAAGACACCGGCAGCTGAAAAATTAAAGTCGCTCGGCAGGTTCTTGGCAATGATATTGACCGGAATGCGCTCTAGGTTTGGGCAACCCATATAGCCCGCCATGCGGAGATCTCGGGTAAGAAAACTCACCGCAATGCGGCCGCTCTCTTGGAGTTGTCCTGCGGCTTCTAATACGCGCTGACTGCGCTGGCTGGCGAGAGTGACCTGAATGACAGCGGCGCTTAAAAATAGCCCCAAGGTCATGGCGATCATCAGTTCAACAATGCCGAAACCGGCCTGTGCAGCTCGCGTCATAGACTTGCCCTCATAGCTCAGTTGTAAACACAAATGACTGGAGGTGGGTGCCATTGGCATCGGCCTGCCTGCTACTGCTAATACGGCTCTCGTCCCACTGTACGACGATGGTAAAAATATTGCCGCTTCGGGCGACGCTGCCATCGCCCTCGCTTAAATAGGAGGTCAGCGCATTGAACCAGTCATGTAGATCAACTTCAGCAATGGTGCTGGGCGTGCCGGTGGGTGCGTTAGCGCTAAGGGTAATATCGTAGTGGCCCGATAATGCTGCCGTGCGATTGGCACGCATGCGGTCCGCGATTTCATACGCCAACATAGTGGCGTGAGAGCGCACGTCAGATGTCTGATTAAATTTAATGGTATTGATATGAGTGGCGACGGTGCCCATGACGCCGAGGGCTGTAATCAGAAGAGCGATTAAAACTTCAATTAAACTAAAGCCATTCGAGTTTTGGCGTGTCGGCATAGCAAATTCCATTTGCAGTGTGGATACGTCGTTACATGTAAATACAGCGATCCGAGTTTGTTATGGCAGGCTACTTCCTGTACTGCCATATTGCTTGTTACAGCAGCCAATTTACTTGCTGCACTTCATACATAATGCATTTTTATTTACGTTAACGCATAAATTTTTGTAGCGCAGATTCTGGCAGAGGTTTGCGGTGCTTGTCTACCGTATGATTTCTTAGTGTGACCTTAGCCACACTTATTCGGCTCAGTATTACACAAAAGAGTCTTACGACATTCCAGAACAAGCTTATTGCTTGGCGCCTTGGTCTGTGATGTTGCGGCCAGCATAGTAATAAAAAAGGCCAATACCGGAATGGGTATTGGCCTTTGAATTTGCGCCTATTAACTATTGCAGTGCTTTTGTCCTATTTGCTTTAGTTGTGATCGGCGTCATTTATGGTATTGCTGGCAGTTGCGGGCAGAGATCATCACGAGTCACGCCGTTAACGTTTAGTACCGCACTTATTGGGTATAAAAAATGCGACTTCTGACATTTTGCCGAGGGCTCACGACGTGGACATTCGTGGGGGTCATCGTTGCTTTGCCCGGCTGGCATCGATTCTGGGTTACGCGGAGGAACGTTGCCGATAGGTGCCGGCAAGGTGCTTTGGGTTGCGCAGCGGTCATCGGGCGCGGCATCCCACGAGGCATCGAAAATGGCCAGCGCAGAACCGACGTACTGCTTGTCAATGTACTGCGCACCACTGGCAACGGTGAGGTCGTCAAGTAGCGCGTATTCCTGCTCATCGGGGTGACGGTTGGGAAACGCTAAATCTTGACGGTCAACACCTGCATGAATAGTACGTGCCATTACATCGGCGCTCCACATAGTGACCTGATGATCAGAGAAGCCAACTTGCAATAAAAGTTCGTTGTCAGGTGTATTGGGGTAGGGCGTATTGCTTGAACTGGCGGTACCCATATGGTGGGCGTAGCCGTTGTTTTCAGCGCGCTCCCAGAGCATCTCCATTAAAGAGAACACCAAACTGCGATCGAGGTCATCGTGATAGGCGAGATTTAAGGGAGTGGCGTAAATGTCAAAATCCACGCTGCGTCTCAGCAGGGTTGAATAATTCATACCCGGCACGCCCAGTACCCCGCGATTAACATCGCGAGATACCGCAACAACCGCGCCGCCCATAATGCCACCCTGGCTGTTGCCGTCGTAGTAGACTTCGTTAGTGGTAAATAATGCTTTGCCATCGCCATCTTGGAATGCAGGCTGCGCGGCAAAACCCTCGGGGTGTTTCATGGCACGGGCCAAGAACATCATGTTCAGCATGCCCTGCTGAGAGCTGTCGGTAAGTGAGGGTAGATTAGAAACATCCAGCAATATTGCGACGATGCTTGCGATATCCCCCTCGGAAAAGCCAAACCAATCGACCGCGCAGAACATCATATTATGGGCATCGGCCATGTCGGCCACATGCCCCGAGTTCACTTCGCCACGACTGCCGAGTAAACCGTGCCCGTAGAGTGAAGGCCGTGCCGGGCTAATAAGGGCCGAGTTTGGAATATTACAAATATACTTGCGGGTCATGGTGGCTTGCGGGCTAGCTCTATCGGGCAAGCCATCGCCAAACACGGATCGCGAGTCCGGTGCATCGGTGGGATTATAGAAAAAGCGATTTGGCGGTGCACTCACGGCGCGGCCGAACTCCGGTGCATCGGGATCAAGCGGCAGACAAACGTCACGCAGGTCCCCGGCAAGGTCACGCAGGTCCCGAGCAAAGGAACGACACTGGTTGTAAAGTTCTGCAAGTGCTGCGGGGTAATCCTCGCGCAAACGATTAAATAAGTCGTTGATCGCGCCGCCTTCAAGTGGCGAAGGGTCGCTCGGCATTATATAGCTAGGCACGGTAATCGTGCCTTCTATACGACGCGCGATGCGCGGGTTGGAGGAGTTAGTGTTACTGTCGACGGTAATGGTCGGCGCCTGTCCCATTTCATAGCCGGCTTGCCCCGGTAATATATTCACGGTTTCGCCCAGTGTCGCAAAGGCGTCATCACGAATATGCAATAAGCGGCCAGCGAGGCTGCGCTCGCTGGCAACGGTGAAATCCCAGGCGAGGTAGAGTTCGTCGCGATGAATATCCTGAGGCAAATAGTCAAAGACCTGGGTTTCTAATTGCGCGCAGCGGTCGTTGAGTTGCGGAAGTAGAGTGGCGTCGCCGTCGCGACACATACGAAAAGCCGGGCCAGCCGCAATGGTTTCGCCGCTATTATTTTTTAATTTGCGCAGCGCAACAATATAACGAGTGCTCTCTTCAAAGTTTTGCGCGGGGCGAATAATCAGCGCAGGCCGTGTTTCGCCTTTGGTCGGCGGCGACGGTATAGGTTGATCGGTTTCGGGTATTTTGCCCTGAACAAAAATGCCTGCGTTCAAATCAATTTCTGCCCAGATCGGATGGCGCTCGCCCGTCGCTGTATTAATGACCACTATTGGCGCGTCGCTGGCGGTGTAATCGGCCAAACGAGTAATGGGCACTGCGCCTTCAATGGGGCCGATGGGTTTGCCGCTTTGATCTTTCACAGTAGCAATATCCGGAACATAGGTCAGGATCATTTGACCGGGAGAGAAACCGTCGTTGCGGTTCCACTCAGTAGGGTCAATTGGTTTCCCTGCAACATTGCGCGGCATCGCTAAGGGATTAAAGTTTACCCGGCGGCCGGTGCCGCCCATGTCGGCTGATTGCGGCGAGCCGACTTGGGCCTGGGTGGTGTATTGATCGCTCGGGAAGGGGAATAGGCAATGTGCCGGGTCGAGTACATCACAGCCCTGTACACTGGCTTTTGCCGCTTCCAGTAACAAGGCGCTGTTGTCTGCCGACAAGGCGCCAGTGTTATTGATTAAGTTGTACAGCTGATTCACTGCAGACTGCAGTTCCTCGCCGACGAGTGGTGTTTCGCTAAGGCAGGGGCCATCGTCGGGTACGCAGACTTGGAATTCAGCTAGGCTTGGGGCTGGCGAGAATACATCGCTGGGTTTGCCTAGTTCGGGTTGCGGGTCACCATTGCTGTCGACACTGTACAAGGGCAAATCTACGGTGCCGTTGACGGTGACCGCTGCAATGCTGGCATCGCGGGAGAATGTCGCAACAAATTGCACGTGCTGACCAAAGAGCAGAAGCGCGATGCTATCGCCAGGTAGTAAACGTTCGGCAACGCCGACCAAGTCGACACTGTGCTCGCCTAAGCCACGCAGTGGCGTGAGCTGGTCGTCGATCAGTTCCCAGTTAGCGGTTCCGGCATACTTTATACCCAGGCCAGCAAAGATAATGCTGTCGCAGCCAGTGGTATTGGTGCCAAGGTCGGGGGAATCGCAATTGAATGCCGTTTCATTGATGCTTGCAGGCGCCGCAATGTTAACGTTCAAATGCGCGATACCCGCAAGAATGGTTTCGTTCAAAATCTCGCCCAATTCCACCGCTACTGGTGCCGCGCCAACACCGTTAGTGGCTGCGGCATAACCGTTTGGCACAGGAGTAGTGGTATTTATTACTCTGGTGCTGAAGTTGCTGCTAGGGGCGCTGAGATTTGGTTGCGGTGCCAATAGTGCGGTGTCGTCAAAGTAAACCGTGTCGCCGTCACCGAGCACCATGCACACATCGTCAAGGGCGACGAGGCTTTGTGCTGGACGTAATTTGCTATTAAACCATTTCAGCTCGTCTGTGCTGCAGCCAGCGCCACCAACCGGTGTTGCCGGGCCGTCTGGGGCTTGGGCGTAGGGTAGTGCGTGACCGCTGGTATGGGTGTAAAGATTTACGTCGGCACCCGCTGCGGTCAGACACTGCAGATTCCACCAAGCTTCGTTGAAGTTAAATAAGGTGTCGGGCATGCCTTGGGTGAGTAAAACGCTCACACCCCTTAGGTAATCAGCTGCAGAACCGTTGGGCAAGACCAGTGCACCTGGATCAAAACTGCCGTTGAGAATCATCGCTATGGTGTCGGCAGGGTATTGTTTGTAAGGCATGCTGGGTAGGCCAGCCGCCTGACACCAGTAGCCTAAGCCGTGAAATTGGAACCAATCGAGGGCGCTGCGCGGGAACTCATTACTTGAGACGCCCCGAGCGAGCGTTTCTTTGATAAAGGGGTCTTGCCCGCGGTTATCCGGTGTTTGGCCATTGCTCAAACCAACGCCGTAGCTCGCGCTTTCACCAAGCCCGACCAGTGCCGCCGTCCACATTGATTTAACGGTATCGCCTGGATTTAATGAATTACGCAAATCATGCCAGGTTATATCGGGTTGCAGTGCATCGAGACGTTTTTTCTCATCAACGGTGAGCAGCAGTAGTTGGTAGCCACCGCCGTAACTTCCACCCGTGGCACCGACCAGTAAATTGTCGCCACCAGCTACACTCTCGCCAGACGTTGGCCGCGCGACAAGTTCACCGCTCGCGTCATTTTTCCACGCGAGATAATCAAGGTTTTGTTCAGCCCAATCTAATATTGCGAGTAAATATTGCCCTTCAAACTCCGGGTCCATAACCCTGATGGTGCCGGAGCTGGCGCCAAAGCCTCGCTGATCAATACTGATAACCGTGTAGCCGTCGTTGCGATACTCAGCAAAACCCGACTCGCTGCGTGAGCCACCGTAGCCATGCCCTTGCAAAAGCAGAGGGTGGGCTGCAGTCGCGCGCTTGCTACAATCGAAGTTTGTTGGTTCCAGCACTTGAAAACTGACCACCTGATTAATGCCGTCATGATCCACTAGCGGCAGCTGAACGTGGTAGCTGCGATTGCCTTGCAGATTGCTCTGCTGCTCGCAAGATGCATTCTGTACCTGTGGCGGGGCGACTTCACCAATATCACCAAATACCGAACACATGCCGTCGGGAAATCCGGCGGCAAGGCACTGGCTGGCGAGCGGCGTATTGGGGTTTACTAACTCGCAGAACATAGCGGCGTCTTCGCCGCCAAACTCATGGCAGCGGTCAGCGTATTCGCGCTGCACATAGTCAACGCGGAATCCCGCCATACTAAACAAGCATTCGTTACTCGCGGGGTCCGTCTGACAGGCCGCCAGATACGGTGGTAAATAGGCTTGCGCCTCTTCTTCCCGCTCAAACAGCGGAATATAACCTTGGGTTCTCAGCAGCGGTGCGGTTAAGGGCCCTAAGGAGACAAACTCTTCGTAGCCAGTAAATGGCACACCGGCTAGCCCGCCGTCACCGGAGGCATCAAGTGCGCTGAATTCTTCTTCAGGAATAATATAACCAAAGCTGTTCTGGGTTAGTCCGAGCAGCATGGTGTGGGCGTTCGGGTTTGCCAGCGAGCGAATCCACTTACCAAAGGTCCCGGTCGCCTCACCGGGAATGGTGACAATTTCCAGTCCGGTTTCAGCATCACCTAAGGTAATGCGCGTAACGTTCGTGGTGGTATACGGGGTGGCTTGGGGTAAGTACTGGGCCTGCGCGCGGGCTTCCTCGGGCAGTTGACCATTAGTGCCGGTAAAGTCGTAATACTGGTTAAAGGCGCCAAGCAGGCCTGCGCCAACAAACAGCGGGTTTGTGACTGGCAGCAGCACTTCCTCGTTGCGAATGCTAAGGCCGTGGCTAATGCGGCGCTCTATAGGAAAACCGAGCCCACCGTCTGCGATGCCTTCACCTTTACAGTGCTGGTTGCCGTAATCGGCAGAGACATTGTCGTATTTAGGATCATTCACGCAGCCTTCACGGCGGCCTGATGAAGAAGCGTCGGCAATGGGACCATTAAAGTAAAGCGCAACGCCGCCAAGCGATTCTAAGTAATCAGTAACGCCAAGCGGATAGTCGGGATGTGGAATTCGCGGCGACTCATTGATGGAGACGGGGTGCCCATTAAATTGCATAAAATGCGCAACGGGTTCGCCACTGCTTAGCGATATTGCTTGCATCAGTGTGCCAATAACATCGGCGTCAACGTTCGGGTCAGTCTGACGTGGACGTCGATAATTGTTGAATTCCGGCAGAGCGCCGCTGCGCACAGTGAGTTCAACATCCTGTTTGCGCGAGCGCGCTTCGATCACTGCGGCAACTGCTTGCGGATATAAAACATTGTTAAGCCAGCTTTGCGGAACGCCGCCCCACAAACCTTGAAGGTCGGCACCTGCGTGACTGTGGGTTTGGCCAAAAACAATATTTGTCGATGGAATGCCGGTGGCAGCAACAATCGCTGCGCGAACATTATTTTGAATAACATTACCGGCGCCAATAGCGTCTAAGACTAAAAACACCACTTCCTGATTATTGGCGATATTTTCTGGGTCGGGCTGTTCGATAACCAACGCGCGAATCCAGGTGCTTTCTAAACACTGACTTTCGGTAAAACTGGCAGGATCGTAGCTGCTTTGGTCTTGCAGTAAACAGGGCTGCTCGGCGGCTTGTGTAAGCTGGTCGCCAGCCATGTTGAACGGGTCAGAGAAATTTTGCAGGGGGTTTAGGCCAAAGCCGCCAAGATTGAATTTTTGGGTGCGCGGGGCAGCGCCTAAGCGCTGCTCCGTTTCGCCGCTAATCTGGCTGGCGTTTGGATTGACGCGTTGTTTACTCGCGCCAACGCGCAGTGTGCTCTGCGTGGTGTCGTTGTCATAGAGCGTAATTGATGCCGTTGCGGATTCGCCAATAACAGCAAAATCAGAGGAGTCGACGTTCAGCTCAAAGGTTTCGGTACCTTCAAGTTCCTCGTCGTCAATTACATTGACCGTGACACTCGCGGTGGTATTTCCCGCTGCAATCACCGCGCTGCCGCTGCTCGCGCTATAGTCCGTTCCCGCCTGTGCGCTGCGGTCAATGGTATGAAAGCTAAATGAAATGTCGAAATCTTGGGCTGCGCTAATAGCTACCTGAATTTGAACAGTGGCGTCATTTTCACTGGCGTTAGTATTGGCGGCCGAGATGGTAGGCCGCTGGGATTCTGAACAACCGCGAATAATCTGGCCATCGTTTGCCGGTGTGTTAGCACAGCTGTCGCTGTTGTCGCCAACGCCATCACTGTCGGCATCACTGGTTTCATTTTTGTCTTCGGGGAAGGCGTCATCTTCATCGGTTACACCGTCGTTGTCATCGTCGTCGTCAGCATTGTCGCCAATGCCGTCCAGATCATTGTCTTTGCTTTCGCTCGGGTCGTAGGGGAAGGCATCGTCTTCGTCTTTAACGCCGTCATTGTCATCGTCGTCGTCAGCATTGTCGCCAATGCCGTCAAGATCATTGTCTTTGCTTTCACTCGAGTCGTAAGGGAATACATCGCTGTCGTTTGCGACGCCGTCATTGTCGATGTCGTCATCGCAGGCATCGCCAATCCCATCGTTGTCAGTATCGTTTTGCTGGGCGTTGCCAATGGTCGGGCAATTATCAGCGCCGTCTTTAATACCATCACCGTCGGTATCCGCTAGGCGCGGGTCGGTATCGGTTTCGTCTTCATCAAGGATACCGTCGCCATCAGCGTCGGCGTCGCAAGCATCGCCGCGCTCGTCGCCATCAAGATTGAGCTGGTCAGGGTTTGCGGTATTGGGACAGTTGTCTTCACTATTCACCACGCCGTCATTATCGCTGTCTTGCGCCTCGTCGACTTGGTCAATGCAGCCATTGGCGTTCACGGTGGCCCCAGTCGGGGTATTTGGGCATTGATCGTCGGCGTTATTTACACCGTCGCCATCCCTGTCGGTGCCGTTGTCGGAGTTGCTGTCATAGTCGTATTGGCCGTCGCTAATATCAGCTTCGCTGGCATCTAGGTGAGCCTTTGCCGTTTCTTTGCTTACCAGCTCGCGGTTGCCGTCGTTATTTGCACTGCGGGCAAATTCCGCTAAGGCGCTGTCGTCAAAGTTCAGAAAATCGACGGCGCCACTAAATCGTTCAGCGGCCTGCTGTGCGACGGTGCTAATGTCGATCCCGTTGCGTGGATCTTTATCGGAATCTAAGGTGATAAGAAAGCGACCGATGTTAATGCGGATCGTCTCATTGTTATTGGCTAGCTGTTTGGGGGTAATAAACACGGTGTCACCCGACGTCAGCACCGCGCCGAGGGGAATTTTTCCCAAGGTGAAACGGAGGGTTTCGCCCGCGTTAAATCGAAAACTGCCGTCAGTAGGGGTAATCGATGGGAAGAGATTATTTCGGGTGTATAGTAGGCCTTTTACCGGCCCATCAATCACGTAGCCAGTCAGGCTAGTTTGAGGTGACGTTGGACGTTCGGTGGTCGCACTACTGCCTCCGCCCCCACCACAAGCCGATAGAATCAGGCTAGAAATAAGGAATGTGAGCGGTTTAATTGTGTGCTTCATGCATACACCTCGGGCTGAGTGTAAAAGAGTCGGTTTTGTCACCACGGACGGCCAAGGGCGGGCTGGGGCGAGTTAAGGATAGTCATTTTTATTATTCGCACTTCACGTCGGGTACGGCATGGGGATGCGTACTGTTCGGTGTTCTCGGTGCATATATTGCCCGTAGTATACATTCTGGCTGGCTTGTGACAACACGAATAAGAAGCGAGACTTGGCGGCTAATGTCGCCGAATTGACGGAAAGTGATAGTAATCAATAGGCTAACGGCAAAAGTTGTTGGCGAATATTTGATCAAATTACGGTAATTTAATACTGGCTGGGCTAGAACGTATTCATGCGGAGAACTTGCGCTCTTACTCGCTTACAAGCTCCCGGGCGGTGAGATAAATCCGTAAATCAAATTCCAGTTGGTGGTAATTGGGCAGTATGTATTCACAAAGTTTGTAAAAGGCTTTGTTGTGGTCAGCTTCCTTTAAGTGGGCCAGCTCGTGGACCGCAATCATTTCTAAGAACTCCGGCGGCGCATGTTTAAACAGCGAGGCGATTCGGATTTCCCTTTTGGCTTTTAATTTTCCGCCCTGCACTCGGGACACAGCAGTGTGCAGGCCTAGGGCGCGGTGGGTAAGGTCGAGACGATTGTCGTATAAAACTTTGTCTATTTGCGGGGCGTTGCGAAGGTGGTTTTGTTTTAAGTCATTAATATATTTGTATAGGGCTTTGTCACTTTGAATGGGGTGTTGCTGCCCGTAGCGCCGCTCAATATAGGCGGCTAGGCGCCGCTCGCTAATGAGTTGGCGCACCTGATTTTGCAGCTGCTCTGAATAGCCCTGCAAATATTTTAGTGTGATGTCGCTGGCGGCTTGGTTCACAATTTTATGTTTGCCACTTTGAGTAAGTTTGGCCGGTTTGTCATGCTTAGGTACCGCAAAAAGTTTGGTGCACTTGCTGCTCAGGTTTTGCGGGCATAGCGTAGCGCGACTTAGTAGGGTCAAATTCGCCGGGTTTTGCTAATACATCGACTAGCTGATTAAAAAAGCTGAAATCGCCATTTTGTTCTGCGGCGGCAATCGCTTCTTGTACGAGATGGTTGCGGGGAATAAACACTGGATTGGCGGCAAACATCTGCGTTTGGCGCTGGGCAGGGCTTTGTGGGTCTTCGCTGATACGCTGGCGCCATTGTTGTAAGCACGGTGTAAAAGCTTCGTTAAATTCAAACAACTCGCGAACGCTGCTATTAATACAGGCGGTCTCGTTACTTAACTCTGCTAGGCGTCTAAAACACAGCGTAAAGTCCGATTTTTGTGCTTCCATAATACTTAGCAGCGTTTGAAATAAGGCGTCGTCACTGTCTTTAAACTCACTTAGCCCGAGCTTGTCTTTAATAATAGTTTGATAGGCTGTTAGAAATTGCGCAGGGAAGGCATTAATGGCTTCTTGGGCAATGGCCACGGCACGGTCGTCGTCCGCTGTGGCGCTATTGTCGAGAATCGGCAGCAGCGCTTGGGCCAATTGTATTAGGTTCCAGTGCGCGATACTGGGCTGGTTGCCATAGGCGTAGCGGCCGTTGTGGTCTATTGAGCTGAATACCGTGGCCGGGTCGTAGCTGTCCATAAACGCGCAGGGGCCGTAGTCGATGGTCTCGCCGCACAGCAGCATATTGTCGGTGTTCATTACCCCATGAATAAAGCCAATACTCTGCCATTTTGCTATTAGGCTGGCTTGGCGACTAATAATCTTATTGAGCATCGCCAGTACGGGGTTTTCGGCCTCGGCAGCGTCAGGGAAGTGACGTTGAATAAGGTAGTCGCTGAGAGTTTGCAGGGCTTCATTGTCTCGGCGCGCGGCAAAGAATTGCATGGTGCCCACGCGAATATGGCTCTGCGCCACGCGGCTGAAGACAGCGCCGGGTAAGCCTTGGTCGCGAAACACCATTTCGCCACTGGTGACGGCACCTAAGGCTCGCGTGGTTGGTACGCCCAAGGCCGCCATGGCTTCACACAGAATATATTCACGAAGCACTGGCCCCAATGGCGATTTACCGTCGCCACCGCGGGAATAAGGCGTGCGCCCTGAACCTTTAAGTTGCCAGTCGTAACGTACACCGTCAGTGCCTATTAACTCGCCAAGTAAAACCGCGCGGCCGTCGCCGAGCTGGGGATTCCAGCCGCCAAACTGATGACCTGCATAGACCGCAGCAAGACTTTGGGCGCCATCGGGAACGTGATTGCCCGCCATGGTGGCAATGCCCTCGGGGGAGGCCAGCCAGTCTGGGGAAATATTCAATTGCTCTGCTAACGCGGTGTTAATACGAATGAGGCCGGGGTTTGGCACCGAACTTGGCGCTTGCGCGGTATAGAATGGCCCAGAAAGGCGGGCGAAACTATTGTCAAACACGGGGCTGCGGGATTCGCTCATGGTATCGACCTGTATAAAAACGGTAAAACAACGGGTGTAGGCTAAGCTTTAAAGCTATTGAGTGAATTGTACCTCCAATAGCGAGGACTTACCTGTTATCCCTAAGACGGCTTTTGCGTGACCGAGAGTGTGGCCTTTAGCGAAAAACGCGACGGGAGCGTGCAGACCAAGTAAAATTGCCGCCAGCGGCCACAATGGCCCTCATCTAAGCGCTCACTCGGCGTTAAAACGACAAATATAATTGAGTGGACGCAGAATTGACTAAGGATTTGAGCATCATGCCGTGGTTTACCCGTTTGTATTTTGTGCTGTGTCGAATGTTGTCGGCGCCTTTTCTTGCTGGCGTAAAACCAAAGTTAATTCAATTTGACGAAGCGCTGTACGATCAGCTTCGCGGTAAGCCGGTGTGTTACGTACTGCGCTTGCACAGCTGGACTGATCGCTTTTTGCTTGAGCGCATCTTTAAAGCCCATGACCTGCCCCTGTTGCGCACCTCGCCGGGTAAATTGCCGGATGCCGGACGCGCCAGCTGCCTTTATTTGCCTGTTTTAGCTGGACAGCGCGGCGGTTCTCGCGGCCAGCAAACTATGGCCGGGCTAATTGAGCAGGCTGCGCAAGGCGATTATCCCTTGCAGATTGTACCAGTATCGATTTTTTGGGGGCGTAACCCCGGCAGTGAGACCTCGTTCTTTAAATTACTGCTCGGGGATGGCGAGCGCGCCGGTGCGCTGCGTAAATTGCTGATTATTATTGCCCAGCGCCGCAATGTACTGGTGCATGTCGCCCAGCCCTTAACCTTTGATAAATTTGTGGCGCGCAAGAAAGACCCCGTGGCCGCGGCGGCCATGCTGGCCCGCATGATGTCCTTTTACTTTTCGCGTCGGGCAACCGCGAGCCTTGGGCCGCGTTCACTGTCGCGCCAGCAAATTATTGATGTTGTGCTGCGTCGTCAAACAGTGAAAGACGCAATCGCTGCCGAACTCAATGGGCCAGAAGACGACGTGAGCGCCATAAAAAAGAAGGCGCGGAAAATGGCCGAAGAAGTAGCGGCCAATTACAACGACCGCATGATTCGCGCACTAGAATTGATTTTGAGTTGGGTGTTTCGTAAGATTTTTTCGGGCTTAAATATCCATCATGTTGAGCGTCTACGCGAGACCGCAAATAGTCAGCAGCTGATATATATGCCTTCTCATCGCAGCCATTTCGATTATTTGCTCATCTCTTACACGCTTTATGTGCAGGGTTTGTTGGCACCGCATATTGCCGCTGGCGTGAATTTAAATTTTTGGCCGGTGGGCGGCATGTTGCGCCGGGGCGGCGCGTTTTATATTCGCCGCAGCTTCTCTGGGCAACCGCTTTATACTGCCGTGTTTCAATCCTATTTAGATGTAATTTTGAGCCGGGGCTACCCCGTGGAATTTTTCCCCGAGGGTGGCCGTAGCCGCACTGGGCGATTATTGCCGCCCAAAAAGGGCATGTTGCGAATGACGGTAGACAGCTTTATTCAGCAGCCTGGCCGCTCGGTGGCTTTAGTTCCTATTTACATTTGCTACGACAAACTGGTGGAAAGCGCCTCCTATGTTAAAGAGCTGCGTGGCGCCGCCAAGCAAAGTGAATCGGCGGGCGGCTTGTTAAAGGCCCGCAAAATTTTTAAATCGTCTTACGGCAGCCCCCATATCGCCTTCGGTGAGCCACTAAGTCTGGATGAATGTTTTAGTCATATTGAGCCTAATTGGCGCAAGTTGAATCAGCAGGGCGACCAGAGTTTTGTGCCTGCGGTAGTCGATTATATCGCCCAAGAAAATATGGAGCGGATCAACGCGGCGGCGGTGGTGAATCCCATTGGCCTAGTGTCCATGATCTTATTATCCAGTCCTCAGCGGGCGATGGCCGAAGACGAGTTGCTTTTGCAAATAGATCATTTTATTGCACTCTTAAAACGTCTGCCGTATAGCCCAGACGTGACGCTGCCTGAAGGCAGTGCTATTGAAATATTTGAGCAGGCAGCGCGCACGGCGGGACTTTCGCGTATTGAACACCCCTGGGGGCCGATTATTACCGCGACCGGAAAAGAAGCGGTAATGTTAACCTATTACCGCAATTCAGTGATGCACGTACTGGCTTTGCCGAGTTTGATCGCACGCTTTTTCCGCCACAGTCAGACCGTTAACGAGGCCGAGTTAATTCAGGCCTGTGTTTTGCTTTACCCTTTTGTGAAACAAGAATTGTTTTTGCGTGTGAGTATTGCTGATTGTGCCGAGGCGGTTGCTGAACAAATAAATAATTTGGTCGACCTCAATTTGCTGAGTCGCAATGAGGCAGGCGGCAGCTTGAGCCGCGCCAATGTCGGCACCGAGACCTACGCCGTGTTGACCGGGCTTGGTCGTATTCTGCGGGAAACCTTTGAACGCTACACCGTAACGAGTCTGTTATTGGTACAAGAAATTTCTGACACCCCAGCACCTCGCAAAGACATTGAACAACACACCATTGAAATGGCGCAGCGCTTAGCGATACTAAGTGGCCGCGAGGCGCCGGAATATTTCGATAAAAACCTGTTTCGTGTTTATATGGACACCCTCATAAAGCAGGGCCTGTTAGTGCTTGAAGAGGGGAGTGACGAGGAGTTGCTCCGGGTAGATAAACGTCTGGAGTCTTTGTCGCAGCGCTGGGTGGCCTTGTTAGGGCCCGATGTGCAACAAAGTATGCAGCAGTTAATACGTAAGCAGACAATTCAGGGTAGTTGAGATTAAAACTTAGCCTCTCGGTGTATTTATAAAATAGGAATAAGAAAATGGCATTAGTTAGCGTTGTAATAGGTGTGATTTTACTCGAGTACATTGTGTTTGTGATGATGGTTGGAATGACCCGCGGTAAAACCGGTATTCAGGCTCCGGCCATGACCGGAGACCCAAAGTTGGAAAGAATGATTCGTGTGCAGCTAAATACCCTAGAGCAAATGGTAGTGGTGATTCCCGCGATGTGGCTATTTGCTAGCTATGTTAGTGAACCGGTAGCAGCGGGCTTAGGTGCCCTGTTTGTTCTTGGCCGTGCGCTGTATTGCCGGGGCTACCTAATGGCGGCAGAAAAACGCAGCCTAGGCTTTGGTATTGGTGGCCTGGCAACACTGGTATTAGTACTTGGTGGCCTCTATGGCAGTGTAATAGCCGCGTTAGCTAGCTGAGTTTACTGGCCTCGAGTGGCGCGATACCGCCGTGTCACTCGAGGCTTAATATGTGCTACTTTCATCGTAAAAGTCCCTTCCCAGTTTACCTACTCACTCGATAATCCATACAGACGATAGCTCGCCAATAGCGGGAGCTGCGATTATCCCTTGTTAAATGGTGCGGTTTTGATTCCGCAATAATAAAAATGACAAGTGAGACAGTTATGAGCAATTTTGTTTACCGAGTATCGGCTCTCGCGATGGCGATTGCGCTCAACTCGAGTGGCGCGCTGGCTGCAAACGATTTGGCGCTAGAAGAAATTTTGGTTACCGCCGAAAAGCGGGAAAGTTCTTTGCAGGACACCCCAATTTCAATTCTGGCATTTTCAAGTGAGCGCCTCGAGCGCTTTGGCATTAGCGATCTTGGCGACATTGCGGGCTTGGCGCCCAACGTCACCATTACACCCTTCCCCAATAGTCGCAGCTCCCTTGTGGTATTTATGCGTGGGGTTGGCAATAACGACAGCCAGTCGACTCAAGATCCCGCTGTGGGCATTTATTTAGACGGCGTTTACGTCGCGCGCAGTATTGGCTTAACCAGTGATGTTGCCGACCTTGAGCGCATTGAAGTACTGCGTGGCCCGCAAGGCACCTTATACGGCCGCAATACCACCGGCGGCGCCATCAATTTAATTACCGCAAAGCCCGGCGAAGAATTTGCCATTAGCCAGCAGTTTAGTGCGGGTAATCGCGATTACTGGCGCTTATTAAGCAAAATTGAAAGCGGAAAAGTTGGCGGCTTTTCGGCCAAGCTAAGTTACTTAGAGTCTGGCCACGACGGCTGGGTTGAGAATACCGGCGAAGGTAAAAACTTTGGCGAAGAAGAAAAACAAGCTGGCCGCGCCGCCGTGCGCTGGGATCTCAGCGAGCGAGTAAGTATTGATTACGCTTACGACTTCTCCGAAATTGACGGCCCCCAGCATTATTACCAAACCACATCCTCTACTGGCAATGCTATTCCGGCGAATGAACAGCGCAGTGACACTGGTAGTTGGGATGGCGGCGTAACACCAAGCCACACCGAAATTAGCGGTCACAGCTTTATTGTTAGCATCGATACCGGCTGGGGCGAGCTAAAGTCCATTAGCGGCTACCGTGAGCTTGCTGAAGATATTGTGCAGAATTACGGTGGCGGCTTGCCCGGCTTTAAAATTGGTGTCGACATTGAACAAGATCAGCTCTCGCAAGAGTTTCAGTTTGTCGGTGAGAGCGGCGAAAACTGGCGCTATGTCGCCGGGCTATATTACTTTAAAGAACACGGCAGCGAGCTAGAAACCGACACCGTGCCGGTGCTAATTCCCGACCCCAATCCACTCTTGCCGCCCACCTTACTCACCGTGACGCTTGAAGATCGGCAAATCTATTCAACCTCTGAGGCCTATGCTGCCTACGGTCAGCTGACTTGGTCCCCAGCGATGCTTGCGCATCGCTTAGATGTGACTTTGGGTGGACGCTACACCGTTGATAAGCGCGAAGCGCGCAAAGACAGTGCAGTGTATTTTACTGGCGGCGAACAGTCAGACAGCGAGACTTGGAGCAACTTTAACCCCAGCCTCACCCTAGACTATAACTGGACCGACGAGCTGAGTACCTTTGCTAAGGTGGTCACCGCCTATAAGTCGGGTGGTTACAATGTGCGTAGTACCGAAGACGGATTTACCCCGCCTTTTGATGAAGAGCATATGGTGTCCTACGAGTTTGGGGTCAAGTCGAGCTGGCTTAATAATCGCGTCAGCGTCAACGCCTCGGTGTTTCGCGCTGAATACGAAGACATGCAATTGCAGCAGATCACCAATAACGCCACCATCTTCCTCACCGACGTATTCAACGTAGGTGAGGCTCAGATCGACGGCTTTGAAATTGATGTCATGGCGGTGTTAATGCGCGGCCTAACCATGCAGCTGTCTTACGGCTATACCGATGCCGATTTCATCGAATATATCGACCAGCGCGGCGCTAGCCCAACCCAGGGCGAAAACGTCGCCAATCAGGCCGAAATGCCCTATGCACCAGAACACAATTACACTCTTGGCTTGGATTATGAGCGCGCGGTGGGCAGTGTATCTAGCCCCATGATGCTGAATGCGAGTATTGACTATCAATGGACCGACGAGCGCTACGGCACGGCTTTTAATGACGATATGAGCGGCTTTTTCCTCGACGATTACGGCCTAGTAAACGCACGGCTCGCGCTGTCGGATATCAGCCTCGGACGCCTTGGTCTAGAAGTCGCACTGTGGGGGCGCAACCTCGATGATCAGGAATACAAAGTGCACAGCATTAGCCTGGGCGCCTACCAAGCGGGCTATTTTGGCGAGCCCAAAAGCTATGGCATGGATATTCGCCTGAGTTTCTAATTACAGATACAACACCAATGCCAGCAGCGGCAACCATTTGTTCATGACGCAGCTGTTGGCATTCGCTTTGCATTTCCAACTGTAGTTAAATTGGCTATAGACATGGAGGTGTTATGGTATTCGACAAGATAGTGTTAGACGGTCCCAACGTGCGACTAGAGCCGCTGTCGATTAGCCATAAGCAGGGCCTAGCCGAAGCCATCGCCGACGGCGAATTGTGGCGAATCTTCGTTACCAAAGTTCCTCACCCCGACGACCTCGACGAATTTATCGGCAACGCCTATTATGCGCTAGAAGAGGGCGACGGCCTCGTATTCGCCATCATCGATAAACGCAGTGGCAGGGTAGTTGGCTCCAGTCGCTATATGCGCGCCAGCCCGCCAAATAAGCGTGTAGAAATAGGCTTTAGCTTCATTGCCAAATCCCATCAAAAAACCCACATCAATACCGAAGCCAAACTCTTGATGCTGGAACACGCCTTTGAAAACCTAAAAGTAAACCGGGTCGAGTTCGTCACCGATTTTCTTAATCAAAACTCCCGCAACGCCATATTGCGCCTAGGCGCCAAGCAAGAAGGCATTCTGCGCAACCACATGGTAATGGCCGACGGCCGAATTCGAGACTCCGTGGTGTTCACCATTATCAGTAATGAATGGCCGGGAGTTAAGCAGCATCTTACGGCGAAATTGGCACAGACTGCTTAGGGTGAGCTTGGTGTGAAGCTTGTTGGTTTTCTCAATAGCAGCCAGCCCGCAATTAGCGAGCTAACGTCTAACTGGGTTCGTGCTATGCCATCGCTGGAGGTGTGCTATCTTCAAAAAGGACAGGCATCTTCCTAATAACGGACAGGCACTTTTTAAAAGCTAAGAAAAGCCCCCCTCATCATAAATATCACGCCCTACTTTTACGCTGAGTATTCACAACACCGACGACAAAATCTCGGAAATTACCGTTGAAAGCCGGTTTTGCAATGCAGAAGCCCCTGAGCCAAACCGCCCATCGGGTTTTAGGTGAGAGTTTGAATTATTAAGCGACTTTGTTTGTACCTTGCCGCGTTTTCGCAAAGCGTTTCCGATAAATCTGCTCAAAGGCAGTGGCATTGTTCAGCCATGTTTTTTGGTCAATACCCAAGCGCTTTAGAATTGGGGGCAGGTTTTGAGCGATAGCGCCGCGTTTGTCATTGCAAACTTGCCTGCCAGTGTAGTCCACTAATTCTAGGTAATCTTTGAGCTTAAAACGAATGCCGTGTTGGTGTTTATCGGTGGCATTTCCGTCAAAGGGCAGCATGGGTTTGAGGGTGAAATTAAAATGATTAAGTTGATGGCTTTGAATAAGGTTGGTGATGCTCTTTGCTAAGTTCAATGAGGGGCGAATACGCTCTTTAATACTAGTGTGCTCAGATTATTCTGGGATCGGTGCTATCGCTGCACGTACTGGATTCAAATCCACATAGGCCATACAACTTAATAGTGCTTCTTCGCTTAACAATGCTTGGGAGCAATAGCGGGCTTCCCAAAAATGGCCTCGGCAGCCATCTTCCTTATTCGCCATGCGGGCAATCGGCTCGTTTAAACATTTCATAAACCAACCCAAATTCGCTAAGCGCTGCCGATAGATCGAAATAATTTCATTTAGCACCTGCTGTTCCGGGGCAGGAAGCTCGACACCTTTAAGGTATTGCTGAACCAAGAACGGCCCTTTGAATAAGCTCGTCCAGCGCTCCAGTACCTCGCGATCAGACCAATCATTGGCCACGTCCGGCGAGAGCTTGACGACCAAATGCAAGTGATTAGCCATCACTGCATAGGCGGCAATATCAAGAGCAAACAGGCTACTGAGTAAATGGATGCGCTGCTCAATAAAGAGTCGGCGATGGGAATAGTCTTTGCCACTGGCATGATCGACGCCGCAGAGAAACGAGCGTCGAACACAGCGAGAAGTGACGTGGTAGTAGGGTGTATCGTCGACACAGACTAGGGCTTTTCTAGGTAAAGTCATCGTAATTCCTTTTACGATTTGGTGAATTAAACGTAAAGCAGAGTTATTATTTTGTCAATTTTAGAGTGCCTGTCCTTATTAAATTAGGGCGTGATTTCTAATATCGCTCTGTATGGGTATGAAGCCATTTAGAAAAAAGCGTGAACGAATTGTCGTAATGTAAGGCAATCAAAACTCCCTGAATTCGTCACCAAAACAGCCATGTTCATCTATAAATTGATTGTAGGCTTGTATGGCGTTCTTGTTCTCATCGGTCCATTTTTCAGAATTTAACTTTGCTAATTTGTCGCTAAGGGCTTGCTCAAGTGTTGCCGAGAGATTGGTTTTTTAGTCTTTGCACTTTTTGAGTAAATTGCGGTTTAAACCAAGGTTTGTAGACTCTTTTGGGGATTTTTGGGCAAATAGGCGCTGTATGATTTTGTCCGCTAGCCGAATACATAGCTATCATTCTGCGCATGTATGGGGGTATTGCAAGCCCAAGCTAAATCTTAATGCCCGGAGCCTTTGTTGCCATTTAGTCCTTTGCCTCCCAGCTTAAAGTCGCTACAATCGCCCCACCAAAGGTGCTCTGTAAAGAGATAATCGGGAAGTCTGGTGTGTATTTGAATCCAGCGCTGCCCCCGCATCGGTAATTAAGCTAGATTCGCCATAACCACTGTGCCACGGCATGGGAAGGGGTGAACCGAGGAGAGATCCGCTTATGAGCCCGAAGACCGGCCATTGGTTTCATTCACAGAACATCGCACGGCGGGTGCGAGGAGATTTCATGTACTCTCGGTTTTCTGCGCAATTTCCAGCGCTGGAATTCGGCTTTATTGCCGCTATTCCGCATATTCCCTCGTTTTTCATAACGCGTGTATTCCGCATACCGGCCTTATTCTACATCCCTAGCTTATTCTGAGTTTTATTGTATCGCGTCGTCGTTAATTTAACGGCGATATAAGTACGTTCAGAATTTCTAAAGGAGTAGGAAATGACACTGCGTTTGCACGTTCAAAAGTTGGCTATTGCTCGTTCTCTTTTAACAAAGGGCGGGGTGACATATGCCTGCTGATATTTTATGTCCGGCGGTGTTTTTGACTGCGCCCGCCTCGGGCCAAGGTAAAACCACGATTACTGCGGCTATTGCCCGCTACCATCGCTTGCAGGGCCGCGAGGTGCGCATTTTTAAAATGGGCCCCGATTATTTAGACCCGCAAATTTTAGAGCAGGCCTCTGGTCATCCCGTGGCTCAGCTCGATCTGTGGATGGCGGGCGAGGCCTATTGCCGAGATCAGTTTTATCGCGCTGCGCAAACCGCCGATTTGATTTTGGTGGAAGGCGCCATGGGTATGTTCGACGGCGATCCCTCGAGTGCGGATTTGGCGCGCACCTTTGGCATTCCCATTGTGCTGATTATGGACGTGAAGGGCATGGCGCAAACGGCGGCGGCGCTGGCCTGTGGCCTAGCCAATTACCGCGACGACGTTGCGGTGACGGGTTTAATTGTCAATCACTGCGCTTCTGAGCGCCATCGGCAACTGATTGCCGACGCCCTGCCAGCAAGCCTGCCTTTGTTAGCGAGTTTTGCCAATACGCCGAATATTCACCTGCCGGAACGTCATCTCGGCTTGGTGCAAGCCTGTGAAGTGCGCGAGGAATTAGAGGCCTGCTTTAATGCCGCCGCCGAGCTGGTTGCTGCCAGTAGCTTGGCGAGCCTGCCGCCGCCGGTGAAATTTTCTGCCCAGTCAATTATGCCGCCACCGCGCTTATTGGCGGGGGTGAGCATTGCGATTGCGCAGGATGAAGCCTTTAGTTTTATTTACCCCGCTAATACCCGGTTGTTAACCGCGATGGGTGCCGAATTGTTATTTTTCTCGCCAATTCACGATGCTAAATTGCCCGAGGCCGACGCCCTGTGGTTGCCCGGCGGCTACCCAGAATTACACGCAGATGCGTTGGCGGCGAACACCGCAATGCACAGGGAAATTCAGCAGTTTTTTCAAAGCGGCAAAGGGATTTTGGCCGAGTGTGGCGGCTTTATGTATTGCCTAGAAAACCTCAAAGATTTGGCGGGTACGCGCCATACCATGCTGGGGCTGTTGGCTGGTCAGGCAGCCATGCGTGGCCGTGGTGGTTGCCAAGGTATGCAGAGCGCGGTATTGCCCGAGGGCGAGCTGCGCGCCCACGCCCATCATCGCTCCCAGTCAGAAAACACCCCAGAACCGATTGGCTACGGCAGGCGGCCAAAGCACCCCGCACCGGGCGAGTCCATATACCGGCAGCGGGGTTTAACCGCCTCGTACTTGCACTTGTTCTTTCTCTCGGCACCCGAGGTAATCGCCAAGGTATTTTTGCCGCATACGCAAATAAAGGATGCAGATTGTGTCAGGGATTAATCTTTCAATTCTCGCCTTGGGTTTCTCGCTGGGCTTTGTTCACGCCATGGATGCAGATCATGTTATGGCGGTGTCGGCCTTGAGCAATCGCCATCACGACAACGGCAAACAGCGCGGTATAGCGGCCAATTTGGCGCTGACCTTGCGCCACTGTAGTCATTGGGCATTGGGCCACGGCGCGGTACTGTTGCTGAGCGCTGGCGTGGTGTTTGGGCTGGGGCTGAGCTTGCCTGCGAGCCTAGGTCATTTTGCCGAGCTTGCGGTGGGTTTGGTGCTGGTCGTGATTGGCGGTTCGCTGTTGTGGCAATTACGACGGGAACGGGTGGTGGTGTTGCGTCATAAGCACCAGCACGAGCATGGCGAGCTGGAGCATGTTCATTTAGTAAAAAGCAGTACCGTGAATGATGCCGGTGCCAATTCCTCAAACTCTACAAAACACAGCGCAATGCCTGCGGCCATAGCCCATACCCCAGTTATGGTTGGCGCTCTGCACGGCTTGGCGGGCAGCGCGCCAGCCTTGGCCTTGGTGCCGGTGATAAATGATATGGCGCTATTGTCGGCGCTGCTTTATGTCTTGGTTTTCTCCTGCTCGGTGCTATTGGGCATGGTGGTGTTCGGCTTGGGCCTTGGTAGTGTGCAATCGTATTTGGCTCAGCGCCACAGCAATTTATTTGATTTGTTCAGGCAGGCCTTAGGCGCGGCCACGGTGGTATTTGGCGCGGTGTGGTTTGTGCAGGCGCTATAAATTATGTGGCCAGAGAGCGCAGATGCCAGCCAAAACGCTAGCCCAGTTACGCCGCTGCGCAGCGGCTTAACCACGGGTAGCTGCGCCACAGCCTGTGCGGTAGCGGCAGCGAGAAAGTTGTTTTTCAATGAATCGATAAGCTGCGCCAGCATTACCTTGCCCAAGGGCAAAATAGTGGACTTGCCCATTGTGTATTTGTCCCCCGCAGGCGCAGGGGTACTGGCCAAAACCATTAAAGACGCGGGTGATGACCCCGACGTTACCCACGGCGCCACGGTGTTTGTTCATCTCGCTTTAAGCGCCAACAGCGGCATGCATTTTCGTGCCGAGCGCGGCGTGGGCACGGTGACTCGTAGTGGCTTGGCTTTGGCGGTGGGGGAGCCAGCGATTAATCCGGTACCACGGCAAATGATTAGCCAGCATTTGCAAGGTATTGCGGCGGGTGCGGATTATCACGGCGGTTTTGATATTGGTATTGGCATAGAAAACGGCGAAGCCCTCGCCTTAAAAACCATGAATCCACGTTTGGGGATTCTTGGTGGTTTGTCGGTACTAGGCACCAGCGGCATTGTGCGGCCGTTTTCCTGTAGCGCATACATCGCCTCTATTCATCAGGGCATTGATGTGGCGGCGAGCAATGGCTACGAGCATATCGCCGCTAGCACCGGCAACCAAAGCGAAGATTATATTCGCCGCCATTATCAGTTGGCGGATATGGCGCTCATCGAAATGGGTGACTTTGTTGGCGCGGTTTTAAAGTACTTGCGCCGTAAGCCCATCGCGAAATTAAGTCTCTGCGGCGGCTTTGGCAAAATCAGTAAATTGGCGGCGGGGCATTTAGATTTACACAGCCGCGCCTCAAGCATCGACTTTATGCAGTTGGCCGACTGGGCTGCGCAAGCAGGGGCTAATGATGCACTTTGCAGCCAAGTAAAAAATGCTAACACCAGCATAAAGGCGTTAAATCTCTGCCATGCGGAAGGGCTAGACCTCGCTGCCGTTGTTTGCAATCAAGCTCTAGTCCAAGCGCGGCGCATTGTGCCGCACACCACCGAATTAGAAGTTTGGGCAATAAATCGCCGTGGTGAAGTCGTCGGCCATGCCAGTGATTTCTCGGCTAACACTACGGCACTAGCGCAATGACGATTTTAATATTGGGCGGCACCAGCGAGGCCAAGGCGATTTGCCAGCAGTTAGCCAATATTGGCCGACCGCTGATTTATAGCCTTGCTGGCATCGTGCGCCAGCCAGTCTTGCCTTGCGAGGTCATTAGTGGCGGCTTCAGCCAATACGGCGGCTTGGCCGCGTGGTGTCAGCGGCGCGGGGTGCAAGGCATTGTCGATGCCACCCATCCCTTTGCCAGCAGAATACGCGCCAGTGCCAGTGCTGCGAGTACCGAACTAGGTATTTCCTGTTGGCGCTTTACGCGCCCGCTGTGGCAGGCGGGGCCGAATGATAATTGGCATGAGTTTAATCATTTGGCGGAGTTGCCGTGCTTGTTTAAGGCGAGTGCTCAGACAAGCCCACAGCGTATTTTTATGAGCCTAGGCCAGCTCGATAGCGATGATTTGGCGCTGTTTAAAGATCGCCAATTGCTGCTCATTCGCAGCGCTATTCCGCTGCAAGGCGGGCTTACAAATAACGCGTCTTGGGTGCAGGCCGTGGGGCCGTTTTCTTTAGCGGGCGAACTTGCGCTGCTGCGCAACTACGGTATTGACGCCATCGTCTGCAAAAACAGTGGCGGCGACGCAGTGGCAGCAAAATTGGCGGCGGCGCGGCAATTATCCCTGCCGGTGTATATGCAGCGGCGGCCAGAGCCTGTGCTGGGTGATGAAAGATGGTGTACAGAATTTAGTACCGAACAGGCCTTGGTGTTAGCGCTTAAACAAAGCTATTTGGCGAGTAGCCCTAATGAATAGTTTTTGGACGTGGTTTTAAAATGACATTCGATTACGAAATAGACCCGCAAGCAATAGAGCGCAATAGCTTTGCGATGATTCGCGAACTGGCTGATTTGTCGGCCTTTGACGCTGTGCAAACACAGGTCGCAATGCGGGTAATTCATAGCGCGGGTGATCCTGCATTGGCAGCACAGCTGCGGTTTAGTGTGGGCGCTTGCGATGCTGGGCGGCGGGCCTTGGCCGCGCAGGCGCCAATACTCTGCGATGTAGAAATGCTTAAGCAGGGGCTGACCAAGCGCATGTTGGCGCGCCCAGCCCAGTGCTTTTTAAATGCCGAGGGCGTGAGTGCAATAGCCCAAGCGCGGGGCGAAACCCGCAGCATGGCGGCACTGGAGTTTTGGGGGCCGCACTTAGCGGGCAGCGTGGTGATTATCGGTAATGCCCCCACCGCCTTATTTCGTTTGTTAGAAATGCTGGCGAGTGATTCGAGTTTGGGCCGCCCCGCACTGGTGATTGGCATTCCAGTAGGCTTTGTCGGCGCGGCGGAATCCAAACAGGCGCTGTGGGATTGCCATCAAACACTCGGTATAGAGTGTATTACCCTATTGGGCCGTCAAGGGGGCAGCGCTATTGCCGCCTCGGTGTGCAATGCCCTGCTGCGCTGTAATCGCGGGGAGCTGTATTGATGCCGCTAGATAAGGCGATGCCGTCATTAAGCCAAACGCGTCTTTCCCCCGTGGATGTCATTGGTTTGGGCGTGGGCAATTCAGCTGGCGAGGAATTGCATTTAAGCGCCACCGCGCAAGCGGCACTGGGCGCTGCAGATTGGGTTATCGGCAGTGCGCGGCAATTGGCGCTGGTTGCGCCGTGGGTTCCTGAGCAGCGAGCGCGTCTGCTGCCGAAAATTCCAGAACTACTCGCCCAGCTTGAGGACATGCCAGACAAGCGGGTGGTGGTTCTGGCCTCGGGCGATCCACTGTACTACGGCATTGGTCGCTGTTTGATCGCCCACTTTGGCGCTGATGCGCTGCGCTTCCATGCAGGGGTATCCAGTATTCAGGCGGCTTGCCATCGCTTGGCTTTGTCGCTGCAGGATGTAGACGTACTGAGTTTGCATGGCCGTCCGGTTTCAGTTTTACGGCGTTATTTGCGCGCTGGCGCGCGCTTGCTGATATTGACCGACAAACACAGTCATCCCCGCCAGCTGGCTCAGCTCTGTGTGGAGTGCGGTTTTAGCCAAGCGCGAATCAGTGTGTGCGAGAACTTGGGCTACCCGCAGGAAGCGATTAGCCATTGGACTGTCACTGAATTGCTGGCAGAGGGGAGCGGGCAGAATCGCGAGTTTGCTGCGCTGCATGTTTCGGTGATTTATGCGGGGGTGGGCGATGGCGTCTTACCGGTATTCCCCGGTATTGCCGACGCGCAGTTTTTTACCGACGGCGCCAGTGGTCAGGGCATGCTCACCAAGCGCGAAGTGCGTTTGAACATATTGTCGCTAATGCAAGTTCAGGCCGGCGATGTGGTGTGGGATATCGGCGCAGGCTGCGGTGGTGTGGCGGTAGAGTTGGCGCGCTGGGGCGGCGGGGCGCAGGTGTTTGCGGTGGAATCTAAAGCGCAGCGCCTAGCGTGTTTGCTGCAAAATAGGGATCACTTTGGGGTGCCAGATCGCCTGCATATTATTGCGGGGCGCGCGCCTGCGGCCTTGGCTGAGTTGCCGCCAGCGAATAAGGTGTTTATCGGCGGCAGTGGTGGTGAGCTTACTCAGATTTTACAGCAAGTGTGGTCGGGTATTCCGCGTGGGGGCTGCGTGGTAGTGAGCGCGGTTACCGAGACCAGTCAGCAGTTGTTACGCAGTTTTGAACAGCAATTAGTGGCTGGCCAATATCGCAGCGAAGCCCTTCAAATTGCGGTGAGTCGCCGTGGAGAGCTGGCCGGTGAACCCTGCTTTAGACCACTATTGCCGGTGTATTTGTACCGTTTTGAAAAAACGGCGGCGCGCAGCGAGGTTATCGACAATGTCTGAGCATTTGCCGGAAACGCAAACTCCCACTCTACTCCCAGCCCAAGCAAAAGGTATTTTTTACGGGGTGGGGGTGGGGCCTGGCGACCCAGAGCTACTGACCTTAAAAGCCCATCGCCTAATTGCCCAAGCCGATGTGATTGCCTTTTTAGAAAATGCCGACGGTCACTCTCAAGCGGCTGAAATTGCGGCGGCGTCTATGAGTGCGAGTATAGCTTTACGACTTGCTATTTATATGCCCATGAACCGCGACCGCGCGCTGGCAAATGCTGCCTACGACGATGCCGCGCTGCGGATTAGCGAGCAGCTATGTGCGGGCCGTAATGTGGTGTTTTTGTGTGAGGGCGACCCGCTGTTCTTTGGTTCCTTTGCGTATTTAATGGCGCGTTTTGCTGAGGGGTTTCACTGCGAAGTGGTGCCCGGCATTAGCTCGATTAATGCCGCCGCTGCTCGCAGTAAAACACCACTCGCCATGCTTGCCGAGTCGTTTGCGGTACTTAGCGGTCGCCACGCCCCAGATGAATTACGCGCGGCCCTTGAGCGCCACGATACGGTGGTTATTTTAAAAGCAGGGCAGGCGCGGCCGCAAATTCTCGCTGCGCTGAGCGAGGCGGGGCGGCAAGCCGATGCCCGCTATCTTGAATTTGTGGGACGGCCCAATGAGCGCATTGTTGAGGATGTTAGGCAATTGGAGGCAGTGCCGGGGCCGTATTTCTCGCTGTTTTTGGTGAGTCGTAGCGGGGCGCGGGCATGATTCGGATTTTTGCTTTAACGCCAACGGGGAAGTGTTTAGGTGAGCACTTACTGTCGCGGATTCCATTGTCTGTGCTGAGCTATCGTCCGGATAATTTTGCTAGCACTGTGCAGCAGGCCTTTTTGCGCGGTGAGCGCTTAATTTTAATTTGTGCGACCGGTATTGCGGTGCGCTGCTTGGCGCCGGTGCTGGTGAGTAAGCATCAAGACCCCGCCGTACTGGTGTTAGATGAGCAGGGCGAGTTTGTGATTCCGCTATTGTCTGGTCACGAGGGCGGCGCCAACGACTGGGGTTTTGACGTGGCGCAGCTGCTCGGCGCGCAATTTGTGCAAACCACGGCCAAACCCTATCTCAAGCCAGTGTATACCGTGGGCATGGGCTGCGAGCGACATTGCCCTGAAGACGTCTTGGCAGAGTTACTGGCGAGCTGCCTGCAGCAAGCAGGATTGTCGATGGTCGATATTCACAGCCTGAACAGCATTGATATTAAGGCTGACGAAATGGGTTTAATCAGTTTGGCCGCAAAGCACCGCTTGGCGTTTCAAACTTGGTCGGTGCCGCAACTCACGACGGTTGAGGGGCTGCTTAGTCAGCGCTCGGATTATGTATTTGCAACGGTGGGTGTATACGGCGTGGCCGAATCCGCCGCCTTGTACGCGGCCCAAGACTACGCCGGCGACAGCCCAGAATTACTGCTAAGCAAGCAGAAAAATGCCAAGGCGACCTGCGCGATAGCGCGAGCCTACCCCAAGTTGAATTCGATAGAAGCACAAAAAGGACATTGAGCGATTGTGAGTAAATTATATTTAGTAGGTATGGGCCCAGGCGACGAGCGCTTGATTACGCCGCTGGCTAGCGCCGTTATCGCCCAGTGTAGCGACGTGGTGGCCTACGGCTTGTATTTGGATTTGCTGGCAGACATGACCACCGGTAAACGCTGCCATGATTTGCCCTTGGGCGAGGAGATTGGCCGAGCGCGGTTGGCGCTAGATCTTGCCGCCAGTGGCAAGGCCACGGCGCTGGTGTCCAGCGGCGATATTGGTATTTACGCCATGGCCACTTTGGTGTTTGAGCTATTAGATCAGCAGCTTAACGGCGCAGAGCATCACCCCGAATGGCTGGCGGTCGATATTGAAGTGGTGCCGGGTATTTCGGCGATGCAGGCGGCGGCGAGCCGTGTTGGCGCCATGTTAGGCCACGATTTTTGCACGATCTCGCTCTCGGATTTGCTCACGCCTTGGCAAGTGATTGAGCAGCGTTTACACGGCGCTGGCAGCGGCGATTTTGTGGTGTCTTTTTATAATCCAGTATCTAAAAAGCGGGACTGGCAGCTGAATACCGCCCGCGACATTTTATTGCAGTATCGCCCTGCAAATACCCCAGTGGTAATCGGCCGCCAGCTCACTCGCAGCGACGAAGATATTCGTTTTACGTGCTTGGGCGATCTTAAGGCCGGCGACGTTGATATGTTCACCTTGGTGTCGGTGGGCAATCGCGAAACCCGTCATATTGTTAACGGCCGTAAAGAATGGATTTACACGCCTCGCGGTTATGCCAGCAAAGCGTAAATTTTACGACTGGCTTGCTTAAAGATTTTTAAAAAGGAAACGCTGTGAAAGTATTTTTTATAGGCGCCGGCCCCGGCGACCCAGAGTTAATCACGGTAAAAGGCCAGCGCTTAATCAGTGCCTGTCCGGTGTTGCTTTACGCTGGTTCATTGGTGCCCACCGATATTTTTGCTGGACGGCAAGGCGATGCCCTGCGGATTGTCGATACCGCGTCTTTAGACCTTGATGAAATCATGGCACATATTTCTTGGGCCAGTGAGGAGGGCCATGATGTGGCGCGGATTCACTCCGGCGACCCCTCGGTTTACGGCGCCATCGGCGAGCAAATCCGCCGCTTGCAGGCCCTAAATATTGACTATGAGATTATTCCCGGCGTGACCGCAACCTCGGCCTCGGCGGCGTGGCTCGGCAAGGAGTTAACCCTATCTGGGGTGTCGCAAACCATTATTCACACCCGCTACGAAGGCAAAACCCCATTTCCCGAGCGCGAGCGACTGCCTGCCTTGGCCGCCAGCGGCGCGACTTTGGCGATTCATTTGGGGGTGACCCGTATTCATAAAATTGTGGAGGAGCTAATTCCCCACTACGGCGCCGACTGCCCAGTGGCAGTTTGCTACCGCACCTCCTGGCCGGATCAAGATAAAGTTGTTGGCACCTTAAGCGATATTGTTGCCAAGGTACGCGACAAGAAATTTACCCGCACCAGTTTGATTTTAGTGGGCTGGGTTTTGGCCAGTGAAGACTTTAGCGACTCGTATTTATACGACCACGATAAGGCCCATGTGTATCGCCCCAAAGTTAAGCCCGCTCGTCTGCGCGATGTGAATAGCAGCGCCGCCCATCCCAGCTTAAAACAGCCGGTGCTTTAAGTTTGGAATGGGCCGAATGGTGTTAAGCAGACCGCTTCTTGCAGGCAGGTATACCGTCTAGGGCGGGCTTGCGCGCCTGCTCTTCGGCAATGAGTTCTGCTGGGAATTGGCTCATAAAACAGCAGCAGACATTGTCGTTAATCATGGTGCGGGGGCCGTGGGGATGGGCGATATGTTGGTAGCGGGCATGGCTATGGCCATGTTCATGTTGCTTTTCATATTCATGGGAATGCTCGTGCTCATGTGAATGACTGTGGGGGTGATCGTGATCGTGACTGTGCTGATACGCTGCATTGGGTTCTTGGTATTCGGCGTGGTGGTGATGTAAGTCAACTTCGCCTCGGGCGAGCCGAGCGCTAAAGTCGGCGAGTAGACCGGTTTGTTGTTGGCTGCCGTTCATGGTTTCGGCAAAGCGGGCCACAAAGGTATCGATGACTTTGGGGTGGTCGCGGAGATAATCGGCTTTGATGAACTGCACCTCGGGCTGTTCGGCGGCGACTTTATCAATATAGCTGTGAATGCGGTCAATAAGCCGGCCGCCAAACAAGAAGTAAGGAGCGACAACAATTTTTTTAAAGCCGAGCTTGCAGGCCATTTCTAAGCCCCGGCCAACCGAGGGAAAGGTGACGCCAGAGTAGACCGTCTCGGACCAGCCGAAGCCCAGGCTCTCGGCGGCGATACGGCAGAGCTTGGCGGCGTCGGCATTGGCATTAACGACCGAGGTGCCGCGACCGACGACCACCAGCATGGTGTCGTAGAGGGCGCCGGGGGCGGGAATCTCAGTGTGGCCAAGAGAATTGAGAATGCGCTGCTGAAAGGCGGCAATCATATTGCTGTGTAGGCCCAGTTCACGGCCGTAGTGAATATGCAGATCTGGGTGCTTTTGCTGGTAACTGGTGAGTACCGAGGGAATATCGTTCTGGGCGTGGGTGGCGGCAAACAGCATACCGGGAACGGCGTAAATGGTTTTTACACCTTGCTCGCGAAGCGCGTCGAGGGCCATGTGAATATTGGGCGCGGAATACTCTAAAAAGCCGTATTCGATTTTGAGTTTGGGGTAGCGCTGGCGCAGGTTTTTAGCGAGTAGGCTAAATTCCTGCTCAGCGATTTTGGCGCGGCTGCCGTGACCACAGATAAGTAAGCCGCAATTGTTGGGCAGGTTTTCTAAATTCGTCATGCGGGTGTCCATTGCGTAGAAGTGATTGAAGTAAAAGGATTGATGTAACTGATTAGCATTGAGGGATTAAGTTTGTTGATGGCGCGTAAATAAATTAATTTTTTAATAGATTTGTACTTGAATGGCTCCATATTGTTGGAGGGATTTGTGTCGTCTTTAGTTTTTGTTTTGAGAGCGGTTGGATTGTTGCGTGTTGTGCTTTTTAGGTAAAAATAGTTTTTATTTACAGGCATTTAATTCGGTTTTTGGGTTTCGATACCATATTGTTTCATTTATTTTTGGCGGTTTAAAGTAACTTTTTTAAATAGTTTTTTTTGATGAATTTAAATATTACTTAGGTTAAAGTCGCTGCGCATTTTTAGGTTCCAAGGTGATATTTTCACCGTAGCGATTAATAGGGAATTCAGTGCGTAAAATTGACTTTCGGTTTTGCGAGATTAATTGAAGCTGTCCCCGCAACTGTATGCGATGAGTGCTAATCACGGCCACTGAGTAAGGTGTTGTCACTGAACTTGGGAAGGCGATTAGCGCATTTTCTGGCGTTTTCTTAAACGCGTAGAATGAAGTCGTGAGCCAGTAGACCTGCCTGATATGCATTTACCTGATGGTCGGGGTGTGCAATCAGGCGAGTATAATCAGAGTCATTTCTGTGGCTTCTGCTATTTCCTCGTTAATTTCCCGCCGCCATTGAGATTGTTGCAATCAAGAGGCGATTCCTTTGAAAAATTCGATATTTAATCCGCTAGTAATAAGTTGTTTTGTCTTTGCATGTCCAGCATACGCGGCTGGCTTGAGTGGTGTGAGCGAGCGCAGCGCTGGTCAGCTTGAAGAAGTGCAGGTTACAGGTAGCTCGCTCGCCAATAGGGGGCTAGCCGACGCTGAGGCTGCTTCGGTAGGTACGGTTCTGGCAGCGCAAATTGCGCACCGCCCAGCGCTGCGTCCCGCCGAGTTATTAGAAACCATACCGGGTATGGTGGTGACCCAGCACAGCGGTGACGGCAAGGCGAATCAATATTTTTTGCGGGGCTTTAATTTGGATCACGGCAGCGACTTTGCTAATTATGTCGACGGCATGCCCATCAATATGGTGAGTCACGGTCATGGCCAAGGTTATACCGATCTTAATTTTTTAATTCCCGAATTGGTCGACCGCATTGTTTATCGCAAAGGTCCCTATTATGCCGAGGCGGGGGATTTTTCCTCGGCGGGTACAGCGCGAACATCTTATGCGCGGGCTATGGCAAATCAGACCGTGAAACTTACCGCGGGCGAAAACGATTATGCGCGTCTCTTGGCCTTTGGCGGAGTGGCGGCGGCAGATGGCCAGCTGGTTTATGCTTTTGAGTCTCAGCAAAACGACGGCCCATGGCAGCTGCCAGAGGGCTTTGATAAAGCCAATGGTGTATTGAAATACAGCGGTGGTGATCGCAAGCAAGGTTATTCGCTGACGGCCATGGCCTATGAAGCGGATTGGACCTCGACAGATCAGATTCCCCAGCGCCTAGTGGCTGAGGGCAGCGTGGATCGCTATGGTTCCCTAGATGACAGCACGGGTGGCGACACCCACCGCTATAGCCTGTCGGCTGAAATTTGGTCGGTATTGAACGATGGTCTGAATCTGCAAAGTCAATTTTACGTGGTGGATTATGCGCTGCGTTTAAGCTCTAACGCGAGTTATTACTCCCGCGATAACAGTGACGACCCCGAGGTGCGCGGTGACCAATTTACCCAATTCGATAATCGCCTGACTCTCGGCGGCCAGCTAGATTTTACGCAGGCCCTAAGCGCGGTACATGAATTGCGCTACGGCGGTGAATGGCGACTGGACGATATTAACGACGTGGGTGTGGGCTTTAGCCAGCGAGGCCTAATATACGATCTGTTTGCCAGCGCGGCGGTGGAAGAGCAGGCGCTCGGTGTATACAGCAGCGTACACAGCCAATGGACGGCGTGGTTTGCCTCAATCGCGGGTTTGCGCTACCAAACCATTGATGTGGCGGTAGCCGATAAGCTTGACGCGACGGCGGGTGGCAGCGACCGCGAGGCCTTGTTGTCGCCCAAATTATCACTGCGCTTTGGCCCATTCGCGACCACGGAGTTCTTCATTAATTATGGCGAGGGCTTTCACAGCAATGATGCGCGGGGTGTAGTGAGAAGGGAAAGTGCAGTGCCGCTGATATCTTCGTCGGTCGGCTATGAATTGGGGATGCGCAGCTTGCTGGCCAATGATATTCAGCTGTCGGTGGTGGCGTTTCGTTTAGATTTAGACTCAGAGTTGGTGTTTGTTGGCGATGAGTCGACAACCGAACCTCGGGATGCCAGCCGTCGCCAAGGCCTTGAGGTGAGCGTATTTTATCAGCCGGTGGACTGGTTTGTATTGGATATGGATGTTGCCTCGTCGGAAACCGAGTTTAAGCAACTGCAGGTCGACGAGGGGCAGGTATTGGGCAAATATGTGCCCGACAGCGTTGAACAGGTCTTTGCTATGGGCGCGAGTATCGATTTAGATAACGGCGTGTACGGGGGGCTTAGACTGCGCTATTTCGGCCCTCGCAAGCTTACCGAAGGCGGTGATGTTGAATCGGCGGCCTCGAAGAGCGTCAATGCCAATATTGGCTACCGCTTTAGCAATGGTATATCGCTGGGGCTTGAGATTGTCAATGCCTTGGATGAGCGTGATGACGATATCACTTATTACTATGCCTCACGGACTTTATCCGAGCGCAACGCCGGTATTGAACCCCAGCTAGACCGCCACTCGCACCCTATGGAACCTCGTACTTATCGGGGGACATTGGCTTACCACTTTTAGCAGAAAAGCCTCGGTGACTAGGGGCGGTTGCCGACGGCTAAGTTCTGCCTTTATAGCGATAACTACCTATTTGATTTTGACTCCGGATAATAGCTATCGGCATTCTTATTGCCTATAGTAGAACAACGGGATTGCGTAGTTATTATTGCGCCTTAGCCGCGACTCAACTGCGATAAGTTGCCTAATGGTAGGTAATCTTACATCACGAGCCTTTATATGCCTGCTTCCGAGCATATGCCGATACTCGGCAAACGAAAAAGTATTACTCGGCGTATTCTGTTCCCTTTCGCTGCACTCATCGTTCTCAGTAATGCGGTGATAATTTACATCATTATTGGGCAGTTAGACGAGCAGCTACTTAACGCAACTGAACAAGATCTGATCAGCGAGTCAGAGCTGCAAGCGGTGCAGTTTCGCGCCAATATGGCTGAATTGGTTAGAGATCTGCGGTTTGTGACAGGAACCCCGCCTATTCAGGGGCTAATTCGGGCGGAGCGCAATGGTGGTGCCGATCCTTCAGATGGTTCTAGTGAAGCAGAATGGGTAGCTCGGCTTGGGGTAATCTTTAGCGAAATGCTCAAGGCAAAGCCTCAAAACGTGCAAATTCGTTTTATTCGCGCTAACGGCCTAGAGTTAATTAGGGTTGATCGTTACGGGCCTAACGGCACTATCCAGCGCGTTTCGCAAAATGAATTACAAGATAAAAGCGCGAGTAAATATTTGTCGGAAACCCTAAGTTTAGATGCCGGTCAGGTCTATCTTTCTGATATTGAGCTCAACCGTGAATTTGGCAAAATTGTGGAGCCTTTGCAACCAGTTATTCGCGCAGCAACGCCGGTGTACACCACCGATGGCGAACTATTCGGGATTGTGGTTATTAATCACAATTTGCAAACCAGCTTTGATGCCTTGAAATCGATAGCAGGGGTAGATCATCAGTTTGTTATCGCCAATGGTAGAGGTGAATATTTAGCGCACCCCGAGGCTGAACGTCGCTTTGCCTTTGAATATGGTCGCAGTAGCAATATAAGCCAAGATTTTCCTGCCACTCAGCGTCTATTGGACAACCCTCAGCTCGAGGTGGTAAACGGTAAAGGTAATGCTAATGGTAAGGCGTCGGTATATTCCTTGCGCAGTATTGCCTATAACCCTGAAGACAGCACCGATCGATTAATTTTAGCCACCAGCCATGACTTTCAAGACGCCCTCGCCATCAAGGAACGCGTGCTCAGTAAGATTTATCTGTTTCTGATTTTTGTGCTGTTAATGTCCGGGGTATTGGCAATATATGCGTCGCGACGTATCGCCGGGCCTATTATCTCTATGCGCAACACCCTGAATCGCGATGGCTTGGCAACCCAAAGTGAGGACTTGCCGATTCATGATGGTGGAGAGTTGGGCGAACTGGCGCGAGTTTTTGACAATCTATTGCAAGAATTGTCGAGCAAGCAGGCCCTCCTGGCCACTGAGGTGGCTGAGCGTAAAGGCGCTGAGCTTGAGCTGCGCGTAAATAATCAAAAACTGAAAGTAGCATACAAAGAATTGGAGCAATTTACTTATATTGCGTCACATGATTTGCAGGAACCACTGCGCACAGTACAAAGCTTAGTAGAAATGTTTGAAGAGAACTACGGTTCTGAGATGGATGAACAAGCTAAAACCTTTTTGGGTTTTATTAAAGAATCGACTATGCGGATGACGGCCTTGATCCGTGGGCTACTGGATTACGGCCGCTTAGGGAGCGAGTCAGATCTCACTGAGGTGAATTGTCAAGAATTGGTGGACGCGGTATGTGTGGATCTTAGCTTACGGCTAGATGAAGTGGGCGGCAGTGTTGAATATAAGGACCTGCCAGTTATTACCGGGAAGATAACGGAGTTGCGCTTATTATTTCAAAATTTAATTAGCAACGGGCTTAAGTTTCGACGTCCCGATGTGTCCCCGAAAATCGTTATTGCGGCGGAGCGAGGCTTAGACTGCTGGCAGTTTAGCGTCAGTGATAACGGTATTGGTATTGCCCCTGAACATTTCCAACACATTTTTATGATTTTTCAGCGCTTACATGGGCGCGATGAATTTGAGGGAAGTGGCATCGGTTTGGCCCACTGTAAAAAAGTGGTAGAGTTACACGGTGGTGAAATTTGGGTAGAATCTCAGCTGAATGTGGGCACGGTGTTTTATTTTTCGCTCAGGGATAATCGTGATGAACAAGCTTAAACGGGTCTTGCTTATAGACGACTGCAAGGCCACAAATTACATTCATCGTCTGGTGATAGAGAAATACGGCTGCGCTGAGGCGGTCGTAGAAGTGAATAATGGCCGCGAAGCACTGGAATATTTAACCACCGAAGTAGATGGTAGCTACCCCAAGCCAGAGTTGGTTTTTTTGGATATTAATATGCCAGTGATGAACGGTTGGCAGTTTTTGGAAAAATACGCCGATGTACCCGAGGCGCAGCAGGCTGGTGTGGTTGTAGTAATGCTCACTACGTCACTTAACCCTGATGATGCATCCTTGGCTCAAAGCAAGGCGGCGGTTAAATCTTTTTCTAGTAAGCCGCTTACTGAGAGTCGCTTAGACGATGTACTCGCCGAGTATTACCCTGAGGCGTTGCGGCGCTAAGCTGCCTGTAGCCCCTCGTTCGCTCTTCGTTAAATCCCGTCTTTGTCATAAAACTGTCCTCGTTTAGTCCTGCTATTGTCATACTAAAACCCTAATCTTGGCCCAAATGGGCAAAGAGGATACACACGGGTGGAGCTAGGACAGCGTTATAAAACCGTTTGGTTATCTGACATCCACCTCGGCTTTAAAGATTGCCGAGCTGATTATCTTCTCGATTTTTTGGCGAAAACAGAGTGTGAAACGCTGTACTTGGTTGGCGATGTTGTCGACCTTTGGGCGCTAAAGCGCAGTCTGTATTGGCCCTCAAGTCACTACGAAGTGGTACGCAGCTTATTTAAAAAGGCTAGCACTGGCACGCGCGTGGTGTACATTCCGGGTAATCACGACGAGCCTCTGCGCGATTATGTCGGCCACATTCTTGGCCCCATTGAAATAAAACGTGAAGCCATACACACCACCGTAAACGGCAAACGATTGCTGATGTTTCACGGTGATTGCTTGGACGAGCATATGCGTTTGAGTAAGTGGGAGGGCCTGGTTGGCGACGCAGCCTACGATCTTTTGTTATTTCTTAATCGCTGGGCCAATTTTATTCGTCGGCGCTTCGGCCGCAATTATTGGTCCCTCGCTACCTATATAAAACAGCGTATTCCCAACGCTCGTCAGGTCATTAGTGTGTTTGAAGAGGCCGCTATCCGCGAGGCATCTCGGCGGGGGCTCGACGGCGTCGTGTGCGGTCATATTCACCAGCCAGCGCTTAAGAAAGTAAAGGGTTTGCTGTACTGCAACGACGGCGATTGGATAGAGAACTGCACCCTGCTAGGGGAGACCTTTGAGGGCAATTTAGAACTGCTGCAGTGGACAGAGCATCAAACGCTGCTGCAAAGCATGACCGGCAACGGCGGCCGGGTAAAAGCCGATGTTGTGCCTTTGCGTCGCGCCGGTTAACTAATAGGAGTTACATATGATATCGGTTGATTCAGTCATAGATGAGCAGTTTCCCCGGATATCTAAGGGCAGCCCGCGCATTAAGAAAACCTTGTCGGCGCTACTTAAATACCTATTTCACGAAGCGGAGTTCAAGCAGTTTGAGCGCGACTACCCCTATTTGCAGGGACTGGATTTTGTTGAAAAAGGCCTAGAATATTTTGATTTTGGCTACGCGGTAAGCGCGCTAGACAAAGAGCGTATACCGGTCACCGGCCGCGTGGTGATTATTTCTAATCATCCTATTGGTAGCTTGGATGGTCTGGCACTCTTAAAACTGGTGTCAGAGGTGCGCTCTGATGTCAAAGTGGTAGCGAATGAACTGCTCTATGCGATAAAGCCGCTGCGGAGTTTGTTGCTGCCTGTCGACAATATGAGCGGTAAACGCAATCGCAAGGAAAACTTACAGGCAATCCACGGCCATTTGAATAGTGAAGGTGCCGTCATTATTTTTCCGGCCGGGGAGGTTTCCCGATTTAGTCCGACAGGTATCCGTGATGGCCGTTGGCGCAATGGCTTTATTAAGTTTGCCGTCAAGGCTAAAGCGCCAATCTTACCGGTTCACATAAATGCCCGAAATTCGGTGTTCTTCTACGCATTGTCTTTACTGGCAAAGCCATTATCTACTCTGTGGTTGATTCGGGAAATGTTTAAGCAAAATAATCGAACTGTGCGAGTGACTATTGGCTCGGCGATCGAGTTTGATGTCTATGAAAAGTTACCGCTTACCGCACCAGCTAAAGCGCGTCTGTTTAAAAAACATCTATATAAACTGGGGCGACGTAAACGCGCGGGTGAGCCTTGCTTTATGCCGGTTGCCCAGGCAGTTGCGCATCCGGAAGATCGCCAGGAATTGCGAGCCGCTATTCGTCAATGTGACCACTTGGGTAATACCCGAGACGGTATGGAAATTTACTGTTATCAATACAGCGGTGATTGCACGGTAATGCGGGAGATTGGTCGACTGCGAGAGGTGAGTTTTCGCGCGGTTGGCGAAGGCACCGGCCGTCGTCGCGATGTGGATCGCTTTGATGCTTATTACGACCATATTGTGCTGTGGGATGAGAACCAGTTAGAGCTCGTTGGCGCCTACCGTTTAAAGCGCATCGCGAGTTTAGACGACGGCCAGACCCTGTACAGCGAATCTTTATTTGACTATCAAATTCCTTATGCCGAAGAATATTTTGAATGCGGCGCGGAGCTTGGTCGCAGTTTTGTGCAGCCCCGCTACTGGGGGCGCAATGGTCTGGATTATCTTTGGCAGGGGCTGGGCACGTATTTGCAGCGCTATCCAGACGTGCGCTATTTATTTGGGCCGGTGAGTTTGAGCGATAGCCTACCCCGAGCGGCGAAGGATCTGCTAATCCCATTTTATCAAACTTATTTCCCCACCACTCAAGCCTGGGCTAGTGCGAAAAGCCCTTACCGCGCGGAAACGAGCATTTTGCAATTTTGCGGTGACGATTATCGCGCTGAATTTACACAGCTAAAGCAAGAGCTTGCCGATCTGTCCTGCGCAGTGCCGACGCTTTATAAGCAGTATACCGAACTCTGTGAGCCGGGCGGTGTTAGCTTCGCCGCATTTAATGTTGACCCCGACTTTGCCGATTGTATTGATGGTTTGGTGCTGGTGGATCTTAGCAAAATGAAAGCGGCGCGGCGCAAGCGGTATTTGGGGGGCGAGGTCGGACGTCTGATGTCTGACGTGGGGTAAAACCACCGGACGGATCGTTGTGTGCGGATTACTGCTAAAGTAAATCTTTTTAAATGTCATGGCAAACTCGAGCCACGTCCGATGTCAGCTACGAGCGTTGACGTCAGGCATCCGACACCCGACGTCCGACTTTTTAAACATTTCTCTTAAACACCTCAATCAACCACGCCGGATCATCAATCGGCAGGTCGTGGCCAGCGCTGCTATGTAATACAAGCGGCCAGCGATATTTTGCCGCTAAGTATTCACTGCATTGATATGAAACCATGCGGTCGGCGCGGCTGCTGATAAGGAGTTGTGAGGCGCCGGGCAATTCGGGCGGTGCACGATAGCGGGCGGCAGCGAATAATTGCCTCAGGACATTTATTTTCTTTATTGCTTGGGTCGTGCTGATTTTATACCAGGCTTGTAATAACGCGGGATCATTTGCGTGATGATTGCTGACCATTTTTAAGGCAGCCCTTTCTCGCTGGTGTTCATGGGGGGCAAGCAATGCGCTGAGAGCGGTTGGGAGTGCTGCAAATCTTAAGCGCTGAAATAGTGGGCAGTCACCGGTACTGGTATTAATAAAAATAATTTTGGCTATTTGCTCTGGCGTAGTGGCCAGCCAGTCTAGGGCGACCATACCGCCGAGAGACAGCGCAACCACGCCGAAAGGGGTGTTGGCTTTTAATGGCTCGGGGAGTCGCTGCTGTAGGTCGTGGCGAATTTCGCTGATTCTTGTTGGTGATGGCCGCTGGTGTTCACTGCCAAAGCCTGGGAGGTCGAGGCAGTGGCAATGCCAGCCGAGCTGGATTTCGCAGCGCTGTATAAAATCGCCCCAATGTCCTTGTTCTCGACCAAGGCCACGCAAAAAGAGCCAGTGTTTGATGTTCATATTTTATAGCTGCCGATACCAGAGACTCTGGGCCATTTGCTGCATTTCTCGTTCTTGCTCGCCCTTGGGTTGCCAGTGCTCCATATTGCGCGCGGCGGCGAGTAAAAAGTCGATCAGTAGTAAATGGCCACGTAACACCCTCGCGTGGCGATGGGGCACCGTGGGGTTGAACAAACCCGCAAAACTAAATAATTGCTGGGGGTGCTTTTTTACCCATAACCACGAACCCATTTCTAAGGTGAGGGGTAGCAGGGTGATGCCTTGTGCTCGACAGCGCTGATAGAAGTAATCCCATATGTCGCCGTGACTGAGGTAGTGCATGGCTTGGGGGCCAAATACGTAATTGTGGTGGGGGAAATTGCGTTCCCACAATAATTTTAGGGCGACGTAGCTACCAATATCGGCGATGGGAAGGCGGCGGTAAGCGTAGGGTATCCACAGGTGGTCTTGGAAGCCGAAACCAGAGTGGAAGTCGACTACGATGCTTGGTCGGCCACGCTTGCAGTGTCGTCCGATAATATTTTGGAGGGCGATGAATTCGGGTTCAAAGTCGTCGTCGCGACGACCCCGATACCAGGGTATTTTGCGCCATAGACGTTGACCGCCGACGAGAAAGGGCACTTTGTCTTCGGCATCGATCGGCGCGTGGCGGTTAAGGTCAATGCCATTGGGGTTGCAGCGCGAGTCCCTGAGCATGCCGCCGGGATTCACAATGGGTACGGCAACAATACAGATTTCACTTTCAAATTGTTGGCGCCAGTGACTGTCCCAGCGACAGCGTTCTACCACGCTTTCTAGCCATGCGAGTAAAACTTGCGTGCCAATGCGTTCTACGCCGTGAATGCCCGCAGTGACGAATAGGCAGTGTTTGGCGGTATCTGGATTGCCAATGACCAGTGACACCAGCGGCAGGGTAAACTCGTCGACGTCAATTAGGGCTTCGGTTCTGCTCTGTATCAGTGAACCTGCTTGGCGGCAGAGCTGCTCTAATGACAGTAATTCCGACAGGCGTTTGTGCAGGCGCCCGCGACAGGCATCCATGACTGTGGTGAAGTCGGGCAACTGGGGGCCGATGTGCTCATGGCATTCATTTTCGAGCGGCGGCGTATTAATGCCTGAGTCGGTTTGGGGCATTATGGCGTTAATAGTGGCATTGCCGTATGGATGCCGGTTTCTTGCCAGAGCTGATTAACCAGTGCCTCATTGTCGTGCCATTGCCCTTTTAATACCCAGTCGCAAATTGCTTCAGCGACATCGGGGTAGTGCTGTGGCGTTTGCGCTGGAATATTTAAAAGCCATTGCTCAATGGTGTGCTGGCTAAATTCGTCCATGACACTGGCTAAGTTAAGTTGCTTGAGCGCAGCGGCGTTGCCGAGTTGTTCGGCTTGGCCGGAAACCGGTTTGGCGAGTGCCGGAATACCCATGTGCAGGCATTCGCTTATGAGCTCAAATCCAGCGTTGCAAATGACCGCGCGGGCGGAGCAAAGATCGTGCTTAAAATCGTGGAGACTGGTTTTACGCTGCGCGACATTGCCAATACTTGTGTCGCTGAGCTGCGGGGCGTACTGAATGAATTGATATTGGGGGATATTTTGTAAGGTGGCGCACACTCGCTGCTGATCTTCAAAGGGTAGGTAGACCAAAATATGTTCAGCAGCAGCGGCGCGACGTTCCTCAGGGTTGATGATCGGCGGCGCGATGGCCGCATTAAAATGATTCCAGTGCAGCCCTAAGCGAAACCGAGCCGGTGCGAAATAGCGCATTATGAGGCGGTTGCGTAAGTCTGCGCCGCTTTCGGGAACCGCTGCGTTGCCGAAGGCGTATTGATGACCGATACCAATTACCGCTTTGTTTTGCAGGCGACCAGCCCACGCGGTAAGGGGTTCGAAATCGGTGATAACAGCGTCGAAGGGACTCAAGTCGATATTGCGCAGGTCGCGAATAAATTGCAGCGGACGCAGTTGGCGCAGGGTTTTTATACTGCTAATGCGGCCTTGTTCAGTAGCAAAGGTGAGTCCGGCGTAATGCCAGTAATCGCCGAAGGCGGCCATATCGAAATACTGTTCAGGTGGTCTGCCGCTAAATAAATACTGAACCTCTATGCCGCGTTTGGCAAAGTGATGGGCCATCATTCGCGCGCGGGCAATATGGCCATTTCCTGTGCCCTGCACACCGTAAAGTAATTTCATAAGGGATTTTGTCCTGACAAGGTATGTGCAGCTGCGAGCTTAGGCGATGGCAATACTGTGACCCAGGTGTGCAATGCCAATACCAAGGCTAGCGCCTGCCAATGTGTCGGTAGGGAAGTGAACCCCTAAGATCACCCGCGAGGCGGCTACTGCTGCAGCCCAGATAAACAAGGGGGCGCCAATGACACCGAAGAACAGTACGGTCATTGTGGCTAAAAGAAAGGCGGCAGCGGTGTGACCAGACGGAAAACTAAATTCATCGGAGGCGATGATCGATGCATTAAACGCCGGTATGGCCGCAGGTGGACGCCGTCTTCGGCAGGTGTTTTTCAGAACCCAGTAGGCGGGCAGCCAAGCGGCAAAACTGATTAGCACCGCGCTAAAATAGGCTAGGCCCTGTTGAATCCCTGCGGCATATACCAGAACCGGGAGGCCGAGTTGAGCGTAGCCATCTCCTGTTTTTGATACACTGCGGGCAATGCGGGATAAGTGTTGCTGGTGGCGAGTATTGACGCAGGCCAGAAACATTCTTACATCGAACTGATTAATCGACTGTATTAAACGCATAGTATGATCCTCACACTTGAGACCATACGCCGAGCTGTTTGCAGTTGTATGACGAAATTAAGTCACTTTTAAGACAGCCTTTTGGGCTTAGGCATTTTCAATTACCAGTATGCTGCCGCGATGGCGGCGACTTGTAATGACCTCGCGGGGCAGCAGTTCGGCAAAGAAATCGTCGATGCAGGCTTCAGCAACATCGAGAAATGGCGGGCGGTGGGGGTCGGCAATGAGAATTTGTTTCACCCCCGCATCGACGGCTCGCGCAATGAGTTCATATAGCGCCTCACTCATTTCATCCCAAAAGCAGATGTCGCTGGCGATAATGATGTCGTATTCGGCGAGCTCCTCAACGCTGAGCGAGGTAAAATCGCCACTCAAGGTGTTGATCGTCGTTTTATTATGGTCTGCTAATAGGGCGAGATAAGGGAAAACGGCGGGGTCTGCGTCTAAGGCGGTAACATCTGCCCCCAAATACTTGGCGCAATAAATGCTGGCTAAACCCCAGCCGCAGCCCAGTTCGAGTACGCGGCTGCCGGGTTGCAGTGGGTGTTCTTGTAAATAGTCCATGAGGATGTAGGCACTGCCCCACAATTTATTGCCGTGGAGGTGGGTGGCTGAGGTACTGCGTTTTAGTTTGCGCATATCGGGGTGAGCGGCAAGCAGGCTGGTTACGCCAAAATACTCTCGGCTATGGGGTTTGAGGTCAGACACGATTTTTCTCCGGCTGCGCGCTGAATAATAGGGGTATTTTAGGGTTTGCCATTGTGGCGCGCGAGTTTTTATTAGCAGAAGGTCTAATTCCGATTGGGCAGGTGGTGGCGTAAGCTAGCAACGGGCCTATATGACGACGAGGGAGTCACAGTGGTAAAGAAGTTTGATTACGATATGGTGGTATTGGGTAGCGGCCCGGCTGGCGAAAGCGCGGCATTAAATGCAGTTAAACACGGTCGCAGTGTTGTGGTTGTTGAGGCGCAAGGTACGGTAGGTGGCGCCTGTACGCACCAAGGGACATTACCGTCTAAAGCACTACGTCATATGGTTCGGCAGGCAATTCGTTTTAATCAGACACCAATATTTCGCGATATTGGCGACCCTCGGACGCTGACTTACCCGCGCTTGTTGAGCCATGCCAATGAAGTTATTGCGCGTCAGGTCGCTATGCGCAGCCGGTTTTATCACCGCAATCAGATTCGTCTTATTCACGGTGAAGGTCGTTTTGTTGACCCACATACTATTTCGGTAAAGGGTGAGGACGGCCAAAGCGAAATCATCACTGCCGCCAGTGTGGTGATCGCTACAGGATCTCGGCCTTACCAGCCCGCCAATATCGACTTTAGTCACCCGCGGGTTTATGACAGCGATAGCATTCTGAAGATGAGTAATACCCCCAATAAAATCATTGTTTATGGGGCGGGGGTTATCGGTTGTGAATATGCGTCGATTTTCGCCGGCATTGGCATGAAAGTGGAGTTGATTAATAGCCGAGATCGCTTGCTTGAGTTCTTGGACGATGAGATTTCTGATGCTTTGAGCTACCAGCTGCGCAACACCGGTGTGATGATTCGCCATCGGGAGGTCTATCAGTCAGTAGAGTTGAGCGACAAAGAAATTGTGTTGCATTTGGAGTCGGGGAAGCGCCTCCATGCGGATGCTCTGCTTTGGTGTAATGGCCGCAGTGGTAATACCGATGGCCTGGGTTTGGATGCCGTTGGTTTAGAAACTGATCACCGTGGCCAGCTGGTGGTAGACGAGCATTACCAAACAGCCGTGCCGACGATATTTGCGGCGGGCGATGTGATTGGTTGGCCCAGTTTAGCGAGCGCGGCATATGACCAGGGGCGGTCAGCGGCGGCGTCGGCGCGGGGCAAAGAGCACTGCCGTTTTGTTGATGACGTCCCCACGGGGATTTACACCCTGCCCGAGATCAGCTCGGTCGGCCAAACTGAGCGGGAATTAACGGAAGGCAAAGTGCCTTATGAAGTCGGGCGGGCGTTCTTTAAAGATACCGCCCGGGGGCAGATTAGTGGCGAAACTGTGGGCATGCTCAAACTGCTGTTTCACGTGGACACGCTGGAGATTCTTGGCATCCACTGTTTTGGCGCCGAGGCGGCGGAAATTATCCACATCGGCCAAGCTATTATGAAGCAGCAAAACGGGGGCAATACCTTACGCTATTTTGTGACCACAACCTTTAATTACCCAACCATGGCTGAAGCCTATCGTACTGCGGCCTTGAATGGTCTTAATCGGCTTGGTAAATGAGCTGGGGTGGTGTGACATATACCTACCCTGTTTTCTTAAAAGTTAGTGCTTGCTAGCGGTAGTTAGCTAGCAAATATTGAGGAAAGGTTTTGAAAGGCTCGGGCATTATCGACGGACTTAAATTGCGCCAGTGAAATAATAAAAAATTTTTATTGACAGGGTCGCGTGTTCATCATAAATAGTGCCCTGAACCACCACGGTAAGCCGAGGTGTTCATTCTGTATATACGTGGTACTGGAGTGGGCAAGCAATGGCAAGTGACCTAGCTGATGACGATATCGATGATCTTGTAGAAGATGATTCGAGCGCCGATTTTGATGAGCGGCGTGATATGGGTGGGCGCGACAGTAGCATCCGCCGAAAAATTGAAGAGCGCCTAGAGCGTAAACGCCTAATGGATGAGCTGGATCTGCTTGACGATTTCGACCTGTAGCGCCTTGTTTTACTCGAATCGCTAGGTCGAGCACAGAGTTCACCACATAAACGCCACGCTAAGTGGCGTTTTTCACTTATATCCGCGTAGTATAGCAATACCTAGTTGCTGATTTTTGGCCGCGGTAATACCATCATGCCCCACGGCGTCTTATTTGCATGCTATCGCTGAGGGCGTTACGGTAGATGTCTGTGTCTGGTACAACTTTGTGGCACAACAATAAATTTGCCTCATTTAACGATAGGATTTTGTGATGAACTGGAAAGCATTATCTGCGGTTGTTGTGATCGTCGGAATTGCCGCTTTTGTTTGGTTTGTTTTAGATCGCTCGGCGACGAGTGAATTTAATGACGAGCCGACATCGGCGCTTATTGATGAAACGAACAAGCCAGAAAAAACGGTGAAGCAAACGCTCGCGGTAGAGTCTGAAGAAGATTACAGCGAGAAAGCGGCAGAAGTGCCAGAGCCACCCGCTGCGGTCAACGGCAGTGACGAGCAAATCCGAGCCGCGGCTGCGAAATTGTCTGCACCTTTGGCTGGCTGGTTGCAACCTTCTGAGCAGGTTCGTAAATGGGTTTCTGCAGTAGACCAATTAGCCAACTACCGCTTGCCAACCAAACACTTGCCTTTTGTATATAGCAAAGAACCGTTTTTGGTGATTAAAACAGAAGACGGCTTAGTGAATGACCCAGGCAATTTCACGCGTTGGGACAGTATGATCTCCACGGTTACGGCGGCAGATCCTAAGAGTTTGGCTATATTCTATAAAAAATGGTCGCCGTTTTTAGAAGGCACCTATAACGAACTGGGCAACCCTCAGTCCTTTGATAATCAGCTGCGGACCATGATTGAGCACTTGCTCATTGTTGAGCCGATTCCTGAAAATGCTGCCATGAAGCGTCCCAAGGTCATGTATCAATATGTTGATCCAGTCCTTGAAAACGCCGATCCCCTCAGCAAATGGATGTGGCGCTTGGGGCCAGAAAATATGAAGAAGCTCCAAGACTGGCTGCGTGAATTAGAGAGTTACCTGTAACACGCGCTGTAATCCTCGCAATATCTGGGTGCCATCCGTTTGGACGGTGCCCGACCTCCATTAGCCCCTATACACTCGTCTCAAAAGATAAATACTTGTGATGAGGCGTGTTTATGGCGGTAACTCCAGTTGATTTAAAAGGGGCGAAAATTCTGGTCACCGGGCCAACCGGCCAGGTTGCCGCGCCAGTGCTTGACGCCTTGTGCGATGTAGCGGAATTGACGGCGCTCGCCCGGTTTAGCGACAAAGCTGCGCGACTCGATTTAGAAAAACGCGGTATTCACACCGTTCGCGCCGATCTTGCCGATATGGACAGCTTAGCCGCATGCCCACAAGATTTTGACTATGTGTTGAATTTTGCCGTTGTGAAAACGGGGCTTTTTGATTACGACTTGGCCGCAAATGGCGAGGGCGTCGGCAATTTAATGGCCCATTGCCGCAACGTTAAAGCGTTTTTACATTTGTCATCTACTGCGGTTTACCAATATGCGGGACAGTCACCGCGCTGTGAAAACGACGCTTTGGGTGATAATCACCGAGCAATGTTCCCCACCTATAGCATTGCCAAGATTGCGGCAGAAACGGTGTGCCGCTTTGCAGCCCACCAATTTAAAATACCAACGACTATTGCTCGATTAAGTGTGCCTTATGGCAATAACGGTGGTTGGCCCTATTTTCACCTGCTAATGATGAAAGAAAATATGGCCATAGATTTACACCCCGATGCGCCGAATAACTATAATTTGCTGCACTCAGATGACTATGTTGCAAAAATACCCTATTTACTTGCGGCGGCAACGCCCGAGGTAACCACCACCAATTTTGGCGGCTCCCAAGCGGTGAGCATTGAAGAGTGGTGTGACTACTTGGCCGAGCTAACGGGATTCACGCCGCGTTTTCAGAATAACCCTAAGGCGTTTGGGAGTTTGTCGATTGATACTGGCACCATGCACGCACTGATTGGCGAAACTCGGGTTGACTGGCGCCAGGGTATTAGAGAAATGGTGCGCAATATGGCTCCGGACTTGCTACTTAAAAAGTAGGCGTGCCGGAGCTGCATTAATGGCGTCTTAGTTGCCGATGAGACGAATTGTGCCGATAAGATGGGGCTTGGTGCCCGCCTTATCGCGAAGCTCAAAATCGACCCCGTCATTTTTAGTATCAAAGAGCAGCTGCACTTGTGTAGGTAGAAAAATGGGGGTTTTAAAGTCAATGTCGCAGCAGTAACTTTCGCCGTTAATCTCCTTGTTCAAGGCCGCAAGGCAGGCTGCTTTGCTCCACATGCCATGAATGACCATGCGCTTAAACCCCAAGACTTTGGCGCTGAGATCGTGGAGATGGATTGGATTGAAATCACCTGAGGCGCGGGCATAGCTGCGGGCGTCTTGGCGGCCAATGGCCAAGGTTTGCTGTTGACCATATACGCGGGCTTCGCTGCGAGCCGCTTTAGGGCTTGCTGCAACGTCAGTTTTACAGCGCGAAAGGTAGCGGCTGGTGTCTTCCCAGACTTTTTCCTGGTCGACAAAGGCCGCGCAGTGAAAGCTGAACTCTATGCCCTTATCAGTAACTTGGTGGTCAGACACCCGGCATTGCAAGCTTAAGGGGGTTTGGGCATTAATAGGCCGAAACTGGGTAATACTATTGCTCAAGTGCACGCAGCCCATTGGGGATACTGGAAACTGCGGGTCTAGCATCATTTTCATGTGCAGACGAAATGCCTGAACATGCAGAAATGTGATCGGCAATGTCTCGCTGTTAGCGGTAAAGCCACAAGTCTTGCGATAGCGTTGTAATTGGCTATTAGAGCAGATGACTTTTGCAACCGTTAAGGTGTAACTGGGGAAGACAGGCGCTGAATTAGGCTTTTTGCGGGTAATAGCTGCTTTTAGTAGCATTGGTAGGGTGCTTGGCAGGCGTTTCAGTCTTAACTCATCACTTGCGGTCATACAACTCTATCTCCATACTGGGACAATTCCAGTGGTGTGTGACTGTGCAGTATAATGAATAACTGCTCGTCTATAATTAGCCCGACCATGCCCTATTTTTTGGCAGCTCGGCCAATAGCCGCTGATTTAGTCCCGCTCACTTAGTATCCAGCAGAAACCGTGTTGAATGATTGAAACAAGTCCAAAGAACCTTTCTGATTTAAGCGATTCCAGTTTTCTGATTCAGCTGGTGTATCCGGCTATGCAGGCAATGGGGCTGGATGTTGAACGCATCGTTAGCGAGTGTCGAATATCCACCACTTTGCTGCAAGACCGCAGTTCGCGTTTCCCGCATGCGGCGCAACAGCAGTTCTGGCGTGTACTAGAGGACGTTAGTGGCGATCACCATATTGGCTTGCATCTAGCGGACGCGGTGCAGGTGTATCGTGGTCAGGTGCTGGAATACTTATTTTTGAGTAGCCCGAATTTTGGCGAGGGCCTCAAGCGCGCCCAAAATTATCAGCGCTTGGTTACCGATGCCATGCAATTTGAGCTGCATGTCGGTGAAACTCAGTCGAAGTTAGTTCTGGCGTTTGCCGGTGACGAAGACGATGACGATGCCCTAATCTTTCGTCATCGTAACGAGTGCTTTGCGCGATTTTTAATACGTTACTTTCAAGCGGTCACCGATGGTGCGTTTGTTGCCGACGAAGTGAATCTACTACACGATGCGGTGGGTGATGCCGACGAATACAGTAAGGTTATGGGCTGTCCGGTGCACTTTAAACAGCAGGAAGCCTCATTGGTTTTTGCCAGCAGCATACTCGCCACACCCTCAACACATGCTGAACCCGATTTATTGCGATTGCATGAGAAATTGGCCAGCAAGCAATTAGAGCGCCTGTCTCGCCAAGACGTGGTGGGCGACGTGCGACAGATCATTGCCGAAATGCTCGAGCTGGGCCAGCCCAGTTTAGAGAGCGTTGCGGCGCGACTAGACATGAATGAGCGGGTGCTGCGGGCCAGGTTAACGGAAGCCGGTACCAGCTTTAATCAGGTGCTGGCAGATTACCGTTGTGTTCTGGCCAAGCGTCTGCTGGCAAGAACCGATGAAAGTATTGCCGATGTGGTTTATTTAACCGGCTTTTCTGAACCCAGCACCTTTTATAGAGCCTTTAAGCGCTGGACCGAACTCACTCCCATTGAATATCGCCAGCAAAAAAAGGCCGCCCAAAATAGCCGTAGTGACAGCGAATAAGGCGTTGCTAGGCTCGCATTAAAAATCATTGCGCGTCCGAAAAAAGCTGGCAAACCGCGGTAAGCCGCTCGCCGTAGTACCTTGGTATTTATAGCTAATGGTGCTGCCAATCGCGGGCGGGTGACGACGCTGCTGGTCACTAAAGCCAGAACCTATTTTGAACTCCCGGCCATCTGGCATTTTCACTAACACCGCGCCAAGCATCCCGCTGAATTTCCCCTTGCCCGGAATGTGGCCAATAACGACCGCTTCGGCGTCGCTAAAGCGCTTGAGCTTTAATAAATCATCACTGCGAATACCTCGGTAGGGTGCGCTGCCTAAATGCAGCATTAAGCCTTCACCGCCGTTGGCGATAATCTGATCGAGCGCTTGCATCAGCGCCGTTTCGTCATCGATTTTATACTGTTCTATCAAGGCGATTGAGGGACTATTCAGTTGAGCAAACAATACCCTTAGCGCCTGCAGCCGGTGATCAAAGTCTCCTGTTTCGCCGGGCGAGTCAAACACCATAAAGCGTATCTTTTGCCATTGGGCTGGATCGGGAATTTGCCGCCTCACCGCGCCGGAGACCTCCGCAAAACGATTGCGGCCCATCCACAACTCGCCATCTAATGCTTGCTTAGGGAAGCCTTGGGTAAACCAGTCCGGTGCTGAAAAGCGGTTGCCTTGCCGAGAAATAAGCTGAGTGCCGTCCCAATAGGCTCTGACGCCATCGAGTTTTTCACTGATCCAGTAATGCTTAAGCTCAATGTCGCTGCGGTAGGGTTTTGCCAGCATAAGGGCAGGTTTTTGCGTTGTTTGCGCTGTTAGTGACGCGTCTGCGTGAACTAGATTGATACTGCAGAGTGCGAGTAAGCCGAAAATGACTTGGGTGAGTTTGCGCTGCATAGCTAATCACTCCTTGATTAAGCCAATGAGTACGCCGATCCTTCGGCGCTGAATCTCCCATCTTACCCAAATATGCGGCAAGTGAAAGGCGGGGCGAGTGGGCTTGTGGTGGCGAGTGCTAATATTGACCGCGAACACTCTGACAGGTAATTGTAGATGGAGGTTCAGTGTCCAGCGCGGCTAACGCGTGGTAGTGTTTATCTGTTTGTGCGCTAGGTGTTATACAATGCCTAATACTAAGGGCCAGAATATTTTCAAAGGATGTAATGGGTTTATTAAGGATTCGTGCAGGTCAAGCTGCATTTGAGCATATTCAGAAGCATGGGCTGAGTCCGGCAGATATAAGTACGGTATTCGGCGCTTCCGGTGCGGCGAAGTGGTTGGCTATTTACGGTTTAGACCGCGCTATTTTTTCTCAGTGGCTGGTCGGTGCTAATCATCCAATTAATTTATTTGGTACTTCGGTCGGCGCATTTAAATTGGCCGGGGCGTGTCGGCAAGACCCGGCCAAAGCTTTGGATGACTTAGCCCATGCGTATATTGAGCAATCCTATCCCAATGGCTTTAGCGCGGATCTCATCGATGTTGAAACTCAAAAATTATTGAACGCCGTTGTCGATCAGGCGGGCGTAGATGAAATTCTCGCCCATCCGGTATTTCGATATCACTGCGGCACCGTATTGGCCAAGGGTTTGCTGGCAGGTGCCTCGGTGACGCAGCAGAAATACGCTATGGCCCTGGCCTTTGCGCTCAATGGCTTCGGTCGCAATATTCATAAAAAAAGCATGCAGCGCGTTATATTTGCTGATGACCGAGCCGATGGCGCACTCGCTGGCCGCGACGCTTATGTAAGCCATCGGGTTGCCTTAAATCGCGACAATTTACGTTCAGCGGTAATGGCATCGGGTTCTATTCCGGTAGTGATGCACGGTGTCAGCGACGTGCTTGGCGCTCCAGCGGGTATGCACCGGGATGGTGGCTTGCTTGATTATCACCCCGTGCCCGGAAATCTTTGGCAGGGCGAAGGTCTCGTGCTTTACCCCCATTTTTATTCGGAAGTTACTTCTGGTTGGTTTGATAAATACTTTTTTTGGCGGAAAACCCCAAAAGCGTTGTTAGATAAAGTGGTGTTAATTAGTCCGTCAGAGTCGTTCTTAGCGTCGACGGAATTAGGCCGCATTCCAGATCGGCGAGACTTCCTGCGTATGCAGGGCGACGATACTATGCGAAAGCGCCTGTGGCGGGATTCGGCAACACGCAGCCTAGAACTGGGCGAGGATTTTTTAGCATTGGCCAAGGCGGGAAATATTGGCGAAATTGTTGAGCCAATTTGATATTGCGCTAATCTAAAAGCATATTGGATCTTTTAACGCGAATACCGGCATAAAAAAGGTCAATGTGGAAGTGATTCCCTGGCCGACGTCGGCAAGTTGCGGCCGCTATTCTTATCTTACATATTGGGGGCGAGACCGCGCCCTGAAAAAGACGGCGTTTACCCATCGGAGGGGAAAATGATCTGTTATTTGATCTACGTCAGTTCTGCTGTGCAGTTGCTACCTGAAGAAGAATTATTGCTACTTTTGCGGCAGTCCCAGTCCAAAAATCTGAATCTCGGTATTACGGGCATGCTGTTATACAAAGGCGGCAATTTTATGCAGATGCTGGAAGGTGAAGAGCAAACGGTACGTGAGCTGTACGCTACCATCAGAAAAGACCCACGACATCACAATGTGCTGACCATCATCACCGGCAGCCTTAAAGCCCGGAATTTTAAAGATTGGTCTATGGGTTTTCAAAATATGGATAAAATCGCTGATCTGCCAAATTATAAATATTATATAAAAGAAAATCTTACGTTGTACTCATTTCAGGACGATGCGGCGCAAGCCTATGAATTTATTACCGGCTTTGAGGCGAATAATCGCTAGCGCAAGCTAGGGATTACAGGTCTCTTTTTATTGTGCCGCACGCGGTGCAAATATAATAATCGCCATGCCTAACAGTGCCACGCTAGAGCCTATAAGGTCCCATGGTGTTGGGCGAATGCCTTCTACTGCCCACAGCCATAAAATCGCCATGCCAATATACACGCCGCCATAGGCTGCATAGACTCGGCCAGCGGCGGCCGCAGAGGGATGTAAAGTAAGTAACCAGGCAAATATCGCCAAACTCAATGCGGCTGGTATTAGCAGGAGAATCGATTTACCTTCGCGCAGCCATAAATAGGGCAGGTAACAGCCGATAATTTCAGCGAGTGCGGTGATGACAAAAAGGCCGATGGTTTTTAGTTCTGGCAATGAATTTTACCTGTTTAGAGGGGAATAATTGCGCGTAGAAAGGTACAGATTTTCAAAGCGTCCGCGTTTAGTTTATTTGCTTGAAAAAATACAGCTCGTCTGCCCCGCTAAGATTGGCATTCGCTATTCGGCCAGACATTGTATAGCCTTCGTTTTTAAGCAGATTCAACATGGCTGTATTTGTCGCCTCGCTTGAAATAAACAAGCGCTTGCCGGTGTGCTTTGATTCAATAGCCTGAAGGAGCTTTACCGCCAGTCCTTGTCGGCGATAATGATTGTCGACCGCTAAATATTCTATATACGGGCGGCCGAGCAAGCCCTTGCGCGATTCCACTATAAACCCCACGATATCGCCGCCTTTGTCGTAGACGGTAAGTCGACCTTCGTTGATTTCAGTGCGACGGCAACCGGAAAAAACATCAAATTCTGCGATTCGCTCTAAGTCGAGATTTTCACCTTTCCTTATCATGAGTTCTACCCGGTTAATTAAAGCTTAACTCTCCGTTATACCAATGCTTGCGCCAGCGGGTGAACACGCGCTCTGGGTACCAGTGCTTGCCTAGGCTGCCGTTGTAGCGGGCCAGGGCGCGGTGAAGATTGCCTTTCTCTTTGTCTAAGTAGAATTTTAATATATGGCAGCCGTAGCGCAGGTTGGTGTCGGGCTGGGTGAGGTTGTCTTCCGGGCGGCCAATTTCTTTTTTCCAGAAGGGCATCACTTGCATCAAGCCTTGGGCGCCGACTCGGGACACCGCGTAGCGATCAAAATAGCTTTCTACCTCGATTAGCGCGAGGACGAGTTCGGGGCTTAGCTCAGCGGCGCTCGCCTCTCGGTGAACACTGCGCAAAAAGGTGAGGCGTTCCTCAGGGTCTTTTATAAAACGACTCATGCGACTAGACATATCGAATAGCCAGACTTCGGCGTCGAAACGGTCTTCAAAACTGTCGGCTTCGGCAATCGCCTGTTGCAGATATTGACGCAGCTCATCGCGGTCTTGGTCGTCCTTGCCCGTTGCCGCCCAACTGGGAGCGGCGAGCAGGCAAAGCGCGAGTAAGACAGATTGGAGGCCGCGCCACATCATGTTAACGAGGCAGCTGCTGCTGAATAAAGTCGACGACATCGTCAATGGCTATGTCTTCATTGTCTGCGGCGCGGCGATTTTTATATTCGAGCATGCCGTTGTCGAGCCCGCGGTCGCCGATCACGATGCGGTGGGGAATGCCGATCAGCTCCATGTCGGCAAACTTAACACCGGGACGTTCGTTACGATCGTCGAGTAGCACGTCGTAGCCTAAGCCGCGCAAGGTGTTATAGAGCGTCTCAGCCTGCTCGCGAACCCGCTCGGATTTTTGCATATTTAACGGCACGATGGCGATTTCAAAGGGCGCGATACTGGCGGGCCAGAGTATGCCTTTGTCGTCGTTGTTTTGTTCAATGGCCGAGGCAACCACGCGGGTAACGCCAATTCCGTAGCAGCCCATGGTCATGATTTGGTCTTTGCCGTTTTCATTCAGCACACTGGCGTTAAGTGCTTCGGAATACTTAGTGCCGAGCTGGAAGATGTGGCCCACTTCAATGCCGCGCTTAATTAGCAGACTGCCTTGGCCGTCGGGGCTGGGGTCACCTTCTACGACATTGCGGATGTCGGCGGTTTCAGTGAAGGCGGCGTCGCGATCCCAGTTGCTGCCGGTAAGATGGAAACCATCTTCGTTGGCACCACAAACGAAGTCACTGCTGTGGGCTGCGCTGCGGTCGGCAATAACGCGAATTTTTAAACCGGCTGGGCCAATTGATCCAGGCTTGCAGCCCAGTGTCGCGACAATGTCTTCTTCTGACGCGAAGGTAAGTGGCGAGGCCACGCCGACTATTTTCTCAGCTTTAATCTCGTTGAGCTGGTGATCACCACGCAAGATCAGTGCGATTAAGTCTTGTTTGCCATGTTCATCTTCTTCACCGTAAACGATGAGGGTTTTTAAAACCTGCTTGGCGTCTACCTTTAGCAGCGCGCTAACGTCGTCGATGCTGTGGGTGTTTGGCGTGGCGATTTTTTCTAGCGCTTGGCTAGCCGCTGGGCGTTCTCCGGCGGGGGCAATAGCTTCAGCCATCTCCACATTCGCGGCATAGTCTGACGTGTCAGAGAAGGCGATATCGTCTTCGCCAGAAGACGCCAGTACGTGAAATTCGTGGGAGCCACTACCGCCAATGGAGCCGGTGTCGGCAATAACGGGGCGGAAATCCAAGCCTAAACGCGTGAAAATGCGTGAGTAAGCGGCGTGCATCACGTCGTAGGTCGCTTGTAGGGATTCTTGGTCATTATGAAAAGAGTAGGCATCTTTCATAATGAATTCCCGCGAGCGCATTACGCCAAAGCGCGGGCGAATCTCGTCGCGGAATTTGGTTTGTACCTGATAAAAGGTGGCGGGTAGCTGTTTGTAGCTTTTGATTTCGTTGCGAATGAGGTCGGTAATTACTTCTTCGTGGGTGGGGCCAAGGCAAAAATCACGGCCGTGGCGGTCGTTAAAACGCAATAGCTCGGCGCCATATTGTTCCCAGCGGCCAGATTCCTGCCATAATTCGGCAGGTTGGGCGACCGGCATGAGAACTTCCATGGCGCCGCTATTGTCCATTTCTTCGCGAATAATGGCTTCGACTTTGCGCAGCACTCGCAGGCCCATGGGCAGCCAGGTGTAGAGGCCGGTGGCGAGCTTGCGTATCATGCCCGCCCGCAGCATTAGCTGGTGACTGATGACTTCAGCATCGGCGGGGGTTTCTTTAATGGTGGCAATTAGAAATTGGCTAGCGCGCATGATGTAATTCTGGCCTTGTTTATCAGAGTGTGCGCATTTTACGATTGATCGGCAGCGCGGTACAGCCGCAAGGAGTAGTGATGTTCGAATTACATGAGGCTTTGGCCCGAGATTGCGCTTTTGTGGGTGATTTAGCCCTATGTCGGCTGCTATTAATGAACGATAAGCAGTATCCGTGGCTGATTTTGGTGCCGCGTCGCGCAGAAATGCGTGAAATTTGCGACTTGAGTGGTGACGATCAGCTGCAATACCTACAGGAATCTAATCTTTGCAGTGCAGTTTTGCGGAGTGAGTTTGGTGCCGAAAAGTTAAATATTGCCGCCTTAGGCAATATGGTGCCGCAACTGCATATCCATCATATTGCCAGATTTAGTTCAGATCCGGCTTGGCCGAAACCGGTATGGGGACAGTTGCCAGCGAAGCCGTATTCAACTGACGAATTGCAGGGCGTCGTTGCGCAATTGCGACAGGTGATTCAAGGTCGCTCAGCCTTGGATTTTTAGGTTTAAATGAGGTGGTTAAGCTTGTTTTTCATTGCGGTTTGAAAAATGCGGGCACTGCTGAGCAAGGTGATAAACGAGGTGATTTTTATAAGAATATGCCTTTTTTACAGTGTTTTTGATCAAAAAAGGCCCTTGTATCTTGTATTGCGTAAAACAATCGACTATAGGTAGTCGCATGCACTTTTTAGTGGTGAATGCTGAGGTATTGGCTTGAGGTGCTAAAGATTCAAATGGGCAAGTACTATTCAACGTGAGATACAGGAATAATCATAATGGCGATAAAAAAAGCTGCTCCCAAAAAAGCTGCCGCTAAGGCAAAAGCGAGCGCACCAGCAAGCGCGGCACCTAAGCGTAAAACAACAGCAATCAGTGAGAAAATGACCAAAACTCAAATTCTGACTGAAATTGCTGAAAACACCAATTTGAGCCGTAAGCAGGTTGGTGATGTTATGGCTGAGCTGGAAATCTTGATTGAGCGCAGTATTAAAAAGCGTGCATTAGGCGAGTTCACTATTCCCGGTTTGATGAAAATCACCACAGTGAAGAAGCCAGCGACTAAGGCGCGCAAGGGCATTAACCCCTTCACCGGTGAAGAAACCATGTTTAAAGCCAAGCCAGCGAGTGTGGCCGTAAAGGTTCGCCCACTGAAAAAGCTGAAAGATTTCGCAGTATAAGTGCCCGCTTTACTCCCCCCAAAGTGGCTTTTTAGCTACTTTGGGGTCTAAACCTCCCCGCTTTACAGTTTATTTCCCCCTCAAATAGGCTCTTGCATTTATTGCGGGGGATGCTTTGCGTTATAATCCCGCTCCTTTTGAGCCGCTTGGCCCTTAATGATGTCATTTATGTGTTTTGTTTGGGGAGATTGATATGCCTATTTACGAATATGCGTGCCGGGCTTGTGAGCATGAGTTTGAAGCATTGCACAAAATGAGTGATCCGGCGCTGCGCGATTGCCCAGAGTGTAAAGCGGCAGAGCTGGTCAAAAAGGTTTCAGCGGCGGGATTTCGCCTAAAAGGCGGTGGTTGGTATGAAACCGATTTTAAATCTGGCGACAAAAAGAAAAATTTGGCTGGCGATGGCGGTGCCACTAGCGCCCCGGCCACATCTTCCTCCTCCGATTAAAACTCGGATTGTGACTTTATAAACTCGATATAGCGGGACAGAATTCATGCGCAGTCATTATTGCGGCAGCTTGGGTAGTGAGAACATAGATCAAGAAGTGACCTTGTGTGGTTGGGTAGATCGCCGCCGAGATCACGGTGGGGTTATCTTCCTAGATATGCGCGACCGTGAGGGTATTGTTCAGGTGGTGTTTGACCCAGACACCGAAGAGCATTTCCGCACGGCTGACCGGGTGCGCGGTGAATATGTTTTGCGTATTCGCGGCCGGGTTCGCGCCCGCGCCGGTGCGACCGTCAACGCCAATATGAAAACCGGCGAGATCGAAGTGCTGGGCAAAGAGCTGGAAATTCTGAATGAGTCAGAAACCCCACCATTCCAGTTGGACGATCACACCAATGTTGGCGAAGACGTGCGTTTGCGCTATCGCTACCTAGACCTTCGTCGCCCACAAATTGCCGACAAGCTGCGCCTACGCGCGCGGATTACCTCGGTGCTGCGCCGTTACCTCGATAGCCAGAACTTCTTGGATATTGAAACGCCTATTTTGACCCGCGCCACGCCAGAAGGTGCCCGGGACTACTTGGTGCCTAGTCGTACTCACGCGGGTAAGTTCTTTGCGCTGCCGCAATCGCCCCAGTTGTTTAAACAGCTGCTGATGGTGTCTGGTTTTGACCGCTATTATCAAATCGCCAAGTGCTTCCGCGACGAAGACCTGCGCGCCGACCGTCAGCCCGAATTTACCCAGATCGATATTGAAACGTCGTTTATGGACGACAAGCAGATAATGGCCGTTACCGAGGGCATGATTAGCGATCTGTTTAAAGAAGTGATGAATATTGACCTTGGCAGCTTCCCTACCATGAAGTACGCCGAGGCCATGTCGCGTTTTGGTAGCGACAAGCCTGATTTGCGGATTCCGCTCGAGATGGTCGACGTTGGCGATTTGATGCAAGACGTGGAGTTCAAAGTCTTCTCTGGTCCAGCCAAAAGCCCAGAAGGTCGCGTAGCTGCGCTGAAAGTTCCCGGTGGTAATGAAGCCCTGACTCGCAAGCAGATTGACGAATACACCAAGTTTGTTGGTATATACGGTGCCAAAGGTCTGGCGTATATCAAGGTCAACGACAAGAGCGATCTGGAAAATGGCCTGCAGTCGCCTATTGTTAAATTCTTGCCTGAGCCCGTGCGTGCAGCGATTTTGGATCGCTTAGCCGCTGAGAATGGCGATTTGATCTTCTTTGGCGCCGACAGTGCCAAGGTTGTTAACGAGGCTCTAGGCGCACTGCGCTGCAAACTCGGTGAAGATCTTAAGTTATACACCTGCGAGTGGGCGCCACTGTGGGTCGTTGACTTCCCAATGTTTGAGAAAGATGGCAGTGGCAACTGGACTTCCTTGCATCACCCCTTTACTGCGCCATCGTGCAGCCCAGAAGAGCTTGAAAAAGCACCGGGTGAAGCCCTGTCTATTGCCTACGATATGGTACTTAACGGTACTGAGCTTGGCGGCGGTTCGGTTCGTATACATCGCTCAGACATGCAGCAGGCGGTATTCCGCGTGTTGGGCATTGGCCCAGAAGAAGCCGACGAGAAATTCGGCTTTTTGCTGGACGCGCTTAAGTACGGCGCGCCACCGCACGGTGGTCTGGCCTTTGGTCTGGATCGTTTGGTCATGTTAATGACTGGCGCAAAGTCTATTCGCGACGTTATTGCCTTCCCTAAAACCCAAAGTGCGGCCTGTGTGATGACAGACGCACCGGGTACAGTTGAAGTTAAGCAATTAACCGAGCTGAATATTCGTTTGCGCAAGTTAGAAGAGAAATAATAATCGGCTAAAAGGCGCTGCGGCGTTCGATTATTTGATCTGGGTGAGCCTCGCAATGCGGGGCTCACTGCTATCAGGAGGCTGTATGGCGGGTCACAGCAAGTGGGCCAATATCAAGCATCGCAAAGCTGGGCAAGATGCCAAGCGCGGCAAAATTTTCACTAAATTGATTCGCGAGATTGTCGTCGCTGCTAAAGCGGGTGGCCCGACGCCTGAAGATAATCCGCGCTTGCGCGCGGTGGTCGACAAGGCGCTCACCGCCAATATGAAGCGCGATACCATCGATAAGGCGATCGCCCGTGGCGCGGGCAATGCCGATAGTGATAATTATGACGAAGTCAGCTACGAAGGCTATAGCGCTGGTGGGGTGGCCGTATTTGTTGAGTGCATGACTGATAATCGCAACCGTACCGTGGCCGATGTGCGGCACGCCTTTAATAAGCGCGGTGGTAATCTTGGTACTGATGGCTCCGTCGCTTATTTATTTAGCCGTAAGGGGCAGCTGGTTTATGCGCCGGGTATTGATGAAGACGCCTTAATGGAGACGGCGCTTGAAGCAGGCGCTGAAGACGTGGTGAGCCACGATGATGGGTCCACCGAGGTGTTGATTGAGTTTGGCGATTTTATGGCCGTTAAAGATGCGATGCTCGCAGCGGGTTTTAAGCATGACACTGCGGACACAGTGATGCTGGCTACGCTGAACGTTGAGCTTGATGTGGCTGGCGCCGAGGCGCTACTGGGATTAGTTGATATGCTCGAAGATCTCGACGATGTTCAGCAAGTCCATACCAATGCGCAAATCCCGCAAGCAGTACTCGATCAGTTGTCTTAATGGTGGCTGCGGGCACAAACTGCGAGCCTAGAGCATGTTAATCTCGGTACAAACCTGTGCATAATAATATCTTGATCGGTGCCCACTGCGCAGAAGTTGGCGCGGTGGTGAGGATCGCGGCTAAACATCCCGTTTAGGCTATCTGCACTTATATAAAGAACAACACAGCGGTTGCGATGACAATTATTTTGGGTGTGGACCCCGGTTCACAAAAAACCGGCTTTGGGGTGATAGAGGTGATTGGCAATCGCCATCGCTATATTACCAGCGGGGTTATCCGCCTTCCTACGGGTGCGCTACCTGCGCGCTTGGATATTATTTTTAAGAGCTTAAGTACCATCATTGCTGAGTATTCCCCGGTAGAGGCAGCGGTGGAAGAGGTTTTTATGGCCAAGAGTGCTGGTTCGGCACTTAAGCTGGGGCAAGCGCGGGGCGCTGCGGTGGTGGCTTGCGTCAGTAATGATCTGATTGTCGCTGAGTACACCGCTAGGCAAATTAAAAAGGCTGTGGTGGGAACCGGTGCGGCGGATAAAGACCAGATTCAGCACATGGTAAAAATTCTACTGAAGTTGCCGGCAGTACCCCAAGAAGATGCTGCCGATGCGCTGGCGGCGGCAATTTGCCATGCAAACTCCCGTCAGGGATTATTAACAATGTCGGCATCGACCACGGCAACGCGCATGCGGCGCGGGCGCCTTACCTAAGTTTGGAGCAGTAATGATAGGACGTTTGCGCGGCGTGTTGATTGAAAAACAAGCACCGGAAATTGTGATTGATGTACAGGGTGTGGGCTACGAAGTGCTAGTGCCCATGACTACTTTGTATAATTTGCCCGCGCTGGGCGAGGAAGTGGCGCTTTACACCCAGTTTATAGTTCGCGAAGATGCCCAGCAGTTGTTCGGTTTTAGCGATGTTCGTGCGCGGCGCTTGTTTCGGGATTTGATTAAGGTAAACGGTGTTGGCCCAAAAATGGCCTTGGCGATTATGTCGGGCATCGACAGCGATGAATTTGTGCGCTGCGTGCAAGATGGTAATACTGCTGCGCTGGTGCGCTTGCCGGGGGTGGGTAAGAAGACCGCTGAGCGCTTGGTTATTGAGATGCGTGACCGTCTCAAAGATTGGGCGCCGGAGTTTGGCAGTGTAAGTATGCCAACGCCCCAGGCGTTGGGCCGAGCGAATATCGCCGAAGCCGAGGCCGCCCTCGTGGCGCTGGGCTATAAGCCCCAAGAGGCGAGCAAGGCAATTAGCGCCTTGAAACTGGACGATGCGAGTAGCGAGGAATTAATCCGCGCTGCCTTAAAAAACATGATTAAGTAATGAGCAAAACTCAGTGATTGAAATAGACCGCCTCGTGGCGCCGGAACTCGGCGAGCCTGCCGAAGAGCGCTATGACCGCGCCATACGACCCAAAAGTTTGGCTGATTATATTGGTCAGCCAGCGGTGCGTGAGCAAATGGGGATATTTGTTAGTGCAGCGCGGATGCGCAATGAACCACTGGATCACACCCTGATTTTCGGCCCTCCAGGCTTGGGCAAAACCACCTTGGCAAATATCTTGGCCAATGAAATGGGGGTGTCGCTCAAAACGACCTCGGGGCCGGTATTGGAAAAAGCGGGTGACCTTGCTGCTCTATTGACCAACCTCGATGCCGGTGATGTGCTGTTTATCGACGAGATCCATCGTCTCAGCCCTAATATTGAGGAAATTCTCTATCCTGCGATGGAAGACTATCAGCTGGATATCATGATTGGCGAAGGACCGGCCGCACGTTCAATTAAATTAGATTTACCGCCGTTCACACTGGTTGGTGCTACCACTCGGGCGGGCTTGTTAACGTCACCGCTGCGGGACCGCTTCGGTATTGTTCAGCGCTTGGAATTTTATGGGGTGAAGGATCTCACCACCATTGTTAGCCGTAGTGCGGGCATTCTCGGCATGCGCCTTGATGATGCCGGTGCCCATGAAATTGCACTGCGCTCCAGAGGCACGCCGCGTATTGCCAATCGGCTATTACGGCGCGTGCGAGATTATGCTGAAGTGAAGGCCGATGGTTTTGTGAGTGCGGAGATCGCCGATCAGGCATTAAATATGCTTAATGTCGACAGCAGTGGTTTTGATCATCAGGATCGGCGCTTATTGTTGGCTATGATTGAGCGTTTTGATGGCGGCCCAGTAGGGGTCGACAGCCTTGCCGCCGCGATTAGTGAAGAGCGCGGTACCATTGAAGATGTACTTGAGCCTTACTTGATCCAGCAAGGTTATATCATGCGTACACCGCGTGGCCGGGTGGTAACCAATATGGCCTACCGTCACTTTGGTCTTGAAATGCCCAAAAGTGGGGATATTACCGAAAACGGTGGTGCGCCCTAATGGAATTCAGGCTACCGCTGCGAGTCTATATCGAGGACACTGATGCGGGTGGCATCGTTTTTTATGTGAACTACCTGAAATTCATGGAGCGTGCACGCACAGAATACATGCGGGCGCTGGGGTTTTCTAAAACAGAAATCATGAATGACGCGCTAATGTTTGTAGTTAGCGCACTGCAGACAAAATATTTACGTCCAGCACGATTAGATGAGCAACTTATTGTTACCGCCAGAGTCATAGCGGCGGCTCGAGTTAGCTTGCGCTTTGAACAGCGAGTGTATCGTGGTGAAGAATTGATTTGCGACGCAGAAGTAACAGTAGCCTGCGTCGACAGCGCGACATTAAAACCAAAACGAATACCGGCGACGCTATTGGCGGCGCTACAGCATTAATACAAAAAATATCAGGAGTTAACTGTGGGACAAGAGCTTTCCATTTGGCACTTAGTGAGTCAGGCCAGTCTGTTTGTGCAGCTGATAATGATGGTGCTGTTACTTGCATCGGTGGTGTCCTGGTATCAAATTGCCAACCGGGTCATGTATTTTAATCAGGCCGAGAACGAGATGAAGCGCTTTGAATCGCGTTTTTGGTCTGGCACCGATTTGCATACCTTATATAAAGAAGGGGAAGAAAAACACGCCGTCTTCGGGATGGAGAGTGTATTTCGGGCTGGCTACAAAGAATTTACCCGGCTCGCCAAAAAGCGTCTGGACTCCGATGCCATGATGGATGCTTGTCAGCGTTCGATGCGCGTGGCGCTGTCGCGGGAAGAAGAAGCGATGGAGCATGGCCTGCCATTCTTGGCTACTGTGGGTTCTACCAGCCCGTACGTTGGCTTGCTCGGAACAGTGTGGGGAATTATGGGTTCGTTCCACGGCTTAGGTCAGGTGCAACAAGCGACGCTGGCAACTGTGGCCCCCGGTATTTCTGAAGCGCTTGTTGCGACCGCGATGGGTTTGATTGCCGCAATACCGGCGGTGGTGTGTTACAACCGTTTTTCTTCCAAGGTCGATTCCCTCGCGGGTAAGTACGATACCTTCTCGGAAGAGTTCTCTAGCATTTTACACCGCCAGATTCACTCGCGGGATTAAGGGAAACGGCTATGTCGCGGCGAAATAAGCGTAAGCCAATGTCCGACATCAATGTGGTTCCCTACATTGATGTTATGTTGGTGCTATTAATTGTATTCATGGTGACGGCGCCAATGCTGGTGCAAGGTGTGCAAGTTGAATTGCCCCAGGCGTCTACCGAGCCGGTACCACCGACCGACGACGACCCTATTGTCGTTTCGGTAGATAAACAGGGTAAATACTACGTGACCCTCGGCGACCCTAGTAAGCAGGGCGAGCCAGCGGAATTGGCAGATATTGGTGACAAGATTAGTAAGATTTTGCGTAATAAGCCCAAAACGCCAGTGATGGTGAAGGGTGACGGCGCGGTTGATTATTCGGCGGTAGTCGCGGCGATGGCGGTTTTGCAGGGTGCTGGCGCAACATCGATAGGTTTGATTACCGAGGAACCTCAATCGCGCAGTGGAGCGAAGTAAGCGCGATGACAGATATTAAACTGCTTCCCGCAGCGGTCACCGTCAGTCTGCACACTGGCATAATCGCGTTATTGCTGTTCGGTATTCCGGCTATGCAGGATACCAAGCCCTTGGAAGCGCGGCCGTTGGCAATACAGGCGAAACTGGTTATAGAGAAACCCGTTAGTCGGCCTGCACCGGCTAAGCCCGTGGCGAAACCAACGCCGAAGCCCGTGGTCAAACCGGCACCGAAGCCTGAGCCGGTCAAAAAGCCCGAGCCAAAACCAACGCCGCCACCGCCAAAACCGAAGCCGGTGCCGCAGGTCAAAAAGCCTGAACCGAAAGGGCCGACGCCAGAGGAGATTCGTAAACAAAAGGAACAGGAAAAAGCGCGGGAAGCGGCTAAGCAGCGTGCCCTAGAGGAAGAGATTCGTCGCGAGCAGCAAAAAGAGCTGGCTGATGCGCTAGCATCAGAAGATGACTTGGTTGAAGACGGTGAATTGGCGTCGACTTATGCCGATTTGATTACGACCTTAATTTCCAATAATTGGACGCGGCCTCTGTCAGCCAGAAACGGCATGCAGACCACGATCCAGATTATGACGACGCCCACCGGCGAAATCGTTGGGCATACGATTACCAGAGGCAGTGGTGATAGCGCTTTTGATTTATCGGTAACCCGAGCGGTCACCCGTTTAGGTAAAATAGAAGAGCTGGCTGAGCTGGCCCGCAAAGATCCGTCGGCGTACGAGAAGAATTTCCGACGATTTACGATTAATTTCTCACCCCAAGATTTGAGGCGGTAATGTTTAAACAAATCGTTACAGTGTTAGCACTAGTGCTGGCCGGCAATTTCGCAATAGCTGATCTCACTATTGAAATTAATAAGGGCAAGGATGATCCGGTACCGATTGCCATTGTGCCCTTCGGCTGGCAGCCCGGCGTGGCGGTGGCAGAGGATGTTGCGTCTATCATTGAGATGGATTTGCATCGCAGCGGCCAGTTTGCGCCCTTGAGTCGTGGCGACATGCTGGGACGGCCGCGCAATGCCAGTGAAGTCTATTATCGCGACTGGAAGAGTCTGGGTGTCGACTATGTGGTAGTGGGTTCATTGACTCAGGATGGGCCGAATGCCCTGACCGCGAATTATGAACTTTTAGACGTTAATACTCAGCGTGTGATCCTAACTGGCACGGAATCAGTGAGTGTGGACAAGCCGCGTTACCTCGCGCATACGGTCAGCGACAAAATATATGAAAAACTCACAAATATTCGCGGTGCATTTAGGACGCAACTGCTTTATGTTTCCGCTGTTCGCGAAGGGGGCAATCGAACCCGCTTCCGGTTGCTGAAAAGCGACATCGATGGAGCCAACGAATCGGTACTTTTTGACAGTCGAGAGCCAATTATGGCGCCGACTTGGGCTCCCGACGGCAAGACAATCGCCTATGTATCTTTTGAAACTAGCAGGCCTGCAATCTATACGCAGAACCTGCTGACTGGGGTGCGTAAGCAATTGACCTCGTTTAGAGGTTTGAATAGTTCTCCGGTGTTTTCACCGGATGGAACACAAATGGCAATGGTATTGTCGAAGGACGGCAGTCCCGATATATATGTGATGGATTTGGCCAGCGGCAGTTTGCAGCAGGTAACCAACCATTTTGCTATTGATACTGAGCCGGCCTGGATGCCGGACGGGAAATCGTTAATATTCACGTCCGACAGAGGCGGTAAACCGCAGATTTATAAGGTCCAACTGGGCAGCGGTGCGGTAGAAAGAATGACATTTATAGGTGACTATAATGCGCGGGCAAGAGTACTGCCCGACGGTCTGGGATTAGTGTTAGTGCATAGAAATAGCGGTAATTTTCATATTGCAGTACAGGATTTGAAACGTAACCGTGTTGAAATTCTCACTACCACTAATTTGGACGAGTCACCTAGTGTAGCGCCAAACGCCAGTATGCTATTGTATGCAACGCAGTACGATGGTAAAGGTGTGTTGGCGGCAGTATCGATAGACGGTGGAGTGAAGTATCGCTTGCCGTCGCGATTCGGGGATGTGCGCGAACCGGCTTGGTCGCCTTTTCTTCAATGATGTAGTAGCCGGGAAAGAAAGACCGGGCAGACAAAATTAATTGTGTGTCCGGAAGTGTGTAATCAAAATTTGACGGGAAAATGCCATGAAATACCAAGCAAAAAATATGTTTTTGGGTGTAGCTTTCTTCAGCGTGCTGTTGGCTGGTTGTGCATCAACTGATACCGATAGCAGTGGCCAGGAAGGTGCTGATACCGTTAGCACTTACACTGAGTCTGCTGATGCAAATGCTTCTGCGTACGATGCCCAGGACATGATGAATCTCGAAACGGTTTTCCATTTCGAATTCGACCAAGCCACTTTGACTGCTAAGGCTCGTAAAGCTCTGGACGCACAAATTGTTCGTCTGAAGAAAACTACTGGCCCTGTGCGTCTGGAAGGTCATGCTGACGAACGCGGTACCCGTGAATACAACATCGCTCTAGGCGAGCGTCGTGCTAATGCAGTTGCAGATTACATGGCAATTAATGGCATTCCGCGCTACCGTATTGAGACTGTTAGCTACGGCGAAGAGCGTCCAGTTGCATTCGGCCAGTCTGAAGCAACTTACTCTCAGAACCGTCGCGTTGAACTGAAGTAATTTAAAGGCGTACTGATGCAGTTTACAAAACCACTGTTCTTACTGTTGCCGGCAGCCTGCCTGTCGGCGCAACTTTGGGCTCAGGCCCCAGTTGTTGATATGAACTCTCCGCGAGCGGGTGCTGAATCCAATCGTAGTATGCAAGGGGAGATCTACCAGCAGTTACAGCAGCTTCGTCAAGAAATGATGACGTTGCGGGGGATAGTGGAAGAGCAAGAGCATCAGATCAGCCAGCTAAAACAGCAGGGCCTAGATCGCTATATTGATCTAGACCGCCGTTTGGGTTCGCTAACCACTGGCGCCGCTGGCGCCGTGGTTGGCAGCTCTTCTACGGCAGCCAATGCCGCTGTAGATGTTGGAAGTGACGCTGGAATTACTGGTGAGGCAGCTGGTGCCGCAGTAACGGGTGCAGATGTTGTTAATTCGCCAGCAGTTAGTGCTGTCCCCGCCGTTGCAAGTAACGGCAATGAATCATCTGATTACACCGACGCTTACGCTTTGGTGAGAAGTGGCAATTACGATCAAGCCATCACGTCTTTTTTGGCGTATGTTGAGCGCTACCCCTCAGGTCGCTACACACCTAATGCGTGGTATTGGCTCGGTGAACTCTACGTCGCTGTTAAACCCCAGAATTTAAAGGCTGCAACTGACGCCTTTCAGTATTTGCTAAGCAAATACCCCGACCACGATAAAGTCCCCGCGGCCATGTATAAACTGGGCACGGTTTACTTTTTGAATGGCAATAAGCAAAAATCCCAAGAATTACTGACCCATGTTATTGACCGTTACGGCAGTACCGGTAACTCTGCAGTGAACAAATCACGGGAATTTCTCCGTAAGAATTTCTGATTGTTCGCGGAGCAAAGCTTGCGCGGCTGGTCTCCGGGAGCAATCCAGTATCCGGTAGCCAGTGCTAATGAAAGCGAACACCCTTCGTATTACTGAAATATTTTACTCTCTGCAGGGCGAGTCTCGTACTTTGGGCTTACCCACAGTATTTGTGCGCCTTACAGGTTGCCCTTTGCGCTGCGTTTACTGTGACACGGAGTATGCCTTTCACGGTGGCGAGCGTCGCGAATTGGACGATATCCTCGCTGAAGTAGCGCAGTATTCTCCCCGCTATATATGCGTGACCGGTGGTGAACCGCTAGCGCAGCCCGAATGCCTAAGCTTGCTCACCGCGCTCTGTGACGCAGGCTATGAGGTGTCATTAGAAACCAGTGGCGCCCTACCAATAGAAAAGGTTGATGCGCGGGTTTCGCGGGTAATGGACTTAAAAACTCCCGCGTCAGGTGAAATGCACCGCAATCTTATGGATAATATCCCCTTTCTTACCGACCACGACCAAGTTAAGTTCGTGCTGTGTAATCGTGAAGATTACGACTGGGCACGGTTTCAACTCGATAGTTACCAGCTGAATAAACGTGCTGGCGAGGTGTTGTTCTCGCCTAGCTTTGGTCAGCTTAGTGCCACCGATTTGGCAAACTGGATAGTGACAGATAACCTCCCTGTGCGCTTTCAAATGCAATTACATAAAATATTGTGGAATGACGCCGCAGGGCATTAGCAACGAGGACGTGTTTTGCAAAAGAAAGCAGTCGTACTGGTTTCCGGTGGCTTAGATAGCGCTACGGTATTGGCCCAGGCAATAAAAGCAGGGTATGAGTGCTATGCCCTGGCATTTGATTATGGTCAGCGTCACCGCGCCGAATTAGTTGCCGCCAGCCGCGTTGCGGAAAGTGGCGGTGCCAAAGAATTTAAAATTATTAAATTAGATTTAAGCAGTATTGGTGGCTCAGCCTTAACCGATATGAAAATCGATGTTCCCGATGCGGGCGCAGTGGGTATTCCAGTTACCTATGTGCCAGCGCGCAATACCGTGTTTTTGTCGATTGCCCTAGGCTGGGCGGAAGTCCTCGATGCGGACGATATATTTATCGGCGTGAACGCAGTGGACTACTCGGGCTACCCGGATTGTCGCCCAGCCTTTATAGAGGCCTTCGAGACCCTCGCGAATGTCGCGACCAAGGCCGGAGTGGAAGGGCATGGCATGCGCATCCACACCCCCTTAATGGCGCTCAGTAAGGCGGATATCGTCAAGTTAGGTACTGGCCTAGGTGTTGATTATGGGCAAACAGTGTCCTGTTATCGGGCGAATACCGAAGGCGAAGCCTGTGGGCGATGCGACAGCTGCCATCTTCGTCGCGAAGGTTTTCTGCAAGCTGGCGTCGCTGATCCCACCCGATACCACAAACTGTAATAAAACTGCTTTTTTTAGTGTGTTGCGGTTGTTTTTTCTTTTGAAATCCGTATTATAGGCGCCTCTTTCGGGGTCACTGAAAAGACGCAATTTTGGCGATTAATCAGTGATTTAGGTCTGGTAAATAATACTGGATTCATTCGGAAGATAGCATTACAATGCGGCCCCCGGAACTCGCGGGTAGCATAGTAAGAGAATATGGGCCGTTAGCTCAGTGGTAGAGCAGTTGGCTTTTAACCAATTGGTCGATGGTTCGAATCCATCACGGCCCACCATTTTCTCTAAAGAATTCAAAGCGTTGCATACATGCAGCGCTTTTTTTTCGTCTGGACTTTCTGTTGTGACCACCTTGTGACCAAATCGTGCCCATCCTGTGACCACAGCCAAAATATAGCTCTACCCCATTATCGGGGGATAGCACTCATCAAACCCTGTTAATCACTCCGTCCCACCCGCAGTGGGCCAGCACTCTCATCCTGTAATTTTCAAAGTTTCTAAAACCATACGCTCGTCGTGTCATCATTTCCATTTTGTTGTGGAAGCCCTCAGTTATTGGCTCTACCCCATTATCGGGGGATAGCACTCATCAAACCCTGTTAATCACTCCGTCCCACCCGCAGTGGGCCAGCACTCTCATCCTGTAATTTTCAAAGTTTCTAAAACCATACGCTCGTCGTGTCATCATTTCCATTTTGTTGTGGAAGCCCTCAGTTATTCCGTTACTTTTACTAAATCGCCACATGGCCACAATGGGCTTCAACCAGGAGCGCAATGTGTTAGCTAGCGCTCGTAGCGGGCTCTCAGCTAGCTCATCAAGCAATTTCATGAATACCGGCAACTTGATGCTGGCTTTCTTGCGCGTCAGGGTCTTGAGCAACACAAATCGGATTAATCGTTGCTTGGCCACATACAGTGCTTGCAGCACTGGGTACTCAGCCAAATACTGCATAAGGTTGGCGTGCTGCTCATCCCGCAAATTCCATTGATGGCGACGCATTAAACTGATCAAACCGCGGTTCTTTCTGCCCTCAGGATCATGCTGCTTCCAGACACTTAAAAAGTGCTGGTTAATAAGCCTGACCACATGGAATCGGTCAGCCACGATCGCGGCATTGGGAAAGTAGCGGCGGGCAATGCTGCGGTACGTTTCCGAGAGATCCATCACCACAACCTGAACGCGCTCTCGTCCCTCAAGGGCCTTTAAATAGCGGCGCAAACTCAATTCTGATCGTCCTAGTTGGACATCAAACACTTTGTGATTCTTGAGGTCGGTAAGCGTGGTCGCATAACCCTTTTTACGGGTAAAGAAATGCTCATCTATCCCTAATACGCGAGGGCAATATCGGCGATCCCCCTCGGAACGCTTTTGCTTAATATGGTGCTGATACCAACGCTCTACCGTCGCTGGGCTGATTTGATGGGTTCGAGACAACTTGCGCTGCGTTACACCGCCATCGTGGGCTTCGAACACTTCCAGTCGATAGGCTTCTGAAGCGCGAAAACGCGGACGAATACCGGTAAAGGCGTGACGAAAATAGCGCTTACACTCCTGGCAATGGTACTTGGGTACTCGAAGGTGCAAGGTCATCACTTGATTCCCCTGACGAGTGTGCTTCACCGTCCTGAGATGCGTGGCTTTAATCCTCAGGCCATTGCCCTGACAATGCTTACAAGGCGGCCTGTGCACAGGCTTTGCCCAGACTTCGATCCCTTTCCTGCGGACTACCCGTTCAATCTCAAGGCCAGGTATGCCTATAATTCTTCCTGCGTGGGACATCGGTATTCTCCATCAAACTGTTTCTTCGCAAATTCAGTTTAATGAATGCCGGTGTCCCCCGTTAATGATGAAGAGCCCAAAATATCTGTAACGCTGAGTACTTAGCTAAGTAGTTCATAAGGTTCGCGTGCTGCTCATCGCTCAAATTCCACTGGTGACGACGCATAAGGCTGATTAAACCTCTGTTCTTCCGGCCCTCGGGATCATACTGCTACCAGACTTTTAAATAGTGTTGATTAATCAATCTCACAACGCGGAATCCGTCTGCGGTAATGATGGCGTTTGGGAAGTAACGCCGAGCAATACTGCGATAGGTTTCAGACAGGTCCATGACAACCACCTGAACCTTGTCTCGTTCTTTAAGAGCCTGCAAGGAACCGGCCTAGCAATTGCTTGTTTGATAGGACTTTGCGCCAAAATAGATAGTTGGGAAGGCCATTTGGGCTTAACTGCGGAGGTCATTGGGGTGTAGAGTTGGGTGCAGATAGGCGAAAAGCTGGCCTCGGGCGTATTAAGGGAAATGCGCGTGAGGCTTTAATTGGCGATGAACGGTTGGATCAGCGAGGATACATAAGGTGCTTAACGACGTTATCGACAAGGTCACCCAAGCGGTAATCGAGCGCAGTGCAGCAAGTCGGCAAGCGTATCTTGAAAAAATTCGTCGCGCCCATCGCCCTGGGGTGTCGCGAGGGCATTTATCCTGCGGTAATTTAGCGCACGGTTTTGCCGCTTCAGATGCTCACGACAAGTCTGCACTGGCGATAGATCGCGCGGCGAACTTTGCCATTGTCTCTTCTTATAACGATATGTTGTCGGCCCACCAGCCGTTTCAGGATTACCCCGCGCAAATTAAAGCGGCGGCTCGCGAGTTGGGCGCCGTAGCTCAGTTCGCTGGTGGTGTGCCGGCGATGTGCGACGGCGTGACCCAGGGGCGTGAGGGCATGGAACTGTCGCTCTTTAGTCGCGACAATATTGCGATGGCGGCTGGCGTTGCGCTTTCTCACGATATGTTTGATGGCGTTTTATGTCTTGGTGTGTGCGACAAGATTGTACCGGGCTTGGCAATTGGTGCGCTGGCCTTTGGGCATTTGCCCTGTTTGTTTGTACCCGCAGGGCCGATGGAGTCGGGGCTGCCCAACGCCGAGAAAAGCCGTATTCGCCAGCTTTACGCCGAAGGCAAGGTAGGGCGAGCGGAATTGCTCAAGGCGGAAAGTGAGTCTTATCACAGCGCCGGTACCTGCACTTTTTACGGCACTGCAAATAGCAACCAAATGCTGATGGAAATTATGGGTATGCAGTTGCCCGGCAGTTCGTTTATTAATCCGGGCACGCCGATGCGCGAAGCAATGACCAAAGCCGCGGTTGCTACGCTGAATACATTGTCGCCGCTATCGCCGGAGTTTTTGCCGCTCGGTGAGATGATTAATGAAAAGAGCATTATCAACGGCATTATTGGCTTGTTGGCAACCGGTGGTTCTACGAATCACACCATCCACCTCGTCGCCATTGCCCGCGCAGCTGGGGTAATTATTAATTGGCAAGACATGGCCGAGCTGTCGGAAGTGGTGCCCTTGTTGTGCCGGATTTACCCTAATGGCTTAGCCGATGTAAATCATTTTCAGGCTGCCGGCGGCATGCCGCTATTAATTAAAGAATTGCTGGATAACGGGCTGCTTCATAACGATGTGAGCACGGTCGCTGGTGCAGGTGGCATGCGGCGTTATTGCAAAGAGCCCTTTTTAGATCAGGATGGCAGTTTAGTGTGGCGCGATGGGCCGACAGTCAGTTTGGACGCAGAGATTATCGCCACAGTCAAAAAGCCCTTTAGCAAAGAAGGGGGCTTGCGCTTGTTGCAGGGCAACCTTGGACGCTCGGTGATTAAAACCTCGGCAGTCAAGCCTGAGTATCGCGTGTTAACGGCGCCTGCGGTTATTTTTAATGACCAAGATGAAATGAAGGCCCGCTTTGATTCTGGTGATCTTAATCGCGATTTTATTGCCGTGGTGCGTTTTCAAGGACCCAAGGCGAATGGTATGCCTGAACTTCACAAATTAACGCCATTGCTTGGTGTGTTGCAGGACCGTGGCTACAAAGTTGCTCTAGTAACGGACGGTCGTATGTCTGGGGCGTCGGGCAAGGTGCCTGCGGCAATTCATTTAAGCCCAGAGGCCCTTGATGGTGGCCCAATAGCGCGGTTGCGTGACGGCGATATGATCGAGTTCGACGCCGAGCGCAGTGTCTTGCGGGTACTTGACGAATCTGTGTTCGAGCGGCCGGTAGCGATTTACGCCGGTGGCCATCAAGAGGGCATGGGGCGCGAGTTATTCTCTTGTTTTAGAAAGTTAGTGAGTGATGCCGAACACGGTGCGTCGGTAATGGATATGTAGTTGCCCACGGTTGCTAGGAAGCCTTCGGCTATGCGCCCTTGTTGGTGACTGACCTCGTAAATAATTAGGAAATGGTATGACAGAGCCCTTTGATATTGTCATTTTTGGTGGTGCTGGCGATCTCTCGTTTCGTAAGCTTATTCCCGCGCTGTATCGCAGTTATTGCGAGGACAAATTGCCCGCTAGCTCAAGGGTGATTGCCTGTTACCGAAATGGCCAATGGCAGTCTGCTTATCTGTAACACATCAATGTGCACTGCAAGAACGCTTGAATGCAAATTGCGGATTACTCAGGTATTTATTCGCCATGTAGCCGCGCTGGTCGGCGCGGCAGATGGGCACGATGCCCCATGATCTGAGAAGTTTCTCAAACAAACTCGCTGTTTACTCCTAGTGTTCTATACTTTTTGAACCAGTGGGGAGTAGTGGTGGGTTCACCTATATGCCTCTTAGCTTGCGCTGCCCTCATTTTCAGTTGATACCGAAAAGTGGTAGATCGTAACGCGTGGTATTTTGAGTTGATTTTTTGTAAACGGGAGCTCGCTACATTGCGCCAGAGGTCTCCTGCGACGATGATCATTATGGGAAGCGCCGGCTATGGTCGATTGCAGTAGATTATATGACGTGCGCGCAACAGCATTTTGCCTTTGCGTAGGCTTGGCTGCCAGTGAGCTTAATGCCAAGGATTATCGCGCTGAAGATCTCGCGTCGTTGAGCTTAGAAGAGCTGTTAGATATTGATGTGTCGCTGGGCGTGCGTCGAGGCGAGTCGCATAGGGAGTCGTCTGCGGCAGTGTATGTGTTGAATCGGGATTCTATTGCGCGGTCTGGTGCGACTAGTATTCCTGAATTATTGCGGCTTGTGCCCGGCGTTGAGGTTACTCGGTTTGGCTCTGCCAAATGGGGTGTCGGTATTCGGGGGTTTAATGGCGGCATATTTACCAATCGCCTGCTTATTTTGGTTGACGGGCGGAGTATGTTTTCTCCCGCCAAGGTTGGTATGTTTTGGGATACCCTCGATACCCTCATTAATGATATTGAACGCATTGAAGTAGTGCGTGGCCCAGGCGCATCGCTATGGGGTTCTAATGCCTTTAATGGCGTTATTAATATTGTGACCCGGCACAGCGCCGATACTCAGGGCGGCATGCTGGAAGTGGGCGCTGGCAATGAGGAAAAATGGTTTACGGGCTATCGCTTTGGGGTGCAGCTAGGGGAGCAAAAATACCTGCGCGCTCACATTAAGGCCTTTGAGCGTGACGATGCTATTAGGCCCGACGGCCTTGAAAATCGTGATGGCTGGAATTCGGTACAGGCTGGACTACGCTACGATCAAGGCAGCCCTGAGTTAGGTGCCTTTAGCCTACAGCTCAATGCCTATGAAGGTGCGGAGGGGGAGGAACTCGTGCTTCCCGATCAAAACGCCCTAAATTTACAAAGCTTGCTCTACGCCCGAGCGGAATTTTCGGGCATTAATTTTATGACGCATTGGCAGTATCAGCAAAATGAGCGATCGCATTATAGTCTCAAATTCTATGCCGATCACTCAGAGCGAACCGACCTGCTGTTTAATTTGACTGTTGACAGTTACGACGCTGATTTTCAACACAGCTACCGTATTGATGATCGACAGCGCTTGGTTTGGGGCTTAGCTTATCGCTACACCGACGACAAGCTACCTGACCAGTATATTCGTTTTACCCGTGAGCAGCGGCATTACGACGTGGCGAGTGGTTTCTTGCAGTATGAGTTCGCGCCCACTAAAAATTGGCGTTTAATTACCGGCAGTAAATTAGAGCATAACGATTTTAGTGGTAGTGAGGTTCAGCCGACTGCCCGCGCCATTTGGCGTTATAACGCGCATGGTTCGGCGTGGTTAGCGATCTCTCAGGCGAAGCGCACGCCCAGTCGCACGGAACATGACGGTCGTGTCGATTTTGATTACGTTGCGCCGCAAGTTCAATTGCAGATCCAGGGTAGAGAATCTTTTCGCTCGGAATCGCTGCGAGCGTACGAGCTGGGTTGGCGGCAGCAATTTAGCCCTGCGGTGAGTGTGGATATCGCACTATTTTTTAATGAATACGAGGGCTTGCGCACCTTGGAACCTGGCGCTCTCGAAGCAAATTCTGCGCCCCCACCAGCGGCCATAATACCGATCATCGCTAGCAATGGCGCCGATGCGCGCTCATGGGGAGGTGAACTGGTATTGAGCGCAGTGCTGAGCCCTAACTGGCGCACAGAAGTGCAATACAGCAATGTGCAAATCGATGTTGACGCCGATACCAGCGGCGACCCAACGGCAACAAATGCGGAAGGTGAAAGCCCGCAACATCGTCTGACATTTCGTTCTAGCTGGGATTTGAGTGGGGGCTGGGGAGTCGATACAACACTGCGCTATGTCGATGACCTCGATGGTCAGCGTATCGATGAATACACCGAGCTCGATGTTCATGTCAGCAAGCGAATTGGCGAGGCAGTGACGATTTCCTTCGTCGGCCAAAATTTGCTCGACAGTAGCCATGAGGAATATGTCGATAAGGTGGTGGGCACGCCTCGGGTTGAGGTTGAGCGGGGCGGCTACCTAAAGTTTAAACTGAATTTTTAAGCGTTAAGGCTCGATGGCAAATCGGCTTTAGTACGATCTGTTTATCCGCGCCTTTTGTACGCCATCGGTTTTGTCCCCGTCCATTTTTTGAAGGAACGAATAAAGGCGCTCGGTTCTGAAAAGCCAATTAAAAATGCGGTTTCTTCTACACTACAGCCCATGCTGCTCAAGTGAAAAATGGCTGTGTCGCAGCGTACCCGATCTTTAATTTCTTGATATTGGAAACCCTCCTGGCGTAAGTAATTGCGGAGGGTGTGGGGGTGTATATTCAGGACCTTAGCAAGATCGGCAAAACTGGGCTTATTCTGCAGCGTTGCTTCAACCAGTGAACTTACTTTGTAATGCCAGCTTTTCGAGGTATAGCGCTGGGTAATCATTGCCAAATTTACGTGGTTTAAAAACTTCTCTAAAGCCTGGGCTGAAATATTTACATTTTGCTCAAGCAAAGAGGCGGAAAATTGAATTTGCGCGTGGTCTTGCTGATAGTGAATATTTTTAGTGAGAAAGAGGTTCCAGTATTCCGCCGCATGGGGCTGCTTGCTAAAACTGAAATCAACTCGGTGCAGGGGAATTTGTCTGCCAATCAGCCAGTTGGCGGTGCGGTGTATGTAAAAGAGGAATGACTCATACAAATAGGGGTCAAACTCTGAATTCGCGGTATTAGGCGTGAGCGAGATACTCGCGATGTCATTGTGTATTTCTAAATTCGTATTTAAGCCCCAGGGGATTAGGCGGTAAAAGCGCGTGAGGCGTTTTAAGGCCTCGCCTAGGCTGGGGGCATTGGCCGCGAGTTCGGTCATGGTCGTCCAGCAGCCGAGCTTTTGCGCTTGGGCGCCAAATCCCATCAATTCGTCGCCCATGGCTTGCATCGTGTCGCGGCAGAGATTGGCGTAATTTTCGGCTGGGATTCGGGCATTGGCTTGCTTGAGCAAGCTGGGGCTAATGTGGTTTTGATTCAGTAGCTTAAGTTGTAAGTCGGGTTGCTGTTGCAAGTTCTGCAGGCATTTCTGCACGAAATAAATGGCGATAGTGGGTGATCGCATATCGGGTAGCCCAATTTGACTGGCCTCAAATTATAACAAAATGTCTATTTTTAACTAGCTCAATGTCATTGTTTTGGCGCTTGTCACAGGCGCAAAATGCGCCCTAATTAATTTGTGGTGCGGTGGCCGCACAAAAATGAGCTTATTGGGGTAGTTTCTGCCCCTTTATATTAATCATGCACTCGAGTGCTGGGAGTCGATATGAACATTCAAGGCAAGGTAGCGGTAGTTAGTGGTGGCGCATCAGGCATGGGCTTAGAAATTGTGCGGCGCTTGGTTAGTCTCGGCGGCAAGGCGGCAATATTTGATTTAAATGCTACAGCTGGCGCGGCGGCCGTCGCAGAGCTGGGTGAGTCGGTGGTTTTTGCCGAGGTTAACGTTACCAGCGAAGATTCTATTAAGGCCGGTATTGAGCAGACCATGGCGGCCTTCGGCGCGATCCATATTTGCGTTAACTGCGCAGGTATTGCCACTGGTAGCAAAACCCTTGGTAAAAACGGTCCGTTCCCACTAGATTTGTGGAACAAAACCTTGGCTGTAAACTTGACTGGCACCTTCAATGTACTGCGTTTGTGTGCTGAGCAAATGGCAAAAAACACCCCTGAGAACGCCGACGGTGTTCGCGGCGCAATTATTAATACTGCGTCGGTGGCGGCCTTTGAAGGTCAGGTTGGTCAGGCGGCGTACAGCGCCAGTAAAGGCGGTATTGTCGGTATGACCCTGCCAATTGCCCGCGACCTGTCAACGATTGGTATTCGTGTTAACTGCATCGCCCCCGGCTTGATCAATACCCCCATGTTTGAATCGCTGCCCGCGCCGGTGTATGAAGCATTGAGTAGCACGCCGCTGTTCCCCAAACGTCTTGGCCGCGCCGCCGAAATAGCGCACATGGTGACCAGTGTTATTGAGAATGACTATATCAACGGTGAATGTATTCGTATGGACGCCGGTTTGCGCATGCAGCCCAAATAATTACACGATAAATTCTGATAAATACCGCAAAGGAAGGCTTCCGGGCCTCCTTGAAAATTGAGTGGAGCTAATGATGACTGAAGCGTGGATTATTGACGCCTGCCGCACCCCCCGTGGCATTGGTAAATTGGGTAAAGGGGCTTTGGCCGATATTCATCCCCAACAATTGGGGGCTTGCGTGCTAAAAGCACTGGTAGACCGAAATACCTTAAATACCGCCGATGTCGACGACGTAGTGTGGGGCACGAGCTGCCAAAAAGGCCGTCACGGTGGCGATATGGGCCGTATGTCGGCGCTCGATGCTGGCTTTGATATCCGCTCTAGCGGTGTAACTTTAGATCGCTTCTGCGGCTCGGGTATTACCAGTGTGAATATTGCGGCGGCCTCTATTATGTCTGGCATGGAAGATGTCGTCATCGCGGGCGGCGCTGAGATGATGTCGAGCTATGGTCACGACAATGGTCTGCCAGTAGTGATGGACAGCGGCAATATGCGTCTGCGCGCCCGCCACCCCCAAACTAATCAAGGGGTGTGTGCTGATACGATTGCGACCCTGGAAGGTATAGATCGCGAGGCACTGGACAAGCTTGCGGTGGTAAGCCAGCAGCGCGCTGCTCACGCAATTGAAAATGGCTATTTCGACAAGTCTTTGGTGCCGGTATACCACGAAGATGGTCGCCTGGCGCTGGATCGCGAAGAGTTTCCAAGGCCGAGCACAAGCTTGGAATCCTTGTCGCAATTAAAGCCGTCTTTCCCGGCCTTGGCCGATCAGCCGCTAGACGAAGAGGGTACGACTTACCGCTCATTAATGCAGGCGAAATACCCCGATATTGAAATTAATCACGTTCATCATGCGGGTAATTCATCCGGTGTGGTTGATGGTGCAGCGGCAATTTTGTTGGCTTCTCCGGCTTATGCAACTAAGCAGGGTTGGAAGCCAAGAGCCAAAGTGCTGGCGATGGCAAATATGGGCGACTGCCCAACATTAATGCTAAATGCACCCGTTGCTGCCGCTGAAAAAGTATTGAAAAAAGCGGGACTCACCATCGACGATATTGATCTGTTCGAAGTGAATGAAGCATTTGCCGTGGTTTTGGAGCGCTTTATCCGTAAACTCAATATAGACCGCGACAAGATCAATGTTAACGGCGGCTCTATGGCGCTGGGGCATCCGATTGGCGCGACCGGTTCGATTCTTATTGGCACGGTGCTAGATGAGTTAGAGCGCCGCAACCTTAAGCGCGGGCTCATTACCATGTGTACGGCGGGCGGCATGGCGCCGGCGATTATAATTGAGCGTATGTAATACAGGCGGATAGCAAGCATGAATTTAAACCTCTCAGAAGAGCAGCAATTTATTCAGCAAACTGCACGGGATTTTGCCGAGAAGGAACTTGTCGGCAACGCTGCCAAGCTGGATGCAGGTCAGGGCCAAGACGAATTTTTAGCGAATCTTAAAAAGCTCGCTGATTTAGGTTTTATGGGGCTGAATGTCGATGCCGAATACGGCGGCACCGAAGCGGGGACCGTGGCGTTTAGTTTGGCAATTAGCAGTATTGCCCGAGGTTGCGCCTCTACCGCAGTGACCGTGTCGGTTACCAATATGGTGGCCGAAGTGATTCAGTCGGTGGCGAGCGTTGAGCAGAAACAAAATTACCTGCCCAAAATTTGCTCCGGTGAATATTTGGCGGCGGGCTTCTGCCTAACCGAGTCGGGTGCCGGCTCAGACCCCTCGGGGATGAAAACCACTGCAGTGCGCGATGGCGACGGCTGGGTTTTAAATGGCTCCAAAGCCTATATCACCAGTGCCGAGTACGCTGGGGTGTTTGTCGTGTGGGCGGTAACCGACAAAGACGCGCCGCGCGGTAAGGGCATTTCCTGCTTTTTGGTTGAGCGTGAAACGGCTGGTCTTACCGTGGGGCCGGCTGAAGAGAAAATGGGCCAGAAAGGTTCGGCAACCAATCCGGTGTATTTTGATGATTGTCGTATTCCTGCCAGCGCGCTTATGGGCACCTTAAATCGTGGTTATCAAGTGGCTTTGGGTGAGTTGGCCGGTGGCCGTATTGGCATTGGATCTTTAGCCTTGGGTTTGGGTGAAGCTGCACTCGACTACGCCAGAGACTACGCCAAAGAGCGCCAGCAATTTGGTCAGCCCATCGCTAATTTTCAGGGTTTGCAATGGATGTTGGCTGACGCTTACACCGAAATGGAAGCGGCCCGTTTGCTATTGATGCAGGCGGCGTTCACCAAAGAGAGTGGCGGCGATTTTGGCAAGCAGGCCTCTATGGCTAAATTGTTTGCCTCGGAAGCCGCCAACCGAGCGTGTTATACCGGCCTGCAAATTCTGGGCGGCAATGGCTATAACCGCGAGTACCCCCTGGAGCGCTTGGCCAGAGATGTGCGGATTACCAGTATATATGAAGGCACCAGCGAAATTCAGCGCATGATTATTTCACGCAGTGTATTTAGTTGATTAGTCCGCTTTAGTGCTAGTGCGAACTGGTCAGTGCCTGTTGTTTTAAGGTGCTGGCCAGTTCATCGCCCAAGTATTTTTCAATTATATAGTGCACGCCATATAACACCGGCGTCATGACCACGGCCATCATAAACTTGTAAATATAGTTCACTACGCCAATCGCAAAAACCAATTGTAAACTCCAGTCGGCGCCAATATAAAAGGCGATGAACAGCACCACAAAACTGTCGATAAACTGGCTGACCAAGGTGGAGCCGGTGGCCCGCAGCCATATCCAGCGTTCCCCAGTGATTTCTTTCACTCGGTGAAACACTTTTACATCAATAATCTGACCAAGTAAAAAGGCGACTAGGGAGCCAAGAATAATCCACAAACCCTGGCCAAACACCAATTTAAATGCTGCATCGTAATCGCTGACCAGCGCCCGTAAATTATCTTGCTCGCTCTGTGGGAGTGCTGGGCTAATATGGGATTGCGGCCAAAAATCCGCTGGCACTAAATGAATGCCAATAAAAAACATGGCAAAGGCGTACACAATTAAGCCCGCGGTGAGGTAAGACAATAGCTGCACACCGCGCTTGCCGTAGTATTCATTAATAATGTCGGTAAGCACAAAAACAAAGGGCCAAAGTAAAACCCCGACCGTAAGATTGAAGGAAAGGTGTTCAATGCCAAAAATACTGAGGTCAAGCGGCGGCATGCCGAGGGTATGCTCGAGGGAAAATATTTTTACGCCGATCAATTCCGCGATCAGGGCATTGGCCACAAAAAAGCCGCCCAGAAAAATAAATAGGCGGGTGGCTTTATTATTAAGGGTATTGCTCATCATGGGCGTATCCTAATGGCGAAATTGCGGAGCGGGAATACTGGCGCCGAAATGCGGTAATATGGCGGATTAAGGCATTTTACATTAATCGACCTTGGTCGACAGTTTTGTGCGGTAAAGCGATCAGCGATTTATGCACACTAGATGATTAGAGTGAAGCGAGTTTCTATGTCAGTTCAACATTACGCACCGCTGGTGCTTATTACTGGGGCCTCACAAGGCATTGGCGCGGCGATCGCAAAGTGCTTTGCTAACGCCGATTTTCCGGTGCGTCTGGCACTGCTTGCACGCACTCGCAGCGGGCTGATGGACGTTGCGGCGGACTGCGCCAAGGCGAACTCGGTAAAGATATACACCGTTGATGTGAGCAACGCGGAGCAGGTGGCTGCTTTCGCCCAGACACTCAAGTCAGAGATGGGTGAGGTCGACGTCCTCATTAATAACGCTGGAAGTTGGTTGGGCAGCAGTATTGTCGATATGGCGGTAGCCGATTTTGACCGTATTATCGCGGCCAATTTGCGCAGCACGTTTTTGCTCTCGAAAATGGTATTACCGGCCATGATCGCAAAGGGGGCCGGGGATATTTTTAATATGTCTTCAACGGCGGGTTTCGAAGGCTATGCAGGGGTCTCGGCCTATTGCGCTGCCAAGCACGGAGTTAGTGGGTTTACTAAGGCGCTGCGCGAAGAAATGCGGGGCACAGGCGTGCGGGTGTGTTGCGTGTCACCAGGGCCGACTCATTCCCCTTCTTGGCAGGACAGTGGTGTGGCCAAAGAGCAGTTAATGCCCGCTGAAGATGTGGCGCGCGCATTCCTAGCGATATATAAACTCGACCGCAATGTGGTGGTAGAAGATATTGTGCTGCGGCCGCAGGCTGGGCATATACGAAGTAATTAGGGCCTAATTTACCCGCTCGGTAATAATCTATTTAACTGCGTATTTTCGAAAACTCTTCGTCCATTCGCATGAACATATAGATCCCCATTTTGTTCTCGTCATCAGAGAAATTCGCGGTAATCCGCTTTATGACATCACAGGCGCTGGCGATCATTTCGTCGCAGTGTTGTTTGCCTGCTGGGGTCATTTCAATGAGTTTTTCACGACCTGAATTTGGGTCTTCCAATATAGTGATATAGCTCAATGGTTCTTTTGCTAGGGCACGCAAAGCTTTGGAAACACTGCTGCTGGTAATGTCATACCAGTTGGTCATCATTTTGACGATGTCTTTGCGGCTAATCGTCGTTACGTCTCGGCGTTGAGACTCTGATCGCAGAATCCACATAATAACGGTTTGGTGGCGATCGAGTCGGCCACACTCCATCAACCCTGCTTCTATCTTCATCCCAATTGAAAAGTGTATCGGGTAAAAATAATCCAGAAACATATTGGGAGCGTTATCTGGATTTACAGGTACGTCGTCTGCGGTTTTCCAATGCTTGTTCAAGGCGGGCCTCAATATACTGATTTGTAGGTGAATTTAGGTTCCTAGTTGGGCTATGTCAAGATATATCACAAACGACACTATGCTATATTGGAAATAGTTTCCTATTGACACTATTTCCTTGCCGCATTATATTTGTCGAGAAATGATAATGCGAGTGAGTAATGAGCAGTCAAATCGATATCCAATTACAAAGTGCGTTCGATGCACTTCGCCACGGTTACGGTGAAGAGCGCTTCCCGTCCTTGAGGCAGCGAGTCAGTCGTTTAAGTCGTTTAAAGGCTCTGCTGGTCGAAAATGAAGAGGCGCTTTGTGCCGCCTTATCTACGGATTTTGGTTATCGCTCGGTAGATCAAAGCTCGTTTGCCGAAATTACCACCACGATTAAGTCTGTTAATTACGCACTTAAGAATGTGAAGTTTTGGATGCAGGCCTCGCGCCGCACGCCGGATTTAAGCTTGCGGATGAGCGGTGCAAAGACCGCCACTCAAGCTTTTCCTAAGGGTGTAGTGGGTATTGTTAGTCCTTGGAATTTCCCGATCAATCTTGCGCTATCACCACTGGTGTCAGTGCTTGCAGCGGGAAATCGCGCCTTGATTAAACCCTCTGAATTCACTCCAACAAGTTCAGCATTATTGGCAGAGCTAATAGGGAAATACTTCGAAAAAACAGAAGTGGCTGTGGTGTGCGGCGAAGCCGAGCTTGCTCAGCAATTTGTCACCTTGCCCTTTGATCACCTGATTTATACCGGCGGTGAAACGGTGGCGAGACACATTATGGCCGCCGCGGCAGTGAATTTAGTGCCACTCACCCTCGAGCTTGGTGGCAAATCGCCAGTCATCGTTAGTCAGTCAGCCAACTTGAAAAAGGCCGCGCAGCGTATCGCGTTTGGTAAGTACTTTAATGCTGGTCAAATTTGCATTGCACCAGATTATTTAATGATCGCTCCTGAGCGTCTTGATGAGTTTCTCGCTTGCTTAAAAGACGCTGTTGCCTCCATGAATGCCAATGCGGATTCAGTCGACAGCGTGACCGTGATCAACGACCGCCATCGCCAGCGTCTTGCCGAATTGGTCATTGAGGCAACAGAGCAGGGCGCGCGAGTTGTGAGTTTTGGTGAAGAAAGCGGTGAGCAACCCTACAAACTAAATATCGTCATCGACGCGCCTGAATCGACAAAAATCAGCTGCGACGAAATATTTGGCCCGTTGCTGTTAATCAAAACCATTGGCAGTTTAGAGGCCCAGATAGCTGAAATCCGCAAGGGCGGGCACCCCTTGGTTATTTATTACTTTGGTAATAACGAAAGCGAATTTAACACCGTTGCCGAGCAAACCTCGTCCGGCGCCTTGGTCAAAAACGAAGTTATTTTTCAATACGCTAATGATGACCTGCCCTTTGGTGGCGTGGGTCGTAGCGGCATGGGTAAGTATCGTGGCCTCGATGGCTTTAATGAGTTTTCTCATACCCGCGCAATATTTAAATCTGGGTGGTTGGATATTTCTGGCTGGGTGACCCCGCCCTACAACCCACAATTCAGAATGCTTAACAAAATAATGAGGAAGATATGAGTAGTAACGTAGTAGATGGTGCTGACACCAATTTGAACGAAGTTGTTGCGAATATGCTGTCACCTGAGTGTATTCAAAACCCGTATCCTGTGTATAAAAAACTGCGGACTCAGTCGCCAGTACACGGTTTGCTGGATTATCCGCCAGGCACTGTACCCGGTGTGGACACGCCATTTCCTGCGTGGGTAATTACCCGCTACGCCGATGTGGATTACGTGCTTAGCAATCCAGATGTTTTTTCTTCTGAAGATCCAATGCAGGCGAATTCAAGTGCGCCGAGCTTAATGCTGGTAAACCACGATAAGCCGCGTCACACCGATCTGCGCAACCTAGCCAAAATGGCCTTCACGCCCAAGCGGATTCACGACAATATCGTTGAGCGTCTACGCAGCGACGTTAGCGCAATTGTTGATGGCAATGTTGGCCAATCAATTGATTTCATGGAAGAGGTTGCGGGGGTTATTCCCGCGTTGGTAATGACCTATTTGATGGGCTTGCCGAAGGAAGACTACAAGAAACTAGTGCGTTGGGCTAACGCCTTTATGGTGTCATCTGATTTTACCCCGCAGGAGCGCCAAAGCTGTAATGAAGAATTATTTCACTACTTTGTGGCAAAAGTAGGCGAGCGCTATAGCGATATTGAAGCAGGTAAAAAAGTAACCGATGACCTGATGACCGCGTTTATTACCGCGGAATACGAAGGCAACGGCCTGAGTAAAGAAGAAGTTGTGCTGTTCTGCATCACCTTGGTTGTTGCCGGAGCGGAAACAACAACCTATTTCCTAGGGAACTTGATGGGCGTCATGCTGGAAGACAGCAGCTGGTTTGAGCGCCTCAAGCAAGATCGCAGTTTAATCCGCCCCTTTATGGAGGAGTGTTTGCGTCGCGACGGTCCGCCGCAGCGCTTGTTCCGCTGTGTTCTCAAAGACTGCGAAGTCGGTGGGCAAGCGATAAAGGCAGGTGACTGGGTGGCGTTCTTTATGGCCGCGGCGAATCACGATGAATCGGTATTCGAAAGCCCTGAGCAGTTCATTCTCGGGCGTAAAAATGTTTCTAAGCACGTTACCTTTGGGCGCGGAATACACCATTGCTTAGGTGCGCCTTTGGCGCGGATCGAAGCAGAGATAATGTTGAACACAATGTTTGATAAGTGCGCCGCAATTGAAGGTACGCTTGCCAATTCTAGTCGTCAATCTGGAGGTTTACTTGCTTACGGTTTTAGCACTTTGCCGTTGAAGTTGGTATCGACTAATCCCTAGCTATTGAAGCAAATGTTTAAAATTTGGCTTTATGAGGTAGATCGTGAAGGTAGTTATTGTAGACAGAGAGCAACAGCAGAGCACCTATGAGGTGAATGATGTCCACGAGTTGTTTAGTGCGCTCAGCGACGAGATGAAAATAGATGCACTGTGTGGTGGCTGTTGCTCCTGTGCAACTTGCCACGTGTATCTCGGTGATGAATATGAGCATGCTATGAATGAAGTTGCCCACGACGAACAAGAAATCTTGGACGGCCTAATGCACACGGCAGAGAACAGCCGCTTGTTGTGTCAAATGACATTGCAGACGGAAATAGAGCACCTTGAAATAACCATTGCACCCGCTGAATAAGAGGAAATAAAAATGACAGAGAATACTGCAGCAAGTCTCGAAGCGACCAATCTGGCGCTTACAAAAGAAATATTTGTGCGCTTCGGTAACGGCGATGTCGACGGTATCGTTGAGCTTTTGCACGATGAAGCTGTAATCGAGTTTTATGGCCCAGAAGTCATTCCCTACGCGGGTGAATACCACGGTAAAGAACAGTGTAGAGAATTCTTTAGCACGGTTTTGGCCTCAGTAAATATCCACGTCTTTGATGCAGATGAATTTATTTGTGAAAACGACCGCGTTATTGTTGTTGGAAAGCTGAGGTTAACCACCAAAAGCAATGGCAATGAAATTAAGTCGCCATTTGTACACGTGATTACCTGCAAAGACGGACGCTGGTCTTGGTTTCGTGATTTCATGAATACGGCTGTGGCTCAAAAGGCGTTTGCTACCAATGGCGCTTAATCATCGCAGTGTTTATACGTCGGACGTCGGCTTGTTTGTTTTGCTGGCCACGCCGCTTCTTAATGAAATTGTTATAGAATTCATTCTGAGTTTTGGAAACAGTGACTTTTACCAAGGTGGGGCAAAGTCAGCAGTAAATGCCTTTGTGGGTATTGCTGGGGTCTTGGGTCTTGGGTTTTCGCTACTTCGCTTGAAAATAGCGGATTCGAGGCTGGTGGCAAGTATTAGCTTCTTTGTTAAGGCAGCTGCAGCCTCCTGGTTATTGAGCGCTTATTTATACGGCCTATCACCTGTGTTTCTAGTATTGGCCGCGGCAGATTTTTTGTCAGCATTAGTGCTTCTGAAGGCAATGATCTTTAAAACATAATGATTAGATAAATTTGAAATTATGTTATGAAATGACGAGCTACTCATAGCAAATAATATATTAATAAAATGGTGTAAAACTGATGAATAACAGTTACATAAAATCGAGTTTAGCTATTGTGGCGGGAATTGGCTTAGTCTTCCCGATCTACAGTTTGGCTGCTAATCAGGGCAGTCGTCTAATAGAAGAGGTGATGGTTACCGCCCAAAAGCGGGAGGAAGATTCGCAAGATATTCCTATTATGATCAGTGCTTTTAGCAGCGAAAAATTAGATGCCATGGGCGTTGAGTCGACTGCTGATTTACAGAAGGTAACACCTGGTCTCACGTTCACCTATGCGTATGGCTACACCGTAATTTATTTGCGTGGTGTTGGAAGTGACGCGTTTTTGCCAAATGCTGATCCAAGCATCGCCACCTACATCGATGGCATCAATATTGGTCCTAGCCAAGGCAAGCAAGATACCCTTGGCGCGGTTAAGCGTGTCGAAGTACTTAAGGGGCCTCAGGGTACTTTGTTCGGTCGCAATGCTACCGGTGGTGCAATTAGCATTATCACTGAAGATCCACCAGAGGAGTTTGGCGGTTACTTTAAGACCGAGTTTGGCAACTATAACGCCCGCCAAAATCAACTGTACTTAGGTCTGCCAATTGGTGACAGTTTAGGCGCAACGGTGTCTTTGTTTGAAAGTTACCAAGACCTCTACGGCCGTAATGAGGTCTATGGTGAGCCAGGACCAATGCGTGACGAGTTCGCTGAAGGGGCGCGGGTAAAACTGCGTTGGGACCCCGCTGACAGTTTTGCCATGACTTTAATTGCTGCATACGGAAATCAGTTTTCCAGTAACTCATTATCACAAGAGAATACTCGCCCATCGCCGCTATTAGGTGGTGGTGTTGAACCCGATGAGTTGGATCGGGTTTGGCACAACAATGACCTTGGCGGCAACTCAACCATGAATGAGCTTTACGGTGGTATTTTTGAGTGGCATCCGGGTCCTGTTGATCTTAAGTTTATTTACTCTGAGAACTACGCCATTGTCGATGAGGCGCATTACGACCTTGATTCCACCGAGAAGGCCGAGGCGTATTTCTACAGTGCCGATCAGTTTAACGATCAAAAAACCTATGAGCTGCAGATTTTGTCGAACGAAGACACTTGGTTATCAGACGATATTGAGTGGGTTGCAGGTTTGTACCGTTTGGAAGGTGAGGGCGGCTTTGGTAGCTTATATCTCACGCTTAATGCTGCGGGTGTTTCGTCGGCCCTACTGGGGCTGCCAGACTTTTTGGCGCCGATTTTGGGGCCCATTCTAAATTCTACGCCAGACATCGTACTCGGGAATGGCGGTATTCTGACTACAGAGTCGAATTCAGCTTACGCTCAGGCAACGTGGTTTACTACGAATTGGCTGAATGTCACCGCAGGTGTGCGTTATCAAGAAGAAGTGCGCGGGATTACCAATAGCTATTTGGATGTGGTTAGTCCGCTTGCTGGCGATCCACCAAATGAATATTACAAATCGGGTGATCGCTCGCAAAATACGCGTATCTCTGACTTTACCGCGCCAGACCTGGAAGAAAACACGGTTTCGCCGCGTATCGCTGTGCAAATTTTCCCGACAGAGAATATCCAGTTATTCGCGTCGGCCCAGCGTGGTTATAAAAGCCCGACCTACAATATAGTTAACTTCTTTACCAACCCAGATCCGGTTGAGCGAGAAGAGGCAACTGCCTTTGAACTCGGTATTAAAACTGACTTGCTAGACGGCACACTGCGTTTGAACGGTGCACTGTTTAAAACCGAAATTGACGGTTTACTCACCGCCTTGGTTGCTATTCCCTCTGGTGGTGTCGTGACCTTTAAAAACGCGGGTACCGGTGAGATTGAAGGTGCGGAAATTGACTTTCAGTGGCAGCCAATGCCGAGCTGGAATCCTGGTCTAGTGTTTACCGGTGGCGCAACCTACTTAGATGCGATTTATTCTGAGTATAAAGATGGCGCTGGTTTTGATGATGACACTGGCTTGTATTTCGGTTCAGACAGCTTAGTTGGTGATACTTCTCGCGATTTTAGCGGTAATAAGATTGTTCGTACTCCGCGTTTTAGCTCGAGCGTTTCGGCTAACCAATTCGTCAGTATGGGCGATTTCGGCGACCTTGAGTTCGGGGTGGATTACTACTACAACAGTGGCTATAACACCACGCCACAAAACTCGCCTTTTTACGAGCAAAGCCAGTTTGAAACATGGGCCGCGCGTATTTCTTACTTCTACGACCCGCTTGGCTTGCAACTAACTGGGTTTGTGAATAACGCTAAAGATGAAGAGTATACCCAGGCTATGGTACAGCAAGACTTTGGTCGTACGGTCACCTTGGCGCCGCCGCGCACTTACGGCCTGCGCTTGAAATGGGAGTTTGGCGGATAAGTTTGATGCCTTGCCGGAGCCTGTAGGTTCTCATTGACAGTGCGCAGCGCTCCGGCTTTTTTAATAATGAAGAAAATGGAGTTCGTGATATGAAAAGCAAAAAAAATGATACACGCTCAACACTCTCAGCCGTTGTGCTTGCATCGTCGCTATTAATGAGTGCGGAGAGCATTGCGCAAGTTGATTTGATTAATTTATTTAGCCTTAGTTCTGGCCCTAGTGCTGATGTATTTACGCCAATACTTGAGTTGGGTGTGCTACCGCGCAGCTTAGAGAATGGCGGCGTGTTCATGCAGGCTGGTCAGGATATTTTGCTGAGTGATCAGGGGCCTGCCGCGACTGTGCTTGGTCTGGGCGGACCCTTAAAAGGCCAGCTAGTCCCTGTGCTGGATATCTTGGTAGAAAATCCACTTAGCCTTGGAGATTACTTTATGGGCGGCGGAACAATTATTTCCCAGGAGCTGGCTTTGCCGCCGATTCCTATTGTGAATGCGCCATTGACTGGCCTATAGGGCTAACGTAACAAGGGCCTGAGCATGCCTTCTAAACCATTGAGTTTGATTTCATACATCAAGCCCAATTGCTCGCCAAGTTTCCCTGCCGGAAAACCCTGTTTGTGGAACCACACTAAATAGGGTTCCGGCAGTTCTAGTAATTTTCTGCCTTTGTATTTACCAAAGGGCATGACTTGATTGACTGCATCGATCAGCTGTTGCGGGTTTTGCTCGAGATCCATTATCGCTTTCCAGTCTTACTGGTCTTGTCGCTCAGTGCTTTATTTTGATTGCTCTGCCATGAGTTTGCGCCAAGTGCGATGAGGCGAAGCTGCTTTTCTGCCAGGGCGATGAGTTCGTCATCGTCTTCGCCTCGGGGTCTGGCCATCAATTGTTGGTTCACGATTTGTATCATGGAACGGATCATTAGGTTGGCGAGCATCCGCAAGTCCGACTCACTCCAATTGTCGTGGGTGACCAAGCGACTTAAATCGCGGGCCAGCTCAATTTCTAACTGCTTGAATTCATCGTTGATTGCCTCGCGGATGCAGGCAACGCCACCAAAGCTCTCTCGGGCAATAAACTGAAACTGACGACGATGGGCGCGAACATAAGTAATAAACGTCTCGACCGAGCGGCGAATAATCAGTTCTTCGGGTATCGGGTTAGCGCGCACTGTGATTAGCATGGCGCGCAGGGTGCTGAAGGAGGTGGTTACCAGCTCAAGGCCGAGGGTGTTCATGTCGGGAAAATGCCGGTAAAAGGCGCCCGGAGTAATACCAACTTCGCGGGTAACTTCGCGAAGGCTAATGGCGTCGAAACTTTTATCGCGACTAATGAGTTCCAGTACCGCTTCCAGCAAGGCCTGTCGGGTATTGATTACAGTGTCACTATGGCTGCGGTGGCGTTTTTGCGGGCGACTCATTGGGGCTGGCTACTCATTTTTGCTAGGGCAATACCGTTAAGTGTACAAGCCCCAGCCGGTCGAGGCTACGACTTGTACTGCGCCCAGTCGATTAAGCGGCCTGTGGAGCGGTGGGGTTGCGGGGTGGTAGTGCTAGCCTGAATATTTTTACCCACACCGTGGCGTACTGGCTGTACAGCGGTCCAGTATTGTAAGGCAGACCGTATTTCTCACAGATTTGGCGAACCTCAACCGACATTTCAGCGTAGCGGTGGGCGGGCACATCGGGAAACAAGTGGTGCTCAATTTGGTGAGAGAGGTTGCCACTCATTACATGGAAGAGCTTGCCGCCAGTAAGGTTGGCAGAGCCAAGCAGTTGGCGGTAATACCAGCGGCCACGGCTTTCGTTTTCGCAGGACGCTTCGGTAAAGCTGTGTACGCCATCGGGGAAATGTCCGCAAAATATAATCGAAAAACTCCATATATTGCGAATGACGCTGGCGCTGACATTGGCGGCGAGAACGACCGGAAATAAGGGGCCAGCGAGTAGTGGATAAAGGATGAAGTCCTTACCCCAGATTTGTGCGGTTTTACGCAGTGACAATTTGAGCTCTGGCCAAACGTCTTTAAAGGTTTTTCGACCGGAACGAAGACTGTCGATCTCTACACCGTGCAGGGCGACGCCCATATCGAAAAACAGCATGAGCAGGGTGGCAAATATCGGGTTAGCGAGATAGGCAGGGTGCCATTTTTGCGCGGGGTCCATACGCAATATGCCATAGCCGATGTCGCGGTCTTTATCGAGAATATTGGTGTAGGTGTGGTGCTCGTAATTGTGGGAGTAAGCCCATTGGTCGCCGGGGCAGTTGGTGTCCCAATCGTAATGACGGGAGTGAAAGCGCGGGTCGCCCATCCAGTCGTATTGGCCGTGAATAATATTGTGGCCAATCTCCATATTATCGAGAATTTTGGCGATACCCAGGCCAATACTGCCAGCACTGAATAGCAGCCAAAACAGCGGCCAGCTGGCAATGCTTAAGGCTATGCTGAAACCGAAGAGTGAGGCTGGTAAAAACAACAGCGATGCAAAAATACTCAGACGCGCGCCAATGGTGAGCAGATGGTGAATCTTAACCAATTTTTTGATGTAGCGGGCGTCCCGCTCGCCGCGATCGGCGAGGGCGCGCTGCTTTACTGCTTCGATTTCAGCGCCGAAAGCGTTGAGTAGCGCTGGGTTCATCGCGGTGGTGTTGGTATTCATTTTATTTCTTCTCCAGTAATGTCGATCGCTATAGGGCGAGGCTGACATCGCCAAGTGGCTGGGAAATACACAGGCGAATATATTCTTCACCGTGACTGATTTCACCGCTGTTCATATTGCGCACGCTGCCTTCGGTTTTAAGGCAGCTACAGCTATGGCATATCCCCATGCGGCAACCTGCTTGAGGCTGCAGGCCGGCGGCTTCAGCTTGCTCCAGCAGATTTCGGCTGTCGCTGCTGACTTCACAGTGGCTATGTTTAAAGGCCAGTGTGCCAACGACCTCGGTATTGCCGGAGACACTGCTGACCGCTTTGAAACGCTCAGCGTGAAATTTCTCGCCGTGTCCGAGCAGCTGGTACTCCTCGCTAACGGCCTGAATTAAGGCTTCGGGGCCGCAAACAAAGCACTCGGGCAAGCTCAGCGCACCGGTGTGGCCGCTAAGCGTATTTTTAAAGCTCAGGGCGGCGAGTAAATGCCGTTGGCTAAAATGCCCGCTCAATTCACCAGTTCCATCGCTGAACACCGGTAATAGCGAGAAGTTGGCGTGGGTACTAGCAAGTGCCTGCAAGCGCGAATGGAAAAGGGTATTCGCTTCATCGCGGTTGTAATACAACAGGGTAATACCACCCTTGTAGCCTTGCTTTAAGACGGATTCCAGCATGGCCATGATCGGTGTGATGCCGCTACCTGCTGCGACCATCAACAATGCGCCGGGCAATTGTGGCGGCAGCACAAATTCGCCCATTGGCGGTGAAAGGCGAATTAAATCGCCAACCTTTAACTGACGATTAATTTGCGTGGAAACAAGGCCGTCTGCCTGCGCCTTTACGGTAATTGCAATGCGTCCGGCGCGACGGTTTAAGGAGTAACTGCGGCTGTGTAGGCGACCATCAATTTCGATATACACCTGGCAAAACTGACCGGGGCGAAAGCCGGGCCACTCGCCATTTGGCGCTAACACCAAGGTCACCGACTCGTCGGTTTCCCGGTGAATTGCCGTGATATAGGCCGGAATTCGATTCTGATCCAGCGACCACATCGGATTCAGCACTTCTAAATAGCGGCCCATTCCGTTTGGGGCCGCGAGGGCATTAATCAGCCGAGAGTCGGCAATTCGACGCCAGGTACTACGCGATGGATTCGTGCTGAGCTTCATTGCTTTCTCCGTGTAGTGGATAGTGATAATTAAATGTGTTTGTGAACATGTGTGCACTTTATGCGCGCAAAAGCCTTAAGTCAACGGGTGTTTACAAATAATTTACATGTATTTCCATTTGCCTTTCTGGAGTATTTTTGTTCTAAGTCATTGAAATTATTAAGTTGTCATCTGATTTTATTGATATTTACACCTGTAAAGTTTTTAATTTTGCTGATTTTTACCAATAGCTTTGCAGCCACAATCGCGACGCTTTGCCGGCCATCAACGCGTGCGGCTGGGATTGGCAATAACTATTCTGTTAAACTTCGCCCCCCAGTATCCGCCTAGAACGAGATTGAATATGACGGAACAAGCTTCTGCCCAGCAGGTGGTTCGCGATCATTTGGCCAAGATTCACGAGCAGCCTCAGGTGCCCGCCGCCGAACGCGTTGAACTGCGAGATAAAATCAAACGCTTGCTGAAAGAGCGCAATGCGGTGCTGGTTGCCCATTACTACACCGACCCAGAAATTCAGGCCTTGGCCGAAGAAACTGGCGGCTGCGTTTCTGACTCGCTGGAAATGGCCCGTTTTGGCCGTGACCACCCCGCGTCGACCTTGGTCGTGGCCGGGGTGAAGTTTATGGGCGAAACCGCAAAAATTTTGTCGCCAGAGAAGCAGGTGTTTATGCCGACCTTGGAGGCAACCTGCTCTTTAGACATCGGCTGCCCGATTGAAGAGTTTTCGGCATTTTGCGACCAGCATCCTGATCGCACCGTGGTGGTGTATGCGAATACGTCTGCTGCTGTAAAGGCGCGAGCCGACTGGGTAGTGACCTCAAGTATTGCGCTAGACGTTGTTGACCATCTCGACAGCGAAGGCCAAAAAATTCTGTGGGCGCCAGACAAACACCTCGGCGATTATGTCCGCCGCGAAACCGGTGCCGATGTATTGCTGTGGGATGGCGCCTGTATTGTTCACGAAGAGTTTAAAGCCCAAGGCATTCTCGATCTTAAAAAGGTCTACCCAGACGCCGCGGTACTGGTGCATCCAGAATCGCCAGCGAGCGTCGTGGCAATTGCGGACATGGTCGGTTCAACCACCCAAATCATTAACGCGGCGCGTGACCTACCGAATAAGCAAATGATCATCGCCACTGATCAAGGTATTTTCTACAAGCTGCAGCAGTTGGTGCCAGATAAAGAGTTCATCATAGCGCCGACCGCTGGTAGTGGCGCGACGTGCCGTAGCTGTGCAAATTGCCCGTGGATGGCCATGAACGCCTTGGATAATCTCGCCTATGTGTTAGAACACGGCGGCAACGAAGTACACGTCGACCCCGCTCTCGGGGTGCAAGCCATGAAGCCGCTCACCCGGATGCTGGACTTTGCCGCGGCCAAGCCCAAGTCTTGAGTAGCTCACCAGCACCGGTATTTTATAAAACCAGCGCCGCCTGCGATGCCATGGCGGCGCGCTTGGGTTTGGACCTTGTAAAAAAATGGCTGCCAAACTCAGAACAACTTTATGTTTTTTTTGAACAAGGCCGTCTCGGCATTGGCTTAGCGCCTACGCAGCGCGAGAATCCCGTCGCCGTGGATTTTGTTCACGCTCTGCAGCACCGCCACCCCGGCAAAGAATTATTAATCAAAGCGTTAGGTGGCAAGCGGCCAACGGTAGTTGACGCGACTGCCGGTCTCGGTCGCGACAGCTTTGTGATGGCCACTAACGGCTGCACTGTGACCATGTGCGAGCGCATGCCAGTGGTTGCCGCACTACTAGAAGACGGCTTAATGCGCGCCAATATCAGCATCGACACTATGGATATCGCGGCCAGAATGAGCTTAGTGAAGTCAGGCGCCGCAGACTATTTGGAACAGCTTAGTGCGATAGATTGCCCGGACGTGGTCTACCTCGATCCCATGTTCCCAGTGTCCGGCAAATCAGCATTGGTTAAAAAAGAAATGCGTCTCTTCCACTCGCTGGTAGGTTTAGATGAAGACAGTGCTGCCTTGCTGGATATTGCACTGCAAAGAGCGCGGCACAGAGTCGTTGTTAAGCGCCCACCCAAGGCGCCGTATTTAGCTGAGCGCAAACCCCAGCTCTCGGTGACGGGCAAAGCGGTGCGTTTCGATATTTATCCGCTCAAGGCGTTTGCCAAATAATTACGGTTTATTTTTTTGCGTGTGATCATCTCGTTGCGGCGTTTTATTTTTTTAGATGCCCGCACATTCAATTTGTGCTGGCTACACATAAGCGTGTGATACCCAAACATGTAATGTGTATTGCCCACGCTTTAAATTTGCCATCACTACGCAGGCCTATATCCATAAAGTCGTCATATCTGTGCTGGTAGTATTCGCAAACTCGTCATACCTGCGTAGGTAGTTATCCATGAGAGCTGACGCCAAACTGTCGTTTATCAATAATTGCTTCAGACGGTCACTCCGTTGCTCCGATGGACCCCTGCCTTCGCAGGGGTGACGATTTAGTCGTATCCCATCACGCCCGAGAATTTCGTCATGCCTGGGCAGTCGATAAATAGCACATTGTTCTCTTACCCCAGTGAAGGATTTAAATAGGACAATTTTTCATTCAGGTTAAATATTGCCCTACGACCATGGGGCGATGACATCATGATCTACGCGTCTTGGCAAAAGGCGTTTAACAGCGCAGTTACAATATTGTCAATCGCCTGCATTTATACGCCCGGAAATCGTCGCATCAGCTGAACGCGGCATTAAAATATCGGTGCTGGACCGTCGGGTGCAAGTGAACGCCGCAATATTTGGAACCGAAAGCGAGGACATGTAATCACAATTCGTATCACTGCTCTCCCGCGGGGTAGTGCAGTTTCACACCGGGGAGCTTGCGATTGTTGAGGGCGCAGACACAGATATAAAATGGGTGGCGTCTGAACATTGGGTGTTGAGTTTGGCCGGTAGCTATACGGTGATTGAGCCTCGGTGTTTGTCAGCGCCCATGCGTATTAATACTGCTGCACGTGGGCGTAGTGCTGGCTTATGCTATTTCGTGGTACCGCTGCGGTAATCGCCACTCGGAATGGCAGCCGTTTATGATGCTGGGTTTACCTAATGCGGTTAAGCGCTTAGGCTTATTAACGCTTTCTGCTGCGGGGTGTTGAAGAGGGACGTTAAAAGGCTGATAGTGGTAGTATTACTTCCGCGTTATAGTTCGTTTAATCGCCAAATTACGGGATAAAAATAATGAGTAAGGAAAGTGCTCCTGTCGGTGTTCGTAGGCTCGGACGGGTTTTATACATAACCCTGAGTCGGCCTGCGCTAAAAAATGCGATAAATGAGGACATGGTTACGACACTTTATCGTAATCTTCGCGAAGCCGCCCAAGATGATAGTGTTGGAGCGGTTGTGCTAGAAGGTTCTGGCGACGCCTTTTGTGCGGGCGCTGATATTAAAAATTTAGCCTTGGGGGCGGAACATACCCGTAAATACTCCACTGAGGTGTTATTGCGTGTTGGCGCCGAAGCGGCGATGTTGCTGCATGAAATGCCCAAACCAACCATAGCGATGATTCGCGGTCCGGCAATGGGCGGTGGCTTGTCGCTGGCGCTAGCCTGCGATTTTCGCGTTGCCGATAGCACCGCCAGCTTAAGCTATGCGCATACCAAAATTGCCCTTTCAGGGGATTTTGCGGCGGCCTATTTCTTAAGTAAATGGATGGGAGCCGGTAAAGCTCGCGAGTTTTGCCTATTAAACCCTGTTTATGGTGCGCAAGAAGCCTTCGCCAGCGGTTTGCTCAGTAAGGTGTGCGAGGACTCAGAATTAGAGGCTGACGTGGAAAGGTTGGCAACGCGCTTAGCAGAAGGTCCTACCAATGCCTTGGCCTGTATTAAGGCTAATCTTAAGAATGCGCAAGAAATGAGCTGTGAAAACTATATTGCGGAAGAAATTAAGAATTTCCAGCGCTGCCGTAATAGTGACGAACACCGTGAAGCGCTTAAGGCCTTTATTGAAAAGCGCGAGCCTAATTTTCCTCGTCAGCAGGTTCGGGGCTAGCCGTAAGGCTGGCCTTCCGCGACGTTAGACATCATTGTGTAAACCACACCCGCGTCGATTAGCTCGTTGCGGGTGTTTTGATTTGCGCTCACTAAATCCCTTCTGTGTTTTCTGGCTAATAAACGCGGTGTCATACCGCTAAGTGTCTAAGTTGGGGTTTTACTGGTCTCGATAGTCATTATTTAGACCAATACTTCTAATTTTTCGAATTATTTAGTCCATATATTTTGTCGTGAGCTGTGTTTAAGATAAATTCTTCCTTATCTTGCGTCTAGACTCTTATTAAAGACATTACGCTGTCAATAATAGGATGCATCGACCATGGCCCTGTCTAAATCTGCATTACGTATTTCTTTAGAAGATAAATACCGCCTCGATAGCATCCGCGCCTATATGACGGGTATCGAGGCCTTGGTTAGGCTGCCCATGCTGCAGCATCAGCGGGACTTAGAGCGCGGTTTAAATACGGCGGGCTTTATCTCTGGCTATCGCGGCTCGCCACTGGGCAATCTCGATCAGGCGCTGTGGCAGGCCAAGCCCTATCTCGATAAACACCATATTCAGTTTGTGCCCGGCGTCAATGAAGACATGGCGGCGACGGCAGTGCGCGGAAGTCAGGAGGTGGGCTTATTCCCCGGCGCCAAATACGATGGTGTATTTGGCATGTGGTACGGCAAGGGCCCAGGGGTAGACCGCAGCATGGATGTGATCAAACACGCCAACGCGGTGGGCACCTCGCGCTATGGTGGGGTATTGGCGGTGGCGGGGGACGACCACGCCGCTAAGTCATCGACATTACCGCACCAGTCAGAACATATGTTTATGGGTGCTTCTATTCCAGTCTTGGCGCCCGCCAATGTGCAGGAGGTGTTAGACCTCGGTATTTTCGGCTGGGAGCTGTCGCGCTATGCGGGCTGTTGGGTGGGCTTTAAGGCCATTACCGAGAATATGGATTCGGCGATATCAGCGGTGATAGATGCGCACAGGGTAAATATTGTTTTACCAGAAGATTTTGAAATGCCAGAAGACGGCGTTCACGCCCGCTGGCCAGACTCGCCACTGGCGCAGGAAAAGCGCCTTAATAAATACAAGATCTATGCAGCGCGGGCGTTTGCGCGGGCCAATAATCTCAATCGCATTGTGATCGACAGCCCCAAAGCGCGCCTCGGGATCGTGACTAGCGGCAAGGCCTACCTCGATGTTTTACAGGCGCTTGAAGATTTGGGCATCGACCAGCAACAGGCCGCCGCCATCGGTCTGCGGGTGTATAAAGTGGCCATGCCCTGGCCGCTGGAGCCAGAAACCACCCACGAGTTTGCGCGGGGGCTGGAAGAGATTCTGGTGGTTGAGGAAAAGCGCTCGATTATTGAAGACCAAATTACCGGCCAGCTGTATAACTGGCCAGTGGAAGATCGCCCCCGTGTGATTGGCGAGTTTGACGAGCACGGCGCCGACTTGCTGCCCAACCTCAGCGAGCTAACCCCGGCGATGGTGGCGCGCGCCATTGCCTCGCGAATTCGCCGTTTTTACAAAAGCGAAGAGATCGAAAAGCGCCTTAATTTTTACAATCAAAAAGAGCAGTCGATTGCCAATAAACAGGGGGTTATCAATCGCACGCCCCATTACTGTTCTGGTTGTCCTCACAATACCTCTACCCAAGTGCCCGAGGGCAGCATCGCCCTTGGCGGCATTGGCTGCCATTATATGAGTACGTGGATGCCCTCGCGGCCCGCAACGACCTTTACCCAAATGGGTGGCGAAGGGGTGACCTGGGTGGGGCAGGCGGCCTTTACCGAGAATAAGCACGTTTTTCAGAACCTCGGCGACGGCACTTATTTCCACTCCGGCAGCTTGGCGATTCGCCAGTCCGTTGCCGCTGGGGTCAATATCACCTACAAAATTTTGTATAACGACGCCGTTGCCATGACCGGCGGTCAGCCTATTGATGGCAGCTTGTCGGTAGCGCAGCTCATTTTGCAATTGCGCGGCGAGGGCATAAAGCGTATTGCACTGGTGTCTGATCATCCAGAACAATACGACACGCCCAGCGAAGCGGGATTAAGCGTTAATCACCGCGACGACTTACTCAGTATTGAAGAAGAGCTGCGCGAAATCGAAGGCGTGTCGGTGCTGATTTACGAGCAAACCTGCGCGGCAGAAAAACGTCGGCGTCGTAAAAAGGGCACTATGATCGATCCCGATCGCCGTATTTTTATTAACGAGGCGGTGTGTGAAGGCTGTGGCGACTGCGGTAAACAATCCAACTGCCTGTCGGTATTGCCAAAAGAAACCGAGCTGGGTCGCAAGCGCCAAATCGATCAAAGCGCCTGTAATAAAGACTATTCCTGCGTTAATGGCTTTTGCCCGAGTTTTGTGTCGGTGATAGGCGGCGGGCTTAAAAAGCAAAGCGTGAATGCCGCCAGTGGCGATGGCTTTGGGGCATTACAAGAGCCGCCCCTGCCCAGCTTAAATACTCCGTGGAATTTAGTGGTAACGGGTATTGGCGGCACGGGTGTGCTCACCATTACCGCGGTGTTAGCCATGGCCGCCCATGTTGAAGGCAAGGGCTGCGCGACCATGAATCAAACCGGCCTCGCGCAAAAATTCGGCCCAGTGGTGAGCCATTTGCGGGTTGCCAATTATCAGGAAGACATCAATGCAGTGCGCATACCGGCGGGTGATGCCGATTTGTTACTAGGCTGCGATTTGGTGGTGTCGAGTTCCGATGAGGCTATCGCCAAGGTCAATATCGAGCGCAGTTTTGCTGTGATTAACGATACCGAGATGACCACTGCCGATTTTGTTTATCACCGCGACGCGCAATTCCCCGCCGATACCATGAAGCAGCTCATCGTCACCGAAGTGGGTGAGGGCAAGGTCGATTTTATTCAGGCCTCAGAAATCGCCAGCCATTTATTGGGCGACAGTTTGGCGACTAACTTCTTTATGCTGGGTTATGCCTTTCAGAAAGGCTATGTGCCCATCAGCTCCGAAGCGATTGAACACGCCATAAAGCTCAATGGCGTCGCGGTAGAGTTTAATCAGCAAGCCTTTTTGTGGGGGCGTCGCGCGGTCGACAATATGGCCGCAGTAATGGCCGCCGCGGGTGTCGCGGTAGAGCAATGGCAGCCCCTCGAAACTCTCGATGACATTATCGAATTTCGCTATCAGCATTTAATAAAATACCAAGATCTCGCCTATGCCGAAGGCTTTCGTCGTAGGGTCGAGCAAGTGCGCTCCAAAGAACTTGAGGTGAGCGGCGCAGTCGGCGACTTAACAGCGACGGTAGCGCGCTCGCTGCATAAACTGATGAGCTATAAAGACGAATACGAAGTCGCGAGGCTGTACAGCGACGGCGAGTTTATGAAAAAGCTCAAAGCCAGTTTCGGTGGCGATTTTAAGCTGCAGTTTCATTTGGCGCCGCCCATTTTTTCTAAGCGAGGCAGCGATGGCCTGCCCAAAAAACGGGTTTTTTCAGCGTGGATGTTCACGGCGTTTAGCTACTTGGCAAAGCTGAAAGGCTTGCGCGGCAGTGCTTGGGATATTTTTGGCTACAGCGCTGAGCGCAAAGCTGAGAGGGCTTTGCTCGCTGAGTTTCAGCAAGACCTGGGCGAACTTACTAGCCAGCTCGATGCCGATAATCTGGCGCTCATTACTGAAATTATCAGCTTAGTTGACGAGGTTCGCGGCTTCGGTCACGTCAAAGATCAAGCCATGGCGCAATATCGTGTGCGCCGCCAGCAATTGCTAGGGCGGCTGCGGGGGGATGTGGTGCAATTAGTCGATGTGAGCAACGCTGCCTAATGACTTTAGTAGTACAAGGAGAATGCAATGACAGTGTTTAATTCGCCGTCCTTTGACAGTCACGAACTGGTGGCGTTTAAAGAGGATGCACACAGCGGCTTGCGCGCCATTATTGCGGTGCACAATACCGCTTTGGGGCCAGCCTTAGGTGGTTGTCGGTTTTATCCCTACGGCAGTGATGAACAGGCGCTAGAAGACGTGCTGCGCCTGTCGCGGGGCATGAGCTATAAATCGGCCTTGGCGGGTCTGCCCTTGGGCGGTGGCAAGGCGGTAATCATTGGTGACCCCGCCAGCCAAAAGAGTCGGCAGCTATTATTGGCGATGGGCGAGTTTATTGAGGGCCTGAGCGGTCAATATATCACTGCGGAAGATTCCGGCACCGGCGTAGCGGATATGAAAGTCATTAGCGAGCGCACGACTTATGTCTCGGGCGTAATGGATGGCGGCCGCTTTGGCGGTGACCCCTCACCCTATACTGCGCAGGGTGTGTTTTGTGGTATTAAGGCGGCCTTGGCGTTTCGCCATAAAGCCAATTCCTTAAAGGGGGTACGAGTGGCTATTCAAGGTGCGGGCTCGGTGGGTCGTCACTTAACCGCGCTGATAGTCGCGGCGGGCGCTGAGGTGTTTATTGCGGATTTTAACGCCGCAAATTTAAAATTGGCACAGGCATTAGGTGCAAAAACAGTTGCCGTTCCTGATGTGCTGAGTATGGATGTCGATGTGTTGGCACCTTGTGCAATGGGAGCAGTGATCGACGAGCAAACCGTGGGCGTGATTAAGGCGGGTATTGTTGCTGGTGCTGCCAATAACCAGTTGGCTCAAGTAATACAGGGCGAACAGTTGCGTCAGCGGGGTATTTTGTATGCGCCAGACTTTGTGATTAACGCGGGTGGCATTATTGATGTTTACTACCAGCGGGCAGAAGGCTCGTCTGAAAAGTCGGCGGCACACGTTGAAACGATTGCCGACACCTTACAGCGAATTTTTCGCCGTGCCGAACACACTGGCGAGACGACTGCGCGGGTGGCAGAATTACTTGCCGAAGAGCGATTTCTTGCGCCAGTAAAAATCGCCGCCGCCTGATTTAGCGCGGCGGCGATTCTTAGCTTTTGCTTGCTTAGCGGAACTGCGCGGTAGCGGCGCGGTATTCCTCTTCCAGTTTTTGAATTAGGTCTTTGGTTGATGGAATGTCGTGAATGGCACCCACGCCCTGGCCCGCAGACCAGATGTCTTTCCACGCGCCACCGGTTTTTTCACCGCTTTTATTGTCGGCATCAGTGGTTAACTCTTCACCAAAATCGATGTGGCTTGGCGCTTCTAGCTTATTGGGATCGAGTCCTGCCTTGACGATACTGGGCATCAAAAAATTGGCGAAAACACCCGATATATTGGGTGTGTAAACAATGTCGCTAGAGCCGCTGTCGACAATCATCTGCTTGTATTCAGGCTGTACCAAGCTCTCTTTGGTATTAATAAAACGAGTGCCCATATAGGCAAGGTCGGCGCCCATGGCTTTGGCGGCGGCGATATCATTACCCCGCGAAATGGCACCGGCCAGTAATAGAGTCTTATCAAAAAATTCCCGAATTTCTGCGACTAAGGCGAAGGGGTTGGTGCTGCCTGCATGGCCACCGGCACCGGCGCTAACGGCGATTAAACCATCGACACCAGCACCAGCTGCTTTGCGGGCGTGACGGGCATTGATTACGTCGTGGAACACTAGTCCGCCGTAGCTGTGAATGGATTCAATGACTTCTTTAGCCGCGCCTAGCGAGGTGATAACAATGGGGACCTGATGTTTAACGCACAGCGCTAAATCGGCGCTGAGACGAGGGTTGGTTTTGTGCACAATCAGATTCACTGCAAAGGGAGCCGGTTTTTCCCCAGTCTCTTGCTCATGGGCTTGCAGCGCAGTATTAATGCTGACTAACCACTCTTCAAAGCCTTCGGTGCTGCGCTGGTTCAGTGCGGGAAACGAGCCAACCATGCCAGCCTTACAGGTTTCTATGACTAGCTCCGGCCCCGAGGCCAAAAACATGGGTGCTACCACGGCGGGTAGGCGAAGGCGGTTTTCCAATAGTTTGGGAAGACTCATAGTGCTAAACACTCTTATCAGCGAAATCGAGCGTCTACTGTAGGGTTAATTTACGGCTAGGGGTAGTGTCATTATTGACATTAAAAGTGTTGATAGTGACACTGGCAGCTTTAGTAATGAGGAGTTTGCGGTGGTCAAGGTTTACGTTATTGCCTACGAGGGCTGCTATGCCGGTAGCCTTTCTAACCCTCAGGACTTGTATATGGTCGCCAATGCTCACTGGCGGGATCAGTATCAGGGGCGGGAGGGCGAGTTTGAATGGCAAACGCTGTCGCAAGATGGGGCGCCGGTTACCACGGCATCTCGTCTGCGGATTGCTGTCGACAGCCCGTTTATTGACCTTGAGGCCGGTAGCATTATCGTGGTGCCAGCAATGGCTTACCCCGGCGGCAGAGAGTTTAATAAAAAGCTGGAATCGCTACGTGAACTTATCCACTGGCTGGTCAAACAGTATGAGAACAATTGCATTATTTGTAGCCACTGTACCGGCAGTTTTATTCTTGCTGAAACCGGTTTGCTAAATGGTCACAGTGCGACCACCAGTTGGTGGCTTGCTGAGCAGTTTCGTCAGCGTTATCCCGATATAAACTTAAAGGCAGATCAGCTGGTGGTTGATGGCGGTCGACTGCTGACCGGCGGCGCTAATGGCGCAGAGATGTTGGCTGCGCTTATTATGGTCGAGCGCTATATGGGTAGGGTAGTTGCGTCGCAGTGTGAACGCACCCTATTGGTAGATACTAATTTAACGCAGCAGGCACCGTATCTCATACTGCCTCGGCAAAAGCAGCATAGCGATTCACTTATGCTAGAAATTCAAGATTACTTGGAAAAAAACTTGAACGACGCGTTTTCCTTGGCGCGTTTGGCGGCAAGTTTTCATATCAGTTCGCGAACCCTCATGCGTCGCTTTAAAGAGGCCGTGGGCGATACCCCAAATAGTTACCTGCAAAACCTGCGTATTGAGGCCGCTAAGAAGCTATTTGAAGCTACCAGCCTGTCTACCGAAGAGGTAATGTTGCGAATTGGCTACGCCGATACCAGCTCCTTTAACCGACTATTTCAGCGTAAAACGGGCTTAAGCCCCCGAGCATACCGTTTGAAATTTGGCTTTGCTCAGCGCCGGGAAATTGCTCACTCAATCTAGCTGAGCGGTATATACGCGCGACTATTTTTAGCGCTAAACTTTCGCCCGAATTACGGTGTTTGACGCGAGTTCAAGGATGATAAAATTGCGAGTATTAGGCTGCTTGTTAGTCGTGATAATGGCGATAGTGGCGTTGCCGGTGCAGGCCGCTGATGAGGCTAGCTCACTGCCGCCGCTCTCGGCCTACGGAAGGCTGCCGGGGGTGGAAGACATGGCCTTGTCGCCATCGGGCGATCTGCTTGCCACCGTGACAACACTTGGTGAGCAGCGCCGTCTGGTCATTGTTAGCATCCATAGTGGCGTGTTGCGAAACTATGGCCTTGATGATATGAAAGTGCGAGGTTTGCATTGGGCTGGCGAAGACCATCTTATTGTCAGAGCGAGTTCAACCCAGAATCTTGGTTTTTTCTTTGGTGGTAAGCATGAGCTTAGCAACCTAATGATCGTCAATGTTAAAACCGGCGAAGCCGAGTGGCCCCTACAAAATTCACGAAAAGTATTCAACGCGAGCTTTCATATCCACCCTCCACTTAAGGCGGACGGTCGCTGGTATCAATGTGTGGACACCCTCGCCAGCGTCTCAGCTGATGCTTTCGATCTTAGTTGTATTGAACTTGAGCGTGGCAGGCGTCGAATTATTGCTAGAGGGCGCCGCGACGGCCAAGGCTGGGCCGTAGGCGCGGGGCTAAATGTGCTCGCATATGAAACCTACAATGATATCAGTGCAAAATGGGAGTTGCGGGCTTATAAGAGCAAAGACGTCCTAGTTAGTGCTAAAGACAAATTCGGCACAAACAGTCTTGCTGGGCCGGGTAGAAGTCCCGGCACGGTGGCGTACTACCAGCACGACGCTCGCGGTGCGGGTCATCTTTTTGAAATAGCCGTCGATGGCGAATCTGCCCCCGTCGAACTATTCGCCGACATTAATATTGTCAGCCTGTATTACGATGCTGAAGGGCTGCTCACCGGCGTCGTGAAAGAAGCAGATGTACCTGAATTAGAAATGTTAGACGCATATCAACAGGCGATTGTTGTTGGCACGAGAAAGGCCTTTCCCAACAGCAATGTGCATTTTATTTCAATGAGTGCGGACTGGCAGAAGCTTATAGTGTACACCGACGGCGCAGGCGACTCTGGCACCTGGTGGTATGTGAATATACCCACGGGTGACGCCAAGCCTATTGGCTATAACCGCCCGGAGATCCGCTCGCGCCATGTAGCTACGCCGAGTATGTGGCAATATAAGGCTAGCGACGGCCTCACTATTCCCGCCATTGTGACCACGCCGGTTTTGACGAATAAAAAGAATTTGCCGCTGATCGTACTTCCCCATGGCGGCCCTCAGAGTCGCGACTACCTCGGTTTTGATTGGTTGGCCCAGGCCTTTGCCAGTCGGGGTTACGTGGTGTTGCAGCCTAATTTTCGCGGTTCGGGTAACTACAGCGTGGCATTTCGCGATGCCGGGTTTGGCGAGTGGGGCCGCAAAATGCAAACCGATCTCTCCGATGGCGTCGCCGCGCTTGCCGACACCGGGCTGATCGACTCTAAACGCGTCTGCATCGTGGGCGCGAGCTACGGGGGTTATGCTGCATTGGCGGGGGTTACTTTGCAGCAAGGTCTGTATCGCTGCGCGGTGTCTATTGCGGGCTTAAGTGATCTGCCAATATGGCTGCGGTCAATTGTGCACACCCGTCAACGTGACGATGAACGCTATGTGGAGCAGTATCTTGGTGTTGGCAGCCCACGCGCCGATGAACTGAAAGACATCTCACCAGCGCATCACGCCGCCCGCGCCGATGCGCCGATTTTGCTAATTCATGGCGAAGACGATACCAGAGTACCCATTGTGCACAGCGAAAAAATGTACAGCCGTCTTAAGAAAAAGAAAAAGCCGGTGACTTTTGTGAAGCTAAAGGGCGAAGATCACTTCCTCTCTAAGTCAGATACCCGGCAAAAAACCATTGAAGCTGCCGTGGGATTTGTCATGGAGCATAGCCCGCCACAGGCTAAGTAAATTTATTGGGCTGTCTTAACCTTGGCCGCGACGGTGGGCAGCTCAATAAACGAATTATCCCAGCCCATGAGCTTTGCCTTGGCCCGGGCTATGCGTAATTCTTGTTCGGAAACCGGATCTTGTTTTGCCCCGGCGTTATAAAGTTGACGATTCTTTTTGCTTATTTTTAAGCCGTATTGTCTTTCCATATAAAAATAGCTGCGGGCAATGTCGCCGCGGATATCTGGGCGGGGTTCAGCGCGGCGTTCTTTAAAGGCGATTTCGATATCGCAGGCGCCATAGGCGCGAGCTTCGCCGCTAATCATCCCGAAGCGAAAATTGGAGCGGTCACCGTTCACTTCACCAATAGCGGGCACCAAGTTAAAGACATCGGCCTCCATTGCCTTAAAAGCTGGGTCCTTTCTGCAAGACTTGCGTCCGCCAGTTTGCCAACACTTCAGCTGATGGCCGAATTCCCACGCCGAAACCACATGCTCCCACTCAATTCTTGCGGCGCGAGTGGGGTTTTTTCTGGGTGTATACGCACAGCTTTGGTGGTTGACGAGCAGCTTTTTCTTACCGTTTAATTTCTGTTCAGCATAGCTGCAATTGCAGTAAAAGCTCTGTTCCGCGTACTCGTTATGGTAGAGCTGAATTAAGCGCTTTTTGGCCGCAGAAAAACTCTTAGGCGGGGTGTTAGTAGAGGCGAAACTAGTGAGGTGACAAGCTAATAGTAGTACAACAAGAGTAAGCCTAAGCACAAAAATCCCTTATATAAACCGTGCGCTGACATTTTGTGGCGCGCTGGGGCGGGAAATATAAGTGAGATTGTTGCGAATTAATATAGTAGTTAGATTATTTTTTAGTGTGTTTTTGTTAGTTGTGTTGGCTTGGCTTGTTAGCGTTTTATATAGTTTTTGTCGAAGGTTTCTGGGCCCATTGCCGCAATTTGCATATCAATCATTTTATTAAAGGCCAATAAGACATTTGAGTAATCTTGTGGCGCATGAAGTTCGTTAAGTGCACAGACTCCTGCTTCTATCGTTGATAAGCCATCTGCGCGGGGCGAGCGCCTAATTCGGTATTGGCTATTATTGTTGGCGGCAATAGTGAAATTCGCTAGCGTGCTTAGCCACGGATTTAAATGCATTATCCGGGTGACTTTGCGCCAGGTGCCATCGAGTAATATAAGATTTTTAATGGCGCGGTGTTGTATGTCGGCCGCACTGATGCTGTTGTCGCCGGGAAAAATTAACACGCTGTCGCGTTGCCAGTTGTCGCCAAGAATTTCTTCGGGCGAAAACGTCTCGCCAATAATGAGCTGACTACCGCGAATCGACTTGGCGAGTAGCGGGGCAGAAGACAGCGCATGTTTTGCTTCTTTGGGGTCTTGCAAAATAATCAGGCGGTACGCGCAGTCGCGCAGTACCATCTCATCGCAGAGGCAGGTGCGTTGAGGGCGATCGCAGTGTGGGCAATATTGTCGTTTAGTCATTGTGGATTAACCGCTGACCATGGGATTGCTTTCAAAACAGACAATACGCTGGCTTTCCAGCTGTTGGCGTATATCGTGCGGAATGGTGGTGGGCTTGCCATGTAAGGTGTAAATCATCACTGCCTCGCATAGACCAATACAGCGATTTTGCTGAAACAGTGCTTGATGCAGTCGGTAGGAGCTATTGCCGATATGGCCGATGCCGGTGCGGACTTCCACTGGTTCAGGGTAGCGACCCTCGGCGAGATACTGGATGCGGACCTCTATTAAGAGTATTTTGTCTGGGGAGTCGGCTTTAAAAAAGTCATTGCGCCCGCTAATGTGGAGTTGCATTCTGGAGCGGGCACTCTCGTAAAAGCCAGCGATGGCTAAATTGTTGAGATGCGCATAGGCGTCCATATCGCCAAATTGAGTGTCAATATTCAGGGTAAAGGGATAGGTTTCTGCCTGAAGTAGTCTTGGTTCTGGTTTTTGCGCCATTGTTTCCGATGTCTCTTAGCTCATGCTGAATACCGTAATTTTACGCTGACTGGCACATATAGCCACGCTGAATTTAATATGAACTGCCTCCTTGCTATTGTTTGCTTCAGCCCGATTAGCGCAGATTAAAGCTACGTATCCTCGCATTCTGTTTAGGCGTAGCGGTGGCATATTATTGACCGTGAGTGGTTTTAACGGCGATCTTGGCGTATCGACCCTCGTGTTGCTGGCGTGTAGAGTAGGCGTTACGCAGTTAAAAGAGGATGCGAAAAATGAATGACGCACTAACGCTAGTCAAGAAAACTGCGCCGGTGATGCCGGTCGCCCAGTTCAAATCCTTAGATCATGCCCGAGCCTGTGCTGAATTATTTGCTGAAGCTGGCGTACCCGCGGTGGAAATTACTCTGCGTCACGCCGATGCGTGGCAAATGGTTAAAATGTTTAAAGACCTCGTGCCCAATGCCTTAATTGGTGTTGGTACTGTCATCAATCGCCGTCAAATGTTGCGGGCTGTTGACGAGGCGGACTTTGCAGTTAGTCCGGGCTTTTCACGAGAACTCTCGATGTTGGCGCACAAAACCCTCTCCACCTATATTCCCGGCGTGGCAACGGCCACTGAAATAATGGCGGCAATGGCAGAAGAGCACAGCGTATTTAAATTGTACCCAGCCACCGCTATCGGTGGTGTTGCGCTGTTAAAAGCAATGTCGGGGCCCTTTCCTGATGCGGTGTTTTGTCCGACGGGCGGCATAAGCCAAGCGAATTACCACGAATATTTGGCGCTGCCCAATGTGCATTGCGTTGGCGGTAGCTGGATTGTGCCCAGTGAAGAAGCTTTGGCGAAAGATCGGGAAGGCTATTTAACGATGTTAAAAAGCCTGTACCAGTGAGCAGCTTGGATCAGTTTTTAACCGCGCTACTCCAGCTCTATCTACCTACGGCGCCCAATAAATATCGACGGCTACACGCTGTTGGTGCAGTACCAGCGAAATCGGATAATCGGCGTCTTTGGCTAGCGCGCGCTCCAGTACATCGCGCTTGGCCTTGCCAAACACCTGAATCACAATTCGCTCGCTATTTAACACCGCGGCTGGGGTGAGTGATATGCGAGAGTAGGGCGCAGCGCCAGGATGGACGGCAGTGCAGTGTTGTTCATGAGCCGCCATTAGCATGGGGTATTCCGGCGCGTCGTGAAACCACGACGCGGTGTGGCCGTCGTTTCCCATGCCGAGATGAACAACACTAAGAGGCCAAGTTAACTCCGCCAACTGTTCTTCACAGGCGTATTGGCCATCATTGACGTCGCCTGCGTCATTTTTTAAAGGCAGGTAGCGGCTGTTGCTAGCAAGGCCACTGAATAGGGTTTTATTGAGCATGGCTTGGTTGCTGTCTTGATGATCTGCCGCCACCCAGCGATCATCAACTAAAAGGGTTTGAATGCTGGGCCAGTCCAATGGCTTATTGCCCAATAGGGTTAGCATATCGGCTGGGGTTGTGCCGCCAGACACGGCGAGACTCGCTGCGTTGTACTTAGTTAGTGCCGTATTTAAATATTTGGCAATATCCTCGCTTAGTACCGCGTTTAGCTCGTCGCGGTTGGGTAATAATATAAGCGTTGGTTTGTTATTCATGCCAGCTTCTCCCAGTCTTTTCAGGCAGTGCCAGTGCGGCGTTTGGCCCCATGCTGCCCGCCGCATAGCTTTTAGGTTGAATGCCCGCTTCTTGCCACGCGCTGATAATGCTGTCTACCCACGCCCAGCAGGCCTCGACTTCGTCTCGGCGCATAAACAGCGTTTGATCACCTTCTAGTACATCTAATAATAGTCGCTCATAGGCTTCATGGGCCTGTAATTCGTCGTGTAAATCGGCGTCGAGGTTCAATTCGACTTGCTCTAATTTTAGTTGTCGGCTGAGGCCTGGTTTTTTATTAACCTTATACAGGGTGATATTTTCCTCGGGCTGTAGGCGAATCACCAGTTTGTTGGGCAGATCATTGGGGTCGCCTTCAAATAAGCTGAAGGGGTGCTTTTTTAGTTCAACAATAATTTCGGAAAACCGTCTGCTCAGGCGTTTTCCGGTCCGCAAGTAAAAGGGCGTGCCCTCCCAGCGCCAATTGTGTACATCGGCCTGTAAGGCGACAAAGGTTTCAGTATTTTCGCTGTCTTCAAAGCCGGTTTCGTCAAGAAATGCGGCGACTGGTGCCGATTTGACCGCGCCTGCAATATATTGGCCGCGCACCGTTTTGGCTTTGACATTGGTGGCGGTAATTGGCCGCAGCGCTTGCAGTACCTTTACCTTTTCGTCGCGAATAGTATCGGCGCGGAGGTTGGCGGGGGGCTCCATTGCGACCAAGCATAAAAGCTGTAACAGATGGTTTTGCACCATGTCGCGCAGGGCGCCGGTTTTGGCGTAGAAGTCACCGCGACCTTCGACGCCAATATCTTCGGCCACGGTGATCTGAATATTATCAATATACTGACTATTCCACAGTGGGCCGAACAGGGCGTTGCCAAAACGTAATACCAATAAATTCTGAACGGTTTCTTTGCCAAGATAGTGGTCAATGCGAAAGATGTTTTTTTCCGGAAACACCTGTAACACTTCGTGGTTGATCTCGGTGCAGCTAGCCAAATCATGGCCAAGGGGTTTCTCAAGGACTACCCGGGACTGGGCATTGACGACGCCAATACTGTTTAAGTTTCGGCAAATGCTGGTGTACAAGGTGGAGTGCGTGGCCAGGTAAAAAACAGTGGTGGCGGCACTGTGATGCTGAACGGCGTCGCTGAGGCGGTGGTAATCTTTGAGTGAGTTTACGTCTAAGCTCACAAAGCTGAGTTTGGCGGCAAAATTTTGCCAGTGTTGTTCATCCCAGAAGTGCGCGGGGAGGAATTCCTGCATCTTGGTCTTTACTAAGTCTCGGTATGTGTCATCGCTTGTCTGGGCGCGACCCAATGCGATGATGGCGCATACATCCTCTAAAAAGCCCTCGCGTTGCAATTTGTACAATGCCGGTTGCAACTTGCGCAAGGCGAGGTCACCGGTACCGCCGAAAATAACAAGTTGTGTCGCTTTGTTTTGGGTCATCGCTACACTCTTCAATTAGGTTCACGTGCATTAGTGACGGCTTTAATGAAACGACTGCTTGATGCGGCTCAGCGCATTTTCCTGACTGGCCATTATAAATGGTGGCAGTATTGTCGGAAAACGTGTCGGAGCGCGGTGTATCTTGAGTTTTAGCATAGAGTGTTTGAGTGGTCATGCATACCACTGGCGCGTCATAAAGCCGTATCACACACTTGTAGTATGGTAGAAAAAAGCGAGTTCGCTATGCTATGTTGACTAAAATCGAGGTGGCAAATGGCGATAAGGGCAGCGCAAGAGCAAGACAGTGCGGCAGCGGCAGAGTTGGTGTTTTCATCGGGGCCGGTGGCCTTTGAGCACATTTTTAATTCCGCTCACGGGCCCGATATACGTGACTTTTTAGCGCTTGAGTTTGCTAAATCGGGGACCATGTTTAGCCACCGCCATCATTTTGTTTACGAACAAGATGGTCGGCTGATTGCCACCATAGGCGGTTTTGACAAAGCCAGCCACGACGCGACCTTTATGGACAATGCCAAGGCCATTTTTACCCAGTACGGATGGCGGGGAATCGTAAAAGGCCTGCTGTTTGAATTGCGGCTAGTTAAACCGCCACGCAAAGGCTGCTATTACCTTTGTCATATTGCGGTTGACCCACAGTGGCGAGGTAAGGGTATTGCGGCGCAGCTCATTAATTTTATGGCAGCTCGGGCCCATGAACTCGGCTATTCAACCTTGAGTTTAGACGTAGCAGAGTTAAATATTGGCGCCCTGCGCTTGTATCAGCAGCTGGGTTTTAAGGTCATCAAACGCAATAAAAGCTATAACGGTGTTTTAGATAACCACCTTTATATGGAAATGGCGTTGTAAGCGGCTATGCAGCAATAGGCTAAGAAGGGGGCAAGGATGTCGGGCTTAAGCTTTGCCTAACTGCTGACCACCAAGCGGGCCTAGGGTTTCGCCACCGGCGCTGTAAATCGGTGTGTCATTATTACTTGCACCAAGAATTTCTAATGCGCGTTTGCCGTAGCGCGCCTGGGTGCTGATGTCGGCGCCCGCTTGGGCATTCAGGGCTTGGCAGCGACTGAGAATAGTGAGGCTTGCCTGCCACAGCACGTCGTCGTCCTTATTCGTCGCGCTGGCCAATTGGCGACGGCGTATTTCGAGGAGCTCGAGATGCTGAACCAAGTCCATTTTCTGTTGAACCACCGCCTCCAATTGATCAGCATCTCGCGCTGATTTTAAAATCAGCGCCTCTTCGCCCAGCAGCGCTTCTAAGCGTTGAGCTTCGAGGTGGATCGTGTGCAGTACATCGCTCAGTTCATCGCTCATATTTAGCTGCCGCTTAGGGCTTCCATATTAACCAATGCAGCCGCCACTTTATTGGCGTCGATAGTAAACTCGCCATTGCGAATAGCGGTTTTGATTGCTTCAACCTTTTGCCGGTCAATGCCATCGCTACTATTTACCTGAGAACGGGTGCGCTCCAATAGCGGGGTTTCCACCTGTGCTGCTTTTGCCGTGTCGGTCGCAGCTGGGCTCGTGACCGTGCTGTCTGATTTGCTGGCACCGGTACGGCCGCTGTCGAGCTTGCGGGCCTGACTCAGCGATGAGCCATCGATACGGTCAACCATTGTTAAATCCTCTTTAAATAGCTTTCGCCTGATATATCGACACTATTAACCAAAACTTTAGCACGAATTTCACTGTGCTGAGCATATGGGCTTGTCCCGTGCTTGGCAGCGCCAGCGCTCAATTGAGCACAACACTGTTTTCGGACGCGACGACTCCCTCTAGCTGTTTGCCGGAATTGAGGTTTTTAACCAGAATTCGCTTGCCCAAGGCGCCATTTTGCAAGGCGACGCCCATCATACTCACGCTAACCGGGCCATCATTGCTATTAAGCTGAACGCGCTGGCCCTTACTAATAATACTGCTCGCAGTGACCATATTAGGCGTGAGCACCGCGCCCTGGGCAATACTCTGGCGGCTTTGATAGCCGCCGTTATCGCCTAAAGACTGTAAATAGCCGTAGCCGAGGCTAGTGATATCGCGCTTCCCCCAGCTTACATCGCCAGCGCTAATGCGACTGCCCGGCGCAATTGGATGACGGGCCACCATCACCTTGGCATAGGCCTCTACGGTGACGGGCAGATAAATCTTCCAGGGTTTGGCGCCTGCGGTACAACGAACGCCGACCGTTGTTCGGCGTTTTATTTTGGCACCGTTAGATAAAAAGGCCTCGAGCTTACCCGGGCAACTACTGAGTTTAGTGCGGGGGTCGAGTTTTTGAACAGTGATCGTCGTACTGAGTTGCTGCCATGGGTGGCGGGCGGCGATATAGGCTTTGGCGGTAGCCGCAATGCGGTTGTGGCTTTCGGTAGACGCGGCAGTGCTGGCGCCGCTGAACAGACAAAGTGCCGTGCTCAGTAGCAGAATTTTACTTAAGGCTGTCGATCCGCGCATAGCCATCACTCACGTCAAAGATTTGTCGGTAAGGTAGTGACTGCAATGCTTGTGCCAGTCTGTAAGGGTGAATTTCTAAAATGTCTCAGGACGCAAGGCCAGGATAAAGGCGGATAGCCCGTGCCGGATTTTTGCCGATTAGCGGCAAAGCTTTGCCGTTATTTTGGCGATTGTGCGGGGGAGGGTTTTTAAGCTATTGAAAAATAAAGGCTAAATTATATGGCACGGCCTTTGCCTTGATCCATTGCAAACACGGTACACAGCAAAAATTATGGCGTTAACCGATTAACGGCAACAAGCCGCATAACTTTAGCGAAATGGTAAGAAAATGGCGATTAATTTTGACAAAGCCCTAGGCATTCACGAACAAGCCCTGTTATTGCGGAATAAGCGCAATGAAGTCTTGGCCGCGAATATTGCCAATGCCGATACTCCTGGCTACAAGGCTCAAGATATTGATTTCCGCACGGCCTTATCGAATTCCGCCGCTGCTGGGGATCAGCCAATGCTGTCGCTTAAGGTGACTAATGCAGCTCACCAGCGCCGCGCCGATGGCAGTGCAGATGCCTTGGCGGCGTCGTTAAAGTATCGACAGCCTTATCAGCCGTCGCTCGATGGTAATACCGTCGAGACCCATATCGAACAAGCCGAATTTGCTGATAACGCTATGCGTTATCAGGCCACCTTACAGTTTCTCGGCAACCGTTTTAGCGGGCTTAAATCCATACTCCAGGGAGGCCGATAAACCATGGCTAATCCACTTGATATCGCCGCGTCAGCAATGAATGCGCAAATGATGCGTCTCAATACCGTGGCTAGCAATATGGCCAATGCCGATTCAGTGGCGGGCAGCGAGGCCGATGCCTATCGTTCGCGGCAAACGGTATTTGCCACGGTGCTGGATCAACAGCGCGAAGTAGCGGGGGTAGCCGTGACTGGCGTCGTTGAAAGTAGTGCGCCAGTAATGAAACGTTATGAGCCAGGTCATCCAGAGGCAGATGTAGACGGTTATGTGTACGCCTCCAACGTTAATACCATGGAAGAGATGGCTAATATGATGTCGGCGTCGCGCTCGTTTCAGAATAACGCCGAAGTTTTTTCTACCACCAAAACCCTGATGCTGCGCACCTTGCAGCTTGGCCAGCAGTAGGAGTCTGAGTAATGGAAGTGCGCACCCTAGAACAGCTGCAAATGCAGAACGCGACCAGTAAGGCGAAGAAAGACGCGTCGTCCTTAGATCAGAACGATTTTATGAAATTAATGCTGCAGCAGTTAAAAAGTCAGGACCCCTTTAAACCCACCGACAATACCGAATTTATTAGCCAAATGGCCCAACTGACCTCGGTGAGTGGCATCAGCGAAATGAACGAAAATCTCAGCGCGCTGACCGGCTCGCTTTATTCCGCTCAGCTCCTCGATTCCTCGTCATTGATTGGTAAAGACGTATTGGTTGAGTCGGGCGTTGCCGCGTTACCCAGCGGCGGCAGTGTGCGTGGTCAAGTTGAATTACCCACCAGCACCACGGCCTTAGATATCGAAATTTTGGCGCCCAGTGGCGAGGTTATTGGCAAGGTGCCAATGGGCCCGCAAGCGGCTGGCACCAGCCGCTTTGAATGGAACGGCATTGGTTTGACTGGCGAGCGTATGCCGCCGGGAAATTACCAAATTCGGGCCAATTATTTAAACGGCAACAAAGTTGAGGCACTGACTACCGAAATGCGCAGTGCGGTCATTAGCGTCAGTGTGCCCGCAGGCGGTGGCAGTCCCCAGGTACAAATCCAAGGACTGGGTACGGTCAGCCTGTCACAAATAAAAGAGATTAGCTGAGTTGCGATTGCGCTATTCAGACAATGACAACACTACATCCTTCGCAGGAGTTACAAAATGAGCTTTCGTATCGCACTTAGTGGTTTAAACGCAGCGCAATCGCATTTGGATGTGACCGCGCACAATATTGCCAACGTGAATACAACCGGCTTTAAGGGTTCGCGCGCGGCCTTTGCCGACGTGTATGCCACGGCCAATAATGATGTGACCAAAACCACGCCCGGCGCCGGTGCACGTTTGGCCACCATTACCCAGCAGTTCTCCCAGGGTAACGTCGATTTTACCGACAATAACTTAGACCTTGCGGTGAGTGGCGAGGGCTTCTTTACCATGAAGGGTTCTGGCGGGGTGACTTACACCCGCGCGGGCGCGTTTAGCGTTGATCGCGACGGCTTTGTGGTGAACAATAATCTTGAGCGCTTGCAGGTGTTTCCACCCACGGGCAACGGTGGTTTCTCAACGGGTTCTCTGAGCGATTTGCAATTAGAGGTAAATGAAAATGCGCCCAAGCAAACCGCCCGCGGAGACATTGGTGTAAACCTGCCCGCTAACGCGCCAGTGCCGTCGGTTGCGCCTTTTGACCCCACCCTGCCCGGCAGCTACAACCACGCAACATCCATGACCGTGTATGACTCACTCGGTACACAGCACACCGCGACCCTGTATTTTGTGCGCGATGCGGCGGCTAATTCCTGGAATCAGCAACTCTATGTCGACAATAACCCGGTAGGTGGCGCTAATACCCTAACGTTTAGTAATGCTGGCGTTTTACAGGTGCCCGCCAATGGTTTAGTGACTTACCCAGCATACGATCCCGGCACGGGCTCGGCCGACATGAACTTGTCGTTTAACTTTAATGCCAGTACTCAGTACGGCCAAGAGTTTGGCGTTAACAATCTTCAGCAAGACGGTTTCACCACTGGTCGCTTAACCGGAATTGAGGTGGCTTCTACTGGTGTTGTGTCTGCACGTTACACCAATGGCCAGTCTACTCAGCTGGGCAAAATAGCCATGGCCAGTTTCACTAATCCCAACGGCTTACAGCAGCAGGGTGACACCTCTTGGGCGGAGACCTTTTCGTCAGGTAGTCCACGGGTTGGCGAAGCGGGTACCTCTAATTTTGGTTTGCTGCAATCCGGCGCCCTAGAGAGCTCTAACGTAGATTTAACCGAGCAGTTGGTTGAGATGATTACGGCTCAGCGCAACTTCCAAGCCAACACCCAGATGATCTCTACCGCCGATGCGGTAACCCAAGCGATCATCAATATCCGTTAATTGAGGGCGGTTTAGACCGCCATTAATCGGGAGTTTATATGGACAGATTACTGTATATCGGCATGACAGCGGCAAAGAATACGCAGCTGGCCCAAACCACGAATGCCAATAATTTGGCGAACGTGAGCACGGCGGGTTTTCGTGGCGATTTTCAGAATGTTCTGTCTAAGCAAGTTGAAGGCCCGGGTATGGCCACCCGGTTTAACTCGGTGTATCAGGGCGAAACCTCAGATTTTTCAGTGGGCTCTATTATGGCCACTGGCCGTCAGTTGGATGTTGCTATTCGCGGCGACAAGGGCTGGTTTGTGGTTACGGCCCCTGACGGCAGCGAAGCCTATAGCCGCCGTGGTGATTTTCATATTACCAGCGACGGCATGCTGCTCAACGGCGCCGGTCAACCAGTGATGGGTGACGGCGGTCCGGTGGCGATTCCTGAACACGAGAGCTTGATGATTGGCGAAGACGGCACGGTATCAATTGTGCCGCTGGGGCAGGGTTCGGAATCACTGTCGACGGTAGATCGAATTCGCCTCGTCGATGCTGCGCCAAATCAGTTGCAGAAAGGCGAGGACGGTTTGATGCGCATGCGCGATGGTGGCACTGCGCCAACCTCAGCCGATATCCGCATCAGTTCGGGCAATTTAGAAGCATCAAATGTAAATAGCGTCGACGCCATGGTGAATATGATTTCACTGGCGCGGCAATTTGAAATGCAGGTCAAGGCCATGAGCACCGCAGAAACGGTTGCTGAAACCGGCAGCCGCTTAATGCGTATGGAATAAACAAGGGGTTATTTATGAATTCATCATTATGGGTCGCTAAAACGGGTCTCGATGCCCAACAAACCCGGATGCAAGTAACCAGTAACAACTTGGCGAACGCCAATACTACCGGCTTTAAGCGGGATCGAGCGTCTTTTGAAGACTTGCTCTACCAAAATATGCGTCAAGTGGGCGGCCAGACTTCTCAGCAAACTCGCTCACCAAGCGGTATGCATATTGGTACTGGGGTGCGCGTTGTGTCTACCGAAAAAATTCACCAGCAGGGCACCTTGAATCAGACCAATAACTCATTGGATGTTGCTATTGAAGGTAAGGGTTTTTTCCAAGTACAAATGCCTGACGGCAGTATTGCCTACACCCGCGACGGTTCTTTTCAGCTCGACGACCAGGGCCAGATTGTGACCAATACCGGTAACGTGGTTGATCCGGGTATGACCGTACCCCAGGGCACTTTAAGCATCACCATTGGTTCCGATGGCGTAGTCAGCGCGGTATTGGCTGGTGGCGCTGCGCCAGTGCAGGTGGGTAGCTTTCAGCTCGCCGACTTTGTGAATCCATCGGGCCTGCAAGCCCGCGGCGAAAACTTGTATATGGAGTCGGCTTCTAGCGGCTCGCCACAAACCGGCACGCCGGGTTTGAGCGGGCTGGGCAGTATTCAGCAAGGCGCCCTTGAAGGTTCTAACGTCAACGTAGTGGAAGAACTGGTGAATATGATCGAAACCCAGCGCGCCTACGAGATGAACTCCAAGGCCATCGCCACCAGCGACCAGATGATGCAGTACGTGAATAATAATCTTTAATTCACGATTTAGAGCAGGATAGTGCTTATGAATATTCAACAGACACAAGGTCGTCATCGTTTGGGTACTGCCATTGCGGTATTGATGGTGGCATTGCTGTCGGCGTGTTCATCGGCGCCTGCCAAAGACAGCTCTGCTGATTACGAATCGGCAGCGCCCTCGGTGGCGCCAGACGATGACCAAAATTTGGGTTCTATTTACCGCTCAGGTTACGGCATGACCTTATTTGTTGACCGTCGAGCCCGTCAGGTTGGCGATATTATTACCGTCACCTTAGAAGAGAAAACCGACGCCAGTAAGTCATCCAGCACTGCCACCGGCAAAGAGAGCAATATCTCAGTGCCAACCGTGACCTTGTTTGGTCGCGGCGTAACGAGTGATGGCGTGCCGATATTAACCACTGGGGTGTCGTCGGATCAGGACTTTTCAGGCAAGGGCAGTAGTACTCAGAGCAATAGCTTAACCGGCAGTATTACCGTCACCGTGTCAGAAGTACTGCGCAACGGCAGTTTGCGGGTGCGGGGCGAGAAGTGGGTCACCATCAATCAAGGTGAAGAGTTTATTCGCATAAAAGGCATTATCCGTCCCGAAGACATCGGCGCAGATAATGCCATACCGTCTTACAAGGTCGCCGATGCGCGCATTACCTATAGCGGCAAAGGTGCGTTGGCCGACGCAAATTCCATGGGTTGGCTGGGACGTTTGTTCCAGTCTGTGTTGTCACCCTTTTGAGGACGGCTGCAATGTCAGTATTTAAATCAAATTCATGCTTGCGCAAAATCGCCGCTGTTTGCAGCATTGCGCTGTTCGCTATCGCGCCGCTGGCCCAAGCTGAGCGCGTAAAAGACCTTGTTAACGTCGCTGGTGTACGTGACAACCAATTGGTCGGCTATGGCTTGGTGGTTGGCCTAAGTGGCACGGGTGATCAAACCAGCCAGGCGCAATTCACCATTCAAAGTATTCGCAATATGCTCACCGGCTTTGGTGTGCGTATTCCCGACAATGTGAATCCCCAACTTAAGAACGTGGCGGCGGTTACCGTGCACGCCAGTTTGCCGGCGTTTGCCAAACCGGGCCAAACCTTGGATGTCACCGTATCGTCCATTGGTAATTCCGCCAGTCTGCGCGGTGGTAGTTTGTTGATGGCGCCGATGATGGGCGCAGACGGTCAAGTGTACGCAGTGGCACAAGGCAGTTTACTGGTTGGCGGTTTGGGCGTATCGGGCAGCGATGGCTCTAGAGTCACGGTGAATATTCCCAGTGCAGGCCGCATACCAAACGGCGCGATTATCGAGCGGGCGGCGCCGAGCGCGATGTCATCTAACGGTGAAATTATGCTGAATTTAAAGAAAGCTGATTTCACCACCGCTCACCGCTTGGTAGAAGAAATTAACGCTAAATTTGGTGCCGGCACCGCCAGTGCCATGGATTCCGCCACTGTTAAAGTACTCGGCCCTAGCAATGCCGACCGCAGTGTTACCTTTATTTCGATGTTGGAGACCTTGGAAATTACGCCCGCCGAGACGATTGCGAGGGTGGTGGTTAACTCCCGCACGGGCACCATTGTTATTGGTGGCAATGTGCGGGTTATGCCTGCGGCGGTGACTCACGGATCGTTAACAGTATCGATTACCGAGCGGGTTGATATTAGCCAGCCCGGCGCCTTTAGTGGCGGTCAAACCGTGGCGGCGCAAGAGTCGAGTATCGACGTGCAGGAAACTGGCTCGAGAATGTTTTTACTGGATGCCGGGGTGACCCTAGAAGAAATTGTTAAAGCCATTAATAAAGTGGGTGCGGCGCCCAGCGACTTGGTGGCCATTCTTGAAGCCCTAGACCAAGCCGGTGCCTTGCGCGCCGAGCTGTTAGTGATTTAAAGGAAGCACGGCAATGGACGTTAAAGCCAGTAGCAATTACCACGACTTTTCAGGTTTGGCCTCCTTGCGTAAAGACGCCACCGAAAATGCCGAAGAGGCGATTGCCCCTGTTGCCAAGCAATTTGAAGCGCTGTTTTTGCAAATGATGTTAAAAAGCATGCGCGCTGGTGTGCCTGAGGGCGGCTTGTTCTCTGATGAAAGCACCAAAATGTATGAAGAAATGCTCGACAGCCAGTTGTCGGTCACCCTTGCTGAGCAGGGCGGGATTGGCATGGCCGACTCAATTTCGGCGCAGTTACGGGGGCCGACTGCCGCTACTAACGCAAAGAGCGCAGATAGTGGCGGGTCGGGTATGAGTGGCGAGGGCGCAGCCTTGCGCAGCAAGCTGCAACAGCTTAGCAAGCAAAGCCACAATAGCAGTATTCAAGATTTCAGTTTGTCTGCCGATAAACTGTAAATGAATTAAGGGGTAACACATGGGTGACATGCTAGGTAATGCCCTGTCGGCACTGGTGTCGTATCAGCGCGCGCTGGCCACCACCAGTCACAATATTGCCAATGCTGACACTGAGGGTTATAGCCGTCAGCGGGTTGATTTTGCCACGCGAGTACCGCAACAGCTGGGTAACACCACGATTGGTTCCGGGGTAAAAGTGTCCTCGGTAAGCCGGGTATACGATAATTTCACCGCAGGCCAGTTACGCAGTGCGCAGGCGGCGTTCTCGGCGGTGAATAATAGCTATCAGCTGGCTTCGCAATTAGATAACGCTTTGGCCGATCCCAATTTGGGTTTGGGCGCGTCCTTGTCGCGCTATTACAACAGTATTCAAGGCGTGGCCGACGACCCATCCTCTATCTCATCTCGGCAACTGATGTTGGCCGAGGCCCAGGGCCTCGGCGACCGCTTCGCTGATTTGTCGGCCCAGCTCGACAGCCTTGGTCGCGAAGTGAATGTGCGTATTAGTACCTCAGTAAGCGATATCAATGATTTGGCCACTCAAATTGCCGATATTAATTTGCTCATCAGCGAATCCAGAGGCAAGTTCGGCACTACCCCAAATGATTTGTTAGACCAGCGGGATCAGGCGCTGTTGTCACTCAATGAATTAATTGGCATTAAATCGGTTGAGCAAAACGACGGCACGGTAAGTGTGTTTGTTGGCAATGGCGAAGCACTGGTACTAGGTGAGCGCACCATAAAAATGAATGCGGTGTCGAATGTCTTTGAACCCGGCCGAATTGAAGTCGCCATGGACATGGGTGGTGGTCAGGCGGTGATTAGCAGCAGTCTCAGTGGCGGCAGTTTGGGCGGCAGTTTGAACTTCCGTGACGGCCTGCTGAATGAAACTCGCAATGAACTGGGTCGTATTAGCTTGGCAGTAGCCAGCTCCATGAACGAGCAAAACCGCGCGGGTATTGATTTACGGGGTAACCAGGGCGGCGATCTGTTCTCGGTGCCGGATCCGGTCGTACATCGCAGCCTAAACAATACCAGCGCCACGCAAATGACGGCGCAAATCTCCGACCTGTCCCAGGTGACTGGCAATAATGTATTAATGCGTTTTAACGGCACAAACTGGTCGTTTTTTGATGAGGCCAATGGCGCGCAGCTTAGCAGTGTAACGGGCACTGGCAGTGTCGCTGACCCATTTGAATATAAAGGCGTGCAATTTAGCTTAAATGGTCCCGCGGCGGCGGGTGACCAATTTGTATTGCGGCCCACTGAGGGCGCTGCCGCCGGATTAAAACTTGCGCTAACCGACCCTGCTGCCATCGCGGCGGCGGCTGCCACCCGCAGTTTAAGCGGTAGCAATAATATTGGTTCAGGCAGTATTAGTCAGACCAATATCGTTGACAGTGGCAATCCCAATTTGTTGGATAATGTTGATATTGAATTTTTGACGGCCACCACGTATCAAATTAATGGCAGCGGTAGCTTTAGTTATACGCCGGGCGCTGAGCTGAATATTAACGGCAATCAATTTGTGCTTAATGGCAGCCCCGTTGCGGGCGACCAATTTTTTATCGGTGCCAATACCAATGCCGTGGGCGACAACCGCAATATTCTAAAACTGGCGGGTGCTGAAAACCTCAAGCTTCTTAATGGCGGCACGGTTAGTGTACAAGACGCAGTTAATGGTTTGGTTGGCGATATCGCAGTGGCTACGCGTAGTGCGCAGATTAATAAGCAATCCCAAGAAAACTTGCTGAGTCAAACCCGAGCGCGCTACGAGAGTGTGTCAGGGGTGAATTTAGACGAAGAGGCCGCCAACCTCCTTAAATTTCAGCAGGCCTATCAAGCCGCTGCTCAGGCCACCAGCATTGCCAATGATTTATTTCAGAACCTGATGAGTGCGTTTCGTTAAATAAGGCGCTAATGCCTCACTAAATGAGGCCAGACGCAGTGTAGCGGATATGACACAGAGAGTAGACGTATGAGAATCTCCACCAGTCAGCTATATGCCAATGGGGTTAATAGCATGTTGAGCCAGCAGGCCAAACTGTCTAAAACCCAGTTGCAGGTTGCCACCGGCCAAAAAATTCTCACCCCCTCCGACGACCCCGTTGGTAGCGTGCGCAGTCTTGAGTTGACCCGGGCCAAAGAAAAAACCGAACAATACGAGCGCAATGGCAACCTCCTCGACAGTAGGCTGCGTTTAGAAGAGAGTATTGTGAGTAATAGTGTCGACGTTTTGCAGCGGGTGCGGGAGTTGTCGGTGCAAGCCAATAACGCCACTCAGAGCAATGAGTCGCGTCAGTCCATTGCCTTTGAACTGCGTCAACAGCTCGATAATTTACTCAGCTATGCCAACACTAAAGACAGCAGCGGTCATTTTATCTTCGCCGGCTACCAAGAGGGTAGTTCACCCTTTTCCAAAACGGCGGGAGGTTATGTGTATAACGGCGACGATGGTCAGCGTCAATTGCAAGTTGGCCCCGCGCGCAGTCTGCCAGATGGCGACCCCGGCTCAGAAGTGTTTATGAATATCCTTAATGGCAATGGCAAATTTCAAACCGGAAGTAACCCTGCCAATACAGGGAGCGCAGTGATTGACGCTGGTAGCGTCACCGACCTGGGGCAGTTTAATCGCGAAACCTTTACCGTTCGTTTTACCAGCTCAAGTCAATACGAGGTGCTTAATGCTGGCGGCGCCGTGGTCAGCAGTGCGGCCTACCAAGATGGTGGTGATATTAGCGTAGGCGGGATGTCGGTTAAAATTAAAGGACCTGCGGCTGCCGGTGACGAATTCACCATCGCGCCCGCCCAGCGCCAAGATTTGTTTTCCATGGTCGAGGCGCTGGCAGTCTCTCTAGAAACACCGCGCAATAGCAATAGTGGTCGCGCCTTGCAAAACAGTGAAATTAATACCGCGATTAGCAATATCGATCAGGCGATGGATCACTTGATTAACAAGCAAACCGGCATAGGCTCGCGCCTGCAGTCACTCGAGCGGCAAACCGATATTAATGCTGGCGCCAGCCTGCAAATCGCCGAGAATCTAAGCTTAGTGAATGACCTAGACTATGCGGAAGCTATTTCACGCTTCAGCCAGCAGCAAGCGGCATTGCAGGCCGCCCAGCAAGCGTTTAGTAAGGTACAGGGCTTGTCCTTGTTTAATTACTTGTAGAGGCTAACGGTCAGCATCCCGGTCGAGATGTTTGAAGGACGACGCTAAGTAGGGTCTGGCCAATACTGCTTTTGGAATTATATCTGCGTTCGCTAGCATTAATACGTAAGTGACAGGTCTGCCCCTGCTGAGATGGACCCTTGCCTTCGCAGGGGTGACCGGTTTCGTTGTGGCTGCCTAGGCGAGAATTCGTCGCAATGGGCGTGACCTTCACTCTGTTACTTGACTGGACCCCAGCTTTCGCAGGGTGACCGGTTTTGTTGTGGCTGCCTAGGCGAGAATTCGTCGCAATGGGCGCGACCTTCACTCTGTTACTTGACTGGGCTCCAGCTTTTGCAGGGGTGACCGGTTTAGTCGTGGCTGTCTGGGAGCGGCTTTCACGCTGTTGTTTGAATATACTGCTTAGTAGCGCTTTTCCTCCTATATCGCAAGTTGGCCCTGTTGTTGCAATTACTCCCGGTAACGACGAAATTTTGGCGCTTTTGCGCGCTGAGAAATCCATCTTAAAGAGAGTGGGTATGGCAGCAGCGACACAAACTATTGCAAGGAATGGCTGGCTGGAGAAAGTTGCCAGTAGTGGCGTTGGCGTGCTCGTCATGCTTATTGCGTGCCTCGGGATGCTGGTTATCCCAATGCCGCCATTTCTGCTCGATTTACTGTTTACCTTCAATATTGCCCTGTCGCTCGTCATTATTCTGGCGGTGATTTACGTCGAACGGCCCATTGATTTTTCGGTATTCCCGACGGTATTGCTGCTCGCGACCTTGTTGCGCTTGTCACTGAATGTCGCCTCAACTCGAGTGGTATTGCTCGAAGGCCACACTGGTCCCGGCGCGGCGGGTAAAGTAATTGAGTCCTTTGGTGAATTTGTTATTGGCGGCAATTATGTTGTCGGTATTGTCGTTTTCATTATCTTGGTTGTTATTAATTTTGTGGTGGTCACCAAGGGCGCGGGCCGTGTGTCAGAAGTCACCGCCAGATTTACCCTAGACGCGATGCCCGGTAAGCAAATGGCTATCGACTCGGATTTAAATGCGGGGCTATTAAATCAGGAAGAGGCTAGTCGGCGTCGGGAAGAAGTGCGCACTGAAGCGGATTTCTACGGCTCTATGGACGGTGCCAGCAAGTTTGTGCGCGGCGACGCCGTTGCTGGCATTATGATTCTGTTCATCAATGTTATCGGTGGCCTGGGTGTGGGCATGAGCCAGCATGGTCTGAGCTTTGATCAGGCCATGCATAATTATACCTTGTTGACGATTGGTGACGGTTTGGTGGCGCAGCTACCGTCCTTGCTGCTGTCGACCGCCGTGGCGATTATTGTTACTCGTATTTCGCGTCCCCAGAATATGGGCGAGCAGATGGCTAGCCAGATGTTTGCCAATCCCAATGTCTTGTATTTGTCGGCGACCTTAATGGCCTTAATTGGCGTTATTCCCGGTATGCCTAATTTGGTGTTTTTAATGCTCGCTGCAGCTTGTGGTGGCAGCGGCTGGTGGCTGCAAAATAAGAAGAAAAATGCCCAGGAATTTGTAGCCGACGAGGAGTCGGGTGAAGACGTGGCAGCGGCGCCCCGCGAACCCAGCGAATTGAGCTGGGATGAAGTGACGCATATGGACGTGGTGAGCCTGGAAGTGGGCTATCGCCTAATTCCCTTGGTAGACCGCAATCAAGGCGGGGAATTAATCGGCCGGATTACTGGGGTACGTAAAAAACTCTCTAAGGATTTGGGCTTTCTGATTCAACCGGTTCACATCCGCGATAATTTGGAGCTGTCACCAGGAAGTTACCGCATTCAGCTATTGGGCGACACCATTGCCCAGGGCGATATTCAGGTTGGCAAAGACTTGGCAATTAATCCCGGCGGCGCTCAGCCCGGCTTACGGGGCGCGACCACGAAAGACCCGGCCTTTGGTATGGAGGCAATTTGGATTGACTCTAGTCAGCGCGATCAGGCGCAAACCATGGGTTATACGGTGGTTGATCCCTGTACGGTTATCGCTACTCATCTCAGTCAAGTGATTAAACAGCACGCGCACGAATTATTGGGGCATGAAGAGGTGCAACAGCTCTTAGATAGATTAGCCAAAACGGATCCTCGCTTGGTAGAGAATGTAGTGCCCAAACAATTGCCGCTCAGTATTGTGGTTAGGGTTCTGCAGAACTTGCTAAAAGAGGGGGTTTCGATCCGCAGTATACGAATGATCGCCGAAAGTTTGGCGGAGCAGGCACCGCGTAGCAAGAACCCTGACGAATTATTGGAGGGTGTTCGAGTGGCTTTGGGGCGAATGATTGTTCAAGAAATCAATGGCTTAGATGATGAATTGCCGGTTTCTGCGCTGGATGCTGATCTGGAACAGTTGTTGCAAGATATGCTCAGAGGCAGTTCTGGTGCGGTTGGTTTGGAGCCCGGTATTGCGGAGCGATTACAAAATGAATTGGCCGATTTCAGCCATCGTCAGGAGTTATCAGGTCAGCCTGCGGTAGTGCTGGTGTCACCGTCGATACGGGCTTGGTTATCGCGCTTTACCCGGCGTAGTGTTCCTGGCTTATCGGTGTTGTCGTATAACGAGGTACCAGATAGCAAGCAGGTGCGTTTGCTGTCTACCATTGGGCAACAGGCGCGCTTAGCGTAAAACGCGGCTTGTAGGAGAATGAGTATGCAAGTAAAGAAATATCGTGCTGCCGACAGCCAGCAAGCCATGCGCTTAGTGCGAGCTGCCCACGGCCCAGATGCGGTTATTCTGGATTTTCATACTATAGATGGCGGGGTCGAGGTGGTTGTAAGCCTTGATGACAGCAGCGATTCTATGATGGCGCCGTCGCAAAATATGCCGACTGAAACTGCCGCGCAGCAGATGGCCAGACAAATTACCCAACAGTTTGCACCGGCGCAGGCCCCAGCGCCACGCCGAGAGCGCACGGCGCTCGATGCCTTATTTGATCGCCAAAAGAAGGCGACAGCATCGGCCGAGCTGCCGATGGCTGAACGCCAAAATCTTGGCGTGAGTGCACCCCAGCATCACCAAAGTGAGACCACTGCGCCGCAAGCGAGTCAGAGTCCCCAGCTGGCGTGGTCGCAAAAAGATGAATTACTTACCCTTAAACAAGAATTGTCGTCGATGAAATCCATGCTGATGGATCAGCTCAAGGGTCACAATTGGCAGCAAGCCAGTTATAAGGCGCCAGAGCAGCGTGAGTTGAACACTTATTTGGCCAGTTTGGATTTAGACCCCAGCTTAGGGCGTCGCTTATGCGCAGAGATACCGGGGGACGAGAGCGATGCGCTACAGCGTGAAATTCTCAAAATGCTGCTAATCAAACAGCTGCCAACCATGACGCCAGCCAGCGCCGGTGCAGTGTGCCTGGTAGGCCCCCAAGGCGCAGGTAAAACCACAACCATCGCTAAAATAGCCGCCCAGCACGTCTTAACTCATGGTCGCGACGGCATTGCGATATTGACGACGGATGTCGCTAGAGTGGGCGCCCAGGAGCAGCTTCGAGCCTATGGTCGTATTTTGCAAATTCCAGTGCATACGGCAGTCGACCTCGAAGAGGCGGTTAAAACCTATCGCATTTTGCGCAAGAAAAAATTGGTTTTGATCGATACCGCCGGCATGTCCTTTCGCGACAGCCGAGGTATAAATGAATTGCAGCAATTGACTGGGGCTATGCAAGATGTGCAAGTGTTTGTCACCGTGCCAGCCGACGCAGAGGCCTATGTGCAAAGCGAGATAATTGATGCCTATGCGCCACTGGCACCACTGGGCGCAATTGTGACGCGCATCGATGAGGCTATGCGCTTGGGGGGGGTGATTTCAAACTTGATTCAACATCGCCTGCCGGTGGCGTGGTGTGCCAATGGCCCCAAAGTTCCACAAAATCTGTCTGCGGCGGATGGTGCTAAACTTGTGAACATGGCGGTGCGCATGGCGCGGGCCTTTGAGCTAAAGCGCGGGCCAGAAATTGAGCATCAACCTGCGCTCGCTGAGGCTGCTCAGCAAAACGCAAATATTGCGCCAATGGCTGTGCGGGGTGGTTTGAGTTTACGGGTGTAACGGCGCCCGACAGATGTGCTTGGAAATTCAGGTTTAGTGCGGGCTTATGCGTAGAGTATTTTTGCCGGTACGGGCCTAAAATAAGCTGCGATGTTGTTTACGGGAGAATGATAATTAGATGAGCGCAGTAAAAGTAATAGCGGTAAGCAGTGGTAAGGGTGGGGTGGGTAAAACCAATGTTTCGGTTAATCTAGCCTGTCAATTAGCGCGTCGTGGCCGCCGTGTACTGTTGATGGACGCAGACCTAGGTTTGGCAAACGTCGATATCATGCTGGGTTTGCGTCCGAAATGGAATTTGTCTCATGTGTTGGATGGCCAATGTGCAATTCAAGATATTCTCGTTCCAGGACCAGTGGGTATTACGATTATTCCGGCTGCGTCGGGAGTCAAGAAAATGGCAGATTTGGGTACCGACCAACACGCCGCCATTGTTCGTTCGCTCAGTGAATTAAAGGACGATTACGACGTATTAATCGTCGATACTGCCGCTGGTATTTCCGATAGCGTAGTGACTTTTTGTCGCGCCAGCCAATATGTCATGGTGGTTGTTACTGATGAGCTAACGTCCATGGCCGACGCCTACGCGCTGATTAAAGTTATGAATCGTGACGCGGGTATTCGGCGGTTTAAAGTATTGCGCAATATGGTGGACAGTCATGATCAAGCCCGCGATGGCTTTGAGCGACTTAACGAAGTGGCACGGCGTTTTTTAGACGTTAGTCTAGAGTTTGCCGGGTTTATTCCTCGCGACCCCTATTTAATAAAGGCCGACTCACGGCAACAGGCCGTGAGTGACTTGTATCCTGGTGCTGAATCTTCACTCGCCTTTCGCAAGTTGGCGGAGACCGTCGATAAGTGGGAGGGGCCCGCCGGACCGAGTGGCAATATTGAATTTTTTGTTGACCGAATGTTTGGTAATGCAAGTACTGCAGAGTCTACGGCGGGAGTGCCAATGTGAACGGTCACGCCGCTTACCTCGATGTTCAAAACGGCAGTCGCGAAGACCTCGTTAGCCGACATGCGCCTTTGGTAAAGCGGATTGCCTATCATTTGGTTAGCCGTCTGCCCGCCAGTGTTGAGGTAGACGATTTGATTCAGGCCGGGATGATCGGTTTACTCGAGGCGGGTAGCCACTATCAGGCCGATAAAGGCGCGAGTTTCGAAACCTACGCCAGTATTCGTATTCGCGGTGCCATGATTGACCAAATGCGCCAGAGCGGCTGGGCGCCGCGCTCAGTAACTCGCCAGTTGCGCGAAATGACCGAGGCGGTGCGCCGCACCGAGGCTCGTCTAGGGCGCGAAGCGGGAAGCGCAGATATTGCTGCAGAAATGGGGGTTTCCCTCAATGAATACCATGAACTGTTACGCGATACCAGCTCAGTACGCTTATTTAGTTTGGAGCAAGTTGGCGAAGGCGAGCAGGAACCCGCTGACATCGGCGGCGGTGACGATCGCTACGCCCCACTAGAAAATGTATTAGAAGATGATTTTCAGAAGGCCCTCGCGACCCATATTAATAGCCTGCCCGAGCGCGAAAAGCTGGTCATGGCGCTGTATTACGACAGTGGTTTAAACCTCAAAGAAGTCGGTGAGGTTATGGACGTTAGCGAGTCACGGGTATGTCAGATTCATAGCCAAGCGATAGTGCGCTTAAAAAGTCGACTTACCGACTGGACGGCAAGCTAGCCTTGCGGAGTGAATATTATGGATACGAATCATCAGTTTTCCGCTTTAATTGGTAATTGGTTTGGTAGCTTGGGCGAGGCGTCGCTGCTCGGCTTGCTGCTGAGTGTCGTCGGTGTGGGTTTATTATTATTTGCACTGAAATCTCGGCGAACCAGCACCGAAGACGGCCCGCAAGCGCCGACGGCGGATGATAAAATTGCCCAGCTTGAGAAAAAAATTGAGTTTCAAAACTCTGCGATGAGCCTATTGGGTGAGCGCGTTACCGCGCTAGAGGAATACCTGGAAATGATCGGCTCTCGTCAACAGCGTCAAGATGCTGACAAAAAAGATGTACGCTTTTACCAGCAGGCCATTGGCCTTGCGGATACAGGCCTTAGCGCCCAAGAACTTGCTCAGCGCTGCGGTATTTCTGCGTCAGAAGCGGATTTGATTACGATGCTGTATCAGAAGGCGCATTGAGTTTGTGAGTCGGACGTCTGGCGTCGGAAGTCTGACGCTAAAAAGGCAATTCACTTCCATCATACTTCAATTTTTTGACTTTCGTCCGACGTCAGACGCCGGACATCCGACCCGCTTTTAAGCGGCTTTTGCTTGCTCCACTGCCTGACTCGCTGCACTTAGCACTGCCTGCAATGACGCGGTAACCACATCGCGGTGCATGGCGACGCCAATGTAGCGCTGATTATTGATCGACAGATGTACATAGGCTACAGCCTGAGAGGCGGTGCCGGTGTCTAGTGCGTGTTCGCGGTAGTCGAGCACTTCTACTTTGTCGCCAAATTCCTGCTGCCAGGCGTTGACCAGCGCGCTGATCGCGCCATCGCCGTGGCCTTGTAATGCGATTTCTTTGCCTTGGTATTTAAAGCTCAGGCTCAATTGATCTTGGCCGTGGTTTTCGGCATTGTTTTGGCTAATGGCGAAATGACTTAATTCGGTGTCGCGCGCTGTTTGCAGATAGTGTTCGTCGAACAGTTCCCATATTTGCTTGGCGCTAACTTCACCGGCAATTTCCTCGGCCTTAGCCTGTACTGCCCGACTGGCGTCGATTTGCAGCCAGCGCGGTAGTTGCAGTCCATAGTCGTTTTCCAGTACCCAGCTCACGCCGCCTTTACCTGATTGACTGTTAATGCGAATCACGGCTTCGTAGCTGCGCCCAAGGTCAGCGGGGTCTATTGGTAAATACGCGACTTGCCAGGGTTCGTTTTCGCTCTGCTTGCCTAGGCACTTGCGAATGGCATCTTGATGGCTACCTGAAAACGCAGTAAATACCAGCTCACCGGCATAGGGGTGGCGAGGGTGCAGGGGTATCGTTGTACAGTGCTCAACAACGGCAATGATCTCGTCCATGTCGGCTAAGTTCAGTTTTGGGTCTACGCCTTGGCTGTAAAGGTTCATGGCCATGGTGACAATATCCATATTGCCGGTGCGCTCGCCATTACCCAGTAGGGTGCCTTCAACTCGGTCGGCACCGGCCATGACCGCAAGCTCGCCGGCAGCAACGCCACAGCCGCGATCATTGTGGGTGTGAACCGACACGGTAATGTCTTTGCGATACTGCGTGTGGCGGCAAAACCATTCCACTTGGTCGGCAAATACGTTGGGGCTGGCGCACTCGACGGTGGCGGGCAGATTAATAATGATTGGCGCGCCGGTGTCACGCCACTCGGCGATAACCGCGTCACTGATTTCAACCGCAAAATCGACTTCGGTGCTGCTGAAGCTTTCTGGCGAGTATTGAAACGACCACTTTGTTTCGGGATTGCGCGCTGCATATTCTTTTACCCAGCGCGCGCCTTGTACGGCAATCGCCGTTATCCCGTCGCGTTCCAAGCCAAATACCCGCTCGCGCTGCACCGGGCTGGTGGAATTGTAAACGTGAATAATGGCTTGCTTTGCGCCTTTAAGAGCCTCGTAGCTGCGGGCGATTAATTCTTCCCTTGCCTGGGTTAAGACTTGAACCGTGACATTATCCGGAATGCGATCACCGTCAATTAGGGCGCGAACAAAGTCAAAATCGGGCTGAGAGGCGGCGGGAAAACCCACTTCAATTTGGGTGAAGCCGAGTTTGACCAGCAAATCCCACATCCGCAATTTTTGCTGTACCGTCATGGGTTCAACCAAGGCCTGGTTACCGTCACGAAGGTCCACAGAGCACCACTGGGGCGCTTGGCTGATGGTGTTGTTGGGCCACTGGCGGTCAGTCATGACAATTGCCGGTGTCGCGCGGTATTTGCGGTGGTTAAAGTCGGCCATGATGGATCTCTATTCCTTTAAGTAAGCGCGTGCGAAGATTTGGCTGCGAATGTTTTGGTATTGAAGCCCGGCGAGGCCGGGCGTTTTCATTCACTCTTGTGGTGTAAGAGCTTGGTCGCGTGTTCAGTTTGCGGGGTGTTGCAAGCTGGCTGGCGATAACTGTGAAGGGGTAACTTCACGGTTCCCAGTATAGAGATAGCGGCGCAGCAGGTGATTGCGAACTTAGTGTTAAAAAGACGTTTAATGTGCTAATAATTGCTGAGTTTTAATTTTTATTGGCATATTATGCTCATAAATACGGATGTGGTGATTTTATTGTGAAGTTAGACGCCTATGATAAGCGGATTTTAGAAGCCCTACAGGCCGATGGCCGACTCAGCAACCAAGAGCTAGCAGATCGCATTGGTTTGTCGCCGTCACCCTGTTTGCGACGGGTGCGTAGGCTAGAGGAGAGCGGGGTGCTGGCCGGTTATCGGGCCCTGCTCAATGCGCGAGCGCTCGGTCTGAATCTCATGGCGTTTATTCATATCAGTATGGACAGGCACACCCCTGAACGGTTTGAAAATTTTGAGCGCCATGTGGCCGCGTGTGCCGAGGTTTTAGAGTGCCATTTAATCACTGGCCAGGCGGCCGATTACCTGCTCAAAGTCATTGTGGCGGATATGGATGGCTTTCAGGCCTTGCTATTAAATAAGATTACTCGAATTGATGGTGTCACCGGCGTACACTCCAGTTTTGTTATGAAGTCGCCAGTGAGTAAGACTGCCTTACCCTTGCTGTAATGACGATTAACTCCGCCTGGGGCCTGTTTGCTGGCTATATAAGATAAGGCTGAAGGCGGCGCTGGGGTTGAACATACTGTTTGATTAATTCTAAGGAGCACAGAAATGGAACGAATTTTTGCAGCAAATCTTGATGAGATCGAAGAGGGCGCCTTCTTAAACAAAACCTTGGGCGGCGCCAAAGTATTGTTAACCAAAGTGAATGGCCAGATCTGCGCGGTAGAAAACCGCTGTCCACACCTTGGCTTGCCCTTGGGCAAAGGTAAAATTTGCGATGGCGCGGTGACCTGTCCGTTTCATGGTTCTAGCTTTAATTTACTAACAGGCGAAAATATCGACTGGACAAATGCCTTCATCGGCATGCCCATGCCGGGCTGGACGCATAAGTTAATCGCCCTTGGTAAAGCCCCAAAAGCCCTCAATACCTTTAAAGTAGAGTGCGAAGGCGAACAAGTTTTTGTGAATGTGTGAATTTCTTTAAGCGTGTAATTAAGGTCCTTCATGGCAGTAGAAATTGAAGTAGTCACCATCGCCCATGCGATTCAACAATCGGTTGCCCCGGTTTTTTTACTCGCGGGTATCGGCGGTATTCTCAATGTACTCACTAATCGTTTAGCGCGAATTATTGATCGCAGCCGTTCTTTGCATCATCGCCTGGAGTCACTTAGCGTTGAGCGCGGTGTGGCGGTGAACGAAGAATTAGCCATGCTAACGCGGCGCGCTCGCGTGGTACATCGCTCTATTGGCTTTAGTACCACCAGTGCTTTGTTGGTTTGTGTGGTCATTGCCATGTTGTTTATTAGCGCGGTAATGGAGTGGAATAGCAGCTTGGTGGTTGCGGCGCTATTCGTGTTTGCCATGGTATTTTTGATATTTGCGTTAACGGGATTTTTGCGCGAAATTCAGTTGGCAACACGGATTATGCTTAACGGGCCGTAAAGGGTAATACACCATGGTGTTTTAGGGAGGATAATCGCGGTGATTACATTATATGGATTTAAGCAAGCATTTGGCCTAGTCGATGCGAGCCCTTTTGTACTTAAGGTAGACGCCTTTTTAAGAATGGCGCAATTGCCCTATAAGCTGACATCATCAGTGGCTTATCTGCGCAAATCGCCCAAGGGCAAGTTGCCGTTTATTGAAGACGGCAATGCAAAAATTGGAGATTCGAGTTTTATCTTCGAGTACTTAAATCAAAAGCCTGAAGTGACCCTGAATGACTGGCTTAGCGCCGAGCAGCGCGCACAAGCCTACCTTATTGGCAAGTCGCTAGACGAAAACTTCTATTGGTGCTTGCTGTATTCCCGCTGGATATGTGACGACAATTGGCCGAAAACACGGCAAGTATTTTTTGGCCATTTGCCCTTTCCATTCAGCTCGATTGTACCGTTTGCGGTGCGCCGGGCAACGCGTTCAGCGCTTTATAAACAGGGTATGGGTAGGCACAGCGCCGCAGAAATTGAACATATTTTTAATCGTTCACTTGCAAGCTTATCGACCCTCTTAGGCGATAAGCGTTATATAATGGGCGAGCGGGTCTGCGAGCTCGATGCCACGGTATTTGGGATGCTAGCGCAGTTTATCTTGGCTGATGTTGATAGCCGCTTTAATACCATTGCACGTGGTTACCCTAATTTGCAGCGCTACTGCGACAACTTTGCCCAGCGCTATTATGGCGCTGCGGCGTAATCGCTTTTGTAAGCTCGGTTTTAAAGCCCCATCTTTGATCTAAATGTGTGCGAGCAATCTCATGAATATCGGTATCTATGTATACCCGAATGCCGAAGTATTGGATTTTGCCGGTCCCTTTGAAGTGTTTTCAACGGCCAATCGACTGGCTGAACGCAAAGACGCGATTAATGTCTTTTTAGTGAGTGAAAAGCCGGGCCTATTACTTGCAAGAGGTGGCTTGCAGATTACTCCCCATTACAGTTTTGCCGATCATCCCGATATCGATGTTTTGCTTGTTGTGGGTGGTGTTCACGACGAGGAGATGAGCAAGGCGCCGGTGTTGGCGTGGATTGCCGCCCAGTCGGCGAGTAGCAAAATTACTGCCTCGGTGTGCACCGGGGTATTTTTATTGGCGGGTGCGGGGGTGGTCACCGACCAACGAGTGACCACCCACTGGCAAGATATTGCCGATTTAAAAATGCAGTTTCCCGCCCTGCAGGTATGTGAGGGTGTGCGCTGGGTAGACTGTGGCGCGGTGGTAAGTTCGGCGGGTATTTCTGCGGGAATCGACATGAGCTTACACCTAGTGGCGCGATTGCGCAGCCTCGACCTAGCGCGGCAAACCGCAAAGCAGATGGAATTTGATTGGTCCGCAACCTAGCTAAATGACGGCCAGTCGACAAGGTTTTAAAATATCTTTTGGAGGTAAGCGTGGTAGCAAAAATAGTGGTTGTTGGCGGTGGTGCAGGTGGCTTGCCGCTGGTCACAAAATTAGGCCGCAGCTTGGGTAAACCCGGCAAAGCTGAAATTACCCTGGTCGACTGCGGCGCGAGTCATATCTGGAAGCCGCGTTTTCATGAGGTTGCCACCGGTGCAATAGACTCTGATCTCGATGCGGTGGATTATCGTGCCCACGCCTATCAAAACCATTATCACTTCGCGATGGGGCGGGTTATTGGTCTTGACCGGGAGCACAAAGAACTGATTTTAGATGAAATAGTCGGGCCGAGTGGTCGTGAGGTGCTGCCTGAACGGCGCATAAGCTACGATTATTTGGTGATCGCGGTTGGCAGTCTAGGCAATGACTTTAATACCCTTGGAGTGCGGGAACATTGTTTGTTCTTAGATACTCGCGTTCAGGCCGATCGTTTTCACGAGCGGTTTTTAAACCATTGCATGACCGCCAATTTTAATAATAGTGCTTTGTCTATCGCCATTGTCGGGGGCGGGGCGACTGGCGTTGAACTGGCCGCAGAAATTCACCATGCGGTGGCGCTGCTAAAGCTTTATGGTCATGAACAATTGGATCGCAGTCGCTTACAGGTACATGTTATTGAAGCAGGGCCGCGCATACTGCCCGCGCTCAAAGAAGAGATTGCCACCGCCGCGCAAACTGAGCTGGAAAAAATGGGGGTGAAAGTTCATACCAATACCAAGGTGAAAGCAGCGGATGCCAGCGGATTTGTTACCAGCGATGACAGCCGTATTGATGCCGATATTTTGGTGTGGGCTGCGGGTATTAAAGCGCCGGATATCCTCAGCACTTTAGAACTTGACGCTAATCGCATAAATCAATTGGTGGTAAATGAGCAGTTGCAAACTGCCGATCCGGCTGTTTTTGCGATAGGCGATTGCTGCGCCTGCGAACTCAGCCCAGGTAAAAATATTCCACCTAGAGCCCAGTCTGCTCAGCAGATGGCAATGCACATGGCCGCGAATCTAAAACGCACATTGGCCGGCCAGCCCTTGCAGGCATTTAAGTATCGCGATCACGGTTCGCTGGTGTCGCTGTCGAAGTATTCTGCGCTGGGAAATTTAATGGGGGGCGTGCGCGGCGGCAACTTCTTTATTGAGGGTTGGTTGGCGCGGATGATGTATATCAGTTTGTATCGTCTGCACCAAGCGGCCATATACGGTTGGGCGCGCACCTTAATGTTATTGTTGGCCGGTCGATTTAATCGCTTATTGCGGCCTCGGCTGAAACTGCATTGAGCAAAACCTAAGCTCAGACACGGCTGCAACTTTTCAGTATAGATTTGAAGAGTCGCAGCCGTTTTATATTATTCTCGCAGCAGTTTTGCCCGTCTTTTTGCCATTCTTCTTTCTGAATACATGTGTTTCATCATGACTCGCAGCAAACCTTTGTGGGTTGTGGGCTCGCGACCCTCCGCTAAATCGATAATTTGACGGTAGTACCATTGGGTGGCGGCGCCAAAGTTGAGCGTGCGAATTTTCTGGTTGCTACTTTTAGGGCCAAGCCAACCGGCGCCAAGCTGCAGTACAGCCTCCCAGTTTGGTAGACTGCTTTGTTCGCCCGCCAGCAGTGGCCTGATGTCTGCTTGGGAACACAGTGGCCGACCTACGCCGATAACATCGAGCGCGCCGCTGTCCAGCGATTGTTGCATGGCATCTCTACTACGAAAACCACCGGTAATGGCGAGGGGGATTTGGGTAACATTGCGAATTCCCTGAGCATATTTTAAAAAGTAGGCTTCGCGATGGCGGCTGGTGTCTGGCGCGTCTTCATCGCCTTGGTCTCCCATTAGCGCTAGCTTCTCGTAAGTCCCACCGGATACTTCTAATAAATCAATGCGCGCCTCCGAAAGCCATTGGGCGACGCGTAGGCTGTCTTCGTGGCTAAATCCGCCCTTGGAAAAATCGGCGGAGTTAAGTTTAACGGAAATGGCAAAGCGCGGACCAACTGCCGCGCGCACCGCAGCAACGGTCTCAAGAAGAAAGCGAGCGCGGTTTTCAAGTGAACCACCCCACTGGTCGTCTCGGGTATTGGCGATAGGCGATAGAAACTGGCTGATGAGGTAGCCGTGCGCTGCGTGTATTTGGACCCCGGTGAAGCCAGCGGCTTTTGCGCTAGCGGCAACATTCGCGTAGCGCTGAATGGTGTCGCGAATATCGGCCTCGGTCATGGGTTTGGGTCGGCCAAACATGCCAATCAGATCAATGCCAACGTCAGACGGCGCCAGCGGCTGGGCGGATACTTGGCGTTGGCACTGGCGACCGGGATGATTGATTTGCATCCACAGCTGATTGTTTGCCGAGGTACCGGCTGCCGCCCAATCCTGCAGGGCTGCTTCGCCGCCGTTGCCGTCGATAACCACATTGCCAGGGCGCTCAAGAAAGCGACGGTCGACCATGACATTGCCGGTGACGAGTGTGCCGGTACCGCCTTCAGCCCACCGCTTGTACAAGGCTGCGAGCCTTGGTGTAGATTGATCTTTACTATTCGCCAGGCCCTCGGTCATGGCCGATTTTAATAAGCGATTTGGGAGTATCACTCCACAGGGTAGTTCGAGCGGGTCGTTGAGTGCCGGCATAGTTTGGGTTGATCCTAATGTCGTTTTCGGTTCAATTTCGCGCGACGGAGGCGCTATTCATTGTCGTATTATCGCGATACCCTACATAGGCTCTGGCCACTATTATTGACTTACTGCGCCATTCTTTACTCATGGCGCCGCTATTTTTATATTTGAGCCAAGTGGCATTGAATTAGGGTATTTGATTTTCGCTGTTCGGTGGTCCTGACCAGCGCTTGGGCAGCTAAATTAGGTTTTGCTAAAGTGAAATAAAACAGTTTTGACGTGGAGAAGTATGCAAAGACCTGAAGGCAGCGATGTCGAATTACTTCAAGCGCGCTACGCTGCGTGCATAGACGCCATTATTGCGCGCGTAGGAAAGAACCTTGTGCTCGCTTTGCCACTGGGCTTGGGTAAACCCATCGAGCTGGTTAACGCCATTTATGCGCGTGCCTGCCAAGACACGAGTATTACGTTAACAATTTTAACGGCGCTCACCTTGGAGCGGCCCCGCGAGACGCACCCCATTAGAGGGCGATTATTAAATCCGGTATTTGATCGTCTCTACGCCAATTATACCGAACCGAGTTATGCACAAGCGGTTCGAGAAAATGCCCTGCCAGCCAATATTGCAGTTCGCGAATTTTATTTTAAACCGGGCAGTCGCCTGGGCAATGCCAGTGCCCAGCAAAATTATATTAGCTCTAATTACACCCATGCTGCGCGAGATGTGGCGGCCCAGGGTTGCAATGTGGTGATGCAGTTGGTGGCACAAGATCCACAAGACGCTCAGCGTTTGAGTATGAGCTGTAACCCAGATACCTCTGCCGACGTTGTACAGCGACTTGTCGCGCTTGGCCGAGACTTTGTGAGTGTGGCGGTGGTGCACCCCGATTTGCCGTATATGGTTGGCGACGCGGAAGTCAGTGCCGATCAATACGACTTCGTTCTCGACACCAATGCCAGTGAACACGGCTTATTTGTTATGCCGAAATTGCCGCCGGTATCGCCTAGCGATTATGCCATTGGTTTGCACGCCAGCTGCCTAATTGCCGATGGCGGTACACTGCAGCTTGGCATTGGCGCAATGAGCGATGCCATCGTACATGGTGTTCAGCTCCGTCACAGCCGGAATGACGACTATCAGGCCTTGCTGAGCCGCTTTAAGATCGATGGTCGCTGGGGTGATTTAATCGCCGCCTACGGTGGTAGCGATCCCTTTGTTGAGGGCTTGTACGGCGCTACCGAAATGTTTGTAGAGGGCTTTTGGCAACTTTTTGGCAGCGGCATTTTAAAGCGCGAGGTCTATGATTTTTGGGCTTTACAGCTATTGGTGAATGAAGGTTTTTGCCAGCCACAGGCAATTAGTGCCGATACGAATACGGCGATGGCCGACCTTGGTGTTCGGGAGTTGCGCGGCAAAGACTTTGCGGTGCTGCAATACCACGGTTATTTTAATGAGCAGTGCCAGTATTGCGACGGCTATATTATTGCCGCTGACGGTGAGTCCGTCGCGGCGAATATGGCCAATCCTGTTAGTCAGCGCTTTATGGCTGAAAAATGTTTGGGAACGGCGCTGCGCAATGGCAAGGTTCTTCACGGCGGTTTCTTTTTGGGCAGTGAGGCGTTTTATCGCGGTTTGCGTGAACTCAAGGCCGAGGCGCGTGGTAAACTGGCGATGTGTGGCGTTGAAAAAATCAATCAGCTGGATTTTAATCCACGTTTATATCAGGCGCAGCGTCGCCGCGCACGTTTCATTAATACCGGTCTAAATGTCAGTCTGCAGGGCGCTGTCGCCTCCGATACCCTCGAGTCAGGTCAGGTGGTATCTGGCGTGGGTGGTCAATATAATTTTGTGGCGATGGCCCATCAACTGAGCGACGGTCGCTCGATATTGATGATTCGTTCCACGCGAATGGAGAAGGGTAAGGCGCGCTCGAATATCGTCGACAATTTTGCCAGCTGCACTATTCCCCGCCATTTGCGGGACATTGTTATTACGGAATACGGCATTGCTGATTTGCGTTCTAAAACCGACGAAGAGGTGGTTAAAGCGCTGATTAATATTGCCGACTCGCGATTTCAGTCGGACCTACTGCGCAGTGCAAAGGCGGCGGGCAAGCTTGCTGCCGATTACCAAATACCGGCTGCTTATCGCGAAAACTCAGCTGCGCGGATTCAGCGGGATGTCGCGTGGGCGCAAAGTCGCAAGATGATGCCAAGTTACCCATTCGGCTGTGATTTTAGTGACGATGAATTACGTGCAGCAAAGGCGCTGAAAACCCTCGCAAGCCTACCATGGTGGCAAACTATACTGCTGGCGCTTAAACCAGAGCACCGCAGTGACGCGGCGCGTAAAGTATTGCTCAGCTTAGGCTTGAATACGGTTTCGGGGCTTAAGGATAGGCTGCTGCAGCGGCTTATTTCAGCCGTTATAAAGCGTGAATCTATACTTTAGTCATCTAACGAGTAAGTTTATTTGCGATGTGAGTCACAAATCTGGCGCATTTATAGTGGTTCTAGCAGTCTTTTAAATTTCACTAAGGCGATGATTTTGCTAGGTATTCTTCTCGTGATTTGGCGATCCTAAGCGGAAATACGCACTGCCAATTGCCGCAATTATTAACTATTGTACACCTTAGGATCACTACTGCTGTTGTAGGGAGTACATAGCCAAACGGTAGTAAGGTAAACATAGAAGCGAGCAAATCATGAATAAAATTTTACTTCCTAGCCTTTTATCCTGCTTATTATCTACCACGGCGCTGGCGGTAAATGCCGAGCCGGAAAATTGCTTAGACTGGGATGTGCAAAGCTTTCCTGCAAGTTCAGAACAATCGAGCTGCGCCTATTTTAATCACGATAAGGTATCGACGCGCTTTGTGGTTAGAAATAGTTGCAGTACTAAAATCAGGGGCGTATTCAGCTACTACAAAGATGATATCGCTAAAAAGTCGGTGATGAGCGTGCAGTCATTTAGCGTTGACCCGGGCCAGAGTGAAGAAGTGGCAAACCCCTGTGACATTCATAGTAATAGCGCTTATCAAGTTTCACAGGTCAGTTTTTAACTGATTTAGACGACTGAACAGCGTGTGAGCAGTGCTAAAACGCAAAATCCCCGCAGTGTGAGCTGCGGGGATTTTTTTATGCTTACTGCGTATTTGACGTGAGTCAGATTAGCGAACGGTAAAGCGCTCTAAATCCATACCCATGACACTTTCAGTGCTGCTACCCATTGAACCACCATGTGCTTTGGCACGCGGCAGTAAACGAGAGAAGTAGAACTCAGCCGTTTCTAACTTAGCTTGGTAGAAGGCGGCATCGCCTTCGCCGCTAGCCAGTTTAGTGGCAGCTACTTCGGCCATTCTTGCCCAGTAGTAAGCCATTGACAAATAGCCGCTGTACATCAGGAAGTCGTAAGACGCTGCACCAACCGCATCGCGGTTTTTAGAGGCGCGGGCAACCATCTTAACGGTGTGCCAATTCCACGCTAAGGTGTAGCCGATAAGCTTCGCTGAATAGCCACGGCGCTTGCCGCCAAGCAGATTTTTAAAGCCAAATTTATACAGCTTTTTGCAGAAACCGCCGTAGAGTTTGAATCCGTCCAGTACAACTTTACGGCCGATCAGGTCCATGGCTTGAATACCGGTAGTGCCTTCGTACAAAGTGGCAATACGGGCATCGCGATAAATCTGTTCCATACCGTGTTCTTTAATATAGCCGTGACCACCAAAGACCTGCATGGCATTGCTGGCAGATTCAAGACCGGTTTCAGTCAAGAACGCTTTCAAAATTGGTGTTAAAAAGCCCAGTTCGTTCTCAGCCGCATCGCGCTCAGCTTGTGTTTCAGCCTGCACCATGTGATCTGAATATTTGGCGGCGTCATAAATCATTGCGCGGCCACCTTCAGCAAAGGCCTTGGCGGTGAGCAGCATACGGCGCACGTCGGGGTGATGAATAATCGCATCGCCCGGTTTGTCTGGGTTTTTAGTACCAGACAATGAACGCATGGAGTAGCGATCCATGGCGTAGGGCAGGGCATTTTGGTAGGCCAATTCAGAGGCAGCCAAACCTTGTATTGCGGTGCCGATACGGGCGGTGTTCATAAAGGTGAACATCGCGTTCAAGCCTTCATTTTCCTTGCCCAGCAAATAGCCAGTCGCGTCGTCAAAGTTGATGACGCAAGTGGAGTTACCGTGAATACCCATTTTGTGCTCAATACTGCCGCACTTAACGCTATTGCGCTCACCTAAGCTACCGTCGGCGTTAACGTTAACTTTAGGCACAATAAATAAGGAAATACCTTTGGTGCCTTCTGGGGCGCCGGGGGTACGGGCCAATACAATGTGAATAATGTTTTCGGTCAGGTCGTGCTCGCCGGCAGAGATAAAGATTTTGCTGCCAGTGAGTTTGTAGCTGCCGTCTTCCTGTAGCTCGGCCTTGCTTTTCATTTGGCCAAGGTCAGAACCGCAGTGGGCTTCGGTTAAGCACATGGTGCCAGTCCAAGTGCCTTCGCAGAGCTTGGGCATATATTGGGCTTTTTGCTCTTCGGTACCGTGAACGATAAGCGTGTTCATTGCACCTAAGCTTAGGCCGGGGTACATGCCCCAAGACCAGTTAGCGGTGCCAATAAGCTCTGATTTAATCAGTCCCATAGACATTGGCAGACCTTGGCCGCCGTATTCGGTGGGGTGAGACAAACCCTGCCAGCCACCGTCAATCCACATTTGATAGGCTTCTTTGAAACCGGTGGGGGTGGTTACTTCGCTGTCATTCCAGGTGCAGCCTTCTTCATCGCCGACTTTATTAAGAGGCGAGAGCACTTCTTCAGCGAATTTCGCTGCTTCTGCGGTGATAGCTTCTACCATGTCTGGCGTAGCTTCGGCGCCAGCGGCAATCGTTTTGTAGTGGGCCTGGTAGTCTAAGACTTCATTAAGGACGAAGTCGATGTCTCTAACTGGCGCTTTAAATGTGGTCATATGGAGCCTCTGTACTTATTCCCAGGATGCGGGGGTATGTCAACGCGAGGGAGCATAACGGAAGCGAGCAGGCGGGCAATTGGCCGCTTTCAGCAGGGGGTGTGACGCTGCGGTCAATTTGGCCGGTAGCGGCATAGCGCGCGGTTGCTGGGGTTTTGCCTAGGTAATTACCCTTATATAGCTGAATTTAGCCTTATGGGGCGGGCAGAGTGGTCTAGGTCTTGAGCCGACGCAAGTCTGGGGGGATACTGCTACATTACATACTCTGGCCCTTGGCGTAAGCCCCAAGGTTTGTGTGGAGACGTAATAATGCAAGTTGAATACGCTGTTTGTCTTGAGCGCCACCCATTACCGGCGGGGGGGTATCTGGCGCAACTCACTTTGAATGCGCCCGCGCGAATGAACGCTTTAACCTTAGAAATGGTGACCTTGCTTCGTCGTCTACTTGTGGAATTGCGCGACGATACCGAGGCGGTGGCGGTCTTTCTTGACGGTGCTGGCAGTCGCGGTTTTTGTGTGGGTGCAGATGCGTTGCGCATGCGCGCCTCGGCGCTGGCCAATCCCGGCGGCGCTGCAGTAGAAGCCGAGGCATTTTTTGCCCAAGAGTACGCGGCGGCCTATCTTATTCACACCTTTCCAAAGCCGATAATTTGTTGGGGTAGCGGCATTGTGATGGGCGCGGGTTTGGGCTTAATGGTGGGGGCGAGTCATCGTATAGTGACTGACGCAAGTCGCTTGGCAATGCCAGAAATTAGCATTGGATTATTCCCTAATGTTGGCGCGAGCTGGTTTTTAGGGCAAATGCCGGGGCGCTGTGGTTTGTTTTCGGCTTTAACGGGGGTGGAGTTGTCAGCCGCAGATGCGCTTTATGCCGGACTTGCCGACTACTGCCTTACTGACAGCAGTAAAAATCAGGTACTGCGTAAATTACTTTTATTAGAGTGGTGCGATGATCCCAAGTGGAACGCCCAGTGCCTTACTGAGTGTTTAACGGATATCGAGGCTGAGCAGGGCGCCGAACTCGGCGCAGCCTCATTAAAAGATTGTCGTGGCTGGATTGATGATGTCTGCAGTCAACCAGTAGTTGGGAGTATCAGTAATAAACTACGCGAGTATCGCGGTGCTGATCGCTGGTTGAGCAGTGCCGCGCAAGGTCATGCGCGCGGCGCGGCGAGCACCGCTAAGCTCATTTTTAGGCAATTAGAGGCCGGGCGCAATTTGGGCTTGCTCGAGATATTTCGCATGGAGTTGGTGATGTCGGCAAACCGGGTGCGCGACCCTGAGTTTGCAGAGGGTGTTCGGGCGCGATTAATAGACCGCGACCGCGATCCTCGCTGGTGTTACCGCAGTATTGACGAGGTGCCAGAGCTGGAAATAGAAGCCATGTTTAAGTCGCCGTGGTCTAAAAATCCTCTAGATGAATTAATTTGAGATATCGCATATCAGTGGTACCGGCGATTTAGAGCAGACTGTCGATAAATGGATCTAAGTCGGGATGCTGGTGCTGCACTTGGGCAACCCCACGCGCCAAAATATTATCGGCACGCACTGGCCCTAAGTTTTCGCACAGCAAGACATAATATTGGTTGAGCAGCTTTTGCAGAAGCGCCGGCGGCGCATTATTGAGTTTTAAGGGCTGCCGCGTTCCCAGCCAATTCTGGAGTGCTTCAAGAATAGCTAGCGGCAGTTGACGCTGACGCAGCGCTGCAAAAAGTTCTATACGCAGCTTGTGCTGCAATGATTCATCAACTTGACCCATCATTGCTAACATTAACATGCCATAAGTTACGCTCGCCGATGCCGTTTCTGCGGTGTTTGACGTGGCCGCCTCAGGGCCACGGGGGTCGGCGAGCAACTCGTCGCTATCTTGTGCCATGGCGTGTAATAAACTGCGCAGAATACTGGCGCGCTTATCTTTTAATGCAGGGTTTTGGCATATGTCGGCTACATAGCGCTGCAGGGCAAGACTGGGTTGGTCGGCGTAGCGATTTTCCCAGTGGGTTACGGCTTGCATTAAACTCGCATCGTCAAAAAACGGTTTTAGGCCAGTGTAAATCGCGCGGCGGCGATCACTGAGGCTGCGCTTGTTCATGAGCGCAGACCCATATTGTTAGCGCGGTCGGCCGTATAGGCGATGTTGCCAGAATTAAATTCTGGATAGCCTATTTCAGCGTGCTCGCTTAAATCTAAACCGCGCTGTTCGTGTTGGCTGGGTGCGCGTAAGCCCATCACAAGATCAATGGCAAAGTACATGATTAAGGCGCAGCAAAAGGTCCAGATGAAGCAGGCGGCAATGCCAATCAATTGCACTGTAATAAGGTGGGTGTCGAAGAGGTTGCCTTTGTAAAACATACCCGCCGCGAGGGTTCCCCAAGCGCCCGCAAAACCGTGGGCAGACACCGCGCCAACAACATCGTCGAGTTGCATGCGCAATAAAAGTTGACTGCCTAACACACAGACAATTCCGCCAATGGCACCCGTTAATACAGCGTAGGCCGGAAGCATTGTGGCGCAACCTGCGGTGATCGCAACCAAGCCGGCAATACTGCCGTTGACGGTTTCAGTGAGCAGTATGGGGCGGCGCATGGCCACAGCAAGCAACATGCTCGCCGCGGCGCCAGCCGCAGCGGCGAGCTGGGTGTTTAAATTAATGAGGCCAATATCCACCGTGGCGCTAAGAGTCGATCCGCCATTAAAACCGAACCAGCCAAACCACAAAATAAAGCCGCCCAATGCCACATAGCTAAGATTGTGGCCGCGCAATTCCCGTGCCTTGCCGTGTTTGTCGAAACGGCCCAAACGAGGCCCCAAAATAATAATGCCCGCCAAGGCTGTCCACGCCCCAACGGAGTGAACAACCGTTGACCCGGCAAAATCAATAAAGCCCATTTGCGCTAACCAGCCGTCGGCGTTCCATACCCAGCTACCAAAAATGGGGTAGATCACGGCGGTAATGAATAGGGCACCCACTAAATAACCGTCAAAACGGGTGCGTTCAGCCATCGCGCCACTGGCTATGGTGACCGCGGTGGCGGCAAACATGGTTTGAAATAACAACACACCATAGCTGGCTGGGTCGCTGTCATTCATAAAAAATAAATCAGTCCCCATAAAACCACTGGGGTTGTTGCCGAACATTAGACCATAGCCAATAGCCCAGAAAATTAATGTGCCAAGGCAGACATCCATGTAATTTTTCATAACGACGTTGAGCGCGTTTTTGCTGCGCGACATGCCGCACTCCAGCAAGGCAAAGCCCGCTTGCATTAAAAATACCAGGGCGCTGGCGGTGACCAGCCACACCATATTGCTTGCTGGGCTAGCCTCATCGGCAAAGCAGAAAGAAGAGAACACGAGCATGAGTAATGCAAAAAGATAGTGCATTTTTTTCATGGGTAGCCTTATTTTTTAAGGTGGCAACGCACTGAGTTGGCACTGCCCGTCGGAAGCATTACTGCAACAGCTATGCCATTTTATTTCGGCTTAGTGTCGTTCCGATTTTTTACTGAATAGCGGGGCTGCGCTGAGACGACATGGTGAGAGCGATGTGTTGTGGCGTAATTTTGGTGCGCAATTTGCGCGGAGGCGTGTAATTGGTGCGCCGCGGTGCGTGTCTATGGTGCTTGCTTGTTTATAGTATTTTGCTATCGTATCTATGTTTTTAATTTGTTTTTATTATGGCGTGGCTGCGGCTATGATGGCGTTATTAGTAATGAAATGCGCAGTTCAGAAACTGCGTTGGTGATTCGGTAGCTCGGGAGGCTGCAATGAGAAAGACATTAAGTTTTGCCGCTATACACTTTGGTGTGGCCTTTTCTGTGGCATACGCATTTACCGGTAGCGTCTTGGTGGGCGGCGCGATGGCGCTTGTCGAGCCCGCGATAAACACCGTGGTATTTTACTTTCACGACAAGGCCTGGGGGAAATGGGACCGGCCGTCACGGCGATTACTGGATGATGCGGGAAGCATGGTCGCCAATGCCTAGCAAGCTTAGGCGTTTGTCTTGCCAACAATAAAACTCGCACAGGTGGTCGCGCTGCCCCCCAAATTAAATGTCATCACATTTTTAGCGTTGTCGATTTGATAATTTCCCGCGGCGCCAGCAATTTGCTTGTAGCTGTCGAGCAGCATTCTCACGCCAGTAGCGCCAACCGGATGCCCTAATCCCATAAGGCCGCCACTCATATTAATGGGGAGTTTTCCCGTCTTGCTAATGTCACCATTTTCAATGGCCTTCCATGCGTCGCCGGGCGCGTATAGACCGCTGTGGTCCAAAATCATGTACTCGGTAATGTTGAAACAGTCGTGAACTTCTAAACCGTCAATGGCGCTTAAACCCTTCATACCCGCGCGCTTTAATGTCTGTTGAAACAGGGTGTTTATATGGGGAAAGAGATAGCCTTCGGGCTCGCTCAGTTGCAACTTTTCTTTGAAGGAGATCGGCGCGTTAATATGGCCCCAGCCTTTAATGGTGGGAATTGAGTTTAAACTGATGTTGTGACGGGCAGCGTACTCGACGGCCTTGCTCTCTGTTGCCAGAAAGACGACCGCTGCGCCGTCGGTAATCTGGCCGCAATCTTGTTTGCGGATATTGCCGCTGACGACAGGGTTGGCGCTGTCGTCGTTGCTAAAGCTGTGTTCATTGAATTGCCACTGCCGAGTTTGCGCATTGGGGTTGCGACGCGCGCTGGCAAAGTTTTGCTGAGAAATTGCGTAGAGGTGGTCTTTGTTGAGTGAATAGCGTTCTTCATACAGTGAGAGCATATTGTTGAATGCGCAGGGCCAAACAAAATCAGTTTCGGTCCACTCTTGGCTCGCCCAAGCGGCGGGGCGCAGATTGGCGGCGGCCTTATCGCCACTGACATTGCGCATAATTTCAATACCGAGCACGCAGGCTGTTTCGTAGCGACCGGCCTCAAGGTCGGCCATGGCGGCAAGAATAGCCATTGAGCCCGAGGCACAGGCCGCCTCGTGGGAAGAGGCGGGCATATAGCGCATGGCCGGATCGACGTGACCGAAAAAACCGCCCAGCTGCGCCTGACCAGAGAAGAGCGACGAAACGAAATTGCCAACGTGGCCGACCTCAATTTCGGCGGCGTCGAGTTTGCACGCCGTTAGACCTGAGCGCACGGTGTCGATAAACAACTCGGTAACACTTTGATCCGCGCGGGCGGCATTTTGGGCGAAGTCGCTTTGATGGCCGCCGAGTATATAAATTTTTTGTGGGCTCATGATTTTTCCTGGTTTTATTTTTAGTCAGCAATAACAGTAACGCCTTTATAGGCGTTCAATCAGGGTGGCGACACCCACTCCGGCGCCGCCGCAAATTGCCACAATGCCGCGTTTTAGGTTTTGCCTTTCCATTTCGTCAAGCAGAGTTCCCATAAGATTGCCGCCGGTCGCGCCTAACGGGTGGCCAAGTGCAATGGCGCCGCCATTCACATTGAGTTGCTCATTCGCAATATTGAAATGTTGTTGAAAATACAAAACGCTGGCGGCGAAGGATTCATTGACCTCCCACAGATCAATGTCGTCAGTCTTTAGCCCCGTTGCCGCGAAGAGTTTTTCGGTAGCGCGCAAGTGGCCGGTAAGCATTCTAACGGGTTCATCGCTGGCATTGGCAAAATAGCGAATACGGGCGCGGGGCGTCAGTGACAGGCGGGTGCATGCGTCTTCGCTGGCCAGTAACAGTAATGAGGCACCGTCTACCAGTGCCGGAGAATTACCCGCAGTGTGCAATGGCATTAGGCGAGTGTCGGGGTAAACCTGGTCGACCAGTCGCTGTCCCTGTTCAACAAAGTCGGTAAAGCTACTGGGCAGCGCCGCCAATTGTTCGCGGCTTAATTGCGGCCTTAGGGCATTATCACTTGCCAATAAAGGATGCGTATTCTGGTCGCGGACGGGAATGAGCGACGGCTTAAAGTAATCGTTTTGGACGGCGTGCGCGGCGCGCTGATGGGATTGCAGCGCGCAGGCGTCGAGCTGTGCCCGGCTAAAACCCTGCTGGCTGGCAATTAAGTCTGCGGACAGACCCATGTGCATAAAGCGCGTTGCCTTCATTACCTTGGGGTCGCTAAACCACGGGCCACGATCAGCAAACATCGGAACAGCACTGAGTTGTTCAACACCGCCAGCAACTAATACCGACTCCATTCCAGACATGATTTTGCTGGCGGCCAAATTAATAGCGTCTAATCCGGAGCAGCAAAAGCGGTTTAAAGTAACGCCGGAAACGCGGTCTGACCAGCCCGCATAGAGTGCGGCGATTTTGGCGATGTTTGCACCTTGGTCGCCGCTCTGGGTAGAGCAGCCCAGAAGCACATCTTCTACTTCTGCGCTGTCTAGGTGATTTCGCTCTGAAATCGCAGTGAATAAAGGCCGCAACAGATCAACCGGTTTCACTGCGGCGTAGGCTGCGTCGCCGCGGATGCTCGCGCGGGGGATTCTCACAGCATCGACTATCATGGCGCTAGGCATGTGCTTTCCTTTTAGGCATTGATCTGCTGTTTTTATTTCTTTTCATAGCGACGAATACTTTCGCCACTTGCCCACGTGGCGTGGGTGCCACTGCAAATTCGGTGGGGAAGGATAATCCGGCAAACCGGCCCCGCTTCAATGTCTTTGGCATCAATGAGTACACATTCTGAGCGGTTCTCTTTCATGTCGGTGATAAAGCTCACAAGGTAGCCGTCGTCTTCGTCTTTGGCATTAATACGCGGCGCAAAGGGCGCTTCACTGCCAAAGCGCTGCTCACCAAAGGCGAGACTCCACGACTCGCCGGTGTCCAGGTCGTGCTTAACCATGCCGGAAAACATAAACCAATTCGGCTCTCCCCACACGGAGTAAATATAGCGATGCTTACGGCCTGCGTACTGTTGGTTAATGGTGCCAAATTCCAGTGCGCGATCATCCAAACGTTGTTCAATTACCGCGCCGGTCTTTAAATTAAAGCGCCAGCGATGCAATTTAGATTGAAAGGAATGAATATCGATATTGGCCATCATTTTGCCAGCAGCCCGCGGTAAACCTGGCAGTGGCTCTGGGTCGGGGTTGTCTTGAAAATAGCCGTCTAACACGATTTCGTCGCCTTCCTCGTAGGCATTCATCCAGTGCAAAACAAAGGTGGCAGAGGCTTCAAACCATTGTATGTCTTCGGTGTTGCCGTAACGCGGAAGAATGGCAAATCGCGTTGGCATCTCGGGGTGGTAGCCTGCGTGATAGCGTCCTTCTTTTAATTGCTCTGGGTCCCAGAACATCGGCAAATCGGCGAGTATGGAATAGTTTTCTGAGAACGCCATGTCGTGGGGTAATCTTGGCCCCGGCAACGGTACGGGCGTGTAATGCACGAGTTTATTATTACTGTCTACTACCCCGTAGTGCTGGTAGGGGGGGTGAGTTGAATAATTAAAGAACAGCATTTCGCCGGTGCGTTCATCGACTTTCGGGTGTGCTGAGATGCCGTCTATGGGCGTCCAGCTCTCTGTTCCTAATTGCTCAAGGGTATAAGGATCGAGGCGGTAGCCATCGCCGCATTGCCAAAAAGTGGAGACCACTTCGCCAGCATGAATGACCACATCAGTCGAGGAGGCGTCTTTCACTCCGCCTTGAGCGCCCCAGCCTGGGCGAACCGACATACTAGGTGGATTGGCAATACCGGCCCAAAGTGCGGCGCCGGCTTCTTGCTCGGCATTGAAGCCTTTGGTTCGCACAAAGCGGTTTCGGTATTCTGCCTTGCCGTCTTTAAAAGACATGCTGTGCAGCATGCCGTCGCCATCAAATGGGTGGTAGTGGCCAATGGGTTCTTGCACTGGGTTTTCGGTATTGCGGATGTAAACGCCGTCGATGTCATCGGGAATACGGCCAATGACCTCCATGTCGGTGGCGGTGTACTCGGTAAAGTTTGGTGTCCACGCGCCGTTTAGATAGGGGTGGTGGCTAGCTTTAAGGCTGGTTTTAACAATGTTTTTGTAGGTGACGGCCATGATCGAGTCCTGGTTATGCGGTGAACGTTAGTAATTATTAGTTGCTTGCATTATGAGACTAATATATATTTTGTCAATATTGAAATGTCGGTAGAGGGATATGAGTAGCAATCATCTGGTCGTAAATAGCGCCATTGCCCAAGGCTTAGACGTGATTGGTGATCGCTGGTCGCTATTGATTTTGCGCGATGCCTTTATGGGACGCCGCCGGTTTGAAGAGTTCCGGCGCTATACCGGCGCCAGCAAAGCAACCCTGACACGACGTTTATCGGCCTTGATTGAACAGGGGCTTATGGTAAAGCGCAGTACCTCGCCATCGTCAACGCGGCAAGAGTATTGTTTAAGTGCAAAGGGCGCGGGTTTGTTTCCGGTTTCCCTGCTGGCGTGGCGCTGGGAGCATGAATGGTTGGGTGACGTTTCAAACAGTTTACCCAATGAACTTATTCATCGCTGCTGCCAGCTACCAATCGCGCCACAGGCGGTGTGTGGTGAGTGTGAGCAGGCTTTTTCGCTTGACGAGATTCGGCTTTCGGCGGTGGCCGTGCAGAGTATTCAGCACATTGAAGAAATTAAATCCTTAAGCGGCCAGCGCCGCGTGAGATCGCCACACATTTCTGAACACGCAGATTTACGTTTGGCCGGTATAAGTGATTTGATCGGTGATCGCTGGACCTTGCTCATCTTGATCTCGGCATTTTTCGGTGCCAAGCGTTATGAGGCTTTTGCCAAACAACTGAATATTGCATCAAATATTCTGAGTTCCCGTTTAAATTTGCTGGTAGACAACGCGGTTTTGCAGCGTCACAGCTATCAAGAATCTCCTCCGCGCGATGAATACAAGCTCACCGCCAAGGGCTTGTCGCTTTTTCCTATCGTCATCGCCATGCGCCAATGGGCGGTAGAGTGGGAGGCCGACGCAAATGCGGTGGCTGGTCTTGTGCACAGTGGCTGCGACGCCTTGCTCAGTATCAAGGTTAAGTGTGGCGGTTGTGGTGAGATCGTGGGTCGTCAGGATATTGAATATGTCCCACCGCGTGATAATGAAAAATAAAAGGCAATACAGGCGAGTATAAACAGCTATACGCAAAGCAATTTGCTTAGGCTTGAGTAGCACGACAAATAAAAATGAACTATGCCTTATAAATATGCGTATAGGCAGCCGAAACGAGAGGGGAAGCAAATGAAAAAAGTCATGATTTGCACAGCGCTAATTGTGCTCTGTATAGCAATTGCCACCGGCTTAGCCTATGCAGGGGGGCAGGGCGGTTTAAACTATGGTCCTTATCCGGCATTGCTGGTTTGCGCCGCTATTGCCTTTAGTGTTCAGTGGCTGGCGTTCATACCTGCCTACGCTTTTCAAACTGAGCATTATTACGACCTCATTGGCAGTAGCACCTATGTGATTATTGTCTTGTTGGCGCTGTATCTTAGCTCGGGCTTAGGGCAGGGGCTTGATGATCGCGCCCTATTGCTTACTGCGCTTGTGGTGATTTGGGCCGCACGTCTGGGGCCATTTTTGTTCAGACGAGTAAAGCAAGCCGGTAAAGACGGTCGTTTCGACTTGATTAAAGTGTCGATTCCTCGGTTTTTACTAACCTGGACACTACAGGGCCTATGGGTGTTTGTGACGCTGGTGGCGGCGCTTACGGCCATGACAAGCCAACACCGGGAACCATTGGGAATAGTCGCTGTTTTCGGCGCACTTGTTTGGTTGCTCGGCTTTGCCCTTGAAGTTGTTGCCGATGCCCAAAAGTCGGCCTTCAACAAACAGCCAGAAAATGCCGGTAAATTTATTAATATTGGTTTGTGGCGTTGGTCTCGGCACCCCAATTATTTTGGTGAAATTATGTTGTGGTGCGGCATTGCCCTCATTGCCGTGCCGGTATTGCAGGGCTGGCAGTGGCTGAGTTTGATCTCTCCCGTGTTTGTGATTTTCTTGCTTACCCGCGTGAGTGGCGTGCCCTTGCTAGAAAAACGTTCTGATGAAAAATGGGGTGGTAATGCAGATTATGAGCGTTATAAAACTGAGACCTCTGTTTTGATTCCGCTGCCTCCAAAGCGCGGTGTTTAAGCCGCGCGGCATGTAGCGCTAGCCCCTACTAAAATAAGTACAATGAGGTTTTTATGATAAAGCGACTAGGTATTTTTGCCCTGATGTTGGCGGCGCAAGATGTATTTGCGCGGGGCACGCCAGTGCTAGAAGAAGTCATTATTACCGCGCAAAAGCGCGAAGAAAGTCTGCAAGATGTGCCGATTTCACTGGTGGCAATTAGCGCCCAGGCGATGCAGGACGCCAATATTGACGATATGGCTGATATTGCCAATTTTACGCCCAATTTGAGTGTGTTTAGTCATCCACCGCTGACCAGCTTGCGCATTCGCGGCTTAGGTTCACCTTTTGATAAGGGCTTTGAACAGTCTGCGGGTCTGTTTTTAGACGGCGTGTATCTTGGCCGCTTGGCCTTTTTAGACGCGGCCTTTTTAGATGTTGCCTCGGTAGAGGTGCTCCGTGGTCCCCAGGGAACACTGTTTGGCAAAAACACCATCTCCGGCGCCATTAGTATTCGCTCGGTGCAACCCTCTCAAGAACCCGAGTTATTGGCCGAAGGGGTGACTGGTGATGAAGACCTTGCTAAATATACCCTCACCGGCAATGTGCCTTTGAGTGACACCGTGGCCCTGCGCGCCTCGGCGCTGGTAAATAAGCGTGACGGCACGGTTTACAACACTACGCTAGATCGCGACGAGGGCGGTGTTGACTCGCGGGTAGGGCGGGTGCAATTGCGCTGGGATATTGCCGACTGGCTAGATGTTACGGTGGCGGCGGCAGATACCAATCAGGAATTCAGGCTCGGTAGTTTTCAGGTTCGTACAACAACAGATGATCAGTTTGCGCTGATGCAGTTTTATGATCCGCAAGTTGAAAAAGACACCAGTAATAATCAAAGCGCCCAAGATTATCCGGCGATGACCTACCAAAATGGCAATAAATTTGATGTTCGTTTTAACGCATCGCTGTGGGGACATGAGTTCAGCTGGATTAACGCGTTGAGTTCAATCACCGAGGAGTCTTTAACAGACTTAGACTTTTCGCCTATTCCGCTTTTGTTTTTTCTTAATGGTGAAGACTACGAACAGCTCAGTAGTGAATTGCGTATTGTTTCGCCATTAGGCATGTTCGGTGGAAAATTAGATTACGTTGCTGGCGGCTATGTCGCGCTGAGTGAAACCACCATTAAGGTCATTATCGATGCCGCGCCAACGCCTTCAACCCTAGCCTCAGGTCTGGCTCTGACCGGTGGCGGTCTAGGTGTGCTGGATGGCTTGTTGGGCGCTGCCACCGGCAATGAACCGGGCGAGCGCTTATTAATTGATGGCTATCAAGAGAGTGTTAGCTCGGCTGTTTACGCACAGGCAAGCTGGCACTTTAACGACGAATTAAGCTTAACCGGCGGTGTGCGTGTCTCTACCGAAACCAAGGAAGTGGATCAAACCCTGCAATTATTTACAGCGGGTACGGATGTCGATGGCCCGGTATTCACCCAGCTGGTGACCGCGCAAGAATATCGCCTACTCGACAAACGGGTAGACCGCGATGTAAGTCCTAAGCTGTCGTTAAATTGGCTGCCTGATGACGATCTGACCTTTTACCTGAGCGCTGCGCAAGGCTTTAAAAGCGGTGGCTATAGTGGTTCTGCTGTACGTGCAGAAATTGCCGAGGTCGAGCCTGAATCGTCAACGACCTACGAGGCCGGAGCCAAAACACGCTTGTTTGGCGGCGCTGCAACGCTCAATGCCGCGACCTTTTACACCGAGTTTGAAGATTTGCAGTTAACCATCTTTGAGGGCAATGTCAGCCGTATCTCAAATGCGGCGGGTGCAATCTCTAAAGGTGCGGAACTTGATGCCGCATTTGTAACCCCCTGGGACGTATCGGGTAATTTTTCGCTGGCGTATTTGGACGCCACCTTTACCGACTACGCCAACGGCCCTTGTCCCGCAGGTGAAGACACGCCCTGTGATTTGACCGGTAAACCACTGGCTTTCGCACCGCTGTGGAAAGCCACCTTCAGTATGAATTACTTCCACGACTTGTGGTCTGCACCGGTTAATCTCTTGTTTGGTTTTGACATGTTATACGAAGACGACAAACTGCTGCAATCGGATCAAGACCCTATTGATGTGCAAGGTGAGTTTGCAACCCTGAACCTGCGTTTACGATTAGAGGACGACAATGAACGCTGGTCATTGCAGGCCTTTATCCGCAATGCCACAGACGAGTTTGCCTTAGACGGCGGCGGCGATATTCCGACCTTGTCGGGCGCGCATTTTGGCCGTGCGATTGCCTCGCGACAATTGGATGTGGCACTACGAATAAAATTCTAGCTTAGTGCGTGTGGGCTACACCATGTTTACTGAATAGATCGTTACGAGCACAAAGTAATAATAAGAAACCGACAGATATTGATCTGTCATTAACGATGATTGGAGAACTACCATGCTTTCTCGCATTTGGCTCACCGCAATGTTCTTTATGTTTGTAAGTGTCAGTCAGTTATCTGTCGCTTTGGATTCACCATGTAATACTAGCCCAACCCAGGGCTTTGAAGCGCGTTCACTCATCGTCACTGAGGGTACTGACGCGCAGCCTCAGAATGGCTATTACCAACTCTATATTCCCACCGAGCTTCCGTCTGGGGCAGTTCCCTTGCTTGTGATTGTCGATGACGGCGTATCTGCGCTAAGTGCTTCAGATGCAGTGCATCTTGAAAAAGCAGCAGAGGCGCGAAAGTATATTATTGCGTACCCCCAACGTCATGAGGCTTGGGATACCGGAGATAACACAGCCGACGTCGACTACATTAGAGCCGTGGTTGCCGATGTCGAGTCTAATCACTGTATTGATAAACGCCGAATATATAGCGCAGCATACGCCGGTGGCGGCGCTATGATCGCGCGTCTGGCCTGCGACGCTGCCGATATCTTTGCGGCAATAACATTGCCTGAGTCTGATTCGGTAGGGGATTATGGGCATTGTCTAGACCCCGTTGGGGCTATGGAAGAGGGCGCAACGGCTACCCCTCTTGTTTTGAGTCTCGCGACATCGACTAGCCATGACGATGAGCCCTTGAATGCCCAGTCATTAGACTTTATGGCTGCCAATCCAAGGGCCGCTTCAGTAACGTCTTCTGGGCTCGTTGAGTTTGAATGGTTATTGGTTGGCAACCCCGGCAACGCTGCAGATATTTCCAGTGGTTTTGGCGCCGTTGACCATAGTTTTTTAATTGCAAAGTACGAAGTGACCAACGCCCAGTATGCGCAGTTCTTGAATGCCAAAGCGGTGAGTGATCCGCTCAATTTATACAATATCACCATGAGCGCGGGCGCGGGTGGCATAAGCCGTTCAGGGGTTCCTGGTAGTTACAGCTATAGCCCAATTCCTGGGCGCGAAAATAAGCCGGTTAATTGGGTGTCGTACTACGACGTACTTCGTTTTACAAATTGGATGCACAATGGCCAAGGTGACGGCGATACCGAAACCGGCGCCTATACCTTAGAGGGCGGTTTGGCGGTTCCATTTAATGCTGAAACCGTTCAGCGCAATGCCGACGCACGGGTGTTTTTGCCAACAGAAGATGAGTGGTATAAATCGGCCTACCACAACGCCAAAGGCCTGAAAGAAACCGATTATTTTCTATACCCATTTCGTAGCGATGAAGTAACAAGCTGCGTTCCGCCACGGGGTGGCGAGAATCACGCCAATTGCGCTCGCGCGGTAACCGATGTTGTGGACAAGGGCAGCTATCCAGAATCTATTGGCCCCTACGGCACCCTTGACCAAGGTGGCAACGTTTGGGAGTGGAATGTTGGACTGGTCGCTGGCGTGCTTCCTGTCATGCGCGGCGGCGGCTACTATATTGGGCCAGATTCACTCGCGTCCTCATGGCGAGACCAATGGGCAGCATCTGGTGAGTTCAGCTTTGCGGGCTTTCGCGTAGCTGCGCCTGCAACGGCGGATGCGCCCGCCGCAACGCCGAAGCCGGTCGCAAAATCCAGTTCTGGTGGCGGCTCATTTTCACCGCTGTTTTTGCTAATGGTATCGATACTGCTGGTGTTCAGTCGACGGACTGCTAAAACGCAGTAGTGGATGAACTGCCGATGCGGTGGGCTTTAATAATCGATGGGGGCAATCCTCCCATTTACCATTAGGGCGTATCCGGCAGAGCTTGCGGCTTATGAATAAGGTAGCAGTGAAAGTACGGCGTATAGAAAATTAGTGCTCTGTTACATCTCTTGATTTTGGTGTAGGAATCAGGCCGATAAACCTTGCCAAGCTTAGCAATGTCATGAAAAGGCCAATCATGGCTTGCCCTATTACTAGCGAGTAGGCGAGCACCCCTAAGGGAGTTACATTGTAATAACCAAAGCTAGTCATAACCACAAAACTTGTATATATCGCACCAAAAACACTTTCATGCGAGCCTTCTACAGCGAAGGAGAAGAGGTCGTTAAAGAAAATATATTGGGCTGCAAACCAAAATATTATTTCAAAATAGTTTTGCATAAGAAGAACAACCATTCTTCTATAACCGTGAAGAGCGTATTCTTTTCCAGCCTTAGTAGCTCTGTACTCGTCAAACAACAAAACATTGGTTTGGTAAACGATTACCTCAAAAACGCGTAATAACGCATACGCAGCAATAAATAAGCCTACGTAATAGTTTTGGATATATAAAACCGCAGGCACAGACAGAATAGATAGTAGCAAATGGCCAAGAGCCCACGCTTCGGAAAATAAGCCTGTTTTGGTGCTAGGGAATAGCACCCTTACAAGGTTGAAGAATGAAATTTCCCCCAATACCTTGAAAATAAAAGCCCAGAAATCAAGGATAAATGTTTTTTGTTTTTCCGAATTTTTCATGATCACATCAGTTCTTATAGCGCATTAAATAAGGGCGCACTTTAGTGCGCTTGGCCACAGGGTATTGTTGGTTTAACTTGTTACGCATGACTATTGTTTTATTCCTGATCGGTGTTTTTTTGAGCGCGATAATATTTACCTATCCCTGCGACCCGATGATATGCATCAGTCGCATCGTTCTCTTTTTTACGATAAGGGTATGTAACGATGTAGTAACTGGAAAAAAATACTAAGATAGAGAGCAGTCAATTCTCCCATTTCATATGAGCTGACAATGCAGTCAGTCCCGACAGACACCAACCCAGATTTTCAGCCACACCAAGTTTTTGTAGTTCAATTTCTGCATTTTTCTCTAGTTCTTCTATTAGCGTCATATATTGCCTACATTTATTACCTAATAGCTAGTCCTTGAGACTCGTGATTCCCATCATTTTGTCCCTTAGCAACATTGGGGCGTCAGCATGAATTAAAAAATATTAGCAGGTTCAAAAGAGAAGGGGGCTTCGCTATTCGAAAGCGCCAGACAAGTGAAGATTTTCCCTGTGCTTCTGTTAAACATTCCCTTCCCCTCGATCATATCGCGTTTTCTATAAATTTCAATGCGTTAGAAGAGCCGTTTAGTCGTTAAAAGGAAAGAAGCTATTGTTCACGAACCTTGAGGACTGGGGTGTAGTAAATATTGGGGGGCATTGGTTTGTAGAGAGTGGAAAAACAGGCCTCGGTATTAAGAGGCCTGAGTTGTGCGTGACGCGTTCGGCAATTCCCCCGCGACGAATGCGCTGCATGCGGGGGAGTTTCCCTGTCATTGTTTGCCGGTTGCCTAGAAGGGCAGTGGCAGCGGATTGCCTCCGCCATCCGCACAATTGGCGTTTTCATAACGGCTATCAATCACGGTATTTATCCAGGCATCGATGACATCTACGGCCTCGCCGTGTTTTACGCTGCGGGCGATAGGTGGCATTTGCACTGAGGTGTCTACCGAGTGCAGTCGGTAAGAGAGAATTGAGCCCTCTGAGCCGCTTGCGCCACCGGCGACACCGGGCAGTATGTCGTAGTCGCGTCCGCCGCCAGAGCTACCTGCGGTGATGGGTTCTTTGCACACGCCGTGGCTGAGGTTGACCTTGCGGAACACGTCAAAATACAAGCCGGTGCTTTGAGCTAAACCTTTGCGGTTGTGGCAGTGGGCGCAGTTGGTTTCTAGCCAGGCGCGGGCGCGGTATTCAAGATTGGCGTCGCTGCTGGCGGCCACGCGATCAGGCTCAGCGGTGGTGATTTTGTAACTGTCGCCGGGCACGTTAAAGCGCGGCAGGCGGCTGACATTGGTCGCGACCTGTTTATTGTCTAGCGTTAGATTTGGGGCGCCGCTGAGCTTGCCCATATCAATGAGGTGCTGCAATTGGTTTTCTGGGCCGTTGCCATAGTCAAAGGCGCGGTTCATATTGCGTACTTTGGGGCCGATTGGCGCATCACCGGCTTGGCGGTCTTCATTGTTGTGGCAGTTGCCACATTGGTTTGGGGTGGGAATGGCATAGCGATTGGTGCTGCCCTTGTAGGTGGCGCTCACATCGGGGTCGGCGTCGTCGAAGTCCCAGCTTACGGCTTTGGAGCCACCGGCTAGGGCAATGTCAGCGTCACTGCCATCTGCGCGCCAAACATAGGCCATGCCTTCCCAGAATGAACTGCCGCCTTGACCTGCGCGGTGAATGAGTAGACGTGTTTCTACCACGTTTTCGTCAGCAGCGTTGCGGTCGCGAAAGGCGAAGGTTTTGGCGATAACGGTGCCCACGGGGAAGTCTAGCGTCGCGTTTGGCGAGCTGATATTACCCTCTACCCAGCTGGCTGATTCGTCCGGTGGCAAAAATAACACCCGGTATTTTACCGCGTAGTCTGAGAACAAGGGCGTGACCAAGTCGTAAAGTACACCGTCTTCGTTAAAGCCACTGCGGGGATCCGTTTGATCGGCGAATAAATTGTAATGCGACAATTTACTGCAGTTGTAGGCCAGCGCTTCGCGGTTAATCTCGCTGCCGGATGCGCTTTCACAAATAGCGGCAATTTCTGCGGCTGAGGGCGGTTGTTCGGCGCTGCTGCCGGGAATATAGGGCTGCACAACAGCGGGGTTTAAGCGCGCTAATTGTCTGCCAAACTTTGTTGGGCAGTCGTGGTCGGCCAAATCGGTTTTGGGCGCGGTGTCGAGCTCCATGCCGTCAAAGTTCATGAAGGTGCGGCTGTCTGAGGAAAAGGTGTTGCCGAACTCGTCACTTTGGTCAATACACAGCCAGTAATCGGGATGTTTACGCTTGGGGTCGCTGGCGTTGTCTGGCTCGGCAAATTTGTAGCGGTTGTAGCGGCAGCTGGGTTGGCTCTGGCCGTTGTAGTCGGGTTTGCCATCGGCATCCAGTGGCGCGCCGTCGACGTCGTTGCACTGCACGCCATCTTTGCTGTTGACGGTTTTGTCGTAGTAGCCATCCCAAACAATATGGGCGCCCTGGGCGACGTAGGGGTCTTGCGCTTGCAAGCTGCGAAGCTGCACGAGTACTGGCAGCAGGGAGTCGTGGCCGTCATCTATGCCCACGGGAATACAGGGCAGGCCGGTGTTGCCGCCAGTGCCGTCTTGGCAAATGAGCACGCCTTCTTCGGGTAATTGCGGCAGGGTGCCGTTGGTGGTGAATATATTGCTGTGGATATGGATACCTTCAGGGTAGAGGTCCATACGTTTATCTGAGTTATTGGTGTTGCCGTCTAACAGCTCATGGCTGGCGCCGACATAACCCAAGGTGCGGTTGAACTCGACGACATTATTAAAGAATTCAACTTTGTCATAACCCAGCTGCAGCAAGCCGGTACCCTGAGGCACCGCGCTGACCACGCCACCGGGGGCAAAGTTGGCGAGGTTGTTGTAGCCCGCGTAGTTATTAAAAATTCGAGTCTGTTCGCCGTATTGGTTGAGGCCGGGTAAATCAAAAACCAAGAAACCGGCGGTATTACAGTGGGCAACGTTGTCGTGCATATCGGCGCGGTCGCTGTTTTCAATTTCATAGCCCGCTACGTTAAACAGGGCTTCGCTGTTTTTGACGATGATGTCGTTGGACTGGCCAACATAGATACCGGCGTCGGAGGCGCCCAGCGACACCACATTGTCGAGCAAGACATTATTAGACAGCACAGGGTAAATGGCGTAGCCGCCATTGGAGCTGTCTATGGTGTAGTTGCGGGTTTGGCCGCTGGCGTCGGTGTACAGGCCGGTGGCAAGGGGAAAGGCGATAGGTAAGCCATTCAGGCGCGGAGCGGGCACATTGGCTGGGCGCGCAAAGCTGTCTGGCCAAGGGTGTTCGCAGGTCACTTCTAAGCTTGCGGGCACTTTGGGGTCCATGCCGCCGCGATTGTCGCCGCCGCTAGACCACATGGCGCGTAAATTACGCAAGGTGACAAAATCAGAATGAGAAACCTTTACCGAGAAGCCGGGGGTGTCGAGCACGGTAAGGTCTTCTATGGTGATCCCCGTCATGTGGCTCATGGAGATGCCTTCGGGGGATTTTGATTGGGCAAAGTCAAAAATGGTTTTGGCCATGCCCTGACCTTTAATGGTAATTCCTTGTTTATGCGCCATGTCCAGGGTGGTAGTGAACTCAAAAACCCCGTCGCTAAATTCAATGGTATCGCCAGCTTTAGCGGCAAATAAGGCCGTGAGGGTATCGACCTGCTCTTGGGTTTGATCTTCGTTAGGCGCTGGGGCAGGGTTGTTGTTGTCGGCGATATACCAAATATCGCAGTCGCCATCGAAGCGGCCATCGCTAATGTCTTGGCTGCTGCAGGCCAGTTCAATTTCAGCGATGCGCCGTGGAATAAGGGCGCGGGTGTCGCCGTTGGCGGTGCGGGCAAAATCGGCCAGTTGCGAGGCGTCAAACTCGCCGTCGTTAAGGTCGAAGGCACTGGCCGGGATGGTCAGGCTGGCTGCCGCGTCGCGCACGGTTGCCGAGATTTGAATGCCGTTGTCTGCGTTTTTGTCTTCATCTAGGGTGAGCAAAAAGCGCGACAGATTGATTGCCGCTTGCTCGTTGGCTTGAATTTGTCTGGGGGTAATGAATTCAGCGGCGGTGGCTTGGCCTAGGTTAATACCACCGATGGCAAATTTAACAATATCACCGCTAAAGTACTTAAACTCGCCATTGCCACTGGTGAGTAAAATACTGCTTTTGCCCTGGATGCTGTAGTGGGCACCGCCAATGGGGCCGTCGATGAAATAACCACTTAGCTCGCTTGGCGGCGGTGGCGTGGTATTGCCGCCAGACCCTGCGGGGGCCGAGGAAGAATTGCTATTACCGCAAGACGCGAGCATCGAGCAAAGTACGCTGGCAAGCAAATACGAGGGAAAAGTGTATTTCACGCAGAAATCTCCAAATTGCAGTGGCCGATAGTATTGTTGCTTGCTATCAACTTGTTACGTTAGCCAGGGTTAGCCTAGCTTGGTTTTTTATTTATGCTTATAACGTGCCAATTAAGCTGAGTTGTGAAGCTCGCCTAGGATGTAAATGATTTAAACAGCGCCAGTGCCAGCGAAATACCGACTAAGGGTAAAATCCAGCGACTGAGCTTTGCCTGTTGTTCTGGGTTGGCCTTGGGGGCAAAGCGTTCAATAAGAGGAATGATAACGATCAGGGCAAAAGCCAAAATCGCGAGTATGCTGAGCAAAGTAGTCATAGGGCTCCGTCGTTGGTTTTGAGCCGCGTGCCATCAGTTGATAGCGGGCGCCGCTGGGGCGCCCGTCGGGCTTTATTTTTTCAGTATGACGGAGGAACCGTGGCCAAACAAACCTTGGTTTGCGGTAATGCCGACTTTGGCATTGGCGACTTGGCGCTCACCAGCCTGACCGCGTAGCTGCCAGGTTAACTCACACACTTGCGCAAGGGCTTGTGCTGGTACCGCCTCGCCGAAGCAGGCTAGACCGCCAGAGGCGTTTACCGGCAGGCGACCGCCAATTTTGGTAACGCCTTCGCGTACCATTTGCGCGGCTTCGCCGCGGGGGCAAAGCAGCAGGTCTTCATACCAATCTAGTTCCAGCGCCGAGGACAGGTCGTAGACTTCGGCCAAGCTGATGTCTTCTGGGCCGATACCTGCCTGTTCGTAGGCCTGTTTGGGCAGGGCTGCACGAAAACTGTGCGCTTCTACACCGGCGGCGGCCGCAGAGTCGGTGGCAATATCTGGCATTTCTACCACTGCGCTGGCGAAGGTCGGCGTAACGGTAGATACCGCAGCCACTTTCACCGCGTCGGCTTTGCCCATGCGTTTTGCGTAATCCATGCTGGTTACAATCATGGCCGCGCCGCCGTCAGAGGTGGCGCAGATCTGCAATAGCCGCAGTGGGTCGGCAACCATGGCCGAATTGAGTATTTCTTCCATGGTAAATTTTTTCTTGTAGCGGGCATTGGGGTTGGTAAAGCCATGCTCGCTGTTTTTGATTTTAACCAGACCAAAATCTTCTTCGGTGTCACCGTATAAATCCATGCGACGACGGGCGTACAGAGCAAAATAGGTTGGATTAGTAATGCCTAGGTAAAAGCGCAGCCAATCTGGGTCTTCTGGGCGGTAGCCTTTGGCGGGGGCCAAAAAGCCTTTAGGGGTGGTGTCGGCGCCAACCACCAGGGCAACTTCACATTCACCGGCCAGTATCTTGGCGCGGGCGGCGGCGAGGGCTTGGGAGCCTGAGGCGCAGGCCGCGTAAGAGGTGTTTACTTGGGCGCCTTGCCAGCCTAGGGCCTGGGCAATGGTGGCGCCGGCAACATAGCCGGGGTAGCCGCAGCGCATAGTTGCTGCGCCGGACACAAAGCCCACGTCTTGCCAGGGAATACCGGCATCTTTAAGGGCGGCGCGAGCGGCGTATACACCGTATTCGCTAAAATTCTTGCCCCATTTACCCCAGGGGTGCATACCAACGCCCAATACTGCAATATCTTGACTCATTCTGTGCTTCTCCTTGGGCGCGCTTAGCGCACTGGCTGCCATTTCCAGGTGACTTTAATGGCGTCGTCGTCTTCGTGCAGGGTTTCGAGTACCAGCTCTGCAGACTGGCCCACTTTTAATTGATCCACATCAACGCCTTTTATTACTTGGCCGAGAATAATCATTTTCTCTTTTTCGAGCTCCACGGCGGCAATGGCATACGGTACATAGGGGTCTTCGGCCACAAATGGCTCTGGCGGCTTGTAGCAGGCATTGGTGTAAGACCAAATTTTGCCGGTGCGGCTCAATTCAACCTCGCTAAACTCTGTGCTGTCGCAGGCTGGGTTCTTGCAAAAATTCAGGGTCTTAGGGAAGTAGTAGGTACCGCAATGGTCGCAGCAGGCGCCAATTAAATGGGGGGTGTCCGTGTTAAGGGTAAACCAGCCGTCAATAGCGGCCTGCACCGGTTTGTTACTCATGGTTTGTCTCCACTGGGTGGACAATTAATGACACGGTTAGGGGATCTCTGAGCTGTTCAGAGGGGCCTTAATAGATTCCCGTGTAAAGCGATCTCAATTTAACGCTGGAATCATCGCAAGTTCACTCTGCTGGGGCTATCGTCTAAATGGCTGAGAGTAGGGCGTTGCAATGTGGTGCAGGACTAAAAGCTTATGACTGCAATTGTCACTGCGGTGAGTGGTTTTGCAATTGTCGGGGTCTTGCTAAAGCTTATGATTGAAGAATAACAATGAAAACCACAAGCGGCGAATTAAGGGGCCAGTAATGAAAGTTGAATTTACCGCAGCGCAGGATGCCCTGCGCAAAGAGTTGCGCAGCTATTTTGAGCAATTAATGACCCCAGAGTTAAGTGCCGAGTGTGACGAGGCAATGGGCGAGGGCGGCGGCCCGCTGTGGCGAGAAGCCCTGCGCCAAATGGGTAAAGACGGCTGGATTGGCGTGGGTTGGCCTAAAGAGCTGGGCGGCCGGGGAATGAGCCCTATTGAGCAGTTTATCTTTGTTGAAGAGGTAATGCGCGCGGGCTACCCCTTTCCGTTTTTAACCACGGAGTCGGTGGGGCCGCAACTGGCCGAGTTTGGCAACGAAAGCCAAAAGCGCGACATCGTTCCCAAGATCCTAGCTGGTGAGTGCCTTATTGCCATTGGTTACTCCGAGCCAGGTGCGGGTACCGACTTGGCCAGTTTGAAAACAAGTGCGGTGAAAGACGGCGATGAGTGGGTGATTAACGGCCAAAAAATGTGGACGAGTCTGGCCCATTTCTGTGACTACGTGTGGCTGGCCTGTCGCACTGACCCCGACGCGGCCAAGCCCCATAAGGGCATTTCTATGTTTATGGTGCCTACCAATGATCCCGGTTGGAGTTGCAGCCCGGTGGTGACCTTGGGTGGGGTGCGCACCAACGCGACCTTTTACGACAATATTAGAGTACCGGCCGATGCCATGGTGGGCGAGCTCAACGGCGGCTGGAAATTAATCACGAGTCAGCTTAACCGCGAGCGTCTCAGTCTTGTGAATTTTGGCCCCACCGCGGAAATGTTCAATAACGTGGTGCGCTGGGCGCAGCAAATGGAAATGCCCGCGGGCGGCAAATTGATTGACGAGCCCTGGGTACAGATTAACTTAGCCAAGGTGCGTGCCGGTGTCGAAGCCCTAAAACTGGTGTGCTACAAGCAGGCTTGGGCAATGAGCGAAGGTAAGCTGGAAATGGCCGATGCCTCTGCGGCCAAGGTCTATGGCTCAGAATTCTTTATCGAAGTTTATCGCCTATTGGGCGAAATTATAGGTCAAGCAAGTTTGATTAACCGCAAGACCGAGGGCGCCAATGCAATGGCCTCGCGAATTGAGCGTTTGTACCGCACCGCCTCCATCATCACCTTTGGCGGTGGCACCAACGAAATTCAGCGCGACATTATTTCTGCCGCCGGTTTGTGGATGCCCCGCGCAACGCGCTAGCCCAATAATAGGAGTTAATCATGGATTTTGGATTTTCTGAACAGCAGCGCGACGTACAAAACCTGGCGCGCCAGATTCTGGGTGACAATGTGAGCCCAGAAAGTTTGGCGCAGTACGACGGCTATAAAGCAGATCGCTTTGATAAGGCCCTGTGGGACAAACTGGCCGAGGCTGGCTTACTCGGTTTAGCCGTTGCCGAAGAGTACGGCGGTATGGGCTTTGGCTTTTTTGAGTTGGCTCTGCTTATTGAAGAAGCGGGCCGTAGCATTGCGCCAGTGCCACTAAGCGCACATTTGGTGTCGGCGGCACTACCTATTCAGCAATTTGGCAGCGCAGCGCAGAAACAGCGCTATTTGCCCGGCGTGGCCAGCGGCCAAATAATGTTGAGCGCCGCGCTTACGGAACCCTATAACGAAGACCCCGCCCAGCCAATTCTAACGACCGCCACTGCCGATGGCACTGGCCTTCGAATTAGCGGTGATAAAACGGCAGTGCCGTTTGCCCACCTTGCCGACCGAATCGTGCTGTCGGCCAAAATGGGTGACGGTGTTGTTGTGGTGTTGCTCGACCCAAAGGCAGCGGGCCTGAGCATGACGCCAATGCAGGTGACCACCTATGAGCCTCAGTTTGCCCTGAGCTTGGACAATGTCAGCATTGCTGCAGAAGATATTTTGGCCAGCGCAGACAGCGGCCGTGAAGTAATGCAGTGGCTAACCGAGCGGACTTCGGTGGCACTGTGTGCCCATCAATTGGGTGCCAGCGACAAAGCCATGCGCATGACCGCCTCATACACCGCTGAGCGCAAACAGTTCGGCGTGTTAATTTCCACCTTTCAAGCCGTTGGCCACCGCGCCGCCAATTGCTTTATTGATGTGGAGTGCTTGCGTTTGAACACCTATCAAGCAGTCAGCCGTTTAGATGGCGGTCTGGATGCTAGCAATGAAGTGCATATCGCCAAGATTTGGGCGGGTGATGTTGGTCATCGGGTCAGTTATGCCGCGCAGCATTTGCATGGTGGTACCGGCATTGATCGTGACTATCCGCTGTGGCGTTATTGCACGTGGCTGCGCTACAACGAAATGAGTTTGGGCAGCTCGGCCAAGAACTTGGCCAGTCTTGGCAAGCGCATTGCCGCTGGCGAGGCTTTTTGTCGCTAGGGTTGTCCTGCTCTGCTCGAACCCTATAAAAACCGCCGCTTTTGTGGCGGTTTTTGCATTCTGTCGTATTAATGTGCCCAGCTGTGCTTTGCCGCGCGCTCTGTGGTCTAGAATCGAAGGTGTTATTCCCGTACCACAGTGGTAGCATCGAAGACTGCGCTACAATAACGAGGCAATAATAATGAAGTGCACTACCGTGCGTAAAAAAGCTGGGCTGTTTGCTGTATTAATGGGCTTTATAACAAGTTCGTATGCTATTGAAAGTGGTGATATTGAAAGCCGTGTCGGCTTTATCGACGAAAGTACTGGGGCCAAAGTGGAGGCCATTGAGCGCGGTGAGCAATCTGGCGAGTATCGGGTGTTAATTTCCATTCCTGGCAAGGGCGAATCGGCGGGTATGGAGATCGAAGAAGTGCTGGTTAGTGCGCCGAGCATTGCGCCTGACCTAGACGATAAACCGGCGCCGACCCGCTACGAATTTGTTAATGATTACAGTGCCGACCGCTATGGTTTGTATATTTATATCGGCAAGAGCAAAGACTGGCCGTTTCGGATTTACTTCAAAGATCACGACAGTGAATTAATGGAGCAGCGCTAATTCTCGCTGCTAATACTTAGTATTTCGCTAGAGTTATGTTCGCGGTACTGCTTGGGCGTCACACCGGTCCACTTTTTAAATGACCGGATAAATGCGCTCGGTTCGGAGAAGCCCAGCAAATAGGAAATGGTTTTTACGTCTTTGCTGTCGTGTAATAAATAGCCAATAGCGGTGTCTCGAATCAGTTCATTTTTAATTAGCCGGAAGTCGCAGCCTTCTTGCCTGAGTCTGCGGCGCAGGGTTTGCGGGGCGATGCCAAGGGAGTCGGCTAAATCCTCGTAATTGGGCAGCGTTGGCAGCGATTTTTTGATGAGCAGGCGTATTTGCTCGGTGTAACTGCTGGCGCGAGTGCTGCTGTGCAAAAATTCGTAGGGCACTTTTGTTAAATAGTCTTCTAGCTCTTGGCTGGAGCGTACTACCGGTAATTTAAGCAGCTTCTCGTCAAAAATAATTTCGCAGTAGGCCTGATTAAAGCGCGTATCGCTAAAGAATAAATAATGATATTCGCCGCTGTGAGTGGGTGTTGGGTAGTTCAGATTAACCCGGCTTAGCGGTATTGGGCTGCTGGTTAGCCAGCATAAAAACCGGTGGTTCACCATTAATAGTTGCTCGTACACCCAGTTGCTCAGTACCACGCCGTAGTCGGCTTCTACGCGATAATGCACGCTTTCACCGCGGCGAAGCAGGGTGAGCCTAAACCCGAAATCAAATAAATTATAAAAATGAACGTTGCGTTCTAAGGCTTGTTGCAAATCCTTAGCGGTTTGTAAATACCGTGCGAGCACGTTGAAGGTGCCGCGCTTTTGTGGGCGAAGATAGTGGCCCATACCTTCATCGCCAGTGGCTTCGGTTATCCATTTGTTGAGCTGGGATAATTGTGTTGGGCTTACCCGTGCTTGGGCGCTGTTTATCGATTTTGGATCGACACCCGCGCGCAGCAAGAGCTGTTCGCAATAGTGTGTTGGCAGACCGCAACCAGACACCATATTGCGAATAAACGCGATGGAGATAGTTCTATTTTCCATGTTACTCCCGACTGTGAGGGGATATCGCCGGGCTTTTAGTCGGCTAAATGAAGCCGCCAGCGCGTTCACTGAGTTTACATTCAGTTTGTAACATAATGTCTATTGGATGTCATGGCTTGTCATTGCCTCGTCGTGCGATAAGGGCGACTCTTTACACCTAAAATAATGGTAGGTCGTCGTCACGCATTTGTACTGCGCGCGGCAATGGCACGCTGCGGCGTATTGCTGCGCTGCTAGTTAAAAAATAACAGGCTAAATTTAAAAGAGGTTAAGCATTATGTTGCCGCGTAATTTTACCGAAGAGCAAGTCATGTTTCGCACGGCTTACCGCAAGTTTCTTGAGCAGGAAATTGCGCCGAATACTGAACGGTGGCGAGAGCAGGGCATTGTTGACCGCGAGGCCTTTGTCCGCGCTGGCGAACAAGGCTTTTTAATGATTTGGCCCGACGAAGAATACGGCGGTATGGGCGACCGCGACTTTCGTTTTGAACAAATTATTATTGAAGAAACCAGCCGTATTTACGCTGGAGATTGGGCTAATACATTGCACAGCCGCTTAGTAGGCCCTTATATAGACCGTTTTGGTAATGCCGAGCAGAAAGCGCGTTTTTTGCCTAAGTGTGTGAGTGGTGAAACCATATTGGCCATCGCCATGACAGAGCCTGATGCCGGTTCTGACTTGGCCGGAATGCGCGCACACGCCAAAGATATGGGGGATCACTGGTTACTCAACGGCACCAAGACTTATATTACCAACGGTATCAATTCTGACGTTGTTATCGTTGCGGCTAAAACTGACCCAGAGAACAACCCCCACGCCGTTGGGCTGTTTTTGATAGAGCGCGGCATGGAAGGTTTTGAGCGCGGCCGTAATTTGAAAAAAATGGGCATGAAGGCTCAGGACACCGCTGAGCTATTTTTCACGGATGTGCGCGTGCCAAAAGAAAACGTGCTGGGTGACCCAAGCCACGGTTTTATTTATCTGATGCAGGGTTTAGCTGAAGAGCGATTAATTGGTGCCTGCGGCTTTTTGTCTGGCGCCCACAAAGCCTTCGAAGTGACCAGAGAGTTTACCCAGCAGCGCAAAGTGTTCGGTAAGCCCTTGTCTAAAATGCAGAATACCGAATTTAAAATGGCGGACTTGCGCACTGAATTAGATGTGGCACAAGCCTATGTTGATCAGTGTGTGGCTGCTCATAATGCCGGGCTGCTAACCTCAGAAGACGCCGCAAAAGCCAAACTGTTTACCAGTGAGCTATTATGCAAAATGGTGGACGAAGGCGTGCAACTACATGGTGGCGCCGGTTATATGGACGAGTACCCCATTAGCCGTATGTACACTGATGCGCGGATTACCCGGATCTTTGCCGGTAGCTCAGAAATTATGAAATTGATCATTGGTCGCGATTTATATTCAGATAAATTTATCTCCTTTTTTGAATAAGGCCCGCTAATTCACCATTAACTGTAAAGGACTCGCTATGCACGCTAAATTCAGTGCCGACGAACTGGCATTTCAGAGCGAAGTGCGCAGTTTTATGCGCGACAATTACAGCGCCGACCTCGCGGCGCGTATTCATCATCCCGACACCTTTCGCGACGCCAGTGTTGAGTGGCAAAAATGCCTCGACAACAAAGGATGGGCGGCTCATGGCTGGCCTGTTGAGCATGGTGGCCAGCCTTGGAGTGCCACCCAGAAATACATCTATAGTACTGAACTGGCTGCGGCGGGCGCGCCGGACGTCGTGCCAATGGGTATCAAAATGGTGGCGCCGGTGTTGTATAGCTACGGCTCAGAAGAACAAAAAGCGCGTTTTTTACCGGCCACTAAGGCCTCGGATATTTGGTGGTGCCAAGGTTATTCTGAACCGGGCGCGGGCTCAGATTTGGCGGCCCTGCAAACCAAGGCCGTGCGCGATGGTGACGACTATTTGGTTACTGGCACCAAAATTTGGACAACCTACGCTCAATATGCCGATTGGATATTTTGCTTAGTGCGCACCAGTAATGAGGGCAAGCCTCAGCAAGGTATTAGTTTCTTGCTAATTGATATGAAAAGCCCGGGAGTGACGGTGTCGCCGATTATCTCCATTGACGATGAGCATCACCTTAACGAAGTGAGCTTTGACAATGTGCGGGTGCCAATGGCAAATCGGATTGGCGAAGAAAATCAAGGCTGGACGTATGCCAAAGCGCTGCTTACCTACGAGCGCACCGCATTGTCTGGCGTACCTTACTGTAAGCGCACCTTGGCCAATATTCGCGAAATGGCGGCGCAGAGTCAGAATCAATCCTTATCGCTATTGAGTTCTCCCGACTTTCAGGCGCGCTTGGCGGACGTTGAAATGGACGTAATGGCGTTAGAGTTTCTTGAATTGCGAGTGTTGAGCGCTATTGATAGCGGCGGGGCACCGGGTATGGAATCGTCGCTGCTGAAGCTAAAGGGTACCGAAATGCAACAGGCGGTGCAGAGCCTGCAATGGGACGTAGTGGCGAGCTTTGGCGGTGTGCTACCCGCTGAACATGGCGCGCAAGCCCTGTGGCAAAGTACTGCGAATATGGCGCGACGCAGTTATATGTTTGGTCGAGCCAGTACCATTTATGGCGGCAGTAATGAAGTACAGCGCAATATTATTGCTAAATTCGCATTGGGCTTATAACACCACGCAGGAGAGGCAGAATGGATTTTTCATTAAATGAAGAGCAGCTTATGCTCAAAGACAGCGTGGCGAAATACTTGCTTGCTAATTACAGCCCTGAACAGCGCAGCGCGAATATAATGCAAAGCGGTGGCGTGAGTCATTGGACTCACTTTGCTGAGCTGGGTTGGCTCACTGTACCATTTACCGAAGAGGTGGGTGGCTTTGGTGGCAGTATTGTTGATACCTGTGTGCTTATGGAAGAGTTTGGCAAGGTCCTGGTGGTAGAACCCTATTGGCCGAGTATTGTGTTGGCGGGACAGCTGATCGCGCGCAGTAGTAATACGGCTTTGTGCGAGGGTATTTTGCCCCAGTTGATGGCCGGTGAATTACAGGCGAGTTTTGCTTGGTTAGAAGGCCAAGGTACGTTTTGTCTGAGTCACGTGAGCGCTACTGCTAAGCTAGATGGCGACGACTATATTTTGAATGGTCAGAAGCAGCTAGTATTAAACGCTGCCGCAGATATTATTCTATTGCCTGCGCGTACTCGCGGCGAAGTAAATAGTGAGCAGGGGATTAGTCTGTTCAAAATTGACGCCCAGGATCCCGCCATAGAGCGTGAAGAGGTGGTGTTGATGGACGGTCAGCGCGCAGTGAATATTCGCTTTACTAATTTGCGTGTGCCCGCAGAAAATATGCTGACTGCAGAGGGCGACGCGTATCCGCTGATTGCCGACGTCGTTGGGGAGGCGCTTATTGCGCTGTGTGCCGAGGCGGTGGGGGCTATGGAGTACTTGTATAAAGCCACTGCAGACTACGCCAATACCCGCAAGCAATTCGGCACCGCTATTGGTAAATTTCAGGCCTTGCAACATCGTATGGTGGACATGTTCATGGCCACTGAATTGTGTCGGTCTTTACTAATTAGGGCGCAGTGCTCGGTGCTTGACGGCAGCAGTGAGCGTCAGAAAGACATTGCCGCGCTTAAATCGATGGTCGGAAAATACGGTCGCCAAGTGGCTGAAGAGGCTGTGCAATTACATGGCGGTATGGGCGTGAGTAATGAAATGCCTATAGGTCATTATTTAAAACGTTTAATGATGATTGACAGCTATTTCGGTAGTGCCTTGCATCAACGTCGTGAATATTGTGAATTGAGTTACGCTTGATCATTGTGAATACGGAACGAATAAAATAACAATAATTTGGAGAAACCATGAAAATTTTTAACAATATCAATGATCATACTGCATACCACGCCCAGCGTCGCAGTGACGTAATGATGGCCAGCGATAATATTAAATCGTTTAGCTATGCTCAGGCCTGGGCACACATCAATGCTATTGCTGCTCACCTTCAGCTTGAGGGAATTGGCAAGGGTGACCGTGTTGCGATACTGGCTAAAAACTCCGTTGATAACCTTTGTATCTTTCTGGGATGCGCGCGTATTGGCGCGGTGGCAGTAGGGCTTAATTACCGGCTAACGGCCGCTGAACTCGATTTTATTGCCGGTGACGCCGCTGTTAAATTTCTGTTTATGGATCAGGAATTTAATAGCCTGCGCGGTGATTATCTCAATAGTGTGCCGTGTGTGTGCATCGACAGTGATGAAAGCGCGAGGAGTTTGCCCGCCTGGTTGGCTAGTCCGGCCAGCTTGGTCGACGTCGATATCACGGGCGATGACATCTTGTTTCAAATGTACACCAGTGGCACTACCGGTTTGCCCAAGGGCGTGCTTATTAGCCACGCCAATGTCTTGGCTAACTCCTACCAAGCGCCAATGAGTACTGGGATTGGCTTTCGAGAAGGTGAACGTGGCCTGGTCATTGCGCCCACCTTCCATGCCGTGGGTTTAGTGGGCGCATTGCTAGGGGTGATCTACGGCGGATCTATGATTATTCACCGGGATTACGATCCGGTGGGCATGATCGAAACGCTAGCCAAAGAGCATATCAACACCGTTGCGGTTATTCCGGTGATGTTGCAGTTCTCGCTCGCGATGGTGCCGAATATTAAAGATTACGATTTCTCGGAATTGCACACGATTAATTATGGTGCCTCGCCAATTTCTGAAACCTTGTTAAAAGAGTGTATCGACGCCTTTGCCTGCGACTTTGTGCAAGGCTACGGCCAAACTGAGGCGACCATGGCCTTGACCTTCTTAACTGCGGCGGATCACCGTAAAGCCTTGGCTGGCCGACCTGAATTGTTGCGCTCCTGTGGTCGAGCGGTGTTTGGCACCGAGATTAAGATTGTCGGTAAAGACGGCAGTGAGCTCCCGCTGGGTGAAATTGGTGAAATTGTCGCCAATGGGCCACAGATCATGCAGGGGTACTGGAATAACCCTGAGGCCACTGCCAAAGCGGTAGTCGATGGCTGGTTGCACACTGGCGACGCTGGCCGGGTAGATGAAGAGGGCTATGTTTATATTCAAGATCGTGTGAAAGACATGATTATTTCAGGCGGCGAAAATATCTACCCTGCGGAAATTGAGAATATACTCGTTTCTCATCCACACATTCAGGATGCCTCCGTTATTGGCGTACCTGATGCGAAGTGGGGAGAGGCTCCCCTCGCGGTGCTGGTTTCTGGCGGGCAGCCAGAATTAACCGCGGAAGAACTCAGCGAATTTTGTCGAGGCAAGTTAGCGGCGTATAAAATTCCGCGCAAGCTGGAGTACATCGCTGCCTTGCCGCGTAATCCCACGGGCAAGGTGCTGAAGAAAGACATTCGATCGATGATGGCAGAGAAGTATCCGGCAGTGTAATGAACGTCGATTAATGTGACCGTAAATAGCTTTTGAGGTGATTGTCAGTAGCCAGTAGAATCGGGGCATGTATACGCGGATGTCGCCCCGCTTGACCTTTGGTTTTAGTGTATTGGTGTTCTTTGGCAAGGCTGAAATCTTGCCCTTAGGCGCCGCTGGCGCAGCCCAATGTCTATTGATAAGGATGTGCCATGAGACCTATATTCGTCGCGCTGTTACTGACGCTTACCCTGATGAGTCACGCCCAAGTTTGGGCGAGTGAAGAGCTGCCGCCTTTAAAAATTCAGCAGCTCACCGACAGTGTTTATTTGCATATCTCTCATAAAGTCGTCGATGGCTTTGGCCTGGTTGATTCAAATGGCCTCGTTGTCCTCATAGGCAGCGAGGCCTATATTGTCGACACACCGTGGTCGACGCAAGATACCGAAACCTTGTTGCAGTGGATTAACGCCCAAGGATTTACACTTAAAAGCGTGGTTTCAACGCATTTCCATGAAGACCGCACGGCAGGTATTGAATACCTTAATGCGAATGCAATACCCACCTACGCTTCAGCTCGAACCAATAAAATATTGCAGCGCCAAGGTAGGCCCCTTGCGGCAAATACCTTCAATAAAGATAAATTTTCGCTGGTGAAGGCGCACATAGAGGTTTTTTATCCCGGCGCAGGGCATGCCCAAGACAATGTCGTTGTCTGGCTGCCAGAGCAAAAGCTTCTTTTTGGGGGTTGTTTAATTCGCGCCAACGCGGCGACAAGCCTTGGTAATACCAGCGATGCCGTGCTCAGCGCATGGTCAGCGTCGGTTGAAGAGCTGCAATCTCGTTACGCCGATGCCAAACTTGTTGTCCCCGGCCACGGTGATGTGGGCGATGTATCTTTGCTAGAGCACACTAGGGTGTTGGCGACAGTTGGACAGGCCGTTAGTAAATAATGGTGTAGTATCTGTTTTTAAATACTGCCTCGACCTACTTTTAACATGACACCGAAACGACCATGACAGTAATTGACGCTCGGCAGCCGCAAATGCTGACACGTTTGCGGCGGATGGCGCTAGCTGCACAGGGCCTATTGCAAACGCAGCCCTATGGCCGAGGAATAGAGGGGGCGCGTAAGGCTATTCAGCACTTGGCTTATGTGCAAATAGATACTATCTCGGTGGTAGAGAGGGCACATCACCATGTTTTGTATTCGCGGGTGCCTAAGTTCAGTCCGACTATGACGAATCAGATGTTGCTAAACGGCGACATTTTTGAGTACTGGACACACGCCGCGGCGCTTATTCCCATTGAAGATTTTCGTTTCTCTTTACCGTATAAGCACGCAATTAAGTGCGGCCGTACCCACTGGTTTAAAACGCCAGATAAAAAGTTGATGAGGGAATTGTTAGCCCGTATTCGTATCGATGGTCCGTTGCGATCTCGGGACCTCGAAACCAATACTAAGCAGCGCGCGGGCTGGTGGGATTGGAAGCCCGCCAAAAAAGCCTTGGAACAGTTGTATATGCAGGGTGACCTCATGGTCAGCAATCGTGAGGGCTTCCAAAAAACCTATGATCTTACCGAGCGGGTGCTGCCGGGCAATATAAACACATCCGTGCCCAGTGTGGATGAATTCGCTGCGCACATGATAGAGCAGCAGTTGCGCTGCCACGGATTAGTCGCATTAAAGGGCTTCACCTACCTGCGGCGTGACACTGAACTGCGAAATGCAGTAAAGGCCCAAGTGGCTGAGCGCTTGGCGATGGGTAATTTGGAGCAAGTGCAGGCGAGCAATGGCGAAGTGTTTGTTGTGCACGCGGGTGCGCTAGCAAGGCCGCTACCGAGACTGAAGAAGCGTCTCATGATTCTCTCGCCATTTGATAATAGTGTTATTCAGCGCGACCGTCTTAAAGCCTTGTTTCAGTTTGAGTATCAAATAGAATGCTATGTCCCCGAAGCTAAGCGCAAGTACGGCTACTTTAGTCTGCCACTGCTTTACGGCGATGAATTTATTGGGCGTATGGATTGCAAAGCCCATCGCAGGGAACGCCGTTTGGAAATTAAATTTCTGCATTTTGATGTGCACAATAACGACGAGGAAATGCTTGTTTTCGCTTTTGTAGAGGCCGTTAAGCAATTCTGTCAGTTCCAAAACTGTGATGTCGTGTCATTGACAAAAGTTTATCCAGACCAACTAAACCAGCGTTTGCAAAGCGCCTTAGCGCCGTAAGTCGCAATAAGCGAACATCTGATGAAAATTTATTACTACCCAATTATTTTATTAATTGCAGGCCTTCTTTACTCCTATTGGTTTGGATATACCCCAGTACTGGTGAGCGTGGCGTATTTCATTGCCAGTATTGCGTCATATGCGCTCTATGCCAAAGATAAAAAGGCGGCAAGGCGTGGCGCTTGGCGAGTGCAGGAGAATACCTTGCAGTTGACTGCTTTGCTTGGCGGATGGCCGGGCGCACTTATCGCTCAGCAAAGACTTAGGCATAAAACTCAAAAAGTCAGCTTCCGTTTGGTGTTTGCCGTGACGTTTTTATTAAACATTGGCCTGCTTGCTTGGCTCCACACGGCCAAGGCCTCCGAAACCTTGCGTTATTATAGCGATAAAGCAGGAGATTGGGCGGTGGCGCAGTTTGGCGTAAATCTAGGTACTGCTATTGTGCAGGAATTAACCGCGTTTCACCGACCGCGTTAGGCTTAACATGAAGCGCCAAGGTAAAATTCATTCTCGCGATGCAGATAGCCGTGATTACTTTGCAAGGGGATAGGCAATGAATATAAAAGAACTTCTCGGCGTTGAACTGCCTATTATTCAAGCGCCGATGGCGGGGGTGCAAAACCACGAACTAGCTGTTGCGGTATCCAATGCTGGCGGTCTGGGTTCGCTGCCCTGTGCCATGCTAAGTTCAGACGCGCTGCATACGGAATTACGCGCACTGACGACGAAGACCAGTAACCCCTATAATCTTAATTTCTTCTGTCATGTGCCACCAGAACCGGATGCGGAGCAAGAGCGAAACTGGCGCCAAGCGCTGGCTCCGTATTTTACTGAGCTGGGTATAGATGTAAGCGCGATACCCGAGGGTGCAGGGCGCAGGCCTTTTAGCGCGGAAACAGCCGAGCTCTTGGGGGAATTTAAACCGCCAGTAGTGAGTTTTCATTTTGGCCTGCCAGCACCGGAATTAATGGCGAAAATAGGGGCTTGGGGCGGAAAGATAATTGCAAGCGCCACCACCGTCGCTGAAGCGCGCTGGCTCGAGGCCCGCGGAGCAGATGCGGTCATCGCCCAGGGCTTAGAGGCGGGCGGCCATCGCGGCTTCTTTTTGTCGACGGATCTCAATACCCAAGTTGGCACCTTTGCCTTGCTGCCGCAAATTGCCAGCGCGGTAAATATTCCTGTTATTGCGGCGGGCGGAATTGCCGACAGCACAGGCGTTGACGCGGCCGTTAAACTCGGCGCGATAGCCGCTCAAATTGGTACTGCCTATTTGCTTTGCCCCGAGGCGAACACCAGCCCAATTCACCGCGCAGCTCTGCAAAGTGACGCTGCTAATTTTACCGCGCTCACCAATTTGTTCAGCGGTGGTGCGGCGCGGGGCATTGTAAACCGTTTAATCCGCGAGCTTGGGCCGATAAATAGCCTCGCTCCACAATTTCCGCTGGCGGCAACAGCCATCGCGTCTTTGCGGGCAAGAGCAGAAAGTATGGGCAGTGGCGATTTTTCGCCCTTGTGGGCTGGACAGAATGTGAGTGGCTGCAAAGAAATTTCGGCGCAGTTGCTGACCAAGGCGCTGGCAAACTCATTTTATAGATCGCACTGACACCCTAGCGTTACTCGGTTTTGAATAAAATGTCGTATTGAGCTTTATAAATACGCGCCTAAGCGCAATATTTTACGGGCCTAGCGGCGCCATAATTAATGAAAGTAGAGATGATGGAAAAAAATATTAGGAATTTAGTCAAGAGTGTATTCGCTGCAATATTAATTCTGGGTGTCTATGTTGCTATTTGCATCACTGCGAACGGAGAAACCTTAAAAGTAATGACCGGCGCAATTGAAAAATGTGCTGTTCTTGGTGGGAAAAGCGCCGAAGCCCATTCACACGCAACCATTAAAACAAGCTCAGGAAGTTACTTAATATCAAGTGTTTCAAGCTGCAGTGTCGGGAGTGATGTTACTATTTTTGTTAAGCGTGGCATTCTGTATTTTAATACAATTTATGTCGCGGAAATAAAGTGAATGACGCTTTGGCTTTTGCTGTGAAACGCTATTCGCCCCCATTTATTTTATAGGGGCGATGTGCTCGCTTTACTTCACCCAAATTTGCTTGGTATTCACAAATTCCCGAATACCGTGGGGCCCCAATTCGCGGCCATAGCCAGAGCCTTTTATTCCACCGCTAGGCAGCCGCGAGTCGGTTTTAACAATACCGTTTATGGCGACTTGGCCCGCTTCTAGGCGGTTGGCAATGTTGGTGGCGAGTTTGGCGTCGTTGGTCCATACCGCCGCGCCAAGACCGTAGGGGGTTTCGTTGGCGAGTTGCACGGCCTCTTCAACATCGGCGGCGCGGATCACGACCATGACGGGGCCGAAGGTTTCTTCTTTAAATGCGCACATACCCTCTGTTACATCAACTAATAGCGTCGGCGGATAAAAGAAACCTGGGCCCTCGCTGAGTTCCCCGCCGAGTAGGCATTTGGCACCAGCGCTAATGGTTTCAGTGACTTGGCGATGCAGGTTTTGACGCAGGTCTTCTCTGGCAATAGGGCCGACTTGGGTATCTGGAAGAAGTGGGTCGCCGGTTTTGAATTTTGCCATTCGGGTGTGCAGCTTTTCGACAAAGGTATCGTATACGGTGTCTTCGACAATAATGCGCTTTGCCGCAATGCAAGATTGTCCCGCATTGATCATGCGCGACAGGGTGGCAACGTCTGCCGCGGCATCTAAATCAGCGTTGGCGAGAACAATACAGGGGTCGGAGCCGCCGAGTTCAAGCACCGTTGGTTTGATTTCGGAGCCTGCAATGGCGGCAACAATGCGACCCGCATTGCCTGAGCCGGTAAACGACACGGCGGCAATACGGGGGTCGCGGATGGCGGTTTCTATGGTGCTATTGTCGATAGCGACGTTAACCACAATATTTTCTGGGGCACCGGCATCGGTAAAGACTTTGGCGATGGCGGCGGCGCAGGCCGGCACATTGGGGTCGTGCTTCATGACACAGGTATTGCCTGCCATGAGCGCGGGCGCAAGGTAGCGAAAGGCCAACCACAGCGGCGCATTCCACGGCAGTATGCCGAGTAGGGTGCCCAGTGGTGGATGGCACACATAGCTAATGCTGGCGTCTGAGGGTAGGGTTTGCGGCGCCAAGTACTCTGCAGCGTGCTCGGCGTAGTATTCGGCGCAGCCCGCTGCTTTTTCAACTTCGGGGCCGCCTTCGCGAATTGGCTTGCCCATTTCTAAGGCCATGAGTTTAGCTAGGGCGTCTTTTTGCACGCGGAGTTCTGCCGCTACTGCGCGCAGTACCTTGCCGCGCTCTTCAATACTGGTGGTCTGCCATTGGTCGGCGGCACGGTAGGCGTCGCCAATTTTTTCGTGGAGCTCGCTACTGTTTAAAGTGGGGTATTCGGCTATGACTTTTCCGGTGCAGGGGTTTGTCGCTGTTAGCATGGCTACCTCGTTGTGAATGATTACTCGCCGCTTTTCGCTTTGGCCTTGTCGCCGCTGGTGCTGGCTTCGGCTCGTTCCCGTTTGTTTTTACGTGCTTCGTCAAATTCTAGCAGAGCGGGTTCAGGCTGCTCGGGTTTTACGGTGAAATCGCGGTCCATAGTGAAAAAGGATTCGCAGCCGGTGTCGGTAATGTAAATTGAATCGGAAATTCCGCAGGTTTTGTCGCCGTCTACGCCCCACATCCAGGGAATGATGTGAAAGGTCATACCGGGCTGCAGCACCGTTGATTCGCCCTGTTTGAGGCTGACGATATAGCCCTCATCCCAACTGGGCGGAAACGCGATGCCAATGGAATAGCCGGAGCGGGTGATAAGCCTAGCGCCACAGTCGTTTTCAGAAATAATATTGCGCACTAAGTTGTCGGCGTCAGAGACGGTCATGCCCGGTTGAACTTTGTCGTGCACTGCGTGCAGTGCCAGTTTCATCCGCTCTTGGGCGTGGTGCATAGAGTCGCTGAGTTTGCCGAGTACAACGGTGCGCATCATGGCGGTGTGGTAGCGACGATAACAGCCGCCCACTTCTAAAAACACATGCTCATTGGGCAGTACGGTGCGGCCCTCCCAAGTGGCGTGGCCGATCATGGTACGGGGACCCGACGTTACGTAGGGCATTACCGCTGGTGGTTCGCCGCCCGCCTTGAACATGGCAGAACTGATGGCTGCGCCAATTTCGTTTTCAGTGACACCGGCTTGGCAGGCGTCGATACCTGCTTGCATGCCTGCTTCAGTGGCCGCTGCGGCTTTGCGCATGAGCTGAATTTCTGCGGGTGATTTGCAAATTCGGCCCTGCTCTACAATGCCAAAACAGTCGAGTAACTTCGCTTCAGTCAGCGTAGTGTGGATTCGATCTTGTTGATAAGCCGGGAAAAAGTAGCTATTGCGCTCGTAGCCAATGCGTTTTTTGGCGAGGCCAAATTCGCGCAGGGCATCTACCAGCATTTGTATCGCGTCGCCGGTGTCGGGGTAGGGCCGCGTGCGCTCTACCCAGGTGCGGGCAATAATATTCGATTCCTCCATGGCGCGCGTGATCATGAAGGGCTCATCTTCTAGGGGCACGACTAAGGCTTGGAAGAAGGAGTACCCCGTGGTTTGGTAATCGGTGAGGTACATGATGTTCTCTGGGTCAGAAATCACCACGGCATCTAAGCGTCGATCAGCGATGCGCAGTCGCAGCGCCGCGAGGCGATTCTGGTATTCCTCCAAAGGAAAGGTCATATCGTCGCGTTGGATCATGCGGTGGCCTCCATCACTTTGCTGGTATTGTTCACCAGGATGTCGAGTCCTTGCTGGAGGTCGTCGTGGGGAATGGTGAGCGGCGGAATTAATTTAACCACGCGGCCACCAGTGCCACAGCTGGCAATGAGCAGGCCGTCGGCAAAGCACGCGTCTACAATCGCCTTGGCTTGTTCACCACTGCCAACATCTAAGCCGAGAATCATGCCTTTGCCACGCACGGTAATCGCCTTAATGTTCTTTTCAAGTGGCGCGAGTGCGCCCGCCATGAGTGCGGCTTTGTGGGCGACCTCAGTCATGAGTTCACTGTCTTCGAAATAGCCGAGGGCCTCGCTACCTGCAACAAACGACAGAGATTGGCCGCGAAACGTGCCGGTGTGTTCGCCAGGGGACCAGTGCTTGTCGATCTCGGGTTTAACGAGGTTGAGGGCCATGGGCGTGCCCATACCGCCAACACCTTTGGCAAGGCAGACAATATCGGGATCGAGTTCCATATCGTCAAAGCTAAAGTAACTGCCAGTGCGGCCACAACCGACCTGAATGTCGTCAATAATTAATAGGGCGCCGACATCTTTGGCGAGCTTCGCCAGCGCTTGTAACCACTCCTTGCTGGCAACGTTGACGCCGCCTTCCGCCTGTATGGTTTCAACCAAAAATGCGGCGGGTGGCGAGAAGCCGCTAGAGGCGTCGCTATAGTAGCTTGCCAACTGTTTAAGGTGCTCTGTACAGCCAAATTTGTGATGTGATACATGGTTCAGCGGCACTCCCGCTGCGCCGCGAAAATAGGCATTGGCGGTGCAAGCCAAGGCGCCTAAAGTCATGCCGTGAAAGCCGTGGGTAAAGGCCGCTATTTCTTGGCGGCCAGTGGCGCGCCGGGCAATTTTGAGGGCAGCCTCAACTGAGTTGGTACCGGTTGGCCCCATAAATTGCATTTTATGGTCCATATTCCGAGGTTCAAGAATGGTTTTCACGAAGCGCTCCATGAACGCCCGCTTTGCGGTGGTGTGCATGTCCAGGCTGTGGGTAACACCGTCGGATTCAAGGTAATTAATCATGGCCTTTTTCATGCGCGGATTGTTGTGGCCAAAGTTTAAAACCCCGGCACCGGCAAAAAAGTCGATGTACTGTTTGCCGCTCTCGTCGGTTTGGCGGGCGTTTACGGCCTTGTCGAATACCACAGGGTACACTCGGCAATAGGCGCGGATGTTTGATTCACGTTGCTCAAAAATACTCATGCGTGCTCCTTCTTGTAAATAATGTCCGTCGTGATGCTGACGGAGGTGCTATTTTCAGATGGTTTGTGCAGGTTTTTCGGGCGTCGTCACGCCGCAGAGGCGAGAAAACAAATTGGTAACCAGAGGGATTAATCGGTCATTAAAATCGTAGTGGGGACTGTGGCAGGGCACTTGATGATGCGCGTCGCCGTCGTCCGCACCAATGAGTGCAAAGGCGCCGGGAATTTCCCGCAGATAATAACTGAAATCTTCTGAGGCCATGATTGGCGTGCGGATATTTAAGTGCAGTGAATCGCTGCCGTTGCTCTCTTGCCAAAGCTGGCGAACATGCTGAGCCTGCTTTGGGTGATTGATGGTGGCGTTGTAGCGGGGTGTTATTTCGACCTCGCAGGCCACGCCGTAGCTGTGCGCGGTGTGCTGGCTAATCTCGGTGATTAGGGCGTTGATTTGATCGCGACTCGCTTGATCTGGCATGCGAATACTGCCGCCCAAGATCGCCTGCTGGGGAATAATGGTTGCCCCGCTGTCGGCCATGAAGGAGGTGACGCTAACGACGGCTGCCTGCTGAGGGGCTAGGCGGCGACTGACAATTTGTTGCAGCGCTAGGGTAATCGCGCTGGCGGCGAGCACGGGATCCCGGCACAGTTCTGGTTGGCTGGCATGACCGCCCTTGCCGGTCACCGTTATGGTAAAGGTGCCGTTGCCACACATAACGATATCGTCGGGACACACCAGTTTCCCGAAGGGAATTGCAGGCCAGTTGTGCCAGCCGTAAATTTCGTCGATGCCGTCTAGTGCGCCTTCATTAATCATTTCTCTCGCGCCGTGTCCGCCTTCTTCTGCTGGTTGGAATAGTAATGTGACAGGGCCAGTTAAGCTTTGTTCATTGTGTTTTAACCAGCGCGCGGTGGCAAGCAATGTGGCGGTGTGACCATCGTGGCCACAAGCGTGCATACAGCCCGACTGGGTCGACGACCAGTCGCGACCGGTTTGCTCAATAATCGGCAGGGCGTCGATGTCGCCGCGCAGTGCGATATGTTTGCTGTGGGGTTTAGCAATTTTGCTGTTGGCTTGCAGTGTGGCGATGGTGCCCGTTCCGGCACATTTGCGCCAAGCAATGCCGAGTTGACTAAGGGTGTTCTGCACTGTTTCAGCGGTGCGAACCTCTTGCCAGCTTGGCTCGGGGTGGGCGTGTAAGTCGCGGCGCAAGGTCTGTGCGGCGGCGATTGTGTTCAACCAGTATTTAGACATCACGGTTTTACTGTGGCATAGCTTTTGCGTTGGGGCAAATCTTCATTTGAAATTTTTTAAGCGCCTTGAGAAGGGCCACATTGGTGCGGTTGCCCAGTTTGTGGTGCTGGATCGTATAAGGTTTTGAAAAAAAATAATTTTTCCATGAAATTTACATAATTTTAAAACTCGCCCAACAAGCCTGTGTGTCGGCGTTATTGGCGCTTTTGGTCAAATGAACGTGTTTTTTATCGGCACAAAATCTGCATACTCATTGAACAGCAAAGTAGACGGCACTAGTAAACACTCTGTGCAGCGCCGGTGTCGTCTGTTGGTGTTATGAAATTTTATAACAGCACCCGGAGTCTGGTGGGAGCTGGGCTCTGCGTCCATACGCAGGTGATTTTAATGCTTTTAGCTACGGATTTAGACGGTACATTTCTAGCTGGCGACAATGACCAGCGCCTTAAACTTTATCGATTAATTGCGGCGCACCCAGAAATTAAACTCGCTTTTGTGACCGGTCGCGGACTGGAGTCGGTATTGCCGCTGCTCTCTGACCCCATGATTCCCGAGCCGGATTATATTATTTGTGACGTGGGCTGTACGGTGGTTGATGGCCACACTCAGCAAGCCATTCAACCGCTGCAGGGTGACATTGATAAACGCTGGCCGGGTGACCATGTGGTTGAATCTGCGGTAAGCCATATTGCTAATTTACAGCGTCAGGATGTTCCTCAGGAGCGGCGATACTCCTTCTTTTGTCATGCCGAAGCGATTAGCGACGAGCTTGAAGCGGCCGTCAGTGGATTGGATTGTGATCTGCTGTATTCGGCTGGCTTGTATCTGGATATTTTGCCCAAGGGCGTGAATAAGGGTTCTACTTTGCGGGGCCTGGTCGAGCAACTGGGCATAGACGATGAAGATGTCTTGGTTGCGGGCGATACCCTGAATGATTTGTCCATGTACGAACACGGCTTTATTGGTGTTTGCGTTGGCGAGTCTGAACCCGCCTTATTACGCGCGACCGAAAATCAGGCGCGGGTCTACCACGCCGAGGAGGCCGGTTGTGGCGGTATTTTACAAGCGATAGAACATTTTGGCTTTTTAGGTGCGGCGGGCATGGCCGCAGAACAGCGCGATGTCTTGGTGCCGGGGAAGTCTGATTTGGTAATTGTTTATCACCGACTTCCCTATGAAGAGTTTCGCGAAAATGGTGAGACTATCCGGCGCAGGCCAAGCTCCCCCAACGGCATTATTCCAACCTTGATGAGTTTTTTTGCCGACGGTCGCGCGGGTTCTTGGGTTGCTTGGTCAATTCATGAAGAAGGTGACGCTAATTTTGAAACTCACACCGAAGTAGATGCCGCGCGCTACCCCAATTTACTTGCCGCACGAGTGGCCTTAACAACACACGAAATGGATATTTTTTATAAAAAGTTCTCTAAAGAAGCGTTCTGGCCAACCCTGCATACCTTCTGGGAACGCGCGACCTTTAGAGAGGATCATTGGCAGGTTTTCCTTAATGTGAATAAACGCTTTGCTGAGGTGGCCGCCAGCGAGGCCGCTGAAGGCGCAACGGTGTGGATACACGATTACAATTTATGGATGGTTCCAGCATTTTTACGCGAGATTCGCCCTGATGTAATTATTGCATTTTTTCACCACACCTATTTTCCGTCAGCGGACGTGTTCAATGTTATTCCTTGGCGCCGAGATATTATTGGCAGCTTATTGCAGTGCGATTATATCGGCTTTCATATTCCTCGTCAGAGTGAGAACTTTGTTGATGTCGCCCGTGGTGTAACGCCTTTGATAGTAACGGAGAGAATGAGCTGCGCGCCGCGCTTTTTGAGCTATGGCTGTGCGGTGGGTTTAGATGAAATGAGTACTGAGATTCAAGTTAATGATCGTCGTATTTGTTTGGGGGCGCATCCAGTCGGCTTGGATCTCAAGCGGGTGGAAGACGCGCTAGGCAATGCAAAGGTACAACGACGAATGCTTGAACTCAGGGAGGAGTTGCACGGTACCCGCATGATTTTGTCGGTAGGCCGACTCGATTACACCAAGGGCATATTAGAGCAGCTTGAGGCCTACGAAGGCTTGCTGGAAGAACATCCGGATCTCCACGATAAAGTGACTTTGATGATGGTCTGTGTGCCCGCCGCCAGTGAAATGACAATTTATCGGGATTTGCAGCAACAAATCGAGCAGGCGGTAGGCCGTATAAATGGTCGCTTTGCCAAAGTGGGCTGGACGCCGCTGCAATTTTTCTTTCGCAGCCTGCCCTTTGCCGAGTTGGTGGCCTATTACAGTATGGCCGATGTGATGTGGATTACGCCTTTGCGCGATGGTCTTAATCTAGTTGCCAAAGAATATATTGCCACCCAAGGCATGACCGACGGTGCCGGGGTCGTGGTTTTATCTGAATTTGCGGGGGCGGCGGCAGAGTTGCGCGGCCCAATTTTGGCGAACCCTCATGATCGTAATGAGCTAGTGCAAACCTGCTACTTTGCGCTAAATCTTAACCGCGACGAAGCTCGCAGTAGAATGCGCGAGGCTTACGAGGTTGTGCGCCACAATGACATAAAAGTTTGGGGTGATGAGTTTATGGCGGCTGTCGACGGGTGTCGCAGGCCTGCCGACGAGAGCACGCTTAGGGCGCTGATGCCCGACGTGATTTAGCGTTAAATATTATTATTTAACGCCTTGCGGTGTCACCAAGAACAGTTTTGCCGTGGGCACGCGCTGCTTATTTATTGATTCCGAGGCTGGAGACGCCGTATGGCATTACGCAATGCAGTGCAGATGATTTGCTATCCGAATCGTCTGGGCAATAATCTAAAGGATTTATACACCGTCATTGAACGGCATTTTTCTGACGCTATTGGCGGAGTGCATATTCTGCCGTTTTTTCCCTCGAATGCGGATGCAGGCTTTTCGCCGCTGACGCATAAAGAAGTTGATCCCGAATTTGGTGACTGGGCAGACATTGAGCGTATCTCCGCAAAGTACGATCTGTGTTGCGATGTTACCGTAAATCATATTTCTGATGAGTCTGAAGAGTTCAAAGATTTCATCGCTAAGGGTTACGACTCTGAGTACGCCGATCTCTTTGTGCATGTCGACAAGTTTGGTGAAATTAGCTCAGACGATTTAGCAAAAATCCATATTCGCAAAGAGAAGGAACCTTTTCGACGCGTAGACTTCGCCGACGGTGGTACGGGTCGCGTGTGGTGTACTTTTACCGAGCATCAGGTCGATTTAAACTACGACTCTGAGCTTACCTACCAGTTAATGGAAAATTATATTGGCTTTTTGGCCCAGCGCGGCGTGAAGTTGTTTCGCCTCGATGCCTTTGGTTATACCACCAAGCGCATTGGTACCAGTTGCTTTTTGGTTGAGCCCGATGTCTATCGTAACCTCGACTGGATTAATGGTGTTGCCCAGTTACACGGTGCTGAGGTCTTGCCTGAAGTACATGACCACAGTAGCTATCAATACGCCATAAGCCGCCGCAATATGCATCCCTATGGCTTTGCCTTACCGCCGCTGCTGCTATTTTCCTTGCTGGATGCAAATAGCGTGTACTTAAAAAACTGGCTGCGAATGTGCCCGCGCAATATGGTTACGGTGCTCGATACTCACGACGGTATCTGTATTCCCGATGTTGAAGGCGTTTTGCCTGATGATAAAATTCGCGCCTTAATTGACAATATCTCCAGTCGCAGTGCTGACCCTATACTGCGCCGTTCTGCTGCCAATATTCACAGCGTTGGCGCTATCTACCAGTTAACCTGTACTTTTTACGATGCCTTAATGCGCAATGACGACGCGTATTTGGCGGCGAGGGCAATTCAATTCTTTACGCCGGGGATTCCTCAAGTGTACTACGTAGGCTTGCTGGCCGGCTGCAATGACAATGAACTAATGGAAGAAACTGGCGAGTTGCGTGACATTAATCGGCATTTCTACAGTATGTCTGAGATTGATGAGGCGGTGGCGCAGCCGGTGGTTAAACGGCTCTTGGCCTTAATGCGTTTTAGGAGTAATTACCCTGCCTTTGATGGCCATTTTGAACTTGGCTACTCTAATGATTCCAGTGTGGCCATGGCGTGGCGCCACGGTGAGTTTTACTGTCATTTGTTTGTTGATCTCAATTTTAATAGCGCGACTATTACTTATCTCGACGAAGAGTCGTTAGCGGAGTGTCGCCTTCAGTGTTGATTTTTGCTTATATAGACCCCTTAGATACGAGGGCGTTTATATGTTTAAGTCGATTCATCACGTTGCGATCATCTGCTCTGATTACGCGGTGTCTAAGCATTTTTATACGTCTATATTAGGCTTGGAGATTGTCGCTGAGAATTATCGTGCCGAGCGGGCATCCTATAAATTAGATCTGCGTTTGCCCAGCGGTGCGCAGATCGAGTTGTTTTCCCTTCCTAGTGCGCCAGTCAGACCAAGTTACCCTGAGGCACAGGGCTTGCGGCATTTGGCTTTTAGCGTAGATTCTGTGGCAACGACGGCGGCCTATTTGAATTCCCTGGGCGTAGCGGTAGAGCCAATCAGGGTGGATGAGTACACTGGCCGAGCCTTTACTTTTTTTTGTGATCCAGATGGTTTGCCGCTAGAAGTATATGAGGAGATAGAGGCTTAGTGCGGTCTTCGATCTTATGCGTCTTTTGCTGCGAGGGCCTTAATCGCCAAAATTTGTCTGTGTATCTCGCTGACGATGTTGGGCATGGCGCCATTGGAATACTGAACTGCATACCAAAGCACACATAAATAGCCGTAAATAATCTGCCAGTGGTACAAGCGTTGCCAATCTAAGGCGCTGATAGGCTGCCTCAGATAGCGTGTTAGTAGCGATTGTTGTTGCTTGGCATTGAGTGCATTGCCTTCAATAATTACGGCAAGCTCATAAAAAGGGTCGCTCATGGCGGCGTATTCCCAGTCTATGGCGTATAACTTGTCTTTATTGCTAATGATAAGGTTAGAGGCTAACAAATCGTTGTGGCAGAGCACTAGGCCGCTATTCAGCGCTTTGGCGCTGGTGATATGAGTGCGAACAGCCGAGTCGAGTGATTTTAATTCGCGGGTAAATGCGGCTTGGGCGTCTATTGCTTGCCAGTAGCAGCTTATTTTATTTTCTACATTTAAGTCTGCATCGATACCAGGTAATTGGTGAATGCCGCGAAGTAATTCGGCGAGTAAAGATAAATTATGATCAATACTGACTGACCAGGTTTTATCGCCCAGATAGCGGCTGACCATATACTGGTGTTGGTCATCGTAATATATTAATGGCGCGCAGAGCCCGGCTTCATCGGCGCGGCTCAGTGCTTTGGCTTCAGCGCTGCGATTTAAGTTGAGCGCTTCACTTATAGCTGAGTTTTTACGTAGCACGAACAGATCATGATTTACGCTGATTAAATAGTTTAGGTTGGTTAAGCCGCCGAGCAAGGGCTTGATAATGACCGGCTGGCTGTCACTCCAGCGCCACCAATCGCTGGGAATAATATTAGTGGTTGGCATGTTCATGCCGCTCTTGTTTATAGAGCGTATTCCACTGGTAGAAGCCGATGATCACGAGTACCACATAGAGCATGAATAGCAGCGCGGTGAGGTAGAGGCCTCGGTCGATATATAAATAGACTGAGGCCGCGTCGATTACAATCCAGTAAATCCAATTCTCTAATACTTTGCGGGTCACCATATAGGTGGTAATGACCGCGCCCCAGGTGGTAAAGGAGTCTAGGTAGGGCAGCGCCGCGTGGGTTTTTTGCGCAAGTCCATAGCCAAAAATTAATGTTAATAGTCCAACCGCAGCAATCACCAGTAGATGAGTTTTGAGTGGCCAGCAATGGATGGTGAGGTTTTGTTGTTTGTCGGCGTGATGTCGCCACTGCCACCAGCCATACACCGCCATAACGAGGTAAAATACCTGTAATGCCGACTCCATTACTAAACTTACGTCCCAGAATAAAAATAGGTATATTGCTGTGCTAATAAAGGCCGCATACCAGCAGCTATTCTTTTCTTTCATGGCGAGGATTAAATACGCCAGCGCTAATATAACCGCGACTAATTCCCATAGCGACATACTCTGAGCTGCGTCCTTAATGGCCGTAATTGTCTCGGTGTTAAGCATGGTCTGTGGCCGGGCTTAAGTTCCCGTCAATAAATTTGCAGACGAAAATGGCGCGCCCAAATTGTTCGTAAGACTTACGCATTTCTTGCTTTATGACATCCATTACCACTTCGTAGTCACCAAATATTTGGGTGCTCATGGTATTGGTGAGTACCTGCAAATTGGCGTGGCTGTTTAGGCGGTCAATAAAGTCTTGAATTGCCGGAATGTAGATGTCTTTCAGTGGGTACATGCTGATTTCAACAGAGAGTTTCATATGATTTTCTCATGTTCTTATAGGGTAAGTAGGGCGACACTCAGTCGCCCTATAGAATTTAAAAGCGGTAGTTAGCCGAGATGCCCGCAATTCGTGGTTCACCCAACTGGTAGTAGGTCTCTGGTGCGTAGCCTTTGGCCGGGTCGTTACCAAAGGCATTGCTGAAGTAAAAACCACGAGTCTGGACATTTTCGTCGCTTAGGTTGCGTCCCCATAGCGACACGTCCCAGTTGCTGCCTTGGTAGCTTAGGCGCGCGTTGACCATTTCATAGCGCAGTGATTTCTCATTGTGACTATTAGAAAAATAGAATTCGTCCTTGCCTTCAAGCTCTATCCGTAAACTTAGATTATTGATGAGGGCGATTTCGGTGCCAATAAAGAATTGATAATGGGGGGCGTGGGCAACTTCTCGGCCGTCCATATTAACTGGCGGTAGCGCTGTACCCGTATTGTCATCTTTAGCATCGACATGAGTAATGCTAGTGAAATCCTTAAACTCCGCGTTTAACCAGCCAGCTGCTGCAAAAAAGCGAACGGCCTCACTGGCGAGATAATTCATCTCTACTTCTAGTCCTGTCGTTTTGCCTTTGGCAGCATTGCTCAGATAGTCGTCAAAGGAAAAATTATTGGGGTCAAATATCGATTGCTTGGCCTGCACGTCACTGCGATCTTGGTAAAATGCCGCGACTTGGGCCTGCAGGCGATTGTCGAGCCAGCTGCCCTTGAAACCCAATTCGTAATTCAGCATGTGCTCGGTGTCAAATTCATACATATCGGCTGTGATTTCTGAATTTGCCGTCGATGCAGAAATGATTCGGCCATTAATGCCCCCCGCTTTATAGCCTCGGGAGATCGTGCCGTAGAGCAGGCTGTCGTTATGGTAGTGGTATTCAAGGGTGAGGTTGCCCCCCCACAACTCTTCATCGTTACTCGATGTAACGGCGAGTGAGTCGTCATAGTCGGCATTGCGCTGCTCAATCCTAAGTCCGCTGACGAGTTCAAGGGTGTCGCTGAGGCTACTGCGAAGTTGGCCGTAGAGTGCGAAGTTTTCCGTGTTGAACTCGCTGGTGAAGCTGCCGTTGCGACTTAGGTCTTCGCTATCTTTACGCAGATAGGCGCCAAGCACCCAGCTACTGCTGTCGTTCAGTAGTTTGGCGTGCTCGGTCGATATAAAGCGAAAATCTGCACTAATATTGTCTTTGTTGCGCTGGTAGTTGTCAGTGGAACTGTATTCGGCAGGGTGGTAACCAATATAGGTCCAGTCTTCGTCGTAGCCGTATTCGGTATTTGAGTTGGCGGCACTGAGTGTGGACTCAAGACTAAACAGGGGGTTTGCTGACCAGTGGGCGACAACCGAGCTAGCCACGGTTTCTTGGCGGTCGTGGCCTGGCTGGTCGGACAAGGTGTTGCGTGTATTGCTCAGGGAAAAGGCGTCGTAGCCATTGTCGGCATTGAGGTAGAGCAGCGAGACATCCAGTTGCAAATCGTCGCTTGCTTGGTAACGCAATTTGCCGCGCAAAATGGATTCGTCGATGTTGGTGACGTCGTCGCGATCTAGGTATCGATTTTTAATATAGCCGTCAGACTGCTGGTTTTGGGCGGCAATCCGATAACTTATTTTTTCGTTTAGGGGGCCGCTGGTGACTAGGCCGAGTTTGTGGCTATTGTATTGGGCGGCTTCTACTGAAATTTTTGCCATCGGCGATGCCGAGGGTGCGCTGCTGTGCATGCTAATGAGCCCCGCTAGGGCACTCGCACCATATTCAGTTCCTTGAGGGCCGCGCAGTACCTCTATTTGGCCAATGTCTAAGGTGCTGGCTGCCAGGCCTAGACCGCTAAAATCAATGCCGTCGATAATAAGCCCAACCGAGGGGCTTACTGGGTCGATGAATTGACTGCGTTCGCCAATGCCGCGAATTTGAAAGTAACGCCCCCTAGATGCCCCCGCCGAATAATTCACGTTTGGCGCCATATTGAGCAGCTGTTCGATATTGCTCGCACCGCGTGCTTGGATAGTGCTTTGGTCAAATACGCTTACGCTGCTGGCAAGGTCAAGCAAGCTGGTGTCGCGAAACTGACTGCTAACAATCACTTCTTCTAATTTTGATGTGTCTGCCGCGCTAATGAGTCCGCTGCTAAGGCAGGCCACAAGGCCAATAGCGTGACGTAGGGATGTTTTTGCAATTAGGGGATTCATGGTTCTCTCTCGGGTGAAACAGGTTTGAAAGAGACCCGGTGTGCGACGTGAAGAGGATTACTGACCTATTCCTACGCCGGTATTAGCCGGATCAGGTTCAAGGGTTTGCATTGCTGGTTCCAATAGCATCTCAGGCCGTAGCCACCCCTTAGGTTTTGCCGAGGAATAATAGCAGAAATCCGGTTTAGCGGGAATGACTCGGTTAATATGTGCGCACTAGCGCTGGCAATGCTTTATATTTTGACGCAGCAAAAAATAGCATTGCCGGAAGCGCCATCACTGGGTATGAGTTTTTCATAATCATGTTCGAAAACATGCACCTCAAAATACGGCTGCAGCAGCTGTTGTAATTCGTCAAAGGTTACGGCCACCATGGGATGTTCGTCCTGCCATGTTTCGGTATGCAGGCCCGTGGTCTTTTCAATTTTAAGGCGCAGGGACTGCTGCTTGCCGTGGCCGCTGTATCGCCAACCCGAGCTGAAGGCAAAGTGGCTGCCATGGTGCTCGGCGGTATGGCGAACAAAGGCGCTGGAATCAATTTTGTTTTTATCGACCGTGTTAAAGCAAAAGACACCGCCAGATGGTAGCGCGCGGTGGGTGCTCGCAATACAGGATTTCAGCTGAGTAATATCGCTGCTGTAGTGTATGGAGTATAAAAAGCAGGTAATTAAATCAGGGGCGTCATCTACCTGAAAATTACACATGTCTTGCAGGCTGAAATGGCCAGTCGGGCAGCGCTGCTGAGCGAGATCGAGCATCGGCTGATTAATATCTAGCCCACTGCTCAGATAGCCAAAGTCGATGAAATGCTGAACGTGAGGGCCGGTGCCGCAGGCTAGGTCTAGATGTTTTTTGCCGTTGTTGCCGAAGATCTGATGTAGTCGGCGCACACAGTTGCTTTGGGCTTGGTAATCGATATCTGCGCACATTAAGTCGTAATAGCCAGACAGATCGGTGTAAAGCGCGTTAGTTGTCATCTTGGCCTTCTAAATCGCCATTATTTAGGAATATGGGTTTAAGTAATAGCGGCAGTAATGCAACGCCGAAGATGAAAATGGTCATGGCGTAGAAATTATCTAGATAGGCGATCATTGCCGCTTGTCGCTGAATTTCAAAATCTAGCAATTGTAAGGCGGCAAGCCCAGTATCGCCAAGGCGGTCGGCGGCGGCAAGAGGGTCTATTCCTGGCAGGCTAAACTGGGTGATGTGGCCACTCAAGTCGGCGTGGCTTATTTGGCTATTGCGGGAGATTAAAGTGAAGATAGCGGAGATGCCAAAGCTGCCCCCGATATTGCGCACTAAATTTAGCAGACTGGCACCGTCCGGGCGCAATTGCTGCGGCAGGGTCGAAAAGGCCGCCATGGTTGCCGGGGTAAACAGCATACCTAAGCCCAGGCCCTGTATGAAACCAGACGATAATATTGGCCCAGCATCCATTTCTAAGGACCATGTTGCCATCATGCCTAGCGCCGCTGCGCAAATTAGGTAGCCGGCACTCATTAAATAGCGCAAGTCCATGCGTTGCATTAGCCGCCGGGTAAGGAACATGCTAATCATCACACCGAGACCCCTTGGCATGAGGAGTAAGCCGGTGTCGATGGCGCTGTAGCCAAATAAATTTTGAAACATGGTTGGCAAGACGGCGGCGATAGCGACGTTCGCTAAGCCCAAAATTAACATGATGGCTAAGCCGCCCAGAAAGTTTTTATCTTTTAGCAGGCCGGCAGGAAATAAGGGTGTTGTTGTTGAGCGCGAATGGATAAAAAATATCCACACGGCGGACAGGGCAATGATTAATTCGATAATGATTTCCCATGAGTCGAACCAATCTTTATGCTGCCCGCGATCTAACATAAGCTGCAGGGAAACGAGGGCAATTGCCAGAATAAGAAAACCAAAACGGTCGAGCTTACGAGGCACGATGGGTCGTGATGGTAATAGCCAAGCCAATACAATGAGGGTTGGTATTCCGATAGGTAAATTCACATAAAACACCCAGCGCCAGCTCAGGGTGTCGGTGAGTATGCCGCCGAGCATTGGCCCGGTAATTGGCGCAATCATCACGACCATGCCCATCATCGACATTGCGGAGGCTTGTTTGCTAGGCCGATTAATATCGAACAGAATGGTTTGTGACATCGGGCCAATAAAGGCGGCACAGACGCCCTGTAGTACGCGGAAAATCACCATTTGTGTCAACGACGTCGCCGCTCCACAGAGCGCCGAAGCAATTAAAAAACCGGCAACGGCATAGAGAAAGGTGCGTCGTGAGCCGAATTTGTCAGAGACCCAGCCAACCAGCGGTATTGTCATGACGGTGGCGATGATATAGCTGGTTAGTATCCAGCTTACGGTGTCCATTGTGGCGCCGAGGCTGGATTGCATGTGGGGCAGAGCGACATTGGCAATCGTCATGTCGAGAATCTGCATGAGGGTGACCATCATCACGGCCGCCATTAATAGGCCCTGATGACGACTTGCTAGCGCTGGCTCGTCGCGGAGTGTGCTACTCCCCAGTGCTAATTCGGACATCGACCGATAGCCCCGCAATCAATGGCCGCGCAGGCTTGCTATCAATGCTAATACGCACCGGCACACGCTGGGTAACCTTAACCCAATTACCGTTGGCATTTTGTGCTGGTAATATTGAAAACTCTGACCCAGTGCCGGCGCCGATGCTTTCTATTTTACCGCGCAGTTCCATGTCTGGGTAAGTGTCCAGTTCCATGATGGCAACTTGGCCGACACGAAGTTGATTGAGATCGGTTTCTTTAAAATTAGCCTCTACCCAGCTGCGATCAGTATTAACAATACTGACTGAAGGCAGGCCCTGCATCATAAGCTGGCCGATTTGGAGGCGATCCATTTGGCTGATAATACCGCTGACGGGAGATCGAACTTCGGTGCGGGAGAGGTTTAGCTGTGCTTTTTCAAACTGTACTTTTGCGGCTTGTAGCGCGGGGTATTCCCCTGAATCTGAATTGCCGCTGGAGAGGGCGACTCTTGCTTCCTCGGCGTCAGCTTTTGCGGACGCTAGGCGTGACCTTGCTTGGGATAAAGCGTGCTCAGCTGCGCGAAGCGCCGATTGGCTGGTGACGCTGGTTTTGTCGAGGTCTCGCTGGCGCTGGTATTCGCGCTCGAAGTAGGCGACTTCTTCTTGTGCGCTTTCAATGTCGATATGTGAGATTGAATAGCTGGTTTGCAGTTGCTCATATCGAGCGGCAGCGCTAGCCATTGCTGCCTTTGCCTCTAAAACTGCGAGTTCAAAGGGCTTTGGGTCAATGCGAAATAATAAATCGCCCGCCGCTACCCGTTGGTTTTCGCGCACCGCGACATCAACAATAATGCCACCCACTTCGGCACTAATCGAAATTTTGTCCTGCCTGATATAGGCGTTGTCAGTAGAGGTGAAGCCCAAGTTTGCATAATAGTAAGCGATGGCGGCGCTAAATAGCAGGAGTGGTACCACGAGCATGAGTGCTAGGCGACGGATAGGCGGAGACAAAATCATACCTCTATGTTGTATGTAATTGTTAGTGCTGTCCTGATAACAATAATCGTTTTCCGCGCCCCAGGCCTATTTGGGTGGCGCAGTAAAGTACCGGCGCAATATTGCATGAAAAGGATGCGCCAGCACAATTATATACTCGGTGACTTATCGTCACGCTATCGTCTGTTTGAATTTATGCTTTGCGTTTATTGATCTGTATTGGCAGTCCGTCCGTTGGGAATACGATTGGTACAACATTAAATTGCATTTTATAGCCAGGCTTTACGCTAATGGTGTGGTTGCGAAGCAAGTGGAACAGAAAAAGCTTTACCTGCATTTCAGCAAAATTGAGACCAATGCATTTGTGGTGACCGCCACCAAAGGGAATCCACTGGTAGAAGTGCCTTTTATGCTCGGCGCGTTCTGGGGAGAAACGTTCGGGGTCAAATTTTTGTGGTTCAGTCCACCATTCTTCCATGTAATGGGTGAACAGGGGGGATACGCCGACGCCGGTATTGGCCGGAATACGGTAGCCCATAATTTCGGTTTCTTTAATGGTGCGACGGGGGATTACGGGGACGGGGGGGTACATCCGCAGGGCCTCTTTCATTACCAAGCCCGTTTTTTCCAGCTTAGGTAAGTCGTCGTACTGCAAATCATCACCGGTGATTTGCTGATATTCGTTGTGCAGTATGTCTTGCCATTCGGGGTTTTTGGCGATTGCGTAAATGATAGAGCACAGTGTGCTAGTGGTAGTGTCGTGGGCGGCAAACAGTAAGAAAATAATATGGTCGCGCACGGCTTCGTCGCTGAGTTCGTTGCCGTCTTCGTCTTTGGCATGGCAAAACTGCGAGAAAAAGTCGCCGCTTTCCGTGGCGCGTTTGGCGGTGATGTGCTTTTGAATAAACTCCTCTAGGGCTTGTCGGCCTTTGATTCCCTTGTACCAGGTTGTGCCGGGTATCGGCAGCTTTACTACCGCCATTGACGCTTCCATGGCGTGGAGGAATCCCTTATTGATTTTGTCTGCCTCTTTGCCCATTTCCACGCCCATAAAGACTTGCGCGGCCACATTGAGTAGCAAGCTTTTTATGCTGTCTTTAAAACCAAATTCGCTGTCTTTTGGAAAGTCGATGACGCCTTGGCGCATTCTCGGGTTCATGGTTTCTAAATAGGCTTGCAAAGATTCCTTTTTAAAGGCTGCCTGCAACACTTTTCTGTGGAAGCGATGTACGTCGAAATCACGCAGCATAAGGCCGTTGGGGAAGAGCTTGTCGAGGATGGGGTCCCAGGCTTTTTTACTGGAAAAGATCTTGTCGCTGTCTTTAAGTACTAGCTCATTGGCCTCTGGCCCAAGCAGGGCGATATTGCGCTGCAAGAGCGCATTATTACGATATATCGGGCCATAAAGCTTATATTTGCGGTTAATTAAACCGTGGTAGTCCTTTAAAAATTCAACGGTGTCACCAAGGATGGGCAGCGCGCCGTTGTCGCCGGGAATATGGTCGACGTGGCGGTTAGCTTTACGTGGCAGTTCCAGATAATCAGTAGACGTTTTCATGCTTATTTCCTTATTTAAAGATGCCAGCCGTTAAACAGTAGGTCGATAGATTGTTGAATATGATTTTCAATTTGTTTCGGACTTAACTGGGGGCTGCCCGTGAGCTTTTGAAAAAAGGGGTATTGCACTACCGGTGCGGTTGCCGATTGCACGACAAAAAACAAGGTTTCAATCGGTATTGGTTTTAGCTCGCCATGTTGATTCACTTTGTTAACGAGTTCGCGAATGTATTGCCAGGGCGATTCAAAATAGGACTGATAAATATAATCCAAGCGCGGGCCTTGGCATTGGGATTCTTGCTGGTAAATCAGGTAAATCGCGGGATGTTCAAAGGCGCTGCGAATATAGACCGCAATGGCCGCTTTGAGAGCGTCCAGCTCTGTGTGATTGTCATCAATGTGGTTTAAAGCATTGACCACTTTGGCGGTAGTTGCACCTGCTAGCTTGTCGACCACCGCTTTCCACAGCGCTTCTTTAGAGTCGAAATAGTGGTGGAAAAAGGTGTAGCTAACCTTGAGCTCGCTTTGCAATTTACGCAGCGATACGCCGTCGTAGCCGTCGCGAGCGAAAATGGCGGCGGACGCCTCCAGTAAATGATCAATAGAAGGGCTTGCAGCTTCGTCGTTACGTGGCCGTCCGCGTCGTCGTGTTGGCGTTGCTGTGTTCATCGTTAAGGCCAATATTAAACAGGTGTTTAATATTGGCCTCAGCCCGCTCCATTGTCAATAGAGCGGTGCCAATCCCCTCTGTATGGATGATGTGCGCTTTTCGGTGCTCCGCTAAGCTGAACTACGATTGTCATAAAAACCAATAACAGGACGAATATATGCTTTTACAGGGCAAGGTAGTGATTGTGTCGGGCATTGGCCCGGGTTTAGGGCAGGAGCTTGCTGTAGAAGCGGCTAGGCAGGGTGCCGCGGTAGCAATGTGTGCCCGTACCCCTGCAAAACTCGATGAGGCCGAGCGAGAAATCCTCGCCTTGGGCTTGGATACACCGATTTTGAAGGTGGCGACGGATATCAGTGACCGCGAGCAGTGTAAGGCGCTGGTTGCGCAAACCATTGCGCGATTTGGACGTATTGATGTGCTGTTTAATAGCGCCTATAACCCCGGTAGCTTTGAACCGATAGAAGTAGCCAATCTCGATAGCTGGCGTGCGGCCATGGACGTAAACTTGTTCGGCACTATGGCTTTGACCCTAGAGGTTGTGCCGCACATGAAAGCTCAAGGTGGTGGGGCGATTGTCATGATCAATACCATGGTTACCCGTAAACCGTTGCAGACCCAAGGTGGCTACGGTGCATCGAAGGCCGCCTTGGCCAGCGCGACCTCACATTTGGCGCTGGAGCTGGGACAGTACAATATCCGCGTTAACTCAGCTTATATGGGGTGGATGTGGGGCCCTTCGGTTGAAGGCTATTTGCAAATGAATGCCGACGCTGGCGGCCCGAGCGTGGCAGATCAGCGCGCGGCGGTGGCAAAGAATATTCCGCTGGGTGATATTCCTGACGATGCTGATTGTGCCAAGGCGGCAATCTTTCTTGGCTGTGATTATGCCTGCGCGATAACCGGCGCTGCTTTAGATGTAAATGGCGGAGAGTATTTGCCGCATTAATTGTGGCGTTGCTTATAAAGTACTGGGCTAAATAGTCAGCCCAGTACTTCAGCTAAATGGAATTAGCTGGCTGGTGGGGTTTTGCTTGCCGCTTTAGCTTTAGCCGGGGCCTTTTTCGCTGCCGCTTTTTTGGCCGGTGCTTTTTTTGCTGCGGTGGCTTTCGCTGGCGCCTTTTTGGCTGGGGCTTTCTTTACCGCCGTCTTTTTGGCTGGTGCTTTTTTGGCGGCTGGCTTAGCTGTTTTGTCAAAATTCTTGGCGGCATCTTGGGCCGCTTTAGCCAGTGCCTTAGCGCGCTGATAATCACCCTTTAGCTCAGTAAGTTGGTCTTTGGCCATAATCATTAAGGCTTTGGCATCTAGTTCTAATTCTTTTGCCGCATCTACTGCGCCATGAGCACGGTCTAACTGCTTGTGGACTTTGGCGTCCATGCTGGCTTTTGCCTTTTTCTGAAGCTCGCCGAGCTTAGTCTGCTCTTCCTTTAGCTTTTTACGTGCTCGCTCAGCTTGCACTTTCGCTTTGTCCATTGCCTTGTGGGCATCAGCCATTAAGCGATCGCGCAGTTGTTCAACTTTGTGCTCTAAAGATTCGATCTCTTTACGGATTAATGCAACGGGGTCCATTTTCTTATTTGCCATGTCAGTGAGCCTCTGGGGTCGATTTTTCTTGTTAAATAAAAATCTGTAACAGCACTAACATAGCAAACTTTGCGATAATGGACAGTGAATCTTGAAATGCTAGGTGAAAAAAATGGATAAAATGAAATCTGATGCTATTGAAGCGGCTGCATTCAGGCGCTTATTAGCCCATCTCGACAGTCGCAAAGATGTGCAAAATATCGATTTAATGAATTTAGCTGGCTTCTGTCGTAACTGTTTGTCTAAGTGGTATGTTGCCGCTGCGGAACAAGAGGGCGAAAGTGTCGATTATGAGGCGGCGCGAGAGCGGGTGTACGGCATGCCTTACGCGCAGTGGAAAGCTGAGTTTCAGGCTGAAGCCAGCCCTGAACAATTGGCTGGCTTTGCTAAAAAAAGCGACTAAAGCTCGCTTTAAAGTCCTCCGTTTGGGATAAAGCGATTGTCTGTATTTGCGCGAATCCACAGTAGCATGTCGCGGGATAGTTTTTCACCGCGCTTGCGCAGGGCTTTATTTATCCAAATGGCGGGTGACTCTTTGCCCGCATCCCAGCCGCTGATGAGTTTTTCGGCGCGGGTAAAAAAGCGTATTAAATCGACAAGCTCGTCGTTACTGAAGTTGGCGACGGCGGCTTGCCATTGCTCCGGCGCAACGCGCATAAAGACCGCGTATTTCTGCTGCTCTTCTTCGCTAAAAGGGGCGGGGAGTAATTCGAGCTTATCACTGCGGCTCAGAGCAATGCATTGCTGCAGCCACTGCGTGTCAATACTGAGGGTGACTTTCTCTTTTTCTGGGGTCCAGCTGCCAATCGCCATGTTAACTTATACCTACTTACCGATTATGGGGCTAAGGCCCTAGTATAACGCACAATCACGGGTGACTTGTGCCTAGCGATTTGCTATTTTACTGGCTATTTATCCAGTTGTTGGTGGCTTGCGGTGAGAATCAGCGTTTGCGCAAAATAATACATTGCGATTGTGATTGTTTTTACGCGTCGGTAGAGACGCGTGACAATCCTGCTTTGCGTGGGCGCCCGCTAGCGGTTGGTGGTGACGCCGCACGGCGCGGCGTCATTGCGACCTGCAATTATGAGGCGCGGGCCTTTGGTGTTCATTCAGCGATGGCGACGGCCACCGCATTGCGGCGTTGCCCAGATTTAGTGATAGTCGCGCCGAATATGGATAAATACCGCGAAGTTGCACTGCAAATTCGCAGCATATTTGCCCAGTTTTCTGAAATAATAGAGCCTCTGTCTTTGGATGAAGCCTACTTAGATGTAAGTGGTAGCACGGCATTTCAAGGTAGTGCGACGCGAATTGCGCAAGCTATACGGCAACAGGTGAGTTCTGAACTTGGTATTACCATTTCTGCGGGCGTGGCCCCGAATAAATTTTTGGCGAAGGTGGCCAGTGACTGGAATAAGCCCGATGGCCTTACTGTGATTACGCCAGCCCAGGTCGACGACTTTGTCTTAAGCCTGCCAGTGAGCAAAATTCATGGCGTCGGCAAGGTAATGGCAGCGCGGATGGCTGCCTTGGATATATACACCTGCGCGGACCTGAGGCAGCGCAGTATGGATGAGCTGCAGCGTCACTTTGGTAAGTTTGGTCAGCAGCTTTATGATTACGCCCGCGGAATTGATCAGCGCGATGTCAAAACCCACCGCCAGCGCAAATCCCTTAGTGTCGAAAACACCTACGCGGAAGATATTGAGGGGGTGGAGCTAGCGCTTGCGGCGTTGCCCGCTTTACTCGATGAGCTAAAACGACGCTTGAATAAGCACAATGGCGAAACCTTTACTGGCGTGTTTGTGAAATTAAAGGCATCTGACTTTAGGCAGACCACCATCGAGCGGCGTTGCGATGGCTTTCTTGAATTAGACCTGTTTGAGACTCTTCTCAAAGAAGCTTGGCTAAGAATGGAGTCTTCCCTGCGTTTAGTCGGGGTGGGGGTTCGGTTTGGCAATAAACAAAGTGGGGCAGTGGCTGAGCGGCGTGCTGAGTATCAATTAGATTTGTTTGATCCGGGCATCTAGGCTTACCCTACAAAATACCATGTTCCTCAGATGCTTGCGTTCGTAAGCAATGACTCTTATTAGTAGGTGTGTTTGCGTTCGCCGTCCCTCATTAAGCGTTTCGCTAAGACAATAAAAAAAGGGAGCACGGTTTCCCGTACTCCCTTTGTCAGTTTAGTAAGCCTTATTTATTCGGGCTAATAACCTGCAGCTCAACACGACGATTGCGTTCACGACCTTCGTCAGTACTGTTGTCGGCAACCGGCCTACTTTCGCCGTAGCCTTTGGCTTTTTGACGTGACTCGCTAATGCCTTTACGTGTTAAGTAGCGCACCACTGATTCAGCGCGTGACTGAGACAGCTTCAGGTTGTATGCATCGCTACCAACCGAGTCGGTGTGACCCATGATGATGATGTTTACGTCAGGCTCATTGGCCAGTGATTCTGCAACTTTATCAAGTACGGTCTGTGAATCTAGCATCAGACGCGACTTGTTAAACTCAAAATGCACGCCGCTTAAGGCAACAGTCTGAGATATCACACAGCCACGTGAATTGACTTTAAGGCCTGGCAGAGTACCTGGGCACTGGTCAATCTTGTTTGGTACGCCGTCGCCGTCGCTATCCAGTGGGCAGCCTTGAGCATTGACTGGAACGCCGCGTGGAGTGCCTGGGCACTGATCAATGTCATTTGGTACGCCGTCGCCGTCGTCATCAATAGAGCAGCCGTTTACATTAACCCGAGCGCCAGGCGGCGTGTTAGGGCATTGGTCGCGGAAGTTAGGAATGCCATCGCCGTCGCTATCCAGCGGGCAACCCGTAGCGTCAACTGGGGTGCCGCGCGGAGTATTGGGGCATTTGTCGATGCGGTCGGGTACGCCGTCACCGTCGGAGTCGAAATTATACGGGCGCGGTTTCTCGCCAAAGGGTACCGAAATACCGATTAGGGCTGCGTAGGTGTAGAAATTATCATCGTCAGGGAATAAGGGCAGATCTCGCTGAATACTGTCAATTTGGTAGCGAATCTCACCGCGAAGGGAGACTTTATCTAGCTCATACATAAAGCCGGCGATCGCATCACTGCCGTAATCAGTTTGATTTGACGTGACGGTAGGCGTTTCGTAATCAATTTCATGGTAAGTGACGCCTACGCCCAGATAGGGCTGCAGTGCATCTGCGTTCAGCATAAACGCACCAAGGGGGAAGTACAGAAAATCTAAACCACCGGCAAAGCGGCTGTAGGTGTCGTTGTTGGTGTTTTTTAACTCACCGTAGTTAAGGTGGGTATCAACCATGACATAGGCGCTTATCGGCTTACCAATACCAATTTTACCTTCGTTACCTGAGTCGTAATCGTCTTTATCGGCAAAGGTCGAGCCAATCATGCCATGAACACGCCAGCGGCTATCAATTACTGCTTCTTTGTCATCGGCTGCATAGGCAGAAAATGCACTGCACCCAACAGCAAGAGCAAGCGTTATATTACGCAGTTTACTCATTGATAATTTCTCCATAGCTTTGTGTTGTAAAAACGCGACCAGTTGGTCGCGTTTTTTCTATTGTTTTTAGAGAGGGAGGTCGAGGCCGAGGCCGGATAAGATGTCGCCCAAACCTAACGTATCAAGTAGACCGTTAAGCGCTGAAAGATCGGGAACTTGATCTATGGGGAGACCTGTTTGCTCTGCAACAGTCGCTAAAGCGCCGGCTAAGGTTGCAGCCAATTCTTCCGGATTTAGGCCTTCAAGTGCGCTAGTTAAGTCCTCAGGATTAATCTCTTCTGCGCCGGGAATCATACCCACCAAGCTGGTAATTGCGGCAATTACGTCATCTGTAGGCAAACCTTCTCCACCAGCATCGCTCAGTGCGGTGATTAAATCGCCCAGAATTGCCTGAACACCATCCAAATCGCTTGGAATAGGCACTGGTAGCTGATCTATACCGGGAATGTCACTGAAGTCGCTGGTTAGGATTGCATCAAGCAATGCATCAACGGGGATCTGGTTCAGTGCGTCGCCAACCGGTAGCTGAGAAATCGCTGGGTCGCCGTAGTAGCCAAGGTTAAACAGGGCAGGTAGTAACAACTGGTTAGACAGATCGTCATTAGCCGACAACAGTGGATCCAAAATTTGGCAGATAGAGCCGGCCTGATCTTGCAGGGCAATAGTACCAGCAGGCTGAATCAGTACGCTGGCGCCGTTTTCAGACAGCGGATCTGCTTCTACTGCAGGGTTGCTACCTTCGGCGGGTTTAGCGGCGGTGTATATCAGGTTTTTGTCGGCGTCGACAAACACGCGAATACACATTGTTGCTAGACGCGCATCACCTTGGGTAACTAATAAGCCTTTTTCGGTAGCGCTAAACTCAGCAGGTTTGCCAGCACTGGTTAATGGTAGTGGCAGGGCATCAAGGATTTCTGCTGGTACTCCTGAGCCGAGGGCGTCAGCAAGAGGTACTAGCGCAGCATCCAGTGGGGTGTCTGTTGGAATGCTGTCTTCTGGCAGGGCAATGCTTTCGGTAATAGGTGCGACAACACAGGTTTTATTGGCGCTGTCGTAATAGCCAACATCAGCCGTATAGATAACGGCCTCGAGCTCTGACACGTCCTTAAGAATACTAAGGTCGGCAGGATCAACAGTTGCAGGGTCGGCGCCAGCATCTACTGCGCTTTTCAGGAGAGCGTGGGCGTAGAACTTACGGCTCCCAGGTATTGTACTAAAGTCAAACCCGTTTTCTCGGCTGGCGTTGATGCTGTAGTTGCCGCTGCCAAGGCAGGAGAATTCATCAACAATTGGCGCCTGTGATGGGTCGTCTTGTTGCTGCAACAGGTATAGTGCAACTAAGCGGTCATCGATAACATTGACAGTAACGGAGTCGGTCAATGAGCCTTTGTAGGTTGCGATTAAAGCAGAGCTGCCAAAGGTTGGGTTAGCTGGCGTGGTTGGGCTCGCGGTGGTCATTGGGTCTTGTTCTGGGTTTACCTTCAGGATAGCTGGTGCGCTAACAGTCCACTTAACGGTGCTGTCGCCGCAACGTGCTTCAAGGCCAGAATAGTTACAGATTGCAACGAAGTCTTGGTCTTCCTGAAGAATGCTGTAGTTGATGTTGTATATTTTGTCTGAGTTCACCGCAGCGAAGGAGCCGTCCTTATTGATGGGCCTGATGGTGACGGAGTCAACATCTGCATCGGTAAGGTTCAGTTTTAAGTTGCCGGTGATGCTACTGGTGAGGCTGTTTTTGTAGCTGGCGGTAACCAAACTATTGTTTTTAGAAGTATTGTTGCGAATGGCGTTGTAATCAGCTTGGCCAATTAAGGTCGCTGTGCCGTCAGTTGTGCTTAAGTTTGTGCTGTAAATATCGGTGGGCGTACCTGACCAGCTTAAAACACCGGCGCCGCGGCACTGATAGCGATCAAATACTTGGTCAGCATTCGCGGGGTTTTCGTAGTGCAGTTTGGCAACCATTTGCAGTGTTTCGCCAGCAGGTACCGTTGCTTCTGTAATGGCGGTGCCATTATCTAAGCCTTTGCAGCTTGTTAGTGGGGTAACGGTTTGGTCTAAGTCGCCGTTACCATTACAAGTTTGGCCTGCAGGGTTAACTACGACGCATACATCCACAGATTTAACCGCTGCGGGCTGAATGATGATGGTTTTAACAGCAAAAGTCGCTGGGTCGTTGGCCGTGTCGTCATCATAGAGTAGTGTGCAGTCGGAACTTGGGGCGATGGTGCTGATAATAACGGTAATGGCTTCTTGACTATTGCTGCTATCAAAGGGGTTGGTGATGGTTGCAGTTGCCGCGGTTTGGCCGCCTGCATATTCCGCAAACTTAAAAAAGCCTTTATTGGCACAAAACTGAGCTTCTGCAGTGCGGTTTTCACGCTGGGTCAGACCTCGCAGGGCTTGTACTAACTGATAAGAAGCAGTGGCGGTCGCGTCTGCATCCAGCGGATCGATTGCGATAATTTCTGGGCCAGTAATAAACGGCGGCGGTACACGTTTGGGTGGAACAACCGTGAACTCTTCAGAAACGACATAGGCAGTGCCTTCAAAAGTGTAGCTACCATTTAAGGTAAGTGTAATGGGGCCTTGAGGCTCAGCGAGGAAAGCGGTGCTGATGATGTCTTTTACTTTACCAAAGCTAGTCGCCTGGCGAACGGCGGCAGCTAGGTCGGCAATCGCTGGATCGCCGACAGGGCCGCTGATAGACCAAGTTGTTTCTCCGGTGACATTTAGTTGGGGGCCTAGATTTTTGTTAACGCCATCTGCTTGCAGGGCGACCATGCGCGCAAGAATACCATCTTCAACTTTACTCGTACCTAAACCGGCCAGCTTTGTTCCGAGAGGGAAGTCTATGCGCAAAGAGGTAGGGTCGAGCTTTGGGTTGGCACGGTCTGGGCTGCGGGCATCACTACCGCCACCGCAAGCAACGAGCACGCTCGCTGCGATAGCTAACGATATACTAAGAATTTTCGTTTTCATTTGTTCCCCTCCAGGAGAAAACTGCCGAAACACAATCGAGTTAAACATTAAAGTTTTAGATGCACGTAGTTTCACGGATGTGGTTATTAAAAACAACACTATGCGCAGCTAGGTTTTGATGTTAGCGCTAAAAATGTGAAAATTTCTGTGAATCAGTCGTAAATCAAGTGATCCAGTGCGATGCAAAGGGGAGTTTTAATAAAGAGGGCTTAAAACCCCTCCCTTGGCGGAGGGATTTTAAGCTAAAGATAGCTTTCAATTGGTGGGCAGGAACAGATTAAATTGCGATCACCGAACACATTGTCGATGCGGTTTACGGTCGGCCAGTACTTATTGTCGCGTAAGCTCGCGACGGGGAATCCAGCCTCTTCTCTTGAGTAGGGGCGATCCCAATCTGCGGAAATGATATCCGCTAAGGTGTGAGGAGCATTGACCAGCGGATTGTTGTCGGCGGGGAGTTGCCCGCTTTCAATGCGGCCTACTTCCCGGCGAATATGAATCATGGCGTCGCAGAAGCGATCTAGCTCGCGCTTGGATTCGCTTTCGGTTGGCTCAATCATCAAAGTGCCTGGTACTGGGAAGGACATGGTCGGCGCGTGGAAGCCGTAGTCCATTAAACGCTTGGCAATGTCTTCTTCACTAATGCCGGTGCTTTCCTTTAAGGGTCGCAGGTCAATAATACATTCGTGGGCGACGCGGCCATTGCGGCCGGTGTACAGCACTGGGTAGTGATCATTGAGGCGAGCGGCTACGTAGTTGGCGCTCATTATTGCCACTTGCGTTGCTTTCTTTAGACCCTCGGCGCCCATTAAGGCAATGTATGTCCATGATATGGGTAGTATGCCTGCGCTGCCATAGGTGGCGGCAGAAACTGTGTCGTTTGTGGTCGCGATGCCTTCTACCGGCAATACCGGGTGGCTTGGCAGGAATGGCGCAAGATGAGCTTTAACGCCAATGGGCCCCATGCCAGGACCGCCGCCGCCGTGGGGAATGCAGAACGTTTTGTGCAGGTTTAGGTGCGAAACATCGGCGCCAAACTCGCCGGGCGCAGCCAGGCCGACAAGGGCGTTCATATTGGCGCCGTCGACATACACTTGGCCGCCGTGCTGATGGGTGATGTCGCAAATTTCGCGAATACCTTCTTCAAATACCCCGTGAGTTGAGGGGTAGGTCACCATTAGTGCCGACAGTTGTTCGCTGTGGCGTTCGGCTTTGGCGCGCAGATCTGCGATATCGACGTTGCCTAAGGCATCGCAGCCAACAATGACCACGCGCATACCTGCCATAGCTGCGGAGGCTGGATTGGTGCCGTGGGCTGAACTGGGAATTAAGCAGATATCGCGGTTAACGTCGCCACGGCTTTCGTGGTAGCGCTTAATGGCGAGTAGGCCGGCGTACTCACCTTGCGAGCCAGCATTGGGCTGCATTGAGAATTTGTCGTAGCCGGTGCAGGCAATCAGCTGCTGCTCGAGTTCGTCGACCAATTGTAAATACCCAGCCACATGGCTGCTGGGTGCAAAGGGGTGGATGCGGCCGAACTCCGGCCAAGTTATAGGCAGCATTTCGGTGGTGGCATTGAGCTTCATGGTGCACGAGCCCAGTGCAATCATGGAATGATTGAGGGCGATGTCTTTGCGCTCAAGGCGGTTCATGTAACGCAGCATTTCGGTTTCAGAGTGGAACTGATTAAACACCGGATGCGTTAAATAGCTGCTGTGGCGCTGGAGCTCGCTGGGGATGCCCGGTAAATCTTGGAGGCTCTCGTCGATTGCAGCTACCGAGGGCAGGGTTTTGTCGCCGGCGAAGACCGCCCACAGCTTTTCAATGTCGGCAGCGGTGGTGGTCTCGTCAAAGCTAATGCCGAGCTCGGTGGCGCCGCGGCGCAAATTAAGCAGTGCGCTTTCAGCCTTGTTCGCTAACTCGCCAGCTTGGTCACCGCACTGCACGGTGAGGGTGTCGAAGAAGTTGGTGTTACTGGTAAAGTCTAATTGCTTGAGGCCCTCGGCAAAAATACCGGTCATGCGGTTGATGCGCAGCGCGATGGTTTTAAGGCCGTCGGGGCCGTGATAAATAGCGTAGAACACCGCCATGATCGCGAGTAGGGCTTGGGATGTACAAATATTGGATGTCGCTTTTTCACGACGAATATGTTGTTCCCGGGTTTGCATGGCCATGCGCAGGGCTTGGTTGCCACGGCTGTCTACCGAAACGCCAATGATGCGACCCGGAATAGAGCGCTTATAGCTGTCGCTGGTGGCAAAGAACGCAGCATGGGGGCCGCCAAAGCCCATGGGTACACCAAAGCGCTGGGTGTTACCGACGACAATATCGGCGCCTTGCTCGCCGGGTGGTGTGACCAATAGCAGGCTCATAATGTCGGTGGCGACGACTGTTAATGCGTCTTGGGCTTTGGCTGCCGCGGTAATAGGGCGTAAGTCGCGGATCTCGCCATTGCTGGCGGGGTTTTGAATTAACACGCCAAAGCAGGGGGTGCTGGCTAGCTCACTTTCAGCATCGCCAATATGTATTTCTAAACCCAGTGGCAGGGCGCGGGTTTGCAGTACGGCGAGGGTTTGAGGATGGCAGCTGCGATCTACAAAAAACACATTGCTCTTGTTCTTGCGCACGGCGCGTTTGCTCATTGCCATGGCTTCGGCGGCGGCGGTGGCTTCGTCCAATAGCGAGGCATTAGCCAATTCGAGGCCGGTAAGGTCGATAATCATTTGCTGGAAATTCAGTAATGCTTCAAGGCGACCTTGTGCAATCTCGGGCTGGTAGGGCGTGTACGCGGTATACCAGCCTGGATTTTCTAAGACATTGCGCAGAATGACCGGCGGGGTGATGGTGTCGTAATAACCCATACCAATAAAAGATCGGGCAATTTGGTTTTTGCTGGCGATCTCGCGCAGACGATTAAGGGTTGCGGTTTCACTTTGTGGTGCAGGTAGCGGCATGTCGCCGCGCAGGATGGCAGCGGGAACGGTTTGTTGAATTAGCTCATCGAGTGAACTCACGCCAAGGGCGCTTAGCATGGCGTTGGTTTGCTCGTCGTCTGGACCAATATGACGTCTCAGGAAGTCATTGCTTTGGGAGAGGGCGGTAAGATTGTGGGTCATGCGAAGGGCTGCCTGCGTCGTCTAATTTGCGGCGGCCATTAAACCATAAAGGGGCGTCGGTTTCCTTGGCAATTTTCCCTGTTCGGCAGGCTTTATGCGCGAGGAATGTCGCTTATTCATTGCGCTAATTACGGCATTTTTTCAGGGAATCGACTGTTTGGTTTTTATCCATTGGCGAGATGCAAATTAAGTGAGTTCGCAATTTTAGTTACATCATCTGGCAGGGGTGTGTCGCAGGCGCTTTATTTGGCGCAATTTACCGTGTTTTGGCGTGATGATAGCCTCGAATCCCTGAGTGCAGGCGTTATAAGATAGTTGCTTATTAATGTTTGGTGCGAGGGCGGTGCAGTGGTAGTGGGCGTTGAAGGAAGGCGTGGCTTGAAGACAAGGCTCAGCGTATTGGGAGTGGCGATGCTGCTCAGTGCCTGCATGCCGATAGCTGTCCCTGTGGGTGGCCAAGTGCCGCCAGAATACAGCCCCGAAGAAGGCCGGATTTCCTCGCTAGAGTCAGCGCTAGCGGACGCAATGATCGAGATTGAAAAAATGAAGGCTCGTACCGTGAGTAGTGGCGATGAGTTACCTGCCATTCCACCAAATGCGGAAACGGGGCGCTGCTATGCTCGTATGCTGTTGCCACCTGCTTATGTGAGTCGCGTTGAGCAGCGGGTAGTGAAGGAGGCCAGTGAACGCCTTGAGACCGTGCCGGCGACGTATGCCATGTTTAATGAGCAGGTCTTAGTCAGCGAAGAGCATGTGCGTTTAACCGTAGTGCCAGCAACGTACAAATGGCTAGAAGAACACACTGAGGTGTTGCCGGCGCGGAGTGAGCAAGTGCTGGTTAAGGCGGCGGAATACAAAACCGTAATGGAAGATGTGATCGTCTCTCCTGAGGAGTTGGTTTGGCAGCGAGGCCGGGGCGAGCTTGAAAAAATTGACGAAGAGACCGGTGAAATAGTTCATCAGCGGCGAATTCCGGCAACATACAAGAAAATAAGTAAGCAGGTTTTAGTTGCGCCAGCTGAGTATCGCAAGGAAGTAACGCCGCCGGTGTATGAGACTTTACGCAAGCGAGTCGTTGATGTTCCGGAGCACACCATTGAAGAAGTGGTGCCTGCAAAGTACAAGACGGTTACCGTGCAGCGTGAAATAGCGCCAGAAAAAGAAGTGCGCCACCCCATTGCGCCAATCTATAAAAGCTTTAGTTATCGCGAGAAAATCGCTGATGCGCGCTTGGATTGGCGGATGATTCCCTGTGAGCGCGAGGTGAGCAAAGATTTGGTCTATAGCCTTCAGCGTGCGCTGCGCGCCAAGGGTTACGACACGGGTGGACTCGACGGGGTGTTGGGTAAATATACTTTGGCAGCAATTCATGATTACCAAAAGTCCCAGGGTTTAGCGACCGGTCGTTTATCGGTAGAAGTGATCGATGCCCTAGGAATATCATTGTTGGCGGCCCAGTAGAGCATTATTAAAATGCACCGCCGAATAAAATTGGCCGGTGATACTTGCCCAGTTGATTTTATGCGGCGCACAATGGGGCATGGAATCTCTATGTGATTTGCTCGCCGATATTCGCGCATGTACGGCCTGCGCTGAGTATTTGCCACTCGGTCCTCGGCCCGTGGTTGTAGCCGATACCGCCGCAAAAATTCTGATTATTGGCCAAGCACCAGGCACTCGGGTGCACAAAACTGGCATTCCTTGGAATGACCCCTCTGGCGACCGTCTGCGGCAATGGCTGGGCATGGATCGCGAGCAATTTTATGCCGATCCGCGTCTTGCCATTATGCCCATGGGGTTTTGTTATCCGGGCAAAGCTAAGTCGGGTGATTTAGCACCGCGCAAAGAGTGCGCGCCACTATGGCATGAGCGTCTATTGGCCCATATGCCAAAGGTGGAGCTGGTGCTGCTTATTGGCCAATATGCTCAAGCCTATTATTTGCGTGATAACTTCTCTACATTGACTGAGCGGGTCGCTCAACATCCGTCAAGCCATCGTTTTTTCCCCTTGCCCCACCCCTCGCCGCGCAATCAGCTGTGGTTAAAGCGCAATCCATGGTTTGATAGCGAAGTTGTGCCGCGATTGCGGGCGCGAGTACACCGTATTTTGGAGAAAAAATGAGTAAAGTTTTGGGTCCTTGGCAGCAGCTTAGTTGTCATCAAGTTTATGAGAACCCCTGGTTGCGGCTCGAACATCACGAGGTGAAAACACCGGCCAATACAGATGGAATTTACGGCAAGATTTGTTTTAAAAATATTGCCGTTGGCATTGTGGCTATTGATGACGAGGGCTATACCTATTTAGTGAAACAATACCGCTACCCGCTAGCCCAAGACAGTTGGGAAATTCCTGAGGGCGGTTGCCCATTGGCCAGTAACCCCCTTGACGCGGCGCGTCGCGAACTGCTGGAAGAAACCGGTCTGTCGGCGGGGCAGTGGTTTGCGCTGCAAAATTTGCACACCTCAAACTCGGTTACTGACGAATGCGCTGAGGTTTTTATTGCGACGGGCTTGAGCCAGGGTGAGCAATACCTAGAGGAGACAGAAGATATTCAAGTGGCGCGGCTACCGCTAACTGAGGCTGTTGCAATGGCCTTAGATGGGCGTATAACAGATGCTATTAGTGTTGCTGCACTGCTAAAAACACATATATTACTCAGTCAATTTAACGGTGTTACCAAGGATTTTTTTGCGTCGATGCCAGCTGTCTCCTAGTTCCCAGCCGTGAACGCGTTGGCAGGTGAATCGACAAACCGGGAATGTTAAACAAGGGAGTTTGCAATGAAGAATAATCATTTATTGAGTAATGCCTACCGGTTTTTTCTCGGTGCTGGTCTCGCACTACTGCTTAGCGCGCCGGCTGCATTGGCTGCGTCTGCGGATGCTAGCGCGAGCGTTGGTTTCACTAAGGAGCAGGTTTTGGCCAAGGCCGATGGCTTTTTTGGCGAAACTACTGCGGGCTTGGCCAAAGCCATAGAAAAGCTGTTTGCCGAACAGGGTAGTCCCAATGCGGTTATTTATGGTGAAGAGGTGTCGGCGGCCATCGGTATTGGCGTTCGCTATGGTCAGGGTGAGGTCGAATTGGCGGGCCGTGCGCCAGAACCAATTTTTTGGCAGGGGCCATCGCTGGGCTTTGATATGGGGGCTAATGCGGCCAAGGTCTTTACCCTTGTTTACCATTTGGAATCGACAGAGGATCTTATGCAGCGCTTCCCCGGTGTGGACGGCAGCTTTTATGTGGTAGCGGGGGTGGGCGTCAACTACCAGCAGAGTGGCGAGATGATTTTGGCGCCGATCAGGACCGGCGTTGGTTTGCGTGCCGGTGCCAGTGTGGGCTATGTGCATTACACCCGTAAAAAGTCGTGGTTGCCGTTTTAAGGCGGTGAACCGAAGGCACTGAGAATTTAGGCGCCTTCGGTTTTTAATCTACGACAGGGTTTTTAGGTCTGGGCTTCTACGTCTGTGTTGCGTTCAGTGGCGTCATCAATTATGGCTGTATCAACGTCAGTGACATCCGCAGTTGCCTGCCCTGATAACGCCTGCAGATGGCGGCGATAAAGCTCGTCTAAATACACGCACAATTGATTAACAACAATTTGCGTGCGCAGCGAAATACCAATTTCAAAGGCGTGCTGGGCGTCGGGTAATTCTGCATAGGCAACAGGCTGCTCCGAGACCGCCTGCAAGGCTTTATAGAGTTCTTGAGATTCCGCGACCGGTACGAGCGTGTCGGCCTCGCCGTGAATGATTAAAAAGGGCGGCGCGTCTTTGTGTACCCAATATAACGGGGAAGCCTGACGCCAGAGTTCCGGCTTTTCCGCGCGAGTTTGTTTTAACACTTTGGCTGAAATCCATTGGCTTAAGGATTCACCGGCACTGCGCTGGTTTTGGCTATTTAAAAAGTCGTATACACCATAGAAAGGTACGCAGCCTTGTACCTCGGTATTGGCGTCTTCAAAACCGGGCTGAAACTCGGGGGCATTGGCGCTGAGTGCGAGCAAGGTAGACAGGTGGCCGCCAGCAGAGCCGCCAGTGGCAATGACGAAATCTGGGTTGCCGCCGTAGTCGGCAATATGATCTTTTACCCAGCTAAGTCCGCGCTTGCAGTCAATAATATGTTCTGGAAACGTTGATCCAGGACTGAGGCGGTATTCAATTGCAACGCATACCCAGCCATTGGCGGCCAATTGGTTCATTAGGGGCAGGGCCTGCTCATTTTTGCTGCCGCAGTTTTCTAACCAGGCGCCACCATGCATTTGGTAGAGCACGGGGGCATTCTCTGGTAGGTCGTCGCGATGGTAAATGTCGAGTTTTAGCGAGCGACCATTTACCGTGCAGTATTCAATGTTTTTGTGTCGCGTTACGCCGGGTAAACGGTAGGCGAAAGGTTTGAGTAAGCGCTTGAAGTCGGGGTTGATTTGCAGTGAATCTGAGGTGTTCAGCGGCTGGTCAGGGTTTAGGCCAAGGGCATCTCGCACGGCTTGCGCCATGATGGGTTCGGCGCGCTGGGCACGGAAATAGAATACGCCAATCGCCAGCCAGCTGCCGAGTGCAATGATTAGTCCGACGGCATCACCGAGGCCGCTGAGTTCGCCAAATAATATAATAAGCACGGTTAATGCGACTTCTACGGCAATGACGTGAAGGCCGAACTCGCCAACGATAACACCAAAAATAAAGCTGATTACGCCCAATAGCTCAGGGCTGCGTCGGTAGGGGCGGTAGATATTCCATGCCGTCCAAGCCCATATTAAGGATAGTAAAAACATGATTAAAGGTCTCCGTGAAAGTCGTCGCCATCATAGGCTATGCGTATGATGATCTCTAGCGCGAGGCAAAATAAGCCCGCTTAAACACGGCTAATTTGATACCGAATGGCGATGATGTAGTACAGGGTTTCGCCTTTTGGTGTGACTACTTTTACTTCGTCGTCCCGTGATTTTCCTAACATGGCTTTGGCGAGGGGCGAATCCATAGATAAGGTGTTTTGGCTTAGGTCAAATTCATCGGGGCCAACAATGCGGTATTCAAATTCCTTGCCGTCCTCGTCCTCTAGGCTTACCCAAGCGCCAAAATACACTTTATCTTGATTGCTGGGTATTTCAGCGACGACGGTTAGCTCTTCTAGGCGCTTGCTTAAAAAGCGGACTCGGCTATCAATCTCCCGCAGGCGTCGTTTGCCGTAAATATAGTCGCCGTTCTCGGAGCGGTCACCGTTTTTGGCAGCCTCATGGACGCTGGCGGTAACTTGGGGGCGTTCAACTTTCCACAATTGACGGACTTCTTCGCGCAGGCGGCGTTCGCCTTCTGGGGTGATGTAGCACGAGCCTTTGGCGCGAGGAGGGCGGTAACGTGACATATGGGGTGCTTGCCTGCTGTTTTAGCGAATAATAACGCGCTATGGTAGCGCAGCGAACACTGACAGAGGATAGCGAGTAATGAATAAATGTGTGGCGGTGGTGCAATTTGCCCTAGCGATGATGGGGGCGATAAGTCTCAGTAGCCAAGCAGATGTGGCGCTGCACGGCCAATTAAGCCAGGGCGGCTTGGTGTGGGGCGAGTTGCCAGAGGGCAGTTCAGTAAAGCTTGACGGTAAATCCTTGAAAATTGCAGACAACGGTATTTTTGTCTTTGGTTTTGATCGCGACGCTAAGCCCGTGTCTTATTTGGAGGTTTGCCGTGCTGAGGCCGTGTGCGAAAAGCAGGCCTTGAATATTACTCAGCGCCAATACGATATCCAGCGTATAACGGGGGTGCCTCAAGAAACGGTCACGCCGCCAGCATCCGTGCTTGAACGTATTCGTAAAGAAACCGCCTTGGTTGTTAGGGCTAGGCAGCAGGATTTTGCCCGCCAAGATTTCACTCAAACCTTTAAATGGCCAGTGCTTGGCCCCATCACGGGTGTATTCGGCTCCCAGCGTGTCTATAATGGCAGCCCCGGTCGCCCGCACTATGGCTTGGACATTGCCGCGCCCACGGGTAGCACGGTCTCTGCGCCTATTGATGGCGTGGTCACCTTGGCTCATCCCGATATGTTTTATTCGGGCGGCACCTTGATTATCGATCATGGTATGGGGGTTTCATCGACCTTTATCCACTTAAGCAAGGTGTTGGTTGAGGTCGGGCAGCACGTGAAGCAGGGCGATGCTATTGCCGAAGTTGGTGCCACCGGTCGAGCCACTGGCCCCCATCTCGATTGGCGAATGAACTGGGCTGGGCAGCGCTTAGACCCTGCGCTGCTTATGGGGCCGATGCCCGCAGCTAAATAGCAAACAGCGCCGGTAGTGGGCAAACAAAAGACAGACATACATTGAGAGCGGTAGAAGATGATTGATAAGAAATTGCTAGAAATATTGGTGTGCCCAGTCAGTAAGGCGCCGCTGGAGTATGATCAGAAGCGCAATGAGCTAGTCTGCAAAGCCAGTGGTTTAGCCTACCCCATTCGCGATGGCATTCCGGTGATGCTGGAATCAGAAGCCCGGGTTTTGACTACCGACGAGAAACTAGGCTAAACAAGTCTGTAGCTTAAAATGCGGTGTCATTTTCGGACTTGTAAGCCTGAATACACACCCTACTAATTTCGTTATACTTGCCGTTTTTTTACCGCCGTTTACGCCATGCTTACCGAAGCAGTGGGCGTGGCGGTAAAAGCCGTTGTTGCCCACGGAGTGAGAGAGTTCCCATGAAAAGCGCCGCCATTCGCGAAGCCTTTATTCGTTATTTTGAAAACAAGGCTCACACCCACGTGGCCAGCAGCTCGCTGGTGCCGGGTAATGATCCCACCTTGTTATTTACCAATGCCGGTATGGTGCAGTTTAAAGACGCCTTTCTGGGCAGAGAAAAGCGGGGCTATGTTCGCGCGGTGAGTTCGCAGCGCTGTGTGCGCGCTGGCGGCAAGCACAATGACCTAGAAAACGTGGGTTACACCGCTCGCCACCACACCTTTTTTGAAATGCTGGGCAACTTCAGTTTTGGCGATTACTTTAAACACGACGCCATTAAATTTGCCTGGGAATTTTTAACCTCGCCCGAGTGGATGGGCATTCCCACCGAAAAGCTCTGGGTAACAGTTTACGCCGACGATGACGAAGCCTACCAAATCTGGAATGAGCAGATGGGTGTGCCCGCCGAGCGTATGGTGCGTATCGGCGACAATAAAGGCGGCAAATACGCCTCTGACAACTTCTGGTCGATGGGCGACACCGGCCCTTGCGGCCCCTGCACCGAGATTTTTTACGACCACGGCGCCGACGTAGCGGGTGGCCCGCCGGGCAGCCCCGACGAAGACGGCGACCGCTATATCGAAATTTGGAACAATGTGTTCATGCAGTTTAACCGCGACGCTGATGGCACGATGACGCCATTGCCTGCGCCCTCGGTGGATACCGGTATGGGCCTAGAGCGTATTTCTGCGGTGATGCAGGGCGTGCACAGCAATTACGAAATTGATTTGTTCCAAAACCTCATTAAAGCCACCGCCGCAGTGCTTAATGTGAGTGATATCGAACACACTTCGCTGCGCGTGATTGCCGACCATATTCGCTCCTGTGCCTTCCTTGTGTCGGACGGTGTTATCCCGTCTAACGAGGGGCGTGGCTATGTATTGCGGCGGATTATTCGCCGCGCTGCCCGCCATGGTAATAAATTGGGCGCCGAGAAAGCCTTCTTCCACAAGTTGGTAGCACCCTTGACGCTGGAAATGGGCGAAGCCTATCCAGAGCTAGTGACTCGTCAGGCGCAAATTGAAAAAGTATTGCTGCAGGAAGAAGAGCAGTTTGCCAAAACCCTCGATCAGGGTATGAAGATTCTTGAGCAGGATTTACAAGGTTTAAGCGGCAAGCAGATTCCTGGCGACACCGTATTCCGGCTCTACGACACCTATGGCTTCCCCGTTGACCTCACGGCCGACATTGCTCGCGAGCAAGGTTTGAGCCTGGATATGGACGGTTTCGAGCAAGCGATGAATGCCCAGCGCGAGCGCGCGCGTTCAGCCTCTAATTTTAAAGTCGACTTGAGTTCAGAGCTTAATATTGACGGTGAAACGGCATTTTGTGGCTATCAGAGCTTAGTTGACGAGGGCGCAGTTGTTGCCTTACTGCAAGATGGTCAGCGGGTAGCGTCCTTAAAAGAGGGTGACGCTGGTGTCATCATTCTGGATCAAACCCCGTTTTACGGGGAATCTGGCGGGCAGGCTGGCGATGCCGGTGTGCTTAGCGCCAATGGCGTGCGCTTTGAAGTGCGTGACACCCATAAATCTGCTGGTCATCACTTACATCACGGTGTGGTTGTTAGCGGCGCAATTAACGAAGGCGACCGCCTGCAAGCCGAAGTCGACAATAATATTCGCCAGGCAACAGCGCTGAATCACTCAGCAACCCATTTGCTGCACGCGGCATTGCGTCAGGTGTTGGGTGAGCACGTTGGTCAGAAGGGCTCATTGGTCGATGCCCAGCGTCTGCGTTTTGACTTCTCGCACTTTGAAGGCGTGAGTAACGAACAGCTCGCCGAAATTGAAGCCTTGGTCAATCAGCAAATTCGTCAGAACAGTGCTGTGCAGACCGAAATTATGGATATGGATGGCGCGGCCAAGCGTGGCGCCATGATGCTGTTTGGCGAGAAATATGGCGACGAAGTTCGGGTGCTCAGCATGGGCGGTGATTTCTCTGTCGAACTTTGTGGCGGCACCCATGTGCAGCGCACCGGCGATATTGGCCTGATGCGTATTGTTGCCGAGTCGGGTATCGCGGCTGGTGTGCGTCGTATAGAAGCGGTGACAGGCGCCACGGCGCTGGCTGCCTTCGAGCAAGCTGAAAGTGAATTGGGCCAATTGGCAAGCTTGCTTAAGACCGGCCGTGACAAGCTCGGTGACAAGATTCAACAGCTATTGGCGCAGCAAAAGCAGCTAGAAAAAGAAGTCTCGGCACTAAAAGGCAAATTGGCGAGTTCGACGGGTGACGACTTGCTTAATCAGCTAGAAGATATTGCAGGCGTGAAGGTGTTGGCGACCACGTTAGACGGCGCTGACGCAAAAACCTTAAGAGACACCCTCGATCAGCTTAAAAACAAGCTAGGCTCTGGTGTGATACTGCTCGCGGCGGACGATGGCGGCAAAGTGGCATTGGCGGCGGGTGTGACCAAAGACCTAACCAGTCGCTTTAAAGCCGGTGAAATTATGAAGCTGGCGGCAGAGGCGGTTGGCGGTAAAGGCGGTGGCCGGCCCGATATGGCTCAGGGTGGTGGTGTCGATGTCGCCGCCATTCCCGCTGCACTGCAAGCGGTGCGGGACTACTGCGCGGCAAAATAGGCCCTCGGCTGACTCCACTGGGCGCAAAAACTACGTAAATCACGTATAGCGGCCAGTGGGTCATTTCCTTTAAATTTGATCTGGTGTTTAATGAGCGCCCTTTGGTATGGGCGTTTATTAGCAGAAGCGAATCATGAGTCTAATAGTTCAAAAATTTGGTGGTACTTCGGTAGGCACTGTTGAGCGGATTAAAGCGGTAGCCCAAAAGGTTGCTGGTTTTCGTGAGCGGGGCCACGACATTATCGTTGTTGTGTCGGCGATGAGTGGTGAAACTAACCGCTTAATCGAGTTGGCAAAAGCGATGCAAGCGGAACCCACGCCGCGTGAGCTAGATGTATTAGTGTCCACCGGCGAGCAGGTGACTATCTCGCTATTGTGCATGGCACTGCATGAGCTGGGGCAGGGTGCGAAATCCTATACGGGTACCCAGGTGCGGATATTAACGGATGAAGCGCACACCAAGGCGCGCATTCGCGACATCGATGATGCTAAGATCCGCGCGGATCTTGCTGAGGGCAACGTGGTTGTTGTCGCTGGTTTTCAGGGCGTTGATGAAAACGGCAATATAACCACCCTAGGTCGCGGTGGTTCAGATACCACGGGGGTAGCCTTAGCTGCGGCGCTAAAAGCCGATGAATGCCAAATTTATACTGATGTGGATGGGGTCTATACCACGGACCCGAGGGTGGTGAGTAATGCCCGCCGCTTGAATCGTATTACTTTTGAAGAAATGCTGGAAATGGCCAGCTTGGGTTCTAAAGTATTACAGATACGCTCAGTTGAATTTGCTGGTAAGTACAATGTGCCTTTACGGGTATTGCATGCTTTCCAGGATGGGCCAGGGACATTGATTAGCTTAGAGGAAGACTCGGATATGGAAAACCCGGCAATTTCGGGCATTGCGTTCACCCGTGATGAAGCAAAGATTACTGTATTAGGCGTACCGGATACCCCAGGTTTGGCCTACCAAATCTTGGGCCCGGTAAGCGATGCGAATATCGAAGTCGACGTGATTGTTCAAAACGTTGCCGAAGATAATACGACTGATCTGACTTTTACAGTCAGTCGTGGAGATATGGCAAGGACTGAAGCCATTGTGCGCAAACTGGTGAAACAAACAGGTGCGCGAGAGGTCAAAACGGATGACAAAATTGCCAAAGTGTCGCTGGTTGGTGTGGGAATGCGTTCTCACGCCGGTATTGCGAGCAAGATGTTCAAAACTTTGGCAGAGGAGTCAATTAATATTCAGCTTATCACAACCTCGGAAATAAAAATTTCAGTGGTCATTGATGAGAAATATTTGGAGCTAGCCGTTCGCTCGCTGCATGCAGCTTTCGAACTGGATACGGAGCCCAGTATTTAATTTATTTACGCTATTTTCGCTGTGTTGCACAAGGATTCGCACCAGGGTTTTGCGTTGGGCTCTTACAAGGAGATGCCATAATGTTAATTTTAACTCGTCGTATTGGTGAGACCTTGATGGTTGGTGATGAAGTCACGGTGACTGTTTTAGGTGTAAAGGGAAATCAAGTTCGTTTAGGTGTTAATGCGCCTAAAGATATTGCGGTACACCGTGAAGAAATTTACGACCGTATCCAAAATGAGAGCAATGGAAACAAGGAATAAAGCGAAAAAAGCCGTTTAGGCCTTTGCTTATTTCCTGAGTGTGGTATTATGCCGCCCGATTCGTTGAACAGCGCTATGTGCTGATTAACGCTCTACTTTTTCAAGCCTAGCTTGTTTAAGTGGGAAATTTCCGGAGAGGTGGCCGAGTGGCTGAAGGCGCTCCCCTGCTAAGGGAGTATGGGGTTTATAGCCTCATCGAGGGTTCGAACCCCTCCCTCTCCGCCATTATTAAAAAAACCTGCTGATTCAGCAGGTTTTTTTTCGCCTGAATGTTTTGGTGTGCCGTTCTGTATACCGAAAAAATTGTCTCCGTCGCTTATCAATTTCATGCTCAATCTTGATATTGTGCTCAAAACTAGGTTTAGGCTGCTAAGTTACTGAGTTGTAACGATTACGCTCGTGTAATATTGCACTTCGGAACTCGACCTTTATGACAGACAGTGCTACTTTTTCGCCTTTGCTTTCATGCCTTTGCTTTCATGCCTTTGCTTTCATGCCCTTGCTTTGCGTATGGAAGTGTCGAATTTTGGTCGAACGCAACTGTTGAACCTATTAGGGAAGTAATATGACTAGACGGATGATAATCATGCTCGTACTGAGTGCGCTGGTCTTTGGCGGCGTGTTTGGCATGAAGTGGTTCGGCAATAAAGCAATGAATGATTATTTGAATTCGATGCCGCCGCCAGCAGTGACGGTGGCAAGTGCCAAAGCCGAAAAAATGCAGTGGCCAAACCGGCTCAAGGCGGTCGGTAGTTTGGTGGCGGTCAATGGCGCGGACCTTACTGCGGAAGTCGATGGGGTGGTGACGGCAATTCATTTTGAATCTGGCGATACCGTTAAGCGTGGCGACCTGCTGCTAACGTTATCTGCAGCAAGTGAAGAAGGTGAGTTAAAACGTTTGGAGGCCCAGGCTGAACTGAGCGAGTTGAACCGGACGCGTAAGGAGCAGTTATACAAAGGTAAATCGATATCTAAGGCTGAGTTGGATACCGCCGAGGCGGAAACAAATGTTGCTCTCGCTGCGATACAAGCACAGAAAGGCCGCTTGGCACAGAAGGTCGTAAAGGCACCTTTTGACGGCAAACTTGGTATTAAACGAGTGAATGTCGGCCAGTATCTGGGCGTGGGCGCTCCTATCGTGACGTTGCAAAAGCTAGATCCTATTAATGTCGATTTCTCACTGCCAGAGCATTATTTGTCATTGCTGGAGCCCGGCCTTGGCGTTTCGGTTATGATTGATGCCTTTCCCGACCAAACTTTTCAGGGCGAAATTCTTGCGATAGAACCACGCGTGAATCCACAAACCCGGAATTTTGACTTGCGCGCACGTTTAGCTAATCCAACTCAAAAGCTAAAGCCTGGTTTATTCGCTAGCGTTGAGATCACCTTGCCAGGTGATAATGATGTTGTCGTAATCCCTCGCTCAGCAGTGAATTACACCTCTTATGGCGATTCCGTATTTGTTGTCCAACAAAAAATGGAAACTAAGCAGGTTGACGGCGAGCCCGAAATGGACTCGACGGCCAAAGAATCACCTGATTTAGAGGTAATTCAACGCTTTGTTCGTTTAGGTGAGGCGAGAGGTGATTTTATTTCTGTTATTTCTGGCTTAAAGCCGGGCACCGAAGTGGCAAGCACGGGGTTGCTGAAACTACGGAATAAGCAGCCTGTCGTTATTGATAATAGCAACGCACCGCAGCCGGAGTTGGAGCCTCAGCCCGGAGCAGGCTGAAGACCTCGTTTGCCTGAAGATAAGGTCGCCAGCCCTGCTGGTGTAATGGATTGCTGGCGATAAGCTGAGAGAAATAATGAATTTCACTGATATCTTTATAAAGCGCCCGGTGTTGGCGATCGTAGTTAGTTTAGTAATCTTATTATTAGGCTTACGTGCTGGCCAAGATTTGACCGTGCGTGAATACCCTGAACTTCAGAACGCGCAGGTCTCGGTAATTGTGGCTTACCCAGGCGCAGAGCCAGCCTTGGTAGAGGGCTTTGTGACGACGCCGCTGGAGCGGGAAATCGCCTCTGCCGACGGCATAGACTTTTTGACTTCAAAGTCGGTGCAGGGTAGCGCGACGATCACCGCAAACTTGCGACTAGATAAAGACCCTAATGAGGCGCTGACGGAAATATCGGCCAAAGTTTCAAAACTGCGTAATCAACTGCCAGAAGGCTCTGAAGATCCGGTTATTCAGCTTGCCGATGGTAATGGCACCGCAGCGATGTATCTTTCTTTTTCGTCCGACGTGCTCACTGATAGTCAAATTACTGATTATATTGTAAGGGTGATTGAACCAGAATTAGCTGCAATCAGCGGGATAGAAACGGTCAATGTACTTGGTGCAAAAAATTATGCTATGCGAGTTTGGTTAGACCCTGAAAAGTTGGTCGCCTATGATTTTAGCGCTCATGAGGTGGTGGCAGAAATCCGTAAGCAAAATGTGCTTTCGGCAGTGGGCCAAACTAATGGTAATTACGTTAAAGTCGGTTTATCGGCGGGAACAAATTTACACCATGTTGATGAATTCCGACAAATGGTCTTGCGATCTGACGGCAATACTTTGGTGAGGTTGGAAGATGTCGCCAGGGTCACCTTGGGCGCAGAAAGTTACGATTTTAGTGCATACTGGGACACTAAGCCTAGTGTATTTATCGCTTTGACAGTGCGTTCAAATGCCAATTTGCTCGACGTGATGGCCGAGGTGCGTGGCCATTTACCTGCTATTTTTCAGGCGTTACCAGAAGGCCTGACCGGTGAGCTGGGATATGACGCAACCGCCTATGTGCGCAGTGCGATTGATGATGTGCAAACTACTTTAGTTGAAGCAGTTATTATTGTAGTAGTTGTTATTTTCTTGTTTTTAGGCTCAATGCGCAGCTCTTTAATACCTGCAGTAACAGTACCCTTGTCGCTCGTTGGGGCTTTGTTTTTGATGTATTTAATGGGTTTCTCAATTAATTTACTTACGTTATTAGCCATGGTGCTGGCGATCGGTATGGTGGTTGATGACGCGATAATTGTTTTGGAAAATATTCATCGGCATATTGAAGAGGGCATTGACCCGCATAAGGCGTCTATTATTGGTGCGAGAGAATTAGTCGGTCCCGTGGTTTCAATGACGATAACCCTTGTGGCTGTTTATGCTCCGATTGGATTTTTAACGGGAATTACCGGTAAATTATTTACGGAGTTCGCCTTTACTTTGGCGGGAGCTGTGTTGATTTCTGGTGTGATCGCGCTGACGTTAACACCGATGATGTGCGCTAAAATTTTAAAGCGATCCCATAATGGAAGTGAAAAGGGAAATCGTCTCGCGAATTTCTTAGATGAAAAATTTGATCTATGGCGGGACGGTTATCGAGCTCGATTGCATGGCGCGTTAGATCAGCGTCACGTTATCGGTGTTTTCGGATTAATTGTTCTTGTGTCATGTTATTTTTTGTTCGCCTCTAGCCCCTCTGAGCTCGCTCCAGCAGAGGATTTTGGCTTTGCTGGCGCACTCAATGAGGCGGATGGTTACGCGTCTAAGGAATATCTGGGCCGATATTTTATGGCTAACCAAAAGCTCGCCTTGGCGGAGGAAGATGTCGGGCATTTATTTGCCTTTAGCACCAATGAGGGTGGGGGCACTAATAGCGCATTTTTTGGCATGATTGCTAAGCCTTGGGCTGAGCGTGATAAAACAATGACTCAGATTGCCAATGATGTGAATGCCAAGGTCAGTCAGTCTGCGGGTGTGCGTACGGCAATATTTCAGCCGCCCGCCTTGCCAACGCCCGGACAAGGCTACCCTGTTGAGTTTGTACTTAAATCAATTTCAGACCCACAAACGATGGCTGACGTTGGCAATGCCGTGGTCGAACGTGCGATGAAGAGCAATCGCTTCTTTTTTGTGGCGCCGGATTTGAATATCGACAGACCTGAAACCGTACTGGATATTAATCGCGAGAAAGCGGCGTTATTGGGTATTGATATGAACGCCTTGAGTGCCGATTTGGCGGCGATGATGGCGGGCGGAGAGGTCAATAAATTTGCATTTCAAGGCCGCTCTTACAAAGTTATCGCGCAAGTGGAGAGGGAGTCTAGGTTAAACCCAGATCAACTTGCTGGCTTCTATACCCGAACTGGTAGTGGTGAGTTAATTCCGCTCTCAACCGTTGTTACGATGCGAGAGCGGGTGGTTCCGCGTTTTATTCCCCACGCACAGCAATTAATGTCGAACACCATAGCGGCAGTACCTCGACCGGATATTTCTCAGGGCGAGGCCTTAGCATTGCTTGAAAATATCGCCAGAGAAGAAATGCCTGCGGGTTTTCAAATTGACTATGCGGGATCTTCGCGCCAGTTTAAGCAAGAGGGTTCGGCACTGGTGGCGACTTTCGGCTTTGCGCTCGTCATTATTTACTTAGTGCTGGCGGCGCAGTTTGAGTCATTTCGCGATCCTTTAATTATTTTGGTCACGGTGCCAATGTCGATTTGTGGTGCATTGCTGACCTTGAATATTTTTGCCATGACCAATGGTATGCAGTTAACGAATTTTTCTGGGATGAGTTTGAATATATACACCCAGGTAGGCTTGGTGACTTTGATTGGCGTCATTTCAAAGCACGGAATTTTGATTGTGGATTTTGCTAATCGTATGCAAGAAGAGGGCATGTCTAAGCGTGAAGCGATTGAAGAGGCCAGCTCTATTCGTCTGCGGCCAATTTTAATGACGACGGCGGCATTGGTTGTGGCCGTGGTGCCTTTATTATTGGCAACTGGTCCCGGTGCTGCGTCCCGCTTCTCACTGGGTATGGTGATAAGCTCTGGTATGACCATTGGTACCCTGTTCACCTTATTTGTGGTGCCGGCAATGTATATGTACATAGGCCGAGATCATCAGGCGCTTGGGCAGTCTAAGCGGATGGTCGGCGATGAGCTTCACGCTGGCGTATGAGGGATTAGCCGCGTATGATTGCGCGGCTTTTTACGCATCTGGGGATCACCATGATTAAGCACAATAGCTATTTCGACAATAATGTTCAGTCGCTGGGCTTTGCGACGGCAGACAAGCCTGCTTCAGTGGGTGTTATGGCGCCCGGCGAATACCGTTTTGGTACCGAAGCTGCTGAGCGCATGGAAGTGATCAGCGGTGCGTTGACGGTTTTGCTGCCAGGTCAGACTGAATGGCAAACCTTCGCGGCCGGTCAGGCTTTCGATGTACCTGGCAATAACCACTTCGACTTGAAAGTAGCGGTTAATACTGCCTATCTGTGCATATACGGCTAATATCTTTCGCTCGCGACTGATTTGAAAAGGGTGTTTTTGAACACCCTTTTTTTATGCTCAAAAGTTGACTGCTACACCCAAATTCTTTGATCTCGCCCCCTGGCAGACGTCGCCGCGACACAAAATTTGAAAATTGTGAAAGTAGGCGCATATTTTGCTTCGTAATGCCCGCAGTCCGGCTAGCGGTGCTGGCACGGAACGCCAATTTATCAGCGACCCATAAGGGTTGTTTAACCGATTAAGCTGACCGAACTGAGATGCATCATCAGCGAGGTTTGTAGCAATCACGTAACGGGGGTTACATGAAAAAAGCACGAGTAGGGATAGCTTTAACATTCGCGATATTAGCTATGTCGCCGTTGGTTAGTGCTGAAGAGGGCACTTGTAGATCGCCTGCGCCAGGTATGCCGCTGGAGTTAGACGGTTGCAAAGCAGGGGATACCCTCATATTAAGAGAGGTACATTTTGACAACGACTCGGCCAAATTGCGGCCTGAGTCAAAAATATTTTTAGATCAAGTCGCTAGGGAGTTAAAGGAAAATCCAACCATAAAAGTCGCGATCGAGGGGCATACCGATAATAATGCCTCTTATGATTACAATATGAACCTGTCACAGAATCGCGCCAACGCCACCCGCTTTTACTTGGTGTCGATTGGTGTTAACCCAGATCAATTAGTGCCTAAAGGCTATGGTTTTACCCAGCCTATCGCCGATAACGGCACCGCTGATGGCAGGGCTTTAAATCGCCGGGTAGAGCTTAAATTGGTGGGTACCCTAGTCTTGGCGCCAGCCAAACCGACCAAGGTTTATATCTCGACCTTCCACGCTAAACCGCAGCAATTGGAAGTGCCGGTTGGCACAGAAGTGACCTGGGTAAACTACGATGAAATCTCGCACGATATTAGCTTTGACGGGGTGATGGGGTCGCGTATTTGGACGAGCCCCTGGCTAGGCAATTCTTATAGCCTGAAATTCGACCAGGCGGGCACTTATAATTATCGCTGCAGTGTACATAAAGATGTTAACGGTAAAATTGTGGTTAAGCCGTCGGTGGCGGAGTATGTCACTACCGAGTCGCCGGTGTATGGCGGGCAAACGACCTCGTCGTATAAGGCCATCCAAACGCGAGAACCCTACGGCGGTTAAGCGATTTTCCGGTTTTGAAGCTTGGTGTTTAGGCGGGGTTACAAGGCGACGATGCACTGATTCAAGGCCGTTTTTGCAATGTTAGCAGTTTTGATTTGCACAAATACTGAGCAAAGCGCTCAGTATTTGTGCTTTTTTCCAAGCAAAATGTGTTGCTCCATTCATCCTGCTCGAAAATGATCGGCGGGTGGATTTCCACTATTTTAAATGCGCGTGCACATCAATAGTTTGCTCAAACAAGGCTTTGAAGTGTTCCTGAATTCGCGCCAAATCCAATAGCGACATACCGCTGGAAAAGCCAAACCACACATACAGGCCATTGAGATCCCTGAACATGGGGGGCAAATAGCGTGGTGCCTCGATAAAGCCCGCCTGCTGATAGTGGTGGAGAACTGGCACATCGTCTAATGCGACTTTGCCCACAAACAGCATGGGGAGCATTTCGGGTTTATCCGACAGAATTGCACTGCGAATGAAATTCACCGTTTCCACAAAACCCTTCACATATGACAAATCCTTGGTAAAACAACTGCCGCCTTCGACCATGCCGCCGCGAAAGACCCGCTGGGCAATTTTATAACTGTCGTGGTGGCTAAGGCCTTGGCTGACAAAGTGGCGGTAGACCTCAAGGAAGTCGGCGCCATTTTCAGCCATATCTATGGCGACAACGCGGTCACTAATACGGCGGGCGCGTGCCGGAAACGAGCTAAAGGTCAGTGTTTCAATTAATACCGCCAAGCCTTCTTGCAGCGCAGTAATACGCGGTGAGCCAACGCTCAGCCACGTAGCCCAGGGTTGGTTGCGGCCATTGAGCGTGGTGCCGACATGCACCCAGCCTTCATGTACCTCGAGTACTTGAATGTCTAGGCTGGAGAAGGACGAGTGGGTGTTGACCTTAATACAGTCTCCCCCCGCAGAGGCGTCAGAGACGATACCGTCGGTTTCTTTTACGGAAAAAATACTGTCGGAGAAATAGGGGGTAAGGCGTTGCGCTAATTGGCGTACCGCTTCCTCGGCATTTAGATTTTTAGGGTAGGCCGCCGCGAGGTGTTTGGCGGCGGGCAGCGAAAATATATGGCAGAGCCGCTGCCCCATCTCAATTAAACTGAGTTTGTCGCCCCGCAGGTGATCGCGCGCAGAGCCATAGAGCTCACGACTGGCCGTCATGAATCGCGGTGTGCCACGATTTTCAACCATATCAATCACGATCAAATACTGCTCGATGGTCTCGCCTAAAATTTTGCCCAGTGGATCTGCTTTGCCCAATTCTTTGTGTACTTGGCTGCGCAGATTTTTTAGCTCGCTGATTTTACTTTCAGAGTCAAAATTCAGGGCATTACGTAAATAATAATCGCGATCAACCTTAGGCAGTTTACTGGCTTTATCGGCAAAGAATTGGGTTTCGATACTTTGGGGCCATTTAATGGCGTCGAGAATCAATATGGGTTTCTGGATGGCGATAAGCGACTCTGAAAGCCGTTTAAGGGATTCGCAGTAGTGGCGGTCGGCTGTACTCAGTGATTGACTAGACATGCGCTGGTGGCTGCTCCTTACTTGAGGGGTGAATCGCGATTAGGCAGCGCAGTCGACTGCGGCCAAAGCTCGCCATGGCGGTGAAGGCATCAATGCTAATTGGCACGTGCATAAAGTCGGTTTCACTCTGCCAGCGACTGTCATTGGTGTCGGGATCGCTAATATACACAAAGTGTTCATCCGTCTTGCTTACATAGACCCAGTGGGGTGCGCGATTGCGGTTGAGTGCCCAGGTACTAATCAGCGCCAGCACATTGTCGTGGCGTTCCAGAATCTCGCGGAATTGACCACGCCCTAAAGGGTTAATTTCAATAGTAGCGGGGAAGTGCGTGAGTTGCTCAATAAAATCCTCATGCACAAGCTCAATAACGTCGCGTTTTTCGCTGCTGCGAACACTGTCTATAAACGGTACGCCACTGCTATTGATATACAGACTTACACCAAAATTTCGACGCAGTGCCGCCAAGGCTAAACCGTGGGGAGAGCAACCGCCATGGCCGGTGGTCATGAAAATGGTGGTTGCCTCCCGCCACAATTGCAGCTCTTCGCGACGACTCATAAGGTACTCGGGCCGAATATTCGCCATGGCCATCATCAATGCTGCGGGGCCACAGCTGAATTCGGTGGTTTGCCGGTAATATGCGGGGGCCTTCTGAATAATTTGACTGGTTTCTGGATGCAGGCGTTTCTCAAAGCGCAGCGCCGTGCAACCGTCTTCGTAGTAATTCTCAATATCGTCAAAAATGTGGTAATCCAGCTTTTTATATAAGGCAATAGCGTTGGGGTTGTCGTTACGTACTTCAAGCCGGATAAACAGACAGTGGCGGGCCAATGCCTCGCTTTCCGCGTCGGCGAGTAGGGCCTGAGCGAGACCCTGGCCGCGATAGTTTGGGTCAAGTGCAATTGAGTAGAGTCTGGCCAAACTGGTGCCGGTACGAAACAGCACTATACTGTACCCGGCAATAACATTGTTAACGAGTATGACCGAGGCCAAGTGCGCGCCGGGTTTGATCAAGCTTTTGAAGCTGCGGCGCGACAGTTTGTCGCCGTCAAAACAACGATTTTCCAATGCGACTAAGGCATCGATATCGTTTTCGGTGGCGGGGCGGATCAGACTCATTGTATAGACCTGCTAACGGCGGAGTTGCCATAGCGAATTGTGGGCCGCTCGCGCGGGAAAAGCCAATAGAAATCACAGTTGTTGCCGACCCGTAATGACGTCAATTGGCCGATAAATCCCCCAGGCCTAACGGCGATGTTAATAGCGCAATATTTACTTGTTGCGATGATTGTTAATGGGAGAAATTGGTCGCAGAATGCGGCTAATTGTTTGCCCTAATGAGAGATAACTGATGTCACGCTTTTTTGTCGTTGTGGATGACCTAAAGGATTGGTCGCCCTATTACCCTAGCCAAGATGTCATCACCTTTGATGACTACCTAGAGCGTATTGGGCAGAGCAGTGGCGAACGGGTAAGGGTCATTAATTTGGCGAGAAGTTATCGCTATCTCGGCACCGGATATTATTGCTCCTTGCTGGCGGAGGCGCGCAGTCACAATGTTTTACCCTCGGTTAACACGCTCAGTGAGCTGGCGCGTAAATCACTTTCAGATATCCTGCTTGAAGGGGTAGAGCCATTACTCGCTAAATTACCGACAGCCAAGACTGGCGAAAGCATTAGTTTTCGCAGTTGGTTTGGAGAGTGCCTGGCGCCGGAATATAGTGCAATTGCCAAAGCGGTGTTTGAGCGATTTCCGTCGCCCTTGATCGAGGTTACCCTTGAGTTTGGCAAAACCCGCTGGCAGATTAAAAAGCTGCAATTGGTCGCCTTAAAATCATTAAAGGCGGGTGGTGAGCAAGAGGCCTTTGCCTCAACGTTTGAACGTTTCAGCAGCAAAATGTGGCGCAAGCCCAAGGCCAGAAAAACCTTCCGCTACGATTTGGCCATTCTGGTTGATCCGGAAGAAAAGCTGCCGCCCAGCGATAAGGGCGCGCTGCGTAAATTTACCAAGGCCGCCGCTAATTTAGGAATTTCTGCCGAGCTGATTACCAAGAAGGATTATTTGCGTTTACCGGAATACGACGGCTTGTTTATTCGCGAGACAACCTCGGTAGATCACCACACCTATCGTTTTGCCAAAAAGGCCGCGGCAGAGGGTTTGGTGGTAATGGACGATCCAACCTCCATTTTGCGCTGCACCAATAAAATTTACTTGGCTGACTTACTCACTAGCCACAAGGTGCCCACCCCGCGCACTGAAATTTTACGACGAGACAATACCGAAGAGTTGCGGCGTATTGAAGAAACCCTTGGCTACCCTATAGTTCTGAAGGTACCCGATGGTGCATTTTCCCGAGGTGTGGTCAAAGTAGAAGACTGGGCAAGCTTAGAGAGCGAAAGCAAACGCCTTCTGGATAAATCCGCTTTGCTATTGGCTCAGGAGTTTATGTACACCGATTACGACTGGCGCATTGGTGTATTAGACGGCAAGCCCCTGTTTGCCTGCCGTTATTATATGGTGCGCAACCACTGGCAAATCTATAAGCACAGTAGTAGCAAAAGTCAGTCAGGCGGCTTCGACACCATGCCCACCTATGAAGCACCTAAAAAAGTGATCGATGTGGCAGTGAAAGCCTGTAAATTAATTGGTGATGGCTTCTATGGCGTAGACGTAAAACAATCCGACAATCGCGTGGTGGTGATTGAAGTCAACGACAACCCGAGTATCGACGCTGGGGTTGAAGATTTGTTTTTAGGCGATGGCTTATACGACTCCGTCATGGACGTGTTTCTGCGCCGTATGGAAAAACGTCGACGTTAATTTCCAGGCTGCAAGCCGCACTGTTTGAGCAGCTCACCGGCCAGCGCAACATGCTGGCGCTGGGCCTGGTCGGTTGCGAGCAGCAAATCATCGCGCTGCTTTTGCCAATCAATATAGGCCTTAGGGATCGCTAATTGATTGACAGCCATTACCGTGAGCAGCTTATCTTCAATCTCAGCCATAATGGTCATAACATTAAATTGATGTTGATTGATTGCGCTGGCCTGCTGTTGCAACTGTTGAATGAACACACTGCGTAAAGTCCCCTGAAAGTGCCTTGCAGCCGGTGTTGGCTGAGGATTGAGGCACAATGGTCGGCCATTAACGCGCTGGGTAATAATGGCGCTGGCGGTTGTTAGGCCTGCCAAATTCACCCGCTGCGCTGCAAGCATACTGCCGCCTGCGCCCAAACGAATCTGGCCAAGGGTATTGAGTACGTCTTCACTAAATTGCTGCCATGCCAGCGATGACCAATCTGCCATGCTGCCGGGCTGACTGAGCCACTCGGTTTGCCATTGTTGCCAGCGGGCGAGCGCAGCCAGGCTAGGGTCTTTGCCGCTGAGGGGGTAGGTACTGAGATCAACAGGTATTTGCCAAAACTGGCGAAACTCTGGGCCAATCAAGCTTGCGGCAAATATACGCGTAGGCAACTCCCGCTGTTTAACGACGGTTGCGGCCTGTAACTGGACGGCAAGCGCCATTAAGCCGTCTTCCTCGAGGATTTTTTGGCAAACAGTGGCCTGATTGATAAAACGTAAATCAAAAATCAGGCGGGCGGCGGCGTCGCCATGGCGACCAAGAATACTGTTGCGCTGGGCAATCGTGTCGCGCAGGGCGCAACGCCGCATCCTTAAAAAATCCAGCAAATCGATACCACTGTCACTAAACTCAAGACTGAGCTCTCTGGGCTTGGGTAAGTGGGGAAAGGCTATATTGTCATGCGGTGCAGCTTGGCGTTGAAGCACTCGCTCTAGGCGGCTGTGGTAGTCTTGCCATTGCGAGCTAAGCTGATTGTTGTCAGCGCAGGCGGTAATGGCGCAACCAAGAAAAACACTCAATAGAAAACCAGCAATGCGCGTGCCATGCCTTGGCAAATACTGCTCTGCGTTGGGTTGACTCACTATAAATTTCTTTGCTATTGCCATAAAAACCTTAATTGGTAATGCAAATGGCGAGGGCTATACTCAAGCCGACGGTAACGGTAATACTATAGCCCAATTAGGAAATGAGGGATCATTCGTTGTGCTATTGCACGACGACAACAGGGATGATTTTGAGTTTTGGATAAATTTGATCGTTTTCAGCTTTTACACCGACAGTTTCGTCAACACCGAAAACCGATATCTATTGCTCGACTTGCCGCTTTACTCGAATGCTCTGAGAAAACGGTAAAACGCGCCATAGAGAATATGCGCGATTACTTGGACGCCCCCATAGAGTATGTCCCTGAAGCCAAAGGCTGGGCCTATGTGGCGGATGAACAGGACCACTATGAACTGCCCGGACTGTGGTTGACTAGTGCGGAGCTACAGTCGCTGGCTCTGCTTTTACAACTCCTCGAGAGCTTTGGCAACGGCTTGCTCAATCAAGAGCTAGTAGTTGTAGAGCAGTCTATTACCAAAATGTTGACTGCTCGTGGTATCGAACGTAGCGCCTTCGATCAACACATTAAAGTATTGCCGTTAAGTAACCGCTATGTTGCCAGCCACATGTTTGCCCAAGTGTGCGAGGCGGTATTAAAAAGGCGGCGGCTGTCTATTAGTTATCGCAACTACCAGCAACAAGTTTCGCGCCGAGAGATAAGCCCGCAAACCCTCGTTTACTACCGCGAGAATTGGTATGTGGATGCATGGTGCCATCTTCGAAATGGCCTACGTACCTTTTCGGTAGCGAGGCTAATGGAGCTTAGCGTGCTTGACCAAAGTGCATGGGCCGTGGCGAGCGAACAACTAAACTCGCATTTTACAGCGGGTTATGGCATTTTTTCTGGTGCCGCAAAATACACAGCGGTACTGCGCTTTAGCGCCGAGATCGCCCACGAAATCGCAATGCAACAATGGCACCCCGAACAATGTGGCAATTGGGACGCCAGCGATTACCTGCTAAGCCTGCCCTACAGCGATGACCGCGAACTGATTCAAGACATACTGCGATATTGCCCACATGTTCGCGTCGAACAACCACCGGAATTGCGCCAAGCAGTGCATAAGCGGCTTCAACAAGCCATTCAATTATATCAGTAGCAAGTGACCGAAAATGCGAGAAATTAGCGAGGAGCTGCTCATTCAATTAGCCGGGGATGCCGCCTACAAGCGCGGTTTAGACTACTACAAGCAAGGTCATGTCGGTCAACTGCGTTTAAAGGGTAAAACCATTATTGCAGAGGTGGAGGGCAGTGAAATTTACCAAGTGACCTTAAAGCACACCAGTAAACTCTTTGAAGGTAGCTGCGACTGCCCAGCCTCAGAAGGCTTTGATTTTTGTAAACACTGCGTTGCTGCCGCCTTGGTTTATCGCGACCAGCTTCAGCAAGACAAAACCCTGCAAGGCAGCACCGCCAAAGACCGCCTGCCAAGTTATTTGATGACCTTAGACAAGCAGCAATTGGTTGCGATGTTACTAGAACAACTGCGAAACGACCGCGATGCCCTTGCGCAATTAACTATCAAGGCCGATATCGCCGCCGGCAAACTCAATGACAAAGCCATAAAAAAGCAAATCACCGCCGCAACACCCTTAAACAAACACCTGCATAGTTACCCCCAAGTGCGCAATTACTTTGCCCGCCTCGACGCCGTGCTAAGCGGTTTAGAGACCGTCATGCCAGATTTGCCCGCAAACAAGGCCCTAGCGCTAACAGATTACGCCATTGCGAGGGTGGGCCGGGCGCTAGACACCATCGACGACTCCGGCGGCTTTCGTTTCGATGCCCTAGAGCGCCTAGCAAGCTGGCATGACCGCGCCCTTAGCGCTGCGGCATTACCTGCAACAGACTTGGCGGCCTACCTATTTTCCTTGTTTATGCAGCCAGAATCTGAATTTTATCCTTCTATTCCAGAAGAGTACGAAAACATGCTCGGTGAGGAGGGCATGCAGGCCTTTATGACAAGGCTGCGAGTCGCTTGGGATGCCTTGCCACCATTGCAAGAAAAAGACTGGGCAGCGCAAGGTGACTACCTGCACCTGCTATATCCACTTAAGTATGAGGCCATCAGTCGTAACGACAGCGAGGCAGTAATTGCCCTATACGCCAAAATAGCCTGTGACTTTGGCGACTTTCTTGAGCTTTCGGATCTCTGTCTTGAATACAATATGTTTGACCAAGCCCTATGGTGGCGAAAACGCGCGGAAGCTGTCAAAAATAAACCTTATGGGGCTACAGCTGCATTAGAAGATAATCAAATTGCACTTTGGCTATACCACAAAGACTACGCGCCAGTGGTGGAACTCCTTTGGCAGCGCTTTGCTAAATGGCCAAGTGTTGAGCACTATCAAAAGATAATTGCCATCAAGGGCCAAAAAGATGACCAGAAGAATCGCAGCAAAGCGATTGAACTTGCGAAACAAACCGTTAACAACCAAAACAAATTCTACGGACAAATTGAGGCTGCCAACACCATAGCTGAACTACACCTCCATTTTCAGGAATTCGCGCAGGCACTCGACTTAGCGGAGGCAGGCAAACTACACCCCAACTTATTGGTGAAAATTGCCAAGGCCAATCCCCAGCAAGCCGAACGCGTACTGCCGGTGCTGTATCGCGCAAGCCGTGCCTTCATTGAATCCAGCAACAATGACGGCTACCACCGCGCCATAGACACGCTCAAACTTGCCGAGAAAATTGCGGGCAAACAATACGCACACCAAGTGACGCAAGTGCTTCATGGCTTACTCGCCGAATTCAAACGTAAACGGAATTTTTGCCAGTGGTTAAGAGAGGCATTTACAGGGTTGTAGTGAACACCCAAAAATACTGGATATACGGCCAGGACAGGTTTTGTCCGGTGGCGGTGATAAGGTAGGGCCAAGTACAGCGCTTACTAACGGCTATTGGCTTGGGGACACCGGAGTGGTGTTCTAACATGGATTGTATACAGGAGAGGGAATGGAACAGCTCACCGATCTAAAGGCAATACTGCATTCCAAGCGGGCGAATATTTATTACCTTGAAAAATGCCGAGTAATGCAAAAAGACGGTCGGGTGCTGTATTTAACCGAAGCTAAAAACGAAAACCAGTATTGGAATATCCCCATCGCCAATACTACCTGCCTGTTGCTGGGTACAGGCACCTCGCTCACTCAGGCAGCTATGCGCATGTTAGCGCAGGCAGGCGTAATGGTAGGGTTTTGTGGCGGTGGCGGCACACCGCTACTAATGGCCACGGAAATTGAATGGCTAAGCCCGCAAAGCGAATATCGCCCCACCGAATATATTCAAGGTTGGATGCAATTCTGGTTTGATGACGCCAAGCGTTTGCTGGTCGCTCGTCAATTGCAACGAGCCAGAATCGAATTTTTGCAGGGTGTTTGGGCCAGAGACAAAGACCTAAAATCAGAAGGTTTTAATGCCAACGACGCAGACATCGCGCAGGCCCTAGAAATTTTCCTTAGCAAAACCGAAAAAGCCGCCAAAGTCAGCGAACTACTACAAACCGAAGCACAACTCACCAAACAGCTCTACAAAATAGCCGCCAATCGCAGTCAGTATGGCGACTTCGTGCGTGAGCGCGAAGCCGTAGACACCGCCAACGCCTTTCTCAATCACGGCAACTATCTTGCTTACGGACTAGCGGCCACCACACTCTGGGTGCTCGGTATTCCCCACGGCTTCGCCGTTATGCACGGCAAAACTCGTCGGGGCGCCTTGGTGTTCGATATCGCCGACTTAATAAAAGACGCCATTATTCTGCCGTGGGCCTTTATCTGCGCCAAAGAAAAAGCCACCGAACAAGAATTTCGCCAACAATGCCTGCAAGCCTTTACCCAGCACAAGGCATTGGACTTTATGTTTGAACAAGTGAAGAGTGCGGCTTTGAAAGGGGCTAATCAGTGATGAACACTCAATCAGCAATAAAACAGGTGTTTAGCGTTTGCGCGGCGGCCTTTAAACGGCGGTCGCGAGTCCAAATTAATGTTGATGGGGTCAGTAATGTCGCGGTAATCAGGTGTAAGTCGACAAAGCCAATGCCTTTGCCAGAGAGGTCATTTTCGGCTAAGCAGTATAAAGCCTCACTGTGGCTGGCTTCGGTGATGGATGGCAAGCCTTGCCAAAGTGCAATGAGTTGGCCGCGCTTATGAAGATTGCCGCAGGCCAGTTCGCCAATAATCATTGGGTGCATACAAACTTGACCCAGCATAAGCAAATCGGCGAGCACTTTATCGCCTTGGCGAAGGTGATCAACCCAAACCGAGGTATCAACCAGAACCATGCTTATATTTTAGCTGACTGGCGGCGAGGAGCAGCCTGCAAGTCAGGCTCAGAACCGCCTAAAAAGGCCAAGCGCCGAGCACTTTCTCGCTCAATCAAGGCTTTAAGACCTTCTTTAAGCAAGGCTGTTTTCTCATGTACACCCGTTAATTCAACGGCTTTGGCATACAAGGCATCGTCAATATTGAGTGTGGTACGCATGGCATTACTCCTTAGGCGCCAGAAAAAGCATCATTGTATGCCAAAATTGATGCAGGCACTAGATGGCGGGGGTGTCCGCTAATGATGGTCACCTTTGTAAGCCAATGCGATAAAAAGGCCATCGCCCGCAGCAGACGGGTTTTAGATGCCTTTGCCGACCGTATTGGCGATAACACATGGCAAACGGTGATTACCCAAGAGGGTTTGCTGGCGGTTAAAAAGTTATTGAGAAAAACGGCAACAAAGAATACGGCCGTGAGTTGCCATTGGATTCGGAGTAGGGCAAGGAGTGAGCTGATTTGGGTGGTGGGGAATAGGAATAAATTTAACTATGAAGGAGGAGTGCCGGTAAATACTACGCTTAATGATAGCTATAGCGCTGGCGATGAAAATCGCTGGATTTACGGCCATGCCATTCAGATTGTTGCGGTATTAGCTGCACTGCTGCACGACATTGGGAAAGCGACAGTTGGCTTTCAAAATAAACTGTTTAGTCCTAGTGATAAATTCAAAGGTGACCCATACCGCCATGAATGGATTTCACTGCGATTATTTCAAGCCATGATTTATGGGTGTAATACGGATGAGCAATGGTTAAGCCGGGTGATGGATTTTGATAGTTATATTCAAGGTAACCCTGATTGGCTTAAACACCTTCCAAATGACGATGAAGGTAACCCCCGTCGTTTAGATAAGCTGCCGCCATTGGCGCAATTGATCGCTTGGCTAGTTGTTACCCATCATCGATTACCAACCTACAAACCCACTCGGTACGCTCGTTCACAGCGATATGCAGAGCAACTAAATGACCGTGAATGGGGCAAAGAAATGGATATGCAGGAGTTCTTTGCCAGTTTAGCGCCCTATGAAAAATGGGTAAAAAACGAGAAAGCCGATACAGATAAAGATTTTTGGCGCTTAAAAGAAGTCGTCATGACCAGTAAGAGTTGGCAGCGGGAGTTGAAGCGTTGGGCCAGAAAAGCCCGCGACCATGCGCCGCTTATGGCGTTGGCCCAAAACACTATTTCTGACCCGCTACTTATGCATCTTTCCCGGCTCTGCTTGATGCTGGCGGATCATAATTATTCGCGTTTGTCTGATCCCAATGACAAAAAGCGAGTAAAGGGAGACGCCCAATTCGCCAATAAACTTGCGGCCAACACCAATCAAGAAGGTGGAATCAAACAGCCACTAGATGAACATTTACTTGGTGTAGCAAGTTTTGCCAAAAAAGTGGCTTTGGATATACCACGCTTATCCCGGCGCTTGCCCGTATTGCCTAGTAAACATAAGCCTTTTCTGGCGCAAACCCGAAAAGAAAATTACCTCTGGCAAAACGGGGCGTTCGCACTTGCTACAAAGCTACAGGAATCTGCCCAGCGCCAAGGTTTTTTCGGGGTCAATATGGCGTCTACTGGGCGCGGTAAAACGCTAGCTAATGCCCGCATTATGTATGCTCTTGCCAGCTCGGAAACGGGCGCTCGTTTTACCATTGCCCTAGGCTTACGTGTGCTTACTTTGCAAACCGGAAGGGCGCTAAGAGAGCGTCTTTCACTGGGCGAAGAAAATTTGGCAATATTGGTTGGTGGTGCTGCTAATCGAAAATTGTTTGAGCTGGCGCAAGAGGAGCAAGACTTCACCCAGAGTGGCAGTGAATCTATCGAACCTTTGCTGGGTATGGGCGAAGAGGTAGATGGCAGCTTGTTACCTGAAGAGTTTCAAACTCTGCTGGAAGACAGCAAAACCCAAAAGTTGCTGGCGGCACCAGTAGTAAGTTGTACTGTTGACCACATCATGCAAGCTTCTGAGTGCAGTCGGGGTGGGCGTTACATAGCCCCGGTACTGCGTCTGCTTACCAGTGATCTGGTTTTGGATGAACCAGACGATTTTGATCAGTCCGATTTGCCTGCACTTGCACGATTAGTGCATATGGCTGGGTTATACGGGAGTAAGGTTCTACTTTCTTCGGCGACGTTAACGCCAGATATGTTGGCGGGTTTGTATCAAGCCTATTCCGCCGGGCGTAAAGTCTGGAATAGCCATATGGGTGTTCCGTCTGCGCAGCCTATACCCTGTGCGTGGTTTGATGAATATCATCAGCAAGGCACAGCTTGTGCAGATTTTGACGTATTTACATCGGCGCACCAGCAGTTTGTAAGCAAACGTGAAGCTAAATTGCTGGCAGAGCCCGTGCGGCGAAAGGCAGAAATTTTGCCTGTTGAACTGCCGCCAGCAAAAGAAGGTGAGCGCCTTAAAATACATATGCCAGCTTTGGCAAAGCTAATGCTGGATGCCGCAATCGAACTTCATGGTAGGCACGCAGAAGCGTGTCCCGTCACAAACAAGCAGGTCAGTATCGGCCTTATTCGCATGGCCAATGTAGAGCCAATTATTCACCTTGTGCGTAACATGTACGCGCAAATTGAATTGCCGAGCGATGTGCATATTCACCTTTGCTGCTACCACGCCAAGCAGTTATTGATATTGCGGGATGGCTTGGAACAAAAGCTAGACCGAATATTGAGCCGCTCGGAGCCTAAATCACTATTTACTCACACGGAAGTGCAGACGGCACTGAACCGCAGTAGCGCCGGACAACATATCTTTATCGTTGTTGCCAGCCCAGTGGCAGAAGTGGGCCGCGACCACGATTATGATTGGGCAATTGTGGAGCCTTCCTCCATGCGCTCGCTAATTCAACTCGCAGGGCGGGTGTGGCGGCACCGCCCGGATAAAATAGCAACTAGCCCGAACCTTTTCGTAATGGATAAGAATATTCATGGCTTAAAAGGGGATGCAGTTTGTTTCACCCGCCCAGGTTTTGAACAAGAGCCACGTTTTCAACTTGTCAGTCACAGCTGTAGTGAGCTGATTACCCAAGCACAGTTAAATCGCATCGATTCCATTGCCCGTATCGTCCATGAGGAGGAGCTTCAGCCAGAAAAACGCCTAGCTGATTTAGAGCATGCGGTAATGAATGGCTTGTTGAATAACACAGACAATTTCGTAAGTGCTTTTTGGCGGTCAGGTAATGGCAATCACACATCCGCCCATCTCCAAAAGATTAGCCCATTTCGAGATCGCGATGTGCCGGAGGATGACTATGTTTGCCTGCCTGTCCCAGAGGACGAACACGGCTACAAATTCACTTTTGCCGAGGCCGCCTGGAAGGACTTGTATAACTGTCCCTATCAAACAAGCAAGATACGTTTTGCTGAGTTCTCGCCCTGTAATCCCCAAGTCAGCCCTTGGTTAACAGTAGGGCTAGATGATGTAGTCCAGGAGCTAGCCGATAAGTTAGGTGAACACAATCTCACCAAAGTTGCTCGCCAGTACGCCACCGTGCGTTTGGCGCAGAGAGATGGAGTCTGGCTATTTCACCCGTGGTTGGGGTTTTGGAAGGCCGAATAGTGATTTTTTAAGGAGAAAATAAATGGATGGAATAACTCAGCAGCAGGTAAATAATGCGCTTGAAACATTTCTTACAACACAATATGAAAAGAAAGCCGAAGCGGATCTGAAGTCGCTAGAAAAGCTGGATAGCGAGAATGATATTGTCAAAATATCTGCTATTCAAGCGAAATTGGCCCCACTTAAAGCCAAGTATGAATTTGAAAATTGGATGCAAGATGCTGCTACGCGTATGGCAGGCCAGCTCCGATTTGGTACGCATATATCTAAAGGCATACATCCCGACTCTAAAGGCGACAACCTTAATTTTCGCGCTGATGGATGTTTGCCAGAAGCGGTGATTGGCTCTCAAACCTTAGACAGTTTGGCATTGGACGCCAACGGTAACGCGGCGGCTCTGCCATTGGCGGCCTTTTTTGAAACGACAGTGGATGAGAGTAGCGGTACTAAGCTGCGCCATTTGATTCAGGCCGAGCACCCGGCGCTAGAGTGCGCGTTTAGTGCCAAACCTGAGTTATCTACTGAGTATGCAAGACGTTTTAAATCAGCCTTGGATAATGTCATTGAAAAGCCTGCCACCTATGAACTAAATAAGCAGCTCTTATGGCCAATGGCGAATGCTATCTCTGAGGATACTTACGTTACTATTGTGCCGCTCTACCCCTCGGCCCTAACCAGTCAATGGTTCTCAAAAATAAATGATTTGCGTTTCAGTGAAGAGAATAAGGCTGGACGTGATAGCAGAAAGAAAAAGCCAGCTGAGCACTTGCCCTATATATCTATTCCCGAGATTGCTTTTTTAAAACTCGGTGGTACTAAACCTCAGAACATCAGCCAACTAATAAGTAAGCAGGGGGGGCGAAACTATTTACTGCCCTCATTACCGCCCGTTATTGCGTCGGTGAAAGAATTCCGCTTGAGCCAACGCACGCAAACTCTGTTTGACAGTAAGCTTGCCTACTATTGCCGTAACGGTTTTCGAGATTTATATGAAGTGCTTATTACAGATAAAAATGTTGTCGATGTCCGTGAGGCGAGAAAAGATGCGTTGGATTTAATTTTAGCCATGTTATTCGAGCTGGTTGAATTTATTCAGCAAACGTATGCGCCAGGTTGGAGTAAAAACTATGAGCTGCCAATGACCGAGAAGTATTGGTTAGACCCGTACCGGTCGGATCTGGAGGACGAAACGGACTTCGCTGAAGGGCGTGTAAGCAGTGATTGGCCAGAAATGATAGTCGATAAGTTTGCTCTGTGGGTGAACGAGCGTTTGCAGAAAAAATTCACCAAATTAGCATCAGACATTGGTGACGCAGAATACAAAGAATGGCAACAAGAAATTGAACATGCCATTAAAGCCAGCTTGCGCTCAGGTAAGGAGACATTTGTATGAGCCAGATTAGCCACTATTTGCTGCTAGATAGAATAAAAGTTGAAAAAGCCAACGCCATTTCTAGCCCTTTAACTTATGGCTTTCCCGCTATTTCCGGAATTATGGGTGCTGTGCATGCCCTTAATCGAAAAATAGTAGATGCGGGATTTTCTGTGGATTTGAGCGGTGTTTTGATTGCCTGTCATGCAATACATGTGCATAGCTATCGGCCTCATCGCTATGCCGACTATAGCTTTAATCAAAGTCGTAATCCCATTAAAAAAGATGGCTCAACTGCCGCCATTATTGAAGAGGGCAAAGCTGATTTAACGTTTAGCCTAGTGATAGAAGTTTCCGCCAGTCGCTCCGTTGCCCGTGACATTGATGATAATCAAGAGAAACTGGAAAAACAGTGCAAAGAGTGGGTTTTACAACAACGGATGGTGGGCGGCAGCGTTCACGCCGTTAAGCAAGTGCGTCTTTTGGATGGCAGTGAGGAAAAAGAAATTATTAAACACTTGTTGCCCGGTTTTGTGTTGATGCAGGCCACTCAGGAGTTGCTAGAAATTACTCGTGAATTACAACAGGCCAAACCAGAAGCCACAGCGCTGGATGCATTAATTGAGGTTTCCACATTGCACCACGAGCCAGTAGAAACCAAGGTCAATAAAAATGGCTGGCAAACCCGTAGCGTCAAAACCGGTAAAGGCTGGCTGGTACCTATACCGGTAGGGTTTCAATCAATCGCGCCGCAATTTGCCCCCGGAGAGTTGGCAAATTGCCGAACGAATCAGTACCCAAGCCAATATGTTGAGTCGATTTACAGTTTGGGTAAATGGGTTTTTCCGTATCGTTTGCCTAAACAATTTTCTAATAGTTTTTGGCGTTATAAACAGAGTAACAATCTATTTCTTTTTTCCCAATCAATTCAAAATCAGCAAGGAGAGTGACCATGACATTAACAACAGCAACCGTATTGGCATTTGAGCGTAATTTGGATATATCTGACGCTTTGTTTTCGCAGGTTGATAGTGCAGTAAGTGCAGCACAATTTCGGCCCGTAAAAATTCAAACCAAATCTGTGCGCGGCACTATCAGTAATCGACTTAAATCGGCTATCGCCAATGACCCAGTAAAGCTGGATGCAGAAATAGAAAAGCCCAATTTGCAGACCGTGGATGTGGCTTCGCTCGATCATGATTGCGACACTTTGGTGGTGAAGTGGAGTTGCAAAGTGTTGCCTTTTACTGGCAAACCAAGCGTTTGTAACGATCAAGCGTATCAGGCTAAGTTGCAGGGAGTGGTGCAAGGCTATTTACAGGAGTCTGGTGTGGCCGAGCTGTCTCGTCGTTACGCCACTAATATTGCCAACTCCCGCTGGTTATGGCGCAACCGTTTGGGAGCCGAATCAATCCGATTAACCGTGTCGCTTAGCCCTGATGGTGCGGGTACTATTGCCGTGATTGAAGATGCCAAACAGTTATCGCTTACCGATTTTAGCCAAAACAATAATGCAGTTAGTGAACTTGCGACTCGCATAGAGCAGGGCTTGAAAGGTGATGCTTTTGTTATTTTGTATATCAAAGCCGAAGCTAAGGTGGGTTACGGGCAGGAAGTTTATCCTTCGCAGGAGCTAATCTTGGATACAGGCAAAGAGAAGAGCAAAGTGCTTTATCAAAAAAATGATATTGCGGGCATGCATTCGCAAAAAATTAGCAACGCTATCCGCACAATCGATAACTGGTATCCCGATGCTCAATTTCCTGTTGCCGCAGAACCCTATGGTGCAGTAACAACGCTTGGTACTGCATTCCGTCAGCCTAAACAAAAGCAGGATTTTTATAGTCTGTTCGACAATTGGGTGCTTAAGGATTCCGTGCCAAGTGTGGAGCAGCAGCACTACGTAATGGCGGTATTGATTCGGGGTGGCGTGTTTGGAGCCAGTGGCAAGGAGTAGGCATGGATCATTATTTTGAAATAAAAGCCATTCCTGATCCGGAGTTGCTTCAATCAGCCGTTGTTGGTCAGCTCATGCAGGTGTTACATGGGCTATTACCGGCATTTTGTGGCCGAATAGGTTTGAGTTTTCCTGGTTATGGGCAAGCGCGAACCCTAGGGGGGATTTTGCGGCTCCATGGTACTTCCAAAGATTTGGATCAACTTGCATTTCGGCTGAAAGCTTTGCCGATTATCTCAAGCTATGCCTTGGTTACGCCAATTGCCTTAGTGCCGAGTAGGTTAAAAGGTTACGCTAGATTTCAGCGCCTGCATGTAAAAGGAGAGAGTGATCGTCGGCGTATGGAGGCCCGACACAAAGCTCGCGGTACGTGGACACCTGAATTGGCGCACGCTATTGCAGAGAAATACCAGCAAGCCATTGTTTGCCCCCATGTGATATTAAGAAGCCAAAGCACCGGGCAGCCCAGAGTTCCGCTATTTGTTGAAAAGCTTAGTGTAACTGGGTTGGTTGTTGGAGAATTTAGCGCATATGGCCTCTCCAAAACCGCCACAGTGCCGTGGTTTTAGTATGGGGTAGTGCATTCGGATGCTGTAAAGCAGAGGGGCGGTTACGAAATTGATCGTGTACAAAGGGAGCTGAAATCGGGACGTCGGAAGCCGTCCCCGACAGTAGGTTAGAAAGGCGCGAAGTTCGTATTAGACTGGGCGGCAGCTTCGTGTTTTCTACATCGCAAATTTTGCACTTATTTGAGATGAAGACCCAAAATGCTTGGCAATCTGAAGTTGAAATTGCAAGAGTTCGCTTGAAGGGGGTTACTAAATGGTAGGAATCACCATGATTTAGGCATTCAGTAGTTTTGAGATGCTATTTAAAATAATCCAGTAAAATCGGCGAGCCTGCACTAGCGCTCGCAACTGATGATGGAAGTCCCCGAGGTTGTTCGGCGATCAGGAATTGCCAAAGCCGCGGTAGCGCTAGGCACTACGCAATCCAGATTGAATGATGCATTAAAGGGGGAAATAGAAAAGTGCAGTGTAGACCGCCTAGCGCAGATGCTAGCGGCAGTTTGCTACACCGTTAAGCTAAATATTTGTTACGCAACCTGAAAAATATGCAAATCTGACCATTAAATTCTCGCTCTTTAAAAATTATTTAAAATCAATTGGTTACAATGATAGCTGGAATCATTGGGTAATTCGATGGTTTAAGGCTAAGTTATTGTTGTAGCTATTTTTTTGCGCTTTATACTGGTGGTTCACTGCCGCACAGGCAGCTTAGAAAATATTTAAATTTCTCAGTTGCACCAGACACTGGTTCACTGCCGCACAGGCAGCTTAGAAATTCATCCCCTCCAAAGCCCAAGCCTCTAAGCAGTTCACTGCCGCACAGGCAGCTTAGAAAATCTCTTTGCACAATGCTGGCACCAGATCAGCGTTCACTGCCGCACAGGCAGCTTAGAAAAGTACCTAAGCGCCCAGGATAGGCACCTAGTCGTTCACTGCCGCACAGGCAGCTTAGAAAACCGGACGCAACAGCTTACCCGTTTAGAATGCGTTCACTGCCGCACAGGCAGCTTAGAAATATAAGTGCGCGCTTTGTTGCTGTGCTTGTTGGTTCACTGCCGCACAGGCAGCTTAGAAAACCTCGCACCGAATCGAGATGACCTTACCATCGTTCACTGCCGCACAGGCAGCTTAGAAAGAGAACAACAACAACGCTGCCGACCCGCAAGCGTTCACTGCCGCACAGGCAGCTTAGAAATAGTCGAAGCAGTACGGCTACTCGGTACGCTAGTTCACTGCCGCACAGGCAGCTTAGAAAAAGTGCGACCTCGCCGCATTGCGCCCAAGCCCGTTCACTGCCGCACAGGCAGCTTAGAAAACGCGCAAAGCAGCCAGCATCTTGCGAAAGCCGTTCACTGCCGCACAGGCAGCTTAGAAAACCCTTGCCAAGGAAGTGACCACGGCGGCTACGTTCACTGCCGCACAGGCAGCTTAGAAAAGCTGCCACCAATACACCAGCCGCTATTTTAAGTTCACTGCCGCACAGGCAGCTTAGAAAATAAAACGCTGGTGCATCCGAATAAAGAAAAGGTTCACTGCCGCACAGGCAGCTTAGAAATTAACGCCAGGCAGAGTTTTTACATTCTCCTTGTTCACTGCCGCACAGGCAGCTTAGAAAATTGGCAAGCGACAAGCGGAAACGCTGGTAAGGTTCACTGCCGCACAGGCAGCTTAGAAATACGCGTCAAGTGGGAAGGCATTTATTTTGGAGTTCACTGCCGCACAGGCAGCTTAGAAACTCGGCAGATCCGGTAGCAGTTATAAGGCCAGGTTCACTGCCGCACAGGCAGCTTAGAAATATACGAACTCGCCCGCGACGAAGACGGCTATGTTCACTGCCGCACAGGCAGCTTAGAAAAAAGCCTGCAAGCCTATCACCTCCGCCCGATAGTTCACTGCCGCACAGGCAGCTTAGAAAAAAGATATAACCGGCACCCTCGAAGACAAGCCGTTCACTGCCGCACAGGCAGCTTAGAAATTTTACTCGGTGTGATTGACTCACCACCATGCGTTCACTGCCGCACAGGCAGCTTAGAAAACACGGTAGGCGCTACTGCCGACACGCTAGCAGTTCACTGCCGCACAGGCAGCTTAGAAATGCAAAGTCTTGTGTGCCTGATCGTTTTGGCGGTTCACTGCCGCACAGGCAGCTTAGAAAGGTAAACAATACCGAGCGCCGAAACTACCAGAGTTCACTGCCGCACAGGCAGCTTAGAAATGCGCTAATTGCTGCGGGGCAAGAATTAGCGTGTTCACTGCCGCACAGGCAGCTTAGAAAGTTAGCGCTGGCCACGGCCTCAGTAATTCCCCGTTCACTGCCGCACAGGCAGCTTAGAAATTTATATCGCCGTTGTTGAAACCGTCGAATATGTTCACTGCCGCACAGGCAGCTTAGAAAATTTGCGCAATATTCCACGGCGACACCAAGGAGTTCACTGCCGCACAGGCAGCTTAGAAAAGTTTCAAAACATTGGACGCGCCCACCATAATGTTCACTGCCGCACAGGCAGCTTAGAAAGCTGCGAGCATTACCGGATGCGTGCGTGCGCAGTTCACTGCCGCACAGGCAGCTTAGAAAAAGCACTACACCAACATGAACGACACACTGTTGTTCACTGCCGCACAGGCAGCTTAGAAATTTGAATCGACGGTGAACGTATACGTCGATAAGTTCACTGCCGCACAGGCAGCTTAGAAAGAATGCTTGATACTGAGATTTATAATCTTAGTGTTCACTGCCGCACAGGCAGCTTAGAAAAAAGACAAGGACTTCATAACATGACAGAAAATGTTCACTGCCGCACAGGCAGCTTAGAAAATTAGCTGCTGGATCTCGCCAGTGGTGTAGCCGTTCACTGCCGCACAGGCAGCTTAGAAAGCTTGCATCATGCGGTTGCGCTCAGCTTCATAGTTCACTGCCGCACAGGCAGCTTAGAAAAAGAAAAGGGCATTGCTGAGATTATTACCACTGTTCACTGCCGCACAGGCAGCTTAGAAAATATTGCGCGCCCCACGAAACACCCTCGTTCAGTTCACTGCCGCACAGGCAGCTTAGAAAAAATCAAGCAGGCCGAACAATACGGCGTTGACGTTCACTGCCGCACAGGCAGCTTAGAAAGAATGCCTCAGCCTGCGCATAAAAGACATAGAGTTCACTGCCGCACAGGCAGCTTAGAAAACCCCCTCAACTTTCAATAAGCCTTGCTCAATGTTCACTGCCGCACAGGCAGCTTAGAAAATTGAAGTGCAGTATTTGGATGGCAACCAAGCGTTCACTGCCGCACAGGCAGCTTAGAAAGTGTGCTTGGGATTAAGAATAACCCACGAACCGTTCACTGCCGCACAGGCAGCTTAGAAAAGTTTATCGTATAAATCGTGGGATAAATTTAAGTTCACTGCCGCACAGGCAGCTTAGAAAAATAACAGAGCCAACCAGCCCACCAATGGAGGGTTCACTGCCGCACAGGCAGCTTAGAAAATTGATTCAGAGGGCCGTGGGCCGCTCCACATGTTCACTGCCGCACAGGCAGCTAAAAATCAACTGACCTGCCGTGCGATGATTGTGAAGACAACGGAAGGGCTACTTGCTTCTGGGGGCATTTTACTCGGTGGTTTATACGGACGACTACTTAGCCATCTCAGCCCTTCAGCATTACGCCTTCTGCCCACGGCAGTTTACTTTAATTCATGTAGAGTAAGCATGGGCAGAAGATTACTTTACGGCCGAAGGCAATGTGCTGCACGGTAGGTCGATTTTGGGCTCGCAGTACAGCATCGAGGTGCGCGCTAGAAGCGTGAGGTGACGATCGAGTCGAGGGCTTTCGCATTCAGGCGGGTATGCATTTTCTTTAAGTTATTTAACAGCTTAGACTACAATAGTAGCACCCATACAGGCGCTACTATTATGAAATGTTCGGGAGAAGGTCAACAGATCGCTAAAAGAGTCCGCACGATTGCCTAACGAACTTTAGCAAAGCAGCTTCGCACTTCATTTATAAAAATTTCTGGTTGTTCGAAAGCGGCAAAGTGACCGCCTTTATCTAATTCGTTCCAGTGAATCAGGTTTTGGTAAATTCGTTCGGCCCATTTTCGCGCGGGTCTGAATAGTTCTTTGGGAAAAATAGAGACGCCGCAGGGGATGGTCAAGGGTTCTGCAAAGATGCTATGAAAACTTTCCCAGTATAGGCGGGCTGATGAGGCGCCGCTGTTAGTGAGCCAGTAAATACTAATGTCGTCTAACATTTGGTCGACGGTGAGGGCATCTTCTGGGCGGCCGTTGTTATCGGTCCAACCATGGAATTTTTCGTATATCCAGGCCGCTTGCGCGGCGGGCGAGTCGGCCAAGCCGTAGCCCATGGATTGCGGCCGTGATTTTTGGATCATGGCGTAGCCGGAGTCTGAGTCAAAATAGTGTTTGATGTCGGCTAAGGCCTTTTGGTCGCGTTCGCTGAGTGACGCCATGTCGTCTTCGGTGGGGTGTGCTAGGGCCATATTAATATGAATTGCGCGACATTGCGGTGGATGGATATGACCAATGGCGCTGGTGACGCCGGAGCCCCAGTCGCCGCCTTGGGCGACAAATTCTGAATAGTCTAGACGAGCCATGAGGGTGATCCAGGCTTTGGCGATGCGTTCGAGTCCCCAGCCGGTGCTTGTGGGTTTGCCTGAGAAGCCATAGCCGGGCAGGGAGGGAATAACTAAATGGAAGGCATCTTCGGCCTTGCCGCCGTGGGCGGTGGGATTACTCAGGGGTTCAATGACCTTCATAAATTCAAGTATTGAGCCTGGCCAGCCGTGGGTCATGATCATGGGCAGGGCATTTTCGTGGGGCGAGCGAATGTGTAAAAAGTGTATTTCTAGTCCGTCGATTTCAGTAGTGAACTGGGGGTGAGCGTTTATTTCGCGTTCGCAGCGGCGCCAGTCGTAGTCATTTTGCCAGTATTCGCACAATGATTTTACGGCATTTAAGGGCGCACCTTGACTCCAGTCGTCGACGGGCTCTTCGTTTGGCCAGCGAGTATTGGCTAGGCGAGCTTTAAGGTCGTCGAGCTGGGCTTGCGGTATGGCGACGTTAAAGGGTTTGATTAAATTGCTCATGCTTTTGACTCATCTTTATTGGAATGATTGTGCTTACTTTGGTACGTATGCGAAATAGTATTAAAGCACACTTTATGATGTGAGTATTAGTATTCGGCTATGGTGGGCTAGCGGTGATTGAGGCTAATTTCGTCTAGACATGTGATGTCATGGTATAGATGTTGGCTTGCTGCCACACTGCGATCTTTACTCAATAATAAGGTGAGGCGATATGGCTGCTCCTATTCTCTGCGCACGCGATCTTCAATTTATGCTTTATGAGCTATTTGACGCCGAATCTTTAATAAAGCGTCCCCGCTACGCAGATCATTCAGTAGAGACCTTTAATGCCGCAATTGATACCGCGCAGTCGATTGCTGAGAAGTATTTTGTGCCCATTCGCAAGAAAGTGGATGAGCAGCAACCGACGTTTGATGGCAAGAACGTGCATATGATACCGGAGATTAAAGTCGCGGTAGATGCGGCTACTCAGGCGGGTTTTGTGTCGTCGACGGCTGATTTTGAACTAGGCGGTATGCAATTGCCGCCGTTAGTCGCCAGCGCTGCTAATGCCTACTTGACCGCTGCGGCAAGCACCACGACGGGTTATTTGGCCTTGAGTAATGCTAATGCCAACCTAATTGAAAATCACGGTAGTGCAGAGCAAATTGAAACCTGGGTGAAGCCGATTCGTATTGGTCGCTTTGCTGGCACCATGGCAATGACCGAGCCGGGTGCGGGCTCGGGGCTGGCCGATTTAACAACGACGGCAGTACCCGCCGACGATGGTACTTACCGCATTCGTGGCAGCAAAATATTTATTTCCGGTGGTGAGCATGAGCTGAATGAGAATATTGTGCACTTGGTGTTGGCCCGTATTAAGGGCGCGCCAGCGGGGGTGAAGGGAATATCTCTATTTATTGTGCCTAAGATTCTGGTGAATGCCGACGGCTCTCTTGGCGAGCGCAATGATGTTGCGCTAGCGGGCCTGTTCCACAAAATGGGCGGTCGGGGCCAAACCTCAACGGCCTTGAGCTTCGGCGAGAATGAGGGCGCAGTGGGCTATTTGGTCGGTGAAGAAAATCGTGGTTTAACGTATATGTTCCACATGATGAATGAGGCGCGAGTTATGGTGGGAACCGGGGCGGCGTGCTTAGCCCTGACTGGCTACCAGTATTCGCTAGATTATGCCCGTGAGCGGCCTCAGGGGCGGTTGCCCTCGTGCAAAGACCCCAGCTCTGCGCCGGTGAGTATTATTGAACACGCCGATGTGAGGCGCATGTTGTTGGCCCAGAAAGCTTATGCCGAGGGCGCTTTCGCGCTGTGTATGTTTGGCGCGCAATTGGCCGATGATAAAGACACTGAGCAGACCGAAGAAGCGCGCCACGCTGCGCATACTTTGCTTGATTTCCTCACCCCCATTATTAAAACCTGGCCCTCGGAATACGGCCCTAAAGCCAATGATCTCGCTATTCAGGTGTTGGGTGGCCATGGCTATATCAATGAACATCCCGTTGAAATGTTCTACCGTGACAACCGCTTGAACCCTATTCACGAGGGCACAACAGGTATTCAGTCCTTGGATTTACTTGGCCGCAAGCTGCCAATGAATAATATGGCTGGCTATCGGGCCTTTTTGGCGCTTATGCAAACTACGATTGACGAGGCAAGGAAAGGGGATTTAGCACCTGTCGCTGAGCGTCTTGCCGCTGCGATCGTCACCTTAGAGACGACCACTGAACATTTGCTTGGCGCGATGATGGCGAAACCTATAGATTTGGTGATGGCGAATTCGGTGAAATACCTCGAAGTTTTCGGTCATGTTGTTATTGCTTGGTTGTGGTTACGTCAGGGACTTGTCGCGCAAAAGGGTATGGCGGCGAAGCCCCATGAAACGGATCAGCAGTTTTATTTGGGTAAGCTGCAGGCGATGAAATACTTCTTTAATTTTGAATTGCCATTAATTGAGGTTTGGTCGAAAAACCTGCTCGACCTCGACGCTACTTTTTATGAAATGAATAATAACTGGTTTTAAAGGGAGAGTACTGTGACGACATTAATAGATAAACAAGCAGTTCAAGATTATGTTGGTTTTGAACCAGCACCCACTGAGTGGTTGAGTATTAGCCAGGAGCGCATCAATCAATTTGCCGATTGCACTATGGATCAGCAATTTATTCACGTTGACCCGGTGCGGGCTAAAGAGACGCCTTTTGGTACGACCATTGCCCACGGCTTTCTTAGCTTGTCTTTGTTGTCATATTTTTCTGAACAGTACAGTGTCATCATCAAAGGCTTTTATATGGGGATTAACTCCGGCTTTGATAAGGTGCGTTTTCTTGCGCCCGTTAAAGTGAATAGCCGTATTCGCGCTAAGGCAAAAATTCTGAGTATTGAAGAAACTAAGCCGGGTAGTTTTCGGGTGAATACCCAAGTTACTTTAGAAATAGAAGGTGAGGAAAAACCTGCGTTAATCGCAGAGTGGATTAGTATTCAAATGGTTGCTTGAGTCGTTGATCCCAGCATTTGGCAAGTTGATCGTAACGGGCTTTAGGCCTTAAAGGTATTTGGAGAAAATTATGAGTATTCGTTTTGACGGTAAAGTCGCCATTGTTACTGGTGCAGGTAATGGCCTTGGTCGCAGTCACGCTTTGGAGCTTGCGGCTCGTGGCGCCAAAGTGGTCATCAATGATTTGGGCGGTGCGCGCGATGGCGTTGGTGCGTCTTCCGCTGCAGCGGATGGAGTGGTGGCTGAAATCCAGGCTGCTGGCGGTGAGGCATTTTCTCATGGTGCGAATGTTGCGATTTTTAGCGAAGTGGAAGACATGGTGGCACAGACCATGGCGAAATGGGGCCGAGTTGATATTTTAATTAATAACGCTGGTATTTTGCGCGACAAATCCTTTTCCAAAATGTCCATCGACGATTTTAAATTGGTGATGGATGTTCACGTTATGGGTTCGGTGAACTGCACCAAGGCCGTTTGGGAAATCATGAAGCAGCAGGCCTATGGCCGTATTGTGATGACCACGTCCTCTAGTGGTTTGTACGGCAACTTCGGTCAAGCCAATTACGGCGCGGCTAAAATGGCGGTGGTGGGTTTGATGAATACCCTCGCCATCGAAGGCGCAAAATACAATATCAATGTGAATTCATTGGCGCCAACGGCGGCAACACGAATGACCGAAGACATTATGCCTGCCGAAATATTAGCCATGTTGGTGCCTGAGGCGGTAACGGCAGGTGCCTTAACGCTCTGTCATGACAACGCGCCGAGCCGTTTTATTCTCTGCGCTGGCGGCGGTGGTTATGCAAAATCAAGTATCTTCGAAACCGATGGTATATACCTTAGCCCTGAGGAGCGTAGCCCCGAAGCGGTGGCAAGCCAGTGGGATGATATTTGTAATACCAGTAATCAGGCTGAGTTGGAATCTGGCTTTAAGCAATCTGAAAAATTTCTTCTCAAGGCCCAAGCGTTTATGCAGGGTGCTAAATAATATTTCTAATTGAGGACATATCATGAAAGATGCAGTAATTGTTTCCGCAGCACGTACTCCCATCGGCAGAGCCTATCGCGGCGCGTTTAATAATTTGGAGTCGCCGTCGTTAACGGCTTTTGCCATTAAAGCGGCGGTAGAGCGTGCAGGCATAGATCCCAATGAGATCGATGACTGCATTATGGGTGCGGCAATGCAGCAGGGCACCCAGACCATGAACTTTGGTCGTATCGCGGCAATGGCGGCAGGCTTACCTACGTCGGTTTCGGGCATGACCATAGACCGTCAGTGTGCATCTGGTTTGGTGGCCATTGCCACAGGTGCTAAGCAGATTGTGATGGACGGCGCGCCCATGCTGCTTGCGGGCGGCTGCGAGTCTATTTCGCTGGTTCAAAATGAACATATGAATATGCACAAACTGGTCGACCCTGCGGCCATTGCGCATTCCCCGAATATTTATATGGCCATGCTGGACACCGCCGAGATTGTTGCCAAGCGTTACAATATTTCACGCGAAGCCCAAGATGAGTACGCACTGCAATCCCAGCAGCGCACGGCAGCTGCGCAGCAGGCGGGTAAATTTGACGATGAGATTGTGCCTGTTACTGCTTCTAAGCTCGTCATGAATAAAGAAACCGGCGAAACCTCTGAAGAGAGCGTGACCTTGGTCAAAGACGAGGGCAATCGTCCGTCGACCAACCTAGAAGGTTTGGCTGGTTTAAAGACGGTGCGCGAGGGTGGTTTTATTACTGGCGGCAATGCCTCACAGCTTTCTGACGGCGCTGCCGCAGTAGTGATGATGGACGGCACCTTGGCGTCCCAGCGCAATATTGAGCCCATGGGTATCTACCGCGGTATGGCGGTTGCAGGCTGCGAGCCCGATGAAATGGGTATTGGCCCCGTATTCGCTATTCCCAAGCTGTTAAAACGCGCGGGTTTGAAAATGGACGACATCGGTCTGTGGGAACTCAACGAAGCTTTTGCCGTGCAGGTTATATACTGCCGCGACAAGCTGGGTATTCCTAATGACCGCTTGAACGTGAATGGTGGCGCAATCTCTATTGGTCACCCCTACGGTATGAGCGGTGCGCGTATGGTCATGCACGCCCTGATTGAAGGTAAGCGTCGCGGTGTTAAATACGTTGTCGTCACCATGTGTGTTGGTGGTGGTATGGGGGCGGCGGGCTTGTTCGAGGTTGTATAGAACTGACTGCCTCCCTTGACGCTGCGTTAATGAAAATCATGTGACGCAGCGTCAACCCGCATAAGATGATCGTGGCTTTCAATACTGAACGCCACGACATGAATCACCGGCGTAGCATGGCCCGCCGCGGCTTTTTGTACGCAACCTTTCACAATCAGCACTTGGTCTTGCAATAAGGCTTTTTTATAGTGTTCTTGTACCGCTGGCCACACAATAAGATTGCTGTTGCCGGTTTCGTCTTCGAGTGTCACAAACATTACCCCCGAGGCGCTGCCCGGTCGCTGTCGACAGCTGACTAAACCGCTAATGCGAATAAACCGGCCGTTATCGATATTTTTTAAGTCCTCTGCGCGGGCACAGTTTGCAAACAGCTTGTGGGCGCGTAGCAATGCCAAGGGATGGCGTCGCAGACTGAGGCCGGTATGGCGGTAGTCGCTGAGTACTTCCTCGGTTTCCACGGGGGGCTTAAGCCGAAGAGTCTCATTTTGTGCGGGGTGTAAATTGCCTAGGGGCGCAGGGGCCTGCCACGCGCTGATTTCCCACAGGCTTTGATAGCGGTGCAAATTAAAACAGTGGAAGGCGTCGGCCTGCACCAGTTGTTGCCAGTACTGCTTGGCGATGGTAAATCGGGTGCAAAAATCGTCAATGCTGTGGAATAAGGCATCCTGCCGTATTTGGCAAAGCAGCTCGGCACTGCGCTTGGGTAAACCTTTAATGAGGCGTAGGCCGAGGCGCAGGGCGGGGGTGGTAGAATCCCCCTCAAGGCGATGATCCCAGTCACTGTGATTAATGCAAATGGGTCGTACTTCAATGCCGTGGCGGCTGGCGTCTTGTATTAATTGCGAGGGCGAGTAAAAGCCCATGGGCTGGCTGTTTAATAAGCCGCAATAGAAGGCTGCTGGGTAGTGGCACTTAAGCCACGCCGAGGCGTAGGCCAATAAAGCAAAGCTGGCAGAGTGGGACTCGGGAAAACCATAAGCGCCAAAGCCTTTCATTTGGCTGAACAGGCGCTCGGCAAAATCTTCGCTATAGCCGCGCTCGCGCATACCGTCGACTAGCTTGCTGCGGAATTTGACTAAGTCACCGTTTTTACCCCAGCTCGCCATCGCTCTGCGTAGTTGGTCGGCTTCGCCGCCGCTAAAGCCAGCGGCAACCATGGCGAGCTGAATAACCTGCTCTTGAAAAACCGGCACGCCGAGGGTGCGTTTTAATACTCGGGCAATGGCGTCGTTTTCATATTCGGCTTTTTCTAAGCCCTGCCGTCGCTGTAAAAACGGATGCACCATACCGCCTTGAATAGGGCCGGGCCTGACAATGGCGATTTGAATAACGAGATCGTAAAAAGTGCGGGGTTGCAGCCTTGGCAACATGGTCATTTGCGCACGGGATTCAATTTGAAAGACCCCGACGCTGTCGGCGGTGCAGAGCATTTGATAGGTGGCGGGGTCTTCAGCGGGTATATCGCTGAGTTGCTGAACGCTGCCGCCAGCGGCGCTGATATAACTGAGGCTTTTGCGCAGGGCGCTGAGCATGCCTAGCGCGAGCACATCAATTTTCATCATGCCTAGCGCTTCTAGGTCTTCTTTATCCCACTGAATAATGGTGCGCTCGGGCATGGCCGCGTTTTCAATGGGTACCAAACTGGCGATGGGGTCGCGGGTAATAACAAAGCCGCCAACGTGCTGGGATAAATGCCGAGGGAAACCCAAAATTTCATTGAGCAAACTCATAAATTGCTGGACTGGCAGGCTGCTAGTCTCGAATTGACTTTCTTCTAAGCGCTGAATAAAAGTGCTTTTATCGTCCCACCAGGCCATATTGCCAGACAGCTTTTGCAGCAGGTAGTCGTCTAAACCCAGGGCTTTGCCCACATCTCGCACAGCACTGCGTCGCCGGTAGCTGATAATGGTGGCGGCAAGGGCGGCGTGTTGACGGCCGTATTTTTTATAAATGTATTGAATCACCTCTTCCCTGCGCTCGTGTTCAAAATCGACATCGATGTCGGGTGGTTCGTCGCGTTCGCGGGAAATAAAACGTTCAAATAATAACTGCCCTCGGGATGGGTCGACCTCGGTAATAAATAAGCAGTAACACACTGCAGAATTGGCGGCGGAACCTCTGCCCTGGCAGAGAATGCCTTGGTTGCGGGCAAACTGAATAATGTCGTAAACCGTTAAAAAATAATGCTCGTACTTTAATTCGGCAATTAAGCTTAGCTCTTTTTCGAGTAGGCTTTTAACCAGTTCCGGTATGCCTGTTGGCCAGCGCCGCTGGGCGCCATGCAAGGTGATCTCCCGCAGAAATTCGCCTGCGTTTTTGTTCATGGGCACCACTTCATTGGGGTATTGGTAGCGCAGCTCTGCCAGACTAAAAGTGCAGCGCTCGGCAACGGCGACGCTTTCTTTGAGTAAGTCGGCGGGGTAGTCGCGCTGCAGCAGTGACAGTGGTTTAAGGTAGCGTTCGCTATTGGCCTGTACTTGGCTGCCAAGGGCTTGCACCGAGGTATTAAGGCGAATCGCACTGAGTATGTCTTGTAAGGGCTTACGCTGGCGGCAGTGCATATGCACATTGCCACAGGCGATCATATTAATGTCGTGGTGGCGAGCAATTTGGTAGCGTTTAAAATAGTAGGGTTCAGATTGCTGCTGGCCGTGAAAGCTAACGCCGAGCCAGAGCCGATCGTTAAAATATTTTTTCAACTCGCTAGCGTGGCTCTCCGTTTCATCGGGATTAATCCAAATCGCTAAACAGTGCTGACTATAGCGGCGGACATCGCTTAAGTTTAATTGGTAGTTGCCTTTGCTGCTGTGCAGGCGGGCGCGGCTGATCAGGGAACACAGCTCGGTATAGGCCTGTCGTGTCGGCGCGAGTAAGGCCAGATGAATACCTTCATCGAGTATAAATTCGGCGCCACAAATGAGTTTAATATTGTGTTCTTTACTGGCGCGGTAAGCCCGCACTATGCCAGACAGTGAACATTCGTCGGTAATCGCAATCGCGCTATAGCCCAGTTCAGCGGCGGTAGCGACTAGTTCTTGAGGGTGGGAGGCGCCCCGCAAAAAACTGAAATTGCTCAGACAGTGAAGCTCGGCGTAAGACGCGGGTGCAGGTTTTATCTTAGGCATAGGGTTAACCGAAAAAACCGTGCAGATACCAGCGCCGATTCAGACAGTCTTTAAACACCCAGCACAGGGCGCCGTGTTGGTGACGGGCAATATAGTAGTCGCGGGTTTGACGCTGCAGCCACCACTGGCCGTCGAAGCGCTCCGGGCCTTGTAATAAATGCAGCTCGCCCTGCCAAAATAAGCCTTCGGCAGTTTCGCTAATGGCCTCGGGGGGGTGGCAGAGCCAGTTTGGCCGAAGTAAGTTTGTGGCGTTTGGCGCTGTAGCTTGGGCTTGTAGTTTGTTGTGGCTAGGCGTTTGCGTCGCTGTGTGAGCGTCGCGAAGTACCCAGTTTAATTCCGGGAGGTGGGCGTCCTGTAAGGAAAATTGATGGCAGCGCTGGGAGCCTAGTCTAAGCTTTAGCTTGTCTAATACTTGCGCCGCCTTTTCCTGTTGTTTATTGCTATTTGCAGCATCAAATAACTGCTCGCAGTGTTGCTCGTTGCCAATAAATTGCTCGCAGCGCAGGCTTAGTGTTTCTACCGCACCCTGCAAACTGAGGGGTTCTAAGCGTAGCATCACCAATTCAATGAGACTGCGACGATCAAAATGGCGCTGGCTCAGGTCCAAAGACCAAGCCTCCTTGCTGCCATCTAAATAGTGGAACTCCCATTGCAAATCGCGATTTAGACATTGGCGCAGACGCAGATAGTGTTCCAACTCACTGAGTAAAGCTGAAACAGGAAAGCGCAGCTGCTGCTTGCTGTGCAGGCCGCCGTCAAAATGACGCTGGGCATTGAATGTATCAGGGGGGGCAAACTTGGGCCGAATATCGCTCTGTTCGCCTTGCAATTTAGCGAGCACAGTGACGATGTCTTTGCCAAAGCGGCGCTCAAGTTCAGCGCGGGGTAGGGCTTGGATATTACCGAGCGTGTGCATGCCCATTTCCCGCAAGGTATTCAGGGTTTTGGGCACGAGTGGTACAAGATCGATGGGTAATGCCTGCAGGGCATTCTGTAATGCTTCTTGGTGAAGCTGGCCAGCGGCACTCACTAACTTGGCTGGGCTGATGTTTTGGTGGCTGAGCAACTCCGCCGCTAGTGGCGTGTGGGCAATGCCCAGTTGTACGCTAAGCCCCCGGCGCCGAAAGGCGCTAATGAATTTGCGATAGAGTCGCGCCAGGTTTTTAAACAAGCGTAATGACGCACTCAATTCCAGTAGCACCGCATTGGGCGGAGAAAGGCAGACATCGCCACTGAAGCGGTAAGCCCAGAGCGCAATATTTTCTAAACACTGTTGCTCGGCCTGTACGTCGCGAGGACGAAGTTCGAGGGCGCTACATAAACTCATTGCACTCGCGACCGACATGCCGGCAGCGATTCCCGCCTGTTGGGCGGCGACATTCGCCATGACGATAATATTATTATGGCTTAATGCCAGCATGCCAGCCGAGTGCTTTGCGCCGAGGGCGTCGAGTGGCAGCGCTGGCAGCCGCAGGCATAACCACAGCATTAGTGGGACGGCTCGTTGCTGCCAGTCTTGATGACGTTGACAACGCTGTCCTGCCGCGTTGCGCTGGCGAATATACCAGTATTGGCCAGGACGCTAATTTTGCGCAGGGCTTGGGGGTGAGATTGTGTTTTGGCGACCGATGCGCTGCTATAGACTGGCCACGTCACTGCGGCACTTTGCTGTAAATAAAGGGCGGCGGGGCGAGCTAATTGCAGTTGCTGCCCAGCATGACCGCCTTGCTGTTTAATGATATTAATCTGTAGAGATTGCTTTGCTGCGCTCAAATTTAAGCGCAGGGGGGCGGGGGATATCTGCTGGGCTAAGCTCGCCGGGCGAAAATGAAGATGCCAGCACAGGCCCTCGAGGGCGGCTATGTGCAGGCGACGTAGCTGCCTATCATTTAGGTTCGGTTCATTAAACCAGCTTAATACCGCACTATACGCGCCGCTGCGCAGCAACTCTTCTGCGGCCCAAAGCTGATCTGCTAAGGTTTTTGGTCTGACCAAAAGTTGCTTGTCCACCGCCAAGCCCTGCGCGGCCAACGCGGGGGCATGGGGTAAATAGGGTGGGTTTAACCACGCCATTGGCCGGTCTGCCAGATGTTCGCGGAGGGCTGGCAGTAAAAACCACAGCTCACCAATCCCGTATTCCCCCAATAACTCAGTAGAACCGCTGCGGGGCCAGCCGCCGGTGTGCAGGGCGTTATCTAAGGTGCTAAACCCTGTGCTCAGGCGATCGCTAGCCGCCACTGAACTGCGGAGTTGCTGGCCTCGCCAGAGCTTGCGCTCATCGAGTAATTGATTGAGAGAGTGATTTTTCATTGCATTGCACAAACTACATTAGCGGGTATTAGCTGTATGTATATACAGTATATTATATGGCGTGAATGTCAATGTTGGATGAGGCGATGAAAGCGGCTGGCCTTATAGCTTTAGTTATGTGGGTATTTGTTGCTGGTGTGTTATCTATGTTATGTCGATGAGCTTCGGGTGGTTTATCATGCTTGAGACGCGTCTATTTTAGGTTGATGAATATGATATTTTCTTCTTGCTCGGCTTTTTCATTTCTCGTAAAAGCACGGGCATTCACTTTGCGGAGTGGCCGGTGTTAGGTAATCTTCGGTTTGCTTTGGTCGACCTTGAAACCACTGGCGGGCAGGCCAAGCAAGATCACATCATGGAAGCTGCGGTTCGCGTTGTTGGCGGCGATATTGATCTGGAATGGCAGTCTTTAATCGACCCTCTTTGTTCGGTGCCTTCATTTATCCAAGGTCTTACCGGTATAAGTAACGGTATGTTACGGGGCAAACCACGATTTTCTGACGTGCAGGAAGCCCTGTGGTCGTATTTAGATGGTGCCATTTTAGTTGCCCATAATGCCCGCTTTGATGCGGGGTTTTTACGCGCTAATTTTGCGCGTTATGGCCGCGACTACCAGCCACGTGTTTTATGTACGCTGAAATTGGCGCGTACCTTGTACCCCGATTGGCCAAAGCACGGTTTGGAGGCAATCTGTGCGCGGATTGGTTTTTACTCAGAGGTGCATCACCGGGCTATGGCCGACGTAGATGCGATGAAAGCTTTTCTCGACTACGCCCGCATCGATAAAGGCGAAGCCGTTTTTAATTTTGAAGTTGGCTTGCTGTTGGGCTTGCCGGTGTTGCCGCCGTCTATTCGTCAGGCTGATATTGATGCGATTCCTCGTGAGCCAGGTGTTTATCGGTTATTGGGTGAGGCGGGGGAGTTGCTGTATCTGGGTAGCGCTCGGTCTTTGCAGGAACAGGTACTTTCTCATTTTGAAAACGCCACAGGGGACAGTAAAGCGGCAAAATTGTTGCGCCGAGTAGACGCTGTTCAGTGGCAGATGCTGGCAGGCGAGTTATCTGCGGGTTTGCATTTAAGTGTGGCCTTGCGTCAGGAAAAGCCATTGCTGCAGCGTCGCGCTAAGGCCTTGGGTAAGCCCTGCTGTGTGCGCTTTATCATGCAAGACAGTGGCGAGTTACAACTGCGATTGCGTTCTGGCTTGCCCGCCAATATCGCGCAGACCGGTGAGGCGGTTGGGTTATTTCGCGAGCGTCAACACGCTAAAACCCGTATCAGAGAGTTGGCGAAAGAACATCAGCTTTGTCTGCGACGTTTGGCGGTGCTTGTTGAGGGGGAGATATGTGAGTGTGGTGCTTGCGTTTTAACTGCAGCGGGAACCGGTGAGTCGGTAGCAGTAGCGTCGGCGGCTGACTTTGCTGCGCGCGTAAAAGCGGCGTTTGCCGAATATCTGTATACGCCGTGGCCTTTTGCCGAACCAGTGTTGATTCATGAGGATAATGGCGCAGGCTTTAGCGAATGTCATTTGGTGTATGACTGGCGGCATTTTGGCAGTTTTCGCTGGAACGCTGAACGTGGGCAGTTACTTGAATTAAGCGGCTCAGCTGAACCGCTAGACTTGGCTGGGGCGCGGCGTATATGTGAGCAAACCCAAGAGTTTCGCTATGAGCATTACCGCTTATTGCGTGCCTTTCAGCATGACTTAACGTGGCAGCCATTGTCAGAGTTTACTGCAACAATAGGTGGAGAATACACGGCGTAAACTCGGCCTCTACCCCTGCGCGCTAATCAGGTATAATCGCCGCCAACATAGTGTTCTATTTAATACAGCTGCTTGCGCTTGTGGCGCGGCAGCAGATCAGTGAGATTTTCTTATGGCCATTTCTTCGTTTCATCCTCCTCTTCGCACGTTGATGGGCCCCGGCCCCTCTGATGTGCATCCGCGTATTCTCGAAGCGCTGGGTCGGCCAACACTGGGCCATCTCGACCCCTTGTTTGTGGGCATGATGGATGAAACCAAAGAGCTGTTGAAATACGCTTTTCAAACCAAGAATGAATTGACCTTGCCAATTTCTGCGCCGGGTTCAGCCGGCATGGAAGCCTGTTTTGTTAATTTGCTCGAGCCGGGTGATAAAGCGCTGGTGTGCGTGAACGGCGTATTCGGCAATCGGATGATTGAGAATGTGACGCGCTGTGGTGCCACTGCGATTCGCCTCGATTTTGCTTGGGGTACGGCTGTTGAACCCGCCGCTGTTGAGGCGGCTTTAAAAGAACATGGCGATATTAAAGTGCTGGCTTTTGTTCACGCTGAAACGTCTACTGGCGCGTTAAGCGACGCTGAAGCCCTGTGCGGCTTGGCTAAGCAATACGGTTGTTTGAGCATTGTTGATGCGGTGACCTCAATGGGCGGCGTGCCGCTATTGGTTGATAAGTGGCAGGCTGATGCCGTTTACTCGGGTAGCCAGAAGTGTCTGTCGTGCACACCGGGCTTGTCGCCGGTGACTTTTAGCCCAGCGGCAGTGGCAGCCATTAAAGCCCGTAAGCACCCAGTGCAAAGCTGGTTTTTAGATATGAATCTTATTTTGGGCTATTGGGGCGAGGGCGGTAAGCGTGCCTATCACCACACTGCGCCGGTCAATGCCTTATACGGTTTGCATGAGTCTCTGGTTATGCTGCAAGAAGAGGGCCTAGAGAATGCGTGGCAGCGTCATGCCACCATGCATAGCGCCTTAGCTGCTGGCTTAGAATGCTTGGGTGTTGAGTTTGTCGTGGCTGCGGAGCAGCGTCTGCCTCAGCTCAATAGCGTTTATATTCCTCAAGGCGTAGATGACGCCGCGACGCGCCAATATTTGTTGGCCAATCACAGCTTGGAGATTGGTGCCGGTTTGGGCGACCTTGCTGGTAAGGTATGGCGTATTGGTTTGATGGGCTATAGCGCCAAGCCTGAAAATATTCGCTTGCTGTTGTCGGGACTGGCTGCCGCGATGTTGGCACAAGGTTACGAGTGTGACGCGAGCGCAGCACTTGCCGCTGCTGATGCCGTATTAGCGTAAATTTAGTCGCTGCAGAAATCATTGCAGCGGCAATTTATCTGCTAATCTTTAGGTATCGCAGTTCCCGCTACCTTAAATGATGAGTGTGTCGACGTGAGTTCAAGTACCCCTTTGATTGAGCAAATCCGCGCGGATTTGCTGCAGGCGATTGAAAATGATGCCGTTGTACTGCCGACCTTGCCAGAAGTGGCCTTGGAGATCCGCGAGGCAGCCAGCGACCCAGACGTCAATATTGCAATGTTGGCCACCATTATTGAAAACGATAGCTCAATAGCGGCGAGAATTTTACGGGTTGCCAATAGTTCTCTACTGCGTGGTTTACAGCCGATTAACGACGTAAAAGGTGCTATCGGTCGCATTGGCTTGGGTTATACCAGTACCTTGGTGACGACCTTGGCGATGCAGCAAATCTTTCTGTCGACCAAAGAGTCTTTAAATCAGCGCATGCGCAGCATTTGGGTGCAGAGTACCGATGTTGCGGCGATTTCCTATACCTTGGCGAAATCTCAGCTTCATCTCAAACCAGAGCTGGCCACACTCGCGGGAATTATTCACCAGATTGGCGCTTTGCCAATATTGTCTTATGCGGTTGGTCGAGGCTTTTTACGGGACCATCCCGAGTTGCTAGACCAGGCCTTGCTAGAACTGAGTCCAGAAGTGGGGCGCCGAATTCTAGAGGTTTGGGGTTTTGCCCAGGAGTTAATTGTTGTTCCTGAAGGCTGCGCCGATTTTAGTCGTGATATTGAAAAAGCGGATTATGCCGATATTGTCACCGTAGCAAGATTGCAAACGTATGTCGGTACGCAGCACCCCTTGGCGGAAGTCGATTGGGCTGAGGTGACCGCATTTGCGCGACTCGGTTTGCCGGTAACACCGGGTGAAAGCGATGAGGCCTATCAGCAGCAGATCGAATTAATGCAGGGCATGTTGCGCGACTGACGAAAACCGATCGCGCTGCATGTCAGTTTATTTGATGAGCAGCGCGTCCCCCTCCGATTTATATCCCTTTTAAAGCTCCTAGGTAAACAATCTGCGCTTGATGGCTTAGTCTTTTGGCTGGGCGTCAAATTGCTGGCCGTTAACCTTCGCGCTAGCGTCACTCATCAAATACAGATACAGCGGCATAATAACGTCGGGTAGCGGATTGTCCTGCGGATTTTCACCAGGGTAGGCAGTGCGGCGCATGACGGTTTGGGTGGCGCCGGGGTTGATGGTGTTCACCCGCGTGTTGTTTAGCTCAAACTCTTCGTCGGCCAAGACCTGCATAAAACCTTCGGTGGCGAATTTAGAGACCGCATAGGCCCCCCAGAATGCCCGACCTTTGCGGCCGACGCTGGATGAGGTCAACACAATAGAGGCTGAGTTGGCGGCGGCTAACATTGGAAGCAGGGCTTGGGTCATCATAAACGCGGCGGTGATATTGACGTGCAATACGTCGTCCCAGCTGTCGACCGTTGTTTGTGCCAAAGTACGGCGCTGGCCGAGTATGCCAGCATTGTGAAGCAGGCCGTCAAGGTGACCAAATTCCCGTTCAATGGTGTTGGCCAGCTCCTCGTAATCTTTCATCACCGCGCCGCGTAAATGCACGGGGTAGATTGCGGCTTGGGGGTAGCCAGCGGCTTCGATCTCGTCGTAGACCGCTTCCAGTTTTTCAACGGTGCGGCCGAGTAAAATCACGGTGGCGCCGTGTTCGGCAAAGCTTAACGCTGCCGCACGGCCAATGCCGTCACCAGCACCGGTCACTAAAATGGTTTTACCCGCTAAACATTGGGGAGCGGCAATGAAATCACTGGGGAGGCTTAGGGGCACGGATTATCCTCGGCTTAAGAAGTATGTAGCTGGTTAATTAAGGGAATTAAATCTAGGGCTTGGGCGACGAGGTAGTCTGCTGCCCAGCTTTCGGCGCTGTCACCGGCTGAAACATAGCCGTAAGCGCAGGCCACGGTGCGCATGCTGGCATTGCGGCCGGCGTCGATATCGCGGCGGTGGTCGCCCACGTAAATGGTGTGTGCGGGCAGGCAGTCGATTTCTTTGCAGGCCAAGTAGATCGGTTCAGGGTGGGGCTTGCGATTTGTGACGTGGTCTGGGCAAATCGCGGTGGCGCAGCGCTGGCCTAGGCCCATTGCCGCGAGCAGTGGCTCAGTGAAGCGGGCGGGCTTATTGGTGACGATGCCCCATTTCATGCCGAGTGATTCTATGTGCGTCAAGACTTCGCTCATACCGGGGAAAAGTGTAGTGCTGACCGCGAGCTGAGCCAGGTAGCGGTCAAGAAATTCATCGAGCAGGGCTTGGAAACCCGCTTCGCCTTCTTGCTGTTGAAAACCGAGGCTGACCACTGCGCGGGCGCCATCGGACACCCGCTTGCGCACCTCGTCATAACGCTGCGGCGCTAATTCGCGCTCGCTGAGCATGGCGTTTAATACCGCGGTGAAATCCACTGCGGTATCAAGCAGGGTGCCATCCAGATCAAATAATACAGCCTTTAACATTAAAGTGGCTTCTTCACGTGAATCATGTAATTGACGTCGACATCTTTATCGTTAAGACGATAAGTGCGCAGTATGGGGTTGTAGGTTAAGCCAGTCATATGCTGCAGCTGTAAGTCGGCTTGACGCACCCAGTTGGCCAGCTCGGCAGGGCGAATAAAGCGGCTGAAGTCGTGGGTGCCACGGGGCAGCATTTTTAATAAATACTCGGCACCAACAATAGCGAACATAAAGGCCTTAGGGTTGCGGTTGATGGTTGAGAAATAAATATCGCCACCGGGTTTACAGAGTTTGGCGCAGGCGCGAATGACTGATGATGGATCGGGCACGTGTTCTAGCATTTCTAGACAGGTGACCACGTCGTAGCTGCCGGCTTCTGCCTCGGCGAGTTCTTCGGCGGTAATTTGTACATACTCAACCTTGGTGCCGGACTCTAGCTGATGCATGCGGGCGACGCTGAGTGGGGTTTCGCCCATGTCGATGCCCTTGACCGTGGCGCCGCGCTGGGCCATAGATTCAGACAGTATGCCGCCGCCGCAGCCAATATCGACAACCTTGCGCTCGGCCAGCGGTGAGCGCTCGTCAATATAGTTAACCCGCAGCGGATTGATGTCGTGCAGGGGTTTGAATTCGCTGTTGCGGTCCCACCAGCGGTGGGCGAGTTCTTCAAACTTGGCGATTTCTGCGGGGTCGACATTGCTAGTTGCGCTGCTTGAATGAGGCTGTTGCATTTTATTCTCCGCTAATTTTTTTGCGCCAGAGCTCGGCGCGGGCAATGATGTCCCGGCTGTCTAACGTGGTCAGTTCGCCATTATCCAGTACCTTGCGGCCCATGATCCAGCTATAGCGAACCCGGTGGCTGATATTGGTGTACGCAATTTGTGAGACGGGGTTGTAAATCGGCTGCTGTTCCAGCGCGGCGAGGTCTATGGCAATAATGTCTGCCTGTTTGCCGACTTCAAGGCTGCCCACCAAATGATCGATGCTCAGCGCTTTTGCGCCGTTGATTGTGGCCATTTCTAGGGCATAGCTGTCGGGCAGGGCGCTGGCGTCACCGGCGACCGCCTTGCCCAGCAGGGCGGCGGTGCGCATTTCGCCAAATAGATCCAGGTCGTTATTGCTGGCGGCGCCGTCGGTGCCAATGGCGACATTAATACCTGCCACGCGCATTTTTTCGACGGGCGAAAAGCCGCTGGCCAGCTTTAAATTAGATTCGGGACAGTGCACCGCTTGGCAGCCATGGCTGGCGAGCGTGGCAATATCCTCGTCGTTGAGGGCGGTTAAGTGCACGCACTGGGTCTTGGGGCCGAGTAGACCTAGCTCGGCGAGACGGGCAATCGGCCGCTTGCCCGATTGCGCTACGGCGTCATCCACTTCCTGCTGGGTTTCATGCAGGTGGATTTGAATAGGTACGTCCAGTTCCGCAGCAAAGGTCACAATGCGCTGCATGGCCTCATCGCCCACGGTATAGGGCGCGTGGGGGCCAAAGGCAATATTAATCAGCGCGCTGTATTTGTGTTCGTCGAGTAGGGCGAGGCCTTTACGAAAGTAGTCGTCAGGCCCACTGCCCCAGGCGCAGGGGAAATCGAATATGGGAAAGCTGAGTTGGGCGCGAATGCCGGCTTTACGTGCTACTTGGGCGGTAACCTCGGGGAAAAAATACATATCACTAAAGGTCGTGGTGCCGCTGCGGAGCATTTCGGCAATGGCCAGCTCGCTGCCGTCGCGCACAAAATCTTCGTTTACCCATTGGCCTTCGGCGGGCCAGATGTGGTCGTTAAGCCAAGTGTGCAGGGCTTTGTCGTCGGCCATGCCGCGAAACAGGCTCATGGCGGCATGGCCGTGGGCGTTGATTAGGCCTGGCATCACCGCATGGTGGTCGAGGTGAAGGATCTCCTTGGCGGTGATGGCCTGCGCTTCGGTAGCTGGCAATATGGCGCTGATTACGCCGTCATTAATGGCGATGGCGTAATGGCTAAGCGGCGCGCTGGCGGGGGTGACCGGTATTATCCAGCGGGCAAAAATCAGGGTGTCGGCGCTATTGATTGTGGGGGCGGGCATAGGGCTGTCCGGGTCCTGTTGAGCAAAGTCGCAAGTATACCCGCAAACAGGGGTGCTGTGGGCTGATTTGTGGCGATAGCACATTGATTTACGGCGATTTTGAACTGTCTTAGGTCGTTGAAAATATGCTATCATCGCCCCTTTATTTTCTGCTTCGAGCTGTTGCGTCGTTTGCGGTGATGGTGTCAGTACTGGCTTAAATACCGGATGCGGCCGATTTCTCAGCGACAATGCTGCGAAGCGCGTATCCATAATAAGGAATTACCCCGTTCATGGCTGATATAGCTAAAGAGATTTTGCCGGTCAATATTGAGGATGAGCTAAAGCAGTCCTACCTCGATTATGCAATGAGCGTTATTGTGGGTCGGGCATTGCCCGACGTCCGGGATGGTTTGAAGCCGGTTCATCGCCGGGTATTGTTCGCGATGAGCGAACTCAATAACGACTGGAATAAGGGCTATAAAAAGTCGGCCCGTGTCGTTGGTGATGTTATTGGTAAATACCATCCCCACGGCGATTCCGCGGTGTATGACACCATCGTTCGTATGGCGCAGCCGTTTTCGTTGCGCTATATGCTGGTTGATGGCCAAGGTAACTTTGGTTCTATCGACGGTGATAACGCGGCGGCCATGCGTTATACCGAAATCCGCATGCGCAAAATTGCCCATGAAATCCTTGCGGACCTCGATAAAGAGACCGTGGATTGGGTGCCTAACTACGATGGCACCGAGCAAATTCCAGAGGTAATGCCAACTAAGATCCCTGCGCTGCTGATTAACGGCTCCTCAGGTATCGCGGTAGGTATGGCGACCAATATTCCGCCCCACAATCTGACCGAAGTGATTAACGGTTGTTTGGCAACCCTCGATAATCCCGATATCACCGTTGAAGAGTTGATGGAGCATATTCCTGGCCCAGACTTTCCAACGGCGGCAATCATCAATGGCCGCGCTGGCATCGTCGAGGCGTATAAAACCGGCCGTGGTCGTATTTACATCCGCGCTCGCGCCGAAGTGATTATTGATGAAAAAACCCACCGCGAAACAATTATCGTCCACGAGTTGCCTTATCAGGTAAACAAAGCGCGGTTGATTGAGAAAATCGCCGAACTGGTTAAAGAGAAGAAAATAGAAGGCATTTCTGAGCTGCGCGATGAGTCTGATAAAGACGGTTTACGCGTGGTTATTGAAATGAAGCGCGGCGAAAGCGGCGAAGTGGTCTTAAACAACCTTTATGCCCAGACCCAGCTGCAGAATGTATTTGGTATTAATATTGTCGCCTTGGTCGACAAGCAGCCGCGCATTCTGAATTTAAAGCAGCTCATTGAATACTTTATTCGCCATCGCCGCGAAGTCGTTACTCGTCGTACTGTGTACTTGCTGCGCAAGGCGCGGGAGCGCGGTCATGTATTGGAAGGTCTCGCCATTGCGATTTCCAATATTGATGAAATTATTACCACTATTAAAGCCTCGGCAACCACCCAAGAGGCGAAAGATGCCTTGATTTCTCGTCCGTGGAAATTGGGTGATGTGGCTGGCATGCTGGAGCGCGCTGGCGAAAATGCCTGCCGCCCCGACGATTTAGAAGACATGTACGGCATGCGTGACGGCCAGTATTACTTGTCGCCAGTGCAGGTGCAGGCAATTCTGGATTTGCGTCTGCAAAAGCTGACCGGTCTTGAGCACGAGAAGCTGCTGGGCGAATATCAGGAACGCTTGTTGGAAATTGCTGAATATCTGAATATTTTGGCGAACCCTGATGTGTTGATTGCGGTTATTCGCGGTGAACTTGAGCAGGTTGTGGCCGATTACGGCGATGAGCGCCGCAGTGAGATCGTTGCCTCGCATCTGGATTTGAACCACGAAGACCTGATTCCTGAAGAAGACCGCGTTGTGACTATTTCCAACGGCGGTTACGCCAAGTCGCAGCCCTTAGACACCTACCAAGCCCAGCGTCGCGGTGGTATGGGCAAATCGGCGACCTCGGTTAAAGACGAAGATTTTGTTGAGCATTTATTGGTGGTGAACACCCATACCACTATTTTGTGTTTCAGTAATATTGGTAAGGTTTACTGGCTGAAGGTTTACCAAATTCCAGTTGCAGGCCGCAACTCCCGGGGCCGACCAATGGTGAATTTATTGCCACTGGGTGAAGACGAACGTATTACCTCAATACTGCCAGTTAATGAGTACACCGAAGGCTATTTCATCTTTATGGCCACCGGTCTGGGTACCGTGAAAAAGACCCCGCTAGAGGCCTTTTCTCGCCAGCGCAGTGTGGGCTTGCGCGCAATAGAATTGGACGAAGGCGATGTGCTCATTGGCACCGCAATCACTAACGGCGAAAACGATATCCTGCTGTTGACCAGTGCGGGTAAAGCGGCGCGTTTTGCTGAGCAAGATGTGCGCGCCATGGGCCGTACTGCGCGCGGTGTGCGCGGTATCCGTATGGATGAAGGTCAGCGCGCCATTGCCATGATTATTCCCCAAGAGGGCGGCTGTGTGTTGACCGTGTCTGAAAATGGCTACGGTAAGCGTACTTTGGTTGAAGATTTTCCTGCTAAAGGGCGCGGTAACCGCGGTGTTATCGCCATGGCCATGAGCGAGCGTAATGGCCCACTGGTTGGCGCCGTGCAAGTCTTTGAAGGCGACGATCTGATGCTGATCAGTGATCAGGGCACCTTGGTGCGTACCCGCACCGATGAAGTGTCGATTCTGAGTCGTAATACCCAAGGTGTTCGCGTTATTCGTCTTAAAGAAGACGAGCATTTGGTCGGCGTGCAACGGGTAGACGAAGAGGACGAAGCATTGCCATTGGATGAAGACGGCGAGCCAATTGTCGCGAGCGAAGCGGATGTGATTGCCGTTGAGCCAGATGATAGCGCCGCTGACGATGCGCCTGCGGTTGACGAGTAAGCTGTTTATTCGCAAATTTTTTAGCTAAGTAAAGGCGGCGGGCTTAACGCTCTGCCGCTATTTAATTTTTAATCTTTGGAGTGGCAACGTAAATGGCACGTCGTTTTAATTTTTGTGCAGGCCCAGCTTCTATTCCTGAAGCCGTATTAACTGAAGCCGCCGAGCAAATGCTGGATTGGCAAGGGCGCGGTTTGTCAGTAATGGAAATGAGCCACCGCTCCGATGAGATGGTTGGTATTGCCAATGAGGCTGAGGCCGATCTGCGCGAGTTGATGGGGATTTCCGACGACTACGCCGTGCTGTTCTTGCAAGGCGGCGCTAGCAGCCAATTTTCTGCCGTACCTTTAAACCTGATGGGTGAAGGCAAGGTTGTTGACTACGTGAATACCGGTGAGTGGTCTAAAAAGGCCATTAAAGAAGCCAAGCGCTATGCCAAAGTGAATGTGGTCGCCAGTTCAGAAGACACTAACTTCACCACAATTCCTGCTTTTGATAGCTGGAATCTGAGCGAAGATGCGGCGTATTTGCATTACACGCCAAATGAAACGATTGGCGGTTTGGAGTTTTTCTGGACACCAGAAAGCAAGGTGCCCTTAGTCGCCGATATGTCGTCGACTATTTTGTCGCGTCCGGTCGATGTGAATAAGTTTGGCTTGATCTACGCCGGGGCCCAGAAAAACATCGGCCCTGCCGGTTTGACCATCGTTATTGTGCGCAAAGACCTGTTGGGTAAAGCCAACGCGATGACGCCAACGATGATGGATTACAAGACGGCTGCCGATAATGACTCTATGTACAATACCCCGCCAACCTTGGCGTGGTATTTGGCGGGTTTGGTATTTAAATGGCTGAAGGCCCAGGGTGGTCTGGAAGCGATGGAAGTGCTTAACCGCCGTAAAGCAGAAAAACTGTATAGCTATATTGATGCCAGCGGTTTTTACAGCAACCCCGTTGAAGTGGCGAGCCGCTCGCTGATGAATATTCCCTTTGTTTTGGCAGACGCAAGCTTGGACAAAGCTTTCCTTGCCGGTGCTGAAGAAGCGGGACTGCTGAATTTGAAAGGCCACCGCTCTGTGGGTGGTATGCGCGCCAGTGTTTACAATGCGGTACCAGAAGAAGCAGTAGATGCCTTAATCGCCTACATGAAAACCTTCGCCGAGCAGAACAGCTAAGACTATGAGTGAAAGTAAAACGTCGCCAGTAGATCTCAATACCCTGCGTAAGGATATCGACAGCATCGATACCCAGATACACGAGTTATTGAATAGACGCGCCCGCTGTGCCCAGCAAGTGGCTGAAGTTAAATTGGCTGAATTCGCGGCGGCCCAGCAGTTTGAGTCCAGTGGCGACAGCAATAGCTCCCAGCAATTATTGTTTTATCGCCCCGAGCGTGAGGCTCAGGTCTTAGAGCGGGTGAAGGCGGCCAATAAGGGCCCCTTGGCTGACGACACTGTCGCGTTTATCTTTCGCGAAATTATGTCGGCGTGTTTGGCGCTGGAAAAGCCGATGGAAGTGGCTTATCTCGGCCCCGGCGGCACCTTTACCCAAGCAGCGGCATTGAAGCACTTTGGCCACGCGGTGATCAGTTTGCCTCAGGCGTCTATTGATGGTGTGTTTGCCAAAGTAGAATCCGGTCAGTGCCATTATGGCGTGGTGCCGGTAGAGAACTCTACCGAGGGAATGGTTTCTCACACCTTAGATGCTTTTATTAATTCGCCACTAAAGATTTGCGGTGAAGTTGAACTGCGAATTCGCCTACACCTTTTGGTAAGCAGCCAAACTTCTGGCAAAGAAATAAAGCGTATCTGTGCTCACCAACAAGCTTTGGCGCAAAGCCGCCGCTGGTTGGATGCGAATTTCCCCGGTATTGAGCGCGCTGCAGTAAGCAGTAATGGCGAAGCCGCGAGAATGGCGGCAGAGGAGGAGGGCGTCGCTGCGATTGCAGGGGATTTGGCGGAAAGCCAATACGGCTTGCAGCGCTTGGCGGGTAATATCGAAGATCAGCCCGACAATACCACGCGTTTTCTTATTATTGGTCGCGAGAATGTGTCGCCCAGTGGTCGTGATAAAACGTCCTTGGTGGTCTCTGCTCGCAACCGCCCAGGAGCGTTGTTTAAGCTGTTAGAGCCGTTCCAGCAAGCCGATGTCATGCTAACCCGGATAGATACCAGACCTTCGCGTAGCGAGACGTGGACCTATGTGTTCTTTATCGAATTTGAAGGTCATCGCGACGATCCTAAAATTATCGATATTCTCAATACCATTGAGCAGCACTCCATTATGTTTAAAGTCTTGGGTTCTTACCCCAAGGCGGCGCTTTAGTTATGTGTTTGCCCCTAGCCCTAATGCGGAAGGTAACTGAATAGTGAGTTGCGATGTATTTGCGCTGGCGAATGCCGGTGTGCGTGGTTTACAGCCCTACCAGCCGGGCAAACCGATTGAAGAGTTGCAGCGCGAGCTGGGTTTAAGCGATGTTGTTAAGCTGGCCAGCAATGAAAACCCGCTGGGACCGTCACCGCTGGCCTTGGCTGCGGCTGAAAAAGCCTTAAAAAATCTGCATCTTTACCCCGATGCCAGCGGTTTTGAGCTTAAGAAAAAATTGGCAGCAAAATTAGGTGTGACTGAGCTGCAGTTTACTCTCGGCAATGGTTCGAATGATGTGCTTGACCTTATTGCGCGCACGTTTCTCGGGCCAGGCTGCTCAGCCGTATTTTCCCAGCACGCCTTTATTGTTTACCCCATCGCCGTACAGGCCGTGGGCGCCCGCGCGATAGTAACGCCTGCGAAAAACTGGGGTCACGACCTTGATGCCATGGCGGCGGCAATTGAAGCCGATACCCGTGTGGTGTTTATTGCCAACCCCAATAACCCCACTGGCAATTACTTAAATTGCAAAGAATTGTCGGCGTTTCTCGCCAAAGTGCCAGACCATGTGATGGTGGTGCTTGATGAGGCTTATATTGAATTTGCCGGCGCCGATGACTTTCCGGATGGTCTCGATTTTTTAAAGACCTATTCAAATATTATTGTTACCCGTACTTTTTCTAAGGCCTACGGCCTAGCTGGTTTGCGTATTGGCTATGGTATAAGTAGCGCTGAAACCGCCGATTTGCTGAACCGAGTGCGAGCGCCCTTTAATGTTAGTGTGCCGGCCTTGGCGGCGGCCCTTGCAGTGCTGGATGACGATGATTATTTGCAGCGTAGTCAGCAGGTCAATCGCGACGGTATGCAGCAGCTATGTCAAGGTTTGGATACGCTAGGTCTGGCTTATATTCCCTCGTTGGGTAATTTTGTCGCTATTGAGTTGGCTGGTGATGCGATGCCGGTTTATCAAGCGCTGTTACGTGAAGGCGTCATTGTGCGGCCGGTTGGCGTGTATCAAATGCCCAAACACTTGCGGGTGTCGATTGGCCTTAAACACGAAAATCAGCGCTTTCTTGCTGCGCTGGAAAAGGTGTTGAGTGCCTAAGTTTTATATCAATAAACTCGCCATTATCGGTCTTGGACTGATGGGTGGCTCACTGGCTCGTGCACTAAAAGCGCAGGGTGCGGTAGGTGAGGTGGTTGCCACGGGACGCCGCGCAGCCTCCTTAGAAAGAGGTTTAGCGCTGGGTGTGATCGACGCGTGGACTCTTGATATGAAAGAGGCTGTCGCTAATGCCGATGTGGTGGTCATTGCCACGCCGACCTTGATTGCTGAAAAAGTACTGGCTGAGCTGGCACCGTTAATGACGCCGTCGATGGTTGTCACCGATGTTGCCAGTGTAAAAGGCAATATGCTGCGCGCTGCCGAACGGGTGTTTGGTGAAGTGCCTGCAAATTTTGTGATGGGTCACCCCATTGCCGGTTCCGAACAGAGTGGTGTAGAAGCTGCCACCGCCGATTTGTTTTTAGATCACCGTGTGATTCTGACGCCTTTAGCCACGACTGCCGAAGCTGCAACAGCGCTGATACAGACCATGTGGGAAGCTTGCGGCGCCGAAGTAGTGTGCATGGATGTGGCTGAGCACGATTCGGTGCTGGCGGCGACAAGTCATTTGCCTCATGTGCTAGCGTATACACTGGTTGATGCCCTCGCTCAGAATGGTTCTGCCGCGGATATTTTCCGTTTTGCCGCCGGTGGTTTTCGCGACTTTACGCGTATTGCCTCCAGCGACCCAACCATGTGGCACGATATTGCTCTTGCCAATCAAGACGCGATATTACAGGGCATAGATGATTTTAGTGCCCATTTAGACAAAGTCCGTGCGGCCATTGCCAGCGGCGATGGCGAAACCCTTTATGCCACCTTTGATCGTGCTAAGCGCGCTCGCGACGAACACTTTCTCGGGCAGTACCTCTGTCGGCAAAAGAAATCGCCCTCATCTTAATTAGCTTATTAAAGAGACTCTAATCGTGGAATTCCTATTGCAGCCCGGTGGTCAGATGCGCGGTACAGCCCGTGTTCCCGGTGATAAATCTATTTCCCATCGCTCCATTATGCTCGGCGCGATTGCTGATGGCACCACCACCGTTGATGGCTTTCTTGAAGGTGAAGATGCGCTGTCGACGCTGAAAGCCTTTCAGGCCATGGGTGTGCAAATCGACGGCCCGGAAAATGGCCGAGTAGTGATTCACGGTGTCGGCCGCGATGGCTTAAAAGCGCCTGCGGGCGATTTGTATGTGGGTAACTCTGGCACCTCGATGCGTCTGCTGGCGGGTTTACTTGCGGGGCAAAATTTTGATGTCACCATGACTGGTGACGTATCGCTGAGCAAGCGGCCGATGGAACGCGTGGCGGCGCCGCTGCGTGCAATGGGCGCGGTGGTTGAAACCGGTGAGGGTGGTCGTCCACCCTTAACACTGCGCGGCGGCAGTAAATTACAGGGTATTGATTACGTGCTACCCATGGCCAGTGCTCAGGTCAAATCCTGCGTGCTGCTGGCTGGCTTGTACGCGGAAGGTCAAACCCGCACCACTGAACCAGCGCCCACTCGAGATCACAGCGAGCGCATGCTGCGTGGTTTTGGCTACGACGTTCAGGTCACGGGCCCCGTGGCCACGCTTCAGGGTGGCGGTCGTTTGTCGGCAGTACACATTGACGTGCCAGCGGACATCTCTTCGGCGGCCTTTTTTATGGTGGCGGCGAGTATTTGCCCCAATGCCGATTTAACCCTTGAGCACGTTGGTATTAACCCCACCCGCGTTGGCGTCATCAATATTCTTTGCGCTATGGGTGGTGATATCACTGTCTTTAACGAACGCGAAGTGGGTGGCGAGCCAGTGGCAGATATTCGTATTCGCCATGCCAAGCTTAAGGGTATTAATATCCCGGAAGATCAGGTGCCTTTGGCGATAGATGAATTCCCAGTACTTTTCGTCGCAGCAGCCTGCGCCGAAGGCCGCACGGTATTGACCGGCGCCGAAGAGTTACGTGTTAAAGAGAGCGATCGAATTCAAGTCATGGCCGATGGTCTGCAGGCGATGGGTATTTCGGCTGTACCGACTGAAGACGGTATTGTGATTGAAGGCGGTCAAATCACCGGTGCAACAGTTAATAGCCACCACGATCACCGTATTGCCATGTCCTTTGCGGTGGCCTCGCTGCGCGCGACTGAAACAATTCGGATACAGGATTGTGATAATGTAGCGACCTCATTCCCGAACTTTGTTGAATTGGCGGCGAGCTTGGGGATGCAGATCGAGCAATTTGATGCAGAGAATGCCTCATGAGTAATGTTCCCGTTATTGCCATTGACGGCCCCAGCGGTTCCGGCAAAGGCACTTTGTGTCAGACCTTGGCGCGTCATTTTGGTTGGCACTTATTAGACAGTGGTGCCTTATACCGTTTGACGGGTATGGCTGCCGATCGTCATGGCATAGCTTTAGACGATGAGCTGGCAGTTGCTGAACTGGCCAAAAATTTAGATGTACAGTTTGTGCCCGGTGAATCAGGTGAACCTACCTCGGTGCTGCTGGAAGGCGATGACGTGAGCGGCGAGCTGCGCACCGAGAAAACCGGTTTGCTCGCTTCGAAAGTCGCCGTTTTGGGCGCCGTGCGCAGCGCCTTATTGCAGCGTCAGCGGGATTTTGCGCAAACGCCGGGGCTGGTCGCTGATGGCCGGGACATGGGTACGGTGGTGTTTACCGATGCACCGCTCAAGATATTTTTAACCGCCAGCGCAGAGGAACGCGCCGAGCGGCGCTATAAGCAGTTGAAATCAAAGGGTGATAATGTTAATCTCGCGACCCTTTTATTGGAGATTCAGGCTCGCGATAAGCGAGATTCTGAGCGCGAACTGGCTCCTTTAAAGCCCGCTGCTGACGCGATACAACTTGATAGCAGTGGTTTAGGGATCGAAGAAGTGTTCGAACGGGTGTTGGCAGAAGCCAAGATTCGTCAGCTTGGCTTGTAAAAGTCAGCTAAAAACCGTCACAGACAGCGCAAATACCAGCTGGCGTTGTTTTGGGGCAATATGAATTGACCCGTGTAAGCTGGATACACGGCGATACGGTGGCGATGCCACTATTAATACTCAGGTAATGACTAATGAGCGAGAGCTTTGCTGATCTATTTGAAGAAAGTTTAAAAACCATTGATATGAAACCCGGTTCAATCGTAACCGGTGTTGTTATCGATATTGACAGTGATTGGGTTACCGTTCACGCCGGACTGAAATCTGAGGGTGTTATTCCTCGCGAGCAGTTTCTGAGCGAAAGCGGTGAGTTCATTCTGGCAATTGGTGACGAAGTTCAAGTTGCTTTAGAGTCTGTAGAAGATGGCTTTGGCGAAACTAAACTGTCACGTGAAAAAGCCAAGCGTGCTGAAGCATGGACTACTCTTGAAGCTGCCTATGAAGCTGAAGAAACCGTTATCGGTATCATCAATGGCAAGGTAAAAGGTGGTTTTACTGTCGACATCAACAGCATCCGTGCCTTCCTGCCCGGTTCATTGGTTGACGTTCGTCCGGTTCGCGATACTGCGCACCTCGAAGGCAAAGAACTCGAATTCAAAGTCATTAAGCTGGACCAGAAGCGTAACAACGTTGTTGTTTCTCGTCGCGCCGTTCTTGAGAGCGTAAACAGCGAAGAGCGCGAAGCGCTACTCGAATCTCTGCAAGAAGGCATGATTGTTAAAGGTATCGTTAAGAACCTGACCGACTACGGCGCATTCGTAGACTTGGGCGGTATTGACGGCCTGTTGCACATCACCGATATGGCTTGGAAGCGTATTAAGCACCCAAGCGAGATCGTGAATGTTGGCGACGAAATTGACGTTCGTATTCTTAAGTTCGACCGTGAGCGCAACCGCGTTTCATTGGGTCTGAAGCAGCTTGGCGAAGATCCATGGGTGGCTATCAAAGGCCGTTACCCAGAGAATTCACGTGTTAAAGCCAAGGTTACTAATCTGACTGACTACGGCTGCTTCGCTGAAATTGAAGAAGGCGTTGAAGGTTTGGTTCACGTTTCAGAAATGGATTGGACCAACAAAAACATTCACCCATCGAAAGTGGTTAATGTTGGCGACGAAGTAGAAGTAATGATCCTGGATATCGACGAAGAGCGTCGTCGTATTTCTTTGGGTATCAAGCAGTGCCAGCAGAACCCATGGGATGCTTTCGGTGGCCAGTTCACTAAAGGCGACAAGATCAAGGGCGCTATCAAGTCTATTACTGACTTCGGTATCTTCATCGGTCTAGACGGCAACATCGACGGTCTGGTTCACTTGTCAGACATTTCTTGGAACGAAACCGGCGAAGAAGCCGTGCGTAAGTTCAAGAAAGGCGACGAGATTGAGACGGTAATCCTGTCTATCGATCCTGAGCGCGAGCGTATTTCTTTGGGCATTAAGCAGCTTGAAGACGACCCGTTCTCTAACTACGTTGCTGAAAATGACAAAGGCGCCATTGTAAATGGTGTTGTTAAAGAAGTTGACGCTAAAGCCGCTATCATCGTATTGAGCGAAGAAGTGGAAGGCGTACTGAAAGCTTCTGAAATCAGCCGTGATAAAGTTGAAGATGCGCGTAACGTCCTGAAAGTGGGCGAGACCGTTGAAGTTAAGATTATCAGTGTTGATCGCAAGAATCGCGCAATGACCTTGTCTATTAAAGCCAAGGACGTTGACGACGAGAAAGAAGCAGTTAAGTCACTGCGTGAGAAGGACACTGAGACCGTTGCACCTGCAACTACTATCGGTGACTTGATCAAAGCTCAGATGGAAAACAAAGACTAAGGTCTGCGTGACGCGCACTTATCGTGATAAGTGCGCGTAACTATCTGGCTTATATGCAAAATAATGCTAAGCTAGGCTTGAATGTTGGCGACAACGGGAACAAGCAATGACCAAATCCGAGTTAATAGAACTAATCGCAGAGCACCAGCCTCAGCTGTCTCACAAGGACATTGAGCTGGCAGTAAAAACCATGATTGAGCATATGTCTCAGGTCTTGGCGACTGGCGATCGTATAGAAATACGCGGCTTTGGCAGTTTTTCGCTGCACTATCGGGAGCCTCGCATGGGGCGGAATCCAAAAACCGGTGATACAGTTGAGCTGCCTGGTAAATATGTTCCTCATTTCAAACCTGGTAAAGAATTACGTGAGCGGGTAAACCTGAGCATTCAATCAGGCGCTTAGTTGCGGTATCTGCTGGCGTTATTTTTTAAGAAACGGTATGGTCTTTGGCTATATCGTTTTTTTTTGTGTGGATGAAACTAGATGCGCCTCATTGGTTCGATATTAGTGCTGGTATTATTATTCGCTGTGCTGGGCTTGGGTTTACTTTTTACCCTCGAAAACGATGTGCTTGTGCCGCTGAATATCCTGGTTGCAGAGCTTCCCGCACAACGTCTGTCAACTTGGATAATACTCGCGTTCTTTTTGGGTGGCGTATGCGGTCTATTGGCAGCGTCAATTGCCATATTGCGCCTTCAGGCATCCCGGTTGAGTCTGCGCCGCCAGTTGGCTGCTAAGCCCGGTAAAGCGGTTGTGGAGAGTCGTGGTGCGGGTGTCTGAGTTTAAATGAGCAATGAGTTACTGCAGTTTTTGTTTTTTGTGGTCGCAGTGTCAGCGGGGTGGTTAGCGGGTTATTGCTATCGGCCACGGTCGGGGAAAAAAGACACTGAGACTAGTAGCTCGTATTATAAAGGTCTTAATTACTTGCTGAGCGAGCAGCCCGATGCTGCGGTGATGACAGTAATTAATGATTTGCCTGTCAATCTTGAAACACTTCCTACTCATTTGGCGCTAGGTAATTTACTGCGTAGTAAGGGTGAGGTTGATGGCGCGATCCGTGTTCATCAAAATTTGTTGTCGCGACCAAGCCTGCCCAGAGAAAAACTTCATCAAGTTCACTTAGAGCTGGCTCGAGATTATATTTCTGCCGGTGTGTTAGATCGCGCTGAGCGCTTATTGAAAGATGTGGTTGATGAGTCGGAGGTGTTTCGCGCTGATGCCTTAGAGCATTTGCAGCATATTTATCAAACAGAGCGCGAATGGGATCACGCTATAGCCGTCGCGCTGCGCCGCTTGCCACCCCGCAGTTGGTTGAAAAAAGCCCCTGTGGCAGGGCCTGCGGATCGTCGAGTTGAGCGCGCCTTAAGTCATTTTTATTGCGAAAAAGCCCAGTTGCTGTTGGCCGAGCACAATTACAAAGAGGCGATAGCGGCTCTGCAAAGCGCCCGGCAGTTTGACCGAGATAATGTTCGTGCCTATATGTTGTCGGCCAATATTGCACTAAAACAAAATAAGCCCGAGCTGGCGCTGGACTTGCTGCATACCGCAATCGATAGGCAGGCGGCGTTTAGCTCGGAAATGCTGCCTTTGTTTCGCGAAGCCTTTGCTCGTTTTAGCGGGCGAGACGCCTATTTAGATGCCTTGCTTGGTATTGCTAAAAATACCGAGAGCTCAGCCTTTATTATTGAGGCGGCAGAGTTGATGGCGGCCAAGGATGGCAGTGAGTTAACGCTTCAATATTTATTAGATGCTGCGCGGCAGCGGCCTACCCTTGGTTTATTGGCAAAGGTGCTTGAGCAACCAGCGGCAGGAAGCGGCCAAACTCTGGAGCTGGTGCAGGGGGTTTTGCTGAAATTGCGCGCAGAGCGCCCGGCCTATCGCTGCCGACAGTGCGGCTTTTCCGGTCAAAAGTTACACTGGTTGTGTCCCAGCTGTGAGCAGTGGGGTACCATAACGCCCATTCGTGGAACCCAGGGTGATTAAGCAAATATTATGAGTTCAAAAACACCACTTTCCCCAGTCATTATTGCCTTGGATTTTGCAAGGCGTGCCGAATTAGATGCGCTGGTTGATCAATTGGATCCAAGTCAGTGTCGTCTAAAAGTCGGTAAAGAGCTTTTTACTTTATTTGGCCCAGAGGTAGTAAGAAGCCTGCAGCAGCGCGGTTTTGAAGTATTTCTCGATTTAAAATTTCACGATATTCCCAATACCACGGCGGCGGCAGTGGCTGCTGCAGCTGAACTCGGGGTGTGGATGGTGAATGTGCATGCCAGTGGCGGCGCAAAAATGATGTCGGCTGCTAAAACGGCCTTGCTGCCCTACGGTAAAGACGCGCCCTTGCTGATTGCTGTCACCGTATTAACGTCGATGCATAGTGATGAATTGGCGGCTATTGGCGTGGCAGGTGACGCGCCAGCCCAGGTATCGCGGCTCGCGGCGTTGACTGCCGACTGTGGTTTAGATGGTGTAGTCTGCTCTGCACAGGAAACGCCAATATTGCGGGCTCAAAGTTCAGACCAGTTTTTGCTGGTGACGCCAGGAATACGCCCGGCCGGAAGCGAACTCAGTGACCAGACGCGGGTAGCGACACCCGCCGACGCGATGGCGATGGGCAGTAGTTATTTAGTTATTGGGCGGCCAGTTACGCGTAGCGCGAACCCTTTGGCGGCCCTCAAGGCTATAAATCAATCATTGGGCTATTGAACTAGAGTACATTCGGTTAAATGGCCTAGCTTAAAAAATAAGGAAGTTAATGTGGCTTATATAGATGTGTTTAACGGCGATGCCGACGGTTTGTGTTCGCTGGTGCAATTGCGCAATGCAAGTCCGGTGGAGAGTCGTCTTGTTACCGGCGTAAAACGTGATATCGATTTATTAGATCGGGTAACGGTTAGCGAGGGCGATCAGCTCACGGTGCTGGACGTGTCGCTCGATAAAAACCGCGTGGGTTTAGTGGCGGCGCTGGAGGCGGGCGCCGAAGTAACTTACGTGGATCACCATTTTGCTGGTGATATTCCGCAGCATGCTAAGTTAACTACGCACATCAATACGGCGTCTGACGTGTGTACCAGTTTATTGGTAAATGGCATGCTAAAGGGCCAATTTGCAGAGTGGGCCGTTGTTGGCGCCTTTGGTGATAATTTGCGCAATAGCGCCTTGGCGGTGGCTAAGCCCCTTGACCTCAGCGCTGCTGAATTAGAGCTGCTCGAGAATTTGGGAATCTACCTTAATTACAATGGCTATGGCGCGAGTATTGAAGATTTGCACTTTGATCCTGAAACGCTCTATCGCAGCATTGCTCCCTTTGCGAGTCCGCGAGCTTTTATGCTCGAAGCGAAGGAAACTTTTTCTCAGCTTGAAGAAGGCTATAAAAACGATATGCGCGCCGCCAGTGAATTGCCAGCGGCTCACAGCGATAAGGCGACGGCGGTATTTATACTGCCGGACGAGCGCTGGGCACGCAGGGTGAGTGGCGTATATAGCAATGACCTCGCCAATGATAGTCCCGATCGTGCTCACGCCGTGCTCACTGAAAAGCAAGATGGCAACTATCTAGTCAGTATCCGTGCCCCCTTAAATAATAAGCGCGGCGCCGATGAGTTTTGTCGACAATTTGCCACCGGTGGTGGCCGTGCGGCAGCGGCGGGTATTAACGACTTGCCAATGACCAGTCTCACTAATTTTATTGATCGCTTCCAGTCCTTCTACGGGAACATGTAATTTAATGATGTTCAGCGTTGATGCATGGATTGTTTTGGGGGTCATTTCTGCCTGCCTAGTGGCCTTAATATTTAGCCGTCGCCCGCCAGATATGATCTTATGCGGTGGCGTTGTGGTCTTGCTATTGCTCGGGGTGTTATCTCCAAAAGAGGCGTTAGCGGGGATGTCGAATGAGGGCATGGTCACGGTTGGCGTGCTGTTTATTGTTGCTCAAGCGCTCTCTGAAACCGGTGTGGTCAGTTGGATTTCGCATAGTATGTTGGGCCGGCCAAAGTCGGCGCGGGTAGCCCAGCTTCGTCTAATGGCGCCAGTGGCGGCCTTTAGTACGATTCTCAATAACACCCCCGTTGTGGCGATGATGATTCCTGCGGTACGAGACTGGGCAAAGCGCAATAATTTGCCTGTTTCTCAGTTGATGATTCCCCTTAGCTACGCCGCGATTGTCGGCGGTACCTGCACCTTAATTGGCACCAGTACCAATTTAGTCGTTAACGGTATGTTGCTGCATTCGCTTCCAGAACAAGCGCTAGGTATGTTCGATCTGGCGTGGGTCGGCTTGCCATGTGTTGTTTTGGTTATTGGCTTTACCATTTTAACAAGCCGTCGCTTGCTCCCGTCGAGCAAAGGAAAATCTGAGCGTTTTGGCGATACCCGTCAATATATTGTCGAAATGATGGTGGACGACAGTAGCCCTATGATTGGCCAGTCGATTGAGGAAGCTGGTTTACGGCAATTGCCCGCCATGTTCCTTATTGAAATCGTGCGTGACGAGCGCTTAATGACGGTGGTTTCACCCAAAGAAATTCTAATGGCGGGGGATCGCCTGATCTTTGCGGGTGATGTGCGTTCAGTGGTGGACTTGAAAAATTTCCACGGCCTGCGTTTAGCTGAAGATCAGGCCTTTAAATTAGGCGAAAATAATTTATCGCGCTGCTTGGCCGAGGTGGTGATATCACCGAACTTTCCCCACTTGGGGCGTATGGTTCGGGACATGAAATTTCGGAACAATTACGGTGCGGCGATTATCGCGATCTCCCGCAATGGTGAGCAGCTTAAGGGCCGAATTGGTGATGTCGAATTAGAGCCAGGTGATACCTTGTTGCTTGAGGCCTATGAGGATTTTGTGCCAAACCAGCGTTATTCAAGGGATTTTCTACTGGTTAGTGAAATAGAAAACTCGCGACCAGTGCGTCATGAGCATCGTTTCCGTGCGGGTATTATCATGGTTGCAATGGTTGCGGTTGTTGCCGTTGGTTGGTTGTCGATGCTCAAGGCCGCTTTTCTCGCGGCGGGGCTGTTGGTAGCTACTCGCTGTATTCGTGCCGCCGATGCGCGTCGGAGTGTGGACTGGCAGATTTTACTTGTCATTGCCGCATCGATAGCTCTGGGCGGTTCGCTGGAATCTACCGGTGCGGCTGCTGTTATTGCAGGGGAAATTGTAGGGGCTGCGGCGGGTTCCCCTATCGCAACCTTGGTTGCAATTTTTGTTGTGACTACATTATTTTCAGCAGTGATCTCAAATTTGGCTGCGGCGGTGATTGTATTTCCCATCGCATTGGCGGCGAGTCAGCAGCTTGAGGTTAGCATGTTGCCTTTTGCGGTCACCTTGATGATGGCGGCCTCAGCGAGCTTTGCGACACCTATTGGCTACCAGACCAATCTTATGGTTTACGGCCCAGGCGACTACCGTTTTAGCGATTTCTTTAAAATTGGGGTGCCGCTCACTGTTCTGGTGGGGGTGACGACTATTCTGATTGTTCCCTTGGTCTGGCCATTTTGAGACGGGCTCTTAAGAAGCGTAAACCTCAAACCTCGGTTTAATCGCAGCGTAGCTCGCTTAATTTTATGACTTGATTGCGCTTGCGTAGCATGGCTTGGTCGGCAATAACGACGCTTGTGTGCTGCGCTGCAAAGCCATTTTCCGCCAAAAATTCACAAATGTCTTTAGCGTAATTTTTGGCATTAGTTTTGTCTTTGTCGACTGCAATCAATAAGGCGTCGTGTCGAAGCCACATTGCATCTACTGGGCTTTTACTCGCCGCGGTTTCAATGGCTCGCTCGATTTTTTTGTGAGCATTGCTAAATTCAGGACCCGCCTGCGCTGGCAAAATTGTCAGACCACTGCTCAGTAGCACAATACTTATCGTTGTACTGAAAATGGCACTTTTGGGTTTCCACATGGGGCTATTCAGCATTGATTTATTCGCAATAATAACAAGGGTAGTCAGCGGTGAGTATAGCCCAGTCTCCGCAAAAATGGCTAAGGCGGATGTTGTTCAAATAAAGCGGCTTCGATTCAGCCTGCATGCTGGCGATGTAATTGCTGCGTCATTTGGCTGCGCGTGCTGGGGCAGGGTTTAATGTCATCACCACTAATACATTGATTTGCCGCACTGTGTAGTTATACTGGCTTTGCTTACTCTACAATAAAAATAAATGTGCGTCTGGAGTCCTTATGCTTAAGCGCTGTATCCCTAAATTTCTTAGTAGTGCCTGTTGTGCTGCTTTACTGCTTCTACCATCTACTCTTCATAGTGCTGTACTAGAAGAGGTCATTGTTACGGCGCAATTGCGTGAGCAAAGTCTCCAAGATGTGCCGGTTTCAGTCAGCGCGATGTCGGGCGAGAAAATGATGGAGGCGGGGCTAAATAAGATTCAGGATCTTCAGGCTTATGTGCCGAATCTGACCATGTCCGAGAACGGCATTGGAACAGCTATTTATATTCGTGGTATTGGTTCAGGTATTAATCAGGGCTTTGAGCAGTCAGTTGGTATGTATGTCGATGGTGTTTATTATGGTCGAGCTCAGCTTGCTCGCGCGCCCTTTCTAGATCTTGCTCGTGTTGAAGTACTCCGCGGGCCACAGAATATACTCTATGGTAAGAACAGCATCGCTGGCGCGATCAGTATCATTACCGCTAGACCCAGTGATGAGTTTGAAGGCATGGTGTCGGCCGTATACGAGCCGGAATACGATGAACAGGTTTTTGATCTCATGTTGTCGGGCCCAGTTTCCGATACGGTGGGTTTACGTTTTTCGGCGCGCAAACGTGAATTTGGCGGTTATGTTGAGAATCTCACCCTCGGTCGCAATGAGCCTCACAGCGAAGAAGAAACCTTGCGCCTGAAGCTGGTGTGGGACGCCGCCGACGATCTAACAGTGACGGTGAAAGGAGAAGTCGGGGCATTCGACGTCCTGGGTCGTCAGGTAGAAATAATTGATGACGGCGCGTCAAACAGCTCTAACCCCCTATTTGCTGGGCGGACTTATGCCGAGATCACTGATGACACTCAAGTGCCTGGTGTATTGGCTATTGATAGCCATGATTCCGTGCGCAATAACCATCAAGATTTCAAGCGTTCCTCAAATGGCGATTATAGTTTCAATGACACTTTAAACTTCACCCTGAGCGCAGATTGGCAGCGTGATGAGCACGTGTTCACGGCTACCACGGCCTACGTGGCTTATGAGTATGATGACCTTTGTGATTGTGATTTTACCGCGGCGGAAGGCTTTAAGCTGGTACTGAAGGAAGAGTACGAGCAGATCAGTCAGGAGTTTCGCTGGATGTCGCCGCTTGGTCGGGATTGGGAATACATTGCCGGCCTTTATTTTCAGAAAAATGAGCTGTATTTTTTCGATAGCATTATTGTTGATTCCGATCTCATCGTGCAGTTATTAAATGCGGCTGATGCAACGGAAGGTGGCGCGCGAGGCGATCGTGACCCTAATCCGCTGGCAAGCTCGCCAGAGGAGATCGTTGGCATTGGTGACGCGGGGAATGCGATCGCCAATTTGACGTCGCCGCGCAATTTTAACAGCGACTCGATGTTGGGCTCGGGCTTTATGCAAGCTACGTGGAATATGCGTGAAGATTTGCGCTTGACCTTGGGTGGTCGCTATTCCTATGAGAAAAAGACCGGCAGCCGCAAATTCCGCTTTGGCTATTTAGATTACAGCGAGCGTCCCTTTGGTGAGACCGATACCGTTTCGGCTATTAGTTTTGCGGCCGAGCGTCACGATCTCAAGGGCGACCGGCAAGAGTCGCAGTTTTCGCCGTCGATTAATCTGCAGTTCGATTTTAGCCCGGATATCATGACGTATTTAACATGGAGTAGGGGATTTAAATCCGGCGGCTTTGATGCGCGCTCAAACGCCTCGCCGAGTGCTGATCCGGTGCCACAAAATCCCAATGCGCCAGCTGATATGAGTCCTAGGCCGGTATTGATTGGTACTTTCGAATACGAGGAAGAGGAGGCCGAAAGTATAGAGCTGGGCGCAAAGATGTCGCTGTTCGACAGCGCGGCTGAGCTGAATGTTGCGCTATTCAATACGCGTTACGATAATCTTCAGGTTAGCGTTTTTGATGGAACCTTGGGGTTTAATGTGGGTAATGCGGCGAGCGCGATTACTCGGGGCGTGGAGTTGGATGGCCGCTGGCAAATCACTGAGTCGCTGATGTTAGCGGGTGCGCTGGCATTGTTGGATTTCGAGTTCGAAGACTACCAAAATGGCCAGTGTCTTGCGGGTCAGCCGCCGACTGCGGCCGATGGTGTCAATTGTGATTACTCTGGAAAAACCAATCAGTATGTTGCTGACTGGGCGGGAAATGTGTTGCTGGCGTGGCGAGCGCCGCTCACCGCTACGCTTGGTATTGGTATTAGCTTGGATGCCATTTTCACCGATGATTACAACCCGTCGCAGAACCTCGACCCGGTGGTTGCTCAAGATGGTTATGTGAAGTGGAACGGCCGTATCGGCATTGGCGCTTTGGATAAGCGTTGGGATGTTGCCTTAGTCGGTAAAAATCTGACAAACGAAACCATTGTCACCTACGCGAATGATACTCCTACGTCGTATACCATCTTCGGTTCAAAAGGGCATTATGCCTTTTTGGAGGCGCCTCGGAGCATCGCCTTACAGGCGAATTACCACTGGTAGCCAAAAGGCTAGGTTGACCTCTATTTACCAGAGGTTGGGGGTAAGTCCACGAGCGCGGCATTGATAATTTATGTTTGCGCTCCGCCGTACATCTCGTCGTCAGGCAGGCATGTTCAGCTGGCAAATAATCCGCTAGTGCCGACCACGGCCAAACCCAGTAATAAGGTCCAGATGCCAACGGCCAGTAAATCAAAAAGAATGTATTTTAGAGCACTGTAGCCACTGATACCGGTTATGAGTGGAACAATACTCCGGATTGCGGGAATTATTCGCCCTATTAAAATAGCGCCCCAGCCGTAACGACGAATTAAAGTTTCAGCGCGTTCAATGTGTTGTCGATTTCGTCCTGCAAAAGCGGTGGTGTGGAATGCTGGGCCGATCCACCGTCCAATCCAATAGCCACTTTGGTCGCCAATTGCTGCACCGGCAAACGCGAGCGGAAGTAGCTCTTCGATGCGAATAAGCTGCTGTGTGTAAAGAAACACTGCGATGCTTAGTAGTACTGCGCCGGGGATAAATAGACCTATCCCTACGGCGGCCTCAAAGCAGGCGAGGCTAAACACCAAATAGTGGCTGTAGCTGGGGTTGTCACTTATCCATGCAAGAATGGCATCCAAGGCATTCTCCTTTGTCGCTAATCACGCAGTGTGCACCGAGCTGATTTTGCTCACAAGTAGTAATAGGGGAGTGTGAGTTATCGCGGTGACATTTTTATAGGACAGGGCGGTGAGGTATTTATTGTTGATGATGCGACCATATTGATGGCAGGCAATTGAACGTAGAGCTGGAGTCCAGATGCAAAAAAGGGCCTACCTTTCGGTAAGCCCTTTATTTGTTTGGCTCCGCCTGCTGGGCTCGAACCAGCGACCCAATGATTAACAGGCTGGTTTGATGAGTTGGTTGAAGTGAGTTTAGCTTAGTTATCAATAGCTTGCAATCGGGTGGGTGGGCTCGGATTGGGATGGTTTTGTTAGTAAGTGTGCTCAGAGTGTGCTCAAGCACACCGCCAAAACTATGTAGTAAAGTCGTGGTACTCAACTCCTGTTATTCTCCTAGCCCACATAAATCTTAAATAAGCGGCTGTCCGTGTTACATCCTTAACCTCATTCATGCGGTGTAAGCTTGGTGTTTAGCGCGTAGTAAACGATTCAGAAAACTGTTCGCATTACTCGTCATTTCGTTCGCTAATAGCTAGGTCTTCTGAAAAATGGCTGCGGAGATGATATTGCGATAGAATCTCTTGCATAATCAGTAATCGCGAACTATTTTCTGAAGATGCGAACTGATTTCAGATCGCTATAGGTGCAAATGGACAACTATGAGAACAGTTATAGGCTATAGCTGGCTTAAAGAGCAATACCAACTTCCCGTAATCGATCTATGGCAACATTGTTATATCGATTCTAGTACGCGTGGTCGTACGCAACAGGATCTAGGTACGCATCGTATCCAGTTATTTGAAAAGCGATATCAGCCTGACAATAGTTTAGTGGGCCATCTTCAGTTTGCTTTGCGTTATGAGGGGGTCAACTTACAGTTGCTCGCTTTACTGTTTCCGGCCATCGCAACCGAGCCGTTGGTAGATTGGATAAGCCAAAGCCCCAACTCTGCCTATGCGCGGCGAGTGTGCTTCCTGTACGAATGGTTATGTGCAAGTCAGTTACCAATCGATGAACCAGTAACATCTCGCCCCCGTTATGTAGATGTGGTTGATACCGAGCTTCAGTTTGGCTCAGGTGTTTCCCAGCGGGATACACGTTATCGCGTAGTGAATAACTTGCTCGGTACACCTGACTTTTGTCCGATGGTGCGTCGAACCAACTTCCTTACGGATATGATTAACAAAGACTTGCGGCAGCGAACGCGAGAGACCTTGGCTCAGTACGATCAAGATCTACTGCGCCGGGCGGCAGCATTTTTGTATTTAAAGGAAACTCAGTCTTCCTTTGAAGTAGAGCGTGAGAAGCCCTCTGCAGATCGGGCTCAGCGCTTTGCAGACCTGTTACGCGAAGCCGACACCAGCTTAGATGTTACAGAAGACCGATTAGTAGAGTTGCAGCAAGCAGTGGTTGATGCGCGATTCCATGAGTTTACTTGGCGTCAGCAACAGAATTGGGTGGGCAGAGATCTCGGCTACAGACAACAGATCGACTTCGTACCTCCGCGACCAGAAGATGTTCCCGCCTTGATGATGGGCTTGCAAGAAACCTCCGCACGCGCAAGGCTGCTTAACTTTGTGCAAAGTACGGTTGGCGACGGTATCGTCTCAGAAGCGGAAAATGAGGCGATGCGGCTCAAATGTGATCCAGTCGTATATGCTGCAATTATCGCCTTTGGTTTCGTGTTTATTCATCCATTCATGGATGGTAATGGCCGTATCCACCGCTACTTGATACATGATGTATTGGCTAACGCCGGGTTTACTCCCAAGGGAATTGTCCTACCTGTTTCCGCAGTAATTTTAGCGAATCTCGATGAATACATAGAGGTGTTGGAGGCTTTTTCAAAACCGATTAGGGCGCGCACCCATTATTCGCCAGATACACCGGATATTCATGCAGTGGGTAATGACGCCGTGTACTTCCGTTTCTTTGACGCAACGGAGCAGGCAGAGTTTTTATATAAAGCCTTAGAGCGCACTGTTGAGCAAGATCTACAGCAAGAGATAGACTTTCTCCTTGGTTTCGACAAAGCCTGTCAATCATTGAATAAGCTGCTCGACTGGCCTGCTCATAGTCTTGAGCTATTTGTGCGGGTAGTGCATCAAGGCGGCGGCCGGCTTTCTAAAACCAAGCAGCAAAGTCACTTTCATTGGATGACCGCAGAAGAGATTGCCAGTGGAGAAGCGCAAGTTCGTCAGTCCTTCGGTATGGCGGCAAGTTAAGTGGTGGGTATATGCAACATGTGCTGGCGCGTCTGCGTTTATTTAGGTGTTGGTTTTTCTTTCATTACTGAGCATTCTTCATGCACACTAAACTCACCGTGAAAAAAGATAATTAACCATAGTTTCAGCAGTAAGCCGCAGTTTGTTGAAATCGATGTCTTGCCATGTCAAGCCAAGCAGCTCTCCCCGGCGGGCGCCGGTAGTTAGTGCGAATAAGACCAGCAAATGTAGGCGGTCCCAGTGGGACTGTTCGGCGACGGCCAGCAATCGCTTTTGCTCTTGTGGAGATAAAAAGCGATTCTTGGCCGGGTTTTCTGAAAAGCTTGAAACAAACTCGCTGTTAACGGGGTTGGAAAATCGCAGCCGCTTGAAGACAGGATGTTTATTGAACTCTATAAACGCACTGGAGAGGTTGCTTTTATAGCGGTTGGGTGTGGAGCCCGTGAGTGGTTTGCCGCTTGGACCTTTGGCGGACAGGGCTATAAGAGCATCGTCGACATCTTCTGGGGTAATGTCGGTGACCAATTGCCCGCTAAATAGCTTCCGCCAATAGCTTACTCTGCCGAATGCTGAAGCGTCGCCTTTCTTGGCTACAGCTAAATAGTAATCGTCGATCCATTTGTCGAAGGTCGGCACCACGCAAGACAGTGTGCCCTTGCCGGAGTCAATTTGAACAGCATGTTCTAGTGGAAGCTCGCCTTTGTAAGCCAGTTTGCGAGCCAGTGCAGTATCCGATTCGACAGATTGCGCCCATTGTTTGGCTTTAGATTTTGTTGGGAAGGTGCCGTAGACAGGCTTGAGGTTTTTTAGGCGCACGATAGCCTGAAATTTTCCACTTTTCAGCTTGCGGATAGACGCCATAGAAGGTCTCCTTGGCACTTCTGAGAACTTGTGTGCTCAGAGTGTGCTCAGCGATAGTTAATGGGGTGCTAGCCAACCATCAAACAAAACCGCTTTGGAGACAAAAAGCGCCATAACTCAACGAGTTACGGCGCTTTAGATTTGGCTCCGCCTGCTGGGCTCGAACCAGCGACCCAATGATTAACAGTCATTTGCTCTACCAACTGAGCTAAGGCGGATCAGCTTCAACAGCTGAGGACGCGCATATTAAGGAGGTTTCCTAAGTGCGTCAACCCTTTGTCGAAGAAAAAGTTGTATTGGTGGTTTTCTGAACAAATTCCGCCGCTTAGCGCGAAGTGACGACTAGTTTGCAGCATCTTTGCGGGCGGGGAGGTAGAGGGGTACTATGGGTGGTTTTCTGCAGCGAGTGCCCGGTGGATGTCTAAACCTTTTCAAGTAGTGTCTAAATTCGCCCCAGCGGGCGATCAGCCTGCGGCGATTGCCGGCTTGATAGAGGGCGTGAACGCGGGGCTCCATGCCCAGACCCTACTCGGGGTGACGGGCTCAGGTAAAACCTTCACCATTGCCAATGTGATTGAGTCGCTGCAGCGGCCGACTATCGTTATGGCGCCGAATAAGACCTTGGCGGCCCAGCTCTACGGTGAGTTTAAAGAATTCTTCCCCAATAACGCGGTTGAGTACTTCGTGTCTTATTACGATTACTATCAGCCGGAGGCCTATGTTGCGGCTTCAGACACGTTTATCGAAAAAGATGCTTCGATTAACGACCATATTGAGCAAATGCGCTTATCGGCGACTAAGGCGCTGATGGAGCGCTCTGATGCGATTATTGTTGCCTCGGTGTCGGCGATATACGGTTTGGGTGACCCCGAGCTGTATTTCAAAATGATTTTGCATTTGGTGCGGGGCGAGCGAATCGACCAGCGTCAGTTGCTGCGTCGTTTGGCTGAGCTGCAATACACGCGCAATGATATTGCCTTTCAGCGTGGTACCTACCGTGTTCGTGGCGACGTGATCGATATTTTTCCCGCCGACAGCGAAAAAGACGCGGTGCGGGTGGAGTTGTTTGATGACGAAATTGATTCCATCACTGGTTTCGATCCCTTAACAGGGGAGTCTTTTGGGATATTTCCACGCGTCACGATTTACCCCAAAAGCCATTATGTGACCCCTCGGGATACTCTGCTTAAAGCGGTGGATTTTATAGAAGAGGAAATGCTTGAGCGACTGAAGCATCTTCGCGAGAATGATTTGTTGGTAGAAGCTCAGCGTCTTGAGCAGCGCACTCGCTATGATATTGAAATGATTCGCGAGCTGGGCTATTGCAATGGTATAGAAAACTACTCGCGCTATCTTTCCGGTAGAGAGCCTGGCGCAGCGCCGCCGACCTTGTTTGACTACTTGCCTAAAGATGCCTTGGTTGTGGTGGATGAGTCTCATGTGACGATTCCTCAGATCGGGGCCATGTACAAGGGTGACCGCTCACGCAAAGAGACCTTGGTGCAATACGGTTTTCGCCTGCCATCGGCACTGGATAATCGCCCCATGCGCTTTGAAGAGTGGGAGCGCTTGGTGCCGCAAATGATTATGGTGTCGGCCACGCCGGGCAATTACGAGGCAGAGCACTCTGCGCGTACAGTCGAGCAGGTGGTGCGGCCAACCGGTTTGATCGATCCGCAAATTGAAGTGCGACCTGCCACAACGCAGGTCGATGATTTGCTCTCTGAAATCACTAAGCGCACCGACGTGGGTGAGCGGGTGCTGGTCACGACGCTCACCAAGCGTATGGCAGAGGATTTGGCTGAGTATTTAGATGAGCACGGTATTCGCGTTCGCTACCTTCACTCCGATATAGATACGGTCGAGCGAGTAGAGATTATCCGCGATCTGCGTTTGGGTAAATTCGATGTGTTGGTGGGGATCAACCTGTTACGAGAAGGTTTGGATATGCCTGAGGTCTCGTTGGTGGCGATTTTGGATGCCGACAAAGAAGGCTTTCTGCGCTCCGAGCGTTCATTAATCCAAACTATTGGTCGCGCAGCACGTAACCTCAACGGCAAGGCAATTCTTTATGGCGACCGCATCACTGGCTCAATGGAGCGTGCCATTGGTGAAACCGAACGTCGCCGCGAGAAGCAAATCGCCCACAACTTAAAACACAATATCACGCCTGTTGGTGTTAAAAAGTCAGTAGAAGATATTCTCGACGCTGGCGCGATCCCTGGCTCAAAAGGCAAAAAGCACAATCGCCAAGACAATCGCAAAGTAGCTGAGCCTTCCGGAGACTACTTGCAGGATGCGGCGGTGATGTCGACAGCCGAACTGGCCAAGCTCCTTAAAAAGCTCGAGCAAGATATGCAAAAACATGCCAAAAATCTCGAGTTTGAAGCGGCAGCCAATGTGCGCGATAAATTATCAGAAATTAAACAACGGTTTTTTACCACCTAGGAAATCCGTATTAACTATTGAACTACACAAATACCGTGACTATAATGCGCGTCCTTTATAGGACTATAGCTCAGTTGGTTAGAGCGCTACCTTGACATGGTAGAGGTCCCCAGTTCGAATCTGGGTAGTCCTACCAAACATAAAAAAGGCCCGCTAAATAGTGGGCCTTTTTTGTGTTTGGTAGGTTATGTACGGAAGGAACCTCTTCGACAAATTGCGCCAGCAATTTGGACGACCTTTAGGTCGCCCGTAGGGTCAAAAGTGGCCCTAGCGAGTTTTGATCACTCATTGCGCCAGTAATTTGAACTAAGCCGAAAGCGCAGCCCCGCCGGGTTTCAAAAAAGCCACTAGGCTTTTTCAAGTAATCCAGCGCTTCGGTAAAGCCACGCACCAGAACGAACGCTACGCCGCGCTCTAAATCAGCGGCAGAAGAACATGCCTCCTACACAAACCTTGCCGTCACGGATATACGCTACTTCGTGTTCCTGCTCACCGGATTCATACTTTACAGCCACTAACAGCCGTCCTCCTGGGCACTCCAGCTTACCGTCTTCGCGTAGGGCAATGGCCCATGAAAAATTGACCTCTCTACCGGGTTCGTAACGTATCGCCTTGCCGCCGGGCTTGATGACCATGCGTGTGCCCGACTCGCCCTTGGGGGCGTTTCTAAACCAGTAGGTTCCCGCGATAGAGGGAGCGATGTCGGTACTCAACTTAACGCTGGTACCGTTAACCACCGTGTTGTGGCTGCGATTTGAGGTCAGCTTAAAACTGCTGCACAGCGGCGCTGCCGTTTTCGGCTTAGCTGCGCCAGCCATGCCAGCACTATTAAATCCCGACCCTGCCGACGGTATCATGGTGTTCGCGGCCGTCGATTCATCTGGTGATGACGGTGAGAACATCGCTGTGTTAGAGCCTGTTGCTGAAGCCCCAGAAACCGGCTTCTGAGCGGCTTCATAAGCAGCCACCTTCTGATCTACGATGGCTTGTAATTCCCTATTCCCTTCTCGAAAAATTTCATCCACTGAGCGGTTATCACCATAGCGGGACTGCATGCCCGCCAAGTTATCTGTCGAGCCGCTCAGTACGTCTTTGCTGTACGCGGTGATAAATTCTGACTTGGCGTCTGCTGGCATATCCGCTGAGTTCGCTAGCGCAGCGCCCGCTGCCAGCGCAAAGACTTTGTCCCAAGGAATACTGTTTTTTGCCTTGCGCGCTTGCTCCTGTTCTTTGCGACGTTTTGTACGTTGTTTACGCTCTTGGTAGCGTTCATATTGTGCGACCTCGGCTTGGTACTCCTCGTATATTTTTTCGATAGTTGGCTTATCAGAGGGCATCATATCCAGAGGTTCGGCCACCGAATATTCGCGCTGCACATAAATACCTGTCTCGCTCTCGTCACCAAGAGTCACTGTGCCGACAAAGAACAAGTTAAACGCGTCTTTCAGTTCGATAGGGCCACTGCCCTGAAGGTCGTCACGACCAGCCGAGCCAACAGTGGGGATGGCGATAAAATCACCCTGCAAGCTCACGCCGCTAGCAAAGTAATAAGTGCCGGAATCCGGTAGCGGTATGATTTTTTGGGTAAAGGGATGCTGGTAGTGCTTAAAGGTGCCGACAAAATAATCAGGTTCGCCGTAGTATGCGTCGCTAGAACGAAGAAAACCCTCAAGAATAAGGCCTTGCTCATCGTAAACCGACCGGAACTGTTGGCCGCGATAAGTCACAGTGTATTCCCCAGCCACAGGTCTGCCCTGCTGCCAACGGCCATGGTAGCTAAGGTTGCCATCACGGGTCTGCTTGGTGCCGACACCATTGATACAATCACCCCGTAGACACAGATCGTGTTCTGGGCAGGCAAACTCACCGTTGACCACACTGATTTTACACCGCTCCACAGGCATGGCGAGGGGCACGTAAGCCCAATGCTCGACATAATGTCTAACAGCAATGGTTTTGGCCATACTCGGGGCTGCCAGTAATAGCAAAGCAAACGCCGTTATCAAGGTGCAGGAAATTCGATAAATAGCCATTATTAAAAGGCCTCACAGCTGGCTTTTTCAACCACGATACCCGCCTCATAACAGATATTCGCTCCATCACTTATTTCATATAAGCCGTGAATTTGCCCATTCTTCATCCGTAACACGCTTTTGAGTTCCGCGGCGTCGTAGCTGAATATCTTCTTACGTTGCTCATCAATATGCGTCACTACCATAGTGGTAAACTTACCGCTGATATCAGCGAGGTCGACAATGGTGACAGTGTCACGCTTACCCTCAATACCACTGGGGTAAGAAAGTACCGCGCTGAAGGTAAATCTCGGCTTCATGAAATCCTCTTTCATATCTGCGGCGTATTGGTCACCCGCGGCAGCCTCCTCTGTAGCCTTGTCCAAAAATGTTGAGGAAACCGTTTGAAATTTTCCATAGCCCAAAACAAAGTGGCGCTGATTATTCACTTGGCTGCGCTGCCAATCTTCCTGAATGCCGATGTGATCTTTCTCCCCCATATTAGCTTCGCGCTGTTGAATAGAGTGAAGATAATGGTCGGATTGTTTCCAGCTTCGGCATTGCCCAATTGGGGCATAGACCTCATAAACAACATAGCCGTTAACGAAGGTCGTCTTTGGCGCCGAACGTGCTGACGCCATCAATGAGCGTTTCTTGCCGCTCTTTGGTCTTGTTATATTTGGGTCTGGAGCATCGACATTGCCACACAATTCATAGTTCGACAGATCGGTATTTAAATGATTTTCAGGCCTAGCTGTTTCACGGTTCGCGAGAAATACCGCTTTTAAGTCTTCGTAGCCAGGCAGGGCGAGTGCGGGCAGCGAATAGTCAAATGTCGTTGGTTGCATCGCGTCCTTGTATTCTTGATAGATCGGAGCGGGGGGCATTCGATAGACGCAGGCTGCGGTTAGTAGTGTGGTAGCGAGTAAAAACGGTATCGACAAGGTGCGCTTAAACAATGTCTGCTTCAACATAGGGTCCTCGGCAAGGCAATGAGTCTGAAAATTAGACAGTTCGTGTTATACAACTGGCGCCTTTAACGACACGGGACTACTGCGAAAAAGCTGAAAGGAAAATCCAGAAAAACGGGGTAGTTAGCTGCATAAATACCTAAGTGCAATAAAGATAAGTAAAATTTTTCTTTGCTGCAAGCCAAAAGTCACTGCCGCAATACGCTAGACGGGAGGCGGAAAACGCAAAAGCCGCGAATCTTGGCGCTTACGTTTTTTTGCCCTTAGCGCCTCCCATCTCCCGTCAAGCCTTTCCCGAAATCACATCGCCCCGGAAATCGCGGCATCCAACAAAATACTCGCCTCTGGATTACCGTTTTGCTTTAGATAATTGCTACCTACATCAGTAAACTTAGGAATCATCTCCGCGCCCATGCCCAATGATTTAAATTGGGAGACCAGCTGCGCTCCTGCTTTTAAAGAAGGGTTGGAGTCAGTTGCCATTTTCATTGCGCTGCCAAGTAAGCCGCCTTCACCCTTGGCGGTAGCAGTCACTGCTGGCGCGGCGTTGAGTAGACCACTCGCACCGGGAATGGCGTTGGCGATGACGTTAAAGTCATTTCCAGATAATAAGCTTTGTGCGGTCTGCAGCAAGGCGCCCATACCACCGGTAGCTTGTGATGTGCTTACGCCGAGTGTTTGGCTTAGTAGTGGCAGTAGTTGAATGCCTGTTTGAATCATGCTGCCGGTAGCGGTTTGATTGGCCGCTGCGGCGGTGTTGGCGTCAAGGGATACGCTGCTGCTTATACTTACTTCGCTGCTCGATGCGTTGCTTGTCGTTGTGCTTGTGGTGGTTGTAGTAATGCTGCCGGTTTTCTCGGCGGGCGATGTCTTGGCTGGCTTACTTTCTTCTGTTGGTGCTGGCTCTGGTGAGCTAAAGATACTTGTTAGGCTGTCCCAGAAACCAGCGTTGGCTTGCAGGCTAAATGCGCAAAATACGGCGATACATAGTGTTTTTTTCATTGATTGTTCTCGCTTGAATCGAAGTGGGTCTGCTTAGATTGATAGTTAGCTTAGATGCATGTTCAGCGTCTCGCCACTCACTGCAGCGACTGTAAGTCAGCTGTTGGCCTGTTAAGTTCAATGGCGGCACTCGGGAGTCCTTGATTTGCGGCGGGTTTCGGCTTGCGAAGCGGTAGCGCTATGGCCATAATAGCGCGCTTAAACCCTCTGCAGTTTTACGCTGTATTTTATATGTCACGTGACCTTTGGTAGGGGCCACCACTGAAAGGATAAGCTTATGCCAGTTATTACGCTTCCCGACGCGAGTCAGCGCGTTTTTGATAACCCCGTTACTGTTGCCGATGTCGCCATGGATATTGGTGCGGGCCTTGCCAAGGCTGCACTTGCTGGCCGGGTGAACGGTAGCTTGGTCGACACAAGTTATTTGATTTCGGAAGACGCCGAGCTGGGTATCATTACGGAGCGGGATGAAGAGGGCGTGGATATTATCCGCCACTCCACCGCGCATTTACTGGCGATGGCTGTGCAGGATTTGTTTCCTGGTGCGCAGGTTACTATTGGTCCCGTTATTGAAGATGGCTTCTATTATGACTTTGCCTATGAGCGTGCCTTTACCCCAGAAGATCTAGAAAAAATTGAAGCGCGGATGACTGAATTGTCCTCTGCGGATTTGACTGTGTCGCGCAAGGTGATGAGTCGCGAAGAGGCGGTCAAGGCGTTTAGCGATTTGGGTGAAGAGTACAAAGTCGAAATCATTAAAGACCTGCCGGGCAATGAAGATATCTCTGTTTACCAGCAGGGCGACTGGATGGACTTGTGTCGTGGTCCCCACGTACCCAGCACTGGCAAGTTAAGCGCCTTTAAATTGACCAAGGTTGCTGGCGCCTACTGGCGTGGTGATCAGGCCAATGCGATGTTGCAGCGTATTTACGGCACAGCTTGGGGTAATAAAAAGGCACTTAAAGCCTATTTGAACCGCATTGCCGAAGCTGAAAAGCGCGATCACCGTAAAGTGGCGAAAAAGCTCGATCTTTTCCATATGCAGGAAGAGGCACCGGGTATGGTCTTTTGGCACCCCAAAGGCTGGAGTGTTTATCAGGCGATTGAACAGTATATGCGCGACAAACAGCGCAAAAATGACTACCAAGAAATTCGCACCCCGCAGGTAGTGGATATTTCCCTGTGGGAAAAGTCCGGTCATGCCGACAAATTCAGCGATGGCATGTTTACCCTAAGTGCAGATGAGCGCACTTTTGCCGTTAAGCCCATGAACTGCCCCTGCCATGTGCAGATATTTAATCAGGGCTTGCGCAGCTACCGCGACTTGCCATTGCGCTTGGCGGAGTTTGGCTCCTGCCACCGCAATGAGCCTTCGGGTTCGCTGCACGGTATTATGCGGGTTCGTGGCTTTACTCAGGATGACGCGCATATTTTCTGTACTGAAAATCAAATTCAGCCTGAAGTTGCCTCGTTTATCGATTTCCTTCACGAGGTGTATGCGGACTTTGGCTTTACCGAAGTGATTTATCGTCTTTCAACTCGCCCAGAACAACGGGTCGGTAGTGAAGAAGATTGGGATCGCGCCGAAAAGGCTTTGGCCTTGGCCCTCGATAGCAAAGGTTTGCCGTGGGAATTATTGCCCGGCGAAGGTGCTTTTTATGGTCCTAAAATTGAATTCTCATTAAAAGACTGTATCGGCCGAGTGTGGCAGTTGGGTACGATTCAGGTCGACTTCTCAATGCCGGGTCGTCTTGGCGCTCAGTATGTTGACGAAGCAGGTACTCGGCAAACGCCAGTGATGTTGCACCGGGCAATTTTGGGTTCATTTGAACGATTTATTGGTATTTTGATCGAACACTACGAAGGCGCATTTCCGGTCTGGCTGGCACCCGTTCAGGCGGTTGTTTGTAATATTACGGACAATCAGGCCGAATATGTGACAAATGTGCAAGATTTATTGAGAGATTGTGGCTTTAGAGTCGATGCGGACTTGAGAAATGAGAAGATCGGCTTTAAAATCCGCGAGCACACAATTCAGAAGGTCCCCTTCCTTTTTGTCGTTGGTGACAAAGAGGTAGAAACCCAGACTGTTTCGGTACGTGCACGTAGTGGCGAAGATTTGGGGTCAGTGTCCATTAATGACCTCAGTAAACTCCTCGCAGACAGCGTAGCTAAACGCAGCCGCGCAAATTCGGAGAACTAGCAATTAAACGCGATAACGCAAAAGGGCGCAGCAAAAGAGCGCCGATAAACGAAGAAATTGAAGCCAATGAAGTTCGCTTAATTGACGCAGAGGGCAACCAGGTTGGTGTTGTCCCGCTGGCGGAGGCATTGAAAGCCGCGCAAGAAGCGACATTGGACTTAGTTCAGATCACTGATTCAGACCCAATTGTCTGTAAGATCATGGACTACGGCAAACATGTTTTCGAGGCCAAAAAGCAGCAAGCTGCGGCTCGGAAAAACCAAGTTCGAACTCAGGTTAAGGAAGTAAAATTCCGCCCGGGTACGGAAGATGGGGACTATCAGGTAAAACTGCGCAACCTGACACGTTTCTTGGAACACGGAGATAAAGCCAAGGTAACCCTGCGTTACCGCGGTCGTGAGATGGCCCACCAGGAATTGGGAATGCAGCTGTTGAAGCGGGTTGAAGAAGACCTTGCTGAATTCGGTTCTGTAGAACAATTTCCGAAAATGGAAGGTCGTCAATTGACCATGGTCATTGCTCCGAAAAAGAAAAAGTAGTGAGCTCTTAGGGCCTACTTGATTTAATTTACATTAAGAATGCGGAGTATCTAACGATGCCAAAACAGAAAGTACACAGCGGGGCGGCAAAACGCTTCAAGAAAACCGGTAGCGGTTATAAGCGCAAAAGCGCTCATAAAAGCCACATCTTGACCAAGATGACCACCAAACGTAAGCGTCAGCTACGTGGCACTAGTGCTGTCCATAAGTCGGACAAAGTTCTGGTTGACCGCATGTTGCGCGCCATCTGATTAACGTCATCAAGATTAAGAGGAATATTCTATGCCCCGCGTAAAACGTGGTGTGACCGCACACCGTCGTCATAAAAAGATTCTGAAACAAGCCAAGGGTTACTATGGTGCCCGTTCACGTATTTACCGTGTTGCAAAACAAGCGGTAATTAAAGCGGGTCAATACGCTTACCGTGACCGTCGTGCCAAGAAACGTGTTTTCCGCGCTTTGTGGATCACGCGTATTAACGCTGGATCACGTGCTAATGGCCTGAGCTATAGCCGTTTGATCGCTGGTTTGAAAAAAGCAGATATCGCTTTAGACCGTCGCGTATTGGCCGATTTGGCCGTACATGACAAAGAAGCCTTTGCTGTTATCGTAGAACGCGCGAAAACAGCCTTAGCTTAAAAAGCGATAGGCCGTTGCGTAGCGGCCATATAGCTTTGTTTTACTATAGGGAAAGGGCTTGTGCCCTTTCCCTATTTTGTTTCTGACACAGTAAATTTAGCCACGCTGCAGTGCGGCGGGGCGTTAGCGCGGAGATTGGGAGCGCAGCATGGATAATCTAGAAGGGCTGGCGGCTGAAGCTGCGGCAAAAATCAGTGCCGCCACAGACGCGTCGACCTTGGATCAGGTGCGGGTTGAGTATCTTGGTAAGAAAGGCCATATCACGGCCCTGTTGAAGGGCCTTGGCAAGCTCTCTGCTGAAGAACGTCCTGCTGCGGGTGCCGAGATCAATCGCGTGAAAGAAGCGCTGTCAGCGCAGATTGCAGATGCTAAGCAGCTAATGGATCTGGCGGCGGTGAATGCGCGGCTTGAAGCTGAAAAAATTGACGTGACCCTGTCTGGGCGCGGTCAGCAAGCCGGTGGCTTACACCCTGTAACCCGTACTATTGAGCGCATCAGTGCCTTTTTTGAAAGTATTGGCTTTGAAGTGGTTGAAGGCCCAGAGATTGAAGACGACTACCACAATTTTGAAGCCTTAAATATCCCTGCCCACCATCCTGCGCGGGCGATGCACGATACCTTCTACGTAGACGAGTCCACGGTCTTGCGTACCCACACCTCGCCGGTACAGGTGCGGGTAATGGAAAGTAGCGAGCCGCCGTTAAAAGTCATCTGCCCAGGTCGTGTATACCGCTGCGATTCTGACTTAACCCATACCCCGATGTTTCATCAAGTTGAAGGGTTGTTGATCAGCGAAGAATCCAGCTTTGCGGACCTCAAAGGCTTGGTCGAAGCCTTTTTGCGCAGCTTCTTTGAAAAAGAGCTGAATGTGCGTTTCCGTCCGTCCTACTTCCCTTTTACCGAGCCTTCGGCGGAAGTGGATATTGAATGCGTGATGTGTAATGGCGAGGGTTGCCGGGTATGTAGCCAAACCGGTTGGCTGGAAATTATGGGCTGCGGTATGGTCCACCCTCAGGTGTTCGAACATGTAAATATCGACACTGAGCGCTTTACCGGTTTTGCCTTTGGTATGGGCGTTGAGCGCTTAGCGATGTTGCGTTATGGCGTTAACGATTTGCGTCTGTTTTTTGAGAATGACCTGCGTTTCCTCGGTCAATTTAGATAAAACAGCCTCAGCGACAATTTTCAAAACGGATAGCATATGAAATTTAGTGAACAGTGGTTGCGTGAGTGGGTTAACCCTGCGGTTGGCACCGACGAGTTAGCGGCGCAAATTACCATGGCCGGCCTAGAAGTGGACGCCATTGATCCGGTAGCCGGTGTATTCTCTGGCGTTGTTGTGGCTGAGATTGTGGCAACAGCGCCGCACCCCGACGCTGAAAAATTGCAGGTTTGTCGTGTTAATGCTGGCAGCGAAGAAGTGCAGATAGTCTGCGGCGCCGCCAATGCTCGCCCCGGTATAAAGGTACCGCTGGCAACCTTGGGCGCGGTATTACCGGGTGACTTCAAAATTAAAAAGGCCAAACTGCGGGGCGTTGAGTCCTTCGGCATGCTCTGCGCTGAAGAAGAGCTAGGTTTGGCGGAGAAATCCGATGGCCTGATGGAATTGCCTCTAGACGCGCCCGTCGGCGAGGATATTCGCGTATTTCTTGGCTTAGACGATTCGATTATCGAATTGGGTTTAACGCCAAACCGCGCTGATTGTTTGAGTGTTCGCGGTATTGCCCGTGAAGCAGCCGTGCTCAATGACATGGCTTTCACTGATTTAGATATCGCGCCAGTGGCGGCAGTCAACGACAGTCAGCTGCCGATTCGGGTCGAGGCGGGTGCAGATTGCCCTCGCTATGCGGGCCGCGTTATTCGTAATGTCGACGTGTCTAAGCCTAGCCCGCTGTGGCTGCAAGAAAAGCTGCGCCGCTGTGGTTTGCGCAGTATCGATGCGGTGGTCGATGTTACCAACTTCATTCTGGTGGAATTGGGCCAGCCCATGCACGCCTTTGACTTAGATAAACTCAGCGGTGGGGTGGTAGTGCGGCACTCAAAGGCTGATGAGTCTTTGGAATTGCTTGACGGCCAAACACTGACCTTGCGTGAAGGCAGTTTGCTGATCGCGGACGAACAGCAGCCCCTTGCACTCGCCGGTATTATGGGTGGCGAAGTGTCGTCGGTGATTTCTGCGACTCAGAGTCTATTTTTAGAAGCGGCCTTCTTTACGCCTGATCTATTGGCAGGCCGGGCGCGGTCTTACGGCTTGCATACCGATTCCTCGCATCGCTTTGAGCGTGGCGTCGACTTTGAGCTGCCTGCACGGGCCATAGAGCGCGCCACGGCGCTAATAGTTGCGATATGTGGCGGTGAGCCAGGGCCGGTATCGGTCATCGACTCAGCGCCCATGCCTGAGCGCAAGGCGATTCTGCTACGTGAAAAGCGCATTGCCAAAGTGCTGGGCATGGACATGGCTGCCAGCGACGTAGAGTCCATTCTCGCGGGTTTAGGTTTGACGGTAACGCGTGTTGACGGTGGCTGGGACGTTACGGCGCCGAGCTGGCGTTTTGATATCAGCATTGAAGTCGATTTACTCGAAGAGTTGGCGCGGATTTACGGCTATAACCGCCTGCCGGTGCGGCCGATTCAAGATGCGCTGACTATTCGCCCAGCGACTGAAAGTAAGCGCAGCCTGAGCGCGCTTCGCCAGCAATTGGTTGCCCGTGGCTATCAAGAGGCGGTGACTTACAGTTTTATTGATCCCGCAATGCATAAGGCGATGGCCGAGGGTGTGGAAGGTGTTGAGCTGCTCAACCCAATTTCTGCCGATATGTCGGTTATGCGCACCAGTTTATTGCCCGGTTTGATAAAAACCGCCATGCACAATGCCAAACGCCAGCAGCCGCGTATTCGCATCTTTGAAGCGGGTCAGCGCTTTGTTAAGGGCGATAACGGCTTGCAGCAAATTCCAACGCTAGCGGCACTCATTACTGGTCGACGCACTGCTGAAAGTTGGAATGAAAACGGCGAATTGGTCGATTTTTATGATCTCAAAGGTGATTTAGAAAGCTTGCTGTCTGTTGTTGCTGGTGAAATTACCTTCGCGCCGGGCAGTTATGCCGCCCTGCACCCAGGTCAATGCGCCGATGTATTCTGCGATAAAGTGCTAATTGGCCGTATTGGCGCTCTGCACCCAAGCTTGCAAGCCCAGTGGGATATGGTCAATCCGGTGTATTTGTTTGAGATTGATCAACAGCCAGTATTGGCTCGCGATGTGCCTAAATTCAGTGAATTGTCTAAATTCCCTGAGGTGCGCCGGGACTTGGCCTTGATCGTTGCTCGCGAATTACCTGCAGCTGACGTGTTGCAGGCAATTAGAGGTGCGGCAGGGGATTGCCTCAGTGACTTGAAGCTGTTTGACCTCTATCAAGGTAAAGGCATTGATCCTGAAAGAAAAAGTTTGGCTGTGGGCTTGACGTTCAGGCATTCATCACGCACTCTGAATGAGGAAGAGGTTAATCAATCTGTTGCGGCAGTTGTGCAAACCTTGCAGGAGGCATTTGGCGCAAGTTTAAGGAACTAGTGTGATGACGTCCCTCACTAAAGCAGAAATGGCCGAACGGTTATACGAAGAGCTAGGCTTTAATAAGCGTGAGGCGAAGGAGCTCGTGGAGTTGTTTTTTGAGCAGATTCGCCTCTGTTTGGAGAATAACGAGCAGGTGAAGATTTCCGGTTTCGGTAATTTTGACCTCCGTGACAAAAGTCAGCGCCCCGGGCGTAACCCCAAAACGGGAGAGGAGATTCCAATCTCTGCTCGTCGCGTGGTGACATTTAGGCCCGGCCAAAAATTAAAATCCAGGGTAGAGGACTATGCTGGAACCAAGTCATAACGACGAATTACCGCCTATACCAGGTAAGCGCTATTTCACTATTGGTGAAGTCAGTGAACTGTGCTGTGTAAAACCTCATGTTCTTCGTTATTGGGAGCAGGAATTCCCGCAGCTAACACCGGTAAAACGGCGCGGCAATCGCCGCTATTATCAGCATCAAGATGTGTTGATGATTCGCCAGATTCGCAGCTTCTTATACGAAGAGGGCTACACCATTGGTGGTGCCCGGCAGCGCATGTCTGGTGAAGTTGCTAAAGAAGAATCCTCACAGGCGCGGCAAGTTATTCGGCAAATGCTCGGTGAATTAGAAGAAGTCGCAAAACTTCTCAAAAGATAGTTCACTAAATCAATACGTTGGGGTATCATGCCACCCCTCAAATCGGGGCGTAGCGCAGTCTGGTAGCGCACCACACTGGGGGTGTGGGGGTCGCAGGTTCGAATCCTGCCGTTCCGACCAATTAAATAAAAAAGGCCACTCAAGCGAGTGGCCTTTTTTATTGGCAGTCACTTCATAAAGCCCTCCTTAAACAAGCGCAAAACCTCACAGCAAAAAATCGCGTTTCATCGTTAGGCAATATCTGCGTGCTAGCGTAAGGCTCTACCCCATTATCGGGGGATAGCACTCATCAAACCCTGTTAATCACTCCGTCCCACCCGCAGTGGGCCAGCACTCTCATCCTGTAATTTTCAAAGTTTCTAAAACCATACGCTCGTCGTGTCATCATTTCCATTTTGTTGTGGAAGCCCTCAGTTATTCCGTTACTTTTACTAAATCGCCACATGGCCACAATGGGCTTCAACCAGGAGCGCAATGTGTTAGCTAGCGCTCGTAGCGGGCTCTCAGCTAGCTCATCAAGCAATTTCATGAATACCGGCAACTTGATGCTGGCTTTCTTGCGCGTCAGGGTCTTGAGCAACACAAATCGGATTAATCGTTGCTTGGCCACATACAGTGCTTGCAGCACTGGGTACTCAGCCAAATACTGCATAAGGTTGGCGTGCTGCTCATCCCGCAAATTCCATTGATGGCGACGCATTAAACTGATCAAACCGCGGTTCTTTCTGCCCTCAGGATCATGCTGCTTCCAGACACTTAAAAAGTGCTGGTTAATAAGCCTGACCACATGGAATCGGTCAGCCACGATCGCGGCATTGGGAAAGTAGCGGCGGGCAATGCTGCGGTACGTTTCCGAGAGATCCATCACCACAACCTGAACGCGCTCTCGTCCCTCAAGGGCCTTTAAATAGCGGCGCAAACTCAATTCTGATCGTCCTAGTTGGACATCAAACACTTTGTGATTCTTGAGGTCGGTAAGCGTGGTCGCATAACCCTTTTTACGGGTAAAGAAATGCTCATCTATCCCTAATACGCGAGGGCAATATCGGCGATCCCCCTCGGAACGCTTTTGCTTAATATGGTGCTGATACCAACGCTCTACCGTCGCTGGGCTGATTTGATGGGTTCGAGACAACTTGCGCTGCGTTACACCGCCATCGTGGGCTTCGAACACTTCCAGTCGATAGGCTTCTGAAGCGCGAAAACGCGGACGAATACCGGTAAAGGCGTGACGAAAATAGCGCTTACACTCCTGGCAATGGTACTTGGGTACTCGAAGGTGCAAGGTCATCACTTGATTCCCCTGACGAGTGTGCTTCACCGTCCTGAGATGCGTGGCTTTAATCCTCAGGCCATTGCCCTGACAATGCTTACAAGGCGGCCTGTGCACAGGCTTTGCCCAGACTTCGATCCCTTTCCTGCGGACTACCCGTTCAATCTCAAGGCCAGGTATGCCTATAATTCTTCCTGCGTGGGACATCGGTATTCTCCATCAAACTGTTTCTTCGCAAATTCAGTTTAATGAATGCCGGTGTCCCCCGTTAATGATGAAGAGCCTAGCGTAATAGGCTGGCTTGTCCAAATATTGTTGCCGCTTTGTCGAAAACGTCTAGATTGCGTCTTGATCGGTGCAATTTATGCATAAGTTATTTTTAAGACGGCATAGCATTGCCATGGGAATAATCTCATTAAGGCCAAGTGAATTTTCATCATTCTTTGGCTTTAGTTACCTTGTTGCGGATGTTAACTATTTCAGGAGCCGATATGACGGCGTTTTTACGAAAGTTTATTATTCTGGTTGTGGTGTGTACCGCTCCGTCTCTGGTGTTGGCTTACTCACTGACAAATACACTTAAAAAAGGCAGTATTGCTTTTGGTTCCTGTCTTCAGCAATGGCAATCTCAGCCTGTTTGGCAATCGGTGATTGCTCAAAAGCCCCAAGCTTTTGTGTTTCTTGGTGACAATGTGTATAGCGACGTCGGCCCTTATCGTAATGTGGCGTTACCAGATCGTATCAATCAAGCTTATAAGGACTTAGCTAAGGTCGAAGAGTTGCGGCGGTTTGGTATGGAAAAGAATATTGATGTGTTCGCAACATGGGATGACAATGATTACGGGCTTAACGATGGCGGTGCTGAATTTACTTATCAAACAGAGTCTCGGGCGTATTTCGCCGACTTTTTTGGCCTGGAGCTAGATCGCATTGGCGATTTGGATCAGCGCGGTATTTACCATTCTCGGTATCGTGATATTGGTGGGCTTAGGGTTCAGTTTTTAATGCTCGATACCCGCAGTCACCGTAGTCCCTTGAAGACAAGCGATCAGAAATCCGCTTGTAGCCCGACCGGAATCATACCGAATACTGATGACGACGCGACGATTCTAGGTGAAGAGCAATGGCGGTGGTTGGCTGGCGAGTTTAAAAAGCCAGCAGATCTGCGGATTATAGCCAGTAGTATTCAGGTCTTGCCTACTGAGCATTGCTTTGAGAAGTGGGCTAATTTTCCCAATGAGCGGCAGCGGCTTTTCGAACTGATCAAAAGTAGTGCGGTTAGCGGTGTAGTTATCATCAGTGGCGACCGACATTTGGCAGAAATATCGAAATTAGATGGCGCGCTGGGCTACCCGCTGTATGAGATTACTGCCAGTGGTTTGAATTCTGCGCTTGGCGCCAATAGCCCTGCGGCAAAAGAGCCTAATGTGTTGCGCACCTCGGCCAAAAATGTGCTGACTGATAATTTTGGTAGTATCCAGATAGAGCGGGGTGGTGACGATGCGGTTTTGCAATTTCAAATTCACGATGTGCAGGGCGAGGTACTGGACGAGGTTGAGTTATTATTGAGCGTTCTTAAGCCTGGAGCTTGATGTTGCTTGGTGTGCTAATGGTCCCCGACTAAGGCAGTATGTTGCCTTAGTCGGCTTGTAAAGGGGCTTACCGTTTGCGAAGAATTAAACTGCCAATAGAGTAACCGGCGCCAAAGGAGCAAATTACCCCAATATCACCTGCGCTTAAGTCTTCGTGATGCTTGGCAAACGCAATAATAGATCCTGCCGAGGCGGTATTTGCATATTCATCAAGGACAATGGGCGCTTCTTCAAGCGTGGCGTCACGGCCGAGTAAACGCCTGCTGATTAGCAGGTTCATATTGATGTTGGCCTGGTGTAGCCACCAACGTTTCAATTCCGAAACCTGGATTCCGTGGCTCTGCAAATGGCTTTCAATGTGATCGGCAGCCATTGGGCAGACTTCTTTAAACACTTTGCGACCGTTTTGATGAAATAGCTTGTCTGCTGAGTAAGGATCTTCATCTGTTGTACGGGTAACATAGCCGAAGTTAGAGCGAATATTATTTGAGTAAGAGGTGACACTTTTGGTGCCGAGGACGTCAAAGGCGTGAGCAGACTGACAAGTTGCGCTGCTTTCTACCACGACAGCGGTCGCTACATCGCCAAAGATGAAGTGGGAGTCTCTGTCCATATAATTGACTTGGGGAGAGGTGAGTTCAGGATTGATGACCAGTACACCTTTTGAACTGCCTGCTTTTATTGCGTCTACGGCGCGCTCTAAGCCAAATGTCGCAGCCGAGCATGCGACTAGCATATCGAAGCCAAATCCCTGGATGCCTAAGGCCGCTTGCACTTCAATCGCGATAGCGGGATAGGAGCGCTGGGTATAAGCGCAAGACACTATAACCATGTCAATATCGGCGGCGGTTTTATTCGCGGCCTTCAGCGCTGCTGTGGCTGCAGCGATCGCCATTTCTGCTTGGTGGGACACTTGCTCGTCACTGCGTACCTCAAGTATCGGACGCATACGTGTTATATCTAAAGTCCCTTCTTTTGAATATATGTAGCGACTTTTAATTCCAGACACTTTTTCAATGAAATCGGCGCTAGACAGCGGCTTTGCTTCTAGATCTCCTGATTCAATGGCGACCTGATTTTCTAGATTGAAGTGTTCCGCCCAGGCGTTGTAGCTGCTTACGAGCTCCTCATTGCTAATGCTATGTGTTGGAGTCCACAGGCCGACCCCGCTAATGACAACAGAGGAGCTCATTTGATTCATCCTTATATTTTTCGTTTAAAGTATAGGTGAAAGTGTGACCGACATGGCGCATACAGTCTATATATTGAAATAACAAAAGCAAAATGACATTAAAAATACCTGCGGCACTAGGATGCGGCCTTCAAATTGACGCATCTTACCCCGTGCAGCTGAGTGAGTGCATAATCGATATAGCTCATGATTGGCGTTTAAACGATCACGCTAGTGCTTGGTGCCGTAAGCTTTGAGGCCGTCGCGGGTTAACTAGTGCTTGGTTTGGTTAGTTTCGTGGCGGGTGAATACTCGCTGAGCGGGGCTTATTCTACATATTGCCGTTTTAAATGTTCACGTTTTTGGGGGCTTAAGCCAAGGGCTTGCTCTAAATATTCATCCATTGAATTAAAATTTTCATCAATGGCGGCGAACGCGGCCTCGAGAAACTCGGGCCGGGTAGAGGTAAGCGTTGCAAAAAGGTCTGGGTCTACATCAGGCTTGTCAGCGGCGTATTTGTTAGTGAGGTACTCAAGTTCACCTGCTGGGGGGTAATATTGACTCGTGAGAAGATAGTCTTCCATAACGATATTACGGGGAACATCAAGGGCAGACAGAATGAGTGCTGCAGCAAATCCAGTGCGGTCTTTGCCTGCGGAGCAGTGGAACATAAAGGCGCCGTCATCTAGGTTTAGTAATAACTCAAACATTTTGCGATAGGTTTGGCAGTGATTAAGCGCTAGCTCGCGATTTATTTGGGTCATCCATGTCGCCATTTGACCGGCGCCAATGTTGCTGATCTCGATGATGTCGTGCTGATTGCCAGGGCTGATACTGAGGTTGTGTATTACTGCTGCGGACTGTGCACTGAGTTTAGTCATGTCTAGCTGGTACTCATGGGCATTCCGAAAGTCGCAAATGACTTTAATTTCAAAGTCATTTAATAAGCGTTGATCGAGGTCGCTTAAATTGGAGAGTCGGCCTCCCCGTAACAGCTTTCGCCAGCGTGTTGTTCCACCGTCACGAGTTTGGTAGCCACCTAGGTCGCGCACGTTGGGAGCACCTTCTAGGGAGAGCCTACGGGTATTGACGTCTGGTGATACGGTGGACATAGCGTTTTGATCTCGTGTGGGGATGGTTAATATTAATCCGATATTTGATGTGATTACCAGCGTGTGGTCATAGCGGGTTTTGTCGCAGCAAACCATGATGCGCAAGGAGCGCATTATTGACACTAGACATTTTCATGATGACCTTTTATTCTCCCTGTCATCATAAATTCCAATAATAAGCTTATAACGACGATTCCGATTAAGACCTTTATGAATAGTGCTATCTAAATCGCTCGATGTGGGCGGGTACGCTGACATTCTCAGGGAGTCAAATAAGGGTTTAAACTCAAGGAGATATTGTGCCGACTAAAACAATAATAAGAAAATCAGCAATGAGGCTTATGTTAGATCAAAACAAGACGGCAGGAATAAAAAGACGAGCGGGTGGATTTACGCTGCAACGTCTACTTGTGGTATTGGCTGTATCTTTGGCCCTGGGTTTGATTGTCTTTTTGCTATGGAAGATGCTGCGCAACCCCCTAGAGACTGGGCTCCATGTTATCCGCTTAGAGCAAATAGACAGCGCCGCTAAAGCTGACGTTGAGCTTAATCAGCAGATATTGCGAGCGCGATTAGCGCTTGAATCTGGCGCTAGAGAGCTTGAGCTGGCGCGAGATCGATTTGATGTCGCGCAGAGTTCCTTAAGCAGTGGTAAGGCAGGCTTAAGTGATTTGAGCCGGGATATTAACCAATCTTTACAAATATATCGAACCCAAGCGGGCGATAAATTGACGTTGCTGAATGATTATTCGGCGCGGTTGGCACGCTTGGCGCAGTATTTTTCGGTGATGCGTGTGGCGGGTATTTCGGTGCTGAATGCGCCAGCGGTGAATAGTTCAGAGTCGCTTCGTAAACGTATAATGACGTTGCTTCAAGAGGCCACAGCCTACAGTTTGCAGTCCTCACCAGAGAATGCGTTTGTTATTGATGAGCTGGCGGCCGAGGTCAGCGAGGCTGCGGAACAGCTTGATAATGATGCTGCGCGGGGTGCCTTAGGCCACCTCCTTGAAACGGTAAGTTTACTGCGCAGCAGTCGCGATGATTTACAGAAACTAATTAGCCAGTTTGACGCAATCGAGACCGGAACCGCTTTACAGAATTTACAATTGGCGTACGAAAATCATTTTCAGGGCCTGCAAGACACCGCCCGTCGCTATCGTCAAACCCTTGCGGTATATGCGGTTGCCCTGTTGTTAGCATTCGGGCTGATCGCGCTACGCTTGCGTTCAAGCTTCTCGGCTTTGGACAATGCGAACAATGAATTGCAGGATACCAATAGTAATCTAGAGCAAATTGTAAATAAGCGAACTCAGGCACTTAGCAAGGCCTTAGATGATTTGAAAATGCAGCAAGGCCAGCTTATTCAGTCTGAAAAAATGGCCTCGCTCGGGCAAATGGTTGCGGGGGTTGCCCACGAAATCAATACGCCGCTGGGTTATGCCAGTAGCAATGTGGAGATTATTCGAGAGTCTCTGCAGGGTATGGGGCAAGAAGTCGATGCGGAAAGCCTCGAAGAGTTTGATGTATTGCTGGCTGACGTAGAGTATGGCCTGAATCAAATTTCAGAATTGGTGATGAGCCTCAAGGACTTCAGTCGTGTTGATCGCTCTCAATCGCAACTGTTTGATCTGAACGCAGGCATTGATACAGCACTTAAAATTTGTAATAACCAGCTTAAAGATGGCATCAATATCGAGCGAAATTTCGCTGAGCTACCTGAGATAAGCTGTGCACCCTCGCAATTAAACCAAGTTTTTCTTAATCTTATTAATAATGCTGCGCAAGCCATGGATGGCCGAGGTTTGATCCAAATTACCACGCGTCAAGTCGATGCTTATGTCGAGGTTGCTATTAGAGATAATGGCAGCGGTATGGATGAGGATACGCGTGCGCATATATTCGAGCCGTTTTTTACGACCAAAGCCGTGGGCAAGGGCACAGGTTTAGGTTTGTCGATTGTATTCCGAATTATTGAAGATCACGGTGGCACTATCCAAGTTGAGTCTGAGCTTGGTAAAGGCACCGAGTTTGTGGTTCGACTGCCGATAAAGAAAATTGGGAAAGCGGCAGATGTTTCGCCTGCGAATGACGTGGTTCTGCTTGGAGAATAATAATGGATGAATTGGCAAATGTGGACACTGCGGAACAAAAGCCGCGTATCTTATTCGTTGATGATGAACCGCGCATTTTGGTCGCGTTAAAGGCTTTGTTTCGTAAAGATTACGATGTTGTGACAGCGAATTCTGGTGCCGCTGCGCTGGACATTCTCCGCGATGGAGATGTCGATGTTGTGGTGAGTGACCAGCGGATGCCGGAGATGACCGGTGTTGAGGTGTTGCGCTCAGCTAAGGACATTCGCCCCCGTGCGATCCGGGTTTTGCTTACCGGCTACTCTGATTTAAGTGCTATTTTGTCGGCGATTAATGACGGTGAAATTTTCCGCTTTATTAATAAACCTTGGTCTAATGTTGATTTGCGCCAAACTATCGCGGCGGCGGTCAAGGCGTCAGCCATCGAACATGTTGAGTTGGCGGCTGAAGAGGATATTAACGAGAAGGTTTACATTCCGGGTGTTGACGACGTTGGCACCTTGATTTTAGATGATGATGAAGCGACTCGCGATACCTTGCAGCGAGTGCTTGGTCGAGAGCGAGCAGTGTACTCTGCTAGAAATCTCGATGAAGGTCTTGAGCAGCTTGAAAAACATAAGATAGGCGTGATCATTACGGAGCTCACCGTGGGCGGCGAGGTCGTTACCGACTTGCTTAGTGCACTTCGGCAACATCATCCGAGCTTAGTCGCGATCGTGTTAACTGGGCAGTCTGATGCCGAGCAGGGTATTGACCTGATAAATCGCGGGCAAATTTATCGTTTTTTAAGCAAGCCAATTAGCGAGGGTCTATTGCGTGGCAGTGTTAATTTAGCCATGCGTCGCTATGAAATATTGCAAAAAAATCCGGCCCAAACATTACGTATTGCCGCAGAGGCGGCGCCACCGCCAGTAAATGATACTCGTGGAGTATTTAAGCGGATCGGCCGTTTGTTTGGTTTGACAGCATAGCTGCCTAAAGTCGGAGGTTGAATAGTGAGTGAAATGATGGAAGCAGCGGCATCGCCAAGAAAGACCGGGTTTGGACAGTCAGCTGAATCTGTAATTGCGATTTCTTTATTGGGTGTTTGTGCGGCGGCGGGTTTAGCGGCGTTTTTGTCGTCGGGTGGCGAGCAAAGTATAACGAGAACTGCTGCGAGTGAAGCGGCGACCTTTGAGCTCACCGCTGCCCAGAGTGGTGAGGCGCTGCAATCGGAGGAGCAAGCTGTGCTCGCTGAATGGCAGCGTCGACTGGACGGCGAGTTTAGTCAACATGAGCAGAGTAAGCTTCAGCAGCAGCAATTAGCCACCTTGCAAGAGCAGTCTGCTGCATTGGCAATGGCTCAGGCTGCAGCGGAGGCTGCAGCCCGAGCTGCGGAAGCCGCGGAGGCGCGGGCCAGAAATGCTGAAAAGGAACGTCAGCAGGCAATTGCGTCGGCCCGCCAAAAAGAAGCCCCGGCTAAGGCGTCGCCTATTGGCGGAGTGTCGACTAAAGAAGACGTTAAGCCTGCGGTTGTTAGTCGCCGCGCCGCGTCAATTGATTGGGATAGCTGTGCTAGGCCGCAGTACCCTGATGAATCTGTGCGGCTAGGACAGCAGGGTACCGTTACTATGGAGTTTTCACTTGATGCCTTGGGCGTTGTGCAAGACGGCCGGATTATTGAAACCAGTGGTACACGCCGTTTGGATTATCGCGCCTTGTCGGCCTTGTCTAAATGTAAGTTTGAACCCGAGTTAGTTAACGGTAAAGCGGTTGAGTCTTTAACCCAGCTTCGTTTTACGTGGAAGCTTACGCGCTAATACTTAGGCGGTCATTCCTTGGCGTGAATGACCTTCCGCTTTCTTTTTTCGTGCTGCTAGTCTTTTGGCGTAGTGGTTGCGGTGTCTTTGGCGTCTTGCTCGGCGCTGTCGGGTGTTTTGTTTTTTAGCCGGTAGGCAAAGGCAATGATTTCGGCAACAGCAATATAGAGTTCTCGGGGAATTTCGCTCTCAAGCTCTACGTGGCTGAGAAGTTGGAGAAGCTGCTGGTTGCGGTATATTGGTATATCGTGCTCAGTGGCAATCATTAGTATTTGCCGCGCGAGCTCACCTTCGCCTTTGGCGCTAACAGTGGGTGCATTAAGGCCATCGTAGTGCAAGGAGACCGCAATTTCGCCAGGCGTATTTGTCATGCTTGGTCTTCCAATAGTGATTGGCTAATGAGCGGTGAACCCGCCGCTGGGCTAATTCCTGTGTGAGTTTGAATTTCAGTGTCGAGGAGACCTTGCTCAGCCAGTCGCTGGCTCAGTTCATACTGGTGTGTGTCAATCAGCGTGCGGGTGGCCTGACTTTGGGTGTTAAAGCTTATTGTTACTTGCTTGCCGTGCTGACTTACAAGGGTGTTGATGGCACCTAAGCCGGGTAACTCAAAGTTTAAATTAATTTGCCAGCGTCGCTGGTATTGCTCGATATCGGGCTTGGTTTTTTCATGTGGATGCCCCTGTTCTTCGCGTGAACGTTGCCATTGTAGTTGAAGTTGCCAGACGTCGATGCCGTCGTCATCTAAAACAGGCAGTTCAATTAGGTATTGGTTTTGCTGAGGATCCTTTTGCTGTAGGTGGAGCAGTTGATGGGATTGCAGTCTGGCAATTGCACCGTGGCTATCTTGTAGTAGTTGTTTTACTAATGCTTCTTGGCTGAGCTTTGCCTCCCCTAGCTCGGGTGCAAGCCGGGGTTGTGAACGCAATACGCCGGGCAAATCGCTATTAGAGATTGGTCTGTTGTAGGTAGCGCTTGGACCAATATTCATTTTTTGGTTATTTAGGGGTTGGTTCGGGCTTGTTTGGCCGCTTGTTACTAGCGACGAGTCGAGTTTTGCGCCGGTACCCCGTGCTAATCCACTGTAGTCTTGGCTAAGCTTGGCAGATTTGCTTGCGTTCTCTGGCGGGCTTGCCACGTTGCTCAAACGTAAGTTCTCTAGCTTTTGTGCGAGTCTTAGTAGGGCGGCTTTTAGGTCGCCTGGGGGTGCTATGCCGGCAGCGAGATTGCCTTCCATAAAAAAGCCACTGCTTTGGATCGCATTTAGGAGGCCAGCGGGGTTGGACACTTGCTGGCGTGACGGTAGTGTGCCGAGGAATTCGGTACTGGCTTTACTGAGCGCTGCGTTGCTAGCAGGGCTGCTAATTAGCTGATTTATGTTGGCGAGTAACTGATTAATGCCCTGCTGTTGAGGCAGCATTGCTTTTAGCAGGGGGTTAATGGCGCTGGGGCTGGTGTTGATGACTTGGAGGGTCGGGCGCTGCAGGGCATCTTTGCCGGTTACCTGCAGCAATAGCTGCTCACCGCGGCGCAGCGCGGTCTGGCTTTCTGCCATTAGTCGCAGATTACCTGAAGCAAGTTCATAAAGATGGTCCGCGCGCTGCCCCATGACAACAGTGTTGAGCACCTTGTCTGTCGGTAATATTGGTGCTGGCCCAGCGGGGCGATTAAATGCCGCCGGCTGAGTTGCATTGCTCGGATTGATAATGACCATAGGTGGAATAGGGGTTCGAGGGCGTTGTATTCATAATAGCGACATTTCTATCGTAAACTTGAGTTTTATTAGATCGCGTGCGATATAGTTGCGCGCGACCTAGTTAGCTGTTCTAATAGTGATTGTTGATTTTATGGTTTTCACTGGCTGATTTTGCTTAATTTAAAGGAGTACGGAATGACTACGCTATACGATTTTGAAATTCGTAGCTTGCAAGGTAAGGAGCTTAATTTGTCTTCCTATAAGGGTAAGGTAGTGTTGGTGGTGAATACCGCAAGCAAATGTGGCCTTACACCGCAATATGAAGGTCTGCAGGCGCTTTACGAAAAATACAAAGACCAAGGTCTCGTTATACTGGGTGCGCCGTGTAATCAGTTTGCCAATCAAGAGCCCGGCGATGCAGGTGCGATTGAAGGTAGTTGTTTAGTGAATTACGGTGTCAGCTTTCCAATCACGGAAAAAATCGACGTTAACGGTAAAAATGCCCACCCCTTGTTTGCCTATTTGAAAAAGGCGGCACCGGGCACCTTGAGTAATGCAGTGAAATGGAATTTCACAAAGTTTTTGGTTGGTAAAGATGGTCAGGCGATAAAGCGTTTTGCACCAACCACTAAACCGGAAAGTATTGTTGCTGATATCGAAGCCGCGCTAGCTGCATGAGTATGGATTTGAGTGTGCCGCCGCCAAGGCTTGCGCAGTTGCAGTTAGAAAACCAGTTGTGTTTTCCTTTGTATGCAAGCTCGCGACTTATTACTCGGCTATATCAGACGTATTTGACGCCGCTGGGTTTAACGTATCCGCAGTATATTGTCATGATGATTTTGTGGGAGCATGCGCCGTGTTCCATCAAAGCCGTAGGCGATAAGGCCTTGCTCAATACCAATACGCTAACGCCCCTATTAAAGCGCTTAGAGCAGCAGGGGTTTATACACCGGCGACGCGCTGGCCAAGATGAGCGAATGGTACTTGTTCAGCTGAGTGAAGAGGGCGTGGCTTTGCAGGCTGCTTGCAGTGAGATACCGGAAAAATTGGCGGCTAAGCTTGGGGTGAGTCGTGACTCGTTATTAAGTTTAAAGACCTTGTTAGATGAAATTTTACCGGCGCTTTGTTTGGCCGTCGAAACTTAAAAACTTGTGGTTTATTTCGAGGTATAAAAAAACGGGCTCCTAGGAGCCCGTTTTACTGTGCAATTAAAACCTTAGTTAAAGGCTTTAATGATATTGCCCAGCATTTCTTTCGCATCGCCAAACAGCATCCGGGTGTTCTCTTTAAAGAACAGGGGATTGTCGATACCGGCAAAGCCTGACGCCATCGAACGCTTCATAACAAAGACGTTGCGCGCCAAATCAACATTGATAACGGGCATGCCATAGATTGGGCTGCCTTCCATTTCACGCGCGGCTGGGTTAACTACGTCGTTAGCACCGATAACAATCGCCACGTCGAAGGTTTCCATGCGCGGGTTAACGGCATCCATTTCCAGTAGCAAGTCATATGAAACGTCGGCTTCTGCAAGCAGTACGTTCATGTGGCCAGGCATACGGCCAGCAACGGGGTGTATGGCGTAAACCACTTCCGCGCCATTTTTTTCGAGAAGCTCCTGAAGCTCTTTAACCACGTGCTGGGCTTGCGCTACCGCCATACCGTAACCAGGTACGATAACGACGCTGGCTGCGGCTTCAAGTACGTAGTAGGCGTCTTCTGCAGTCATCGCCTTAGCTTCGCCTTCAATCTTGGCGGCGGCGCCCCCGGCAGACACGGCACTAAAGCCACTAAACAGAACGTTGCTCAGTGAGCGGTTCATCGCTTTACACATAATCTGGGTTAGGATAATACCGCTGGCCCCAACAAGCGCGCCTGCAACAATCAGGATGATGTTGTTAATGGCGATACCTGCTGCGCAAGCCGCGAGGCCTGAGTAGCTGTTTAGCAGGGAGATGACCACTGGCATATCGGCGCCGCCGATAGGGATAACCAGCATGATACCGAGCAGCAATGCCAAGCCAATGACAATATACAGGTAGATAGCCGTGGCCGGGTTGAGAGTGAACATCACCGAGGCGGCAACAATGGCTAGGATTAGCAGAATATTGAAAACCCGCTGCCCGCCGAACACGATAGGTTTGCCTGCAATGCGTTCGCTGAGCTTACCCCAGGCAATCATACTGCCAGAGAACGTCACGCCGCCGATCAGGATTGACAGCACAATGGTGATCAGTTGGAAGGTGTTGGCATCCATACCATACAGTGCTGCCCAGCCCACGAATAAGCTGGCTATACCGCCAAAGCCGTTAAACAGTGCAACCATCTCAGGCATGCCTGTCATTTCAACCCGACGAGCCACGAGGGCGCCAATAGCGCCGCCGACCACGACACCGGCCAAAATCCACTTGTAGTCGATAATGCTTTGGTCTAGCAGGGTGATGACAACAGCAATAAACATACCCAATGCAGAGATCAGGTTACCTTTACGGGCAGTTGCTGGCGAGCCCAGCATTTTTAAACCAAAAATAAACAGAACGGCAGCTGCCACGTAGGACAGGTTAACCAGTAATTCAATGCCCATTATTTAGCGTCTCCTTTCTTCTTGAACATTGCTAGCATGCGGTCGGTGACCATATAGCCGCCAATAACGTTGATGGTGGCCATGGCAACTGCAATGGTGCCAAGAACAGTGGCAAGCACGGTGTGCTCGGCGCCAGCGGAAGTAAGTGCGCCCACCAGCGTGATGCCAGATATGGCGTTAGAACCTGACATTAGGGGGGTGTGCAGGGTCGCAGGGACTTTATTGATCAGCTCAAAGCCTAAAAATATAGACAGCATTAAGATGAAAGCCAGAAATACTATTTCCATCATCTTCTCCTAGTTAATTAGGTTTTTAATGGTTTCGTTAACGATCTCGCCGCCGTGGGTAATCACACAGCCTTGGAGAATATCGTTTTCCATGTCGATAACCATCTTCTTGTCATCGCCGTTCCAGCCTTCGTCAACGAGGTTGAAGAGGTTGGCTGAGTACATTTGGCTGGCGTCGCGGCAGACAAAGTTAGACCAGTTGCCGTCACCAATAATAGTTACGCCATCCACAACCACGGTTTTGCCAGCGACCGAACCTTCGACGTTGCCGCCGCTCTCGGCCGCCATGTCGACAATGACAGAGCCGGGTTTCATGCCCTTTATCATGTCGCTGGTTATCAGTACTGGTGGTTTACGGCCAAACAGTTGGGCAGTGGTGATAACGATATCGGATTCAGCAATTTGCTTTTTCTGGCCTTCAAGCTGAAGCTTCATTTGCTCGTCAGTTAAAGCAACCGCGTAGCCATCTTTGGTTTGACCCGTTTCGCCTAGGTCGATTTCAAGGAACTTGCCGCCGAGTGACCGCACTTGCTCAGCGACGACCGAGCGGGTGTCAAAAGCAACAACCTTCGAACCGAGGCGCTTTGCGGTTGCGATGGCCTGTAGACCTGCAACGCCAGCGCCAATGATAAATGTTGTTGACGGCTTAAGGGTGCCGGCAGGGGTCATCATCATTGGAAGGATGCGCGGTAGTTTAGTGGTCGCAAGTAATACCATCACGTAGCCCGCCAAGCTGGCCTGGGAGCTTAGTGCGTCCATTTTTTGCGAGCGCGTGCTACGTGGGATCATTTCCATGCTGATCGCGCTAACACCTTGGTCGCGGAATGCCTTAATTAGCGAATGTTCATTAAACGGATCTAAATAGCTGATATGGATGCAACCGGCTTTCATCTGGCCAATTTCATCTATACTAGGTTTGTTGATCCGCAGAATGATATCCGCTGAGGCGAGGATGGCCTGCCGATCACTGCTGACAGTGGCGCCGGCGTCGGTGTATTCCTGATCGCTGAAGCCACTGCCTAAGCCTAGGCCCGCTTCAACTTGCAGTGTCGCGCCGGCCCGTACTAGCTTTTTGGCATCTGTCGGAATGATCGCTACCCGGTTTTCATCGGCAGCGAGTTCTTTTGGGATTCCTATGAGCATCTTTGTAGATCCATTGTGGTTAACTGTTTTGTTATCGGGTAAACGACCTAGGATATTACAACTGGCTGCAATATGCGATAAATGTGTGTCATGTCGGTGTTATCTATTTCAGATAAAAGTGCCATAAATTAAGGTGATAGCGTCATGCGCTGTCGTGATGGGCGGCTTTTTTCCTGCGGCAGAATGGGTGTGTTGGGGCAGAGCTTTCTCAAAAGGGTGTCGCGCAACGTTAAATGTGTATTGATTGAGCGAATACTTAATAGGCTTAGGCAGATGTACTTATGGTGGCATAGCGCTCTGCGCCGATAAACTGATGTCCGGCTGCCAGAGCTCCGCACAGCGTTTCAATATTGGGAAAATACGAGTATGCCAGGATGGTTGTAAACGACGTGAAAACCACAATTTTAAGAAAATGGCTGGCAAATGTTTAAACATAGCTTTTTAGGTGTGGTGCTGGTAGCGGTACTGTATTTAATCGCCGGAAAGCTCGCACTTTTGCTGGCAATCCCTCCAGGTTATGCAACTGCAATTTGGCCTGCCGCAGGTATCGCGTTGGCTTTGCTGCTGTTTAATGGTTGCCACCTTTGGCCCGGCGTCCTACTAGGCTCATTTTTTGTCAATATCGATCTCGCGGGCTTTCAAAATGAGGCCTGGGGAGATTTTTATCCCACGCTATGGCTTCCTCTTGTTATTAGTATTGGCGCGAGCGTGCAAGCCGCTGTCGGCGTTTGGTTGCTGAAGCGTTTTGTCGGTTATCCCTTTGAGTTGGATACTGTTCAGTCGGTTTGGCGTTTTATTTTGTATGGCTGCGGCATCGGTTGTATTCCTGGTGCAACAGTTGGGGCGTCGGCGCTTTGGTTTGCTGGGAAACTCGCGGCTGAGAATTACTGGTTTAACTGGTTTACATGGTGGGTTGGCGATGGCTTGGGGGTCATGATATTCGCTACCCTAATGTTTGTGTTTTATGCGCAGCCTAAGGAGGTTTGGCGTAGTCGTAGTCGGATCTTGCCCGCAGTTTTGCTCGGCGCCACGTTTATTATTGTCAGCTTATATGTCACTGCAAGTCGCTGGGAGCTGGCCAGGCAGCAAGCTGATTTTAATGGTCGCAGTGAGCAAGTATTCCAGCGGGCGCAATCCGTAATTGATGCTCATTTGGCTACCTTGTACTCGGTTCAAGGTTTGTTTGCAGCGTCTAAAGAGGTGACTCAAGCCGATTTTCGCGTGTTTGCCAGCGGGATTTTGTCTCGGAATCCAGGTTTCCAGGCGGTGGCTTGGAATGTCAGGGTCGCGGGTGAGGAGCGCCAGTTGTTGGAGTCTCAGATGAGCGCTGAAATGCGAACGCCGGTATTTATAACGCGGCGAGCAGATAATGGTGAGTTGGTTCTTCAAGAAAAAAGCGACGATTATGTTGTTATTCGCTACATAGAACCCCTAGGTAAAAACTTAAGTGCGCTCGCCTATGATATTGGCTCGGCAGACCTTCCGCGCAAGGCTTTATTGCGTGCTGCGGGTACTCGAGCGCCTGCCGTTACCGACCCCATTCGTCTTGTGCAGGAGAGTGGTAGTCAGCAGGGTGTTGTTATTTACTTGCCGGTATATATGTCTTCTGCTGGCGGTGGTGATGCGCTAACGGGTTACGTGTCCGGCGTGTTTCGAGTGACAGATCTTATGGGCTTTTTGCTGACGCCAGATTTTTTGCACGGCGTATCGGTATCGGTTTTTGATGCGGCGGGGGGCACTCTTTACCGTAGTGATCACACCGATCCGCTGGGCCGCGGTGCATTGTTTGTTGAGCGCAGGATTTTGCGTGTGGCCGATCAGGAGTGGCTGTTTCAAACTGATGCTAATCAGTCATTTCTTGTCGGTACGCGGTCGGTGGTGCCATGGGGGATGCTGGCAGCGGGTTTGCTGTTTACTGGTTTGCTGGGAATGTCGTTTTTGGTGCTAACGGGCCAAAAGCACCGCTCTGAAGTGGTTGGCGATGAGCTTAAGTTTATGCTGGCTCAGCTGCAGGAGACTCAGGAGCATTTGGTCGAGGCAGAAAAAATGGCATCTTTGGGGGGCTTGGTAGCGGGGTTTGCCCACGAATTGAATACGCCACTTGGCATCGCTATCACCGCCGAATCGACGCTCTCAGCGGATTTGCAGCGTCTGCATGAAATACTTCCGGCATCGAGTGAGCCGTCGGTTGAGCTTTCTGAATTACTGCAACGTTTACAGGAAGCGTCGCGCATTGTGCTGGCTAATATACAGCGAGCAGGGAGTTTGATAAGCAGCTTTAAGCAGGTGTCTGTCGATCAGGCTACCGCGGAAACCCGAGATATTAATTTGCATGAATATCTAAGTGATGTGTTTGTGCATTTGTCGCCGAGTTATCGGCGTAGTGGTCATGAGGTGGTATTGGATTGTCCGCGGACAATATCCTTGCGGACTGTGCCGGGAGGTTTGGCGCAAGTGGTGATTAATTTATTAAATAATAGTTTGATACATGCATTTTCCGAAGGTGAGCACGGTCGGATTTCCCTGACGGTCAGTCAGCATGAATCGGGTGTTAATTTGGTGTTTAGCGATAATGGCATCGGCATGGCAGCTGAGCATGCCAAGAAGGTTTTTGAGCCCTTTTTTACGACTCGCCGTGGCGCTGGGGGTACCGGTTTGGGTTTGCACCTTGTCTACAATATTGTCCGGCAGCAATTGCAGGGGCAGATTAAGGTCAGTACGCAGCTGGGAAGGGGTATGCATTTTGATATCGCATTGCCGTTAGCGATAAATAAGTTTGTCGCGTAATTGTGGCTTATCTCTAGCGTTGCTGCCGCTGTATTATGGTGATTATTTGGGTGCGGGCCGGAGCCCTTTTAGAACTAAGTCCATAGAGGCGGCGACGTCGTCGGGGCTAATGCCGGGGGGCGGGCTGCTTAAGTGTTGGTGAAAAAGACCGATAATATGTGAGCGGATATGGCTGGCAATACACTCGGGGGGCAGTTCAGGTGTAACCAAACCCGCATTCTGGGCTTTTTCAATAAACTGGTTGATGTGCGCAAAGCTAACCTTTCTATTGTGCTCAATGTGGGCATTTAATAGTTCAGTTTCATTGCTTAGCGAGTAGCGAAGAACGAAGCGGGTAATCTGCGCGGCTGCTGGCGTGTGGTAGGTTCGGCTAAAAGCGTCTACAACAACTTGTTTTAAAGTGTCTAGCGAGAGGGTGTCGCTTTCCTTTGTATTGAGAGCTGCCATGGCTGCTTCTGTTGGTGCATTAACGCGGTTAATCATGGCGACTATTAGTGACTCTTTGTCGCTGAAATGCCAATAAATCGCACCTCGGGTCACGCCCGCTGCTGAGGCGATATCATCGAGCCGGGTTCTGCTAATACCTTGTTTGGCGAAAAGGTCTGCGGCGGCGTTTAATATGGCGCAGCGGGTAATTTCGGCGTCAGCTTTTGAGCGTCTCATGGCATTTTATATTCTTAGAAGTTTTTGATTCAAGTACTTTACATACATACGGGTATGTATGTAAAGTACTTGAATTATGGGAAATCTCCGTCAGAGGTTGCAGATGGTATTTGGTATTCAGTTCACCCCTCGGTCATTAATGCCTGTGTTTGCGCTGCTGATGGCGATTTTTGCGGTGAGTGGCTGCGATGATCAGCCGCAAGCTGCGCTTGAGCGGCCCGCCGTTGCGGTAAATGTGCTGCGGGCAGACGCGCACCCTGTGCCTATTGGCGGCTTGTATCCTGGGCGGGCGATGGGCTCTAAGGAAGTGCAGATACGAGCGCGAGTTGAGGGAATCTTACTGCGTAGAACATATACAGAAGGCCAGGCAGTGAAAGCCGGGCAGTTATTGTTTCAAATTGACTCTGCACCCTTTCAGGTGGCGCTTAATCGCAGCAAAGCGCAGTTGGCGCAGGCTAACGCAGGACTGTCCGCTGCAGCGCGGCGTTGGGAGCGTGCTGGCGAGCTTATCAAGACCAATGCAATTAGTCGTCGAGAGCGCGATGACGCGGAGTCTGATCTAAATTTTGCAAAGGCGGCGGTCCAGCTTGCTGAAGCAGAGGTTGAGGCTGCGCAGATCAACTTGGATTACACGCAGGTGCGGGCGCCAATTGCAGGTATGACGAGCCGTGAACAGTTATCAGAAGGCAGTCTCGTTGGACCAGGGAATAGTTTGCTTACTGAAATAACGCAGCTAGACCCGATACTCGTCAATGTTTCACTGCCAGATAAGCTGATGCTCAGTATTCGCCGAATGATTGAGCGTGGTGAGGTCGAGTTTGCCGAAGGCAAGCGCGAGGTAGAAATTATCCTTGGGCCAGATGATACCTATCCGTATCTTGGGCATGTCGATTTTACCGAAAGCGCAATAGATAAAATGACGGGTACCGTTCAATTGCGGGCTACCGTACCCAATCCCGATAGCAGTTTATTGCCGGGCCAATTTTTACGGGTGCGGCTGCACGGTTTGGTTAGTCTGCGATCTATTGTTGTGCCCGCACGGGCTATTATGCAGAGCGCTCAGGGTGTTTATGTGTATCGAGTTGATAAGGATAATCGCGCTGAAATCGTGAATGTGACGCTGGGCTTGGAGTCAGAAGAAGGCGTCATCATTGAATCTGGTTTAAATGTTGGCGATCTCGTTGTTGTTGACGGCGTATCAAGGGTACAGGCTGGTACATTGTTAGCGCCAACCGAAATAGTCGCTGAGGGCTCTGCCGAAGCTCTTGCTGTGGAAGGTAAAGCCCAGTGAGTGCGCGCTTTTTTATAGACCGGCCGGTATTGTCTATTGTTTTGTCCTTAATGATTTTATTGGCCGGTGCCACCGCAATGGGGCGTTTGCCTATTGCCTTGTATCCAGAGTTTTTGCCACCAGAAATAGTTGTTACGGCAAGTTACCCGGGTGCAAATGCTGAAACCTTAGCTGAAACCGTTGCGGCGCCGCTAGAGCAGCAAATTAATGGTGTAGACGGCATGCTGTATATGTCTACACAGGCGTCGAGTTCCGGTGTGGTGAGTATCAGCGTTGTTTTTGCCACCGGTACCGACCCTGATCAGGCTGCGATCAACGTTAGTAATCGCGTTGCGGTTGCCGAGAACCGGCTGCCAGAGGCGGTAAAGCGATTAGGTATTCAGGTCAGTAAGCGGTCGACCAGTATTTTGATGATCTACGCGCTAACCTCAGATAACCCCCAGTACGATGCAATTTACCTGAGTAATTACGCATTATTAAACATTGTTGACGAGCTGCGCCGGTTGCCCGGTATTGGCGATGCGCGCTTATTGGGCGCCAAAGACTATTCGATGCGAATATGGTTGCAGCCAGATCGTTTGGCTGAATTCGCCCTAACACCCGCCGATGTTGCCCGGGCGGTGAGTGAGCAAAACGCCAATTTTGCCGCTGGTAAATTTGCGGCTGAGCCCATGGTGAAGGAAGCGGCGTTTACTTACACCGTGACTACCCAGGGACGCTTAGCGACCGTGGCGGAATTTGAACACATTATTTTACGTTCAAGTAATTCTGGCGCCACGCTTCGTTTGGGTGACGTGGCGCGGGTGGAATTAGGGGCTAAGGACTACGCATTTCAAGGGGCATTTAATGGCCAACCGGCCGTTCCAGTTGCGATGTACCTGCAACCAGGGGCTAATGCTTTGGAGACTGGGGCCGAGGCACAGGCGGTACTAGCGGCCGTGCGGGAGAAACTGCCAGAGGGCATTAATCTCGATCTTGCTTTTGATACAACGGTGTTTGTCGAACACTCAATTAAAGAGGTGGTAGCAACATTTTTTGAAGCGCTGTTGCTGGTAGTGCTCGTCATGTTTTTGTTTCTGCAAAATGTGCGCGCGACGATTATTCCTCTGTTAGCGATTCCGGTATCGATTATCGGCACATTTGCCGGTTTATATATTGTCGGCTTTTCAATTAATTTACTGACGCTTTTCGGTCTTATTCTCGCCATTGGCATCGTGGTAGATGACGCGATTATCGTTATTGAAAATGTTGAGCGCATCATGGAAGAGCAGCATGTCGATGCCAATACCGCGGTTAAGCGAGCAATGGAGGAGGTCTCTGGGCCTTTAATTGCTATTGTATTGGTGCTTTGCGCTGTATTCCTTCCCGTTATTTTTATGGACGGCCTCACCGGTGAGATGTACCGGCAATTCGCCGTTTCTATTTCGGTTTCCGTTATTTTATCGGGTATCGTCGCGTTAACACTGACCCCAGCATTGTGCTCTATGATGCTAAAAACCAAAGATCACAAACCTGCGGAAAGTGGCTTTTTGGGCGGATTTAATCGCGGGTTTAACGGCCTTCGTAATGGCTATGTATCCGCTACCAGCTTGGTACTTAATCACCGAGTATTGGGCTTGTTGATGTTTTCTGCCCTAATGGCCTCAATGTGGCTTTTGTTCCAAACCGTTCCGAAAGGTTTGGTTCCGGCAGAAGATCAAGGTTACGTCATTATGGTGTACAAAACGCCACCGGCAGCGTCGCTGTCGCGTACGGTGGCGGTAACCGATCCGATGAATCAACGCATTCTTAAGGAAGATGAAGTCAAAGGTGTGATGACCTTTGCCGGCTTTGATATTTTGTCGTCTGCCCAGAAAACCAACGCGGGCGTGTCGTTTGTTATGCTCAAAGATTGGTCTGAACGTCCAGAGGCGGCGCAAAGCTCTGTCGCAGTGGCGCAGCGCCTGCCACGCTTGGGTGATGACCTGCTTGACGGCGTGATGTTTGCGTTTAACCCGCCGCCAATTATTGGTTTAAGTACCACGGGTGGCTTTGAGTTGTATGTGCAAAACCGTGGCGACAGTGATATGGCGATCATGGCTGAGGAGTTAAATCGCTTTATTCAAAAAGCCAATGAGCAGCCGGAGCTACAGGGGGTGTACAGTACTTTCGATATTAATACCCCACAGTATCGCCTGTTTTTAGATAGAGAGAAGGCGCTGAGTCTTGGCGTGCCGGTCGCAGATGTGTTCAGTACAATGCAGGCGACGTTTGGTAGCTTGTACGTAAATGACTTCACATTATTTGGTCGTAGTTTCCAGGTAAACCTGCAATCTGAAGAGGACTTTCGCGGCAGTCCGGAAGATTTAAGTAAAGTATTTGTGCGCTCGGTGAGTGGTAATCTGGTCTCCTTGCGAACATTGCTGCGTGTCGAGCGGATTGTTGGTCCAGATGCGGTAAGCAGATTTAACGGCTTTCCGGCTGCCAAGGTGTTGGGTAACCCCGCGCAAGGATACAGTTCCGGTGATGCTATTGCGGCGCTCGATCGCGTCGCGGCCGATATTCTGGGACGTAATTTTACCTTGGGTTGGGTGGGTAGCTCCTATCAGGAGAAGGCCTCTGGCGGCTCTGGTGGCCAGGCATTTGTTTTAGCGGTGTTGATGGTGTTCCTTATTCTCGCGGCGCAGTACGAGCGTTGGATGGTTCCCGCGGCGGTTATTTTGGCAGTACCTTTTGCGATATTAGGCGCTATTGCCGCAACGTGGATGCGAGGTCTGGAAAACGATATTTATTTCCAAATTGGCTTGGTGTGCTTGATCGGTTTGGCGAGTAAAAATGCCATCTTAATTGTAGAATTTGCAATGCAAAAGCAGCGCCAGGGTATGTCGCTCGCCGACGCAGCAGTAGATGCTATTCGTCTGCGCTTTCGTCCAATTGTAATGACCTCTTTGGCCTTTACGCTCGGCTGCTTACCATTAGCGCTGGCCAGTGGTGCCGGGGCGGGGAGTCGCGTCTCACTCGGTACGGGGGTTATTGGTGGTATGTTGGTGGCCACATTTGTGGCGACGGTCTTTGTGCCTTTATTTTACGTTTTGTTTGCTGGTCTTGGTGAAAAGTTCAAGCGCGCCAAATAATGGCGCGCTTCATTGACTTGAATAAAAGGCAGCGATTACTAGGTTTATACTCTAGCTGCCTTGCATCCGAGCACTAAAATCCCAATCTGATTGACTGGTTATTTTTAAATGAATTGCATACTCATCGGCGCGGCGGCTGAGCAGCCATTGGCTTAAGCCCGGTTGACTGTCACCGAGGTAACGGGCGATTAAGCTGCTTAATACCACGCCCTCTGAGTCGCTTTTTAAGCTTGCTATTGCCTTGCCGCGCACGCCTTTATAGGGCACAGAGTTAACTGACACTTCAAATGCACAGTTAGGGTTGGCTTTTAATAAGCGAATAATTTTTGCGGATGCGTGGCTTGCGCACAGCAACTCACCCTCTTGATAAATAAACCACAGCGAGCAAATCACTGGGAAGCCGTCTTTGTCGATAGCAGCAAGTCGTATAGGGACTAGGCTGTTATTTAAGAATTCCGTCGTGTCCATAATTGCTCCGGTACTCGTAGATTACTTAGGGTTTTAATAGACGTATGCCTTGGCCCTCGATATCGATGCGTTTCTGCTTGTATAAGCGGCCTATGGCTTGTTTGAAAATCTTTTTGCTGACGCCAAACAAACTATAGATTGCTTCTGGTGGGCTTTTGTCGCCGACGGCAAGAAAGCCGTCATTGGCTTCAAGTTGGGCAATGATCTTGGCTGCAATATCGTTGCCGCCAATATTAATAGGTTGGATGCTGAGGTCGATTCGGCCGTCGTCGCGAACCTTTTTAACATAGGCAGTAAGTGTTTCGCCTTTGCGCAGTGGTCGGATTAAGTCGCTATCGTAGAGTAGGCCCCAGTATCCATTGTCGATAACCGCTTTATATCCAAGCTCTGTTTTACCGGCAACGATAACGTCGAAGCGTTGGCCTCGGCTTAAGTGAGGGGCAGTATCTTCGATAAACTCGTCGAGCTTCATTGACGCGACAATACGGTAACTTTTGTCTAAGTAAATTTTGACCAGGGCTTTTTTGCCTGCGGTGATTTCACCCATATGCTCGGCATAGGGTAGCAGCAGCTCTTTATCTAGCCCCCAGTCCAAAAAAGCACCGGTATCATTGATCTGGGCGATTTTTAACAGGGCAACATCCCCTAATTGCGCCAGTGGCGTTTTACTGCTCGCAATTAAGCTGCCATCACTGTGGTGGTGAATAAAGCCGTCGACAATATCGCCGATTTGGCAATTCTCAGGGGCATTTTTTCGACTCAGGAAAATGTCGCCTAAGTCGCCGCCATCGAGATAAAAGCCAGCAGGTGATTGGCGGCTCACCGTAAGCCGGTTAACGCGACCGATGTCGGGCATTAATACTTCCTCAGAGGATTTAGCCGCAAGTCTAGTGCGACTTGCGGCTTGAGTACAGTAGGAAAAGTTGGCAGGTAAAGCGAGCGGCGACAAGTTTGGCCCCGATGCGCAGCTAAGTGGCGTGGCGTCTTATCATGGCTATGGCTGGAATGCTGTCATTATTGCGGTTTGGGGAATCATGTCTACGGTGGTTGGCACGAGCAAGCGCCTTAAATGAGGCGTCTGTATAAGCCGGTATTTTACTATATGAAACCGGCGGGGAGGTGAAGTTTGGCGCTGATAACACGGCGTATTTGGCCATTGATCGCTGTCATTTAATTTCCACTAGTCTGACTTATTTACTTCGAATAGTTTGCGGCGCACTGCACGACGATATTCACCAGGGCTGCTTGTGTTGTGTTGCTTAAATAGACGGCAGAAATAGCTGCTGTCGTTATAACCACATTGCTGACCTATTTCCTCAATGGAAAGATTGCTGTTTTGCAGGAGGTCTTGAGCTAATTCTAAGCGCATTTTCTGCATGTATTGCAGAGGCGGTAGGCCAGTGACTTGCCTAAACCGGCGATGAAAGCTGCGCTCGCTGAGGCCGCTGAGGTGGGCAAGGTCTTTGATGTTAAATGCTTCGTTCAGGTGTCGTGCCAGCCAGTTTTGGGCGAGGGCAATCGTTTCATCGCGGTGCAGGTCATTGCGGTCAACTCGGTAGCTGTTCCGGGAGAACGGGCGACGGCTTTCTGGAGAGAACTGCTGGGCTACCCGACGGGCAATTGACGCGCCCCAATAGCGGTCAATGAGGTGTATCACTAAGTCCGCTGCTGAGTTAACGCTACCAGTGCAGAAAAGGTTGTCTGCTTGGGTAATGAGGTAATCGCGATGCAGGATTACTTGCGGGTAGCGGTTAGCGAAGTCGTCGAAATAGTGCCAGTGAGTGGTTGCTACTCGTTTGTTTAGCAATCCCGCCTCAGCGAGAAAATAGCTGGCATTACCTACAGCGCAAATATCAGCGCCGCGCCGTTCCTGCCGTTTTAACCAATCTTGGATTTCAGGGCGGGTAGGTGCACCTCGGTGAGGATGTCGCCAACGGCTGGGAATAATGATGAGGTCGTAATTTTCGTCGACGCAAAGTGTGGTGTTGGGGGTGATTTGCATGCCCCCTGACACGTGAATAGGCGCCGGGTCTAATCCGATAATTTCAATTTCAAGCAGGGGAGCACGGTCTTTTAGTTTAGACACGCTGTTCGCCGCCGTTAAAAGCTCCATTGGCAAGCTAATACTCGTGGCAAGGGCGTCGTGAAAAGCGAAAAGGGCGACTCGTTTCATGGCTGGCACATATGTCTCATTTTTTGGCGATTATATTATATTTCAATTAGCCTAACATCGTTAGACTACTCACTGAAATAGCAATCGCTAAAGATAAGGAATAAGTGTGAGTAAGCTTCCCGTAATTGTTGGTTTTGGTGGCGTTAATCCCGCCGGTCGTAGCTCTTTTCATCATGGTTATCGGCGAATGGTCATCGACGCGCTATCTCAGGAGAAGGCGACACAGACCTTCCGGAGTCTATCAGCCATTATGGGTTTACCACCAGAAATGGCCGGTGACGAGGCGCAGCGCCGGTATATTCTGGAACACACCCTTATCCGTAAGATCGAAGGCAATGTTTTTAACACCGACCAAGTGGGTTGGAATAAACGCATGGCCTTGAGCGGCTGTGACGGTGATTTACAGTTTGTTACTCGGGCGCGGGATTTGCCCGATGAGCTTCCCGCCGGATGGGCTGTGCAAGAACTCGGCGGCGGTAAGGTATCGGTCAAAATTAGTGATGGTTGTAATATTTTGCTGCCGACCACCCGCAAGATAGAGGTCTCTTCGGCGGGACAATTTCCGACGGGCTTTGATCCCAGTGCATTGTATGCGTCGCGGAGCCATCCGCGGGGTTTACAGCTCGCAATTTGCGGTGTTTCCGACGCGCTGAACGCCATGGGAATTGAGTGGCAAACGGTGATGGATCGCATAAAGCCTGACCAAATGGGGGTGTATGCCAGCTCGGCGATGGCGCAGCTTGATGACAATGGCTTCGGCGGTTTGCTGTCGGCTCGTGCCAATGGCGGCAGGGTGAGCTCGAAAAACTTGGCGCTTGGCTTGGCGGATATGCCAGCCGATTTTGTTAGTGCCTATGTGTTGGGTAGTGTGGGTACCAGTGGGCCTAGCTTAGGCGCTTGCGCTACGTTTTTTTATAATTTGCGTCAAGCCGTGAATGAAATACGCAGCGGTAAAATTCGCGTCGCTGTCGTTGGTGTGGCCGAGTCAGCTGTTGATCCAAATATTATTGATGGCTATTACACCATGGGTGCGCTTGCTTCAGATGCCGATTTGTTGAAGCTAGATGCCGATAAAGGTTTAAGCGAGCCCGATCACCGCCGGGCCAGTCGTCCCTTTAGTAGTAACTGCGGGTTTACTGTTTCTGAATCATCTCAGTTTATTGTGCTCTTTGATGATGATTTGGCGATGGAGTTGGGCGCGCAAATACACGGTTCGGTACCTGATGTGTTTGTTAATGCCGACGGCTATAAAAAATCGATTTCTTCGCCTGGTGTTGGCAATTACCTCACTGTTGCAAAGGCGCTGGCCGCTGCGGCGGGCATTATTGGCGATAAAGCGATTAAACATCGTAGTTTTGTGCAGTCTCATGGCACCAGTACCCCGCAAAACCGGGTGTCTGAATCTCATATCCTCAATGAAGTTGCCAAAACCTTTGGTATTGAAAAATGGCCGGTGGCGGCGATCAAGGCCTATATTGGTCACAGCATTGGCGCGGCTTCTGGCGACCAATTAATTGCCAGCTTAGGGGTGTGGAACGACAATATTATTCCAGGCATAAGTACGATTGATCACATTGCCGACGACGTACACAGTAGCAACTTGCGTTTGCAGAAGGAGCATTTAGAAGTTGAGCCTGATAGCTTAGATGTTGCGGTTTTAAATGCCAAAGGCTTTGGTGGCAACAATGCCTCGGCAACGCTATTGTCGCCGACCTTAAGTAAGAAATTACTGCAGGGCCGCCACGGCGATAAAGCTTGGCAGAGTTATCTTGGGCGCCAGGAGCAAAGTCGTGACCGCGCGGCCGCTTATGATAATAAGGCGAGTGAGACCGGTTTTAATGTGTTGTATAAATTCGGTGAAAATGTACTGGGCGGTGAAGACTTGAATATGAGTCGCGATGGTATTGGTATTAAAGGCTGGGCCGAAAAAGTAGATCTAAACATGGAATCGCCCTTTGCCCAATGGCTGAAATAGGCGGTATACGGGAAATGAACATGTCCTTCAGGGAAAATACGGATATAGCTTAACGTTGCCCTATGGCTAAATGGCACCAGTGTAATTGGTATAAGGCCAGAGGATTATGAGAGAGTTTGTTCGTCATCCAAGTGATATACCGCTGGACGTGAAAATACTGAGCGAAGCTGGGGCACGCCATGCGCATATGCATGATGTGAGTATGGCCGGTTTGTCCTGTTTAGTTGCCCGTGAGATTAAAGCCGGAAGTCGAGTGGAGTTTTATGTGCCCTCGATCTCGGAGGAATCAAGTGGTCGTGGTACTGTGGTTTGGTGTCGGCCGCAGCGCGAAAAATACCAGTTAGGTATTCAGTTTCACGCTGGGAAAGATGTATTTCGGGCGAGAATGGTCGAGCAATTGTGTCAAATTGAGCATTATCGGCGTGAAGTAGAGCAGTTAGAGTCGCGTATCCTTAGCAGCGAGGAGGCCGCTGAGGAGTGGATATCTCTTTACGCCGCCGATTTTGACCGCTTATTTCCCCTAGAATAGATGTTTTCAATGAGAATATTTTAGCTCTGGTGTCCAGTCAGGCGTTATTGCTCAAGACAGCACTTTGAATTCATGGTTGAATATATCCCCCGCAATGTCGGGGGATTTTTTTTGCTTAAGGATATCTACCATGAAGCACGAGGCAACGGCCCGAGTCGTTATTGATCTGCCCCGGGAAGAGGCGTGGGCTTTGCTAAAAGACTTGTCGCTGGCCCACAACTATGTTCCTGCGGTTACCCGCACTGAAATAACCAGCGAGAATGCGAGCGGTTTAGGCGCAAGTCGGCGGGTGTATCAGCGCTCTGGAAAAGGCATGGATGAGACCGTGACCGAATGGAACGAAGGCCATGGTTTTGTTATTCGCTTGCATAAAGGTGATAAAGGCGCGCCGCCGCCATTTCGGCAGGCGATATTTCGCTATCGGATTGAAGACGCTGGCCACAGTCGTACCGCTTTAACAGCCAGTCTTGCTTTTGATATGCGCTGGGGGCCACTTGGGCGTATTTTATACGAACGTTTACTGCGCAAAGTATTTCGCGGCGTAATTTACGATATTGCACTTAGCATGAAGCAATTCTATGAGTCGGGCGAGGCTGTGAGCAGTGGTCAGCTAAAGCAGTTGCGCATTGGCGCGAGGCAAGAAGTTTAATGGATGCGCTTGATTTACTTAAAAGCCGTAACTCTGCTGCCAAGCTAGCAAGCCCTGCTCCTACAGAGCAAGAATTGGCCGAAATTTACGCGGCGGCAATGCGCGCCCCAGATCACAGCCGCTTGCGGCCGTGGCGGTTTTTGCAAATTCGGGGAGCGGGTTTGGCCGCCGTCGGGGATTTGTTTGCCGAGGCGGCCTTGCGGCGAGAGCCTGCAATCGGCGAAGCCGAACTGCAGCGTTTCCGACAGCAACCGCTGCGCGCGCCGCTTATTATTGTGGTTATTAGCTGCATACAAGAGCATCTAAAAGTCCCTCGTATTGAACAGCAAATGTCGGCAGCCTGCGCGGCCCATGGCATTTTATTGGCGACAGACGCGCTAGGTTATGCGGGTATTTGGCGCACCGGCGCCAATGCTTTTGATGCCCATGTTATGGCGGGTTTAGGACTTTCGGCCAATGAAGAAATAGCGGGGTTTATTTATATTGGTAGCCGTGATGGCCGAGCCAAGCCGCTACCGGCGCTAGAAATGGCCGATTATGTAAAAGACTGGAGATAATAATGAATACTGTTACCCCTCCGCTGTACACCACATTAGCGGTACAGTTAGAAGAGCACGTAGCGTGGGTCGCCTTAAACCGTCCCGAGAAAGCTAACGCAATGAATGAGCCAATGTGGGCCGAAATTCAAACGTGTTTTGAGTGGTTAGATACCGAGCCAAGTGTGCGTGTAGTGGTGCTGTGCGGCGAAGGTCGGCACTTTTGTGCGGGCATTGATCTGGCTATGTTTGCCGGTCTCGGTCAGGGCGCGGAAGGTGTAGAAAAATCGCGATTTATTGAACAATTTCGCGGTGTTATTTTGCGTTTACAGGGCAATCTTACCGCTATTGAACGTTGTCGTAAGCCAGTTATTGCGGCAATTCAAGGCAGTTGTGTTGGCGGCGGTGTCGATATTGTCAGTGCCTGCGATATGCGCTTTTGCTGTGAGGGCGTAAAGTTTTCCATAAAAGAAATCGATATCGGTATGGTCGCTGATGTTGGGACTTTACAGCGTTTGCCGCATATCGTGCCCCAGGGAATTGTGAGGGAACTGGCCTATACGGGTCGCAATGTCTACGCTGCTGAGGCCGAAAAAATCGGCTTGGTTAATCGCGCTTACGCCTCTTATGAGGAAATGATTGAGTCGGTATCAGAGCTTGCTCAAGATATTGCGCGTAAATCGCCATTGGCCATTCGCGGTACCAAGCAAATGTTGCTGTATACCCGCGACCATAGTGTAGCCGACGCCCTGAATTATCAGGCAACATGGAATGCTGGTATGCTGAGTTTTGAAGATGTGATGCTGGCTATTGGCGCCACCAGTGAAGGTAAATCCGCAGACTTTAAAGATTAATAGTAATCTATATTGCACGCTTCAAAAGCAGGGTGCTTGTTCTGCCTCTGCTTTTGCTAATTCTCCTGCCCTGCAAATATCCCTTGGCGTTTAGGTCAAGACATTAAGGCGTCGTTACTTCATGCAAACACGTACAATTTTTAAAACGCCATTAGTTAGTGGCTTTTTTCGCTTGGTTTTTATGGCGTTAACCCGCTTAAGAGGTTGGCGTATAGAGGGCGAAAAGCCCAAAGATAAAAAATATGTTTTGATCGCCGCGCCGCACACCAGCAACTGGGACTTCCCCACAATGATGGCGGCGTCTTTTATATTGGGCTTAGATGTGCATTGGATCGGCAAGCACACTTTGTTCCCCGCAGGGCCTTTTGGTGCGCTGATGCGCTGGTTTGGCGGCATTGGTATTGATCGCCGCAAAAAGCATAATACCGTCGAACAAATGGTGACTAATTTTAATGAGCGCGATGAACTAGTAGTCATCATCACCCCAGAAGGCACTCGTAGTAAGGTGAACCACTGGAAAGCCGGCTTTTATCACATTGCGGTGGGGGCGGGGGTGCCGATTTACATGGCTTATGTTGACACCAATTTGAATGTGGTAGGCATGGGTCCCGCATTTTATCCCACCGGCGATTATGACAAAGACATCCTTGAAATACGGGCTTTTTACGCCGACAAAAGAGGGTTCAAGCCGCATAGTGAATGAACTGTCTCTACTAAGTTTGGCGTAGATATTCTTCGGTGCTAATCAATAATAATAGATAGACGCGCGCTCCATCTAGGTTTGTGGCTAGGAGCGCATACAGCTAATAACAATGACTGGAAATTGCGATGAAAACGCTCTTTGGTTTTGCCTGTGCTCTGGCAACGGCCACTCTTTTTACTGCCTCAATATTTGTCAATGCCGACACTGTAAAGGATGTTACAACCGAGCGTATTTCCCGTAATGACAGTGCAAATTGGTTGTCTTACGGTAAGGATTATAAAGAGCAGCGCTATAGCGAACTCGATCAGATCAATGTTGGTAACGTTGCTAAGTTAGGTTTGGCGTGGGCCTTTGATACCGATTTTAATCGCGGTTTAGAAGCGACGCCTATTGTCGTTGATGGCGTTATTTACGTAACGGGTAATTGGAGCGTTGTGTACGCGCTGGACGCTCGCGACGGTCGCTTACTGTGGAAATACGATCCCAAAGTACCAAAAGAGTGGGCCAAAATGGCGTGTTGCGATGTAGTTAATCGCGGTGTTGCCGTCTACGAAGGTAAAATTATTTTTGGCACCCTTGACGCCCGCCTGATCGCACTGGATGCAGCGAGTGGTGAGGTTCTCTGGGAAACCGCCACGGCAGATTTGAAGGCCTACCCTTACACCATAACGGGTGCGCCGCGAGTGGCTAAAGATAAGGTGTTTATTGGTAATGGCGGTGCGGAATATGGCGTCCGTGGCTATGTTAGTGCCTTTGATGTAAATACCGGTAAAGAACTGTGGCGGTTTTACACCGTTCCGGCAAACCCTGCCGATGGCTTTGAGAACGACGCCATGGCGCGGGCCGCAAAGACCTGGACCGGTAAATGGTGGGAGTACGGCGGTGGTGGCACGGTATGGGATTCTATTGTTTACGATGACGAGTTAGATCAGCTCTATATTGGCGTCGGCAATGGCTCACCGTGGAATGCCAAAATTCGTAGCCCCGAGGGTGGCGATAATCTTTACTTGTCGTCGATAGTGGCACTGAACCCAGATAGCGGTGAATATATTTGGCATTACCAAGAAACCCCTGCCGAATCGTGGGACTACACCGCCACTCAACACATTATGTTGGCCGATATGGCGATTGCGGGAGAGCAACGCAAGGTTATATGGCATGCCCCCAAAAATGGCTTTTTCTTTGTTATTGATCGCCAGTCTGGCAAATTGCTGTCGGCAGAGCCCTATGCGGATGTGAATTGGGCTAGCCATTATGACCTAGAGACTGGGCGTCCGGTGGAAGCAGACAATGCCCGTTACCGTGACGCGCCTGAACTGATTCGGCCGTCCTCTATGGGCGCACACAACTGGCAGGCCATGGCCTACAGCCCGCAGACTGGGCTGGTTTATATACCGGCGATAAGCAGCTTGTTTGAATACAACTCGGTTGAGGAGTATCTCCATCAGTGGGGGCAGTGGAATCTGGGGATATATTTGCAGCAGCCCGCAGTAGCAGATCCAATATTGTCGCAATTACTGACCAGCAAGATCACCCAGGGTAGCCTGCTGGCTTGGGACCCAGTTAAACAAGAGGCCGCTTGGCAGGTTTCCCATAAATTAACTTGGAACGGTGGCATTTTAGCAACCGGTGGCGGCTTAGTGTTTCAGGGTTCGGCCGACGGTGAAGTGCTGGCCTTCCGTGCGGATAACGGCGAGAAGCTTTGGTCATTTCCGGCAAAAACCGGCGTGATGGCGCCACCGGTAACCTATACCGTTGATGGCGAGCAATACGTGACTATTCTTGCCGGATGGGGCGGCGCCTTTGGCTTGATTGCGGGCTTGGAGCGCGAAGTGACCCCGCCACCGAGCCGAGTACTGACCTTTAAACTGGGTGGCAATGGCGTGCTACCTGAAAACCCGCTCAAGCAATTGCATGAACCTCCACCACGTCTTACCACTGATGAGGCAATTTTGGAGAAAGGCCGTAATCTTTATTACGCCTACTGCAATGCCTGTCATGGTACGGAAGCCATTTCTAATGGCGCGATCCCCGACCTGCGTCACTTACCGGCCGCATTTCATAATAGTTTTAATGCCATTGTACTGGATGGGATTATGAGTAAAGCGGGCATGGTCGGCTTTGGTGAGGTGCTGAGCGAGGATGATGCTTACGCAATACACGCTTTTATTTTAGAGCGTGCGAATGTCGACAAAGAGTTAAGAGCGCAATCCGATTGGTGGAAGGACCTTAAAATCTGGTTCTTTTCACTGCTTGCCAATTTCATTGCTTGGTTGATGTAAGTTTGCCGACCTTAGCGTTGCGGTGTCGGATTTGAGGGAATTATGTATAAAAGAGTAGAGCTTAGTGCTTTTGGTAAACCGGATGTCCTGCACGTTGTGACCGAGGCAGATTTACCGGAGCCGGAACCCGGGCAGGTAAGGGTTAGGGTCCTCAGTGCTGGCACGGGCTTCACCGATACGATTATTCGCCAGGGTCAATATCCGGGCGTAAAAACGAAACCACCGTTTACGCCGGGTTACGACTGGTTTGGTATCGTCGATAAGCTCGGGGCAGGCGTAAGCGATTTGCAGGTAGGGCAGTTTGTGGCCGATATGCCGGTCATTGGTGGTTATACTCAATATCTCTGCGTTGATGCTAAGCAGCTTGTTGTGGCACCGCCCGGCTTAGACCCCGCAGAAGCGGTGTGCATGATTTTGTCCTATACCACGGCCTATCAAATGCTCACCCGCGAGCTTAGCTTGGTACCGGGGCAGCGCTGCCTCGTGCACGCTGCTGGCGGTGCTGTTGGCAGCGCCTTACTGGAGTTAGGCGCGTTACTTGGTTTGGAAATGATTGGCACTGGCTCCCAAGCGAAAAAAGCCTTAATTGAAGGATTGGGCGCTCAGTTTATTGATTACCGCAATGAAGATGTTGGCGCGCGTGTTGCTGAATTAGCGCCGGGTGGGGTAGATGCCGTATTTGACACGCTTGGCGGCCAAAGTTGGTCGGTGTCATATCGCTGTCTGCGCAAAGGTGGTCGCCTAGTCGCGTTTGGCGCCTTGCAGTTGACCACAGGACAAGAGACGGTGCCGCAGTTGTTACTTGGCTTTAGTAAATTACTTGTGCTGTGGCGGCTTTTGCCAGATGGAAAATCCTCCGGCTTTTATAATATTCAAACTCGCCGTCAGCGGCATCCAAGCGACTTTAATGAGGACCTTGGCGCGCTGTTCAATCTGCTGGCGGAAGGAAAATTGCATCCAGCTATTGCCGAGCGCGTTGCCTTAGATGATGTTGTGGAGATCCATCGCCGCTTGGATTGCGGTGATATCGTCGGCAAGGTTGTGTTGGATTGCACGCTATAACCGCCAAGAAATAAGCGAATATAGCCAGAAGCCCCGCTAAGCCATGTTTAGTGGGGCTTTTTCATGGCTGTGTTCTTGAGTCTAAACAGGCTGCTAATAGAGACAGGTGAATTCGCAACCACCGCTGTGATGTAGCTATATGTCGCAGCTTTGAGGAAACGCAGTCGTGCTGTACTATGTTGTCACCGTCAATATGGGGATACCACGTGCACTTTCTAATAGTCTTATACAGTCGAATCATGGCGGTACTTAGCCATATCACCATGAAATTCATTAGTGTGCCGTCGCCCATGATCTATAGCGGCGCAGGAAGCGCCACTGCGCTGTGCGCGGCAATTGGTCGATTTTCGTGTAAACGTGTTTTAGTGGTCACCGACAGTGTGCTTGTCGAGCTCGGGCTTGTGGGCCGGGTAACTGCGGAGTTAGAAAAGATCGGCGTTGCGGTGGAAATTTATGATGCGATTCTACCAGACCCGGATTTTTCGCAGGTCGAGGGTGGCATTACGCTCTGTCAGAAAATGCGTTGTGACGCCGTGTTAGCGATCGGCGGTGGGTCATCGTTGGACGCAGCTAAAGTCATTGCGGTTAGCGCAGGATCAGGGCAGCTGCCCAGAAAAATGCAAGGCTTCTTTAAAGTGGCCAAGCGCGGGCTACCGTTATATTGCATTCCAACGACGGCGGGCACCGGTTCGGAGGCGACAATGGTGTCGGTGATTACGGACGCAGCAAACAGCACAAAATGCTTTATTGTCGACCCGAAACTGGTGCCAGATGCTGTCGCCTTGGATGCAAGCTTAATGACGGGATTGCCGCCGGCAATAACCGCCGCGACTGGTATAGACGCTTTAACCCATGCGATTGAATCGTCGTTGGCAACCGAAGCGACCGAGGAAACCTTGAAAAAGTCTCTTGCCGCAACGGCAATGATTTTTCGGTATTTAGAAACTGCAGTAAACGACGGAGAGAACCTTGAGGCAAGAGAGGCGATGGCCGTAGCGAGTTGTTATGCCGGTGCGGCCTTTACAGTGACTAATGTGGGCTATGTTCACGGTCTTGCCCATCAGTTAGGCGCGCTGTGCCATATACCTCATGGGCTGGCCAATGCCTTGTTTCTGCCCCATGTTTTGGACTTTTACTGTGACACGGCGGCGCCGCAAATGGCGCGTATTGCCGCTGCTGCGGATATTGGTCGTGATGCAGACTCTGATCTAGAACGCGCCAAAAAATTAATCGAGGCTGTTCGGTCTTTAGAGGGCCGCATTGGTGTCCCTACAAGCAGTGATGCGCTCAAACCAGAGATGGTTGAAGAGTTGGCGCGGCGGGCGTTGAAAGAATCTCATGGCCTGTACGGATACCCGGTGCCGAAATACATGCGTAAGGAAGAGTGCGAGGCGATCGTCCGTAAAATACTGCCAGCTTAATCGGGGGCGGCCTGCCTTGGCAGGCCTAGCTTACTAGTATTTAAGGGCGGACGATCTCAAACACGCCTTGGGGTTTGTCTTGCAGCGCAAAAAAGCGCGCCAAGTCAATTTTGCTGCCTTCGATAGAGAGTTGATCGGAAAATATCAGCTTTTTAAGTGAGGCATTGCCCAGTACCAAATCTAAAAACAAATCGTGGCTGATTTTAAGCGTGGCATTGGCATTTTCTACGGCAGCCGCCTGGGTGTGGTGCAGTACCGAGTTTTTTAGCGTTAGGACATGATTTTCGTTCAGATCCGTAAAATGGAAGTTGATCGTCATCGCCAATCCCTCGGCTTTCTCTGCATTTAGCTGTGCGGCCATCACATCGAAGAAATTTGATCTTGCGGCAAATTTAACCATATCTCGGCCTAGTGCCAGCTCGGCTGCGCTCTTAGGTTTGCCCTGACGAAGCTCTTTCGCGCCGGTTAAATAAATGTCGCGCCACGGCGCAGATTCGGCTTGGTAGCCTAGCTGCTCATAGTTGCGGGCCAGCAGGGCCTTGGCCTCGCTGTCAGCTGGCTGGGCGAAAACTAGGTGATTTAGTAAGGTTGCTGTCCAGCGATATTCTCCGCCGTCAAACGCGCTTTGCGCCAACGCCAGTACCTGTTCGGCGCCGCCCATGGCCGCCACATAATGCTGCGCAGCCTGTTCCGGTGGCAGGGGGTCGAGGTTGGCTGGGTTGCCGTCATACCAACCAAAATAGCGTTGATATACCGCGCGGGCATTGTGCCGCAAGCTACCATAGTAACCGCGGTTGGCGAAGCTCTCTTGCAGTGCGGCGGGCAGTTTAATCTGTTCGGCTATTTCGCTTGGGGTATAGCCCTTGTAGGCTAGCCGTAGGGTTTGGTCGTGAATATATTTATAGGTGTCACGCTGTATTTCTAAAAAGCTGGCGATACGTTGACTACCCCAAATTGGCCAGTGGTGACTGGCAAAATAAACGTCTGCCGCGCTGAACATATTTTTGGCCTCATCGATAAACCCACTCCAGGCGAGGGCGTCGCGGACTTTTGCACCGCGCAAGGTGTAGAGGTTGTGCATATTGCGTGAAACAAGCTCCGCGCCGCAAAACGCTTTGTGCGCGGGCAAATAGAAGGTGAATTCCGCTGGTGCCTCGGAGCCGGAGACATTCTGAAAAACAAACTCCACGCCGTCTATCGTTAATGTTTGGCCGGTATGATCGATGGTTTCGGTGGGGGGTAAAATGCTGATATTGCCGTAGGAGGGGCCTTTGCCGAGCCCAGAATCCACATGGCCTCGCTCGGTTCGCGGCAGTGTGCTGCCATACATATAATCTGAACGGCGCATCATGGTTGGTCCGGCCAGCATGTTTTCGCTGGTGGCTTCTTCTAGAAAGCCCTGGGGGGCAATAACGCGGACCTTGGCTATGTCGGTCTGACCTGCATCTAGTGCGCCAAGCACGCCGCCAAAATGATCGATGTGGCTGTGGGTAAACAGAATGGCGCTAATGGGTTTTCTGGGCAGATGCTCAAATGCGAAATTGATGGCTGCTGCGGCTGTTTGATTGTTGGTTAACGGATCAACCACAATCCAGCCGTGCTCGCCGTCGATTAAGGTCAGATTCGCCAAGTCAAACCCTCGAACTTGGTAGATTCCATCAGTCACTTTAAATAAGCCGTGGAGATTATTGAGTTGCGCCTGACGCCAGAGGCTAGGGTTTACTGATGGGGGTGCCTCACCTAGGATAAAATCATAGCTTGCGGGTTGCCAAGCGATACTGCCGTTTGGTCCCTCAATGGTGAGGGCGTCTGGTCGGGCAATTAGCCCACGGCTGGCGTCGTCGAAATCCGCTTTGTCAGTAAGTCGAAGCGTTTTTAGAACCTGGCGATTGATGTTTGCTGTCGTCTCGGTTGCCGCGCTGCTGCCAAAGGCGTCGGTATCGGCATTTGCGGCGGTCATTGGCGCGGGGCGATCACAGGCGGCTAGCAGGCTAAATGCCAGTACCGGCATATATTTTTTTGTGACGGCAATAATCGGCATTGCTGCTTGTCCTCGCATTACAAACATCTTTACATAAATGAAGGCACGCTAAGGCCGCGGTCGGCCGCGCTGCCGAGCTAATAAACGGTACGCAGTTATGCCATAGCGATTGGCGCGGCATGGATGAAGTGTAGCCAAGGGTTCTGGGGGCGCAAGCAATACGCTTTGGACAAACAGTCTTATCCATACTGCAATTGCTGCTCGGTCGTGTCGAGCGTCAGAGTGATTTGAGGTCGTCGGGCGAGATTTGGCCTTTAAGCGATATACACTATCGGCGATGAGAGGCTTTTTTAACATAGCAAAAAGCCCCGCGAGGCAGGGCCTGGCGGGGCTTTTGGGCTGTGGCAGATTTAGAACTTAAACCAAATGCCAGCGCCAGCAGTACTGTCGGTGGTGCTTATCGCGCCAACAGTGTCATTTTCAACTTGAGCGGCATAGGCAAAGACAGTCAGCGCCGAGCTTAATTTGTAATCAGCGCCAAGGGCTGCTTGGGTTTTTTCCTGGTCACCGGTTACTAGCTCTGTTTCACCAACGCCGTATTGCGCCTTTAATACCCATTTGTCGCTAGCATTAAATGCGGCGCTAATCAGTGCGCTATCTTCTTGCTGGGAATCGACTTCACCAGCCAATTCTGCAGTTTGAACCAACACGCCGAGATCAACTGGACCAAGACGGGTGGTGAAAATGGCGCGGGTGGTGTCGTAGTCTTCGATGTCGGTGTCATGAGCAACAGCGAACAAAAACTGCTTGGTTTGGTACTGCACAGAGAAAACATTGCCGTCGGCGGCATTATCTTCATTGGTGTCGCGATTTTCGCCGGGAGATACCGCTGCAGTAAAACTCAGGCCACCGAGGACGGTGGGGCTGGAGTATTGCACGATGTTCTTTTGGCGATTTTCACCTTCCATGATGTTTTTAATGTCGCCAATAACCAAGTCGTTAAACTGGTCTACTTCTTTGCCGAGTAATTTGGTCGCGGTATCGAACTGGCCTGCGCTCAGGGTACCAAAGTCGCCTTGAATACCAACAAAGGTGTTGCGCTGTTTGAAGGTGTTGCCGCTTTTGGAGTCGGCGGTGCCGGTGTCTACGGCAATTTCGTATTCAGCTTGGTAAATAACGGTGAGGCCAGTGTTATCAATAGGGGTGGAGCCTTTTAGCCCGATGCGCGATGCATTACTGTTGAGCTCCCACTGCTCAGTGTCTTTGCTCTCCAAGTCGGTCTGCTGGTAAGAGACATTGGCTTTGCCGTAAAAACTGAGGTCGGCATGGGCTAGCTGGGCGCCACTGGCGAGCAGGATACTTGCTGGTAATAACAGACGCTTCATGGATGTCTCTCCGCAAAAAGCAAAATGGGTTAATTGATTTAGTCTTCTATTAATGTCGTGAACCTGAGCTTTGGTGACGCAACGTTCTGGACTGGGAGTATTGTGGGGGGAGTTTATGACAAAAATATGACAATCCTACAAAATTGTGACGCTAATGCTACATTAATATTTCATTGAATTGCTTGTTTCGCCGCCAAGACTAATTGCCTGCCAAGGTAAAGATATATTTCGCTTGTTGCAGCAATAATAATTCAAAAAAAATCTTGCATTCATGCGCTGGTTTTGAGTTTGAGCGAATATCTAACGTTTTTCTTATGGTAACGTCTCGTGAATGAATATTTGCCCAAGGTTGTCCACAGTATCTGTGGATAACTTGGTGGGTAACTTGTAGGTTCTGCCTTGAAAGGGAGAGCGTATCGGGACTTTAACAAATTGTTCAAAAAATAGTCATTTTAATAAATTCTATAAAATACAACAAGTTACATGTGTTTTGAAATGTCTGTATTAAATATTACCGCTTAAGTAATGGATTTGTGACTGCTCATCCCTATCTGTGAATAAGTGTTACGTCAAGAGTTTAGTAATGTAACGTGTTACGTATTTTCCCTTATGCGGCAGTGGTGCGTAATTATGATCGGTGCTGGTGCAGGCTTTAAACGCTACTCGCCCCGGTAAATGCATCCGCTGGTGCAGGTTTCTCGTACTTCGACCTGACTTAGTGCACTCAATATCGGTTTTAATTGCTGCCAAATCCAAATAGCGAGATTTTCGCTTGTTGGGTTTTCGAGGCCCGGTATGTCATTTAAGTAATTGTGATCCAGTTGCTCGTATATAGGCTTAAATATTTGCTTGATATCGGAGAAGTCCATCAGCCAGCCAGTGTGTGGATCGATATCGCCAGCTATATAGAGTCTGATTAAAAAACTATGGCCGTGGAGTCGCCCGCATTTATGGCCTTGGGGAACATTGGGGAGTAGGTGGGCAGCTTCAAAGGTGAAGTCTTTGTATATTTCCACGTGGGGCTCCGGGCAAATTTAATGGCTAGTTAATAGGTGGCGGTGGCTAAGGTTCGAATATGCTGCGCCAAATTTGCGCCAATGGTAATCAGCTCCGGCAGCGGTGTACAGCTTGTTGCTTGTTCAGTGCTCGATGATGAATTTTTGAGTGCCACTTGGCGCCTGCTTTCTGTATAAAAAATGAGCAAAATCAGTGTTATAGGCTTTTTTTAAAGAAAATGTAAAAAACTTCCCCAGAGTGTTTGACAGGGGGGGAGTTTGCTGTAGAATGCGCCTCACTCGATTGATGAGAAGGGTGATTAGCTCAGCTGGGAGAGCATCTGCCTTACAAGCAGAGGGTCGGCGGTTCGATCCCGTCATCACCCACCATTATCGTGTAAAAGTATGCGGACCGGTAGTTCAGTTGGTTAGAATGCCGGCCTGTCACGCCGGAGGTCGCGGGTTCGAGTCCCGTCCGGTCCGCCAACTTTTTATTTAGACCTCCCCTATTTTTATCTTGCCTAAATGATGCGCCAGCATCGCATTAGGTTTGATGCTGTTTCTGGACCGGTAGTTCAGTTGGTTAGAATGCCGGGCTCTACCCCATTATCGGGGGATAGCACTCATCAAACCCTGTTAATCACTCCGTCCCACCCGCAGTGGGCCAGCACTCTCATCCTGTAATTTTCGGCTCTACCCCATTATCGGGGGATAGCACTCATCAAACCCTGTTAATCACTCCGTCCCACCCGCAGTGGGCCAGCACTCTCATCCTGTAATTTTCAAAGTTTCTAAAACCATACGCTCGTCGTGTCATCATTTCCATTTTGTTGTGGAAGCCCTCAGTTATTCCGTTACTTTTACTAAATCGCCACATGGCCACAATGGGCTTCAACCAGGAGCGCAATGTGTTAGCTAGCGCTCGTAGCGGGCTCTCAGCTAGCTCATCAAGCAATTTCATGAATACCGGCAACTTGATGCTGGCTTTCTTGCGCGTCAGGGTCTTGAGCAACACAAATCGGATTAATCGTTGCTTGGCCACATACAGTGCTTGCAGCACTGGGTACTCAGCCAAATACTGCATAAGGTTGGCGTGCTGCTCATCCCGCAAATTCCATTGATGGCGACGCATTAAACTGATCAAACCGCGGTTCTTTCTGCCCTCAGGATCATGCTGCTTCCAGACACTTAAAAAGTGCTGGTTAATAAGCCTGACCACATGGAATCGGTCAGCCACGATCGCGGCATTGGGAAAGTAGCGGCGGGCAATGCTGCGGTACGTTTCCGAGAGATCCATCACCACAACCTGAACGCGCTCTCGTCCCTCAAGGGCCTTTAAATAGCGGCGCAAACTCAATTCTGATCGTCCTAGTTGGACATCAAACACTTTGTGATTCTTGAGGTCGGTAAGCGTGGTCGCATAACCCTTTTTACGGGTAAAGAAATGCTCATCTATCCCTAATACGCGAGGGCAATATCGGCGATCCCCCTCGGAACGCTTTTGCTTAATATGGTGCTGATACCAACGCTCTACCGTCGCTGGGCTGATTTGATGGGTTCGAGACAACTTGCGCTGCGTTACACCGCCATCGTGGGCTTCGAACACTTCCAGTCGATAGGCTTCTGAAGCGCGAAAACGCGGACGAATACCGGTAAAGGCGTGACGAAAATAGCGCTTACACTCCTGGCAATGGTACTTGGGTACTCGAAGGTGCAAGGTCATCACTTGATTCCCCTGACGAGTGTGCTTCACCGTCCTGAGATGCGTGGCTTTAATCCTCAGGCCATTGCCCTGACAATGCTTACAAGGCGGCCTGTGCACAGGCTTTGCCCAGACTTCGATCCCTTTCCTGCGGACTACCCGTTCAATCTCAAGGCCAGGTATGCCTATAATTCTTCCTGCGTGGGACATCGGTATTCTCCATCAAACTGTTTCTTCGCAAATTCAGTTTAATGAATGCCGGTGTCCCCCGTTAATGATGAAGAGCCGAATGCCGGCCTGTCACGCCGGAGGTCGCGGGTTCGAGTCCCGTCCGGTCCGCCAACTTCCCTCTTTTATTATCTCTGCGCTTATCCGGCGTGCGTCGTCGATTTGCACTAACACAGATTTTATTCAGTTTTACTATCCGCTTCTCTATTGTGTTCCTATAATGCTTCGCTATCGGTCGTTCTCGTAATCAGCGCTTACTGCCGTGCATTCAGCAAAGCTGGGAGGTTCACTTGGGGGCATTAACCGAGGCAGTTGTTTTCTTCAAAGATGACAGTGTCGCTAAAGAGATGTTTTTTTCTGAGTTTGAAGCAGTATTAGATGATGTGGTCGGTATTGCGGATTTTGCTGGCGACGAAGTGCAAGCGGCTTTTGTGCAAATTGAGGATAGTCTCAAAATTTTAGGGGCGGTTTTTTTTACCATTAGCTTTGATACCCGCGGTCGGGTAACGGGTAATTGGAATATTCCGCTGCGGCATTTGCTGGATCACGCCAGCTATGGCCCGGACCTTGGTGCTGGTCCTATTAAGGTTGCCTGTCGCAGTGCCTGCCCTGTGGCCTGGTATCGCCGCCAACTCTGGGATCCAGACATGGGGTCTGGCGGGACTTTCCAGCGCATGATTGCGGCTGCAGAGCGCAATCGGCTCGGTATAATTAGTGATCGCGATAGTCGGGCGGCTCCGCAATCGGGAATTGCCGATTTTTTCAAATCGCCGGCCGGTGCTGATCCTGCCCGCGCTACGGTAACGACTGCAGCAGCGGAAGGCCCGAACACTCGTGCAGCCCCCTCATCGGTGAAGCAATCGCAAGCTGATGGCAGTCTTGGCCCAGTCTTTAATCGACGGTATCGCGCTAAGCTAGTGGCGTCTCGCAACGCCGAAAAATTAAATTTGCTCACCCAAGCGGAGGCTTTTCAGCGCAAGCTCGATCAGCAAGGGGAGGAGTTAACTGCGCAATTGCGTGAGCGCGAGTCGGTCATCAAGGCGCAAAAAGAACATTTAGCTGATTTGACTGTGAGGTTTAAAGAGCTCGAGTCACGATTTGCCAGCCAGAAGCGTCTCGTTGCGCAAAAAAGTGAAGAAATCGATGCGCTAATGGAGCGTGGCGGTCGTGATCACAAGCAACAAATAGCCGTATTGCGCGCCGAGCACGCTGAAAATTTAGAGCGCCAGCTCAAAGAGCAGGCCGTCGAACTGTCTGAACCGCTGCGCGATCGCGAGCGTGAACTGTATTTGCGCGCTAAAGAAATTGTTGATTTGCGCCGAGAGCTAAGCGTTTTGCGTGAGCAGAATCGCGGTTTAATGCTAAATAGTGATAATCAGCTTCTGCAGACGATGTCTGAAAAAGGCGTGGTCTTCGTCGCCTACCATCCTGGTGTTGAGCATCTGGTGATATCGCAGGACGAAATGCCAGGGTATTTAAACGATCCGCTTGCGTATGTAGCATCACGCTGCGAAGTACCAGATGGCCAGTATCATGAGTGGTTGGCGCATTATCGCCTGCCTATTTGTCGCCATAGGGATAGCAATGGGCAGTATTGCGGTGAGCCGATACCCAAAATTATGCGACCTCGATTATTCCGACCTGGTGAAAGCGATCGCTGTCATGAGCATAGTGATTCCCTGCGCTGATGATTAAAGCGGCGGGGCAATGGTGTCGAGTTTGATACACCGGGCTTTTGTTAAGAAGGGCGTGACGGTGGATATCTTGCGCCTAGATAAAATGCATGCGCTAGCACCGGGCAATAAGTGGTTTAAATTGGCCCTGAATTTATCGGCGGCAAAAGCGGCTGGCGCGGAAACCTTACTCAGCTTTGGTGGTGCCTTCTCAAATCATCTTCATGCTTTGGCTGCAATTGCCCAAGATCAGGGGCTTGCTGCGGTGGCCTGCGTTCGCGCTGATGCTGGGCGTGACTTAAGTCCAACCCTGCAAGACGCCGTTGCATGGGGAATGCATTTACATTTTTTGAGTCGCAGTGATTATCGCCGTCGTCACGACGTGGGGTTTGTCGCTGAGCTTGCCTCCCAGTATAAACACCCCTACCTCATACCTGAAGGCGGCGCCAATGTGCTAGGTGCCCAGGGCTGTCGCGATATTGTCGAACTGATTCCGGGAAATGGGCGGGATTATAATGCCGTGGTGTTAGCTTGCGGTACGGGCACAACCTTGGCGGGCGTATCAGCGCAAATTGCGGACGGGGTTCAGCTTATTGGTATTCCGGTGCTAAAAGCGCAGGCGTATATGGCCGCTGATATTCAGCGCTTGCAGCTCGCCCTCGATCATCATCGAGCGAATTGGTCGCTGGATCATCGATTTCATGGCGGCGCCTACGCGCGGCTATCGGCGCCGCTGCTAGAATTTATGCTCGGCTTTGAGGCGCGCTACGGTATTCGACTTGACCCGGTGTATACCGCAAAGATGGCTTATGCCGTGGATTGCATGATTAATAACGGCGAGTTTGCCGAAGGGGCTCGGGTGTTGCTTATTCACAGTGGTGGCTTGCAGGGGCGTCGGGGCTATCCTCAACTACTTTAGGGATTGCCTCGGGTCCCTTAGATCGCTTCTGGCCACTGGTCGGGAACAATAAAAAGGCGTTGTTGCTCAGCGTTAATGGCCATAATAGGCCGTTCGCTAGCCAATTTAAGGTGATCCGCATTAAGGTCGGTGGCGTTTGTATATTGGCCTTCGAGCCAGTGCGGTTTTGCGAGGTAGCGCCAGCGGGGTGATTCCGAGCTGTTAGGGGAGAGGCGGATATATTCACTTAGGGTCTGCCAGTGGCCACGTTGGTGCATAGGGTTCAGGCTTTGGTGGGCGGCCTTTTCGTCGTCGCGGTGAAAGAGTATGCCGCTTACTTGAATTTGCTGGGCCGGTGCCGAAATGCCGTATTTGCTCAGTGCTTCGCGGCCCGCGACGGTGTTTGCTAGCGGTAATTGGTGTTGGCTGAGGCGGGCTAGCTTGCGGTCGAGGCGGTCGGCGCGATTCGGGCCAAACCAATGGCTGAGTGAGGGCTGTTGTTGGCTGGCATTGAGGCCGAGGAAAAACTTTACCGCCAGTTCTAGGTGTATGGCTTGTTGGGTGTTGTGGCAATAATAAAGAACATCAAATTCACCAAGGGTTTTATTGCCATCGCGCACGGGAATATTGTGGGCTATTAATTCGGTGGCGGGGTCTTCCTGTAAGAAAAAATGCCAGAGGCTTTCAAAAACCAGTCCGAGTCGCTTGCTGTGGCAGTGCGCCTGCATATATTGGCGCAGCGCGTGGTCGTCGCGATCGAGTGCGTTTAGCCATTCTTTGCGTTCATCGGTCAAAGGCAGTTGTGGTGTTCCGACCTTGGTTTCAGCGCAATCCATACTGGTGAGCAGCGGCGGGCTGAAGCAACTCCAGGCAAGCGCAGTGACTAGCGGGGAGCGAAACGGATATTGATTTGCAGAAAAAATGGTTTTCTCCAGGGCTTCATTGTCGGGTATAAAGCGCGTTAACTGCGCAAGCTCACTTTTTAGAGGGTGGTGTTTCGTTTGCATTAACGCGCTATTGTGTCTCAGACTTTAGCACAGCGGCCATATTGAACATGCTTCTGTATAATAAGCGGCCAAGTACAAACAGTAGGTATTATGGAACAGTTTCGCAATATAGGTGTGATCGGCCGTGAGGGCAACGGTGTGGCGGAGACGCTGCGGCGCTTGATCGACTTTTTACAAAGCCGAGACCTGAGTGTGGTACTCGATGAGGCGGTCTCTGAGCTTTTACCAGACCATGGTTTGCGCGTCTCTACTCGTCGTATGATTGGTGAGGTTTGCGACCTCATTATTGTGGTGGGGGGCGATGGTAGTTTACTGGGGGCGGCGCGTACTTTGGCGAGACATAATGCGCCCGTACTCGGCGTAAATCGCGGACGGCTTGGTTTTTTAACCGATATTTCGCCAGATGAGATCGAAAGCCAAGTTGGCGCCGTTCTAGATGGTCATTACCGTTTAGAAAAGCGATTTTTGCTCGACGTCGAAGTGATTCGCGACGGCCAGCCCGTCGGCAAGGGCGACGCCCTCAATGATGTTGTGCTGAACTCGGGTACCTCGGGGCATATGATGGAGTTTGAACTCTATGTAGACGGCGAGTTTGTCTACCGTCAACGTTCTGACGGCTTAATTATTGCCACCCCCACGGGTTCCACCGCGTATTCCTTGTCGGCAGGGGGGCCAATCATGCACCCGCGCTTGGATGCCATCGTTATTGTCCCTATGTTCCCGCACACGCTGAGTAGTCGGCCGATCGTGATTGACGGTAAAAGCGAAATTAAGATGGTGGTAGGAAAAACGAATGTGGTTCAGCCGCCGGTAACCTGCGACGGTCAATTGCGTATTACCACCCAGCCGGGCGATGTTATTTATGTGCGTAAAAAGCCCCATAAGATGCGTTTGGTGCATCCTTTAGATCACAGCTTTTATGCCAGTTGTCGCGACAAATTGGGCTGGGGTGGGCAAATTGGTAAAGAGGATGAGGATGTCTGAGTTTGTCGGTTTGCGTCTTCCCGTTACCGCGGATCTAGAAGAATTTTCGGCGCTACTGTGTCAGTTATCGGTGCCCCATCGAATTAGCGAAGAGCGGGGTATGTTGGTGGTGTGGGTTGGCGCCGAGTCTCATGTGGCGCAGGTCAAAGCCTTGTATGAGCGCCTGCAGTCCGGCGACCTTGAGCTAAGACTTGAGTCGACAGCGGTCACCGCGAAGGCGCCATCAACGTGGTTTCGCAATTTGGCGACAGCGCCAGTCGTGGTGGTTTTATTACTGCTGAGTTTGCTTGGGAGTATCTTGCCGGTAGTTGACCGCCATTTTGAAATCCTGCCATTGCTGAGTTTTTATCAGTTGCACCTTGTCGGTGGCGATTTGCAGGGCGCGTGGCCTCGGGGTGAGTTGTGGCGGGTGATTACCCCTGCTTTTTTGCATTTTGGTCTTATGCATATTGTCTTTAATGCCCTGTGGCTTTGGGAACTTGGCGGTATGATCGAGCGACGCCAAGGTGCGGTGCGCATTTTAGGTCTGGTTTTATTGATTGCAGCGGGCTCCAATATTGCACAGGCAATGACTGGCGTGTCGCTATTTGGCGGTATGTCCGGTGTGATTTACGGCCTTTTGGGTTATATCGTGGTGTGGAACCGCTTGCGGCCGGCGACGCCATTTCCTTTGGTTAAGGGCGTTGCGGCGGTGATGGTGGTTTGGTTGCTCGTGTGTATGGCCGGCTTTACTGAATTGCTTGGGCTTGGCGCAGTGGCAAACACTGCGCACCTCAGCGGTTTGGTTTTGGGTTTAATTCTAGGTTTGGCCGCCGCTTTATTAGATCGTAAACCAGAATCAAGCCCGAGCTGATATACTGCGGCGCGGCTTAACCAGTAGTTATTTGAAGTGAGTGATTGATGGATTTTGAACAGTTAGTAGACAATATTACCCCGGCGATTTACGAAGGGCTAAAGCGCGCTGTGGAAATTGGCAAGTGGCCTGATGGTAGGGTGTTAACCGTGGAGCAGCGGGAGCACTGTATGGCTGGGGTTATTGCCTATGACCTAAAAATGCAGGACGAAACTGAGCGGGTAGGTTATATCGACCGCGGTAAAAAGGCCGAGGGTGAAGTGTGTGGCGACGACCATAGTCACGATGATGGTGACCAGATTCTGAAGTGGGCGGAATAAGCCCATGAGCGAACGTGTTATCGCTGGCGCTGTGGCCAAAATGAAAGCCCATTTAGACGGTGATTTGGCCATTTACAGTATGCCGATTGGCGATCAGCTAGTGCCTATGAATGCGCTGATCGGCAAGATGCTGACCCTGGATTTTCAGGGCCAAATTAATTGTGTACACTGCGGCCGCTTGACTAAAAAGAGCTTTAATCAAGGTTATTGCTACCCCTGTTTTCAGCGCTTGGCGCAGTGCGATATTTGTATTGTTAGCCCGGAAAAATGCCACTATGCGGCCGGGACGTGTCGGGAACCTGAGTGGGGCGAAAGTCATTGCATGATTGATCATGTGGTGTATTTGGCAAACTCGTCGGGTGTAAAAGTTGGGATTACGCGAGGTACTCAGGTGCCCACCCGTTGGATTGATCAAGGCGCGGTTAGCGCCTTGCCGATTTTTCGCGTTAGCACCCGATTGCAGTCGGGTCTAGTGGAAACCCTTTACAAAAATCACGTTGCCGATAAAACCAGCTGGCAGGCCATGTTAAAAGGCTCTCCAGACAGTGTTGATTTAGCTGCACGACGTGATGCACTTGCCGTTGAGTGCGCCGACGACATTGCTGCCCTGCAGCAGCGCTTTGGCTTGCAGGCAATTCAGCCAATTACCGATGTCCCGGTACAGCATATTGAATATCCGGTGAGTGAATATCCCCTTAAAGTAAAATCCTTTAATTTAGACAAAGTGCCTAATATTGCGGGCACCTTGATGGGGATTAAAGGGCAGTACCTGATTTTTGACACTGGCGTGATTAATATCCGCAAATACGCCGGTTACCACCTTGCATTAAGTAGTGAGTCTTAGCGGCTCAGGAGAGTTACATGCGCGACGCGCAGCCGAGTACGATTTATTTAAGTGAATATCAAGTTCCCGCGTATTTGATCGATACGACCGCACTGGTATTTGAGTTAGGTGAAGAAAGCACCAAGGTCTCGTCGCAATTGCACATTCGTCGCAACCCAGCGTCGACAATAAGCAATGCGCCGCTGGCTCTCCACGGCACTGAGCTTGAGTTGATTTCCCTGGCTATTGACGGGCGCACCCTTGACGCCAGTGAGTGGACACAAAGTGGCGAGCAATTGATTATTGCCAGTGTGCCCGCCGAGTTTGTGCTGAGCTGTGAAACCCGCATTCGCCCCCAAGACAATACTTCGCTGGAAGGTTTGTATAAATCCAGTGGTATGTTTTGTACTCAATGCGAAGCCGAGGGCTTTCGCAAAATCACCTATTACCTGGACCGGCCTGATGTCATGTCGGTGTTCACCGTTGAGATTATTGCCGATGCCCAGCGCTACCCGGTACTTCTATCTAATGGCAATTTAAGTGCCGCGGAAGTATTAGCCGACGGTCGCCATAAAACTGTTTGGCAGGATCCATTCCCAAAACCCGCTTATTTATTCGCCTTGGTTGCTGGCAAATTGGCCTGTGTGGAAGACCGGTTTAAAACCATGAGCGGTCGCGATGTGGCGCTTAAAATTTACGTTGAAGACAAAGACGCGGATAAATGCGAGCACGCAATGGTGTCCCTTAAAAACGCAATGCGTTGGGACGAAGAGGTTTATGGCCGAGAATACGATCTTGATATTTTCAATATTGTGGCCGTCGACGATTTTAATATGGGGGCAATGGAAAACAAGAGCCTCAATATTTTCAATACGTCCTGCGTCTTGGCTAAGCCGGAAACTACGACAGACGCCGGTTTTCAGCGGGTGGAAGGGGTTGTTGCCCACGAGTATTTTCATAACTGGTCTGGTAATCGAGTCACTTGCCGCGACTGGTTCCAGCTTAGTTTAAAAGAAGGCTTTACGGTCTTTCGGGATGCCGAGTTTTCTGCTGATATGGGCTCGCCAACAGTCAAGCGCGTAGAAGATGTTACCCTGCTGCGCACCGCGCAATTTGCCGAGGACGCTGGGCCAATGGCGCACCCGATTCGCCCCGATTCCTTTATTGAAATTTCGAATTTTTACACTGTAACAGTGTATGAAAAGGGCGCCGAAGTGGTGCGCATGATTCACACGCTGTTAGGGCCAGAACTGTTCCGTAAGGGCAGTGACCTGTACTTCGATCGTCACGATGGCCAGGCCGTGACCTGCGAAGATTTTGTGTTGGCAATGGAAGACGCCAGCGGCGTAGATCTGGGCCAGTTCCGCAATTGGTATTCTCAGGCCGGTACGCCCAAGCTGAAGGTAAGTGCTGAGTATGACGCCGCCGCACAAACTTATACTCTGCATGTGCAGCAATCCTGCCCGGCAACGCCGGGCCAAAGCAAAAAGGCGCCGTTCCATATTCCCTTTGCTGTGGCGCTATTGGGGGAGGCCGGTCAGCTCGCTTTGCAGTTACAGAATGCGGCGCTAAATACTGAAACCGCAGACAATACCGAAATGGTATTGAACGTGACAAAGGCCGAGCAGAGTTTTATTTTCACGGGAATTAAAGAGGAGCCGGTACCGAGCTTGCTGCGCGGCTTTTCTGCACCAGTGAAACTGGAATTTGATTATAGTCGTGAGCAATTATTGCGCTTGATGAGCAGTGACAGCGACGGTTTCTGTCGCTGGGATGCCAGTCAGCAACTGGGCTTGGCGGAGATTAGTCAAGCGCTTGCTGATATTGCTGCTGAGCATGATGTCGTACCTGAATCAGCGTATTTAGACGCCTGCCGGGCCTTGCTTAGCGATGAATCCCTCGATGGTGCAATGGTGGCAATGATGCTGCAGCTGCCCTCCGAAGCGTATTTGGCCGAGATATTCCACCCTGTTGATGTGCTAGGTCTTCACCGCGCTCGCGAGACCTTGCGCTTGGTAATAGCTCAGGCCTTACGTGGGGAATTGCTGGCGTGTTATTCGCGCTGTGCCAGCAATGCCGTTTATGCTGCAGATGCCGGACAAATAGCCCAGCGCAGCCTGAAAAATACCGCATTGTCATACCTGATGTTATTAAATGACGACACTGGCCGTGAGCTTGCGACTCGCCAATTTGAACACAGTGAAAATATGACAGATCGTTTAGCGGCGCTTAATGCACTGGTAAACAGCACTGCGCCGTATAAGGCTGAAGCGCTTCAGCGCTTTTATCAAAATTGGCAACACGAGCCCTTGGTTATTAATCAATGGTTCCAAGTGCAAGCCATGTGTCGCTTGCCAGGCACGCTTGAAACAGTTCAAGGACTGATGGCGCACCCGGCCTTCGATATTCGTAATCCCAATAAAGTGCGGGCCTTAATCGGTGCATTTTGTGGGCAGAATAGTGTTAATTTTCACCGCGAAGATGGCGCTGGTTATCGCTTCCTTGCCGATCAAGTTATTGTGCTAAATCGCAGCAACCCACAAATTGCGTCTCGCTTATTGGTGCCGCTGACCAAATGGCGAAAATATTTACCGGCGGCGCAGCAGCTGATGTGTGCGGAATTGCAGCGAATTTTAGCGCAGCCGGATTTATCTAGTGATGTGTATGAGGTGGTGTCAAAAAGTGTGCAAGAGTATAGCGAGGAATAAGCATCGCTTTTGTTATAACCATATTCGTATTTGTTATAAGTGTATGATTTTAAAGATTTTTATTTATATTTTAGGGGCTGCTGTGCTAAAGTCGCCGGCCTGTTAACGCTTTTATAGACAAAATTATGGATCTTGATCTCGACGCCTTAAATAGTACGCTGCGCAATGCCTCCGCCGAGGAGATTATTCGCTGGGCGGTGTCATTGAATGAGCCGATAATGGCGTCTACCAGCTTTTCACCAAATGCGGCTGTGATGCTGAAGCTTGTGACCGATGTAGCCCCTGAAATGCCGGTGGTTTGGGCGGACAGCGGTTATAATGTGCCCGACGCTTACCGGGTTGCCGAGCAATTGATAAAATTGCTCAAACCGAACCTCAAGCCGTATGTTCCCTTGATTACTGCAGAGCATCGCAATGCCATTATGGGCGGGATACCACACCCAGATGACAACCCTGAGTTGCACCGGGAGTTTACCCGGCAAGTTAAATTAGAGCCGTTTAATCGTGCTTTTGCGGAATTGGCACCCAAGATATGGGTGACGGGTATTCGCAAGGAGGAGACGGAGTTTAGACAAAATCTCGATATATTGTCTTGGGATGGTCGCGGTATTCTGAAGGTCGCCCCAATTTTTTACTGGACCGAGGTTGATGTGCAGGCTTATATGAGTGAACACAAACTGCCAAGTTGTAAGCATTATTTCGACCCCACCAAAGTGGCAGAGAACCGTGAGTGCGGTTTACACACCTCAGCGTAATTTTCAGGAGGAATGAGTTCCTCCTTTCGCTGAGTTCGGGGTTTCTGCGGCTTTCTAAATAAGGTTTTTCTCATGTATGCTGTTTTACGCCGCTTATTATTTTGTTTGTCCCCTGAGCGTGCTCACCATCTGTCTTTAGTTTTAATCTCTCTGCTTGAACGCTGCGGCTTAAGCCGTTTGTTGGCACGTCCGATACCCCGCCAGAGCCGTGTCGTTATGGGAATCGAATTCCCTAATCCAGTGGGCTTAGCGGCGGGCTTAGACAAAGACGCTAAACATATTAACGGGCTGGCGGCCTTGGGTTTCGGTTTTATTGAAGTTGGCACGGTGACCCCTTTGGCGCAGCCCGGTAATCCGCAGCCACGTCTATTTAGGCTGCCGGAAGCCCAAGCGATTATTAATCGTATGGGCTTTAACAACCTTGGTCTTGAGCATTTGCTAGCTCAGGTTAAAGCCAGCGGCTTTACTGGGGTCTTGGGTATTAATATTGGTAAAAACAAAGACACGCCAGCCGAGCGTGCCGTAGATGACTATCTGCTTGGCTTGCGCAGCGTGTATCCCTATGCGAGTTATATCACCGTTAATTTGTCTTCACCAAACACACCTGGTTTGCGGGATCTACAGTTTGGACAACCTTTAATCGACTTGTTGGCGGCATTAAAACAGGCGCAATTGAGCTTGGCCGACACACACGGTAAATATGTGCCAATGGCGGTAAAGATAGCGCCGGATATGGCTGAGGACGATATCCGCAAGGTTGCCGAGGTGTTTGTTGAACAGGGCATTGATGGTGTTATCGCCACCAATACCACCATCGCCCGCGATGCTGTTGCCGGTTTACCTCATGGCGATGAGATGGGGGGCTTGAGCGGCGCGCCGGTACGAGATAGCTCAACTCGGGTTATTCGAATATTGGCTGACGCCTTGCAGGGCCGTCTGCCTATTATCGGCGTGGGCGGTATTAGCGACGGGGAATCAGCGGCTGAAAAAATAGCGGCCGGGGCGTCTCTGGTTCAGGTTTATACCGGCTTTATATATCGCGGCCCGGCTTTAATTGCCGAGGCGGCGGCCGCTATCGCAAAGACCGAGGCTGCCTAATGGTATTGAGTAGCGCTGTTATTGAGGCTTTTAGCGTCTCAGTGACCACTTTTTTTGCCACCATTGGCCCTATTGACGTCGCCGCTATGTTTGCTGCGCTAACGGGTAGTCTGTCGGCGAAGGAGCGCGCTCGTACAGCGCTTCGCGGGGTGTTGATCGCCACTGGGATATTGTTGGCGTTTGCGGTACTGGGGGAGATGATACTGAATGCCTTGGGGATCTCGCTGGCGGCGTTACGCGCGGCGGGTGGGGTTTTGCTGCTATTAATTGGCATCGACCTCGTCACGGTAAAAGGCAGTGGGGCCACCACGACCACCACCGATGAAGATTTAGAGGCTGAAGAGAAAGCGGATATTGCTGTGTTTCCCTTGGCGACGCCGCTGATCGCGGGTCCCGGTGCTATTGGTGCGGTGATTTTGTTAATGGCCCATGCCGAGGGCAATTTCCTGGAGCAGGGCGCGGTCGTTGTTGCTTTGCTGTTGGTGATGGCGATGACGCTGGGGTCATTGCTACTGGCGAGCCGTTTGCAAAATTGGCTGGGCGTTACCGGTATGCATATGATTAGCCGAGTATTCGGGGTATTGCTCTGCGCCTTGGCGATGCAGTTTTTGTTTGACGGTATTGCCCAAAGTGGTTTGCTGGCGGGTTTGGCCGCCAGCTAAGCAGGGTGTGATACGGGGAGGGGGCTAGCGTTCAAAGGGCTCGCCGATGCTCACAACCTCTGGGCCATCAAATTGCATTTTGGCTTTGCGGATGGATAAACTAAACAGCGGCTTTTTGGGTAGGCCGAGATTGCGCAATACCATTGCGAGCGGGTGTTTTTCACCGATCTCAGGCACTTGTCCGCCCAGTTTGAAACTTAAGCCCTCGCCTTCGGTAATGCCAATCGTTTTCCAAGCCTGGTTGTTGCGAATTGCCAATGACGGTGCTCGCTGAGGTTTAGCGACGGTTTTGCCGCCTGTTGGTGCGCTGATACTGAAAACGGCGTGACCTTCGTCATGAAACTGCGCGAAGGCAGTTTTCGGCCCAAAATCAATGTCGACGTGACAAACCCATTTTGGAAAGCCCCAAATAAAACGCCCAGCATGGGTGGTAAAGCCTTGATTGACGGGCATACGGTAGACAAAATTGCCAAGTTGGCCGCGCATCATTCGGCTTAATACACCAAAAAATGGCAACGGCTTGCTTTCGCCGGGCGCGGTGACTGGAAATACAATGGCGGCTTCGTTGTAGTCGCCTAAATCGTTTTCTCGGTAGTCGACGGCGAGTAATTGCATGAGCGCCTTGCCAGGCAGTATTTCAACAACCTTAAATCCGCTGTCGGCAATGAGTGCTTGCGCTTTAGCGGTATTGACCGTAAACACATTCATGAGCATGGCGGCGTTGTTAACGTTGACGGGTAGGGTGACGGTTTGCCCGTTTATTTGATATTCCCGCTCATGGGTTTTACTGCATAGGGTGTCTGTTACTTGCTCTTGCTCGGCAGCACTAACGCACTGCTCAGCGTATAAGATGCGGGTATCCTGCATTGGTCATGACTCCATTATTATAAGTTTATTCGTGTTTTGGTTTGTTAATTGAAGGTGATAAGTAATAGAAGTGTAACTTACAGCGCGGCACTATCTGATTACAATGGTGTTACTTTGATCGACAGTATTATTTTTCGGGCACTGGCCCGTAGAGGATTAAGGAAAAATGGCTAAAAAGCTTTCCAGTAGCGTCAGGGAAAAGGTGATGCAGGCCGCATCGAAGACGAAATTCTTAAGTGCGGCGGCCGATACCTCCGGTCGCCGCATTAGCTTGGCCGAGTTTGGTCTGAGGGGGTCGTGGCGGGTATTGCAGACAGCGTCGGCAGTCTCGCCTAGGGCGCTAAAGTGCCTGTTGCGCCGCCGTAAGCCAAGCCCGCGCGAGCTGCGCGAGCTTTTTGAAGATTTAGGCGCCACCTATATTAAGTTCGGCCAGTTTATTGCGAGTTCACCCTCTATCTTTCCAAAGGAATACGTAGACGAGTTCCAGCTTTGTCTAGATCAAACCCCGTCGCTGCCCTTTAATAAAATCAAACAGATCATCGAAGACGACCTTGGCCAGTCTATTGCCGAGGTGTTTGCTCATTTCGATGAAAACGCCTTGGCGTCGGCCTCTATTGCGCAGGTTCACGCTGCGCGCTTGGTCACCGGTGAAGACGTTGTCGTTAAAGTGCAAAAGCCCGGCGTGCAGGCGATTTTAACGACGGATATGAATGCGGTATACCTGTGTATTCGCTTGTTTGAATTGATTTTACCCAATACCGACAAAGACGCCGTAGCGGGCTTGGTAGAAGAAATGTACCAATCTATGATCGACGAGTGCGATTTTTATAAAGAAGCAGATAATCTAACGCAGTTTCGCACGTTCTTGTTGCAAAGCGGCAATAGTCATGTGGTTGCGCCAAAGCCCTATAGTCAGGCCTCCTCTCGAAAGGTGCTGACGATGGAGCGCTTGTATGGCACGGCACTGAATAATGACATGGCGAAGGGCGAGGCGGGGTTTGACCCAGCCAACAGCCTGTTTAACGCACTCAACACATGGTTTGCAAGCCTGACCCAATGTGCGTTTTTCCATGCCGACTTACACAGTGGCAATTTATTACTGCTCAATGACGGCAAGGTCGGGTTTATTGACTTTGGTATGGTGGGTCGCATTCAGCCTGAGGCGTGGCAGGCGATATTTAGCTTATTCATGGCGATTAGTGAACAAAACTATGAGCTGATGGCGCAATCGATGATTAGTGTCGGTATTACCCGTGAGGTAGTTGATGAAGCCGCACTGACCCGAGATATTCGTAATTTATTTGATGGCCTAAATGCCTTGGATCCCCAGACTGTTCTCGAAAACAAGCAAACTGATGGTATTACTTCATTGTTGAGTGAATTAGGTGACATTGCCAGAACCTACGGTATTCGCTTTCCCCGGGCGTTTACGATGCTATTAAAGCAGTTTCTGTATTTTGATCGCTACATGGAGCTGTTGGCGCCTGGCGCCGACATTTTTCAAGATGACCGAGTCGACTTCTATTTGCACTGAATCTAGTCGGCGAGTAATTTAGCTTGGGGCTTTGGCGATGATATCGCCTTAGCCTACATCCCAGTCAAATATCCTAATAATACGGAAAGACCATTCCAAGTCCCCATAAAATCAATCACTTCGGTGCATTAGCGGCATTTTTTTTGTAAGTAGATGACACTATTTTATATACAGCTACATAAGCAGTACAGTTAGCTTAATAGTGAGTCTGTTGCAGTTGAGCCGTATTTCATTGGTTCTCCTGTGTTAAGTGTCACCGGGACGGGGGTTTTATGTGCTGTTATTGGAATGACGACTGAATTGCGCCGTTTTTTAGTGACAACGAGCTTTGACCGCAAACTTGCGTGGTCGCTTATCGCCAGTACCTTTATGGCCGGTGGCTTGATTGTTGGCATGTGTATACTTTTAGCGGTAAATGTATCTAATTCTAGCCGACAAGAAAAATACCCTGTTATAGCGGGCTTACTCGGCCAAATGCTTGAGCAGGGCGACCTTAACGCCCTTGAATCGGCAATGCATAAGGTAGCGCTAGATACCAGTATTGCGGCGGTTTGCGCTTATTCTGGCGAACCAGTGACTAAGCTTTTGTATATGTATCAAACGGAGCAGGGGGGGAGCGCTTGTCTTCCAGAGTTAGCTGCGTTGTCAACGAATGATTTCCATGTTGCGGTGCCGAGTGCTCAGCATGCTGGCTTGCAGCTTGTGCTGCGTACTAATAATCATTACCTAAGTGATTATATTCACTCTATTTGGTGGTTGGCAGCGTTAATAATGGCGGCTAGCGTGCTTTTTGCTTTCGGCTTTTCTTCGTGGTTGGGTAGGCAACTACTGCTGCCAATAGTGAGCTTGCTTGAGGTTATAAGCTTGGTTCGCCGCAACCGCGATTATCGTTTGCGCGCGAATAAATTCGCTGACGATGAATTTGGGCAGCTCTGCGATAATTTTAATGACATGATTGCAGATGTGGAGCGTCGCGACCAAGAGGTACTTAATGCGCGCAGAGAGCTGGAATTACGAATTTGCGAGGTTGACGTCAGTAATCGCGAATTGAGTGGCACTTTACAGAGGCTAAAACAGACGCAGCAGCAGCTTATCAATACCGAAAAAATGGCGTCGCTTGGCGCCTTAGTTGCGGGTGTTGCCCACGAAATTAATACGCCTATAGGCGTCGGAGTGACGGCCGCGTCGACCTTGCAGGCTAATACCGAAAATGCCAGAACGCGATATGAGCAGGGCGATTTAACACAGTCAGCGTTGCGCCTGTATTGGGAACAAACCATATCAGCAACTAAGATGATTTTGGGCAATCTTGAGCGGGCGGCTGGCTTAATTCAAAGCTTTAAACGTGTCGCGGTGGATCAGAGTAACAGTGAGATTAGGCGTTTTAATCTTGGCGAATATTTGGGTGAGGTAATGCACAGCCTTTACCCGCAAGTAAGAAAAGCGGGGCTGAATTACACGCTAGAATGTGATGAGAATTTGATAATTCGCTCCTACCCTGGGGCTATATCGCAAATAGTAAGCAATTTAGTGATGAACGCGATTAATCACGCTTATCCAAACGGCGAAGATGGCAATTTAACATTGAAGGTTTGGGCATCCGAGGCTGGCGAAATATCGCTGCAGTTTAACGATGACGGAAGAGGGATTCCCGCGGAGCATTTGGCTAGAGTCTGCGACCCTTTTTTTACAACAAAACGAGGCAGTGGCGGCAGTGGGCTGGGTTTGCATATCGTGTATAACTTGGTAACTCAGCAGCTTTGTGGGCGAATCAAAATTGACAGTGAGATGGGGAAGGGTAGCTGTATAAGTCTTTTCTTTCCCCCGGACGTCGCTAAGGTAGGGTTATATGAGTCAGTTTGACGTAAACGATGGCGACAAGTTGCAATTTGCAGCGGAACCGACGGCCACCTTGGGTGATAGCGGTCTAGAGCCATGGAAGCTATTGTTGGTTGACGATGAAAAGGTGGTTCATTCGGTTACGCGTTTAGCCTTGGAAGGGTTTGAATTAGCGGGGCGTGGCTTACAGTTTATTAGTGCCTATTCTGCTGAAGAAGCCCGAGAGCAACTTGCTCAACACGATGATATCGCCTTAATCCTGCTCGACGTGGTAATGGAAACAGATCATGCCGGGCTTGATCTGGTGCACTATATTCGTCGGGAATTAAATAATAAGTTTGTGCGTATTGTGTTGCGCACCGGGCAACCTGGCCAAGCGCCTGAGCTGGAAGTGATAACGCAGTACGATATAAATGATTATAAAGAGAAAACCGAGTTAACTAGGCAAAAGCTCTTTTCAACAGTGTATACCAGCTTGTGTTCTTATCGAGATTTGATGGCCTTAGAGAATAATCGGCTTGGTTTACTGAAAGTCATCGAGGCCTCCGCCAATATTTTCGAGCGGCGTAATTTGGCTGCGTTTGCTGAGGGAGTTTTGCAGCAGCTAACCGCGTTACTTTATTTAAATAAGGACGCCATGCTAGTGCAGCCCTGTGGAATGTTGGCACGACCGGCAAGTAACGCATTAAATATACTGGCGGCTACCGGTTGCTATTCAGATTATGAAGGAACAGTCGAAATTTCAGCGTTTGATAGCGACATTGGCGATCGATTAGGTGCGGCAATTGCACAGCGCTCGAGCAACTATGGTGATAATTACTGGGTGAGCTACTATATTACAGAATCAGGCATGGAGCAGCTGCTGTACGTGTCGGCGAAGGATGTATTTTCAATTCCGGATATTGCAATGATTGAATTGTTTGTAAGAAACGTTGCAATAGCCCACGAGACAATCGCGCTGCTGGAGTCGAACAATCATGACTAATACCAATAGCAAAAAAATTCCAGATAAAATGGCAGGTAACGATGAGCTTATTCTGGCAAGCGAGCAAAGTACTATGCTGACACAGGATTCGGCGACAACAGCCAAGAATGCGTGGAAGGTCCTCATTGTTGATGATGAGGAAGAAATTCATGTAGTCACCCGTTTGGCACTTCATGACTTTAGTTTTGGTGGCCGCCATTTGGAATTTGTTAGCGCCTACTCTGGTGAGCAAGCGCGACAGATGATTCAAGATAATCCGGACACGGCGATCATCTTGCTCGACGTCGTTATGGAAACTGATAGCGCTGGTTTGGACGTGGCGAGGTTTATTCGTCAAGAAATAGGCAATCATTTTGTGCGTATTATTCTGCGCACCGGTCAGCCGGGTTTGGCGCCAGAGCGACGAGTGTTAAAAGTTTATGATATCAATGACTATCGCGCGAAAACGGAATTAACCCAAGATCGCCTTTTTTCGGTTATTTATACCGCGTTATCGTCTTACCGAGATTTAATTGCTTTGGCGAGAAGTCGTCATCAGCTTATTGGTTTGGTCAATGAAATTGAGCAGCTCTCGCATTTGGCCGCTCGTGATTTGCAAATGCCGCTGAATGAAGTGGTTGGCGCAATGCGTAAAATTGGCGCTAGGGTAAATGAGCTTCCACCAACGGGTTTGGCAGAAGAATTTCTCGATATCCGTGAAAATGTGTACGCCATGCAGTCAGCTTTAAATAAGCTAGTCGCGCTGACGTCGGTCGGTCGCTTTAATGAAAATCGGGAAATGGTTGACTGCAATTCTGTTGTCAGCGACGTTCTACTGAATTTGGATAGCGAGTTTCAGGCAAGCCATGCCAATTTACACTGCGAAACCCTGCCAACGGTTTTTGCTTGCCGTCGCCAATTGACACAGCTATTTCAGAATCTGATTGGCAATGCGATTCGCTATTCGGAAGGCAAGCCCCCTGAAATTTATATCAACGCGACGACACATGAACGAAATTGGGTTTTTTCAATCAGTGACGCCGGTATTGGCATCGCGCCAGAGCATCACAGCGGATTGTTTAACTTGTTTCACCGCGACAGTGGCGAAGGGGTGGTTAAAGAGTCAGGGGTTGGCTTGGCGATCTGTGAAAAAATAGTACGTTGGCACGGCGGAAAAATTTGGCTTGAATCTGAGCTAGGCAAAGGCTCTACGTTTTACTTTACTATCCCCTTGGCGGAATAGGAAAAAATAATGCGAGCAGAATTAGTGCTTAATAATCTTTCACACAGCCTTTTGTGTGTGGACCTCAATGGCCGTATTACTTATGTCAATGCGGCTACTAAATTGTTAACTGGCCTCCCATTAGTGGAATTGTTAGGCCAAAGTGTTGCGGAAGTACTGCCTTTTGTAAGTGTGTCGAACGGCAGAGCTTTGAGCGAGCAGTTAGTTGGTATTGGTCATTACGGCAAGCCGTTTTTAGTTGTGCTGCCGTCAAATATTGAAAATCGCTATTTAGCGTCAGTATCTGATGTGCTAGACGACGACGGTAGCAAAATTGGCTATAGCATTGCTATTACCAATGCTGCTAGCCAGGAAGAACTCTTTGGTGATGGTGAGAATGGCCTTGATCCATTGACTGAGCTAATGGGCCGAAAGGAATTCGAACGGCGCTTGGCCAATCTTGTTAACGATGCGGCGACGAGTTCTCGTACCCATGCTTTACTCTATATTGATATTGACCAGTTTAAGTTAATTAACGATACCAGTGGGCATGTGTCTGGTGATAATTTAATTAAAAATATAGCGCAGGCATTGCAGCTAGAGCTTTTTACCGGTGATATGTTATGCCGCTTGGGTGGCGATGAGTTCGGTGTTTTGCTCAGTAATGTCGACACCTTTGAAGCCCGTTCTGTCGCAAATCGTCTAGTGAAGGCAGTGAAACGCATGACCTTTATGTGGAGTGGTATCGCGCATAAAGTGTCAATTAGTATTGGTGTGGTGTTGGTAGACGAGTACTCACTAGACCGTGAAACCGTGATGAGTCAGGCCGATGTCGCGATGTATTCAGCGAAGGAGGATGGTCGTGGTCGGGTGCATGTTTACGATACGCGAGATAAGAAACTTAGCCGCTTGCACGATGATATGGATTGGGTGCATAGAATTAATAAAGCGCTAGCGGCCGACGATTTTTGCTTGGTAACCGAGCGAATTTTGCCGCTGGTGGATGAGAATCGACGCACAACATTGTATAACGAGCTGCTGGTTCGAATGCGCTATAACGGTGAAATACTCAGTCCAGGTCAGTTCATGCCCGCGGCAGAGCGCTTTGGCTTGATGCCTCAGATTGACCGTTGGGTAATTAAAAGCTTCTTCAATTATTTGCAGCGTAATCCTGAGTTAAATACGCAAAATGTGATGTATTCCATTAATATTTCAGGGCAGTCCCTGTGTCAGGAGTCGTTTTTAGAGTTCGTTTACCGCTGTCTGCGCCGCAGCACGGTTAATCCAGAGATCATCTGTTTTGAAATCACCGAAACTGTGGCGATCACGAACTTCTCGGTAGTTACTCGCTTTATTCACCGAGTTCACGAATTGGGCGGGAAGTTTGCCCTTGATGATTTCGGTACGGGAATGTCGTCCTTTGGCTATCTGCAAGAGCTGCCCGTTGATTTTGTGAAGATTGATGGGCTTTTTGTGCATGATATGGACAAAAACCCCGTTCACGAAGCCATGGTGCGGTCAATAAATGACATTAGTCATGTGCTCGGTAAGAGAACGATAGCCGAGTTTGTGGAGCGACAAGAAATTATGGATCAACTTCGCGCCTTGGGAGTTGATTATGCTCAGGGGCATTTACACGGCAAGCCGCAAGACCTTCTGGACGTAGCCTAAGCTTCTTTGCGACGGCGTAACCGCACACCGTGAATTGCTAGCTATCTAGACGGTAGGTACGCTTATCGCCGTATTGCCCCGAGTTTATGTGGCCTTATTGTTAAAAAAAACGGCGGTTTGGGCCATAGAGCATTACCCAAAGGCATGTTATAAGATTCTAGTATTAAATTAAGTCGGCCGTGAGAGCGTGTTGGCATTTTAAGAAATACAGGAATTTTGACTAATTTTGCAGTGAAATTTAGACTAATTTCGTTGATTTATCGATTTTTCGGCGTTTTATCGTGCCGGTAGTGCATTTGGAGTCATCCTAAGTCTACGTCTTGAAGATCGTTACTGTTTTACAGCAGTGTTGTTGATAAACTCTGTATGTGGTTTGGATGAATAGGGCAAATTGTGAAGAAACTAGAAAATAAACTGCGGCTTTCAACAAGTTATGAAGAGTGGAAAGCGCTAGCGAAAGAGCATGATCGCTGTTCTGGTAGAGAGCATTGGAAAAAGATTGATAAGACCAGCCTCTATGACTATGCGTCAATTCGATCGCGCTTGGAGCGGCTGCGTTATTTTCGCGAAAACAACGATAATATTGGTCTACTCTTTTCCTTGAATGAAGGTATTCATGGCAATATGGGCGGGATGGGTAAGCCCGTTCTGTATGCTAGAGCAAAATTTGGTACCAAACAGCTGGTTCACGATTATGTTGATGCCATAAGCGACTCACTTGATCATCTAGCCCAGCTTGATTCAGATCATCCCAGTTTTCTCGAGCGATTAGATTTCTTCAGGCGAGCTAATAAATGCTACGGTAAATCGGCGTTAATGCTGAGTGGTGGCGCGGTGCTTGGCAATTTCCACGTTGGCGTTGTCAAAGCGCTGGTAGAGCAGGATTTATTGCCGGACGTTATTTCCGGTTCAAGTGCTGGCTCAATGATCGCTGCGGTATTGGGCACGCGGACAGATGAAGAGCTAAAAGCTTTTCTTGACGCTGACAATTTGGGCAAGGTTTTACTGACCGAGGTTGCCTTGGTCAATGGTCGCTTGTCTGAGTCCTCGCCACGGATTAATCATCAGCTATTAAAAGAAAAAATCGCTAAGCTGATTCCCGATATTACCTTTCAAGAAGCCTTTGAGCGGACGGGGCGCCATATTAATATTTCTATTTCGCCTTCCGACGTCCATCAGACCTCTCGGCTTTTGAATGCGATAGCATCCCCCAATGTTTATATTCGTAAAGCGGTTCTGGCGTCGTGCGCGGTTCCCGGAATTTATCCGCCAGTCATGCTTGAAGCCAAAAATGTGCACGGTCACCCCCAGCCTTACCTCGCAACTCGGCGTTGGATTGATGGTTCGGTAAGTGATGACCTTCCTGCTAAGCGACTCGCTCGTCTGTACGGTGTTAACCACTTTATTGTAAGCCAGACCAACCCCATCGTGTTATGGGCTGTACACGACGCCAAGGCGGAAAATAGCGGTTTAATACCAGCACTACGTCAGCTGGGTGGACGCAGTCTTAAAGAAGTTTCTAAAGTCGGTAGTAGTGTTGCCAGAAAGTACTTCAAAAATTCACCTCGGGTGCGACGGATTGCCAATATTGTCTATTCCGTGATTAATCAGGAGTACACCGGCGATATTAATATTATTCCTCGATACCGCTTTTTTGATCCCCGCAAGCTATTGACTGAACTAAAGCCGGAGGAGTTGCAGTTCTTTATACTTGAGGGTGAGCGGGCGACCTGGCCCAAGCTGGAAATGATTCGTGCGAGTACGAAGATAAGTCGTAAGCTCAGTCAGATACTGGAAGTTTATGAGGCGGAAGAGTTTAGTCGATTGTCTCAGTCGAAGCCCCATCATCTCGGCGGGGAAATGACGCGGAGTAAGGTTCGCGCCTAGTTATTTCTAGGCTCTTATATGGCCTAGTCCGGTCTTTGTTCCGCACACAAACCCCAGTAGAAATACTGGGGTTTGTTGTTTCTGGGTTTGGTGTAGCGCTTGCTCGATATTCGGGCCTTTAGGTGCAGTATTGACTGTGTTGAATAAGCGAGGATATTACGTAGCGTGAGGCAATAGCTGATTGGTCTTGATCACTGGTGTTTGGTGGTGATAAAGGTATACTGCTTAATACCGTGGGGGGTATGTTGTTACTTGCCTCACGAATGACTTTTAAAGCAGATTTGCGCTAATGTTAGGAGTTTGTAGCGATGGTTGAAAGCACAGTGTTCACACCTTGGTTGGCAATAATTGGGGGCAGCTTAATTGGCTTGGCTGCTGTCCTGTTAATGTGGTCTAAGGGACGAATCGCAGGTATATCCGGTATCGTTGCTGGGGCGCTAAGTGAGCGCGGCGATGAGCGGACTTGGCGATTAAGCTTTTTGCTTGGGCTTTTTCTTGGGGCAATATTGGCCGCTTATTTCAGTGGTGCCCTGGAGGGCGTGCAGAGCGTCGCGTCGACGCCGGTGCTAGTCGTAGCGGGTTTATTGGTTGGTGTTGGCACCCGAATGGGCGGCGGTTGTACGTCGGGTCACGGGGTGTGTGGAATCTCACGATTTTCACAGCGCTCAATGGTTGCTACAGCGGTATTTATGGCGAGTGGCGCCGTAACGGTATTTGTTGTGCGTCATTTGTTGGGAGAGGGTGTATGAGCCGCTTATTTGTAGTGTTTGCGGGCGCTTTATTTGGCGCCGGAATTACCGTGTCGGGCATGGCAAATCCAGCTAAAGTCCAAAACTTTTTGGATATTACTGGGCAGTGGGATCCTAGTCTCGCCCTAGTGATGGGGGCTGCGCTCCTTATTACCACACCTGGCTTTTTCTTGGTGTTTAAGCGGCAAAAGCCCCGGTTCGCTGACGCCTTTGCTTTGCCAACAAAGAAAGATGTCGATACTAAACTAATATTGGGCGCGGTTTTGTTTGGTGCTGGTTGGGGTTTGAGTGGCTTATGCCCCGCACCAGCACTTGTTGCCCTATTGACGGGGGCAAGCTCTTTCCTGATTTTTGCGCTGGCAATGTTTTCGGGCATGTTGCTGCATAAGCAGGTGTTTGAGAAATAGTGTGCCAGACTGAATTGATAGGTTAAACTGGCAGTGTTGATAAAAATAATGCAATTTTTGAGGATGCACTATGGCTGTTAAATGTCAGTTTGACCGCAGTATTGATGAGGTTTGGGCATTGTTGTGTGACCCAGATTTTCGCGTAGAGCGCAGTATAGCGCTAGGTGAATTGAGTGCAGAGTGCGATGTGGAAGAGGATGGCGAGCAAGTCACGGTTAAAATGAGCCGAGAGGTGGTGCGCGAGTTACCGTCGGTTTTGGCTCGGGTGTTTAATGCCCAGCAAAGCTTGGTGTTTGTTGAAAATTGGCAGCCTAAAGACGGTGGCTGGGAAGGTAAGATGAGTATCGAGATTAAAAAGCAGCCAGTGCAACTGGGTGCAACAATGTCTTTGCTGCCGACGGCGTCGGGTTGTGAGTACATTGTGAGTCATCACTGCAAGGCGAAAATCCCCTTGGTGGGCGGTAAGGTCGAAAAGTACGTGCTGTCTCAGACCGACGATGGCGCTTTGGATGAGCTGAATTATCTGAAAGCGAAGCTAACTGCTTAGCCTTTAGGCTGCTATGGCTAGGTAGTGGCGGTGTTCGTCTAGCGCCGCCGTAATATCTGCAGCGGTGTTTAGGCGTTTAATTCGCTCAAATAATCGCTGCGCTTCTTGGTATTCTCTGCGCAAGTAACCCAGCCACTGTTTTATAGGTCCGCCGACATGGCGCGGTGCGCAATTTACAATGCTGTCTGCAAATAAAGCCTCAACAAGATGAAGTACTGCGGGCCAGGTGTCGCGCTTATAGTGCAAGCCTTCTGATGCTGATTTGATTTCGAGGGCGAGATCCGGCCGCGCTAGTAGTCCTCGGCCCAGCATCACATCTTCGCAATGGCTTTGGGCTCGGCATTGCGTAAAGTCGGTGGGGCTCCACACTTCGCCATTGGCAATAATAGGTATATTTGTGATTTTGTGTACTTGCGCAAGTTGGTGCCAGTGCGCTGGTGGTTTATAGCCATCCTCTTTGGTGCGGGCGTGAATGGTGATACCGTTCGCGCCCGCTTCGCTGATAGCGGCGATAATTTCAGCGAGTCGACTACTGTCCTTAAAACCAAGGCGAATCTTTGCGGTCACAGGTATTTCTTTAGGTACAGCCGCACGCATAGCGCTAATGATTTGGTGTAGTAGCTCTGGTTCGTCTAATAAAACTGAGCCGCCGCGGTGCCGATTAACGCATTTTGCGGGACAGCCAAAATTGGTGTCGATACCGGGAGCGCCTAGGCTGGCTGCGCGGGCTGCATTTTCAGCCATTGGCCCCGGGTCGCCGCCGAGTAATTGCAGGTAAGCGGGCACGCCGCTGGGCGTGAGACCGTTGTTATTAAGCTCGGGGCACAAGCGGTGAAATACCCGTGGCGGCAATAGCTGGTCGCTAACTCGGACAAATTCGGTTACGCAGCGATCTATGCCGCCCACAGCGGTAAGCAGGGCGCGCATACGGGCGTTAACAACGCCTTCCATTGGGGCGAGATGTAGTTGCATTACAGGGAGTCATTGCCCAAAAGCGCTATTGTACCTCAGTGGTGGGCCTACAGTAATTATCTGATACCGGTATTGTCTCGTATATGAGGCGTGGTTTGAACTTGGCTAGCGGAGGTTGATGTGTTGTTGAAGTGGCTTCAGGCATTGAGTATTGGTGGTGTGACGGCGATGTTGCTGATGATGCTAAATACTTTGTCCCCGGCGAATGATGCGGCGAGTGAAGAGGAGATGATTTTTAATGCCGATAATGCCAGTACATTTGGCGAGGAGCCTCAGCCACGTCGCAAGCTTCAGTTACTGACACTAGGTCATGACGAGGGCGGCGCGTTTGCCCAGCTCAAGATCGGCAGTGATGTACAGCAGCTGCGCGCAGGCGAGACTATTTTGCCCTGTGTGGTGCTTGCCAAGATCCTTGATGATTCTGTGCTAATTAATAATTGTGGCGGCTACGCTTTGTTGGCGCCGCTATTGACGTCTGCAGGTGACATATTTGCGCTCAATATTGAGCAATATGATGCATTAAATTTGGCTGAGCCGCGCATTGTCGATTTGCGGAATAATTCTGCGGCAAGGAAGTTGATCGCCGATTACCGCCAGCGTTTATACCAGCGCCCACTGTCTTTGCGGGGGGCTGTCGATATCGAGGTTAGGGTCGACCCTTTGGGTGAGCGGCGCTACTATTTGTCGCCGGGTAAAGATCAGGCTCTATTCGAAACGTTAGCTTTACGAGCTGGTGACCGAGTCGTTGCGATTAATGGATTATCATTGGCCAGCAGTGAAGCGCTGACAGATATATATGGTGTTTTAGCAAATATTGAGCAGTTGGCCCTCACTCTGGAGCGGGGTGAGCAGCGCGTGGTATTGCTGTTGCGGTTTTAAGTTGGGCCATTTTTACGCATATGCATAGCATACATTATTGAATTTACTTAATATTTGCGTCACTGATTCAATAGTATACTCGCCAGCTGTCGGCTCCGCGCACGAGCTGAGATAACTATATTACTATCGCTAGGCGCTTAAGCCGAAAGAGGAGATGTTTGTGAGCGAGTTTAAAAAATGGGAATGTGTGATTTGTGGGTTTGTATACGATGAGGCTGAGGGCTGGCCTGACGACGGCATTGCCGCCGGAACGGCTTGGGCCGATGTGCCAGAAGACTGGGAGTGCCCAGACTGCGGTATTAGCAAATTCGACTTTGATATGGTTGAAGTTTGAGCTATCGCTATTTTTTAAGCGTAATTGAGCCGGGGGTCGTGCCTGTGGGTGTCGCCCTCTGTTACACTCTGTGAATATTTGTGCTGCTAGGAAGATCTCATGAAGAGAATAATAACAGTGGTTGCTTTGCTCCTGTCGGTGGCTGTAGTCGCAGCCTGCGCGCCGGAAGTTGGTAGTGATGCGTGGTGTACAGCCATGGAAAACAAGCCCAAGGGTGATTGGTCTGGCAATGAGGCCAAAGATTACGCTAAGCACTGCGTGTTTAAATAGGCCTAGATCTGCAGTGCAAGTCGGGCACGCGCCTGTTTCGGGTGTCGCATATTACACAGGATGATGTAAGAAAAATGTCATATTATTCCGCTACTATTCGGCGCCTAGCCTTCTTTCAGGGGGAAAACTGAGACGTGGAGCAGTCTATGACATGGGTGAAAATGCTCACGCCTCGGTTGGCTAGCTGCTTAACTGCCCTAATAGCGGCTTTGCTTTTGGCTGTTCTTGCGGGCTTGTGTTGGCAGGTGGTTGCGCTTTTTCGTGGCGTGCAGCTACCGAGTGTCGGCCCAGTGGTCGCGACCTCGATAAGCAAATCTAGCGCCAAAAATTACGATGTGCAAAGTTTGCTGGCAGTACCTTTGTTTGGTCTGAGGCCGAGTAACGCGGTGGCCGCGACAGAAATTCAAAAAGACATTCGGCGCAGCGCTCTAAAAATTACTGTAATCGGCCTTGTGGCGGGTAACGATGAGCGCGGCGTTGCGGTGTTGCGTCACGGTAATAAAACGAAGGCCTATGGCATCGGTGAGAAAATTGAAGTGCCGGGTACCGTTACCTTACTCGCGGTATTGGCCGACCACATAATTATTGAGAACAATCGTAAACAGGAAAAAATCGAGCTAGATCAGAAAGCCGGTGCGACCGGTTTGCGGGCCGCCTCGACGAACAGCCGTCCAAGCAATGCGGAAAATGTCGATTTAAGCACTGCAGGAATTCGGGAATTAGTGGGTGACCCCCGCGACACCTTGCAAAACAGTCCATTGCAGTTAGTGCGGTTTTTTTCCGTGAACCCGGTTATGGATGGCGGCAGACTTACCGGTTATGAAGTGAAGCCGGGGCGGGATACACGCCTATTCTCGCAGCTGTCACTGGAGCCTGGCGACGTGTTGCTGTCGGTTAATGGCCAGTCGCTCTCCGATATGTCGACCCAAGAATTAATGAAAATGATGGAAAACACCAGTTCCTACGAGCTGCTGATTAAACGCGCAGATACCATACTCACCAAAAGATTTGATCTATGAAATCCTTGCTACTGAAGTTAAGCATCACATTTTGTCTATTTCTAACTGTCTCTGGCACGGCCTTGGCCGAGCGCTTTGAACTGGATATGCAAAATGTTGATATTGGCGAATTTATCGACACCGTCGCCAAGCTCACGGGTAAAACCATTGTGGTTGATAGCCGGGTGAAAGGTAAAATTACGGTGCAGAGCCATCGTAAGCTCGATGCCGATGAACTTTACCAAATATTTTTGTTACAGCTGGGTGTCGAAGGCTATTCTGCCATTGAGGTGGGTGACGGAATACTCAAGGTTATTCCCAACCAAGCGGCAAAAATTGAAGGCATAGAGGTGCAGCTCGGTCGTAATGCAACCGGCCGCAGCGAATCTATTATTACCCGTATCGCGCAACTGCAAAATGCCGATGCCGATGAGCTGGTTAAGTCGCTACGGCCGCTGGTCGATAATAAAGTTGGCGTCATCACGAGCTACGCTGACTCCAATATTATTCTGATTACCGACCGCGAATCTAATGTGCGGCGTTTGATGTCGATTATTAATGCGATCAACTCGGTTGATTCGCAATTGATGGAAACCGTGGTCTTAAAAAATTCCTCGGCTGAAGAAGTCGAGCGTATTCTTACTAAGGTTCTGTCGCAACAAACCCGTAAACGCGGTGCGTCCAAGCCGGTTGTCGCGGCTGATCCTCGCACGAACACCTTGATTTTGTTTGGCGACGATGAGGCACGGAGCTATTTGCGGCGCCTAGTGGTTGATCTCGACAGCGAAGTGAGTAGCCAGTCTAATATTCGCGTGCAATACCTCAAGTACGCGAAAGCGGTCGATTTAGCACCGGTGCTTAAAAGCATTAGCGATACCATTGTGAAAGGCGACCAGGCAGCTGGTCGACCAGCTGCCGCGGGCGACTCGTCGTCATTAATTAATATAGAAGCCCACGAACAAACCAATTCTATTGTGCTGTCGGGCAGCCCTCATATTATTACGGATTTGCTCTCGGTTATTCGCGACCTCGATATCCGCCGCGCCCAGGTATTGGTTGAGGCAATTATTATCGAAGTCTCAGACAATCGCGCTAAGGAACTGGGTGTGCAATGGTTGTTTAAAGGGGCAAATGGCGGCAATCAGCCCGCCGGTGGCATTAACTTTGGTGGCGGCGCCTCGGGTAGCAGTAGCACCCCTGGTATTATTAGTTTACTCGCCGGTGAAGAGGCGGCGGCAGCGGCCGCCAGCGGTGTACGTGGCGCGGCGATTGGTCTGGGTAAACTGCGCGATGGTGCTTTTAGTTTTGCTACCTTGTTAACTGCGTTAGCGAGCGACTCAGAATCGAATATCTTGTCTACGCCAAGCCTATTGACCTTGGATAACGAAGAAGCGTCTATTTTAGTTGGCCAAGAAATTCCGGTCATTACTGGTTCAACCGCAAGCTCCACCAATACCAACCCCTTTCAGACGATTAGCCGTCAGGAAGTGGGTATCAAACTTTTGTTTACGCCTCAGATAAATGAAGGCGACGCAGTGCAACTGAATATTGAGCAGGAAGTTTCTTCATTAAGCCCATCAACCAACGCCGCTGACGTCATCACCAATAAGCGTACCATTAAGACCTCGGTCTTAGTGAATGATGGCGCGACAATTGTGCTTGGCGGTTTAATTGACGACCAGGTGACAGAGCAGACTGCAAAAGTGCCTTTGCTCGGTGATATTCCGATTCTTGGCCGTTTATTCCGCTCTGACAGCACCAGCAAGGTTAAGCGTAATTTGATGGTATTTATTCGTCCCACCATTGTGCGCGATCAAGCCACTTTGTCGGATTTAAGTGCCCGCAAATACAACTTTATTCGTGCCGAGCAATTAGTGAAGGCGGAGCAGGGCATTAATTTATTCCCATTTACCGATCTCGCTGTGTTGCCTGAATGGACGGGTATGGATGCATCCCCGCCAAATATATTGCCCCATAAGCCGGTGCCGCCACCAATGTCGCCAGCCGAAGACGCCGTTGAAAAACGCCAAATTCAACCGTCATCAGATAAGCGCAGCGAGGTTCCCAGTGAGCGTCAACCAAATGACGATAAGGCAACTGCGCCTGAACTGCACGCCGATTGTGAAACAGAGGGCGATTGTGCCAAGGCCGATCTAGTAAGTGTGAACGAGGCTTCACACTGATATGTCGCAAACCCTAACGTATGCCTTCGCCCGCAGTAACCGCGTTCTTATTGAAGAGAATGCCAGCGGTGAATTAATGCTGCTGTGTTGCAAACAAACGCCACCGTCGGCGCTTGCCGAAGTGCAGCGGGTTATTCCCCAGCCCTTAGTATTTACGCTCTGTGAAGAAAAAGTTTTACAGGATAAAATTAATGAGACCTTCCAGCGTCAGCAGGGCGACGCAATGTCGGCAATGGGTGATATTTCCAGTGAGGTGGATCTCGATCGCCTCGCCGAGGAGATCCCCGAGTCTCAAGACCTGCTCGATGCGCAAGATGACGCGCCGGTTATTCGTTTAATCAACGCCTTATTTGGTGAAGCATTAAAGCGTGATGCCTCTGATATTCATATTGAAACCTATGAAAAAACGATGTCGGTGCGTTTGCGCGTTGACGGTATTTTGCAGGAAGTTTTAACCCCAAGTCGCCGTTTGGCGCCATTGCTGGTGTCGCGAATTAAGGTTATGTCTAGACTTGATATTGCCGAAAAACGGGTGCCGCAAGATGGCCGCGTTTCTTTGCGTATTGCTGGCCGTGCAGTTGACGTGCGGGTATCGACCATCCCCTCGAATTACGGTGAGCGAGTGGTAATGCGATTGCTCGACAAACAAGCAGCGCGTATCGATCTAGAGCAGCTGGGTATGCCGTCGCGCACGCTAGATACCCTTAAAGATCTTTTGCAGCAGCCTAACGGGATTATTTTGGTCACCGGCCCCACGGGCTCGGGTAAAACGACGACCTTGTATGCGGGTTTAATGGCCCTCAACGACCGGCGCCGCAATATTCTCACTGTTGAAGATCCGGTGGAATACGATATTGAAGGCATCGGCCAAACTCAGGTGCACGCCAAGGTCGGTATGACCTTCGCGCGAGGTTTGCGGGCGATATTGCGTCAAGACCCGGACGTGGTGATGCTGGGTGAAATTCGCGACCAGGAAACTGCAGAGATCGCAGTGCAAGCCTCTTTGACAGGGCACTTGGTGCTGTCGACTTTACACACCAATACCGCCGTTGGCGCAGTGACGCGCTTAGTTGATATCGGCGTTGAGCCGTATTTGATTGCCTCGAGCTTGAAGGGCGTATTAGCTCAGCGTCTGGTCAGAAAACTCTGCCAAACTTGCCGTCACCCCATTGTCTTAGACAAGACCGAAGCGCGGTTGTTGGGCGACCCAAAACTAGAAGGTCAGGGCGCCTTTAATGCGGCGGGTTGTGATGAGTGTCAGCATACTGGCTATCGCGGTAGACAAGGCGTGTACGAGTTGCTGGTAATTGACCGCGAGGTTGCAGAATTAATTCACAACCGTGCTGGCGAACAAGATATTTTACGTCAGGTTGGCGATCATATGCCGTCCTTGATGGGTGAGGGGCGGCGCCTTGTGTTAGACGGCCAAACTAGCCTTGACGAATTATTGCGCAGCGTACGCGAGAGCAGCAATGCCGGCCTTTGAATACCGCGCCCTAGACAGTGCTGGTGCCAATAAAAAAGGCATGATCGAGGCCGACTCCAGTCGTCAGGCTCGGCAGATGCTGCGTGATCAGCAGCTTTTCCCCATCGACCTAAAGCAAACTCGTGACAAGACTCGCGCCGATAATGCCCGCCGCAGCTTTGCTGGTGCGCGGGTTAGTATTGCCGATCTGGCTTTGTTTGTAAGGCATTTGGCGACCTTGATTCAGTCTGGTATTCCCCTAGAAGAAGCGCTGGCGGCAACCGCCAAACATACCCGTAAGCCTTATCTGAAGCGGGTGGTACTTGATTTGCGGGCGCGGGTGTTAGAAGGGCATTCACTCGCCGATGGTTTGAACGAACACCCTCGGGTATTTAATCCGGTGTTCCGCGCTTTAGTGAGTTCCGGAGAAAAATCCGGCGATCTGGGGCTAATATTGGATCAGTTAGCGGATTACACCGAAGACAGTCAAAAACTGCGCGGTGTTATTGTGCAGGCGGCTCTTTATCCGGTGGTGTTATTGTTTGTTGCCCTAGCGGTGGTTGGCGCCTTAATGACGTTTGTGGTGCCCAAGGTCACCGCCCAATTTGCTCACTATGATCAAGCCTTGCCGACGCTAACTCGCGTGCTCATTACCTTGAGTGACGGTTTAATTGCGAATTGGCTATACATTATTTTAGGTGTTATTGCGGTAGCGGTACTTGGCCGTTGGTGGCTGAACTCGCCGGAGCATCGCTTGCAAGCTGACAAGGCTATTTTGAAACTGCCTTTGTGGGGACTGCTGATGCTGGAGCTGGATGCCGCAAGGATGTTGCGAACCCTCGCGATATTGATGTCGTCTGGTGTGCCGTTTTTGGAAACCCTCAAAGTCGCTTGCGATACCTTGGGTAATACTCATTTAAAGAAAAGCATGGCGCTGGTGCGGGAGCAAGTGCGCGAAGGCAAAAGCTTTAGCCGCTGCCTTCAGGATGAGGCTGAACTGCCCCCGCTTGCGATTTATATGATTGCCAGTGGTGAGGCCAGTGGTGAAATGGAAGCCATGACACAGCGTGCTGCAAGCAATCTTGAAAGAGAGTTGCAGCAGCGGGTACAGATGTTTGTAAGCCTATTTGAGCCGCTATTAATAGTGGTATTGGGTGGGGTGGTTCTATCCATTGTACTGGCGATTATGCTGCCGATATTACAGTTAAATAATTTGACTCAGTTTTAGGAGTTTGTGGATATGTTTGAGATAAAAAAGTCGTCTAGGGTAGCACGCCGCCAGTCGGGTTTTACCCTTCTCGAAATCATGGTTGTTATCGTTATTATGGGTTTGCTAGTGGCTGTGGTTGCCCCCAATGTCTTACAAAATCAAGATCGCGCCATGGTCGAAAAAGCCCGTGCCGATATCTCGGTACTTGAGCAAGCACTGGATATGTACAAGCTTGATAACCATGTTTACCCCACTACCAACCAGGGTTTGCAGGCGCTGATTACTCGGCCAGAGACGGGCAATCAGCCCAAAAATTATCGCAGTAACGGGTATATTAAGCGCCTACCTGAAGACCCATGGGGAACACCGTATGTGTATATCCAGCCGGGTGAACATGGACCTTTCGATTTGTACTCTACCGGTTCTGATGGGGAAGAAGGTGGAGAAGGGCTTGCACGTGATATCGTCAACTGGCAGGAATGAGTCCGGCTTTTCACTGCTAGAATTAATGGTCGTTGTTTTTATTATCGGCCTGCTCAGTGGTGTCGCAGCATTAACGCTGCCGTCTAAAGACGGCGGCGCCTTACTGCAAGAGCAGCGCTTTAAACTGATTGGCAGTTTGCGCAGTGCGCGTGCCGAAGCCGTTTTTAGTGGTCATAGTTTGGGCTTGCAATGGCGGAATCAGCGCGGCAATTTTTACGTATTAACTGCCGATGGCTGGCAGAAAATAGCGCAAGGTGTTTTAGCAAAAAGCATTGCACTGGACGACAATGTTCAGACCGAGCTTCTCGTTGATGGCGAGGTTTTGCATGAAAAAGCACGATTGGATAGTGAGGATACGGAACAGGAGGTGAACCCCCAGTTGTTGTTTTTGTCAGACGGCCAAGTCTCGCCTTTTGAGTGGCGTTTATCAACGGCTGGCACAGAGTCACTTAGTTTTGACGAACAGCTCACGGTTGATCGACCATGAGGCCTAATTTACAGGATCGTCAGCGTGGGTTTACCTTATTGGAAATTATGGTAGCGCTGATGATTTTTGCCACTGCTGCGGTGACGCTAACCAAAAGTCTCACCGAGAGCGCGCGCAGTATTAGCGCGATTGAAGAGCGACAGTTTGCCGATTTAGTGGCCCACAATGTTTTAATTGATATTCTTCGCGATGGCTATGGAACGAATAATAGTGGCAAAGAATCCATGGCAGGTTTTGACTTTAATTGGCAGCGCAGTGTTGAGCAAACGCCACACCCAGATATTCGTCGCGTGGACATAACGGTGACGCTGCAAAAGGCTACTGATGTGTTGGCCACGCGTTCGGCATTCCTCAATAAATGAAAACGTATAATGGCATGCGGGGGTTTACCCTAGTTGAGTTACTGATTGCGGTCGGCATTATGGCGCTAATCGGCACCGCAGGTTCACTCTTGCTGAATAGCTCGCTTAATAATCAGGCGGTTATTGAACAGCGTCAGCAGAATCTAGAGCGCCTCGCGCTGGCATTGACAATATTTCGCCACGACGTAGAGCAGCTTACTCCGCGTATTCCGAGAGATTCACAGGGCGACGTAATGCCTGCAAATATTATTGCGGCGCAGGTCGGTGAAGACAGCGAATTGGAGTTTGTACATGCTGGCCGCCGGGTTTTGCCGGGGCGAGGTTTGGGCAGCAAGTTAGAGCGGGTTCGCTATGTAAAAGAAGACGAAGCGCTAATTCGTTACAGCGCGGGGGTTGCCGATCCTGCGAGTAATACCCATTGGCAGCGTCAAGTTTTATTGACCGATGTGAGTCAGTTTGTTGTTGAATTATATGATGGCGAACGCTGGTCAACGTTTTGGCCACCAAGTACTCAAATAAATGCCAGCCAACCCAAGGCGCTGCGGATGTTGACGGCCGTTGGGGTGTGGGACGATATTCGACTGAATGTCTTGTTGCCGGAGGCGATTCAGTGAGGTCTTCTACACTCGTGCGCCAGCGCGGCGCGGCGCTGATGATGGTCCTGTTGATTGTTGCCGTAATGGTGGTGCTGGCGGTAGGGCTTGTTGATGGTGTGCGTTATAGCAGCCAGCGTCTATTAAATCAGCGAATTATGGATCAGGCGTATTGGTATTCATTGGGCGGGGAGCGTATTGAAGTCTTTGCCCTCGAGGATATTGCCGGCGAGTCTGTGGTGCATTTAGGTCAAGATTGGGCGCGCAAGGATATTGTTTTTCCCATTGACGGTGGCTCAATTGCCGGTTTAATTACCGATGAGCAGGCCTGTTTTAATATCAATTCGCTGTATAAACCAGAATCGGCGACAGGAGGCAGCGTGGAGTTAACGACTGCCGAGCAGGTGTTTAGTGGTTTGTTAAGCAATCTCGAGTTTTCTCCGCAGCGGGCTGAATTTATTATGGGACGCGCCCAAGATTGGATTGACGAGGACTTTTCTCCAGAAGGTATCTACGGCGCTGAAGACTTGCTTTACACCGCCAAAGATTATCCCTATCTGCCGCCAAATAGTTTGATAGACTCGGTCAGTGAGCTCGGCCTTTTTGCCGAGTTTGAAGAGGGTGAGCAGTCGCGACTGGCGCCATACCTCTGCGCTTTGCCCGAGGTCAATACAGTATTAAATATCAATACCCTTAGCCCGGCTCAGGCCCCATTGCTTGCTGCGGCGATTGGTAATGTACTCGGCGTTGCTGAAGTACTTGCGATTTTAGAGCGGCGTCCGGAAAATGGTTGGCCCGATGTGGCCAGCTTTATTGCTGAATTGGGGCTTTCCGCAGAAGAGCCATTGCCAACTGTTTATATTCAGGGTTTGGGTGTCAGCTCGCACTATTTTAAAGGGCTGAGCGATGTTTTTTACGAACAGCGTCAGCTGCATTTATATAGTCGAATCGTGTTACGAAATGGCAAGGCAGTTGTCTATGCCCGTGAGTATGGAGAAGTTTTTTGAGCGCGCTGTTGTTACTAGATCTACCCCTTGATGCAGAGGCCCCTGTGCCCTGGCTGCATTGGGACAATGAGCATCACAAGGTGATTGCCGAAGGGGTGTTGGCTAATGGCCGTGAACTCGGCACGTTGGCAGAATCTTGCGCTGCGGTACCGTGCTACGCACTTTTACCGGGCGCGGCGGTCAGCGCCCATCGCGTGGTATTACCCAAGGGTGGTCGGGTTGGTATGGCGGCATTGCCCTATCAGCTTGAAGATAAACTCTGCACTGATTTAGACACAGTTCATCTTGCGGTCGGTGTATTGCAGGCAAAGCAGCCTACGGATGTGCTGGTGGCCGATCACGGTGTGGTAAAAGCCAGTTTAGACCTTTTGCGGCAAAGCGGTTTGCGCATTAAAGCACTGCTACCTGACTACGCAGTGTTACCCCCCAATACGGTTGTTATCGATAATACTCAGGTGGCGGCGAATATTCATGCTCAGCCTATGGGCATGAGCAGCGAAAACTTTGCGGTGTGGCAGCAAATTGTCGGGCCTGAAATCAGCGCGACGCCCGTGCAGGTGTATTGCATTGGCGACTGCGAGGAAAGCCGATTTGGTGAGGGTGAGCATGTTATAGAACAATGTGAAAATAGGCTGCGTGCCTTCGCAATCGGTTTTCAAGCTTGGCCACTGTCCTTGCTAAGTGGCCCGTATTTACTAAAAGACGAAAGCGGTGAGGCGATTGCTCGTTTGCGGTGGCCACTTATCTTGCTGGTGGCCCTTTTGGGTTTGCATTGGATGAGTTTAGGCCTGCAGACGTATCGGGATAATCGTGAGGCGGACGCCCTCGATGAGGCAATGGTCGCGGTATATCAGCAGACCTTTCCGGGGAGTCGCGTGGTTAACGCCCGCAGTCAGATGCGCAGCCAGCTCAATGCGCTTGAAAAGACGGGCGGTAAAGACTTAATGATGCCTTGGCTCGAAAAAGTCGCGGCGACGACTAAGACCAAGCCGGGTATTACGCTTGCACAGCTAAATTATGAGAACGACCCTGCGGTGATGAAATTAATCCTGAGCGCGGCCTCCTATGAAGTGATAGATCAATGGCTGGCGACGCTGAAGGCGCAGGGCGTTAATGTGGAGCGGGGCGCTTTCGGCCAGCAAGATGGCGGCATAGCGGGACAGATAAGCATACGGGGTGACGCGCAATGAAATGGTTAAACCAACTGCTTGAGGGCCGCAGCGAGCAAGAGCGCTTTACGCTAATCGCTGGGGCCGCGGTGGCGGTGCCCTTAATGATATGGCTGCTGTTGTGGCAGCCATTGTTAGCGGCCCGCGATAATGCCCAAACTCGCGTAGAACAGCGTCGTAGTTCCTATCTTTGGATGCAGCAAGCGGCAAAGCAATTGCAAGCCGCACATGGCAATGTGCCGGCGAGTGCGCTATCGGGCTCGCTGCAGCAGCAAATAACCCGCGCGGCAGCGGCGCTGGGCGTCAATGTTAACCGCATTGAGCCACAGTCGGCTGGGCGCTACAGTCTATGGGTGGCCAGCACCGATTACACTAGCGCAGTGCAGCTAATTGAAGCCCTATCTACTGCGGGTATGACATTGTATTCGGTCAATATGAGTTTATTGGATGTGCCTGGCAGTGTGTCTTTGCGGGCATCAGTTGGGGGCGAGGGATGAGGCGTTCCCTGTGGGTTGTTTGCGGTACGGTCTTCTTTTTAGTGTGTTTGTTGATGACGAGCCCAGCGTGGTTGGTGACGGATATTTTAGCCAAACAAGTGCCTGAGCTGAAACTTGGAACGGTCACTGGCCGTGCGTGGCGGGGGCAGATTGATCATGTCCAATTCGGTGATGTTCATGCCAGTCAATTGCAGTGGCGCTTTAGTCCGGTGGGGCTGTTTCGTGGTGTGCCATTGGCGATTAGTATTGCTAGCCCGGTGAAGGCGACTGCGCTACTGGGTTTGGCTGCAGGAGATACCCTAAAGCTGCGCGATGTTGAGGCGCACGGCAAAATTGCTGAATTGATGGGCATTGCCCAGCTGCCGAGTATGGGTTTTGATGGTGGCGTCGATTTGGTGTTGGCGTCGGCTAGACTGAGCAGCACAGGCTGCAGTTCGATCGAGGGGACGCTTACCTTGGCCTCATTGCTTGGTGATATCGACGGTATCAGCACTATCGCGCCAGTGTCTGCTGAGCTGAGCTGTGTAAATGGCTTGCTAACAGTACTGGTGGATGAGAATAATCCGAACCGTGTGCGTGGCCAGGTGCAGTTGATGAATAGTGGTCGGGCGAGCGGTAATCTTACGCTGTCGCCAGCGCCTGGTAGTGAGTTGTTTAAAAGTTTAACCCTGTTTTTGGGTGCGCCACGCAATAATGCCGACTTTGTGTTGCGCTTCTAAATTCCGATTAGGCTTTAAATATTAGCCCCTGCGCCGTTAGCGCAGGGGCTGTACTGGCTAATAGCCGCAGAGGCTGGCGTAGCGGTCGCGATGGAAGCTGCTGTTACCAAAGATTTGATTCGCTACTCTGGAGCGCTTTAGGAATAAACCGATATCCAGCTCGTCGGTAACACCGATGCCACCATGCATTTGCACAGCTTCATTTGTCACTAATTCAAACACATCGTTCAAGCGTGCCTTGGCTAAACTGGCTAGTTGTGCGAGGTCAGTTCTATTGTCGTCAATAGCCGACAAACCATCTAACACGACAGATTTTGCTAATTCCAGCTCGGTGAACATAATCGCGGCGCGATGTTGCAGGGCTTGGAACGTACCAATTTTAACGCCAAATTGATCTCGCTCTTTGAGATAGCTAACTGTGCGCTCAAAACATTCTAGCGCGCCGCCGAGCATTTCTGCCGCGAGGCAAATACGACCGCGATCTAAAACATTATTGAGTAGTGACCAGCCTTGGTCTGCATCGCCAAGTAGCGCTTCACTCGAGACATGAACATCTTCAAATTGGATGCTCGCTGCATTGCGGCTGTCGAGCATATAGTGGCGTTTACGCTCAATGCCAGCGGTGTTTGCATCGACAATGAACAAGCTTAGGCCATCTCGACCGCGGCTTTGAGACTGACTACGGGCAACAACAATGAGCTGGTCGGCGCTGTGGCCATCCAGAACAAAGGTCTTGCTGCCATTCAGCTTATAGCCGTTGTCAGTTGCTGTTGCGGTACAGTTAATTTCGTCAGGGCTGTGGTGAGCGCTCTCGTCAATAGCGAGGGCAAACCGCAAATTGCCACTCGCAATTTGCGGCAATAGTGTTGCCTTTTGTGTTTCGTTACCGCCAATAATAATGGCAGACGCACCAAGCACGACACTGGCGAAAAGGGGCGACGCAGCCAGCGTGCGGCCACTCTCTTCAAATACGGCACCTAAGCCTAAAAAACTGAAATCTAAGCCGTCATAGGCTTCGGGTATGATCATACTTGCCCAGCCCAGTTCCGACATTTTCTGCCAGTGCTCTGGTTTATAGCCGAGCGCATCTTTGCTGTCGCGAAGTTGTCGCAGCGCCTCAACGGGCACGGTTTTATTTAAAAAGTCTTTGGCGGTGTCTTTCAGCAAGCGCTGCTCTTCATTGAGTACGAGTGGCATTGCGGGTCTCCTTAGCGTTTGCGACAAGCGTATTTACCGTGAATTGGTTGCGGGCATTCATACCGGAAGTCCCAATACGCGCTTGGCGATAATATTCAATTGCACTTCTGAGGTGCCACCGGCAATCGAGAGGGCTTTTGAAAATAGCCAGCCTCGGTTGCTTAGCAACTCGTCGTCACTAAACTCTGGGTCGTCCCAGCCGAGGGCGCGATTGCCCAGAATTGCCATTAAGACCTCTTCCTTGCGCTTGGTTTCTTCTGTGCCTACATACTTCATAATTAAGGGAATGCTGTTATCGGTATTGCCGTGCATACGTTCTTCAAAACTGCGGAAATGAGTGAGCCCAAGTGCCCGAAAGCGCATCTCATGGGCGACCAATTGCTCGCGCAGGCCACGATCTTTAAGCTTTCCTTCTGCATCTAAGCCAACGTACTTTAAGGCCGCTTGTGCTGGCGAAAAGCTTGGCCCTGGGGTATCGCCGCCAATCTCGGCCATAAGCTTGCGCTCGTGTTTGAGCAGAGACTTGGCGACCGACCAGCCCTTATTTAACTCGCCGATAAGATTACTTTTAGGGACTTTGACATCGTCAAAAAAGGTTTGGCAAAACTCAGAATCGCCGCTAATCAATGGAATGGGCTTCACCGTGATGCCGGGCTGATCCATGTCGATCAATAAAAAGCTGATACCTTCCTGCTTTTTGGCATCCGGGTCGGTACGCACTAGGCAAAATATCCAGTCAGCTTTATCGGCGTTGGTTGTCCAAATTTTACTGCCGTTTACTAAAAAGTGGTCACCACAGTCTTCGGCGCGGGTTTGCAGACTCGCAAGATCAGAACCGGCACCGGGCTCGGAGTAACCTTGGCACCAGCGCACCTCACCACGGGCGATTTTGGGTATATGTTGGCGACGTTGATCCTCGCTGCCATATTCCAATACGGCGGGGCCGAGCATCCATATACCAAGATCATACAGTGGTGTACGGCAGCCAAGGGCCTTCATTTCTTCCTTCAGTATTTTCGCCTCGCGCTCATTTAAGCCGCCGCCGCCTAATTCGCACGGCCATTCCGGCACGGTCCACCCTTTGTCGCGCATCCGCTCAAACCATAATTTGGCGTCGGCACTCGGAAAACTCATATTGCGGCCGCCCCAAACCTGCTCTTCTCTGGTAATGGGCTGGCGCTGGGATACTGGGCAGTTGTCCTGCAGCCAGGCTTTGACGCTGGCGCGGAAGTCGTCGAGATCGCTCATGGTGATGGTCTCAAATGTATTAATGACAAAAATTATTACGGTTGCGGCCAGCTTAGTCGACAAGGAAATTAAGACAAGAACGAAACACGTCATCTCATTGGCAAATGGGGTCACTGGTCGCCGCAGTGTTGCTGGCGAGTTTGGTCTACTGCAATTGGGGCATATCGGCCGTTAAGTGATATCGATAAAATTTCTAGATACATTTTAAGAATAACAATAGGAGACAGTATGAAGCGATTTACCGATAGAGTGATCTTAGTTACTGGTGCCGGCTCTGGTATCGGTCGAGCTTGTGCACTCAGGCTTGCTGCAGAAGGCGGTAAACTCTACTGCACCGATATCCAACAAGGCGATGTGGCGAGTTTAGTTCAAGAGATCAATGCCGCGGGCGGCACGGCGATAGCGGAGTGTTTTGATGTGAGTGCGCCGGGCGCCGCGGAGGCCACCGTGGCTGCTTGTGTGGCTCATTACGGTAAGCTTGATGTCGTCGTTAATATGGCAGGTATTTTGCGTTTTTCAAATTGCCATGAGACCAGCTTTGACATGTGGTCGCAGATTATTGCAGTAAATTTAACCGGCACGTTTATGCTGTGTAAGGCCGCCTTACCTGAATTGCTTAAAACCCAGGGCAATATTGTCAATGCGGCGTCTACGGCATCATTGCAGGGTTTACCATGGGGCGCAGCCTATGGCGCAAGCAAGGGCGGGGTACTCGCCCTGACTCGGAGTATTGCAGTTGAATACGCCAAACGCGGGGTGCGTGCCAATTGTGTTTGCCCAGGTGATATTAATACCAATATGGTACAGGGCTTAAGTTTTCCGGAAGACGCCGATTTTGACTTGCTTAGCCGCATCACCTCCCTGAGTGGCGCCAAAGGGCCTGAGACCGTAGCCGGTGTTGTTGCCATGCTGGCGTCCGAAGATGGCTGTCATATCACGGGAGAGCATATTCGCGTTGACGGTGGAATTTTGGCCTAGGCCCCAATTACGCGTAAAAATCCCGCCGATTTATGGCCGCAGACCACCGACTCTGCCATCATTGCCCTTAGCAATTCACAAGAGTAATGAAAAATGACGGAAACTTATGTGCTGGCGATTGATCAGGGTACTACCAGTTCACGGGCAATCGTCTTTAATAGTCGGGGTGAGGTCTGTGGGCTTGGCCAAGAGGAGTTTAGTCAGCACTATCCTGAGGACGCGTGGGTAGAGCACGACCCAGAGGAAATTTGGCAAACGACCTTAAATAGTTGCCGTAAGGCGATAGCGGATGCTGGCCTAAAGGCGTCGGCGATTGCTGGCATTGGAATCACCAATCAACGTGAAACCACGGTGATCTGGGATCGGAAAACGGGGAAAGCGATTTATCCAGCGATTGTTTGGCAGGACCGACGCACGGCTAAGCAGTGTGCTGAGTTGAAGTCGCAGGGCGTTGAAGACTTGGTGTCGCAACGTACCGGCTTGCTGTTAGATCCGTATTTCTCTGGGACTAAAGTGGCGTGGCTGCTGGATAATGTCGAGGGTGCCCGGAAGCGTGCAGAGGCAGGGGAGCTGGCGTTTGGCACGATCGATAGTTTTTTATTGTGGCGCCTAAGCGACGGCGAGCAGCATGCCACCGATGCGACAAATGCATCTCGTACCTTATTGTTTAATATTCATAAGCAGCAATGGGATGCCGAACTACTGGAATTGTTTAATATTCCTCAGACTCTATTGCCCGAAGTGAAAGACAGCTGCGATGATTATGGCCGATGCACGTCAGACTTGTTTGGCTCAGCGATACCGATTTGCGCATTAATTGGCGACCAACAGGCGGCCACGGTTGGTCAGGCGTGCTTTAAACCCGGCATGGTAAAGAGCACCTACGGGACAGGGTGTTTTGTGGTGCTAAATACCGGAACCAAGGCTTTAAGCTCTAAACATCGCCTGCTGACGACGGTGGCTTACCGCATTAAGGGTGAGGTCACCTATGCCTTAGAAGGAAGTATTTTTGTCGCTGGTGCCGCTGTGCAATGGCTACGTGATGGCTTACACCTCATTGGTTCAGCCTCAGAGACCCAACCCTTGGCAGAAAGCGTGGCAAGTTCGAACGGCGTTTATATGGTGCCAGCTTTTACCGGGCTGGGTGCGCCATATTGGGACCCCGACGCCCGCGGCGCAATTTTGGGGCTGACCCGAGATACCGGCATCGCACACATTGCGCGGGCGGCCTTGGAGTCGGTCTGCTACCAAACCCGCGATTTATTAGAGGCCATGCGCGGTGATGGCGCTGACTTTGCGACGCTGCGGGTGGATGGCGGAATGGTCGCTAACGATTGGGTGGTGCAGCGTCTTGCCGATATGCTTGATTGTCGCTGCGAGCGTCCACTCGTCAGCGAGACGACAGCACTCGGCGCCGCGTATTTAGCGGGTTTGCAATTAGGCGTATACGCGTCGCTCGAGGAAATTGCCGCGCTCTGGCAGTGTGAAGGGGGCTTTGATCCGGCAATGAATGAAGTTGATCGCGCTCGACGCTACACCGGCTGGAAAAGCGCGGTAGCGCGGGTTAGAACGCAATAGCAACGCAATCTTTAACTGGCGCTCGGAGCCGTAATGCGAGCGCCAGTTAAAAGTCGTGAATTCGCAATGAAAGATCCAGCGCGCTGATGGGCATCGGTCGGCAAACATAATAACCTTGCACGTACTCTACGCCCATATCTCGCACAATTTCCAGAGCTTCGCGGTTTTCTACACCTTCGACAATTACTTTTTTGCCGAGATTGTGGCTCATTTCCACCATTGATTTTACCAGTACTTGGTCGCTCTCGCGCTCGTGAATAAAGCGAATAAAGGACTGGTCTATTTTAATGTAATCTACTGGTAGTTCGCGCACATATTCAAAGGACGTAAAGCCAATGCCAAAGTCGTCAAACGCGACTTTAGCGCCCACCGCTTTAAAATTATTAAGCAGTTTTCTTGCGGCAGTTAAGTTCTCTAAGGCGTCGGTCTCGACAACCTCAAAGATGAGACGGTCGGGATTGGCGCCAGTCCGTTTTAAAATTTCGCTTAGGCGTTCTTCAAAATCAGCCTGTTCAAGGGTTGGCGCGGTAATATTGATACTAAGGCCGGTATTGATGCCAGAATCTTCCCACATGCGCTGCTGGCGCATGGCCTTTTCCATTACGGAGAAGTCTAGTCGTGGCATTAAGCCAGATTCAGCGGCGATGCCGAGGAAGTGGGCGGGGGAAATAAATTGGCCTTCGTCGTCGAGCATGCGCACTAAACATTCGCAGTGGCTAATGCTGTTTAGGCTTAAGTCTAAAATTGGCTGATAAAATAGCACAAGCCGGTTGCCGCTTAGCGCTGATTGTAATTGCTCTTTCATTCGATACTTTTCGTGCCGAGATACTCGGCTGGTGTCGTCGGATTCTGCCGCGTAATACAGACTTCCCCGCGCCTTGCTTTTGACTTTTATCATTGTTGATGTGGTGTTGGAGATCAGTTCGTCGATACCACTTAAACTGTCGTCGTAACTGTCAACGACAATGGAAATACAAATCTCTTCGCTGACATTATTCTTGCTGAACGCGTAGCGAGTTAGTTTTTCAAGGCCGAGGTCTTTTACACTTTGATTTGAATCCTTTGGGTGATGAACGATTGCACAAAATTCGCCAGAACCGGTTCTTGCTAGGGGGCTGTTTTCTGGCAAAGCATCAAGTAAATGTGCGGCCAGGTCATTTAATAAGCGATCTCCGGCGTCGAAACCAAAGCGATCATTGAAAATTGCAAAGTCATCAATATCGAACATGACCAATTCGATAAGGTCATTGTCGCGATGCTTGGCGATATACTCATTGGCGTTTTCGGTAAAGCTACTGCGATTGAGAAGGCCAGTAATACGGTCGTGCTGGCCCAACCAATGGAGACTTTCGGCCGCTTCCTTACGCTCGGTGATGTCGATGCCCATCGACAAGATGTGCGCTTCGTCATTTACATGCAGGCAAGTATGTGTCCACAGAAAATACAGTTTACGACCATCGTCGGTAAAAAAAGGCATTTGGCCTTGCGATTTTTTGCCGGTGGTGTCGGTAATACTTTGTAATGAAGCCGAAAGCGATTTGCTCTGATTTTCGTTTCTTACCCACGTATTTATATTGGCATTTTGTGGCGCCTTTATGTTGAGCCCGGTTAGCTCCCTACCCATTTTGTTTATATTTCGAATAGTGCCGATACTGTCGTGGATAATGACTGTTAACGGCGAGGCATCAAGTATTAGCTCATTGAATACTTTTGCTTCAGTAAGGGCTTCAATTTTTGATTTAAGTTCATTGCGGTGTTGGTCGACACTGGCATTCATGCGCTCCAATGAGTCGATAACCTCGCCGACGGTGTGATGAAGAATATCAATTTCATCAGAATATTTTTTCTGAGAAATTTGTTCTTGTAAAAGCGTTTGGGCCTTTTGGAAATGACCGTCAGGTAGCATTGGCAGGATTTTAGCTAGTTTCATCAAACGATCAAGCGAGGGCTTTAAAATGAGACTAATCAAAATAATAATAAGCCCGAGGGTGATGAGGGTAGAAAATAATATGTCTTTTACCGCTTGTGAGAGTAGCTCCTCGACTTGGGATTGATCTTCGATCACTGCCGCATAAGAGGTGATGTCGCTGTTATGACTTATTGGGAAGAATCGGGCACTAAAATAGCCATTTGGTGTTGTGTCAAAGAAATTCTGCGGAGCGCGGGTGTTAAAGTCGATGAACTTAAAAATATCGCTCAAATTCCGGCTCGTTGTTTTTGCATGGCTTGCTGCAATGATGCGCTCAGCTGTTAATATGCCGTCTTCCTGATTGATGGCTAATAGAGCGATATCGGCGCCGGTGATTTCGTAGAAATCTTGGATAAGTAATGTCGCCGAACGGTTTATATTAATAATAAGCTCGCGGCCGTCGTCCGCAATTATTGGAATATAGACGCTCTGAAAACATTGCAATATGCAGTTTAGGGTGGCAATAGGGCGTTGGCTGTCATTAAGCAAGCTGACAGCCTTAGATACTTGGGCTTTAGTCGCCTGAATACTTGCGCCATCTTGAACTGAGCGGCCTAATACGGTGCCATCTTTGCTTAGATAGTATATGGATTCAATGCCAGACAGCAAAGACGGGGGCTGAATTGAGTCGCTGCTGAATTCATCTTGGCTGGGTATGCTTTGTTGGTCAGCGAGGCGAAAGAGCTCTTCGCTCGATCTATCTTTAAGGGCGAGAAAAGTACTCTCTAACTGGTTTAAGTTTGCGGCTACTTGCTTATGTTGTAACTGCACGGTTTGGATGTAGCTCAAGTAGCCCCGACCGCCCATGACAAGTGCAACGGCCAGAAATAGCACAACACTGAGCTTGCGCTGAAGGCCAAGGTTAACGGTGTTGACTTGTTGGCTGCTGGTCTTGATCAGATCCATGTGTTTTCGCGTTTTCAGAATCGGTACCCTAGCATAATCCCAAAGATTTCAGTGCGCTCATTAAGGGGCATATTCTCTTCGTTATCAATGGCTGGTATACCGCTGGTTCCCCGCAAACCGTAAACGTTTACGTCGACAATCCAGTTTGGGGTGGGAGTCCAGCGGGCGCCAACAACCAAATTGTGGCTATCAGTTTCGTTGCGACGATCCCGGTCTAGCACGCTTAATTCGTAGCGTCCGGTTAGAGTGATGGTCGGTCGCAGGCGATATTGTGCTTGTAAGTAGGCTGCTTCAATTTCCTGGATTTGGGAACCTTGCGAACTGTGAAAGTTGGTGGTGATTAAGCTGTATTCCGTGGTGAAGCTCCATGTGGCGAGGTTTTTCTGCGCTGAAAGTACGTAGCCGCTGGCGTCGAGGTTGAGTTCAGCAAAACTGCCTAAGTTAGAATGTAGATCAATTTGCGCATCGAGTATCGACAGTGCGAATTTAGTGTCGCCACCGTTTCTGGAATGCAGTATTTGGCCAAAAATGGGCGTTCTGAGTTCGCCTTTGTGAATGAAGGCGGCTGCACGAGGACCAAAAAGGATGTTGATAGTGTCGGCGGAAAGACTGCTGTTGCGACCCATGGTTAAATTAAAAGAGGTGGAATTCTCGTCGGCGTCCCAGTAGCTATAAAGCTGGGCACCGTCACTGGCAAAGAGCAATTCTCTTAAGCCGTTGCCTTCAAAATAAACGGCTTGTGGCATTAATATGGTAGGGCGGGTAAACAAGACGTCACGGGTGTCGTTATAAAAGCCGTAGGCGTTACGCACCCGGCCGATTCTAAAGCCTAAACCGGAATTATCTGATTCCACTGCTTTAATGTCGGCAAAGAGAAAATCTATTTTAACGCTGCCATTATCTGCGCTACCAGCGTCGCGGCTAAGTATTTGGCCTGCAAAATTTAAGTTTGGTGTGGCGCGCCAAGTTCCGTTAATAGCCGCCTCGCTATAGTCAAAACTACCGCGCTGGCTGTCGCCATAAAAGTTATTGCCATCACTCAAAAGATAAGCTTGGGAATAAAAGCCGTGAAATTGCAAATCATTGTTGATGTTCGCCTGAGTCGGGCAGGTGACGCTCAGAGACACGACACCGAGTGTTAAGCATTGTATGAGATTTTTAAAAAAAGAAGGCATTGTTTAGTACTCGCTGCTGGTTCGAAGAACGAACAGTTCGGATGAAGATCGGCTTAATTCTGCGGTGCTGCTCAGGGTGTCGCTTGGAGCGTAACCAATGGCGCCAGGCGTAGCATTAATAATTGCCTGCAACTCCTGCTCATTGCTCACGATAGTTGGCGGAATACCGGTTCCGCTGAATATTAGCCTGTCCCACTGTTCGCGCAGCACGTAGGGGTAAACTTTGAGAACTGATTTGCAAAACTGTTGGTGCAGGGGGTTTTGGTCAGGTAGAACAAACACCTTTATGGGCGTTTTGTCGTCCCAGCTTCTTTTGCGGATAGTGAAAATTGCCCGCAGATTACTTAAGTTAAGCTCGCCTGTCTGTACTTCGCTATTTGTGAGGACCACGACACCGGCCTCGTTCATGGCGGTGCGAATGACTTCAGCGTGAGTGCTACTGCACAATAGTAACGATGCTAAACACAAGCTTGGAATCATTTTCTGCCAGTATTTGCGCGCATTGGCAGTGCGTGTTTTTGAGCTTTTCACAACATAATCCTGTGGTGCCATCAATTCAATCATAATTTTATGAATACCACGTTTTACAGTTACATGAGCTTTTTCAGGGGTGAACCGAATCGGTTTGAGCAAATAAGGTGCTGAATGCCTTAATTCTTTTTGCATTTACGCCTAGGTCCCCTTTGCCTGTGCGCGATGCTGAGCGCAGGTCTATTATGCTGCCGTCATCGCTGGCCTGTATGCGAATGGCAATATCGTCGACAAAGCCAAACCAAAAGCTGCGATCTTCGGCCTCCAAATGCCCGTCATTCTGATAATAGACCAGCCATCCCATTTCGCTAGCAATTTTGTATGCTCGTTTTTGAGCTGCGGGAACTGAAAGGGAACTAATGAGGCTGTTTAGCTCAGGGTAGGCTTGCTGCTGCAGTGAAATATTCGCCGTTTGGTATTTTAGGCTATTGTCGCTTGGCTTGCGCAGGCTGGGTGCCTTGATGAATTCCGGTGGGTTGCTGAGGTCAGTGCTAATGTCGTGAATCAATGGTGCGCCTGCGCCCTGAAATAGGCTGAGGCTAAAAAAAATGGCGGCGGGCAGGGCTATTAGGGCGGCGTTGCTGAGTTTACGTCGCGCTTCGGCGTGCTTTGCGCGCCGGGTAAACAGTGCCGATGCGCAAATGCTAATGAAGCTGAATAGGCCTGCAAGGCTAAACATCGATAGGCCGATTTGGTAGTCAAACGCCTGAAGGCGGACGCCAGCTGTGCCAATAAGGAGTAATAGTAGCGAGCAAATGGCAAGGGTTTGGGTCAATCTGGCAATAGTCATACTGCGACCTATGTTATTTTTCATAATCTTACCAAAGGGTAATAGCCATGTACTGTTTTTTTAGGCCTTGCCGTGATTTACTTGGTTATCGGTCTGTAACCTGTGGATTCAGACTAACACGAAGTATAAAAATGAGGAATAAGGAATGGGACGTGTAAACGGCAAGGTATGCATAGTAACGGGTGCGGCAAGTGGCATGGGCAAGGCTGACGCGATTATGCTCGCCGCCGAGGGTGCAAAAGTGGTGCTGACAGACCTTAACGAGGCCGACGGCCAGGCTGTTGCCGCGCAAATTGGAGAGTCTGCCATTTTTGTGAAACACAATGTGACGAGCGAAGAAGATTGGCAGCGGGTAGTGAGCACGGCTGTGGCGCATTTTGGCCGCTTGGATGTGCTGGTGAATAACGCTGGTATGATGACCTTGGGTAATGTTGTTGATTGTAGTCTTGAGGACTACCGGCGTGTTAATGCGGTCAACAGCGAGGGTGTTTTTCTAGGCTGTAAGACGGCAATACCGGCAATGGAAGCGTCGGGTAATGGTGGTTCCATCATTAATATGTCCTCGGTGGCGGCGATTCATGGCATGTCTTTTGTGGCGGCGTACAGCGCGAGCAAAGGAGCGGTAATGGCGTTGACCAAGTCGGTAGCGCTGTATTGCCGTGAAAAGCGCAATGGCATCCGCTGTAATTCTATTCACCCCGATGGCGTTAAAACGCCCATGGTATTTAAAGTTGCAACCGGTCAAGATTCCGCCACCAGAGAAGAGATTGAATCCCTTTCTACCGTTGAACACCCAATGTGCGAGCCGGAAGATATTGCTGCGCTGGTGCTTTATTTGGCATCGGATGAGTCGAAGTTTGTGAATGCAGCGGAAATGTTGATTGATAATGCTTCCACTGCGACACCGCCAATTGGCATGTAAGTCGGGATGCGGTATTTATGATTAATTGCATTATAAAAATAAGGAGAATGCGTGCAAAAAGTTATTTATTTAATGTGGGCTGGTGTGCCTGGGCCAGAATTTAATCAGCGTTTATTGTCTTGGTTGGCACCTGAACTGGCTGCTCAAGCTGGCGTTAAACGCATTCAGTTGAATCTGGTTGATGACGCGGTGGCTGCTGCCTCCGCGTTGCGCATGGAAAATTCAGCGCAGGGGTTTGACGCAATGTGCTCGCTCTATTTGGATGATGGAGCAGAGCGGCTGGTGCTTCAGGAGTACATCCAGTCGTGTTGTGTCCAATTTAGTCGCTATCATGTGGATGAGTTTGAGGCGCTGGAGAATACAACGCAACGCGTGGGACGCGGGCAGCGGACACCGGGCTTTAGTCAGGTGGCGCTACTGCGTTGCCCTCAGAACATGGCCTATGAAGATTGGCGAGGCTACTGGCAGGGCACGCACACCCAGATTGCCATCGACACGCAGTCGAGTTTTCGCTATGTACAAAATGTGGTCACTGAACTTGCCGGTAGTGATGTGGGCTGTTATCACGCTATTGTTGAAGAATGTTTCCCCGCTGAGGCAATGACAGACCCTGAAGTGTTTTATGCGGCGAAAGGCGACCCTGAAAAGTACCAAGCCAATTGCCAAAAAATGATTTCTAGCTGTCAAAATTTTATCGATTTTGATGAAATTGATGTAATACCCACGAGCGAGTACCAGTTTTGAATTTATTATTAATAGCTAGGCATTAACGCAGTGACAGAGATTACCGTCGATCCCTCCTGGAGGCATCTGCTAGAGCGGGAGTTTGCTCAAGACTATTACCGTGAATTAATGGCCTTTTTAGAAAAGCGAAAGGCCGCGGGAGCCAAGATTTTTCCGCCGCAAGAGGCATGGTTTTCTGCTTTGGCTTCTACGCCATTGACTGATGTTAAGGTGGTTATTCTTGGTCAAGACCCTTACCACGCAGAGGGGCAGGCCCATGGTCTGTGTTTCTCGGTGCTGCCTGACGTGAAAACGCCACCGTCACTGAGAAATATTTACAAGGAGTTGCACCGTGATCTGCATTTGCCGATACCTCACCACGGCTGCCTAAATAGCTGGGCGAGGCAGGGTGTGCTTCTGCTGAATACCGTGTTCACGGTGGAAGAGGGTAAGGCGGGGTCTCATCAGGGCCAGGGTTGGGAGCGCTTTAGTGAGGCCCTTGTATCAACTCTCAACACTGAGCGCGAAAGGCTAGTGTTTATGCTCTGGGGGGCGCAGGCGCAAAAAAAAGGTGCGGACATTGATCAAGATCGTCACTTGGTTTTATGCGCAGCTCATCCATCGCCCTTGTCGGCGCATCGAGGTTTTTTGGGCTGCGGTCATTTCTCGCAGGCGAATGCTTATTTGACGGCAAATGGCCAGCAGCCCATAGATTGGCAGATTCCAGCGCTGCCCGAGCCAGCGTTCCAGCTTATTCCTTAGGTAAGTCATCCATAATGGTTTCAAGGGTGTCGGCCAAAAAGCGACTAGCGGCAATTTCCATGGCGCGACCTAGTTCTGCATCAACAACCTTTTCGGCTAGCGGTCTGAGACGCCATATCAGTTCGGCAATTTTGGGCAATTCTTCCTTCGGCGGTAATTTCTGCTCGGCGTAAGGCTCCAGCACGTGTTGAGACACGAGTTTAACAAACTCATTGGCCACCTTTTGAACGTTGCCCCGCATCATGCGCAAAATGTCGAGCAACTCGTCTAATGGAATACCGGTGCCGCATAGCTCCTCGGCAACTTTGAGAGTGCTCATGCTGGATATGCGCATTTTACTGCCTGAGACACTAAATAGGCCTAGGTCATGGGCTGTTTTAATCGCTGACGGCGTGAGTTTGGTGCCAAACATCCTTACGAGCTCTGTCATGGGGAGTGTGGTCGGGGCCTCATTTGTCCACGGCGAGTTAACTGCCGTTTCTATGCCCAGTATTTCACTTAGCCCTACACCTTCTTCTAGCGCGGACAATAATTCTCGTATTGAGGACAGGGTGTAGCCGCGATCTAATAAATTGGCGATTAGCCGCAAGCGCGATAAGTGTTGGTTGTTGTATATACCCTTGCGGCCCTGTAATGCCGGCGGTGGGAGTACCCCTCGGTCTTGGTAGGCGCGGATATTACGTACGGTTGTATTGGCAGCGATAGCCAATTGTTCAACCGAATAATCGCGCTGCGCATCCGCTTCGCTGTGGTCTTCAGTTTGCCCAGTCTGAGGTAAGAGTTGGGCCATGCTCGTGATGGTGTCTTCGGGAAATTTCATTGTTGCTGGGTAGCCGTCTCGATGAAGGAAGATGGGTAGTGATGAGCCCTGAAGGCGTTGATTCTCACTAAAGCTAGCATCAATTGCAATTAGTGGGGTGAGTGACATTAAAAATTTGTCTGCTCAGCCAATGTTGCCAAATTGTAATAATGGCACTGTGAATAAAATAGCTTGACTCAGTTGTATTCTCAAATTAATGTTACATTATCTGATGGTTCATAGCTTTGTGTTGCATAAAAATAATCAAACTTGAGGTAGTGTTATGGGTAAGCGTTCCATTTTACATGGATCTTGGATGGCTACGTTAGTTGCTTTGTCGCCGTTGGCAAATGCAGCAGTGTTAGAGGAAGTCATTGTGACCGCTCAGCACCGTAGTCAAAGTCTACAGGATGTTCCGGTGTCGGTCAGTGCAATAAGTGGCGATAAAATGATGGAAGCCGGCATTAACCGAATGGAAGATTTACAGGCTTACGTTCCCAATTTAACGGTCACCGAAAGTGGTATCAGTACTGATATTTATATTCGCGGTATTGGCACGGGTATGAATCAGGGCTTTGAACAGTCAGTGGGCATGTATGTTGATGGTATTTACTATGGTAGAGCGCAATTAGCACGTGCTCCCTTTTTGGATTTGGCCCGAGTTGAAGTACTACGTGGCCCCCAGAATATTCTGCATGGTAAAAACAGTATTGCAGGTGCAGTAAACCTGGTTACCGCCGACGCGAGTGAGTATTTCGAAGGCCTACTGTCGACACTCTACGAACCAAATTTTGATGAAAAAGTGTATGACTTAATGCTTTCTGGGCCATTGACGGACACCGTTGGTGTGCGCTTTTCTGCTCGTTTGCGCGAGTATGGCGGGTTTGTCGAGGACTTGTTTCAGAAAATAGATGGCCCGCAGTATGATCAGCAAACCTTTCGCCTAAAAATTAATTGGCAGGCTACAGATGCCACCAAAGTTGCACTGAAAGCTGAACTTGGCAGCTTTGATTCTCTGGGGCGCCAAGCCGAAATTATTAATGATGAACCCTCAACGTCAGATGTTTTCCTGTTTACCGGTAAGACAGAAGCTGAAATTTTGGATAACACCCAATTTCCGGGTGTGGTTAATGTCGATACAGATGATTCGGTCCGCAATAATTACCAGGATTATAAGTCTGCCACTAACGGTAACTACAGTAATAACGACACAACAAATTTAACTTTGAATGTGACAAATATGACCGAAAGTGGGCATGAGTTCACCTCTATAAGCGGTTATTTGCACTATGAATACAATGATCTTTGTGACTGCGATGCAACGCCGGCAGAATTGTTTAAGCTCGAATTAGGTGAAGATTATTCGCAGTTTAGCCAAGAATTGCGCTGGGTGTCGCCATCGGGCGAAGCGGTTGAATACATCGGTGGAATTTATCTGCAGCGCAATGAACTCGATTTCCGCGATAAGCTGATTCAAGATTCCGACGTGGTTGTTCAGTTGCTTAACGCGGCTGATTATCTTGAAGCGGGTGGACGGGGTGATGTTGACCCTAATCCCCTAGGCGGATCACCTGCCGAAATTCTGGGGATTGGCGATGCCGGTAATGCGGTTGAGAATATTACCGCGCCTCGGACATTTTTAAGTACATCGAATATATTTTCTGCATTCTTACAGGCCACTTTCCATTTTGGTGATGATTGGCGTATGACCTTGGGTGGTCGCGAAACGATAGAGAAAAAGACCGGTAGTCGTAAGCTAGACTTGGCGGATCTCGATGGGAATTCGCTGCCTATCGGCGAGGTAGATACCGTTTCAGGTATTACATTTTCAGCTGAGCGCCATGACCTTCGAGGCAAGCGCACGGAAAAGTCATTCTCACCTTTGTTAAATTTCCAGTGGGATTACTCTGCCGATGGTATGGCTTATTTCACTGCAACTAAAGGTGTGAAAGCGGGCGGCTTTGATGCGCGCTCCAATATGTCACCAAGTGCCGAGCCCACTCCCCGCAACCCGGGTGCGGTAGTTGCTAATCAAAGTGTGTTAATCGGTACTTTTGAATATGAAGAAGAAGAGGCGAGTAGCTTAGAAATTGGCTTAAAAACGGGGTTGCTAGACGGTGCCGCAGAGCTAAACTTGGCGCTATTTTATACTCTGTATGAAGACCTACAGATCAGTATTTTTGATGGCACCTTAGGTTTTAATGTCGGCAATGCTAAAGAGGCGGTGACCAAGGGCATTGAAATGGATGGTCGTTGGCAGCTGACAGATTATTTTAGTCTTGGTGGCGCGCTGGCGGTAATGGATTTTGAGTTTACCGATTTTGAAAATGGTCAGTGTCGTCAGGATCAAGCGCCGACATCGAGTAATGGTGTGAACTGTGACTACACCGGCATGAGCAATCAATACGTTGCCGATTGGTCAGGTACATTTTTGATGGGCTATGTTAGGCCGATTAGTGAGACTTTAGGTATTGGCTTGGGCCTTGATTTTGTCTTCACTGATAAATACAACCCATCCTCAAACCTCGATCCGCGAGTTGAACAAAATGGTTTTGTTAAAGTCAACGGCCGCATTGGCATTGGCGCAATTGATAAACATTGGGAGCTGGCGCTCGTGGGTAAAAACCTGACTGACGAAGTGATTATTGTTTACGCTGCCGACACGCCGTTGTCTAAAACGATTTTTGGCGCCACCAGCCATACCGGCTTTTTAGAGCCACCTCGTTCAATCGCCATGCAATTTACTTATCGCATGTGATTCATATTGAGGACGATGCTTATGCCTAGCACCGTCCTCATTTTATCAACGGAACAGGAGTTGGCTTTAATGTTAAAAATAAAACAATTTGTGCTACTCGCGGGTTTATTTTTTTCTGGCTTTAGTGCACAAGCCGTTGACTGGGAGTTGGCCAAAGACGCTGAGGGGGTAAAAGTATTTACTGGCGCAGTTGCTGGCTCGGAATACAAAGCCTTTCGGGGTGAGATTGTTGTTGATGCTGAGCTTAATCAGCTGATGGCGGTGTTGGACGATACCGCTAATTTTTCGAACTGGATGTACAACTGCAAATCACCAAAATTACTGTATAAGGCGAGTTTATTAGACCGCTATCAGTACCTACAAAATGACTTCCCTTGGCCGGCGAAGGATCGAGAGATGATTTTGCGCAATGAAATTAGCCAAGATCCTGCAAGCCGAGTGACCACGGTAAAATTGAGCTCAGTTGCGCTTGAAAAACTACCCGCTCCAGCTCGGCAGGCTATGCCCAAAACGGGGGCAGCGGTTCGTATGGAGGCGGTGCAGGGCTTCTTTGAACTTAGCCCAGTAAGCGATACGCAAACCAAGGTGATATTTCAGCTGCATTTAGATCCTGGTGGTGGTTTGCCCGCAGGCTTGGTGAACGCGCTCATAGTCGATAATCCCTTTGAGACCTTGAAGGCACTGGCTAAGCAAGCCGTGAGGCCTGAATACGCCAATTTTAATCCTTTCTGATTACTCGATCCTATCTTGTTACGCGGCGTTAGCCGCGTATTTCCGCGGGCTTATGCGCGGCTTCGCGCTTATAAAATTTGTTCAGATTTTAATCAAATTAACTTGACATTGAATGATGTCGCATTTAATGTGACATCATTCAATGTTACATAATAATATGTCTAATTAAGGAGCGTTTTATGGAAAGCCAGAGCAAAAAGATAGTGCAACCAGTTCGCCGTAATCTTGAGTTTCACCTGCCCAAAGAGCGTATCGGTGATTGGCATGCGGGTGGTGCTCACATCACTCATTTTTTTAATGCTTTGTCGATATTTTTCCCTGACGGTGAACGCTTTTTCATTGATAGCGTTCGTCATTACCGCGACCGAATTAAGGACCCCGCTTTAAAGGAGTCAGTACGTGGCTTTATTGGTCAGGAGGCGATGCACGGGCGCGAACACGAAGAATACAATCAGGCCCTGGTAGATAAAGGCATGCCATCTGATCGCTATGGTCGTATTGTCATTCGCTTGCTGGGCTTTTTCACTCGCTTTTCGCCGAAGGTTTCTCAGCTAGCAGGAACAATAGCCTTAGAACACTTGACTGCCATTCTTGCCAATATGGTATTGAGCGATCCTCGTATTCTGCACAATGCGGAGCCGCGGTTTGCTGCGTTATGGAAGTGGCATGCAATGGAAGAAACTGAACATAAAGCTGTTGCCTATGATGTCTATCAGCAGGTCGTCGGTGGGGGATTAATGGGCTATTTCCATCGTTGCTGGGCTTTGTTAATGGCTACATCTATATTTTGGGTGTTGGTTATTCCATTTCATATCGGTTTGGTACGCAAGGAAGGCCAGCTATGGAATGTGCGCGGCTGGATTAAAGTGACTAACTTTTTATGGGGGGCGCCGGGCGTGCTACGTCGCACGATTCCGGATTGGTTAGATTATTTTAAGCCTGGCTTTCACCCCTGGGATCACAACAATGCACATTATTTAGACGGGCTGGATGCCTTGGTCGCGGAGGTAGATAACTATGGCGCGCCCACGGGTGCGGTTGCATGAGACCGCACCACGCTGAGTTGGTCGGAAATGACGCGGCGCTTGCCGCGTTCAAGGATATGCGCGCGCAATTCCAGCTAACCCCTCTGGCCAGTGTTGATCCACAAACATTAAAGACCTGGCGTCCAAAGAAGTTTTTGTGGCAGCGCCTGCTGCCACTTTTGGGGCGCCAGGCAGGCCTTAAGTCTAAGCTGAGTCAGGTCGACGGGCATCGCTTGCATTATTGGGCGGGGGGATGTGCAGCAGGTCCTGTCGTAGTCCTACTTCACGGGTTTGGCTCAAGCAAAGAAAATTGGGCTTATCTCACTGCCAAGTTAAGTAAGACGTATCGTTTATTGGTGCCTGATATTCCGGGTTTTGGGCAGAGCGATTTTATTTTTGATGCAGATTATCGCCTTGCTGCTCAAGCAGATCGACTGGCGCAGTGGCTAAAGGATCTCGGTGTCGACCGCGCCCATTTTGTCGGCAGCTCGATGGGCGGTGCAATTGCCGCACAAATCGCGGCTCGGCACCCAGGCTTAATGAATAAACTTTGTTTGATGAATGCTGCTGGTGTGCCTGGTAAGCACCTAACGCAACTGGAAAGCGGTCTCGCTGCAGGGGTTAATTATTTAGCGCCAAGCCAGGCCAAAGATGCATGGCAGGTGTTTGCGATTGCCCTGCATCCTCAGCGCCGTTGGCTAGGACTCGCGTTTGCTTTTCTTATGGGTTCGGCAATGAGTCATCGTAAGGTTCTCAATGACTTTTTGTTTGGGAGCTTAGTTGAATCCCTGGCGGATACATTTATACAGCTACCGTCAATTGGTGCGCCGACACTCGTGTTGTGGGGGGACTCAGACCAAGTGCTTGATGTCAGCTGCGCAGATGGTTTTTGCGAGCGCATCCCCAATGCTAAAGCCATGATTTTACCCGCTGTGGGGCATCTACCAATGCTGGAGGTGCCGGGATTGACTGCGCGCCTACTACACGATTTTTGGTGTGCGAATTAGAGAGTAAGAATGCATATGTCTGATAATAAAAAGGAAGTAAAACCTGCGGTTGAGGTAGCGATTATTGGTGCTGGTTTCGGCGGTATAGGTTTAGCTATTCGCCTGCAGCAGCAGGGCGTTCAAGATTTTGTGATCTACGAGCAGGCGGCGGATGTTGGCGGCGTTTGGCGAGACAATATTTATCCCGGCGCGGCGTGTGATGTGCCTTCACACCTGTATTCATTTTCATTTGAGGCAAATCCAGATTGGGGGCGCAGCTATGGGCCTCAAGAGGAGATTCACCGCTATTTGCAGCACTGTGCCAAAAAATACCAATTAAATAGCCGCATTCAATTTAATACGACGGTGAGTGGTCTCGCATTCTGCGAGAAGAATGGTCTATGGACGATCAATTTTGCCGATGGCACGCAGAGCACTGCGCGCGCGGTGGTCTTGGCAATTGGCGCCTTAAATATTCCTCAATACCCTAAGATTGATGGCCTAGAAAAGTTTGGCGGTAAAATTATGCACACCGCTAAATGGGATCAAGACTATTCACTTACAAATAAGCGTGTCGCGGTAATTGGTACGGGCGCGAGTGCGATTCAGGTTGTGCCAGCGATTCAGCCAGAGGTGGCGTCCTTAGCCTTATTTCAGCGCACGCCGCCGTGGGTAATGCCAAAGTTTGACCGTCGCCAAAGTACTGTTCGTCAGGCTCGACTTCGGCGTTGGCCCTTTCTGCAGAGGCTTATTCGAAACCTCCAATATTTGATCGCCGAAAGCGTGGTGCCTGCATTTATGTGGGACAGTGTCTTAACCCGATTTGGTGAGGCGATGGGGCGGCGCTATCTTAAAAAAGTGGTCAGCGATCCCTTGTTGAGAAAACAGCTTACTCCGCAATATGCAATGGGATGTAAGCGAGTGTTGCTATCAGACAATTACTACCCAGCGTTAACCAAGAGTAATGTCAGCTTATTAAGTGCAGGGATTAGCCATATTGATAAACACGCGATTTATAGCGCCGATGGTCAGCGCATAGAGGTGGATGCGGTGGTGTTGGCCACGGGGTTTAAAGTACCTGTATCGGGGGCGCCAATGCCCGTGCGGGGCTTGGCAGGGCGCGACTTAAATAATGATTGGGCTATCGGCTCTGAGGCTTACAAAGGGATGACAGTCTCTGGCTACCCCAATTTACTTTACATCATGGGCCCGAATACGGGGCCGGGTAATACGTCAGTGATTTTTTATATCGAGTCGCAGATTCATTATATTTTACAGTATTTAAGCGCCTTGCGAGCTTCGCCAAATGAATACATAAATGTAAAGCCGGAGGTTCAGCGTACATTTAACGAGGATGTGCAGCGCCGGTTTAAAGGAACCACGTGGACCTCGGGCTGCAATAGTTGGTATTTAACGGCTGACGGCAAGAATACCACCTTGTGGCCGAGTTTTTCGTGGCTATACCGATTGCGCACGCGGCGTTTTAATAATGCAGAATATGAATTTGTTGAAGTCGGAGCGTCACGTGAAGATGACGCCGAGCTTGGCGTTGAACTGGCTGCACAAAGCTAAGGGGATGTGGTGAAAAATTTTAAAAATAAGGTTATTGCAGTTACTGGCGCAGCATCAGGTATCGGTCGTGCCTTGGTCGAGGGTTTGCTCGCCAGTGGTGCGCGGGTTGCTGCATCTGATGTCGACAATACTAATTTGCAGCGTCTTAGAGAACTTGCTGCTACCGAGCTGCTGTTACTGTCTAGCGTCGACGTCAGTGATCAGGCGGCAATGCAAGCATGGGCGAATGAGGTAAAAACTCATTTTGGTGAGGTCGATGGCGTAATCAATAACGCCGGTGTGGCGCTCAGCTGCCATGCGAGTGATCAACCCCGGGAGCAAATGGAGTGGCTGTTTAATATTAATTACTGGGGCGTGATTAACGGTGTGGAAGCCTTTCTGCCGGAATTAATGCGCCGCCCAGAGGCTTGCATTGTTAATATCTCGTCGTTGTTTGGCTTGCTGTCCGTACCTTCGCAGTCGGCCTATAATGCGGCGAAATTTGCCGTGAGGGGCTACTCCGAGTCGCTGAGGCAAGATCTGCGAGAGACCTCAATAAAAGTGGTAACGGTTCACCCAGGCGGTATTCAGACCAATATTGCCAATAATGGTCGCCATTTGCATTCGATTACCGGCAATGCCGCTGATGTCGATAAAACGGCGGCACTGTTTAATAGCATTGCGGCAACGAGCCCCAGGCAGGCCGCCAAGAAAATAATGTTGGGGATGCGGAAATCAAAGCCACGGGTTTTGATCGGCAGCGACGCGTGGTTTTTAGACAAAATTCAGCGCCTGTTTCCCGCTTGGTATGACCGCTTGCTTGTGCCGATGATGACAGTCGGCACGCGCATGGCTTTAAAGCGGGTTTGAGGGTTATTCTTTACTTGGTATCGCGTAGGGCAGTTCAGCGACAGTGAGCAGCGCTGAACTGTTGGCAAAATGAATTTCTCCACTTGCCACCGCGTCTTCAGTTAACACTGCCAGTAACTCGCATTTCTGATCGTCGCTTACCATGCTCACTAAATTGCCAATACTTTGCTGAGCTTCACCACCAAATAATTCAGTGCCCGGCGGATAATTCAGCCCGCTTGCTGGGAGTGTTGCTTTATAAAGGCGACGTTTGAGCTTGCCGCGATATTGCATGCGAGCAACGACTTCCTGTCCGGTATAGCAGCCTTTGCTAAAGCTGACGCCACCAATAACTTGGTAGTTCAGCATTTGCGGAATAAACATATCTTGGCTGCTGGCGCAGACTTCGCCAATGCCCGCCGCGATATTAAGGGCCTCCCAGTAATCTGCGCTACAAATGTCGGCTGTGGGACTGAGCTGTTGCCAAATACTAATGGCGTGTTCACACAGCCCCCAGTACTCAAAACGCTCGCCGGCCTCGTCGAGCTGCACAATAATGCCCTTGTCGCAGCTGATCTGGGCCATGGCTTTACTTGGCAGTTCGTTAAAGATGGCCTGTAAATCTTGGCGCGCAGACTTGCCGCTGATACCGATGGCGACACGCTCGTCACTGGCGTTACGAATCTTGGCTTTGGAAAATACAATGTATTTGCCAAGGGTGTCACGACCGCTCTCCGCGGTGTCTGCGTGCAGGCGTAATAGTGCGGCTTCCGGTGATGCCATACCGGCAATAAAGCTGATGACCATGCGGCCTTTGATATTGCAATAGCTTCCCAGCGATGCCTGTTCGGTGCTGATGGCTCGCCAGTCGCAAGTGGTTTGCCCCTGTAAGAATTTACTGCAGTCGGGGCCTTCTATGGCGAGAAAGCCGTATTGACTTAAGGGGCTTAGCTGCAGCCCTCGCTCGCCACTAGGGCGTGGCTTGCTATCTTGATGGTCGGCTTGCCAATAGCAAGCGCTAAAATAGCTGTCAGGGTAGGTTTTGCTGATGTGCTGCCAAAATGCGTTCATAGTGTCTCAATGATAAAACGGTCGAGATTAAATACCTTACTGGGCGCACTGCTGTGTGCTGGCCGCAGATTGACGCTATAATACGCGTTTTGCGCGCGGTTAGCTCAGCGGGCAGTGACGTAGTGGAAAATAATGGTTTCGGAAAACGAGTTCAAGCGAATTTGCTGGGCCTGCCGTCGTGGCATGCTGGAATTGGATCTGGTCATGGAGCCTTTTGTACAAAAGCGCTTTCGCGATCTCGACGAGGAGGATCAACAGCGCTTTATTAAATTGCTTGAGTGCGAAGACACCGAGCTCTTTAGCTGGTTTTTGGGTCGGCTAGAGCCTGAAGATCCTGAGCTCGCTAAAATTGTTCGTATTATCAATGCGCACGCCAAAGCCGCTGCATCTTGAGTTAAAGCCTTCACGCTGTTTGGCTGCATATTTAGCGGTTGTACACGGCTCTGTCGCGTGGGTGTTTGTTGCGATTTTGCCAGTGGGCTGGGCGGTACTTGGGCTGGTTTTTGTTGTGCTTAGTGCACAATATTATTGGCGACACTCTGTTGCGCTGACCGGGTCCGGTGCTGCGACGCAATTGCTGTTTACCGCAAACAATTGGCGAGTGAGCCGGGTTGCTGCTTTAGAAAATGAGCTTGTTGAGTGGCGCGATGCGGCGTTTTTGCCGTTTATGCTGGTGCTTCGATTTCGAGATGGGCGCGGGCGAAACTTTAGTGTTGTCGTTGCAGCCGATCAGCTAGACCCGCAAACCTTTCGGCGCTTGCGGGTCATTGCGCGCTTTGCGCGTCTACCAAAAAGCGATAGTCAGTCTGCCTTGCGGTAATTTTCTGGGACGAGGATTGTGTCCTCGGGGATTTCTAAGGTCTCAGGGTAGTCTAGGGTGAAATGCAAGCCTCGGCTCTCTTTACGTTCCATCGCGGAGCGAATGATTAATTCGGCGACTACCGCTAAATTACGCAGTTCTAGCAAATCGTTGCTGACTTTGTAGTTTGAGTAATATTCGTCGATCTCTTGCTGGAGCAGCGCCGCGCGGTTGAGCGCGCGCTGTAGACGCTTGTTGGTGCGCACAATACCCACGTAATCCCACATAAAACGGCGCAGCTCGTCCCAGTTGTGAGATATGACTACGTCCTCGTCTGAGTCAGTAACTTGGGACTCATCCCACGGCGGGGCAATTTGAGGTGACGGCAGGCTGGCTAGCTGAGCCTGGATGTCTTTGGCGGCAGACGTGCCGTAAACAAAGCATTCCAGCAGCGAGTTGCTGGCCAAACGATTGGCGCCGTGTAAGCCAGTAAATGAAGTCTCTCCAATCGCATAAAGGGCGGGGATGTCCGTCCGTCCGTTTTGGTCAACCATTACGCCGCCGCAAGTGTAGTGGGCTGCAGGAACCACCGGAATTGGCTCGCGGCCAATATCAATGCCTAATTCAAGGCAGCGAGCTTTGATGGTAGGGAAATGTTCGAGTAAGAAGTCTGACGACTTATGACTAATATCGAGATAGACGCAGTCGCTACCGAGGCGTTTCATCTCGTGGTCAATGGCCCTTGCGACCACGTCGCGGGGGGCGAGCTCACCGCGCTCGTCGTAGCGAAACATAAAGCGTTCGCCATTGGCAGAGAGTAATTTACCGCCTTCGCCGCGAATGGCTTCGGTAATTAAAAACGATTTTGCCTTGGGGTGATAAAGGCAAGTCGGGTGAAACTGGTTGAACTCCATATTGGCGACGCGGCAGCCAGCGCGCCACGCCATGGCAATGCCGTCACCGCTGGCGCCGTCGGGGTTGCTGGTATAAAGGTAAGCCTTATTTGCGCCGCCAGTGGCTAATACAACTACTTTGGCGTGGAACAATCCGACGTGGCCGCTGTCTCTATTGAGCACATAAGCGCCGTGGCAGCGATTATTGCGCATGACGAGGTCAACAGCGACGTGGCTGGTGAAGATTTCAATATTGGGGTTTTCAACAGCGCGCTGGGTCAATGTTTCTGATACGGCTCGGCCGGTGGCGTCCGCGGCGTGAATGATCCGGCGCTGACTGTGGCCACCTTCTCGGGTAAGGTGGAAGGTATCGCTGTGTTGTTCGAAACGACTGAATTGCACGCCTTGGGATAGCAGCCACTTTATGCTGTCACTACTATTTTGAACGGTGAAGCGCACGCTGTCTTCGTGACAGAGTTGGGCGCCAGCAATGAGCGTGTCGTTGACGTGGGCATCGACAGTGTCACCGTCGTGAAGTACGGCGGCAATGCCGCCCTGGGCCCAATAAGTGGAGCCTGCGTTGAGCTCGCCTTTGCAAATGACTGCAACGCGTGCGCTGGCGGCAAGGTGTAAGGCCAGAGTGAGACCTGCAGCGCCGCTGCCTACCACCAAAACATCGTGGGAATGGTAATGGTTCATGCCCGGTATTTGCTCCTGCCACTGTGCGGCTATATTATGCCGCTCGGGATGTGAATTGGCGCAAAGTATACTGTTACACCGCCGCCTTACCAATATTTGCCTGCAGCTTGGCCGCATAAAAAGGTTTAACTGCCAAAAAGGGATACGATGACAGAACTTCTTCTGACCACTACGGTCTATTTGATACATGCTGCCGAAGGGCTGACGGTGAGCAAACATGGCCCAGCCTAAAGAAACGGATCAGCAGCTGGTCGAGCGAGTGCAAAAGGGCGATAAGCGCGCCTTTGATCTTCTTGTACTCAAATACCAGCATAAGATTTTTGGTTTAATTTCACGCTATGTGAAAGATAACGACGAAATTCAAGATGTCGCTCAGGAAGCCTTTGTAAAAGCGTATCGGGCGCTGCCAAAATTTCGTGGTGACAGCGCCTTTTATACTTGGCTGTACCGGATTGCCATTAATACGGCAAAAAATTATCTGGTCGCGCGTAACCGCCGCCCCCCGGGGGTAGATGTTGATGCGGCGGATGCGGAATATTTTGATGGCCCTTCGGCCCTCAAAGATATTGAAACACCCGAGAACCACCTGTTTGGTGAAGAGCTAAAAAAGGTAGTGCAAGATGCAATTAAAGCATTGCCTGAAGATTTACGTTCGGCCTTGAGCTTACGCGAGTTTGACGGCCTGAGTTATGAAGATATTGCATCGGTCATGGACTGCCCGGTGGGTACGGTTCGGTCGCGAATTTTTCGTGCTCGAGAGGCGGTGGATATGCGGATTAAGGCCCAGATTGGTGGCGAAGAGGTGGAAATATGAGCGATATCATTAGAGAGTCACTGTCAGCATTGATGGATGGCGAAGCCAGCGAGCTTGAGTTGCGGCGAATTCTTAGTGCGGATCAAAATGAAATTCGCCAAGATTGGGCTGAGTTGCATCGCGGCCAAGATCTTCTGAAAGGTAATGATCAGCGTTTTGCTGGCTGGGATATTTCATCGCGGGTGATGGCTGAAATTGAAAATGATCAGTACATTGCCAATTCGACTAGCTGGAAGCAAGTGTTTTCCGGGCTAGCCATTGCGGCCAGTGTCGCCACGGTGGTGGTGGTTGGGTCGATGGGAAGCAGCATTTTTGGTGGCGCTGCGCCTAAAATTGCTGACAATAATGGGCTCGGCGGTCGGGTGTACCCCGCGCAAGCCAGCCCGGCAGTGGGTGGTGTGGCCGTTAATGCGCAAGCTCAAAGTTCTCCGGCCGGTTTGCTGCTGAATGACGACGCCGAAGCCCGCAAACGTTTTGAAGCCTATTTGCGCAAGCATACTGATCGTGCGGCCTTTAATAATGGTCAGGGAATGGTGTCTTATGCGCGAGTTGTGTCTCAGGAGTCCAAATAGCGTGAGATTGCGGTTTGCTATCGTTGCGATGAGTTTAATGTTTGGCAGTGCCTATGCACTGAGTTTAGAGCCCGAGCTTGCGAGTATAGAGCCCAGTGCTGAAGCGGGTAGTGATTTGCTCAATAAGATGACCCACAGTCATCGCGAGCTTAATTACCGGGCAATAGTAAGCTATCAAGTGGGTGATCAGCTTAGTAGTTACCGAATAACCCACATCGTTCGCGATGGCAAAGAGTTTGAATCTCTTGAGTCGCTGGATGGCAGTCATCAGGACTTGGTCTACCACGGTCATGATGTTAATTGTGTGCATCCAGGTCCTCAGTTAATTCGCTTGTTTAGCGGAGATGAGGAGCAGGGGTTTTATCGGTATTACGATCTTGAAGTGAAAGGCGCGGCCCGCGTTGCTGGGCGCGAGGCGATAAACTTGATGATTCGCCCTCGAGATGTCTACCGTCTTGGCTATAAATTGTCCCTCGATAAAGAGACTGGCCTGTTGCTGCGTTCGGATATAGTCAACCAGCAAGGCAAAGTTTTAGAGCGTTTTCAGTACGTTATGCTAAATTTAAATATTTCGGCAGACGAGCCGGTAGTCGAGGACGCCAAAGAAGTTCAGCATCGCGATAATAAAGTCGGTGATGCGGCATTGCAGGTATCGCAGCGTACTTGGCAGCCAAATTGGATTCCCGCAGGCTTTACCTTGGCGCAATCAGAAAACAATGATGAAGCAGGCATGACCTATACCGATGGCTTGGCGGTTATGTCTGTTTTTGTTGAGCCCTTGATCAAAGCGGCCGATGGTTCTCCGGCGATTGTTGAAGGTGGCATGCGGCGGGGCGCTTCGGTGAGTTACACGGTCGCTTTTCCTGAGCAAGGCAGTTTTGCCACGGTGGTCGGTGAAGTACCCATGTTAACAGCTAAACAGGTTGCTAAATCGCTAAACTGGGCAGCGCAGTGATTACGGAGACTGGCCGGGTTGTAGGCATCGATTCTGATGCTCTGTGGGTTGAAACCATACAGCGCAGTACCTGCAGTAGTTGCAGTGCGCAAAAAGGTTGCGGCCAGGGCTTAATGAACAAGGCCTTTGATGGGCGACGCAATCAGCTGAGAGTGATGCTGCAAAATCAGTGTGCAGACGATTTTAACTTAGATGACCAAGTCGAAATTTGTATACCTGAGCGCGCCTTAGTTGGCGGTGCGATGTTAGTATATTTGTTGCCCTTGCTGACTATGTTGATTTCGATGGCAGTGGTTAGTCAATTTATTGCTGGTGATGTTGCCGCGGCGTTCGGGGCCTTGTTCGGATTTGCTGGTGGTTTAGTGGTGTTGCGGACACACTCTCAGATAAATCGCAATAATCCGGTATACCAGCCAAGCGTTTTAGCAAAAAAGCCGACGTCTGGTCCGCAACTGGTCTCCGTATTAAATTCCCCCCACTCTGTTTGAGTCTATTCATAGCTTAGACCCCCGGCTTTGCGCTACAATCGCGCCCCTGAATTTTTATCATTTTTGTTGCCCTGAGGTATAAAGCGAGCGTGTCTAGTCTCGATTTGATTCGTAATTTCTCTATTATCGCCCACATTGACCATGGTAAATCGACCTTAGCGGATCGTTTTATACAAACCTGTGGTGGATTAACCGAGCGTGAAATGTCCGCTCAGGTCCTCGATTCAATGGATATTGAACGGGAGCGGGGGATTACGATAAAAGCCCAGTCGGTAACCTTAAATTACTTGGCTGACGATGGTAAAACCTACCAGCTCAACTTCATTGACACACCTGGTCACGTCGACTTCTCGTATGAGGTTTCGCGCTCCTTGGCGGCTTGTGAGGGTGCGCTGCTGGTCGTCGATGCGGCGCAGGGCGTGGAAGCCCAGTCGGTAGCGAACTGTTATACCGCGATAGAGCAGGGCCTCGAGGTCTTGCCAATTCTTAATAAAATGGATCTGCCCCAGGCCGACCCCGATAAAGTAAAACATGAAATTGAAGAAATCATTGGGGTTGATGCGTCAGAGGCTGTGCCGGTATCGGCAAAGTCGGGAATGGGCATCCACGAAGCGCTGGAGCATTTGGTGGCTAAGATACCGCCGCCCGTCGGCGATACTGAAGCTCCCCTGCAAGCACTCATCATCGACTCATGGTTTGATAATTACCAAGGTGTGGTGTCTCTTGTTAGAGTGAAAAATGGCACCCTCAAACGCGGTGATAAAATCATTAGCAAAACCCTGGGTAAGCCGCAGATTGTTGATGTAGTTGGTATATTTACACCTAAACAAACGTCTACAGGGATTCTGAAAGCCGGTGAAGTAGGATTTATTATCGCCGGTATTAAAGATATTCTCGGCGCACCGGTAGGGGATACCTTTACCCATGCCTCCACCCCCAATGTGCCTGCTTTACCGGGTTTTAAAAAGGTAAAGCCACAGGTTTATGCCGGTCTATTTACGGTGTCGACCGAGGATTACGAAGATTTTCGTGATGCCCTGAGCAAATTGACTTTAAACGACGCCTCTTTGTTTTATGAGCCCGAGAGCTCCGATGCATTGGGTTTCGGCTTCCGCTGCGGTTTCCTTGGCACCTTGCATATGGAAATCATTCAAGAGCGTCTTGAGCGGGAATATGATTTAGACCTAATTACCACTGCGCCGACCGTTATCTATGAAGTGCTAAAGAAAAATGGCCAGATCGTAATGGTCGATAACCCCTCATCTATGCCTGACCCTGGTGAGCTAGAAGAGACTCGGGAGCCCATTGCGCGTGTGAATATTCTTGTGCCTCAAGAGCATTTAGGTAACGTCATTAGTTTGTGTGCCTCGAAACGCGGCGTTCAAAAAGATATGCAGTTTTTAGGGCAGCAAGTGTCACTTAATTGGGAAATTCCGATGAGTGAGGTTGTACTCGACTTTTTTGACCGTTTAAAATCGGTGAGCCGTGGTTTTGCCTCATTAGATTATAGTTTTGAGCGATTCGAGGCTGCTAATCTTGTTAAATTGGATATATTGATTAACGGCGATCGCGTTGACGCGCTAGCCATGATTGTTCATCGGGATATCGCCCAAAGCCGAGGCCGCGCATTGGTTGAAAAGATGCAGGAATTGATTCCGCGGCAAATGTTCGATGTGGCGATTCAAGCGGCGATTGGCGGCCAAGTTATTGCTCGGCAAACGGTCAAGGCTTTGCGTAAAAACGTGACCGCAAAATGCTACGGTGGTGACGTGTCGCGTAAGCGCAAGCTGTTAGAAAAACAAAAAGCGGGCAAAAAGCGCATGAAGCAGGTGGGTAATGTTGAAATCCCCCAGTCAGCGTTTTTGGCTGTGCTCAATATTGATGGTTAAAGGAAACTAGCCGCATGGTAAATTTGATTCTAATCTCGGTTGCGGCGCTTTCTTTAGTCGTATGGTTAGTCCAAGAAGTGAAAGGCCGCCGCCAGATGCAGCAGGCCTTGCAGTGGTGTTCAGAAAAGCGCACCGCCAGCGATGCGGCTACTTTGCGTCAACAGGCGTTGCCCGGCTGGATCGAGTGGAGCTATCGGCTGGTCTTGCTGGGCTGGTTTGTGTGGATTGCCAGTGTGGTGCTGATTAAGGACGGGGACTTTGCCTTAGCCTTAGTGGTGTTAACGATAATCGCCGGCATCATTGGTGGGCTTGACCGCTTTGTCTTTGAAAAGGCTCGTCAAGCCTATGTCAGCGCCGGCAACGTCGCGGTCTATATCACCTATTTTATTAAAAAAGACCAAGATTCACTTAAAAATGAATTTGCTGGACCCTTGCCGATTGCTGAAAACGCACGGTCATTCTTTCCGGTACTTTTAGTGGTTTTGGTGTTGCGCTCTTTTGTGATTGAACCCTTTCAAATTCCGTCTGCATCGATGGTGCCGAGTTTGGAGGTGGGGGATTACATACTGGTAAATAAATTCAACTACGGTTTGCGTTTGCCGGTGTTGGGCACCAAAATTTTTGAGGTTGGGGAACCAAAACGTGGCGACGTAATGGTGTTTTTCCCGCCAAATGATAAGCGATACTTTATTAAGCGGGTAATTGGGTTACCCGGCGATGAAATTCGCTATATCAACAAACAGCTCTATATTAATGATGAGCTAGTGCAGCAAACTGTGCTGGCCGAAGTGCCGCCGCTGCAGCCAATTACTCAAGTTATTAAAGAGCAATTGGATAATGTTGACCATTTAGTGCACCACGATAAGCGAATTTATCGTGGTGACTTTGTCACCACCGTTAAACCTGGTCATTACTTTATGATGGGTGATAATCGTGACAATAGCAGCGATAGTCGAGTGTGGGGGCAGGTGCCGGAGCAAAACATTGTCGGTCAGGCCTTTGCTATATGGATGCATTGGCAGTCCTTCAATGATTTACCCAGTTTTAGTCGCGTAGGCCGCATACGCTAATATAGGAAATAGTCATGAAAGCAAAACAGCAAGGTATGAGTATGCTCTCCGCGCTGTGCGTGTTGGGCGTGGTCTTGTTTTTTGCCACTCTGGCCGTACGCTTGGCGCCAATCTACCTGGATTATTGGACGCTCAGCCGTATTATTACGGATATAACGGAAGAATCTCGCACCAGCGATGCGACGCCGGCCTCGGTTAGAAGAGAGCTGTCGAACCGGTTCATCACTAACCGGGTAGAGTCAGTAGACTTGAAAGACATTAAAATTAGCAGCGATAAAACAGGCATTATCATCGATGCTCGATATGAGAAAAGGGTACCCATTATGTTCAATGTTGACGCCGTGGTGCACTTTGACGACGCTCAGTTTCTTGTGCCTCGGACTTGAGTTTGGCTAGTTTAGACGAAGTTTGCCAGAAAATTGGCTATCATTTTAAGGATAGCGAGTTACTGACGATGGCAATGACCCATCGCAGCTTTAGCGCGGTGAATAATGAGCGAGTCGAATTTTTAGGTGACTCGCTACTTAATATGATTATTGCTGAAGCCTTGTATCTTCGTTTTCCGGATGTCGATGAGGGTGATTTAAGTCGAATTCGCTCGCTACTTGTCAGTGGCAAGACCTTGGCTACGGTCGCCGTAGAATTTGAATTAGGTCGTTTCTTACGCCTGGGCGCTGGTGAAAAGAACAGCGGCGGGCAGCGCCGAGCCTCAACACTAGCTGATGCGGTTGAGGCACTTATTGGTGCGATTTATTTAGAATCTGGCTTTGAAGTGTGTCGCGAAAGAGTGTTAGCGTGGTTTGCACCTCGATTAGCATCTCTGAATCCCGAGGTCAGCCATAAAGACCCGAAAACGCGCTTGCAGGAATTTTTACAAGGGCGTAAGCAACCTTTGCCAGATTACCAGCTGGTTGAAACCGCTGGTGCTGATCATCAGCAGACCTTTATTGTGTCCTGCTCAATTAGCCTATTAAAATCGTCTGTTTCCGCCTCTGGAAGTAGTCGTCGTAAAGCTGAACAAGCCGCCGCCGAAAAGGTGTTGTTGGCATTAAAGGAAATAGAATGAGTTCGAGTGGAGAAGATACACAGTTGGGACCACAGCGCTGCGGCTTTGTGGCCATTATTGGTCGTCCCAATGTCGGTAAATCGACTTTGCTTAACCATATTCTCGGGCAGAAGCTCAGTATTACCTCGCGCAAACCCCAGACTACACGTCATCAGGTTTTGGGCATTAAGACTGAAGGTGAGGTCCAAGCGATTTATGTCGATACTCCAGGGATGCACTTAAAAGAAGAGAAGGCCCTAAATCGCTACATGAATAAAACCGCGAGTGCGGCGATTAAAGATGTTGATTTGATCCTATTCTTGGTCGATCGAGATCGCTGGACCGACGACGACGAGATGGTGTTAAGAATTCTCGAAAATGCGCGCAGCCCCGTCGTTCTGGTTATTAATAAGGTAGATCGACTGGACGACAAAGGCCAGCTGCTGCCATTAATTAGCGAATTACAGAGCAAATACAAATTTGCGGATGTCGTGCCTGTGTCTGCATTGCAGGGCCATAATCGCGAAGAGTTGGAAAAGGTGATCGCGCGCTTCTTGCCTGAAAACGACCATATGTATCCTGAGGATCAAATAACCAACCGCAGCGAGCGCTTTTTGGCGGCAGAGTTGGTGCGGGAAAAGATTATGCGTCAGTTGGGGGAGGAAATTCCCTACTCAATGACCGTAGAAATTGAAGAGTTTAGCGAGTCTCCGCGTTTACTCGAGATCAGCGCATTGATTCTGGTGGAGCGCGACGGTCAGAAAAAGATCATTATCGGTGAGGGTGGTAGTCGCCTTCGTCAAATCGGTACTGAGGCCCGTAAAGACATGGAGCGCGCTTTTGACAATAAAGTCATGCTGCGCCTGTGGGTTAAAGTGAAGTCTGGCTGGTCAGACGACGAGCGTGCTTTACGTAGCCTAGGCTATACCGATATTAATTTGAAGTAAGCTATGAATCGCGTTGATGGCGAAGCGTGTTTTGTTCTGCATATTCGACCATACCGCGATACTAGCGCCCTTGTTAATTTCTTTAGCCCTAATTACGGCCGTTTCACCTGCGTTGCTAAGGGTTTGCGTGGCGGTGGTAAGTCGAGGCAGTCCTGGCGAGCGAATCTGCAGGCTTTTAACTTGGTGTCAGTCAGTTGGCAGGGGCGAAGTGAGTTAAAATCCCTTCTCGACGTACAGCATCAGGCAAGCTACTGCTTACAGGGCAGAGCCTTGTTTTGTGGTTTGTATGTTAATGAGCTGCTTGAGCGCCTCCTGCATCAACATGACCCTCAAGCCGACATTTTTGTATTGTATACCCAATGTTTGACGCGGCTTATTGGCGGTGTTGAGCTCGAAGAAAGTCTTCGGCGTTTTGAGTTTGGCTTATTGGAAAAGCTGGGCTACGGATTAAATTTTACCCACTGCAATCGTTCTGGCCAGGCATTTAGTCCTGATAGATTTTATATTTTTCACCCCGACGAAGGTTTAATCTTGGCCGACGAAGAGGTAACGACGTCGCGATTTTCCGGCGAGGTCCTGTTACAGCTGGCTAGCGGGGATTTTAGTGGTGACGCGCAGCTGGCTGCAAAACGGCTCAGTAGATTAGCGCTGCATGGTTTGCTTGGAAGTAAACCGCTGCGCAGTCGCGCGCTATTTACGGCCGCGGTAAAAGTGGAGTAAGTGCGTTTTAGCTTTCGAATACGGCACTGAGTTCGTGTTGATCTTGCCATTGTAATAATTCGTCGATAGCGGCGATGACATTAACAACCGCGTTATTAATTTCTTCGTTATTCTCAAGCGCCTTTTCAAGCTCGATAACACGGCGGTGTAAAATGGGTGTGCCAGTGTAGCAGCAGGCGCCTTTGAGGCTGTGGTTTACTTCTGTGAGACTGCTAAGGTCATTGTGCTGCTGGGCAGCTATAAGCTCATTTTTACTGTTGAGTAAACATTCCAAAAGCATGCCAAGCATTTCTGCCGCAAGAGCTGGCCGCCCCTTACTCAATTTTAAGCATTGCGAGATATCTACCGGTCGCGGTACTTCAACTTGGTTTGCTTCCACTAAATAGTTATGAAGAAGTTCATCGAGTTGATGCTCGGTAACCGGCTTGCTGAGGTAATCGTTAATACCTGCTTCCCGCAGTTGCAATGGATTTTCCGGCGACAGATAGGCTGAGAGCGCGATGATGGGCGTTTCTCGGTTTAGGCCATTGGCGCGAATGCGGCGGCTAGTTTCTATGCCGTCCATTTTGGGCATTTGAATGTCCATAAAAATAAGATCAAAGCGCTGCTTTGTGCACTGCTCGACAGCCTCGCTGCCGTCTTTGGCGCTGGTCGTGGTGACACCTAAATCGCTTAAGAATCGATCTAAAATATGTAGGTTTGAGGGATTGTCATCTACCGCTAAAATACTGATATTAGAATAGGAGGACGCTTTACTGCGCGGGGCAGCCTTTACTCCCCGGTTGAGTGCGTCAAATAATTTAATATGCGAGATGGGCTTGCTCAGATAGTAATGCTGGTCACTCTCGTCAGGGTCATGCGTGAAGGGGCTGAGGATAATGGCCGAGCTATTTAGGCGCGTTATAAAATTCCCTGCGCGTTCATCATGGTTGTTAACACAAATAACGAGGTAATCGGCGTCGGCCTGCACATGATCAATATTATTGTAATGACGAACGACCAAACCCCAGCTATTGAAAAGCATCTTGAGCGAGTTTGCATGCAATGGACTCGGGTCATATAGCTCAAGAGATTTATTCTTAAGTGTGGTGAAATCGCGTAATTTAATAGCATTGTGGGCAATCGGGAAGTTGATTGTAAACCAGAATGTAGTACCTTGCCCCAGCTCGCTTTCGATACCGATTTCACCGCCCATTTGTTCAATTAAGCCTTTGACAATGACCAGTCCTAGTCCAGTGCCACCGTATTGACGGGTTATTGACGCGTCGGCTTGAGCAAAATCTTTAAATATTTTCTTTTGCTGTTCTTTGGATAGGCCAATTCCGGTATCGCTGACTTGGATAGTAACTGCGGCATGTTGCTCGTTGTGGTCACTGCTCAGAACGTTTATTAGAATATGGCCAGCCTGTGTGAATTTAATGGCATTATTAATTAGGTTAGTCAGGATTTGCTTTAAACGTAGGGCGTCAGCTAATACGGTTTTGGGGCATCCTTGCTGGATCGTTAGAATCAATTCTAGCGATTTATCCGTGGCGCCAGGGGCGAGAATTTGTAAGGTATCTTCAATAAGCTCGCGGAGATTGACTGGCGCGCTATCGAGCACCAATTTGCCCGCTTCGAGCTTTGAAAAGTCCAAAATGTCATTAATAATGGTTAACAGACTATTGGCCGAACTATTGATGGTTTCAATTGCTTCACGCTGACGAATTTCCAGCTCTGATTTCAGCAAAATATTGCTAAACCCAATGATGCCATTGAGTGGCGTGCGAATTTCGTGGCTGGTATTGGCTAAAAACTCCGATTTAATCCGGCTAGCATTGACCGCTTCACGTCTTGCTAGGTCCAGTTCGATATTTTGAACTTCAACGGTTTCTAGGGTCTCTCGTAAATCGGTATTGCTTTGTTCAATATTTCGCTGCAGTTCCTGTAGCTCGTTTTGCTGGGCATTATTGAGCAGGTTTAGCTCTTCGGCAATTTCACTGAATTCATCATTGCCCGGAATGTGTGCGTGGAAATTTTTGGGGCCGGTGGCCATCCGTCTCACGGTCTGGCGCAGAGTGTTTAAGTCTCTGGTTAACAGTTGATTGATATAGCTACACAGCAGGATGCAAATAATAATGGAGCAGATTAAAAATACTGTGCCAATAAGTAGGGTTTGGTATTGCTGAATTTCAAGTTGCTGCCAGTTAAATTGCATCCCCACCCAGCCTAAGGGTGCCACGTCATGGTCGGCGGGGCTAAATATGGGTTGCAGAATAAAAAGGCCGTCTTTTTCAAAATACAGTTGCGCAGTGGCGCTGCCTTGCACTATTTGTTCGTCAGGCAAGTTTGATCTAGGGCCAGCTTGGGCGACACGCTGTAATTTAGCGTTGTAAATTCCCACGGCTCTAACGGCTTGCTCCTCAAGCGCGGCCGTGGCAATTTGTTGTAAAGACTCGCCATGATCTGATGCCAGCATATGTTCGGCAATAATCGCGAGGTGCTCAATCGAGGTCTTTGCGCGCGCGGTCATCATGTTGCGCAACTCTTGAATTTGGCTGTACATAAGATAGGTACTGAGACCAAGAGATAGTGTCAGTACGGGCAGTAAGCCCATAATCAAGATTAGTTTTCGGATTCCTAAGCGCCTAGGCATTGCTTGGTGGAGCCTTCTGGGGTTGGAGTGGTATTATCATGACCGAAAAATACGACCGCTGCTATTATTGTGCAGAGAAACCAACGCTGCAATGACGTAATCGGCAATGTGTACTTTAGCTGGCTTGCTAACGCAGACGTCAGCGGTGTTTAGAGGTTTGAATTCCCATATGAAAGCGTTTCCAACGATTGATCAGTATATAGGTAACACGCCCTTAGTACGGTTACAGCGTTTGCCGGGCAATACGAGCAATACGATTTTGGTCAAGCTCGAAGGTAATAACCCGGCTGGTTCAGTTAAAGATCGTCCCGCGCTGAGTATGATTGAACATGCCGAACAGCGCGGAGATATTGTACCCGGTGATACGCTAATCGAGGCCACCAGCGGCAATACTGGCATCGCGCTGGCCATGGCAGCGGCAATAAAGGGCTATAAGATGATTCTTATCATGCCCAGCCATATGAGCGTAGAGCGTAAACTGGCAATGGCGGCCTACGGCGCCAAGCTCGTTGAGGTATCCCAAACCTCGGGGATGGAAGGGGCCAGGGATTTGGCGCTGGAGATGCAAGCGGCAGGTAAGGGCAAGGTCTTGGACCAGTTCTCTAATATTGATAACCCCAAAGCTCATTACGACAGTACTGGCCCGGAAATCTGGCAGCAAACAGACGGCCGCATTACCCACTTTGTAAGCTCCATGGGCACCACGGGCACCATAATGGGTGTATCTCGCTATTTAAAGGAGAAAAATCCCAGTATTGAAGTCATAGGTTTACAGCCAGATGGCAGTTCAAGTATTCCGGGTATTCGGCGTTGGCCCGAGGCATATTTGCCTAGTATCTATGACTCTGCGCGAGTTGATCGGGTTATTGATATGGACCAAGTGACGGCGGAGAACACAATGCGCGCGCTCGCGGCGCAAGAGGGTATTTTTTGCGGTGTGTCCTCGGGAGGCGCAGTGGCTGGCGCCTTGAGAATCAGTGAAAATCTTGAAAATGCGATTATCGTAGCAATTGTATGTGACCGAGGTGATCGGTACTTGTCAACGGGTGTGTTCGATGCCGCCTTGGCCAACTAGAGACACGGCAGTGTTCGAACTGCGTAGGGTGGGAATCCATGGTTAAAGTAAGGGAAGATTTTCCACTCCTCGACGATGGCCGAGTGGATGTAGTGAGCTGGATTGCTCGGCTGCCGATGGATAGCCAGGTTGTTGATAGCGCTGAATTACAGCGGGCACTTGCGGTTGCAGAGGCGTGTGCGGCATTGCCGGCGCCTGAGCAGGCGCCAAAGGCCGAAGGGCTAAGTAGCTTTTTTACAGCGCTAGAAATGGTCGAAATTCTCGCTGATTTACACTTGGATCAAGATAGTTTGATTGCGGCAACCCTATTTAGGGCTGTGCGTGAAAGCCGCCTAAGTATGTCGGCGTTGGAGCGAGATTTTGGTCGCTCCGTCGCAAAATTGGTAGATGGTGTCTTGGGCATGGCGGCGATTTCGCGGGTCAACGCTGAATTAGACGCCCCGGTGCTTGGTCAGTCCGAGGCGCAAAGTGAAACCATCCGCAAAATGCTGGTAGCACTGGTTGACGATGTCCGCGTAGCGCTTATTAAGCTTGCCGAGCGCACCTCGGCAATAAGAGCTGTAAAAAACAAACCAGAAAAGCGCTACCGAGTTGCTAGAGAAGTGGCGGATATCTATGCGCCGCTAGCACATCGTCTTGGAATTGGGCACATTAAATGGGAGCTGGAAGACCTTTCGTTTCGCTATCTGCAGCCCTTGGCCTATAAAAAAATTGCCAAACTTCTGGATGAGAAACGCTTAGACCGTCAGCATTATATTGAACATGCCATAACGATGTTGGAAGAGGCATTAGCTGCAGACAATATCCAGGCCGATATTGCTGGGCGAGCGAAACATATTTACAGTATTTGGCGAAAAATGCAGCGCAAGGGAATCGGTTTTTCCCAAGTATACGATATACGTGCTGTTCGCGTATTAGTCCCGGATACAAAGTCATGCTATGCCGCATTAGGCTTAGTGCACGGCCTTTGGCGTAATATTCCCAATGAGTTTGACGACTATATTGCCAACCCCAAGGAAAATGGCTATCGCTCCTTGCACACGGCGGTTATTGGACCCGATGGCAAAGTGCTGGAAATACAAATTCGTACCCGGGCCATGCACGAGGAAGCGGAATTTGGTGTGTGTTCGCACTGGATGTATAAGGGCGCCGATAAAAGTGCAAAAAGTAGTAATAGCTATGACGAAAAAATCGCATGGCTGCGTCAGGTCCTCGACTGGCACGAGGAGAGTGGCAGCAGCAGCGATGTTGCCGAGCAATTTACCCATACCCAAGATCGTGTATACGTTTTTACCCCAGACGGCCATGTGGTCAACTTGCAAAACGGCGCGACCCCATTAGATTTTGCCTACCATATCCACACTGAGGTGGGGAATTGTTGCCGCGGCGCCAAGGTAAATGGCCGGATTGTGCCGCTCACCTACACCTTAAAGACGGGTGAACGAGTCGAAATTTTAACGGGTAAAGACAGTGAGCCCCGTCGAGATTGGCTGCAAAGTAACTTGGGCTACCTCAAAACATCGCGGGCGCGAACCAAGGTTCAGCATTGGTTTCGATTACAGGCAAAAGAAGACAATATTCTCGCCGGTCGCGCCTTGTTGGAAAAAGAATTCAAGCGCTTGGCCTTGAACAGCATTGATTACAAATACCTTGCTGATCTAATGCACTGCGCAAGTGTCGAAGATATGTATGCGTCGGTAGGTGCTGGTGAAATTAGCACTTTCCAGTTAATTAAAGCCGCCCATAATTTGGCGGGTAGGGAAGAGGACAACCCGCAAGCGGCCCTTAGATTGCGGGCGCCTAGTGCCAAAAGTAGCGACGGTAGTCAGATACGTATTAGTGGGGTGGGCAACTTACTGACTAATTTTGCTCAGTGTTGCAAGCCTCTGCCCGGTGAAGCGATAGCGGGTTATATCACCGTTGGCCGAGGGGTGAGTGTGCATTTACAAGATTGTAAAAAGCTATTGCAGTTACAAAGTGTAGAGCCCCAACGCATTATCGCGGTGGACTGGGCAGATACTCAGATTGAAACCTACCCTGTGGACATTGAGCTGGAGGCCTATGACCGACAGGGTTTGCTGCGGGATATTACTTCGCAATTGGCCACCGAGAAAGTCAATGTTCTGTCCATGAGCACGGTTACCGATAAGGCCAACCACATGGCCACGATGAATATTCGCTTGGAAATTCGCGACCTTGCGACCTTGTCCGATTTATTCAATCGACTTAACGGCTTGCCTAACGTTGTGGCTGTGCGCCGAATTAGAGAGAACTGATTGTGGCTTATACTATTAGTGATTTGCAGTATTTAATGGCGAGACTGCGGAATCCGGAGACCGGCTGTCCTTGGGATTTAAAGCAAACATTCACCAGTGTGGTGCCTCACACGCTTGAAGAAGTATATGAGCTAGTTGACGCTATTGAACAAGGTGACAGCGATCAAATTCGCCAAGAGCTGGGTGATGTCTTATTCCAGATTGTGTTTTACAGCCAGCTTGCGGCGGAATCCGCCCAGTTTAGTTTTGCTGAAGTGGTAGACGGGATTGTCGCTAAGCTGTTGCGACGCCACCCCCACGTGTTTCCGAGCGGAGAGTTGAATTCCGAGCGTAAAATTGATGCGCCGGCCGACGAGGCCATTAAGGCGCGTTGGGAAGAGATAAAGCAACAAGAGCGCGAACAAAAGTCTCAGCACAGCGCTATGGACGATGTGCCCCAGGCATTGCCGGGCCTAACACGAGCATCCAAACTACAAAAAAGAGCCGCACAGCAGGGGTTTGACTGGCAGGAATTACAGCAAGTCATCAGTGCATTTCGAGCTGAAATAGACGAGCTGGAAGAGGCCATTGGCGCGGCTAATCCTAAGCAAATTGCCGATGAGATGGGGGACGTACTGTTTTCTGCTGTGAATGTGGCGCGCCACCTTAATTTGGACGCTGAGGCAGTGACTCGCGGTGCCTGTGCTAAATTCGAGCGGCGGTTTCGTTTCGTTGAACAGCGCTGTGAGGAAACGGGGGTTATCGCGGCTAAGGGCCAGCATAATTCGCAAATGGAATTGTTTTGGAATGAGGCAAAAGCGGCAGGTCTTTAGAGAAAAGACCTGCGTTGAGCTTAATGGCTCTCTTGATGTTTGTAGCGGTTAAGGTGTTTTTCAGTTAACGAGAGGTAGCGGGGAGTGGGGCCAACGTCTTCGTACAAGGGGTCGCCTTGCTCGTCAGTGGCAACTACCTTAGTGCCTTGTCGGTACGGCATAACGCTTTCCATCTCATCAAGGGCTGCACTTAACAAATCGGTGATTAACTCCTCTATGTTTCGGCGCGGGAAAAGCTCAGCCAAAGCATTTAACCGTGCGGCGTCTTTTATGGATAGGCGAACCTCATAGCAGTCAGCGGTTAGTGTGCCGCTGGCGGTTTCTTCCCAAAGAGATAACAATTCTCGTACTTTCATAATGCGGTACCTGTCATCCAGGGGCAGCAAAAAATAGCCACCCGTAAATAAATAATACCTACGAGAGGGGTGTTTTTACTAGCATTATCGTTGTAAATACTATTCCTTATTGTTAGGGAACTCTTTTTTGTATAACTGTCGTTTTACACAGTCACCGCGCAAATTATCTTGATGGTTGTAGATGGATTGCCCAGTGTGGTCGGTTTTTGAATGAATTCAGGCTTAAGCACGGTATTTGTCCTTCTTTACGGTTTGCTTGGTGTAAAATGAGTATTTCCCACGCTTTCTGGTCTCGTCCTTTAGTCGTAGAGGTGCCATAAGTCTTGTGTGCTGGGCGATTGCTGTGTATCGTTGTGCGCTTTTGCTGCGGCGGCCCCTACGGCGCAGGCTATAAATTGTAATTATTGGGGAGTTTCCCGCTATGCGCGTTATATTATTGGGCCCTCCTGGGGCAGGTAAAGGTACTCAGGCACAGTTCATTTCCGAGAAATTTGCGATTCCTCAGATTTCTACCGGCGACATGCTTCGCTCGGCGGTGAAAGCCGGCAGCCCCTTGGGTTTACAGGTGAAGGAGGTGATGTCTTCTGGCGGCCTAGTATCTGATGAAATTATTATTGCCTTGGTAAAAGAACGGATTACCGAAGCCGATTGTCAAAATGGCTTCCTGTTTGACGGGTTCCCTCGGACAATTCCACAAGCTGAAGCGCTGATTGCCGCTGGTGTGAGCATTGATAATGTGCTCGAAATTGCCGTAGCTGACGAAGAAATCGTGACGCGCATGAGTGGGCGACGCAGCCATGAGGGTTCTGGCCGAACCTATCATCTTATTTACAACCCTCCTAAGGTAGATGGGGTAGATGATATTACCGGCGAAAAGTTGGTGCAGCGTGAAGATGACCATGAAGATACGGTTCGCAACCGTCTCAAGGTTTACCACGAACAAACAAAGCCCTTGGTCGCTTTTTATAGCAATCTCCAGGGCAGTGATGCGCCGCAATATTCTCGCATCGAGGGTGTTGGTTCGGTAGAAGAGATCACGCGCAAGGTTTTTGCCGCACTTGCGGGTTAAAATTGCTAAGAAAGATCGAAAAAGGGCGCCTTAGGGCGCCCTTTTTTATTATCATTTAGTATGCTGAACGCCTTATTATCTTGCCGATATTTGTTAACGCAGGTGCAAACATGAAGTCAGGGATTGTTTTTATTAATCTGGGTACCCCCGCCGCGCCGACTACCTCCGCTGTTCGGCAGTTCTTGAAACAATTTCTTTCTGACCGCCGGGTTGTGGAAGTACCTCGTTTAATTTGGCTTGCTATTCTCTATGGCATAATTTTGCCATTCCGTTCCCCTCGAGTCGCTAAGGCATATCAGCAGATTTGGATGAACGATATGTCGCCGCTGAGGTATTTTTCCCAGCGCTTAGTTGATGGCGTGACAAAAAAAGTTCGGGAGCGTTACCCGAATGACGAAATTGAACTGCGTTTGGCAATGAATTACGGGCAAACATCAATCTCAGACACCGTTGATGAATTGTTGGCGGCGGGTTGCGAGCGTTTATTTTTTCTGCCGTTATTTCCTCAGTATTCCGCAACGACCACGGCGGCAGTACACGATGAAATAAATCGAATTTTTTCGCGGCGCCGAGATATCCCTCAGTGGTCCTGGCTTAGGAATTACCATCGCCAAGCGGCGTATGTTGAAGCTTTGGCACAGAGCGTCCGGCAGTATTGGTCTGAGCATGGCCGCGGTGAGCGCTTATTGATGTCTTTTCACGGCATACCTAAACGAAATGTAGAGTTGGGCGACCCTTATCAGCGCCACTGCGAAGAGACCGCTTCGGCGCTGGCAATAACGCTGGGCTTAAATAGCAACGAGTGGCAGCTCAGCTATCAATCGCGGTTAGGAAAAGCGGAATGGTTGCAGCCCTACACAGATAAAACGGTAATCAGTTTGGCAATGTCTGGGATAAAAAAGCTGGATGTTTTATGCCCGGCGTTTGCGGTTGAGTGTTTAGAAACAATTGAAGAAATTGACGGTGAAGTTCATGAATATTTTGTCGAAAATGGCGGAGAAGAATTTCGTTACATACCGTGTTTGAATGACAGCGAGGCGCATCAAAATCTTATGTTTTTACTTTGTCAGTCCTTTATTGAAGAAAAAACGCATTTATTTTCGTAAAAAAGTAAGAATTTGTACTTAATTCAACGACTTTTTTTTGCGTTGGTTATTTTATGTGCTATTTTTAGAGCAATTAAACTAGCATCGTCGACGCCAAGGAGAATACATGATGCCCGCAGCAAAAAAAGCACGTGCAAAAGCAGCCCCAGCAAAGCGTAAACCAAGAAGTAAAAATGCCGCTTTAGCGAACCCCGCAGTTGTTAAAGCTGAGGAAGGTTTGAAAAAAGTTGAGGCATTAGTTGCCAACGAGCGCAAGGCGCTTGCTGAGGCTAAAACCAAAATTGAAGCGGCGCGCGCCAAGGCGAAAAAAACCGCCCGTGCAGCAGATAAAAATGCAGTTAAGCGTGCGGTTGCTGCAGCAGAGAAAGTGAATGCGAAGTTAAAAGCAGCTCGCGCTAAAGTGGCTGTGAGTAAAGCCGACCTTGCCAACACTAAAGCAGTTGCCCGAATCAAGGCATCTGAAACCGCGATAAGCCAAAAGGTAGCCGAGCGCTCGTTGGCGCTTAGCAAAAAGGCTGATGCTGATCTTGCAAAAGCGGTGAAATTGTTCGAGCAGCGCTTTAAGAAGAAGCGCGCGGCGGCCAATAAAGCCAAGGTAGCCTTAATTGAGAAGAAATTACTGGCTAAGCACAAGTTGGCAGTAAAGCAGTTGAACGCTAAAATTAGTGGTGCTAAAAAAGCTGCTGCTAAAAAGGCGCCAGCTAAAAAGGTAACCGCTAAGCCTGCTGCGGCTGCAAAGAAAGCACCAGCAAAGAAAGTGGCTGCGAAGAAAGCCGCAGTAAAAGCGCCAGCTAAAAAGGTGGCGGCTAAGAAGCCTGCTGCCAAGAAAGTAGCAGCGAAAAAGGCGCCTGCTGCAAAGAAGGCACCAGCGGCGAAGAAAGTAGCCGTTAAAAAGGCACCGGCGGCTAAGAAGCCTCGTGCCAAGCGCGCGCCAGCGAAAGCAGCTGCGGCAGCACCAGCACCAAGCCCGGTAGCAACTTCGACTGAGCCGACTAGCAATTAATTTCTTGTTTGCTTAGAAAAAAAGGGGAGCTTTAATCAGCTCCCCTTTTTTTATGTTTTAAATTTCGTCATTTGACGGAAAATCGCTGAGCTCATTGATGTTGCGAAAAGCGCTGGTCTGATCGCTGAAGTCGGCAGGCACGCAGTTTAGTTGCTTGTACCACTGATTGACACTGCGCTCGCCCGAGCGTAAATACCCCGCTAAATGGGTTTTGAGCTCGGTATTGAGCAAAGCAAATAGGTACTGGCCGCGTTTGCCATCGTGGGCGTAGCAAATATCCCCTTGGTGTTTTGTTAGCTCTCTGTTTAGTCGGTCTAACAAGCCCCTTGGCGGTGTTGGGCAGTCGCAGGGCAATATGAGTGTCTGCTGGGTGTTAATGGTCTGCAAGGCGGCATAGAGGCCTGCTAGCGGTCCTTGGTAGTCCGGCAAGTCATCGCAGACGGTAGCGGCGTATTGCTGGTAGTGGTCGATGTTTCGGTTACAGCTAATTAAGACCTGGGCAACATCTTTTGGTAGGCGGTCAATAATGTGTGCGATGAGGGGTTTGGATTGCCACAGAAGTAAACCTTTGTCCTGGCCATTCATCCTCCGACCCGCGCCGCCGGCCAAGATAAGGACGGTGACTGTATTTGTTTGAGTGGTGTTTATTTTTGCTGTCATAGTGGATGAATGTCTTGCTAATTTATGAAGTGCTTAATCTCAGTATGGTATGATTCACGCCATACTTCATTTTTGGTTTTCCCTTCATGAGCAGTTTACTCGCGATAGAGGCTTCAACAGAAGCATGCTCGGTAGCCTTATTACATCAGGGCCGAGAAATAGAAGATTTCCGTATGCTGCCCCGTGCTCACACTCAATTTATATTGCCAATGGTAGCCCAAATTCTCGCTGAAGCAGATCTGAGTTTGTCGCAAATTGACGCTATTGGTTTTGCCGCGGGCCCCGGCTCGTTCACGGGTTTACGAGTCTGCGCAGGGGTTGTTCAAGGTCTTGCGTTTTCGCAAAATATTCCCGTTGTGGCGGTGTCTACTTTACAGGCATTGGCTCAAGATGCTGTAGTCAATCGACAAATCAGCGATGGCGATATTGTTTTGCCCGCCTTAGATGCCCGCATGGATGAAATTTATTGGGGGCAATATCAAATTGTTTCCGGTTTTGCCCAGGCGATCATCCCCGATAGTTTGCGTACCCCAGAGAGTATTCAGGCCATGCCAGAGGGCGGCCGAATTTTGGGAATAGGGAGTGGCTGGTCATACCAGTCGCGCTTTAGTCTAAACCGCACAATGGATGTGGTTGACGTCGAGGTTTATCCCAGAGCGAGCGCAGTATTACGCTTGGCAAATCGTGAATTTTCAGCGGGTCGACACACCACTGCCGAGTTAGCCCAACCCGTGTACTTACGCGACAGTGTCGCTTGGCAGAAATCCTAATATTGATTGAGGGAATACAACACAATGGATGCGTTTCAAGCGGTAATTCTGGCGGCAATTCAAGGTCTCACTGAATTTTTACCGGTGTCCAGCTCTGGGCATTTGGTGTTGCCTCAGACGCTCCTCGGCTGGGCTGATCAAGGTTTGGCGTTCGACGTTGCAGTACATGTAGGCTCGCTGCTGGCGGTACTTTGGTATTTTCGCGTTGAAGTCGCCGGAATATTAAAAGATTGGTTTGGCAGTTTTTTCGGCGGTGGTCAAAATGAGAATAGCCGCTTGGGGTGGATGGTGATTGTCGCCACTATTCCCGCCGTTGTTGCCGGGCTTATTTTTAATGATTTTATTGAGCTAAATTTGCGAACCGGTTATGTGTTGGCGACTACAACATTGGTTTTTGGTGTGATCTTGGGTCTGGTTGACCGGTACGCCAAACACACCAAGCATATTGCCGATATTGGCTTGCGTATTGCGTTGATTGTTGGTTTTGCCCAAGCCATCGCGCTCATTCCCGGAACGTCGCGTTCGGGCATTACCATTACGGCGGCGCTAATGTTGGGCTTGAGTCGCAGTGACTCCGCACGTTTTTCCTTTTTATTGTCGATGCCAATTATTGCGGCGGCAGGTTCCTACAAGTTATTGGAATTAATCCAGAGCAGTGCCGATGTTCCCTGGGATTTGTTGTTTATTGGTTTTGCTGTGTCGGCGGTGACCGCCTACGCCTGTATTCATGTGTTTATGCGTTGGGTTGAGCGGATGGGAATGATGCCATTTGCGATTTATCGCGTTGTTTTAGCGGGTATTTTGTTTGCGGTCTTGGCTAATTAAGTATTGAAAACACGAGGCTGGATATGAAGGTTTGTTTTATTGGCTTAGGTACTATGGGTTATCCCATGGCCGGTCATTTACAACAAAAAGGTTTTGACTTGTCGGTGTATAACCGCAGCAAAGACAAGGCGCAGCAGTGGTCTACGCAATACCAAATTGCCGCCAGTACTACGCTGGCAAAGGCCGTGGCAGAGGCTGAAATTGTCGCGGTGTGCCTAGGTGCAGACGCGGATGTTCGAGAAGTGTTAGCCGGAGATGGCGGGGTGTTTTCTGCCATGCCTCGTGGTGGCGTAGTAATTGACCACTCGACGACTTCGGCAGCCTTGGCGAGAGAAATGGCTGCTTGCGCTCAAGAGCGCGGCATCTCTTTTATTGATGCGCCAGTATCTGGCGGTGAAGCAGGTGCAATTAACGGTCGTTTGACGGTAATGGCGGGCGGTGATGAAACGGTATTTGCGCGAATTGAACCTGTTTTGGCGGCCTATGCTACTCGTTATCAGTGTTTAGGTCCGGTTGGTTCAGGGCAGTTGGCTAAAATGGTAAATCAAATCTGTATCGCGGGTTTGGTTCAAGGGCTGGCGGAGGGCATGCACTTTGGCGCTGCGGCCGGGCTAGATATGAACGCGGTGCTTGATGTCATTGGTGCTGGCGCCGCTCAATCGTGGCAAATGGATAATCGCGCTAAAACGATGCTCGCTGGTGAGTTTGATTTTGGCTTTGCGGTAGATTGGATGCGTAAAGACCTTGGATATGTGTTGGACGAGGCTAGGCAGCGTAAAATAAGTCTGCCGGTTACCGCGCTGGTCGACCAGTTTTATGGCCAAGTTCAAAATATGGATGGCGGTCAACTCGATACCTCCAGTTTATTACTCGCGTTACAGCAAGGCGCTGAGTCGCGTCGTTAAAGGTTGAAATAAATGAGCGATATACACGGTTTTAATGAAGATTTGCTGCGCTTTTTAGATGCGAGCCCCACGCCATTTCACGCGGTCGAGACCATGGCCATCGCTTTGCGCGCGGCGGGGTTTGAAGCGCTGGATGAACGTGATGAATGGCAGCTCAAACCAGGTGGTCGTTATTTTGTGGTACGCAACGGATCGTCGTTAGTGGCGTTTTCCTGTGGCGAAAGCAATTTATTACAACGCGGCTGGCGAATGGTCGGTGCGCATACTGATAGTCCAAACCTAAAAGTTAAACCGACGCCGGAATTACATCGTCACGGCTATTTTCAGCTTGGCGTGGAGGTTTATGGCGGCGCCTTGCTTAATCCTTGGTTTGATCGGGATTTAGGTTTGGCGGGGCGTGTAAATTATGAAAATAGCCAAGGCGATATGCGTAGCTGTTTGCTGAATATCGCGCGTCCTGTTGGCTTGATCCCCAGTTTGGCAATACATCTTGACCGCGAAGCAAATAATAGCCGGACAGTTAATCCGCAAAAGGATTTGCCCGTAGTGTTGTTGCAAAGCGAGGAGAAGCAGGACTTTCGCGCCTTGTTGGCCGAGGCGTTAGCCGCGCAAGGGGTCGCCGATGTTGCGACGGTGCTGGATTACGAATTAAGCTTTTACGATTGTCAGAATGCCGCAATAGTGGGTTGGAATGGCGATTTTATTGCCAGTGCGCGACTGGATAATTTGCTGTCTTGTTATATTGGTATGCAGGCCTTGTTAAATAGCGATGCCCAGTCTCATACGATATTAGTGTGCAATGATCACGAAGAGGTAGGTAGTCAATCGGCTGTAGGGGCGCAGGGGCCAATGCTGGAGTCGGTGTTGCGCCGGATTGCCGGCGACGAGGTGAGTCTGCAGCGAGCGATGGCGAATTCCATGATGATTTCAGCCGATAATGCTCACGGTATTCACCCTAATTTTAGTGATCGTCACGATGCCAATCACGGCCCCTTGTTAAATGCCGGTCCGGTTATTAAAAATAATGTCAATCAGCGCTACGCCACTAACAGCGACACCAGCTCGCTATTTCGACGCCTGTGCGCAGATGAGGGCATGGCCGTGCAAAGCTTTGTGGTGCGCAGTGATATGGCGTGTGGCAGTACGGTAGGGCCGTTAACTGCGGCGGCACTCGGAGTTAAAACCCTGGATGTTGGCGTGCCAACCTTTGCTATGCATTCGATTAGGGAGCTGGCGGGAAGCCAAGACGCGTTTAAATTAACGAAAGTGTTAGCGGCGTTCTACGGTTTGGCGGAGCTGGGTGTCGCAAACTGACATTCTGTTTGCAACACCGATCCTGGCGTGTAGTTTAGCTGGGGTTAAACGTCGGCTTGCGCTTTTCTTTAAATGCCTTAAGTCCTTCTTTGCCCTGGCTGCTGTTCATGCATTTAGCGATGCCGCGGCTTTCCAACTCGAGCTGGGTTTCGAGGGTGTTGGCATAGCTAGACAGCAATAAAGATTTAATTTCGCCGTGAGCGAGGCTGGGGCCGTCGGCCAATTTACGGGCTAACGTTTGGGCCTCTGTTAACAGCTCGTCGGCTTTGACGACTTTGGTCAGCATTCCCCAGTCAAGTGCTTCTTCGGCACTTAAAACGCGGTTAGTCAACATCAGCTCTTGAGCGCGACGCAGGCCGATCAAGCGCGGTAAAAAGTGAGTTGAACTGCCGTCGGGGCTGGCGCCAATACCAGTATAGGCCATGGTGAACTTGGCAGTGTCGGCGGCGAGAACCAAATCACCAGAAATCGCTAAGCTAAAGCCTGCACCGGCGGCGGTGCCGTTTACGGCAACAATCAGGGGCGCCGACATTCGCGCGAAGCGAGCATTTGCAGAATGCAAATAGGCCGTAATTTCTTTCAGTAATATGCCAATATCATCGCCGGCATTTATGAAACTCATAACATCGCCACCAGCGCAGAACATTTTGCCGCTGGCCGTAATAATCACTGCGCGAATATCCTCGTCTTCATCGCAGCGCATGGCGGCGAGCATCAATTCTCGGGCCATTTCTAAATTTAGGCTATTGGCGGAATCAGGTCGATTTAAAGTGATTGTAGCGACACCATTGGCTTGTTCCCACAACAGGGTTTTATATTGATGCATAGTCATTTCTCAGCGGCTGGAATAAATAATTGCCAAGAGGGTAATGGAGCTTATCGTCTGGGTCAATTTGCTTTATTTTAGCCGACGCGTTTTATAAAGGGTGATACACAAATGCGGGTTTTAGTTTTGTCGGCCTATCACGCCGACAGTCATCGCAGTTGGTTAGACGGCTTGATGCTGCATTTACCAGAACTTAGCTGGACGGTACTGAGCTTGCCGCCACGGTATTTTAGCTGGCGTATTCGCGGCAATAGCTTGACGTGGGCGATGATGAATCGCGAAATTCTTACAGCAGACTACGAGGTGGTCGTAGCGACATCAATGACCGACCTGTCAGCCCTGCGTGGACTGGTTCCTGAGCTTTGTCGTTGGCCAACGCTGGTGTATTTTCATGAGAATCAGTTTGCTTATCCCCAAAGCCAGCTGCAGCGCAAAGGCGTTGAGCCGCAAATACTGAATCTGTATACCGCGCTAGCGGCGGATAAAGTGGTCTTTAATAGTGACTATAATCGCCAGACCATGTTGGACGGCTGCGACCAGCTACTCGCGAAATTGCCGGATTATGCGCCGCGAGAGCAAGTAGCAGCGCTACTTTCTCGTGCTAGCGTTCTGCCAGTGGGGGTTGCTGTTGGCAGTCAAACAATTGCTCTACGGCCTGCGGGTGAGCGGCTTAAAGTACTTTGGAATCACCGCTGGGAGTATGACAAAGGGCCAGACCGTCTACTGGCCTTAATCGCGGAGTGCGACAAACGCGGCTTACCACTGGATATTTATATTGCGGGGCAACAATTCCGGCAGCGGCCCCCGGAATTTGCGCAAATTGAAGTGCTTATTCGACGCAGCAGTAGCCTGACTCTGAATCAGTTTGGCTTTGTAAAAGACGCCCAGCACTACGCAGAGTTGATCATGAGCTGCGACGTGGTGATGTCGACTGCAATTCACGATTTTCAGGGCCTAGCGGTGTTGCAAGCGGCTGCAGCGGGCTGCACGCCATTGGTTCCTGACCGGCTGTGTTATCCCCAGTGGTTTGAGCCAATGTTTCGTTATCCTCACTGCGATGATATTGCCCAAGAGGCGATAGGCGCGAGTGAAAAACTCGTCCATTTTTTGAGCTGCAAGCGTGCGGGCAGTCTGCCTGTGGCTGATGTTGCGGCGCTGACATGGCCGCAACTGGCGCCCTTGTACCGTCAGTTATTACAGTGCTTAGCCGAGGGCTGAAATACATAGTGGAGCTTACTTTGTAGCGGCAATCTGCGGTGACAGCAAGGAGGTGAGCCAGTATCATAAGCGGCTGTAAATTCGCATCATATTCAAGGTCGTTGTGGCGGCCTTATGTATCGGCAATAGGATAATATTATGGGCAAGCAGCGGGTTCTTACCGGTATCACCACCACCGGCACACCCCATTTAGGTAATTACGTGGGGGCGATTCAACCTGCTATTGCGGAAAGCCAGCGCGGTGAGTACGACGCATTTTTCTTTCTGGCCGACTATCACGCGCTTATTAAAAGCCACGAACCGGCCGTGGTTCATCAATCGAGTCGCGAAATTGCCGCAACGTGGCTGGCTCTGGGTCTCGACACCGATGCGACCACCTTTTACCGCCAGTCTGACGTTCCTGAAATTACGGAGTTAAGTTGGATCTTAACTTGTGTGTGTGCCAAGGGCTTGATGAATCGCTCCCATGCCTATAAGGCGGCGGTGCAAGACAATGAGCAAAAGGGTGATGATCCGGACTTTGGCGTAACGATGGGCTTGTTTAGCTATCCGATTTTGATGGCTGCTGACATTTTAACTTTTAACGCCAGTAAAGTGCCGGTTGGTCGCGATCAGATACAGCATCTTGAAATGGCCAGAGATATGGCCCAGCGATTTAATCATCTTTATGGCGACACCTTTGTGTTGCCAGAGGCGGTGGTTGGTGATGACGCTGCGGTACTAAGCGGGCTAGATGGTCGTAAAATGAGTAAAAGCTACGGCAATACCATCCCGCTATTTTTGCCTGAAAAGAAATTGCAAAAGCACATTAATAAAATCAAAACGAATTTGCTGGAACCTGGCGAGCCGAAAGACCCCGACACCTCGACTGTATTTGAAATTTGGCAGGCGTTTGCCAGCCCTGAGCAAACGGCAGAAATGCGAAAAAAATTCGCTGAGGGTATTGCCTGGGGACAGGCTAAAAAGGAACTGTTTGAATTAATTAATGCTCATATTGCGCCAGCCCGCGAACGTTATGACGAGCTTTTGCTCGATGGCGGCCTGCTCGAAGCTGAACTGCTGAAAGGCGCAGCAAAAGCGCGGGCCCACGCCGCGCCGATGTTAGCGAAGGTGCGCAAGGCGGTTGGCTTGGCGGCGTTTTCGTAAGTAGGTCTGCGAGAGTCGCTTTATGCAGAGCACTAATGTTTGGTTTGCGTAAAGCGCAAAGAAGATACGGCCCAATAGGGCCGTATTTAAAGCCTTAGAAGTCGATGCCCAGCTCGATATAAGCTGCGCGGGGTTCACCGGTAAAATAGCGGTAGTTGCCAAAGGCATAATCGGCGCGTTCCGCATAGTCTATACCGGCAATATTGTTTATTCGCAATACCGTATAAACCTGCTCATTTAATTGCTGGCGCCAGCGCACATTACCCAGGGTGTGCCCTTCGTAACGATGCAGATTGTCGCCATCCAAGAAGTAATCGCCCTGATACTGCACTTCAAATTCAAAAGTACTGCTGATAAATGGCTGCCAACGCAGACGGGTGCTCGCTAGTTGACGGGGCGCGGTGTCCAGTTCATTGCCTTCTGGCGCCAGCGCGTCATTGCCGTACTGGTGCTTGCTATAGCTGGCCTGTAGCTGCCACTGTAGAGTTTGGCTGAGCTGCCAATTAAAATCAGCTTCAATGCCGCGATCTAGGGTTTTGCCACCGTTGATATTACGGCGGGTGCTGTCTTGAATAATGACATCGTCTTTCTGCATCCAATACAGGGCTACCCGGTAGTTCAATGCAGGCCAAATTCCCCGAAAACCAAATTCCACACTATTCAGAGACTCTTCGTCGAGATCAGCATTGAGCTGCTGTGCCTGTAAGCGATATAACTCTGCTGCTTGGGGAGCGCGAAAGCCGTGGCTGGCGTTGGCTATAAGGTCGGTATTGGCGCTAAGGCTTTGAATAATGCCGGCGTTAAAGGAGCTGTTTTTAAAATGCTCTTTGTCATCTGTTGGGCGAGCGTAACGGCAGCCACTCGGGAGGCAAGCGCTGCCATCAGCCGCGGTATTGCCGCTAATCATATTGTTTTGGTAATCGTAAAATTGCAGGTCGTAGCGCGCGCCAAAATTAATTTTGGTGTTTTTTGCCGCCTGCCAATCACCGCCCACAAACCACGCAGCATAGAATGCATCGACATCGTAGTCATAGTGTTGGCCGGTCGGGAAGGGGCCGACGCCTGGGAGCGCTTGGCTTTGTTCTAAATAAGCGCTAGTAAGCTCCATGTCGAAGCCATTGTAGAGTGTCACGTTTTCACTGTAGTTTTGGTAGAAAGCGGTTTGTACGCCCACACTGCGTTCACCATTTTCCTCAAGGGGCGTGCCTGGAAGAAAGTGCTGTAGAAAGGCCATTTCGGTAAAGCGTGCATAGGGGGTGACGACAAATCGCGAATCTTTGTCGCCTTCACGTTCAAAGCGGCTATAAAAGCGGACACTCTGACTATTGCGGAAGGCCTCAGGATTGGGGTTTTCACGCTTACGGCTGGCATCTTTGTAGGCGTCTTTACCAATCAGGTAGCCCGCTGTTTCTTGATTTAAATTACTGGCAGACAACAGGGATTGAATTGTCCATATATCACCTTGGAAATCATGACGAAAATTGAGCTTCTGTTGATCGAAGCCAGAATCGTCTTTATAGCCGCCATCGTGGTTGCCTTGAGCACTCAGGCGGTAGCCATGCTTGCCGTTAGTATCGCTGTGGCTAAATTTTACGCGGCCATAGTCATCTGGGCCACCTTCCAGTGAAAGATGTGTCTCAGCTTCTTCGGAGGGCGCGGCGCTAATGATATTTATTACGCCATTTAAGGCATTTGAGCCGTGAACGGCGGTACCTGGGCCACGAATGACTTCGATGCGCTCGGCTTGCTCGGCATTGACGTCAAATAAGGCATTCACATTACAAAAGCCGGGGGCGCGCAGGGGAATACCATCTTCAGCAAAATAGAATGCACCGCAACTGCCTGCGCCAGTAAGTACCGCCGAGCGAATGGCGGTGAGGTGCTCTTGCCCATTGCCGCGACTGATCCATACGCCGGGAGTTTGGCTCAGAATTTCACTGATGTGAGTGTGGCCGATATTGTCGATGTCTTGTTTGTCGATAACACTGATGGCCAGGCTCTGTTCTCGTATTTGCTTCTCTATACGATCTGCGGTCACGGAGACAACTTCTTGGGCCGGTTCAGTGTTGGACTCGGCGGCCACGCCGGTATTCGGTAGCAGGCAGAATGCCAGAGCAAGGGGGCTTAATTGTTTTGTTATCATTGCTGAGACTGTCCTTTAATTGAATCTGCTGAACTAGGGATTGTCGCGTTTTTCATAATGAATAAATAGGCCTTCGGCGGTACTTAGTAGCTCTTCTACGCAATAGCATTGGCCTTCGATGTGAATTTGCCGTTCATCGATTTTACTAATTTGGCAGCTAAAGCGCAGGGGCTTGAAGAGTGGGGTGGGCTTGAGATAGTTAATTCGTAGGCTAGCGGTAAAGCCGGGGGTGCCATTGGCAATGCCGCAATAGGCTAAAACTTGGTCGTATACCCCACTGATTATGCCGCCATGCACGCAATTGGGTGGGCCCTGATGAATAAGACCAAACTCGCCCTCGGCGACCACCGTATCGTCGACGCTATAGATCTTAAGTTTGGCCGCAATCGGGTTGAAGTATCCGCTAAACGGGCTGCAGGGTAGAATTTTACGTAAATCATTACCGTAGTCTGGGTCGTAGAATTCTAATATCTTGCGATTACTAAGCTTCATCATTTTTTGATTTAGCTGCTGTAATGTCGATTCAATTTCGGCCAGTTCACTGCTGGTGCCGCCTAGGGTTTGGCTCGCTTCTATGCTTATGCTGAGCTGCTCTATGATCCCTTTTAGTTGTTGGCGCTGTGATTCGCTTGCCGGCATCGATAAATTTGCTCGTGAGTGAATTATTGAGCGCCTGAGTGTAATAGCCCTTAAGGCGATTGGAAAGCGCAGGACCGTCGCAAAGGCTAAAATTTCGGGATTACCGTTGCAGTCATCGTCCTCGGTTACCCACTTCTCATATCTAAGCAGGAAGGGGCTTATTGGGATATCCTAACAAGCTTGGATGTGATTGATATCGGTTTGGTCCTTAATGTTATTTTTAGCGAAATTGGCAATATGTTAAAAAAATGTCCGCCTACTTTATTACTACTGTTTTTCTTGGTTGCGGCAACCGAGAGTCAGGCCCATTCCTTTGGTGTTGTTTATACCTTGCCATTACCCTTCTGGCTGTATGCCTGGGGCGCCGTGGCCGCCTTGGTTACGTCTTTTTTGGTTTTGATTTTTGTTGATCGAGAGCGGCTGCTTACTCGCGAGGGGAGTACGCGCGATATCGGCGACACGGCCCTGATCAAGCTCCTTAAGCGTTGGCAATTGCTGAAATTATTGAAACTGTTTAGTCTTGGCAGTTTGCTTTTTTGCATTGCAACGGGCTTTTGGGGCGTTCGCAGTCCCTATGGCAATTTCAATATGACGTTTTTTTGGATTGTTTTTGTTTTGGGCTTTAGCTACGCAACGGTAGTCTTTGGCAATCTCTACGCAGCAATAAATCCTTGGCAATTCATGATCGATATTCTCGCTAGGATCAAACCTAGTCTGCTGCGCGGCTGTGTGGGCTATCCGAGTTTCTTGGCGTTTTGGCCCGCACTGTTTCTGTATATTGGGTTTATTTGGTTCGAGTTGTTTGCTCAAAATACGCCATTTACGCTGGCGGTGCTATTAACGGGCTATACCGCATTAAATATTCTTGGGGTGGCCTTAATCGGCCGTCACAATTGGTTTGAGTATTGTGAGTTTTTTAGCGTTTTCTTTAGACTCCTTGCGGTCATGGCGCCCATCGACTACAAACCGAGCGATGCACACGGCGAGGGCGGGCATTTGCGTCTACGTATTCCCTTTAGCGGCGTGCTTGCTGAACCACCGAAGCAGTTAAGTTTATTGGTTTTTGTTTTGTTCATGTTGTCCTCTACGGCCTTTGACGGCCTTCACGAAACAGTGGTGTGGAAAAAATTATTTTGGCTGGATTTTTACCACGGATTTTTACAATACTGGACCGACACTAATCCATTTGTTGCTTTTGCGGCAATGTCGCGCTTGTACAGCTATTGGCAAGGTCTGTGTTTACTGTTGTCACCATTTTTATATTTATTGGTGTTTGCTGCTTTTATTGCAATGGGCAAATTTATTACTAAATCGCCGGTGCCGGTTAAGGTCTTACTGTTTAGGTTTAGCTATTCGTTACTGCCCATTGCGCTGGTTTATCATGTTGCCCATTACTACACCTTGATTCAAACCCAGGGCATTAAAATCGTCAGTTTGGTGTCGGACCCTTTTGGTTGGGGCAGTAATTGGTTTGGCACCGCAAACTGGTTGCAGCGCGTTTTCATTCCCGATACCTCCACAACATGGCATGTCCAACTGACCTTAATTATTGCGGGGCATATTGCCAGTGTTTACGTCTCCCATGTGCTGGCATTGCGCAGCTTTGTAAGCTCGCGTAATGCGACGCTGAGTCAGTTGCCTTTGCTGCTGCTAATGCTCGTGTTTACGGTAAGTGGTTTGTGGATATTGTCACAGCCTATCGGAAGCTAAGATCTAAAAAAGCCCGCAATTGCGGGCTGGATAAAGCGCTAAATTGAGTGGTTTACGGTGCGTAGCTACCGATTGGTGGAGCGGGGCGTAAGATGGCTGGTGCGGTCGCCGGAATATTCTTTAAACCATTGGCTTGAATTGCTGCGCTGGCCAATTCGGTGCGCTTCCATGTTTGCAAAAACACTTCAGCTGAGTTGAATAAATGCCGAACTTGGCTGGCGGCATTGGGGCTGTCGAGAACAATTTCTTTTACGAAATCACTGAGCATGCCGTAGTGGGCATTGCCGTCAAGATCTTCATGCCAGGTACGGCTAATATTGCCATCAGCATCAATGCTATTGGGCTGCTCAAAGCTGACGACCGAGGTATTATCGAATTCCGTCATGGTGTTGAACGGTGCGCCGCTAAATAGGGTGAAGGGATACTCAATGGGATTTGCCGGGTTGTTGCGCGGCCCGGTTTGGGCCGATAGGCCATTGGTGTCGGTGCCGTAGCCAAAGCCAAACAGTAATGAAGGCTTGCCCGCGCTGGCGCGTTTGGTCATTGCGTTGGCGTAAATGCCCACGGTTTCGTTCATGTCTTCCCTAAAGCCCTTGCTGGAACCATTGCTGGGGTACAGTATGCCGCCATTCGCGATGAGGCGAGTCGCTTGATCTATGGTGGTGCCGCCAAACGTGCCGTGAGTAGACACGAATGGGTAAACGGGAGTTTGTGCTTCCGCTAGCTCTAGGGCTTGGGTTTTCATCCCCATTTCCATGTGATCCCAGTCAAAGATAAAGCCCATTTCCATCATTTTACCGTAGGTGTATAAGCCTGCAGGCGTCATCCAGCGGGCATTACATTGGCGAACATCGGCGGGGTAGCAGGGCGTTGTTCCGCCAGAGCGGCCATCTTGCCCAGTTGGTATGCAGGCGGGCTGCGGCAGGTAGCTTTGAGTGCTACCGCCAGTGCTGCCCCAGAGATAGCCAGTAAATCCAGGTGTTTTGCCTTCTTCTGGGCAATTGTAGGTCGTCCACCATTCGCCAGTGGCCAGCTCGGTTGTAGGTAAATTGCTGACTAGTTCAGTAAATTGCGCTTCATTTGGCTGGCCACTAAATAAACTGGTGAGTCCGGCGAGGTCTCCAGACGGTATGCCGCCGCTGTTTTCACGGGTGCCGAGGTTTAAGATTAAGCCGTCAAATATGCCGTTGCCGCCAAAGGCATTGTCAAATTCGTGAATGGAAATAATTTGCCGTACGCCCCAGTCGTGAACCCGCTGCATTTGCGTAACGATGGAGTTGGGCTTGCCTTCTTCCACCGTGCATTCATAACTGTTTTCCGGAAAGCCGCTGCCGTCTTCTTCATGGGGACGCTGCTGGCGGAGGGGGTTAAATTTTAGTTTACAGTCGAATAAATTAGAAATTTCTATGCCGAGGACCACGGCAATTTTGCCGTCTTCAATGACTGCGCGAGCTTCATCTGACGTGTGCACAATTTGGAAAAAGCCTTTGCCGGGACCACCGTATTGGGCGTCGATATAATTTTCCATGGCGTACATGGTGCCAGCCTGTCGACCGGCGTTATTCATTGAATTGCAATCTTGGGTGAGGTCGCCAGAGACATTGCGCTGTAATTCACAGAGGGTTTCATTGTCGACCAAATCGTTGACGATAACGCGTAAGCCGCCGGCCCAAGCGCGCTCCAACCATTTCCAGTAAATCGCCTCGTGAATTAAATTGTCGCGCTTTGGCCATTCGCTAAACGTTGGCCAGCCATCAGTAGCGTGACCATTAGGGTTCATGCTAAATAGCCCGCCGACGACGTCGCGGCGGCCATCGTCACCGTGGTCTACAGCGCAATTGCCCAGTGCTTGTTCTACACCAAATTTATGGAAGGGTTTGCCCCAGTGAGCGCCGCCCAGAAATTCAGTGGCACTAATATGTACGTGAACATCGGCGTGGCCGAGTACCGTACCGTCGGGTTGGGTGCCTTTAAACGGTTGGCCGCTGAAATTGCTCTGGGCTTCGGGGAAGGTTTCGCAATTTGCTGCCGCTTCGAAAATGAAGGCTTCGTTGGCGGGGGCGCTGCCGGGTGCAACGGTTTGGACTTTGCCGGTATCGTCAATTGCTAAGTTCCGATTGAGTGCGCTGGCACTAATCGTAAAAGTGTCGGCCTTGATGTCTGGGTCAACAAAACCGTGCCAATTTGCCACTTGTTCTGGGCTTGGTTCTACATGATAAGCCGGTGTTTCTGGGTAATCAGTGGTGTCGCCACTGGCCAAAACCCGCCATTCGGCACTGTCATTGGCACTGGCGCTAGGGAGGTTAGTTAAGGTTGGTGTGCTGCCTGCCGCCATTAGCTGCCGACTGCTGTTATAGAACATATAGCTGCCCAGTGCGGTCGGTTTTAGGTAAAACCCTTCAGCGCTAGCGCTGTCGGTAGCCGTGGCGCTGTAATTACTTCCGTCAGCGACTAAATATTTGCCGTTGCCGGCGGCCTTTACTACCCAGCAGGCGTTGCTCATTTGATAGCGGCTTAACCGTGGGTCAAGTGGTGGGTCAGTTTCGTCGTTGTCTTGGTCGTTGCTGCAGCCGGGGTCAGCGCTGTCAATTAGGGTGTCTTGGTCATTGTCTAGACCGTCGCTACATTGAGGGCTGGGCGTTGTCGGCGTGGAAGGCCGGCTGCTACTCGAGGAGCTTCCACCGCAGGCGGCAAGGGAGCTAATAATAATGGCTGCAAGCAGCGCCTTAGGTAATTGATGCATTGCAAGACTCCGGTAAAAGCTGCGATTTTCGCTAATACTCGATGTTACAGCACTGTAACAAAGAATGCGATGAAGGCGTTCGACTGCTTGATGCAGACCAATGCGTCATCGTGGAAAAAGGACGGCGAATTGTCTACTCGGCTTTTCCGCAATTGACAGTGCCCGGTTTCGGCAGTTGGGGGCTCTTCATCATTAACGGGGGACACCGGCATTCATTAAACTGAATTTGCGAAGAAACAGTTTGATGGAGAATACCGATGTCCCACGCAGGAAGAATTATAGGCATACCTGGCCTTGAGATTGAACGGGTAGTCCGCAGGAAAGGGATCGAAGTCTGGGCAAAGCCTGTGCACAGGCCGCCTTGTAAGCATTGTCAGGGCAATGGCCTGAGGATTAAAGCCACGCATCTCAGGACGGTGAAGCACACTCGTCAGGGGAATCAAGTGATGACCTTGCACCTTCGAGTACCCAAGTACCATTGCCAGGAGTGTAAGCGCTATTTTCGTCACGCCTTTACCGGTATTCGTCCGCGTTTTCGCGCTTCAGAAGCCTATCGACTGGAAGTGTTCGAAGCCCACGATGGCGGTGTAACGCAGCGCAAGTTGTCTCGAACCCATCAAATCAGCCCAGCGACGGTAGAGCGTTGGTATCAGCACCATATTAAGCAAAAGCGTTCCGAGGGGGATCGCCGATATTGCCCTCGCGTATTAGGGATAGATGAGCATTTCTTTACCCGTAAAAAGGGTTATGCGACCACGCTTACCGACCTCAAGAATCACAAAGTGTTTGATGTCCAACTAGGACGATCAGAATTGAGTTTGCGCCGCTATTTAAAGGCCCTTGAGGGACGAGAGCGCGTTCAGGTTGTGGTGATGGATCTCTCGGAAACGTACCGCAGCATTGCCCGCCGCTACTTTCCCAATGCCGCGATCGTGGCTGACCGATTCCATGTGGTCAGGCTTATTAACCAGCACTTTTTAAGTGTCTGGAAGCAGCATGATCCTGAGGGCAGAAAGAACCGCGGTTTGATCAGTTTAATGCGTCGCCATCAATGGAATTTGCGGGATGAGCAGCACGCCAACCTTATGCAGTATTTGGCTGAGTACCCAGTGCTGCAAGCACTGTATGTGGCCAAGCAACGATTAATCCGATTTGTGTTGCTCAAGACCCTGACGCGCAAGAAAGCCAGCATCAAGTTGCCGGTATTCATGAAATTGCTTGATGAGCTAGCTGAGAGCCCGCTACGAGCGCTAGCTAACACATTGCGCTCCTGGTTGAAGCCCATTGTGGCCATGTGGCGATTTAGTAAAAGTAACGGAATAACTGAGGGCTTCCACAACAAAATGGAAATGATGACACGACGAGCGTATGGTTTTAGAAACTTTGAAAATTACAGGATGAGAGTGCTGGCCCACTGCGGGTGGGACGGAGTGATTAACAGGGTTTGATGAGTGCTATCCCCCGATAATGGGGTAGAGCCCAGTTGGGGAGGGGGTTGCTGATTTGTAGAAATAAAAAAACCGCCAATAGAGGCGGTTTTTTTATTGCCGAGAGACATGCTCTCCGCTAGCTGCAAGTAATTGATACCGCAGCGTATTTTGGTACCAGTGGGCGGACTCGAACCGCCACTCCCGAGGGAACCAGATTTTGAATCTAGCGTGTCTACCAATTTCACCACACTGGCATGTGATTGGGGCGCGATTATAGCAAGCTTTTCTCTGGGGTCAATCGACCATGACAGTTTTCTTAATATATCTGCAATTTAAGTGCTGAAACTCGGGAGTTGCTTGCCTCGGTGGAGTCTTTTGACAAATTCCGCTAATCTTGCGCCCTTCCAAATGAAAGCAGACATTATGCGGCGCAGCGACTTTAATTTTGAGCTTCCCGAAAGCCTCATCGCCTATTATCCAATGCCAGAGCGCGATGCCAGTCGTTTATTGGTATTGAATTCCCAGCAACAATGCGAGCATCGTCAGTTTAAGGCGCTGCCGGATTATTTGCGGGCGGGTGATTTACTGGTTTTTAATAATACGCGGGTAATTCCTGCCAGGCTATTTGCCACCAAAGAAAGCGGTGGCCGAATTGAAATATTGGTTGAGCGGATTGTCGACGAATATCGCGTGTTAGCGCATGTGCGCTCGAGCAAGTCGCCAAAGGCTGGCGCGACGCTCTGGCTCGCAGCAAATAATACCGATGCCCCCGGCACAGAGTCTGTTGCCGTCCTTGGTCGCCACGATGCGCTATTTGAACTTGAATTTGCTGAGCCGGTGTTGACGGTTTTGTCTCGTTTAGGGCATATGCCGCTGCCGCCATATATAGAAAGAGAGGATGCTGCCGAGGATCGCGAGCGTTATCAAACAGTTTACGCGAGCCGCGATGGCGCGGTAGCAGCGCCAACGGCAGGTCTGCACTTTACGGAAAACTTAATTCAGCAGTGTGTGGCAAAAGGCGTCGAACTTGCCTTTGTGACCTTGCACGTGGGGGCGGGTACGTTTCAGCCAGTGCGCGCCGATGATATTCGCGACCATCAAATGCATGCTGAATATATTGAAGTACCTGAGGAAGTTGCTGAGCAAGTGCGCGCCACCCGTGTTCGAGGCGGTCGCGTAGTGGCGGTGGGTACAACAAGTGTTCGCAGTTTGGAGTCCGCCTCGCAATCCGGCGAGATTGCGGCCTTTGCCGGTGATAGCCGCATTTTTATTTACCCAGGTTACCAATTTCGCAGTGTCGATATGATGGTAACGAATTTTCATTTGCCGGAATCGACTTTGATCATGCTCGTTAGCGCCTTTGCAGGCCAAGCTGCTGTGCTAAATGCCTATCGCGAAGCGGTGGCCGAGCAGTACCGATTTTTTAGCTATGGTGATGCCATGTTGGTGTTTCCCGCTACTAATACCGAGATAACAGGAAATACTGTATGAGCGACTGTCGCATGAAGTTTGCGCTAAAAACCACTGATGGTATGGCGCGGCGAGGATGTTTGGATTTTCCTCGGGGCAAGGTCGAAACCCCCGCATTTATGCCGGTGGGTACTTACGGCACCGTAAAGGGTATGTTGCCGCGGGATATTCATGAAATTGGCGCCGACATTATTCTGGGTAATACCTTTCACCTCAGTCTGCGGCCGGGTACGGAAGTGGTAAAAGCCCACGGCAGCTTGCATGACTTTATTGGTTGGAGTGGGCCAATATTGACGGATTCGGGCGGCTTTCAGGTTTGGAGCTTGGGTAAACTGCGTAAAATCACTGAAGCGGGGGTGTCGTTTAAATCGCCGGTGGATGGCAGCAGTGTTTACCTTGATCCCGAGACCTCAATGCAAATTCAGCGGGATCTGGGCTCCGATATTGTGATGATCTTTGATGAATGTACGCCATACCCTGCAACAGAGGCTGAGGCGCGCACATCTATGGAGTTGTCGCTACGCTGGGGGGCGCGCAGTAAGGCGGCGCACGCGGGCAATGATGCGGCGCTGTTCGGTATTATTCAGGGTGGTATGTATCCTGAGCTGCGCAGGGAATCGTTAGCGGGGCTGGCCGAGGTTGGTTTTGATGGTTATGCCATTGGCGGTCTGTCGGTGGGGGAGCCCAAGGACGAGATGCTGAAGGTGCTCGATTCCCTTGCAGATCATTTACCCACCGACAAACCCCGCTACTTAATGGGTGTGGGTAAGCCCTCGGATATTCTCGAAGCCGTAATGCGCGGCGTAGACATGTTCGACTGCGTGATGCCCACTCGCAATGCTCGTAACGGCCATTTGTTTACCTCTACTGGGGTGATTAAAATCCGTAACGCAGCCCATAAAACCAGCACCGCGCCGCTGGATGCGAATTGTGATTGCTATACCTGTCAGAACTTTAGTCGCGCCTATTTGCACCATTTAGATAAGTGCAAAGAGATTCTCGGTGCGCAATTGAATACCATCCACAATTTGCGCTACTACCAAAATCACATGGCGGCGATTCGTTTGGCGATAGAGGAAGGGCGTCTCGCGCAATTTGCCGCAGAGTATTATGCCAGTCAAGAAGTGCGACCGGATCAGGCTGAGCAGCCTGCCCAGCGGAGTGAAGAGAATGACGAGTCCGGTGCTTAAACTCGTATTTTTTGTGCCAGCTAGTCATGTTGAGGTGGTCAAAGCGGCCGTGTTTGCGGCGGGAGCTGGGTGTCAGGGAAATTATGAACACTGCTGTTGGCAGGTGTTGGGGAAAGGGCAATTCCGACCGATGGCCGGAAGTTCGCCGTTTTTGGGTGAGCTTGGTAATCTAGAGTCGGTCGCCGAGTATCGGGTTGAATTGCTTTGTCCTGCCGACTGCGCCAGCGCGGTGAAGGCTGCGCTCGTTGCTGCGCACCCATTTGAAGAGCCCGCTTATGAATTTTTACCGCTAGTGCAAATATAACCATGGTTTTATGGCATTCTTAGTAATGTCGGAAGGCAGGGTAGTTGGTGCAAATTGAGGAATTCTTATGTTGTATGAACTGGGTGATCGACGCGTCACTCTTGAGGGCGGCGAGCATTTTATTGCCGATAACGCGACGCTTATAGGTTCGGTCACGGTGGGTGATCAGGCGAGTATTTGGTTTAACGTGATTATTCGCGGTGATGTAGACGATATCGTGATTGGTGCCCGCAGCAATATTCAAGACGCATCTGTGTTGCATACCGATGCGGGTATCCCTATGCATATCGGTGAGGGTGTCACTGTAGGGCATAAGGTGATGCTGCACGGCTGCACCATTGGCGCCGGTAGCTTGATTGGTATTAATTCAGTGGTACTCAACGGTGCTAAGATTGGTCGGGGCTGTTTAATCGGTGCCAACTCGCTGGTAACTGAAGGTATGGAGATTCCTGATGGTGCTCTGGTCATGGGCGCGCCAGCAAAAATTAAGCGCATGCTTAGCCCTGAAGAGCAGGCAGCACTACTGATGTCTGCGGCACATTACGTGGAAAATGGTCAGCGTTTTATTGCTGAGCTTCGTCCCCAGGTGATGCCAGAGAAATGAGCGTAGAGATAAAAGAGAAGCCGGTGGCCTCGCCTTGTGTGTCGGTCTGCGCCTTGGATGAGTACGATATCTGTACAGGCTGCTATCGCAGCCTGAATGAAATTAGTGACTGGTCGGCGCTAAGCAATATGGCAAAGCGCGAGGTGATTTTTCTGGCTAATCAGCGCTGCCGCAGCAAATACGACCTTTAGTTGCGTATTTTGGGCTTAATATAAGCGCGAACTGATTGAATAAGATTGCCTTTCATTTCGATAATTTCAAAGCGGTAGCGGCCTATTGATACGCCGACTGAGGCTTCCGGAAATGACTCTAATTTTTCGAGTAAAAGGCCATTGAGGGTTTTGGGGCCGTCGGTGGGTAATTCCCATTTCATAATCTTATTAATATCGCGAACTGTGGTAGTGCCATCAACTAAATAGCTGCCGTCGGCTTGATGAATTATGTCTTCAGTGTCGGTGCTTAAATTGGAGGTAAACTCGCCAACGATCTCTTCCAACAAGTCTTCAAGAGTGACTATGCCCTGCATAACGCCGTATTCATCGACCACTATGCCGAGTCGGCGTTTTTGTTTCTGAAAGTTAAATAGCTGGGTGTTGAGCGGCGTGCCTTCGGGAATGAAATAGGGGTCCCGTATAGCTTGCAGTAGAGCGTCGCGCTGCACGCGACCCTGTTCATCGACGCTATTGATAATGTCGCGTTGATGGAGGATGCCAACAATATTGTCGATGTCGTTTTGGTAAACGGGTATGCGGGTGAACTCGGCATCGCGCAGTTTGCGGATAATGGTGTCGGTGTTGGCGTCGATATCAATGCCAAACACTTCATTGCGCGGAATCATAATATCGTCGACGGTGATCTGTTCTAGGTCGAGGATATTCATCAACATCCCCTTGTGGTGTTTGGGGATTAAATGCCCAGCTTCACCGACGATTGTGCGCAATTCCTCTAAGCCAATATGTTCTGAACCGTCGTTTTTCTCAATGCGCGTTAGCCGCAAGACAAAATGGGTAACGTGGCTAACCATCCAAATGACGGGGAATAGCAGCGATTTTAGCGGCAGTAAAACATGGCTGACCGTGTAGGCAACGGCTTCTGATTTATAGGCGGCAATGGTTTTAGGGATAATTTCAGCAAATATTAAAAATACCAAGGTCAGCAGTATTGATGCTGGCACCACCGCGTTGTCGCCGTACATGCGAATGGCAAGAATGGTAGCGATCGACGCCGCTAAATTGTTAACCAGATTATTGCCGATCAAGATCGTGCTGATAAGGCTATCGGGTTCTTCCAGTAATTTGGATGCGCGTTTCGCGCCGCGATGGCCTGATTTGGCACGATGCCGCAGGCGATATCTGTTGAGGGACATCATTCCGGTTTCGGAGCCGGAAAAAAATCCGGACAGAATGATCAGTGCAGCTAATATGCCAAAGAGAAGACCCAGCGGTGCCTCGTTCAAAAAGCCCAGAACCCCTTAATATGAAATGAGTGCCAATCTTGAAGAAAAATGTGAGGTACGACAAGCGTAATCTCGGCTTCGGTATTAATGAATGATTAGTGATAGCGCAATTTTGGTGCCAAGGTAGCCCAGTAATAGGCAGGCAAAGGCCCACAGTGTCCAGCGTATGGCGATATTGCCGCGCCAACCTAAGGCCGCCCGACCGCATAATAAAATCGCAAGTAGCACCCAAGATAATACTGAAAACACGGTTTTGTGCAGCAGGTGTTGGGCAAGAATGTCGTCTACATAGACGGCGCCAGTAATAATGGCCAGGCTTAGCAGTACGAATCCAGCCCAAATTAGCTCAAAAAGCATCGCCTCCATGGTTTGAAGTGGCGGCAAAATACTCGGTAGGCCTTTCAGGCGGTGGTCGCGCAGCATGCGGTTTTGCAAAGCGAGAACAATGGCCTGCACGGCGGCAATGGTGAGCATACTGTAGGCGAGTATGGACAATAGTATGTGGCTTAATACGCCGGGGCTTTGGTGTTGTAAGAATTGCTGCTTACCCGGTATGAGAAGTTCGGCGGTTAAGCTAATGGCGGCGAGGGGGTATAGGGCTATTAATAAATTGTGTAATGGGCGGCGCAAGCTGGCGCTGAGGGTGATGACACAGATTAGCCATGTAATAAGGGATAGCACCTGAATAACGCCTAGATCCATGCCGACAGGAGTGGATATGGCAGTAAATGCCGCGAGGGCGTGGCAGACGGTTGCCATTAAGCCCGGCGCTAGGCTGCGGTAGCTTATGGGGGTGTTTATTAAGCGGTATTGGATACCCGCGGCAACAAGATAGAGCGTGATGGCTGCGATGCTGCTGTATAGATTCATAGGTTCAGTATGGCCAATATGTCGTTGATGTGTGTACTGAGCGTTGGGTCTGCCTTGAGACTCGGTTATACTGCTGCGCTATCGTGTAAGTCGGAAGTACACAAGTGGGTAAGATTGTAAGCGGGTTCGCGCAATAATGTCGACTTGAACCACGTTTTCCCTGAAACCTTCTGCAGAATCAAAGATATTAAGAGAGTTCACGCATGTTTGAGAGTTTAACGGAACGTCTATCGCAAACCTTGCGCCATGTTACTGGTCAGGCGCGTTTGACCGACGACAATATCAGTGACGCTATGCGTGATGTGCGCATGGCCTTGCTCGAGGCCGATGTCGCGCTGCCAGTGGTAAAAGATTTTGTCGACGCGGTGCGCGGTCGCGCAGTTGGGCAGGAGGTCAGTAAAAGTCTTAGTCCTGGCCAGATGTTCATTAAAATCGTCCAGCAGGAGCTGGAGCAAATCATGGGGCTTAAAAATGAAGCCCTGAATTTGGCAACTCAGCCGCCAGCCGTCATCTTGATGGCGGGCTTGCAGGGTGCAGGTAAAACCACCTCGGTTGCCAAGCTCGCTAAATTCTTGCAAGAAAAGCACAAGAAAAAAGTGCTTGTGGTTAGTGCGGACATCTACCGGCCTGCGGCAATCAAACAGCTTGAAACCCTCGCGGCGGATGTGGGCGCGGGATTCTTCCCCAGTAATCTCGAGCAAAAGCCAGTCGATATCGCTAAAGCGGCGATAGCCGAAGCGAAGCTGCGTTTTTACGATGTGCTGATTGTAGATACCGCGGGTCGCCTTCATATCGATACCGATATGATGACCGAAATTAAAGACCTGCATGCGGCGATTAATCCGGTTGAAACCTTGTTCGTGGTAGACGCCATGACCGGTCAAGATGCGGCTAATACCGCTAAGGCCTTTGGCGAGGCCTTGCCTCTGACGGGGGTGATTTTAACCAAGGCCGATGCGGATAGCCGTGGTGGTGCAGCCCTGTCGGTGCGTCATATTACCGGTAAGCCGATCAAGTTTATGGGTGTTGGTGAAAAGACTGATGCACTTGACCCCTTTTACCCAGACCGCATTGCATCGCGCATTCTCGGGATGGGCGATATGCTGTCGCTTATTGATGAGGCCGAGTCTAAGCTCGACAAAGACAAGGCCGAAAAGCTCGCCAAAAAGCTTAAAAAGGGTAAAAAATTCGATCTGGAGGATCTGCGTGATCAGCTTCAGCAGATGCAGAATATGGGTGGTATGAAAAGTTTGCTGGATAAGTTGCCGGGTATGGGCAATATGGCGCAAATGGCCCAAAGCCAGATTGACAATAAAATGTTTACCCGCATGGAGGCGCTTATCAACTCCATGACTCCGGCTGAGCGCCGCAACCCGGATTTGCTCAATGGCTCCCGCAAGCGCCGTATTACCATGGGGTCAGGTACTGAGATTCAGGATTTGAACCGTTTGCTTAAGCAGCACAAGCAGATGGCTAAAATGATGAAGAAGATGGGGCAAAAGGGTGGAATGACCAATATGATGCGTGGCATGGGTGGGATGATGCCACCCGGTGGTGGTCGTTTTCCTGGTATGTGATGTCTTTGCTCAGTGAGTAGCGCCTAAAGACCGTTAATTCTCTCGTGGAATTAACGGTGTGCTATAGCTAGATTTAATCTCTTAATTGATTCTTAAGGTGTTGATAATTAAGGGTTTGATGTTTTGAGTGCGTAATTTTTTCTCGATATTGTCGCGATGATATTGCCTAGGGCGGTCGCCTTGGAAGAAAAACTGCGCTAAGTGTTTCATATATCACTTAATTCCCTTATAATTCCGCGCCTTTATGGCTTCGGCCAGTAAATGCTTCGAATTTTTCGATAAGCAGGCGTTTTTTGCCTGCCCAAATGCTAGGAAATGGAACAAGAATGGTCATTATTCGTTTGGCACGTGGTGGTTCTAAAAAACGCCCATTTTATCATCTGACAGTTACTGACAGCCGCACTTCACGCGACGGCCGTTTTATTGAACGCGTTGGTTTTTTCAACCCAGTTGCCCGTGGCAATGAAGAGCGTCTACGTGTTGATAACGCACGCGTTGAACACTGGGTGTCTAAAGGCGCGCAAGTGTCTGATCGCGTTGCAAAGTTGCTGAAAGACGCATCTGCTGTCGCTTAAATGTCAGCGCTTGCCCCGCAAGGCCGGGTGATAATCGCTAAGATTACAGCGGTTTATGGGGTGAAAGGGTGGGTGAAGATACATTCTTTCACCGACCCGCTAAGTAATTTTTTTGGCTACAGCGATGTTTACTTTTGCAGGTCTGGAAAGTGGCAGCGCGCCGAGTTTGACGAGTGTCGGCCTCACGGCAAAGGCATAGTCGGTCACTTGGTGGGCGTGGATGATCGCGATGCAGCTGCTGCATATTGTGGTTTAGAACTTGCTGTAGCTGATGACGCCTTGCCGGTGCTGGAAGGTGATGAGTATTATTGGCATCAGTTGATTGGCCTAAAGGTCAATACGCTGCTGGCTTCCGGTGACATCTGTTTATTGGGTGAGGTGGATCACCTTCTCGAAACAGGTGCCAACGATGTGCTGGTGGTGCGTAAGTGCGCTGGCAGCATTGATGATAAGGAGCGTTTGATTCCTTATGTTCCGGGGCAGTTTGTAAAAGATATCGATCTTGACGCCAAGATCATGTCGGTGGACTGGGATCCTGAGTTCTAGTTAAACGGGGCAAAGGTGCTAGGCCAACGAGGCTGGGCCATAGGGGACAGTGTCGTGGAAATATCGGTGGTTAGCCTGTTTCCCGAGATGTTTGCCGCAGTGCGCGATTACGGCGTTACGGGGCGAGCAGTTCAGAACGGTTTGCTCAGTATAACGTGTTGTAATCCTCGAGATTACACCACGGATCGTCACCAAACAGTGGATGACCGGCCCTATGGGGGCGGCCCAGGTATGGTGATGAAGACCGAGCCGCTGCAGCGTGCCATTGCGGTTGCAAAGGCATCGGTAGCGCCGGGGGCGACAGTGATTTATCTGTCACCCCAGGGGCGACCGCTAACGCAGGCTGGTTTGGCTGAGTTGGCGACAAAGCCTTCGCTGGTATTGTTAGCGGGCCGTTATGAAGGTGTGGATGAGCGCCTGATTGACAGCGAAGTCGATGAAGAATGGTCGATTGGCGATTATGTATTAAGTGGTGGTGAGTTAGCGGCCATGGTAATGATTGACGGATTAAGTCGTTTATTGCCGGGTGTGTTGGGTCATCATTTGTCGGCAGAGCAAGATTCTTTTGCCGATGGTTTGCTGGATTGTCCGCACTACACGCGGCCTGAGCACTACCGAGACATGGCGGTGCCAGACGTGCTGTTAAGTGGTAATCATGAAGCGATACGACGCTGGCGGCTGAAGCAGTCACTGGGTCGGACATGGTTGCGGCGCAGAGATTTACTTGAACAGGTAGAACTGAGCGACGAACAAAATAAACTGCTGGCGGAATTTGTCCGCGAGCTTGACGATTAATTGACATCTAGCTGCGAAGCTACAAACCTTTGAATTTAGGAGCATGCCATGAGCACCAACAAAATTATTGCCGCACTGGAAGCAGAGCAGTCCACCAAAGAGCTGCCAGATTTCAGCCCCGGTGACACCGTTGTTGTCCAAGTGAAAGTTAAGGAAGGTGCACGTGAGCGTCTGCAGGCTTTCGAAGGTGTTGTCATTGGCATTCGTAGCCGTGCCCTGAACTCGGCTTTCACCGTACGTAAAATCTCCCACGGCGTTGGTGTAGAGCGTACTTTCCAGACTTACAGCCCGCTGATTGAAAGCATTCAAGTCAAGCGTCGCGGCGACGTTCGTCAAGCCAAACTGTACTACTTGCGTGAACTGAGCGGTCGTGCAGCACGTATTAAAGAAAAGCTTGGCGCTAAAGCGTAAACTTTCTTTTGCGATAAAAAAAGGCAGCCATTGGCTGCCTTTTTTGTTTTAGGATGAGCGAAAACTCCGAGTTTACTTTTGCAAAGCCGAGGTTGCTGGCGGTATGGACCCCAGAATGCAGGATACCCATATTATTGAGCTCTATGCAGATAGCTTGTGGCTAGAAAAGGGCTTGAGTGCAAATACAATTTCGGCCTACCGTCAGGATTTACAGGCCTTTAGCGACTGGCTGGCATCTCGCGGTCAGAGTTTGCTGTCTATAAGCAAGGCTGATGTCTTGAGCTATCTCGGCGCTCAGCGGGCCGAGAAGCTCTCTGCTCGCAGCGCAGCGAGGATGTTATCCTGCTTGCGCGGCTTTTATCGGCTGCAGTGCCGCGAGCAGCGTATAGCGGCAGATCCAACGCTGGACATTGATTCGCCTAAGCTGGGGCGGCCCTTGCCCAAGTCGTTGAGCGAGCAAGATGTTGAAGCTTTACTGGCTGCGCCAAACACCGATGATCCCCTAGAATTACGCGACAAGGCCATGTTGGAGTTGCTCTATGCCTCGGGCTTGCGTATTACAGAGCTGGTGGGTTTAAAATTTGCTCAACTTAGCTTATCTCAGGGCTTGGTGAGGGTCGTTGGCAAGGGTAATAAAGAGCGTTTGGTCCCCATTGGCGAAGAAGCAAGTCTTTGGATACAGCGGTTTATGAGCGCCGGGCGGCCGAGTTTGCTCGCGGCTGGAACCGCGCCGGATGTGGTGTTTCCTAGTCGTCGCGGGCAAATGATGACCCGGCAGACTTTTTGGCATCGCGTTAAGTATCATGCTTTGAATGCAGGGCTTAGCAGCCAGATTTCTCCGCATACTTTGCGTCATGCTTTTGCAACACATTTGATAAATCATGGCGCTGACTTGCGGGTCGTGCAATTATTGCTGGGTCACAGTGATTTGAGTACAACACAGATTTATACTCATGTTGCCCGGGAGCGGATGAAGTCCTTGCACAGCATGCATCATCCACGTGGTTAGAGCTGCCTGGGGTGACTGAACTTGTTGTCTTGAAGGGTTTCTTAAAATACTGGTTTGGCAGTACTACGATTATTTTTTGGAGAAATTATTTGAATATTTTAAATAAGCGCATTGCCGGTGGGGCTTTGTGGGCGATTGTTTTAGCTGGGCTAATACTGCCTGCGATGCAGGTCAATGCTGGCAGTGTAGTGGTAGATAAGGCAGCCGAAACTGCCATTAGGGCTTCTTTTAAAGTCACCCGTCCTGATATTGTGATTAGTAAAGTTGTCGCCAGCGAAGAATTGCCGGGTCTTTATTTGGTGACCATGCAAAACGGCCCGGTGGTGTATGCCAGTGCAAATGGTAAATATTTTATCGTCGGTGATATGTTTGAAATCAGCGCTGCGGGAATTGAGAGTGTTGCCGAGAAAAAGCTCGCGCCACAGCGTCAAGAGTGGCTTAGTGAGGTTAAGCGGGAAGATATGATCATCTTTAGCCCTAAAGGAAAGGCTAAGGGCGCGATTTATGTCTTTACCGATGTGGATTGCGGGTTCTGCCAGAAGTTGCATCAAGAAGTTCCGCAGCTGAATGCGGCGGGAATTGAGGTTCGCTATTTGGCATACCCCCGCGCAGGTTTGGGAACTCCAACCTATGACAAAATGGCATCGGCGTGGTGTGCTGATGATCGCAATGCCGCAATGGATGCCTTAAAAAGTGGCGGTTTTGTTACGCCGAAGAAGTGTGATAACCCCATCGCTGCTCAGTATCAGTTGGGGGCGGCAATGGGTGTTACCGGGACGCCTGCTATTGTGCTAGAGAATGGCAGTTTGATTCCCGGCTACAAGCCTGCTGCTCAGCTTATACCGATGGTACTTCGTTAACTTCCAGTGTTCTTAGGTAGCTTTCGCACGTGAGAGCTACCTTTTGTCGGACTACTCAGTTCAGATATCGGCTTTACCAGCTTACATGGCGTCGAAACCACGGTTTAATTCTGCGGGTAAATAGTCTGCGGCTATGCGTGGCGGTGGCACGCGATAACGGTTCAGCTCATCCCAAGTTAGCAGTGAATAATAATCGCGAATATTGCGGACATAGCGCGCTGCTTCGTCACCGCGCGCATAGCCGTAGCGAGTGGGCTTAAACCATTTTCTTTGGCGCAATAATGGCAAATTTTCGCGGACGTCATTCCATAGGTTGGGGTTACCGCCCAGTTGTTCGGTGATGACCCGTGCGTCTTCAACGTGGCCAAGGCCAATATTGTAGGCGGCGAGGGCAAACCAGCTACGATCCGGGCTCTCTATTGAGCCGGGCAGTCGACTTAGCATTTTCTTGTAGTAGCGAGCACCGCCTCTAAGGCTTTGCATGGGGTCGCGGCGGTCATCCACGCCGAGTTCTTCAGCGGTGGCGCGGGTGAGCATCATCATGCCTCGGACCCCGGTGGGCGATCTTGCGTCCGGGTTCCAGTGGGATTCCTGGTAGCTTATGGCGGCAAGTAATCGCCAGTCTAGGTCGTATTCAATAGCTACTTGCTCGATCATGCCCTTTACTTCTGGCAGCCGCTCTTCTTTTAGTTGGAGGAACGCGTGAGTGTTAATAAATGTGCGGCGTTCATTGAATGTGAAGTTGCGCTCCACGAGACGCGGCAATTTGCCGTTGTCAATCATGACTTTAAAAAACTCAGCAACGGCCTTGGTTAGCCCTGCATTGGCGGGTGTTGCTTGCATAGCCCAAGCCAGCTTGCGGGGCTTGCCGGCGCTAAAGCCGATGCGAAAGCTGGGGTAAAAGGCGCGGTTGGCGTAAAACTCATTGGAATTGATGATTGTCACGTCGATTTGGCCATCGGCGAGCTGTTCAAGTAGGTCAATGGTTTCAAAATCTCGGCTTTCAGCCCATGTTAGGTCGGGGTGAGTTTGTTTTAATTCGTTCAATAAGTTGACGTGGGCGGTATTTCCTAATACTCGAATTTGCTTGCCGATTAAGTCTTCCGCGCCTTTTATAGGGTCATTTACATCGCGGTTGTAGATAAAAAATTGCTTGACGCTTAAGTAGCTTGGGCCAAATACAAGCGAGTCTTGGCGTTCAGGGGTAATGCTTAGGCCTGCAGCAGCGATATCAGCGCTGCCATTGGCCAGGCTATCAAACACTTCGTCGAGCCCGACTACCGGAATAATTTGCAGTTTTACCCCTAAGTGCTCGGCAAAGGCGTGGGCCAATTGATACTCAAAACCGGCTGGTGCGCCCTGGCTTTCATAATAAGTAGTGGCGCCATTGCGTGTTACTACCCGTAAAACGCCGTCTTCACGAATTTTTTGCAGGCTGTCGCTATTTTCACTGCAGTGCGTAAAAAGGCCGATAAAAAGCACTGGCAGCAGGGCGCGCAGCAGAAATCGTCGTGTTTTGGGGCAATCTAGCAAGTGTGATGCTCCGAGAATCTGGGGCTCGATTGTATCGCTTAGCGATTGATCGCACCATAAAGAGTATTTGGGATAAAATTTCCCGCGTATTTCCTTTACAATGGCCGGCTTCAATCCATTCGATCAAGGTTGTCGCCCCGAATGCTCATTATTCCAGGTGCTCCGGCGCTTTCAGATTTTCGCATAGCTAAATTAGTGGCCAGTTTGACAGGTGATATTCCCAGCCTGCGCGGACTGAGCGCTCAATATATTCACTTGGTCGATACCGCGGTGGCGCTCGATAGTGAGCGCACGGCAGTATTAAGCCAACTCTTGCAATATGGGCCCCGCGCCGCATTTGCCGAGAGTGATGGCCTGAGCTTCTTTGTGGTGCCGCGACCCGGTACTATTTCACCTTGGTCGAGTAAGGCCAGTGATATTGCCCGCAATTGCGGGCTTGATATGATTGCCCGTATTGAACGCGGGGTTTTGTACCGCGTTGATCTTTCCGCGCCTCTGGAAGATGGCGAGCGCAGGGCCTTGTTGGCGGCGATTCATGACCGCATGGTCGAGACGGTTTTGACCAGTCCGGAGGGCGCTGAGGTATTGTTTAGCCGCCAAGCTCCTAAGCCAATGCAGGCGGTGGATGTGCTTGTCGGTGGTCGAGACGCCTTAGTTGCAGCGAATAGTGAATTGGGCTTGGCCTTAGCCGAAGACGAAATCGACTATTTGCTGGAGAGCTTCCTGCAATTGGGGCGTAATCCCAGTGATGTTGAGTTGATGATGTTCGCCCAGGCGAACTCTGAACACTGCCGCCACAAAATTTTTAATGCCAGCTGGACAATAGATGGTGAGGCTCAGTCTCACTCCCTATTTGGTATGATTAAAAACACCTACCAGTTAGGTGGCGAAGACGTATTAAGCGCTTATTCCGATAATGCGGCCGTGGTTAAAGGGCATCGTGCGGGACGTTTTTATCCTGAGCCGGGTACGGCCGAGTACACTTACCACGAAGAAGATATTCATCTTCTTATGAAGGTTGAAACCCATAATCACCCCACGGCGATTTCACCCTTTTCTGGTGCAGGTACCGGTTCTGGTGGCGAAATTCGTGATGAGGGTGCGGTAGGGCGGGGCTCCAAGCCCAAGGTCGGGCTCTCTGGCTTTAGCGTGTCCAATTTGCGGGTGCCCGGTTACGAGCAGCCTTGGGAAGCCGACTACGGCAAGCCTGGTCGCATTGTGTCTGCCCTCGATATTATGCTGGAAGGCCCCATTGGCGGCGCCGCCTTTAATAATGAGTTTGGCCGCCCCAATCTTTGTGGTTACTTTCGCAGCTTTGAAGAAAATGCCTTTGGTGCCAATGGCGAAGAGCGGCGTGGTTATCACAAGCCTATTATGATCGCTGGCGGCTACGGTAATGTAAAAGCCGAGCATGTGCTTAAAACTGAATTTCCCGCCGGTTATAAATTAATCGCCTTGGGTGGCCCTGCAATGTTGATTGGCTTGGGTGGCGGCGCGGCTTCATCTATGAGCAGTGGTGCATCCACTGAAGACCTCGACTTTGCCTCCGTACAGCGCCAAAACCCAGAAATGGAGCGCCGTTGCCAAGAGGTGATTGACCGCTGCTGGGCTATGGGTGAGAACAACCCCATTGCCTTTATCCACGATGTTGGTGCTGGAGGCTTGTCTAACGCCTTTCCTGAGCTGGTGAAAGACGGCGGTTGTGGCGGTAATTTTGAACTGCGCAAAGTGCCTAATGACGAGCCGGGTATGTCGCCACTGGAAATCTGGTGTAACGAGTCCCAAGAGCGCTATGTCATGGCGATTGCGCCGAAAGATTTAGCGGTATTCGAAGAAATCTGCGCGCGGGAACGTGCGGCCTACGCGGTTGTTGGCGAGTCGACTATTGATAAACGTCTGCGTCTTGGCGATACCCACTTTGACAATAATCCCGTCGATCTGCCGATGTCGATTTTGTTTGGTAAGCCACCAAAGATGACCCGGGAATTTAATCGCCAAAAGCTAAGCTTACCGAGCTTTGAGCCCGCGGCTATTAAAATAGATGAAGCCTTGGATCGCTTGCTGGCACTGCCGACCATCGCCAGTAAAAGCTTTTTAATTACCATTGGTGACCGCTCAATTACCGGTCAGGTCCATCGTGACCAAATGGTTGGCCCTTGGCAGGTACCGGTGGCGGACTGCGCAGTAACCACAGTGAGTTACGATTCCTACGCCGGTGAGGCCATGGCCATGGGCGAGCGCACGCCGCTAGCCCTAATTAATGGCCCAGCCTCTGGTCGGATGGCGGTAGCCGAAGCTATCACCAATATCTCTGCCACGCGCATAGAAAGGCTCTCAGATATAAAGCTGTCGGCCAACTGGATGTGTGCGGCGGGTTACGGCGGCGAAGACGAAGTGCTGTTTGATACCGTGAAAGCCGTTGGTATGGAGTTTTGCCCGGCGTTAGGTATTACCATCCCTGTCGGCAAAGACTCCATGTCAATGCGCACCACTTGGCGTGAGGATGAAGCCGATAAAGCCATCACCGCACCAATGTCCCTAATTATCACTGCATTTAGTCCGGTGAGTGATGTGCGCAAGACGGTTACTCCGCAACTACGCACCGATTTGGGCGATACCGCCTTGCTGTTGATTGATCTCGGCGCAGGTAAGCAGCGCCTCGGCGGCTCTTGCTTGGCGCAGGTTTATCAGCAGATTGGCGATACCGCACCGGACATTGACGATCCTAAATTGCTATCGGGCTTCTTTAATGCCATTCAGCAATTGCTAGAAGACAAAAAAATAATTGCCTATCACGACCGCTCTGACGGTGGAACTGCAATCACTTTGCTGGAAATGGCCTTTGCGGGGCATTGCGGTTTAGATATCGATCTCGGCTCTGGTGGCACGGTTCATGGCGCCTTGTTTGCGGAAGAAGCTGGTGCAGTGGTTCAGGTTAGGGCCAGTGATCTTAGCGATGTAATGGCGATATTTGCCGAGCACGGTCTAGGCGATTTGGTTCAAAATATCGGTAGCGCAGTAGCGGGGAACGATGTGCAGATGCGTTTTGCCGGTAGCGTCGTGTTGCATGGCCAGCGCTTAGATTTTCATCGCAAGTGGCAGGAATTGAGCTATCGCATGCAGGCACTGCGGGACAATTCTGAATGCGCGCAACAAGAGTTCGACGGCCTGATTGAGGCTGATCCCGGTTTGAGCAGCAAGCTCAGTTTTGATGCGCAATTGGATGTTGCTGCGCCTTATATTAAAACGGGTGTGCGGCCACGAGTCGCGATACTGCGTGAGCAGGGCGTTAACGGCCAAATGGAAATGGCGGCGGCCTTTGACCGTGCTGGTTTCAGCGCGGTTGACGTACACATGAGTGATATTCTCAGTGGCCGTGTAAGCCTAGCCGATTTTAAGGGCTTAGCGGCCTGTGGCGGTTTTTCTTATGGTGACGTGCTGGGCGCGGGTGAGGGCTGGGCAAAAACAATTTTGTTTAATGCTCGGGCGCGGGACGAATTTGCCGCCTATTTTCAGCGCGACGACACTTTTTCCCTCGGTGTTTGTAATGGCTGTCAAATGATGTCGAATTTACATTCGCTGATTCCTGGCGCTGAGTTTTGGCCGCGTTTTGTGCGCAACCGCTCAGAACAGTTCGAGGCGCGGGTCGCGCAGCTTGAAATTCCGGAATCACCCTCCATATTACTTGCGGGCATGGCTGGTTCTCACTTGCCAGTGGCCATTGCGCATGGGGAGGGGCGCGCGGAGTTTGCAGATGCGACTCAGCTTGGCAATTTGCAGCAGTCTGGTAAAGTTGCGCTGCAATTTATTGATAATCATTTGGCGGTGACTGAGCAGTATCCGGCCAATCCGAATGGTTCTCCGGCAGGTATTGCCGGTGCCAGTAGTGCCGATGGTCGCGTAACCATCATGATGCCTCACCCCGAACGGGTTTTCCGCACCGTGCAGAATTCTTGGATCGCGGATAACTCGGTAGAGGACAGCGGCTGGATGCGCTTATTCCGCAATGCTCGGGTTTGGGTGGGATAAGTTTAATAAAAAGAGGCCGGTTTTTACCGGCCTTTTAATATATGTAGAGATCTTCACACACGCTGAGATTTTATTTTCTGCTAAGGGAAAATAGCGAGCGTGTGAAGGTCTCGTAATGTGGGTGTTAGGGGTGTCTCGCCCAGTGTTAAACGGACACCGTCGCAACAGGCGGTTTTGGTGGAAATAGAATGTTAAATAAATATCCGCTCTGGAAAAACCTGCTGATTTTGGCGGTTCTGAGCTTAGGTTTACTGTACGCGGTTCCCAATTTGTATCGGCCCGATCCGGCGCTGCAAATATCTGGGGAGAGCAGTGGTGTCATCATTGACCAAGCTCAGATGGAACGCTTGTCGGCGGCACTGGAAGCCAGTGGTATTAAACACTTTGGCGAAAAAGCCAATGAGACCGGTAAAAGCGGCTTGATTCGTTTATACGATGCCGACGTGCAGCTCCGCGCACAGCGCGTAGTGCAGCGTAGTTTGGGTGACGGCTATATTGTTGCCTTGAATTTGGCTTCCAACACGCCAGAGTGGCTGAGTAATCTTGGTGCGCAAGCGATGAAGCTTGGCCTCGATCTGAGTGGTGGGGTGCACTTTTTACTTGAAGTCGATACCGATTCAGCGATTGCTACTCGCCTTGAACACTATAATTCTGGGATAAAAAAGAAACTGCGTGAAGAGGGTGTGCGTGGTTTTATTAGTTTGGGTGATGACGGCGTTATTACCGGTAAGTTTACGTCGTCCGAGTTGCGTGACTCAGCGTTGAGCATCATTAAGAAGGAGTTTACGGAATTAACTGGGCAGCGGGTGGATTCACCGGCTGGAGACAGCGCTTATTATCTCAGTGCCTTAATTAGTGAGGCCAAACGCAAAGAAATTGAAGATTACGCGGTTGGTCAAAACTTGACGACTTTGCGTAACCGCGTGAACGAGTTGGGCGTGTCAGAGCCCTTGGTGCAGCGTCAAGGTCGCAATCGTATTGTGGTTGAATTGCCCGGTATTCAAGATACTGCCGAAGCTAAGCGGATTTTGGGTAAAACCGCGAACCTCGACTTTAGATTAGAGGCCCGCTACGACGCACCGGTGTCTGATCGTGAGCAATTTGAATTTCGCAATCCAGGCCAAGGCGAGCCGAGCGCCTGGTTAGAGCGCGACGTGGTAATAACTGGTGAGCGGGTGGCTAATGCCCAGGCAAGTTTTGACCAAAACGGCATGCCCCAGGTCAGTATTACCCTCGACAGTGAGGGCGGTACGCTGATGCACCGCATGACTCGTCACAATATCAATCGCCGTTTAGGGGTGTTGTTTATTGAACGGAAAAGTCGCACTTATTATGAAACGGATGCGCAAGGTAAAGAGCAGATTGTCAAAGTGCCGTATGACGAGAAAAAAATCATTAGTCTTGCCACAATTAAAGATGCGCTTGGCGTCCAGTTTCGGATTACTGGTTTAGACGCGCCGGGTGAGGCAGCTGAGCTGTCGTTATTGCTGCGCGCTGGTGCGCTTGCGGCGCCAATCGACTTTGTTGAAGAGCGCACGGTCGGGCCGTCGCTGGGCGCCGAAAATATTGCTCAGGGTTTCAATGCAGTAAAAATCGGACTTGGTTTGGTTGCGGTGTTTATGGTGGTGTACTACCGCGTGTTTGGCGTCATCGCCGTTGCCGCGCTGGGTTTTAATATTGTTCTGCTCACTGCCTGTATGTCGATGCTAGGCGCTACACTCACGCTGCCGGGTATTGCAGGTATCGTTTTGACCGTGGGTATGGCGGTCGACGCCAATGTGCTGATTTTCTCGCGAATACGAGAAGAGTTAAAAGCGGGGCTATCGGTGCAGCATGCTATTGAGGCCGGCTATGGTCGGGCCTTTGTCACTATTATGGACTCGAATATTACCACCTTGCTGGTGGCGGTGATTTTGTATGCGGTAGGCACCGGGCCGGTACGAGGCTTTGCGGTCACCTTGTCGTTGGGTATTGTCACCTCAATGTTTACTGCAATTATGGGTACACGAGCCATTGTGAATATGCTTTACGGCGGTCGTCGCGTCACTAAGCTGGCGATCTAGGGGAAACATATGACTGAGAACACAAAAATTATTGATTTTATGGGCTTGCGTAAGCTGGCCACTATGCTTTCTGCCAGCCTAGTTTTGGTTGCTATTGGCTTACTTGCCTTTAAGGGCTTGAATTTTGGTTTGGATTTTACCGGCGGCACCTTAATTGAGGTCATTTACGAAGAACCTGTCGCACTGCCAGAAGTGAGAGATCAGCTTAAGACGGCTGGTTACGACAACGCGGTGGTGGTGAATTTTGGTTCTGATACTGATGTGTTGGTGCGTTTACCGCAGGGTATGAGCCCGACTCTCGGCGAAGAAGTGCTAAAAGTGCTGAAAAACGGCACCACCGGCGAAATCGATTTGCGCCGCATTGAATTTGTGGGCCCACAAGTTGGCGAGGAGCTGCGGGAGCAGGGCGGACTAGCCGTTCTGTTAGCTTTGGTGGTGGTGCTGATCTATGTTGCGATGCGCTTCCAAATTAAGTTTTCTCTCGGTGCGGTAGCGGCCTTGGGGCATGACGTCATCATAACCTTAGGTGTATTCGCTTTGGTGGGCTGGGATTTCGATCTCACCGTATTGGCGGCCGTTTTGGCGGTAATTGGTTACTCGCTAAACGATTCAATTGTTGTAGCTGACCGTATTCGTGAAAACCTGCGTAAATTACGCAAGCACGACGCGGTTGAAGTCATCAATATCTCGCTGACGGAAACCCTCGACCGTACGCTGGTCACATCCGGAACCACTTTATTAGTGTTGATTGCTTTAGCGGTCGTTGGTGGCGAAATGATTCATAGCTTCGCGCTCGCGCTACTCGTTGGTATTGGTGTGGGTACGTACTCGTCGATTTACATCGTCGCCAGCTTGCTGGTAACAATGAATATCAGCCAAGATGACTTGATCGTGCAGGAGAAGGAAGGGGCAGAGGTAGATGATTTGCCATAAAGGCGCTTAATGCTGTACGGGAGACGGGAGGCGCTAGGGCAGGTCTTTTGCCTCTCCCGTCTCCCGTCAAGCCTCTCCCGAGGCTAGCGCAATTTCTCTAAATGCGGGCGCACTGCCTGCAGTAATCCCTTCAAACACTTGGGATTGGCCGCAACAATATTGCCGCTTTCAAAATAATTGCCACCACCGCTGAAATCGCTGACCAAGCCACCGGCTTCGCGCACGAGCAGGATGCCTGCCGCGATATCCCACTTACTCAGGCCTATTTCCCAGAATCCGTCGAGACGTCCGGCCGCAACATAGGCTAAATCGAGCGATGCGGCGCCAGCGCGGCGGACACCCGCTGTTTCTGCGGCCACGGCTTCTAGGCTGCGCATATAGGCTGGCAGGTGTTGAGCGTTATGGGCTTTAAACGGAATGCCGGTGCCGATTAAGGCGCCTTCTAAGCTGGGGTTCATGGTAACCCGCACTCTGCGCCCGTTGACCTGCGCACCGCGACCGCGGCTGGCGGTAAATTCCTCGCGCCGAATCGGGTCGAGAATCACTGCGTGTTCGATTTGGCCCTGAAATACACAGGCAATCGAAATGGCAAAGTGGGGAATGCCGCGCACAAAATTGGTTGTGCCGTCGATGGGGTCGATAATCCACTGGTAATCGCTGTCGGCATTTCCCGACGCGCCGGACTCTTCGCCCAGAAAACCGTGGTCAGGATACGCTTTTTGCAGGTGGTAAATGATCTCCTGCTCGGCTTTGCGGTCGATTTCGGTCACAAAATCGTTCTCGCCTTTGGACTCGATTTGAACGCGATCCAGTTGTTCAGATGCGCGAGCGATAATGTCTCCCGCCTTACGGGCGGCGCGCAATGCGATATTCAGCATGGGTTGCATAGTACTAAGGCCTTGAATGTGCAAGCAATTGGAGGCGCATTATAACAGAGACTCGGCGCGCGACGGAGGCCTAATTTCATTGTTTCGCTAGGGCCTTCCTGTTAGACTGACGTCCCATCTCAAGGGGCAAAGAAGCACCGCTTTTTCCAGCCCTATATCTTATCGCACTATCAAAAAGGCATGACATGGCGCGTTTTATATTCGTCACCGGCGGTGTTGTTTCGTCTCTCGGTAAAGGCATCGCTTCAGCATCGCTGGGCGCTATTCTCGAGGCTCGCGGCCTCAAAGTGACCATGTTGAAACTGGACCCCTACATTAATGTAGACCCCGGTACCATGAGTCCATTTCAGCACGGTGAGGTGTTTGTTACCGAAGACGGTGCAGAAACCGACCTTGATCTTGGTCATTACGAGCGCTTTGTGCGCGCCAAAATGGCCAAGGGTAATAATTTCACTGCTGGCCGGGTTTATGAAACCGTGTTGCGTAAAGAGCGTCGCGGCGACTATCTTGGCGGCACAGTACAGGTAATTCCCCATATTACCGATGAAATTAAACGCCGAGTTCTCGCGGGTGCCGGTGATGCCGATATCGCTATTGTTGAAATTGGTGGCACGGTTGGTGATATTGAAGGTTTACCCTTCTTTGAAGCGGCGCGTCAGTTAAAAGTTGAATTAGGTGCCAAACGCTCAATGCTGATGCACCTGACCTTGGTGCCGTATATTGCCACCGCTGGTGAAACCAAAACCAAGCCCACCCAGCACTCTGTTAAAGAGCTGCGCTCTATTGGCTTACAGCCTGACATCTTGCTGTGTCGCTCAGACCACGAAATCGACTTGAGCAGCCGCCATAAAATAGCACTGTTCACAAATGTTGAGTCCCGCGCGGTTATTCCATTGCGCGACGTTGATTCAATTTACCGTATTCCATCTTTATTGGCTTCAGAAGGCTTAGATGAGCTAGTGGTTGAGCGCTTTGGCCTCGATTGCCCGCCAGCGGATCTCACTGAGTGGGATACTGTTATCGACGGTGATTTACATCAGGACCAGACCGTGACAATCGCCATGGTCGGCAAGTATATGGAATTGCTTGATGCCTATAAATCGCTAAACGAAGCCTTGAAACACGCGGGCATTCACAGTCGTACTAAGGTGGCGGTACGTTATATCGACTCAGAAATTATCGAGAATGAAGGCCTTGGCGTGCTCGACGGCGTTGACGGCATTCTGGTGCCTGGTGGTTTTGGCAACCGGGGCGTGGAAGGTAAAATTCTCACCGTACAATATGCCAGAGAAAATAAAATTCCCTACTTGGGTATTTGCCTAGGGATGCAGGTCGCGGTGATTGAATTTGCCCGCAACGTATTGGGTATTAGCGGCGCCAATAGTACTGAATTTGATGATAAGTGCAGCGATCCGGTGATCGGTTTAATTACTGAGTGGGTCACCGCTGAAGGTGGTGTTGAGCAGCGCAATGAAGATACTGATCTTGGCGGCAGTATGCGTCTCGGTGCCCAGCAGTGTCATCTTGTTGAAGGTTCTGCGGTAAGTGCCGTTTATGGCAGCGAATTGATTACCGAACGCCATCGTCACCGCTACGAAGTGAACAATAAATACGTTGAAAACATGCAGGCTAATGGTTTGAAAGTTGGCGGCTGGTCAGCGGACAAGAGCTTGGTTGAAGTGGTAGAAATACCAGATCACCCCTGGTTTATCGCCTGTCAATTCCACCCCGAGTTTACGTCTACGCCGCGCGATGGCCACCCGCTGTTCAGTGGTTTTGTTAACGCTGCGTATGCCCACAGTAAAGCGTAACTGGCGCTTGCGAACACATTGACCAGTCTCGGGATTTAAGGAATAGAAAGATGAAAGATAAAGTAGTGAGTGTTGCCGGCATTGATGTGGCGAATGACAAGCCCTTTGTTTTATTTGGTGGCATGAACGTTCTTGAATCCCGGGACATGGCCATGAAGGTCGCCGAACATTATGTAAAGGTGTGTGCTGAATTAGGCATTCCCTACGTTTTTAAAGCGTCTTTTGATAAGGCCAATCGCTCCTCAGTGCACTCTTACCGAGGGCCGGGAATGGAAGAAGGTTTGCGCATTTTTCAAGAAATTAAGCAGACTTTTAACATCCCCGTTATTACCGACGTACACGAAATTTATCAGGCGGGCCCGGTCGCTGAAGTGTGTGACGTTATTCAGTTGCCCGCATTCCTGGCCAGACAGACTGATTTAGTGGCGGCGATGGCGGCCACCGACGCGGTTATTAATATCAAAAAGCCGCAGTTTTTAAGCCCAGCGCAAATGAAAAATATTGTCGAAAAATTTGCCGAATGTGGTAACGATAAAATTATGCTGTGTGAGCGCGGCAGCAATTTCGGCTATGACAATCTCGTTGTCGATATGCTTGGCTTTAAAATTATGCGCGATGTCAGCGGCGGTGCGCCGCTGATTTTTGACGTTACTCACGCACTGCAATGCCGCGATCCGATGGGGGCAGCGTCGGGCGGACGTCGCAATCAAGTTGCCGAGCTTGGCCGCTCAGGTATGGCCTTGGGTATCGCTGGTTTATTCCTCGAGGCTCACCCCAATCCAGATCAAGCCAAGTGCGATGGCCCCAGCGCACTGCCTTTGTCTGCGCTTAAAGGCTTCCTAGAACATATGAAGGCAGTGGACGATGTTGTTAAATCCTTGCCGACACTCGATATTCAATAGATTTTTAATTTTATAAAGACTGACACGGAGAAAACTCACATGGCAGAGATTGTCGATATTAAAGCGTATGAGATCCTGGATTCTCGCGGTAACCCCACCGTTGAAGCGGATGTTGTACTTGCATCTGGCGCTGTAGGCAGTGCTTGTGCGCCCTCAGGGGCATCGACGGGATCTCGTGAAGCCCTAGAATTGCGCGATGGCGACGCCAGCCGTTATTTGGGTAAAGGCGTGCTTAAAGCCGTTGCCAATATCAATACGACTATTCGTGACTTATTACTCGGTATGGACGCTGAAGATCAGCGTGCTATCGACAATGCCATGATTGCTGCCGATGGCACCGAGACCAAATCAAATTTGGGCGCCAACGCTATTTTGGCAGTCTCCTTGGCGGTGGCAAAAGCGGTAGCGATTGAAAAGGGTATTCCCCTGTACCAGCGTATTGCGCAAATCAATGGCACGGAAGGTCAGTACACTATGCCCGTGCCAATGATGAATATCATTAATGGCGGTGAGCACGCCGACAATAATGTCGATATTCAAGAATTCATGATTCAGCCCGTTGGCGCGCCGACTTTTGCTGAAGCCTTGCGTCAGGGTGCGGAAATTTTCCACTCCCTCAAGAAAGTATTGGTCGCTCGTGGTCTGAGCACCTCAGTAGGTGACGAAGGTGGTTTTGCACCGAACCTGCCATCGAATGAAGCCGCACTTGAAGCCATTGCTGAGGCCGTTGCCAACGCCGGTTATGAATTGGGCAAAGACATCACGCTGGCGCTGGATTGCGCTTCTTCCGAATTTTACAAGAACGGCAAATACGTGCTGAGCGGCGAAGGTAAAGAATTCGATGCTGAAGGTTTTGCGAGCTATTTAGACGAGCTGAGCCAAAAATACCCGATTATCTCGATTGAAGACGGCATGGATGAAAGTGACTGGGACGGTTGGGCAACCTTGACTCGCAAAGTTGGCGACCGTGTGCAGTTGGTTGGCGACGATTTGTTTGTAACCAATACTAAAATTTTAAAGCGTGGTATTGATAACAAAATTGCTAACTCCATTTTGATTAAATTCAACCAGATTGGTTCGCTGACGGAAACCCTAGACGCGATTAAGATGGCGAAGGATGCGGGTTATACCGCGGTTATTTCGCATCGCTCTGGCGAAACCGAAGACACTACCATTGCCGACTTGGCCGTGGCGACGTCGGCTGGCCAAATTAAAACAGGTTCGCTGTGTCGTTCAGATCGCGTCGCTAAGTACAATCGTTTGCTTCGTATTGAAGCTGAGTTGGGCGCGGCATACCGTGGTCGCGACGAATTCCGCGCTTAAGTTTTAAGGGGCAGCTTGCGCTGCCCCTTAATGACATTGCGGGTATTGAGGATCAGTATGGATATGAGTGAGATGGCAGCACAATGACGCGCCGGCGATTGCTTTTATTACTGCTGGTCATTTTGACTATGCTGCAGTTTAGGCTGTGGACGGGTACGGGTAGTTGGGAGCAAATTACCAGTTTGCGCCGGGATATCGTTCAGCAAAAAAAGGTGAACGACGAATTGAGTCAACGTAACGAGCGCCTGTATGGCGAAGTGCGTAGCTTGAAGAATGATCTCGATAGCATTGAAGAGCGCGCCCGCAATGATATGGGTTTGATTAAGAGCGATGAGACCTTTTATCTCATCGTTGAAGAATAGTTGGAACAGAATAATAGCTTGAAACGAAACAGGCAGTGCTAACATGATTGAGGATAAGGCAGTTGCATCTCGCCTTTGGGCAGTAGTGCCCGCCGCAGGCCGAGGCAGCCGCTTTGGTGCAGCGCTTCCCAAACAATATTTGCCCCTAGCTGGAAAAACGGTAATTGAACACAGCATCGCTGCATTGTTGCGTTGTCCTGAGATCAATGAGGTCCTTGTCGCCCTGCATGCGGAAGACGAGACCTTTATCAAACTCGCCTGTGCTAAGCATCCAAAGGTAAGGTCTGTCACCGGTGGTCTAGAACGCGCGGAGTCTGTCGAGTTGGCTCTGGCTGCACTTAACGGTGCTGCGGCGACGGATTGGGTGCTGGTGCATGACGCTGCGAGGCCTTGTCTTAGTGATGCGGATATCCACGCTTTACTCCTAGAGGGGCGCGAGCATCCTCCTGGAGCAATATTGGCGGCGCGGGTGGTCGATACTGTTAAGCGAGTCAACGGCCAGCGTGAAGCGGTCGAAACAGTTGATAGAAATGCCTTGTGGCGGGCGTTAACACCGCAGCTATTTCGCTACGGCGAGCTTCGTGCTGCGCTCAAACACTGTCGTGAGCATGCTTTGCCGGTAACCGACGAGGCCTCGGCAATAGAGCAATTTGGCGGGCGGCCCCTCTTGGTTGAAGGCAGTCACCGTAATATTAAGATTACCTATCCTGATGACCTCACCATAGCGACAGCTTTTTTGGCTGGAGGCGTGAATGACTAGAATTCGTATTGGCCATGGCTATGATGTCCACCGCCTAGATGAGGGCGAAGGCATTCATTTATGCGGGGTTTGGGTGCCGTGTGCGTACCGACTCATTGCGCATTCAGATGGTGATGTTGCCCTTCATGCGCTCTGTGACGCATTGCTTGGGGCTTTGGCATTGGGTGATATTGGCAAGCACTTCCCCGATACCGATCCGCGCTATAAAGGCGCTGACAGTGCGCAGTTATTGGCGCATTGCTATCAATTAATCCAGCAAGAGGGCTATGCGCTGGGTAATGCGGATATCACCATTGCAGCGCAAACGCCTAAACTGGCCAGTTATATTCCCGCCATGCGCGAGTCCATTGCCAAGGTCTTGAATCTAGAAGTTGGTCAGATTAGCGTGAAAGCGACCACCACCGAAAAATTAGGTTTTGTCGGCCGCAGCGAAGGTATTGCGGTAGACGCCGTGGTGTTATTGGAGCGTGGCGATGTTGCCTGATTGGCCTCGTGCACTCGGTACTCCGCAGCTTAGTGGTGTATTAAAAGCCCAACCTGAAGATTTTGTTGTTGAAGAGGTTTTCCCCGTTGAATTTAGCGACGATGGCGAGTTTGACTGGTTGTGGATAGAAAAGCGCGGTGATAATACGGAGTACGTCGCTAGGCAATTGGCGCGCTTAGCGGGTGTGCAGCCTAAAGCCGTAACGTATTCGGGTCAGAAAGATCGCCAGGCCATCACTCGTCAGTGGTTTTGCGTGCACCTGCCCGGTAAAAACTTTCCCGCGTGGGATGTGCCGGAAGCGGAAACCTGGAAAATATTGCGCAAGGGCCGCCACCGTCAAAAGCTGCGTTTGGGCAGCCATCGCTATAACCGATTTACCTTGTGCTTAAGTGCCTTAGGAGGTGATCTTGATGAGCTTGGCCACCGGGCAGCGCAGCTATCTCAGGGCGTGCCGAATTACTTTGGTGAGCAGCGCTTTGGCCACCAAGGCGGTAATATAAGTGCTTGCCAACAGTGGTTTGCGGGTACGCTAACGCCGAGCCGTTTTGAGCGCAGCATGTATCTTTCTGCAGCTAGGTCTTACCTGTTTAATACCGTATTGGCGAATCGGGTGCTTGATGGCAGTTGGAATACCGGTTTAGAGGGCGAAATTTACGCGCTGCGAGACAGCGGTAGCGTATTTAGCGCCGAACGCAACGAGGAGACGTTGGCCCGATTAGCCAGTGGCGATATTCAAGCCACTGGGCCGCTGTTCGGTAAGGCTGGGCGCTTAGTAGTGAGTGCCGCCGCGGCCAGTGCGGAAGAGGCTGTGTATAGCCTGCACGCAGATTTATGTGAGGGCTTGCTTAAACATGGTTTGAGTATGGAGAGACGGGCACTGCGGCTGATCCCCCAAGATTTCCAATGGCAGTTTACGGGTAATAAGTCGCTGGAGCTGAGCTTTTCCTTGCCTAGGGGCTGTTTCGCCACAGCGCTTGTGCGAGAATTAATTCGCTACCCGCTGGCGAGTTAGGGGCGGCAATAGCGTCGTTGTTTATTAGTGTTAATAGAGATAACTGGGTGACAATCTTAAATTTGCAAGGCATCGGGATGACCTCCCAGCGAACCCGGGACCGTTTAATTGAGCGCTTGAGTGAACGCGGGATCACTGATAACACGGTTCTAAATGTGATTCGCGGCACGCCGCGCCATATCTTTCTTGATGAGGCACTGTCTCATCGCGCCTACGAAGACAGCTCGCTGCCCATTGGCTTTCAGCAAACCTTGTCGCAACCTTATATTGTTGCTCGTATGACCGAGTTACTGCTGGCAAATGGCCCGCGAGAACGGGTTTTGGAGGTGGGGACCGGCTCGGGCTATCAAACCGCGATATTGGCTCAACTAGTAGGGCGGGTGTTTAGCGTTGAGCGTATTCGACCCCTGCAAGAAAAAGCCCGTCAGCGTCTGCGTCAGCTGGGCCTGACCAATGTTCAGTTACGCCATGCCGACGGCGGTATGGGCTGGAAGGACCGTGGGCCTTTTGACGCGATCTTATCGGCAGCAGCACCGGCTGAAGTCCCTCAAGAATTATTGGCGCAATTGGCGATGGGCGGCCGTTTAGTGATACCAATTGGCCCGCAAGGCAAGCAGCAGGCCCTCTATGTTTATGATAAGACAGAAGAGGGTATCCAAGAACAAATTATTGAGCCTGTTTTATTTGTGCCTTTACTCGCGGGTTTATTGTCTTAGTGCAATAACGATATCAATTTTGGCCACGAAGGAATTTTAATGAAAGGATTTTATCCTGCGGTTTTTATTCGCGGATTGGCCATGGGCGCCGCCGACGTAGTGCCAGGTGTGTCAGGCGGCACGATTGCCTTTATCACCGGTATTTACGACGAACTTATTGAAAGTTTAAAGTCGTGTAATATTCAGGCCCTTCAGTTGTTGTTCCAATCTGGGCCTACTGCATTTTGGCAGCACATCAACGGCGGCTTTTTAATGAGTTTGCTGCTGGGTATTGCGACGAGTGTCTTGTCCTTGGCGCGCTTTATTTCCTATGCATTACACCATCACCCGGTACCCTTGGCAGCCTTATTTTTTGGTTTGATACTGGCATCTGCGGTATTGGTGTATCGGCAGATTCCCGGCGCTGGCCGACAAATCGGATGGCTATTGTGCGGTATTGGCTTCGCCCTGCTGATAGGCGAGTTTCGTCCGGCGGACATTGCCAGTACACCGCTCAATTTATTTCTATCTGGCGCCTTAGCGATTTGTGCCATGATTTTACCCGGCATATCTGGGAGCTTTATCTTGCTGCTTCTGGGTATGTATCAGCCGGTGATCGAGGCCGTTAAAAGCATGGATCTATTTGCCTTACTGAGCTTTATGGCAGGCTGTGGGGTAGGTTTGATGCTATTTGTGCGCTTATTGTCCTGGCTTATGCAACACTTCCGCCCCCAGCTCTTGGCGGGCTTAAGTGGCCTGCTAATAGGCTCATTGAGTATTATTTGGCCTTGGAAGTTAGATGCCACCGGCGGCATCCTCGCAGAGTCTTTAGCGCCGGGCTGGCAAAATGTTTTGCCCTGGCAATATGCGGTAAAAGGCGATGCCCAATTGCTTTTTTCATTGGCATTGGCCTTGATTGGCGTTGTTTTGGTACTCTTGATAGAGAGGTTTGCCAAAAAAGCCTAATTTTCTTAAGAATATTTATTTCTAATAGAATCAGTTGAAAGGTCAAATAGTACTCAAAACTGAGATTTAAACGTTTTGATAGGATTGAGTTGTCACGCATATTTTTAAACTTAACTTACCATCTGCCCAAAAAAGGTTTTTTCATGCGGTTTATCGGTCCTTAATGTGATGAGTAAATTGCAGCAAATTATTGGTTTTTGCAGTGTAATTTGTGTCTTGGTTTCCTGTACTACCAGTGGCAGTTTCGCCCCTGTTTCTGATCGTTATAATCCTGCAGAGCGTACCCCTCCATATTATATTGTTAGTGCTGGCGACACCTTGTTCTCCATTGCTTGGCGTTATGGTTTCGAGCTTCAAGGGTTAGCGTCTGCTAACAGCCTCAGGCCGCCATACACCATTTATCCTGGCCAAGCGATACTGCTACAAGAGAGTAGTAAGTCGCTAGTATCTAAAAATGCCTCGACTAATGCGGTCGCTACATCTGCGCCGACACCAAAATCAAACAATGTTAAAAAAGAGCGAACAACAAGGCCTACTGCCAAGGGAACAGCGCCGCTAAGCTCTGTAAATGAAGGGTGGCAGTGGCCGTTGAACGGCCCTGTAGTGAGACCGTTTGTTGCTTCCGGGCAAGAACATAAGGGTATTGATATAAAAGGTAAAATGGGTGAGCCTGTATATGCATCACGAAGCGGTGAGGTAGTGTATGCAGGCAGTGGCTTAGTCGGTTACGGCAATCTACTGATACTGAAACACTCAGACCGTTTTTTAAGTGCTTACGGCCATAATCGGCGTATTAAGGTAAGGGAGGGAGAAAAGGTTAAAGCGGGTCAGCTTATTGCGGAGGTCGGCGATAGCGGTACTGATTCGGTGAAATTACATTTTGAAGTTCGTATAGACGGAAAACCGGTTGATCCTTTAAGGCTGCTCCCACGGCGTTGACGTCATAAAAGCCAGCAAGGCACCTTAAGTATCACTTAGTCGAGCAATAACAAACGTATAAAAGGATTCGACGATGCGGGTATATGAAAAAGATGGACATCGTTCAAATGTTAACGATGTGCTAGCAAGCACAGATATTCATGAAGGTTCCGATGCGCGGGATGACGAAGATTCTGCACCGGAGAAACCCAGTAAAGTGGCTGCTAAGCCAGGTCGTGGTCGTCGGCAGTCGAGTGATCTCGACGCCACCCAGCTCTATCTCAGTGAAATTGGCTTTTCGCCGTTGTTAAGCGCAGAGGAGGAAGTGTATTTTTCTCGCCTCGCAAGAAAAGGTGATGAGTCTGGGCGCAAGCGCATGATCGAAAGCAATTTGCGTTTAGTGGTGAAAATTTCTCGACGTTATCTTAATCGCGGCTTGAGTCTATTAGATTTGGTTGAAGAGGGTAACCTCGGCTTAATTCGCGCGGTAGAAAAATTTGACCCAGAGCGTGGATTTCGTTTCTCAACCTATGCCACGTGGTGGATTCGTCAAACGATTGAACGGGCGATAATGAACCAAACTCGCACCATTCGATTGCCAATCCATGTAGTAAAAGAGCTAAATAGCTATTTGCGCGCCGAGCGCGAATTAACGCAAAAGCTCGATCATATGCCTTCGCCAGAAGAGATGGCGGTAGCCCTAGACAGACCTGTCGCTGAAGCTAAACGCTTGTGCGGTTTAAAGGATCGTGTCGGCTCTGTTGATGTCCCGGTGGGGCAAGATTCAGATCAGGTCTTACTCGATACCCTCGCAGATACGCAGGCGCTGAATCCTAGTGATATTCTGCAGGGCGAGGATCTGTCGAATAGCATCGATGTGTGGCTGGGCGATTTGAGCTCAAAGCAGCGTGAGGTTGTGGTTCGTCGTTTTGGCTTGCGTGGCCACGAGCCTGCCACCCTTGAAGAGGTTGGTCGCGAGATTGGGCTGACACGAGAGCGCGTAAGACAAATACAGGTCGAAGCCCTGAAGAGTATGCGTGTGCTGTTTGAGGCGAATGGCTTAAACGCAGCGTCGTTGTTTGCTGAAAGTCATTAAGCTGAGTTCGCGCCATAGTTAGCACCATAAAAAAACCCGCGTTTGCGGGTTTTTTTATGGTGCAGAAAGCAAGCTAAGCAATTAGCGAATAGCCTAGCGCTCGAGGTACTGAAGTTTATTGGGCTTGTTAGCCCATTCTTCTGCGTCTGCTGGCGGTGCTTTCATTTCAGTGATATTTGGCCAAACCTCAGCCAATTCCGCATTCAATTCTAAGAATACTTGCTGGTCTTCGGGTAGCTCGTCTTCAGAGAAAATCGCGTTGACTGGGCATTCTGGTTCACACAGCGCGCAGTCAATACATTCGTCAGGGTGTATGACGAGGAAATTCGGGCCTTCGTAGAAACAATCTACCGGACATACTTCAACACAATCAGTGTGTTTGCACTTAATGCAATCTTCGCCTACAACAAAAGTCATTTTTGGTCAGCCCCTTTTAAATCCTGACTGTGGGTTGAGTAACTCGCAGAGCGCGGTATTGTAACACCAGTAAAAAATATGGGTATAGCTTTAGCCTTAACAATAATTTAACTGTGCATTATCGTTTTTACACATTAGCCCGTTTAGCCAGCTTATTTCAGTAAGTCCTTTAGCCGATAAAGTAATTCATGGGCTTGGCGAGGGCTGAGGTCGTCGGGTTTAATGTCTTCAAGCTCCGTGACCACGGGGTGATCCGGCGCCGCTTGCGCGGCAAATAAATCGGTTTGCGGCCCCGCCGTATTAAGTTGACCGTGCTTAATGGCTTGTGATTCCAATTGTTGAAGTTTGATTTTAGCTGCACTGACTACTTTGGCCGGAATTCCGGCTAATTTGGCCACCTGCAAACCGTAGCTGCGGTTGGCGGGACCTTCTTCTACCCGGTGTAGGAACACAATGTGGTCGTTGTGCTCGGTGACGCCGAGGTGAACGTTAGCGGCCTTGGGGTAGCTTTCTGGCAGAACGGTTAATTCAAAATAGTGGGTCGCAAACAAAGTAAAGCCGTGAACGCGGTCGGCGAGATCAATGGCGCAGGCCCAGGCCAGAGACAGGCCGTCGAAGGTGCTGGTGCCACGGCCTATTTCATCCATCAAAATTAAGCTTTTTGCGGTGGCGTTGTGCAGAATATTGGCCGTTTCGGTCATTTCTACCATAAAAGTCGAGCGTCCACCGGCCAGGTCGTCTGAAGAGCCTATGCGGGTGAATATTTGATCCACCAAGCTGAGTTTTACGGACTTGGCTGGCACAAAGCTACCGATGTGGGCTAGCAGTACAATTAGCGCGGTTTGCCGCATATACGTCGATTTACCGCCCATGTTTGGGCCGGTAATAATGAGTGTGCGGCGGTCGTCGGCAAGTTTGAGGTCGTTGGCAATAAAGGGCTCATCGAGCACGCTTTCAACGACAGGATGACGACCTTGCTCGATATCCAGTATTGGCTTGTCACTGAACTCGGGTTGGCATAGGTCGAGCTGGATCGCGCGCTCGGCCAGGTTGGCGATAACATCGAGTTCACACAGACCTTGCGCGCTGGTTTGCAGCGCGGCTAGTTCTTCATTTAAGGCGTCCAGCAAACTCTCGTAGAGGAATTTTTCTCGCGCCAAGGCCCGACTTTTACTGCTTAGGGCTTTGTCTTCAAATGTTTTAAGCTCTGGCGTAATAAACCGTTCGGCATTTTTTAGGGTTTGCCTGCGAATGTATTCAACCGGGGCTTGATGCGCCTGCAGCTTGCTGATTTCGATGTAATAGCCGTGAACACGATTGTAGCCGACCTTTAGCGTGCTTAAGCCCGTTTTCTCGCGTTCGCGGCGCTCCATGGCCAATAGGAATTCACCTGCGTCGGTGCTAAGACTCCGTAACTCGTCTAACTCAGGGTCAAAACCTTCGGCGATGACACCGCCGTCGCGCAGTACCATTGGCGGATTTTCGGCCACGGCACGGCTGAGCAGGTCGGCCAGACTTGGAAATTCGCTGATCTGCTGCGCTAAGTCTTTTAAATACGGGATATCAAATGGTTTCAATTGGCTTTGTAACTCGGGCAGAGTCGCCAGTGAGCGCTGCAGGCGTGACAAGTCTCTTGGCCGGGCCGAGCGCAGCCCAACGCGGGACAGAATACGCTCTAAATCACCTATTTGTTTAAGCGTAGCGCGCAGGGTTTCAAACTGATAATTGTCAATTAGCCCGACCACACCACTTTGACGGGCGCTCAAAATCGCTTGATTACGCAATGGTCGGTGTAGCCAGCGGCGCAGAAGTCGCGAGCCCATGGCGGTTTGGCAGCGATCAAACACCGATGCCAGAGTGTTTTCAGTGCCCCCGCTCAGATTTAAATCCAGTTCTAAGTTGCGCCGGGTTGCGGCGTCCATGGCTACGGCGTCATCGCGAGACTCATGTTTGAGTTGGCGAATATGGGGAAGGGCGCTGCGCTGAGTGTCTTTAACATAGTGCAGCAGACAACCGGCGGCGGCGACGCCATGATGAAGCTGCTCGCAGCCGAAACCGGCCAGATCTTGCACGCCAAAGTGCTGGCAGAGCCCACGGGTGGCGGCGTCAAAATCAAACTCCCAGGGAGCGAGTTTGCGCAGGCCGCCAAATTTGGGCATGTCGTCGATGTGGAGGTCGTCCGCAATAAGGAGCTCCGCCGGGCGCAAGCGCTGTAATTCGCCAATAAGAGCAGTCTGGCCTTTAACCTCAAGTACTTGGAAACGGCCGCTGCTCATGTCTAAGACGGCAATACCGAATACACCTGAATCACCACAGGCGGCGACAAGCAGCGCGTCGCGGCGCTCATCGAGTAGCGCTTCGTCGCTGATGGTGCCGGGCGTCACAATACGTGCGACGGCGCGCTCAACGGGGCCTTTGCTGGTCGCCGGGTCGCCGATTTGTTCGCAAATTGCCACCGATTCACCGGCTTTGACTAATTTGGCTAAATAACCTTCTACAGCGTGGTAGGGCACACCACACATGGGGATTGGGTTGCCGCCGGCTTTGCCGCGCGCGGTGAGGGTAATATCCAGTAGTTCCGACGCCTTTTTTGCGTCTTCAAAAAACAGCTCGTAAAAGTCGCCCATGCGGTAAAAAACCACTTCATTGGGGTGTTCCGCTTTTATCTTTAAATACTGAACCATCATCGGCGTGTGGGATACTTCGGCGCTGCTGGTATTGGCGTCTTTAGTCATTGCTAGATAGTGGCCTTATTCGTTAGGCGAAAGTGTGTGTTGTACAAGCTTTAAGCTGGAAATTGCGATGAAATTACACAATAAATATAAGCAGGCAAGAATAGCAAATTGCATTAAAAACCACTAATTCTCTGCCGCTGTTAACGACCTTGATCTACTGCCTGCCAAGGCTTTTGGGCTAGAAATATAGTGTGGCGGCTGCCCTTGCCGGGGCGGGCGCGCACAGTGTGGATAGTGACCTTAAAACGCGCTTTCTTTAAGCGGATAGCAAACATCGAGTCGGCGCCCGCAGACCAAATTGCCAATACACCTTCGGGGCGCAAGGTGGTAAAAAGGTCGTCGAGCCCTGCTTGAGAATACAACCAATTGTTGTCGTTTTGAGTCAGGCCTTCTGGGCCGTTGTCGACATCCAATAAAATAGCGTCATAGGCTTTGGGGTTGTCGCGTAATAGTTCGGCCACGTCGCCAATATGAACCTTTGTTCTAGGGTCGTTCAAGGGCTGGCCAGCGCAATCGCCTAGTGGCCCTTGGTTCCATTCGACAACGGCCGGAATCAGTTCCGCGACAGTGACCTGGCTCGTGCTGCCCACCGCGCGCAGCGCCGCCGCTAGTGTGTAGCCCATGCCTAGGCCGCCAACTAAAATCTCAGCGCCCGAGATTTCCGCGCTATTGTCGCGGGCTTTAAGCTGTTTGCAGGCCAAGTCGGCCAGTGCTTCTTCGGAGTTGTACAAGCGGCTGTTCATCAGTTCGCCGCGCACCCCAGATAAACGAATAGAGAACTCCTCACCGCGTCGGCTCAGTTTCAGCTCGCCGCCGTTATTGGGTATTTGTGCTGTGCCAAGGTGTTGCCAGGGAATCATGTGGCCTCTGGGAGCTGAGCTAAAGTTGGGCTGCACTTTAACACAGGCTGTTTTAGGCTTAACAGCAATGAAATGTTTGCGATAGGCAAGTGGGGCTAAGTTTATCCCGCTGGGCGGATATGATGAGTTCTAAAGAATTTAGCTTCTGGCATTGACAAGAGCATGAATAATACTGATTATACATACAGTTGTTTGGCCAGTAGTTCAGTCAGCCATTATTCATTTTAATATCAGCATTCACAAAGGGTAGAGAACATATGGATCCCAATAAGCAAAAAGCACTGGAATCGGCACTTAGCCAGATTGAGCGCCAGTTTGGTAAGGGTTCAATCATGAAAATGGGCGATAGCTCACGGGAAGTGATGCCATCTGTCTCTACTGGCTCGCTGGGACTGGATATTGCCCTAGGCATTGGCGGCCTACCCTATGGTCGAATAGTTGAAATCTACGGGCCAGAGTCCTCTGGTAAAACCACACTGTGTTTACAGGTTATGGCCGAGGCTCAGAAAGCGGGTAAAACCGTTGCGATTGTGGACGCTGAGCATGCACTAGACCCTCAGTACGCGGAAAAGCTGGGGGTTAATCTTGAAGATTTACTGGTTTCCCAGCCAGATACGGGTGAGCAGGCATTAGAAATTACCGATATGCTGGTTCGCTCAGGCTCGGTAGATGTCATTGTTATCGATTCGGTAGCCGCGTTAGTGCCCAAAGCCGAAATTGAAGGTGAAATGGGCGACACCCATGTTGGTCTGCAAGCGCGTTTAATGTCGCAAGCGCTACGTAAATTAACGGGTAATATTAAAAACGCGAACTGCCTCGTTATCTTTATTAACCAAATTCGTATGAAAATCGGGGTAATGTTTGGTAACCCTGAAACCACATCTGGTGGTAATTCACTAAAATTCTATGCATCAGTACGTCTCGATATTCGCCGCACCGGTGCGGTCAAAGACGGCGAAGAAGTGATTGGTAACGAAACGCGAGTTAAAGTTGTTAAAAACAAGGTTTCGCCACCCTTTAAACAAGCAGAATTTCAGATCCTTTACGGTCAGGGTATCTACCGTCTTGGCGAAGTCATTGACTTGGGCGTCAAGCAGGGCTTGGTCGACAAAGCCGGTGCTTGGTATGCCTATAAAGGTGATAAAATTGGCCAAGGTAAGGCGAATGCGGCTAAATATTTGGCTGAACATCCCGAGATAGCTGCTGAAATTGAAGGTCAAGTTCGCGAAGCCTTACTGCCTAAACCAACAGCAAAGAAAGTGGCTGATGAGTCTGTTGTTGCTGAGAAATAGTCGGCCTTAAGCACTAATCATAATCCTGCAGCCTTGGCGGCTGCAGGATTTATTTTAGTACATGTCTAGCCTTTTACTCAGGCAGTTCTTCTTCGTCATTATCCATTTCTAAGCTTAAACTCATTGCTGATATAGACTTTTTGTCGTCGGTATTGCTGTCTTCTACCGCGTCAGCGGGGATGCCACGTTTGCTATGCAGTTTTATTCGCAGCCGGAGGTTGTTCGCTGAGTCTGCATTTTTTAAGGCTTCCGCAAATGATATTTTACCGGCCTCGTAAAGATTGAAGAGGGCGAGGTCAAAGGTTTGCATGCCCACGTTTTCAGACTTGTGCATGATTTCTTTGATAGTTTCAATTTCACCTTTATGAATTGCTTGGGCGACGGTGGGTGTGCCGAGAAGAATCTCAATAGCTGCGGCCCGTTTGCCGTCCTCAGTGGGCACTAATCGTTGTGATACAAAACACTTTAAGTTCATCGACAGGTCTTGCAGTAACTGATTGCGGCGCTCTTCTGGGAAAAAATTGATAATACGGTCTAAAGCTTGGTTAGCATTATTCGCGTGTAGTGTGGAAATACAGAGATGGCCGGTTTCTGCGAAGGCGAGGGCGTGCTCCATGGTTTCGCGGTCGCGAATCTCACCAATAAGAATAACGTCGGGCGCCTGACGAAGGGTGTTCTTTAAGGCTTGGTGAAAGCTCCTAGTATCCATACCAATTTCACGTTGGTTGACGATACTGCGCTTGTGGCGGTGAATAAATTCTATAGGGTCTTCAATGGTGATGATGTGGCCACTGCTATTAGTGTTGCGGTGATCGATAAGCGCAGCTAGGGACGTAGATTTACCTGAGCCGGTGGCGCCGACGAATAACACCAAACCACGCTTGGTCATTATTACGTCTTTTAATATAGGGGGTAGGCCTAGAGCGTCGACATTAGGGATGTCGGTAACGATATTCCTAGCTACCATTGATATTTCATTGCGTTGCTTAAAAATATTTACTCTGAAGCGACCTACGCCAGGAATATGATAGGCGAGATTCATCTCTAGCTCTTGTTCAAATTCTTCGATCTGGCCGGCATCCATAATCGAATAGGCAATTTTTTTAATGTCGCCCGGTGAAAAGCTGTCTTTATCTAGGGGTTTCAATTTACCGTGGAATTTCGCGCAGGGGGGGGCCCCTGTGCTGAGGAATAGATCGGAGCCGTCATTTTTGGCGAGGACGGTGAGGTAGTCATTAAACGTCATGGCTGGCTCTCATAAGCAGGCAGTGTGTTGGCAGTGATGCAATAAATAAGGTGCAAGTGACGAATGTTACGGTGTACGCAATACTTGCCGTAATGAACAGCGAGGTGCTATTTCATAGGGCGATCCTGCTCGGCACTTACATAGTCATTGGCAGCAAGCCCTGTGTGTTGAGTTTGTTAAGCATTGTATTATGTTAGCAATCGCGAATGGAGACAATATTAGCACTCCTTCTTCAAACCAATGTCCTTGAAATCGCCCATAAACACCCGTAAAAGCTCGAGTGTCTGCTTAGCTGAACCGACAGGAATAGAACCAATAGTAGAAATATAGTCCCAAATAGTGGGAACGCAACACGATTGTGTGGGGGCACTCTAAAAGAATCAGTAGGCATGGAGCAGCAAGTTTGCAAATTTAGGACATCGTCCTCGCCTGCACTGAGTCCTGCGCGATGAGCTAGCTATTCAAGTATTGATATTTAAATACTGTATAAACCCGATAGTGAGCTTTATAAGTCTTAACGTAGAGTTGGAATAGCCTTTGGCGCGCGTATGCACTTTTAATTTTCGTGTCTAACAAGTATGTGGTACGGAGTTGAAGGGTGTGTTGGCTCACCCTCATTTACTAGAGGGCGAGCCGAGGGCTTAATTTACCAGTCTGACTTTATCATTTTCACAGGTCAGGGCAGCGCCAACATTGGCACCAGCTAAGCTAGTTCCAAGGCTGCTTAGCAACGGGTTTATGATTGGGATTAACAGAGCGGAAAGGACGCCATCTAATACCGCAGTTACCGAATTAAGAATCGGGTTCAATACAAATCCTAATGGGATTATACCTATTAATACAGGATTAAGGTCGATCTGTAAGCTGAGCACGTTGCCAAGATTTGTGCCGGTAGGAGAGTAGGCGTTTTCGCCAATTCCGTCTTTAACTTCTGGTAGGTATTCTTCGGACGGTGACTGTTCGTGGTTTATGAATGTTGTCCCACTAGCCACTGTCAATGTTGCCTTCATTTCAAGTCGGAAGATTGGAATGCCTAATACGGTAATGTTTGCGATAGGTGTACGGTTAAGTGTGTAGCTACCAGCCGCAAAATTAGCCCGTGATGCAGCGGGGGTATTACCGATTCTGCCTATTTGGATCGTCGCGGCACTGGTATTAGTATTGCTATTTATGCTGCTTGGCCCACCGTCGCAATTTTGGCTTTCATTTACGATGCTGGCATTTGCGGTTGCCGCTTTAACAATGACGTCTATTTGAGCTGGTAGTGGTGAGATACTTGCCAAACCGAGACCATTGAGCAAACTAGACCTTAGCGAAATAAAAATATCAGCCTGAGAAGTTCTTGCGGTAATGTCGTCAAAGTCTGGGTTACCGATGGCCGAAAATTGTGCGGCTTCGATGATTTTTATCCCCATTTCTCCATTGAGGAGACCAAACACATTCACCGCTTGGTTAAGTGCTACAAAGCTGTTCTCATTTGCAAGTTGGAGCCCACCTTGTACTAGATTGAGTACGTTTATAGGAACGTCAAGTGCGGCTGCGGGCAGGTCGTCGCCGATCTTTAACAGATCTCCGAGCGCAATGCTGTCAAAGTCGCCTGGCACAAGGCTGCTGATGTCTTCAACGCTAGTTGCTACGGTAGTCGCGCCAGAGTTGTCTAAAACAGTCGCGGTTAAGTCTAGCAAGGTACCAACCGAAAGCGCGGTTGTTAGAACGCTATCGTAGTCTCCAGCCGAGATTCCTAGGCTAATAGATAATGCATCGAGTAAGTCTAGTAGATTGACATTAGTATTCAGTAGGCCTTGCCAAGCGGCAATATTTAAATTGAGTGTTCCGCCAAGTATATCGCCCAGCACGGCATTCAGCAGGCTGCTTTGTTGACTGTTTATGGAAATAAGGTTGCTGCGTATAGCAATTTGCGCGGTTGGTTCACAAGCCTTTGCTGTCGCCGTTGCGCTGAGGCTGATCTCATTATCTTCAGAGGGAAGTAACTGAGCAAATAGTGAGGCGGGCACGGTATGTACAAGATTGACGGTAACGGCATTTCCGGTGCGACTGATTGCGATGCTGCTATTGGTATCGTTGCCTTTAAAATCATTTCGGCTTGCCGACAATACGTACATATCTGCCATGCTCATGGCTTCTACGTCGAGGCTTTGATCTCGACAGTAGATTAATGCCGTCTCCATCGCCGCTAAGTCGGCATTTTTTTGCAGGCTGCGCTTTTCTAAATAAAGTCGACCAGTATCAGCAACCACCGCGACAAAGGTAAATAAACTCAACATCATCAGCACAGCCAAAATTGTGATGACACCGGCCTGCTTAGTAGGGTGGTGATTAAATTTTTGCTGTGCTCGCATGCTGATTACTCTGTTTTAAATGAGTCTTTGCTGAAGCGCTCAGGAATAGGGTGCGAAAAACTTTTAATATAGCGCTCATACACCTCGGTGCTGACCTTGCCGCTTAGATGCTGCTCTTGCGTGCTGGCATTTTGGCCAGAGCTTTGTTGTGCTAGTAAGCGACTGGTCACCGTTTCAAACTTTGCATTTGGGGTGTACACAATCTCCGGTTCAGCGAAGCTTGGAATAGCGGTGGCGGCGCTTAGTGCTAGGGCAAGTATTACGGGCTTCATAGTGGTGCTCCATGATAGATATTGTTGCTGCCTGCCAGAGCAGGTTGTTTAAACGCATTGGCTTGACTCAATAAAAATTTAAACTCAGATGAGTCGATGCCATTATTTTTTGCCATGCGCACCGCCGTGCGGCTGTCGCCATCTAATATGAGGCTTATGACCATATTCCTTATGGCAACAGGATGGCCTGGCTGCAACTGCAGGGCAGTCATAAATTCGCGCTGGGCTTCTTTGAAGTTTTTATGCGCGAGTAATATAAAACCGTAATCGTTGCGGATGTCCGCATTGCTTGGCGCCAGTCGCCTGGCTTTCAGCATTTGCTGGTGGGCTTGTGGTAAATCACCGCGGGTGGCGAGGATTTTTGCCATACCGGCGTGGCCGTAGGCGGTTAGGCAGGTCAGGCTGAGATCACGGTAGCTGGCGTAGGCTTCACTGAGCATGCCGGTGTTGCGCTGCGCCTCGGCGCGAAGCCGCAATACTCTTGGGTTGGTATCTGAGGCGTTTTCTAAATACGCCAATGCCGAGTAGTACTGCTTTTCTAGCACTTGCTGTTCAATTAACGCCAAGCTAATGCTCTCTTCCTTGCTGGTTGGCACATCACAGTTGCTCGCGCTCGTTTGTCGATTAACAGATGTACTTGCACAGCCAGCCAGCAATGCAAACAGTACAACAGTTGTCGACAGGGTCAATTTTTTCATGCTTTTACGCTCCTGCGTTATTAGCCTAGATTACTCAGTGCATTTGAGATCGACATAAGTGCTGGGCCGGCAACAACGATCAATAGGGCGGGAAATAAGAAAATCATCATGACTAAGGACATCTTTCCCGACATCTTGTTAACTTGCTCTTGTAAATCCAATTTACGGCGGTTCTGTAATAGTCGATACAATTCGTCGAGTGCTTTGTCGATACTGCCACCGGTTATGGCCTGTTGGCGTACAACGATAAGGTATTCTTTAAAGCCTTCGGCATTGGTGCAGCCAATAAGCTCGTAGAGCGACTCTTCTTGGCTTTGTCCAGATTCAATTTTGTTTACGGCGAGCTGCAGCTCCTGGGAGCAGGTGGGCGCGAGATTGCGCAATTGATCGCAAATAATCGCCAGTGTTCTTGGTAGTGAAAGTCCCACTCGCCAAAGCATCCTTGTGGTTTGAACTAAAATCAGAGTTTCTTGATTTAATTTTTCTTGGCGTTGTTGGGCGATCTTCTTTAAAAAGAAATAGGCTAAATAAGCCAGCAACACAATGCCAAGTGTAATGATGAACAGTATGGTTGTTGGTGGGGTTCCATTGAAATATGTATATATACCAAGGCATATAGCGGTAGCGATAATTGCAATTAGCGTAATCGAAATGGTGTTGACCTGCTGCTCAGTATTTAATAATCCGGCGCGGCGAAGCAGCTGAGATAGCGAGGCGATATGCGTGTTTTCCTCACGCAATTGCCGCCACATATCCTTTGAGCTAAATTCAAACTCCTTGCTTTTAGTTGGTTCTGCCGTTTCTAGGTGGGCAATAGCCAACAGTATGACCGGTGCGGTGCAGAGTATGATGGCGCCAATAATATAATAGAGGTGATGCACTTCCATGACGTATTCCTCAGCTGCCAATCGATTTAATCATGCGCCACAGAACGATGACGCCGACTATTTGCATAGTGACCGCGACCATAAGCGTTTGCTGACCGCCTGGGTTTTGCCACATGTCGGTTAAAAATTTTGGGTTATTGTAAAAGGTATAAGCGGCGATGCCCGGTGGTAGTGCAGCTAGAATCGCCGCCGTAACTCTGGTTTCTCCTGTCATGGCGCTCAGTTCACGTTTCCCTGAATCCTGCATTCTGAGAATGTCGACAATATCTTCAAGAATCGAACGTATGCTGCCGCCATATTGTTCGTTTATACGCAATGCCGTTGCCAAGACGTCAAATTCGTTTAATTTGTTAACTCGGGCTTCTCGCTCAAAGGCTTGGTGCAGGTCGTAACCAAAGTGAACGCGGCGAACAATACGCCGCATTACCGTTCCAAGAGGTCGCTCTAAGGTTTCGACGGAGTCTGCAAAGGCGTTTTCAACAGATACGCCTGCAGATAAGCGTCGGGTCACTTGATTGATAAAAGAGGGTAGCTGGGCGAGCATTTTTGCACGGCGTTGCGCACCGATTACTTTAACCAGTGAAAACGCAACGAGCAAAAATGTAACGGCAGAAATAATATTTATCTTAGCCGGTAAAATCAACAGACTTAAGGCGATTCCGGTCGCGGTAATGGCGATGCCCGCGTACACAATACTTGGCGGTAATTCGACGCCGTTACTGCCCAAATAGTTTTCTATAAATGCTGGAAGTCTCGGGCCGACTTCGGCGACGATTTCATCTTCCGGAATCGGGTCAGTTGATTCGCTGCTGATCATTAGCACGACAAAGGCCAGTCCAGCCAAGAGCAGAGCTAGTGCAATCCATAACATAGCGTTTACTCCTTTGGCTTAGATGTGAGCTAGGTCTGGAGACCGTGCTGTATTATTAGCGCCATCAACGCGCAACACTTTTCGGGTGGCGTCGTCGTAGATGAAAATATCTTTTAAGCTTAGTTCATTATTAATCACGTGCAGCTCTGCTATTTGGAGTACACAGCGGCGGCCGTCTGCTTTACGGCCAATATGAACAATTAAATCCAAGGCACTGCCAATCATTTTGAGGATCAAATCGCCGCTACCCTTGAAACCAGAAATGCCGACCATCATCTCTAAGCGGGTGATGGCGTCACGGGCGGAATTAGCGTGAACGGTGCTCATAGAACCGTTGTGGCCGGTATTCATTGCCTGTAAAACATCGAGAATCTCACCGCCGCGGCTCTCACCGACAATGATGCGGTCTGGCCGCATACGCAGTGCGTTCTTAACGAGTTCGCGGGCGGTGACTTCCCCGACACCTTCGTTGTTTTCTGGGCGCGTTTCTAGACGTACTACGTGGCCGTTGCGTAGCTGCAATTCGGCGGCGTCTTCTATGGTGACAATGCGCTCAGTGGCTGGAATAAACTGACTCAAAATATTGAGTAATGTGGTTTTACCCGAGCCGGTTGCGCCGCTGATGAGAATGTTGGTTCTGTTCGCAACGGCATTTGTTAAGTATTCGAGTACGTCTTCGCTAATAGATCCGCTTGCCAATAATTCCTGAGCGGTGAGAGGGTCTTTTCTGAATTTACGAATAGACAGGCATGGCCCGTCTAAGGCAAGTGGTGGCACGATAGCATTGATGCGGCTACCGTCCTCAAGACGTCCGTCCACAATAGGGCTGGATTCATCAATACGGCGTCCTAGCGGCGAGATCATGCGGCGTATAACACGCAATACATGGCGGTTGTCTAAAAAGCGCATATCGGCTTTTTCTAGCACGCCCGCACGCTCGATGTAGATATTGCGTGGCCCATTAATCAGTATGTCGTTGATGGTCGGATCATCGAGTAGGCCCTGCAGGGGCCCATAGCCGACGATTTCATTTAACATATGCTTTTCTAGCGCGACGAAGGTGTCTCGATCAATAACTGCTTCATAGATTCGGCAATACTGGCGAATGTAGGCGGAAATGGCCTCTTCGAGTTTTTTTTGATTGTCGTCGTAGATGATCTTGTCATCTTCAATGCGATCAATCACAAATTTATGCAGCTCAGATTTCAGCTTTTCGTAGTCGTCACTGTGTTCCGCTTTGCTCGGTGATGTTCTGCGTTCAATTAATCTCATGGCGATATACCTGCCTGGTCATTAGTTAGCGAAGCCGACACCGGCGCTGGTAGGCCGAGTACTTGGTTTTTTAGTACCCTTTTGGGGGTCGCCGAATAGCATTGAGGTGAAAGTGGGGGTGTAATCTTGGTATGTTTCCCCAGGTAATTCTCTAAGTTCGGTGTTTTTTGCCATGGGTTTAACCAAGTGCGGTGTTACAACCATCACGAGTTCTTTGTCATCTTGCTCAAAGCGGGTTGAGCGGAAGAGGGCACCGAGAATGGGGATGTCGCCAAGACCGGGGATCTTGTCGGCGTTGTTGTAAGTGTTGCGGCTGACCAAACCACTGATAATAAAACTTTCACCGGGAGCGAGCTGAATTGTGGTGTCTGTTCTGCGCACGCGCAGTGCTGGCACCGATACCCCACTGGTTTGTACGCCACTGCTGAAGTCTAAGTCACTCACTTCAGGCGCGACTTTCAACATAATACTATTTTCACTTAATATGGTTGGCGTCAGGCGAAGGCGCACACCGAATTCTTTAAATTCAATTTGCACTTGTCCGTCTTGATTCGATACCGGGTAAGGAAATTCGCCCCCGGCTAAGAAACTTGCAGTTTGCCCAGACAGGCTCACCAAGGAGGGTTCCGCCAAGGTGTAAGCATAGCCATTTTGCTGAAGTGCATTGACCGCCGCGCTAAAGTTTTTACCGGCATGACCAATGAGAATAGATGAGCTGTTTCCTGAGGTCACCAGTCCACCCATCAACGATGCAATTTCACTCATGCCAGAGATTGTCGGTAGTAAGTTGGCGGCGCCCATCGCTAGGGCCGTATCGCCACCCGAGTAGGCCAACGCAGTACCTATTTGTTTTAGCTGTGAACGACTGTATTCAATAATGCGAATATCAGTTTGAACTTGTATTGCGCCTTGCTGAACAGTGTTATCGACGACATTCTCACCCGCGGCGGCTAATAGCTGAGCGTGTTGGCTAAGGGAGTGAGTTTTGCCGTGAAGGACGGTTCTATCGCCAACAACATCGACGGCCACGCCGCTGGTGCTTGAACTGGCAATATCAGGGATTACGTCAATTTTGAAGGTGGTCGGTTCACCGCTACCCTGCCACAACAGCAACTGAGTAGAGCCTATTTGCTTTGCAGTAATTAAAAACTGCTTAGAGTTAAGTACTCGCAAGCTCGCAATGCCAGGGTTGCCGATCGCGCTGCGCTTTACACTGTGCTGAGTTGTTAAAGCCTGTTGCTCGCCCAAGGTCATACGCAAGGTTTTGTACGGGTCTGCCTGCGCCACACTAATGAGCGTGAGAAGCAAGCCGAAAATAATTCCGTTTTTCATTATGGATACTCCTTTGCCTGAGATTTCGCTCGCGTTCATTAGTTTCTTACCTTAATGGTTTCGACAGTGTCGCCGCTGTATACGTAGACTGACTTAGGGGCTGGTGGCGGCTTGAGGCCGGTAACATCGCGAATAAAAGCGGTTTTATCGGCATCACTAATGTGTTGTTTTGCTGCGACACTGGGGTCCATTGTGCTGGGCTCGGTATCGGCTGCCAGGCTCTCTTCGAGCATGTCGTTTTCACCGATCGCAACTAAGCGCAATTCACCGCTTTCCTCGGCCAGGGTGAGTACGGCGATATCGTCCAAGGCAATTTCAAGCACCGCTGAGCGGCTGCTTTTTCCGGATTCTTGATCTTCTTTTGATTGAGATGATTTTTTGCCGTTGGTGACGACTACGGTTTTGTCATCTCGCTCAAGGTCAGTGCCAAAAGCAAGTAGACGGATATTCTGTAGTAAGCGGCGAGACATACTTTTGTTGTAGGTATCTTTCGACGCTCTGGCAGTGAAGATAACGTCAACGCGGTCACCGGGTTGTAAAAAGCCGCCTGCGCTAGAGGTTTCATTCACCTTGATGGCGAGTGCGCGGTAGCCAGAGTTAATATGTGGGGAAAGTTTGCTTTGCTTGTCAAAGTGACTTTGGCGGATGACCGCCCCCACGGGAATTTTGGATTCGAGCTTTTTGTTGAGAATATCTTCAGCCTTGCTAAAGCTATCTTCAATCAAAAGGGGGTAGGGGATGAGTTGAACGTCCTCTACGGTGATGGTTTCGCCCTTTGCCATACTGCGATTAACAATAAGGAGCTTTTGCGCGTAGGTGAAGTCACTTGGTTCGGATGCCGGGCTCGTTTTCGTGAGTGCACGGCTTTTTGATGTGTCTTCTTGGCTTATTTTGTAGCCGATTACCCCCATAAACACCGCACTAATTATAAGCAGTGCTGCGATGATCTTTAAAGTCCTTGCTTGCATAGTCGTGTCCCTGAAAGGTGTCGATAACGGTTTTCTATTCGTTGTTGCTGGCATAATTTGATATTAAGCGCTGTGTCATAGTGATGCTATTGTGAGTGCTACGTATACGGCCTGTGGCGAGTACGTCGTATTGGCTTGTGCACATGAAACACCTGCTCTTAGTGGCAATTTGTTTGGCCAGATGACGTCAAAATAACAGGCTGGCTTTACCGCGCAGCAGGTTGGGCAAGTCAGGCAGTTTGCCGAAGCCGGGCATCGTAATTCCGTCTAGTAGTGGCGCGGAGCTCACCGTCAGCTCACATATAATGCCGTCCAGTGCAGGCTGGCCGGCGGCGGGTGCAGCGGCGTCGTGGCAGTCACTTGCCCAGCTTAAGGAGTCGGGTGAATAAATGAGTAGGCCGTCGGTGTCGTTTATTTTGAGACGAACACTGGCGATATTGTTGATTTGTGTTTCCCATTCCTCAACGCTTGAACAGTCTTCGCAAGCAAGGGCGGCGCGCAGGACTTCTTCGCTCGCATAGGTAAAGTTTTGCACTAACATGAATGCGAGGCCGTAGACGATTATGGCGTAGCAAATAATGAAAAATACCGGAAAGATGAAAACAAATTCGATGGCGACAGCGCCTTTTTGCCGCTGCTGAATAGCGCGAGAAAAATTAGGTCTTACCATTGCGGTGCTCCATGCTGTGCTCAATATTACAAAGGTACAACCGGGGTGGTGCTACCTTAAAAACTGCTTTGGAAATGTAAGATTACTGCTCCTAATGCGATTGCGGTGCCCAGCGGTAAGCCGCGCTGAAAAGGGCTTTGTTGAACTGCCATATTCGAGCAATACGCTTTTGTTAATGACATCCGCTGCGCAATATGGAGGAATGCCATTAACAACAGTAAACTGCCTATGCCAATAGAAAACACCAGTAACAATTGCAGCGGCGCATAGAGCGGCGTTATTGCCAGCATTAGTTTTACATCGCCTCCGCCTAGTAAACCCCTAATATAACCGGGAAGTGTGAGCGCCAAGGCAATGACGATATTTATTAATACTGTTGTTAAACTGCTGCCTTCAATGATTAACATTGAATAAGTGCCGAGCCCCAGCAAAACAAGTAAATAACTATTGGGTATTCGACGGTGCTGCCAGTCGATATACCCAATTGCAATGAGAGGGGCTATAGCAATGAGAAGCATTAAAAAATCATTACTATTCTAGGGTTGTTTTGATGTCATTAAAGGCTTTTCCCATACCTGTGGTGGTAGTGCCATCACCAAGTAAGCCAAGGCCGAACACAATGATGACAACGAGCAAGGCAGCCATAACGGCGTATTCAATTGCACTGGCGCCACTTTCGTCATTTTTCAGTGCAGCCAGCTTGCTAGTAATTTTGTTTAACATGGGTCATTCTCCGTGAGTAAAAGGGTGGGTCGAATAGCGCAGTTTTTTCCCTCTCGACCTTGGTACTTACTGTGGGCGTTACACAGAGTGAAAGAAATAAGTAGTTGCCGAAGTTGGCTTAGGGAATTTCGGCACTTTATATAGCGGATTAGCGACGTTTTGAGGTGAAAAGGGTATTTTGAAGCAGGTTGATACCAAAACGGTGCGTTTAAAGGCAATGGATTATCTGGCACGGCGTGAGCATTCTCGCCGCGAATTGGCGCTTAAACTTGCGCGTAAATTCCCTGATAGCGATGAGCTTGATCGGGTTTTGGATACGCTGGCGGCAGACGGTCTACAGTCAGACCGGCGATTCACGGGCTCCTTTATTCGCCTGCGGGTGCAGGGCGGTTATGGGCCCCAGCGGATTCGCGCCGAGCTTCGGCAACGTGGCATCAGTGATGCGTTAATTGTTGAACAATTTAGTGAACAGGATGTCGATTGGTTCGCAGTTGCCGAGGCGGTATTCCTGAAAAAATACGCCAATGTTAATTTAGATGACCCCCGAGAGCGGGCTAAATGCATACGCTATTTGCAGTATAAAGGTTATGACATAGAGCATATTAACGCCTTGCTCTAAGGCACCTTGCACGGCAGGTGGTGGTTTATTTATACGTTTATTGCTATTAGGACTTAATGAAATGAAAAAATTGAACGCCTTGGTGTTAGCGCTTGCGCTAAGTAGCAGTGGAGCTCCGGTCATTGCGCAAGTTGGGGGCGTAGACGCGGCGCGATTTGATGAGCTAACGACAAAGTTAAATTTGTCTGACCCTCAGCAGCAAAAGGTAAAGGTTTTAATGGCACGTTTCGCTGAAGATGCGGCCAGCGTTCGGGAGGGATTAATTGCGGTACAGCAAAATATTCGCACTGCCAATTTGGCGCGGCTCGACAACGCGGCTATTCTGCGTATGAGCAGCGAAGCGGGGCGCTTATCTGCTGCTCATACCGAAAGTTTACTAAAAACACAGCGCGATTTTTACGCCTTGCTCAGTGCCAAGCAAAAGCGCGAATACAATAAAATGCGCTCTGAAGCTTTGGCTCAACAGGCGACGCTCCCAAACAAGTGAGCATTACAGTTGTTCAATACTGAAGTGTTCCGCCACTAACCAGTCGCTGAGTTCTGCTGCCTTGGCGGCATTACTCAGCACGGCAACGCTGGCGCCGCCCTTGTTAAGATAGCAATCACAGACTCGTTGTAAATCTGTAGCAGTGACCGCGAGCACGCGCTGCCGAAAAAGTCTGCGTTGCGCTAAGGTGCGGCCAAAGACATTGCTGTGGTGATCTTGTTTGGCTTCACCCGCCGGAGAGCCGGGCTTATCAATACTGCTGACCACCCCTAAAACTGCCTCCTCAAGCCCCTGATCCGATACCGCGGTGTTGAGCATCCAGTCTATGGATTTATCGAAATCAGCCAGTGTGTCCTTAAGGCGTGGGTCTCGGTAAGAGTAAAAGCGGAATGCGGCGATGTTTGAGTCTTGTGATGCACCGCCGCCGTAGGCGCCACCTTGCTCGCGAATAACCCGGTGTAAAAACCCGTTTTTCATATAGGTGGCAAGTACCGTTAATATCGGTGCGTCAGGATGATCGGAGGGCACGGTCGGATAGGCTTTGGCACAGAAGTTCACCTGCGAGTTCGCCACCCAAAATGCTTTTTTAACTTCTCGCACTGCCGGGTAACTAAAATTGCTTTTGGCTTGCGCATTAAAATCGTGCCAGAGTGGCGCGATTTCATCACACGAAGCGGCGAGACGGTCGGCTTCGGCAATAATCAATAGCTGGCGTTCAGCCTTGAGCATTTTGCTGTGAATGGCAGCAAGTTGACTCATGAGTTTGCTTAATTCCGCAGGAGCGTCAATGCGCTCGCTCAGGCTTTTAAGCTGGCGGATACCGCTTAAGCCGCCTAAAGCCTCACTGATTTTAGCGATGGGGCTCATGCCTGCGCTGGCGGCAGTCATGGCGAGGCTGTGGCCATTGCCGGTGATGCTGGACTCGCGGCGGGCTTTGAGCTGAGCAACTAAGTCTTGAACTCGATCAGACTCATCAAAGCGCAGGGTTTCTAAGGTGTCACGCATAAGCTGGGCTTGCGCGCTGGCGTTGCGCAGCAGGGCTTTAGATGACAATACCAAATAGGCTTTTAGTTGCTGTTCGTCATTAATATCGCCACGCATGCTGGTATAGGCGCTGATGCCACCACAGACTTGCGCTTGGCGCGCTTGCACTTGGAGATAGTCTTGATCGCCGAGGCCCAGTTCAGTCAGCACTTGGGTGTATATGGAGAGCAGGGATAGCTCTTCGTCATCCAAATCTGGCAGGGCAATCAATAATTGCTGATATACCAACCCGTTGGTGCCGCGGCCGTACCGGGTATAGGGCAAGCTGCCGAATTGGGCCTGCTCGCTGTGGAGGGCCGGCATGTCTAAGGGCACGTCTGCCAAAGTCACTTTGGGCAGTATGCTGTCATCTTCTTCAAGGGCTTGGCGTTCAATTAAGGCGCTTGCCTGGTCGATAATGGCTTGTTTTTCTTCAGCACTTAAATTGGCCTTAATATCAGCTAAGCGCTGTTTCTCAGCCTGTTCAATGCGCTGCTGAATATTTTCGTCGGGGCTCATCACCAAGGTGACGCGATGGGGGTTGTCTATTAGCGATTGCGCCAATTGTTTAATGTAGTCAGGTTTTGCTGCTCGTTCGCGCAAAGCTTGTAATGCCGGGTCTAAATTCAGCAGTTCAATGGGCTTGCCACGGTGAGTAGCACTGCCCAGTGCCGTTAAAATAAGTTGCAGGCCATAGGGATAGCCGTCGCCGCCGATTTCCCGCTGCTGCAGTTCTAATTGATGCAAAACCGCATCAACATCCTCTTTGGCAATGCCGTTTTTAGCAACATCGCGCAGGGTGTCTAAAACCAAGGCTTCGACTTCTTCTACTTTGGCGGCGCTGCTGCCTTCGAGTCCACAGGCAAACACCATTTCTCGCATGGAGTCTTCTAGCCCGCACATGGGCGAGGGCGAACTCCCCAAGGTGCTGGTCTCTAGGGCGTGGAGCAAAGGGCTGGCGCTATTGTCGAGTAAAACCCCGGCAAGCAGTTGGGCTTCCAATAAGGTCTCTAATTGGGTGCTTTTGCCCAGCAGCCACGAGACCACGATATGGGTTTTGTCGCCTTTGTTTTCAGCGGCCGGCAGTGGGTAGCTCTCTTGCACGCGAATCGGCGCGTGGTAGCGCTTCTCGTTACCGACGGCAATATGGCTGTCGATGGCCTCAAAGCGCGCCAAGGCCAGTTCTTCAAAGCGCGCCTGATGTTCGGCGGCGGGTATGTCGCCAAAGGTCATGAAAATGGCATTGCTAGGATGGTAGTGACTCTCATAAAAGGACTTGAGCTGGTCATAGCTGAGATCGGGGATGTCTTCAGGTTCCCCGCCGCTGTTGTAGTGGTAGGTGGTGCTGGGGAATAAGTATTTGCAGAGCGTGTGCCAGAGCTGGCTGGAAATCGAGCTCATTGCACCTTTCATTTCATTGAACACGACACCCTTATATTCCAACTCAGAATCAGGGTTGCCCGCCTCTTTGAATTCGAGGCGGTGGCCTTCTTGGGCGAAATCTAGGGGGTGGAGACGGGAGAAAAACACCGCGTCCATATAAACCTGTAGCAGGTTTTCAAAATCTTTGCGATTGCTGCTGGCAAAGGGGTAGGCCGTCCAGTCGGAGCTGGTAAAGGCGTTCATGAAGCTGTTCAGCGAGCGCCGGATCATCATGAAAAATGGGTCGCGAACAGGGTATTTTTCGCTGCCGCACAGCGCCGTGTGCTCCAATATATGAGCCACGCCACTGGAATCTTTGGGCACGGTGCGCAGCGCCACTAAAAAAACGTTCTCGGGGTTGTCGCTGGCAATGTGGTAGTGGCTAGCACCGGTTTTGATGTGTTGATACTCCGCGATACTCACGCCGAGAGCAGGTATTTCTTCGCTACTGATTAAGGTAAAACTGGGGAAGGCTGCGGGGCTTGTGGGATTTGCTGTTGCGACAGGCGCTGCTTGAGTCATGCTTTATCCAAATGTCAGAGTGTTGGGCGGTGCTATTAATAAGTCTAGCATTCTAGCGGGTGAGAAAGGGCTTGCCTATGACTTATCGCGCGGCCGCTCTTGGTGAGGCACTGAGTTTGTCTAGGTCAAATTTAATACGGTAAATCTTTGGCCAGAGTTTTCCGGTAACCAGCCAGCTGTCGTCGTCTGGGTCGTAGGCAACGCCATTTAATACCGCCTCGGGGTCGAGAGTGGTCGACTGCGCGGCGTCAAGGGCGAGGACGCTGAGATCGACTTTGGCGAATACCTCGCCAGTGAAGGCGTGAATAATAAGTAGGTGCTGCTTATGCCATTGATTGGCAATAATGTAGTCGCCTCGGCATTCTAGCTCGTTTAATTGATCCACCGGGGCGCCATTATCGCTAACGCTTAGCGTGTGACTGAGTGTGAGGGTGTTGGCATCGAACCACTGCAGTTGATCGCTACCGTTACTCATTACTAGATAATCACCACGCTCCTTATGAATACTGGCGCACAAGCCCCAGCCTTGGCCCTCATAGTTGAAAACACCCAGTAACGTAAAGTGATGGGGGTCCACTACTAAGCCTTTGCCTGCACGCCAAGTGAGAATATAAAGCTTGCCGCGGTATAGGCTTAGGCCTTCTGCGAAGAGGTTGCTTGGCAGCACCGTGCCGGTAATGCTGTCTTCAGGCTTGGGTGGGAAGGCGCGGGACACAATTTTTGAGTGGCCGTATAAGCCGCTGCTTTCGTAGAGCCTGCCCTGATAAAGCTCGAGGCCCTGCGTGAATAAAGCGGGTTGGTGGGGGTAGCTGCCGATCAGGGTGTAGTCGATACTTTTGGCCGCAAGGGCGTTAACCGAGCCAAATAGCGCGGCCAACAGGCAAAGTAGGTGTGTGGTGGATTGATAAAATAAGCGATTTGCTAGTCGAGTGGATTTGCGCATGGCGACATCATCGTCAAGTTAGTGTGTCTATCATACAGACTGTGCGGGCATTCGCTAGCGCGTCTGCTCTTGTTGCGATTTAAACTAGCTGGGAGCGAATCAGCTTGCGAATAATAAAACGTGCAGGAGAGAGCGCTTCGCACAGCTGTCTGGGCAGTGGGCGAACTTCATTGGCAATATAACTTGCCAGCAATTCGGCGCAGAGTGGTGTGGACGTTAGGCCACGGGAGCCATGGGCGACATTAATGTATAGATTGGGGTGGTTGGCCGCAGCAATAGGGATTTTGCGGCGGGCGTCCTTTGTTAAGCCCTTGTAGTTTGTTTTGAATTCTTCTATGCGGGGCACTGCGCCAACGATTGGCATATAGTCCGTGCTCGCGCAGCGCAGTGCCGCGCGGCCACCAACTGCCACTGCGTCGGGTTTGAGCAAACCGGCGGCGAGATGACTAAGTTGCTTGAGGTTCCAGTCGTGATCGACAGGCATTAGCGCACAGTCTTTATTGTGAAGATCAAAGCTCGCACCGATACAAAACTGTTCATTCATCGCTGGTGCTAAATACCCTTCATGGCAAATCACGCATGTTGGGGACTGGTTTAGTGCCTCGGCAGGCAAATAACTCAGTTGCCCACGAATACTTTTCAGGGGCAGGGGGCTGGTTTGGGCAAAATGGCTAGCGTCATTGCTATTGGCAATAACGACAGTGTCAGCTTGCTGAATACAGTGCTGCTGATCATCTAAAAGTTGCCATACGCCCTCGTGGTGAGTCAGCGCTAAGGCTGCAGTATTGTTAAGCAGTGTAATATTGGGGTGGTTGAGCATGGCATGGCAAACGCTCGGCGGCGACAACCAACCAGCGTCGGGGTAATAAAATGCCTGGCCGCTAAGGGAGACCCCAGACTTGGCGTAGAGCTCGTCGTCGCTGAGAAATTGCAGCCAATCTTGATTATTTAGCAGCACTTTGAGTTTGTTAAATTGCTTTATTTCGCGCTCAGATTTTACTAGCTGCAGAACGCCACAGAGTTCACCGTCTATGCGCCCCTGGCTCAATAGGCTTCGGTAATGATTGAGGGCAAACAGAAAACTGCCGAGGTTAAATTGATTTAGGTCGCCAGGGGCGGCAGACAGCTTGGTATACAAAATACCTTGGGGGTTTCCCGAAGCGCCGCTGGCGGGCGTATGGCGTTCAATAACCGTGACCCGATAGCCGCGCTGTGCGAGCGCGTTGGCAGTGCTGCAACCGGCAAGGCCGGCGCCAATCACTACAATATGTTTAGCCTGCTGTTTAGGTCTAGGTAAATGCCAGGGCACATTAACCGGAGCGGGTTGCGGGGTGCTGCTGGCGATGTCATGAGGCAGGTGGCCCCATAGGATTTGCTGCGTGGCGTCATACGCCTTGATTTTTTCTAGACTAAAGCCCTGGGCGCGCAAGCCTGGTTCCCAAAAATCAGCTGCGGCGGCAAAACTACTGCCCGGCTTGCTTAAGGCGGCCATACTGGCAAACAGCGTCTCTTGCGGCTTGACTTCATTATTGGCGGGGGGCGCGTCATTTAAAAACCACGCATCGGCATACGCTACACTGTTAAGCTTATCGTTAGCGGCCGAACTCGGCGCGTCAAGCAAGGCGGGAAGGCAGTCGTGCGCATTGCCAAACAGCAAATCCAAGCAAACTTGTGCACTATTCAACAATCTACGGTGATGGCCCAGTAACAGCGGTGGATAATTGTGCTGTAGTATAGCGGCCAGAGATGCGAGTTCTGGCCAGCTCGCGTGGACGCGGCGTAATTGCTCTGCGGAGTAGGGGCGCTCCTCTATTGAAACGTAGTGAAGTTGCCAGTTTGGGGGCGCCGTTTGCTGCCATAATTGCCACGCCAGTAGAAAGTTCAGGCCGGTGCCGAAACCTGTTTCAATAATAGTGAATCTTCCTGCAGTTTCTCTGTCCAGAGCAGACCAACGTTCGGCGAGTCTATTGTGGGACAAAAATACATGGCGGCATTTATCAAGCTCGCCTTCATGGGGGCCATGCATTTCGCTGGAGGCTGGGCCATTATCGCCCCAAACTGGTTTTGCGCTGGGTATCGAGTAAGGATTGTTTTGTTTGGTGGCCATTATAAAGTGGATGTCAGCACTAGCAGGGAAAGTATTGTAACAGTGAATATGAGCAAAACCTTGGTGTATAAATTTTGTTGATTTGGAAACGGTGGTGTAACAGCCTTGCGGTGTGTGTTTTGCTGCTTGTGGCCGGTCAGGGGTGGACCCAGGCCGTGGATGCAGACAAGGCTAAGGTCACTTTGGCGCTCGCCACTGAGCCGCCAACCCTCAATAGTGCGGTGGCTACCGACACAATTGCGAGTTTTATCCTGGCGCACTTAATGGAAGGCCTTCTCGTCTACGGCCCCGACGGTGAACTTGCGCCCGGTGTGGCGCTGCGCTGGCAATTAGATGCCGATGGCGCGCACTTCTGGTTGCGAGAGGACGCCCGCTGGAGCGACGGCAAGCCGGTGACCGCGCACGACTTTGTGTTTGCCTGGCGGCATGCTTTAAATCCGAAAACGGCGTCACAATACGCGTTTATTTTTTATCCAATTAAAAACGCTGAGGCGGTGAATGAGGGCAAACTCGCCCCAAGTGAACTCGGTGTGCGTGCCATTTCAGATACTGAACTAAAAGTAGAATTTGGCAGCCCCTGTCCCTACTTCCTGAGCTTGACGGCGTTCATGACGTTTTTACCGCTACGTGAGGATGTGTTGGCGCAGTGGGGTGGGCGCTATGCCGCCGACGCGGATAAACTTACGGTAAATGGGCCATACCTATTAACCAAGTGGGTACACGGCGCTCATTTGCAACTGCGTAAAAATCCCCAGTATTGGCATTCGGCGTCGGTGCGGATTAACGAAATTGATATGCCGTATATTACCGCCGACCCAAGCTCCCAGTTTAATCTATTTCGCGATCAGCAAATTGCCATGGCCCCGCTGGATACCGGGCTATTAAGCGAGGCGGTAAAACGGGGTTTTGATATTGAGTATTTTCACACCGGTTCCCTTTATTTTTTGGAGTTTAATTTCCGTGAGGGTCGGATAACGGCCAATCGGGCCTTTCGTAAAGCGGTTCAACGTTTGATTGACCCCGCCGTGCTGGTAAATAAAATTATTGGCTTGCCGGGTATTCAGCCCGCGTATTCATTGTTTCCGGTTACGGTTAAGGGTTTAAAGCGCAGCTTTCGCGAAGAGTACCCAGTCTTGCGGGTTGATCCTGATATTGCCGCAGCCCGGGCCTATATTCGCAAAGCCAAAGCTGAATTGGGAATAAGTGAAATACCGCCGTTAATGTTGTTGGCAGGAGACAGTCCGCGCGCCTTGCAAGAGGCCGAGTACTATCAATATTTATTTAAAAATGGCTTGGGCATAGAGCTGCGTATTGACCAGCAGGTTTTTAAACAGCGCCTAGAAAAAATGCGGCGCGGCGACTTCGATTTAGTGTCGGCGGCCTGGGGGCCAGACTATGACGACATTATGACCTTTGCCGATTTGTTTGCCTCGTGGAATGACAATAACCGTGGCCGCTATAATAACGCGCTCTACGATCGCTGGATTCGTGTCGCCCAGAACAGTAACGACCCCCGTACGCGTTTTAATGCCATGGCCCAGATCCAACGCATTGTGGTTGACGACGTGCCTATATTACCCACCTATGAAAACGGCGCACTGTATGTGCAAAACCCGCGATTGCGCGGCGTGCGCCGCAATATTTTTGGCGGCGATCCCTTGTTTCGCTATGCATGGATCGAGCGCTAAACCATGCTGAAATTTATTGCTAAGCGACTTTTGTCCGGTGCGATAACCATTTGGTTTATCGCAACAGCAACCTTTTTTGCCATGCACGCGGTGCCGGGCGACCCTTTGACCCAAGAAAAGGCCATGTCACCTGCAGTGAGAGCGCAGTTAGAGGCGCGCTACGGTTTAGACAAACCCTTGATTGAGCAGTACCAGTTGTTTTTGGGCAATATGCTGCAGGGTGATTTTGGTATTTCCTTTACCCAAGAAAACCGCAAAGTTAACGACATTATTAGTAAGCATTTCCCCATTTCCGCAATTTTGGGCCTTGCCGCGGTGCTGATTGCCCTGGTCGGCGGGGTGGCGGCGGGCACTGTGGCTGCCTATTACCGGAATCGTTGGCCAGATCGTTTGGTGATGATCGGGGTTATTGCCGCGATTTCCGTGCCGGGGTTTGTCATCGCTGGCTTGGCGCAGTTAATTATTGTGGCCATGAATAATGCCGCAGGCAAAACCTTGCTGCCCGTGGCTGGCTGGGGAAGTGTCAATCATATTTGGGTGCCGGCGCTGGTCTTGGGCTTGGGCACCATGGCGTATTTGAGCCGCATTATGCGAGCCTCGATGTTGGAGGTTTTGAGCGCAGATTTTAATACCGCAGCCAAGGCCAAGGGTGTCCATGGTTTGCGCTTGTTTTGGCATCATCAATTGCGCAATGCGGTATTGCCGGTGGTCACTGAGTTGGGGCCGACGATTGCCGGGGTGACTACGGGCGGTTTTGTGGTGGAGTTAATTTTTGCGATTCCCGGTCTGGGCCGTTACTTTGTGCAAGCGGTTCAGCAATTGGACTACACCGTGATCATGGGCACGACAGTCTTTTACGGCGCGTTCTTAGTCTTGGTGGTGGTGTTGGTGGATATCAGTTATGGCCTAATTGACCCGCGTATTCGGCTCCATGGCGGGGGTGGTCGCTAATGGCGATGTCGGTATTCCGCTTTGCGCGGCGCACTTGGGCGAGTGAGGACCTTGAACACATCGCACCGGTCCCGCTGCCGAAGATGGCCACCCCCGCCGTCGTGTTATCTTCATTGGTAGTGATCGCCCTATTATTGTTTGTGAGCATTGGGCCACTGGTGTGGCGTCAAGATCCCTCGCAGCAATGGCTCTCCCAAATATCGGCAGGCCCCAGCGCCCCGCATTCGGTGCGTTTAATCCGCGATAACGGCCCGTGGCAGCCGCCTGTGAGCGAACCGGTGAAGAGCTTGGTAGTGCATGATGCCAATACTGAGTTTGTCCGCCTGCAATGGCCGCAGATAGAGGGGGTTAAGCGTTACCGAGTGTACCGCGCCTCCGCCCACAAGGCGGGTTTGGGCTTGGCGATTGCGGAAACGGATAAGTCCTACTATCAGGATCAATTACAGCTGAGCTACCAAATTTACCGTTATACCATTGCCGATGCGGATAGCGGCTTGCTACTGCTGGCGCGTGAGGTTCGCCCTGAAGCGGCAATATCGTTGTTTGAAGCGCAACTGCAAGGTTTGGTGCCGGTGGGCAAGTCGAGCCGTCATGCCAAATGGCTTGAAATGCCCGGACACCCTTTAGGCACTGACGCTTTGGGCCGCGATATTTTGGCCAGATTGATGGCGGGTGGTCGCACCTCGCTGTTTGTTGGCGTCGTGGCGCCGTTGTTGTACATCAGTTTTGGTTGCATATTTGGTGCAATTGCGGGCTTGGCTGGGGGCTGGGTCGATCAAGTTGCCATGCGCTTTGTCGATTTTGTCGTCGCGCTGCCATTTTTGCTGTTTATGATTTTATTTCGCGTTGCCTTTGGTATTGGTCCGGGTGAAAACGGCATTATGCCCTTGATTGTTGCCATGCTAATGCTGAGCTGGCCAGGAAGCGCCAGGCTCATTCGCGGTCAGGTGCTGGCTTTGCGTGGTCAAGCCTTTGTTGAGGCGGCAAAGCTAGCGGGGGTCAGCACCAGTCGAGTCATCCTTAGGCATATGCTACCCAATGTCCTGCCGATGATCTTGGTTGCGTTTAGCTTTGCTATTCCCCAGGCGATTTTTACCGAGGCCTTCTTATCGTTTATTGGTATGGGCGTGTCGCCGCCGACCACGTCCTGGGGCGCGCTGTGTAACGACGGCATAAAAACCTTATTGTCCCACCCTCGGCAATTGCTGCTGCCCGCATTGTTTATCAGTGTATCGGTGTTGGCCTTTAATTTACTCGGCGACGCCTTGCGAGATGCCACCGATCGACGGGCGGGGGTGGCAAAGGCATGAAGTTACTTGAGCTGGACAATTTGCAGGTGAGTATCGGGCCGGTGCAAGCAGTGCGTGATGTATCCCTGAGTTTGGCGCCGGGCGAGTGCCGAGCCTTGGTGGGGGAGTCGGGCTGCGGTAAATCCGTAACGGCTATGAGTTTATTGAATTTAATGCCGCCTGCAGCGCAGACCAATGCTGCGCGCTGGGACTTTGCCGGTCGCGACATGCGTCAGTTGAGCGAACGCGAATGGCGTCGAATAAGGGGAAATGAGATCGCGATGATCTTTCAAAACCCCATGACCGCCCTCGACCCCACTCAGACCATAGGCAGTCAAATTGCCGAACCTCTGCGCATTCACAAGGGTTTGTCGAAGCGTGAGGCGCGTATGCGGGCCATTGCGCTCTTGGAACGTCTGGCCATTGCCAACCCCGCCCAGCGCGCTGCGCAATACCCGTTTGAGTTTTCTGGGGGCATGTTACAGCGCGCCATGATCGCGATGGCCGTGGTCTGTGAGCCGCAGTTATTGATTGCCGACGAGCCAACAACCGCCCTCGATGTTACCGTCCAAGCGGAGGTGCTGAGTATTTTGCGGGAATTGCGAGAATCCAGCGGCACCGCGATGTTATTTATTACTCACGATCTAGGTGTGGTCGCTGAAATTGCCGACTCTGTGTCGGTGATGTACGCAGGTCAAACTGTCGAAACCGGCTCGTTGCAAGATGTGTTTAGCCGCCAGGCCCACCCCTACACCCAGGCCCTAAAGCGTGCGGTACCGAATATGGAAAACCCGCATCGCCTAGAGGCAATTGCCGGAACCCCGCCGGACTTACGCCACCCCCCTAAGGGCTGCGGTTTTGCGGCGCGCTGCTGTGAGCGCATGGCGATTTGCGATCAGTTGCCGCCGAATTTTCCCTGCGAATCCACCGCGGCACATCAGGCTCGGTGTTGGTTGTGGCACCCAGAACACCCGGCACGCTGGCGGGAGAACGAGCAATGAGTGGGGCAATTGTTCAGCTGCGGGAGTTGCGCTGTCACTTTGCTAGCGGTGAGGGCTTATTGGCGGCAGTCGACGGCGTTAACCTCGACATTCAGGCCGGTGAGGTTTTGGGGGTAGTGGGGGAGAGCGGCTCCGGAAAATCGACCTTGGGGCGAATTATTGCCGGTTTACAACCGCGTTCGGCGGGGGACTTGATTATTGGCGGGCAAGCTATGCCACGTCATTATAGTCGTCGCCAATTTAAAGCGATGTCCACCCAGGTTCAAATGGTATTCCAAGACAGCTACGCCAGCCTGAACCCGCGAATGACGATTCTCGCCAGCCTGCAGGAACCCCTGTGGAGCCAAGGGGTGACGGGGGCCGTGGCGCGTGACAAGGCTTGTTATTGGCTAGAGCGGGTTGGTTTACCCCAATCTGCCGGTGAGCGTTACCCCCATGAGCTCTCCGGGGGGCAGCGCCAGCGCATTGGCATAGCAAGGGCATTTATTGCCGAGCCAAAACTGGTGATCTGCGACGAACCGGTCTCCGCATTGGACGTGTCGGTACAGGCGCAAATTATTAATTTATTGCAAGAGCTGCAAACTGAGCACAATACCGCTATGTTATTTATAGCCCACGACTTGGCGGTGGTGCGATTTTTAGCAACGCGCACAGCGGTAATGTACCTAGGTGAGATTGTGGAACTGGGGCCAACCCCAGCCTTGTTTGAGGGGCCTAGACACCCCTATACCGCGCGACTATTGGCGGCGCATTTAGATGGCAATATTAAGGCGCGGAAGGTTATCGCTGCCAATACTGGCAAAGCGGCGGGCCACAAGGCACCATTGGCCACGGACAGTGGCTGCCGGTTTGCGCCGCGTTGCCCAATGGCCGAACCAGCATGCGGTGCCAATCCGCCGTGGTTGCGAGCGACAAAAGTGGACACTGAAGCGGCCTGCCACCGCTTGGCAGATGTAGAGATCTTAAAGCTCAGAAAGTAAGCTTGTGGTCTGAGCTCAACGAAATTTAACAATACGGACCGATAATTAATGAAAGTAAAAATGGATGCACCGAGTGTGCTGGCTATAGCGGCAACGCTTTTTAAAACAGGCCTACTCGATGCGGGGCGTACCGAAGCCAAACGCTATTTCCGTGAGCTGGAGGCGGGGCGAGAATTAATTTTGTCCGATATGGCAATGCCCGATAAATCGACAATGCGCATAAAACTGCAATTATTGCCCCAAGAGTTCCGAGGTAATTTGAATTTCAGTGCGTTTAAAGAGCATCTGCTATTTTTAACTGCAGAGCTAGCTAAGGTTGTTAATTCAAAAACTGAGCCCTTGGTAATGAGCGATGACGAGGGTAGTCAACTACTCTTTAATATTCCTGCGCTGACCCATATTGATGGGGTCTTGAATGCACTGGTACTGGGGGCGGATTTGCGGCGGCCGGGGGCATTGGTATTACAGTTGATGTTTATCGATCCTGACCAATATCGGGCCGCAGAGGTCAAAACAGCAAATAGCTAGTGTTGACAGTGAATACAAATGTCGATAGCTTGCCTAGCTGAATATCAGTGGTCGGCTTGCCTGAATTTTTTGGGTGCGGCGCCAATAACAACAAGCACTATATTAGGGGGCGACTTTGTCAGCAGAAATGGAAAGTATTGCAGCAGTTATTAAAGCAGCACGCGCGAAAGTGGGCATGCCTGACGATGTGGATTTGACGCAGCATGCGAATTTGGGGGCGATGTTTAATTACTGCGTCAGCAAGTTTGGTGATTTGCCTGCCATGTCGTGTATGGGTGAAACCATCACTTACAACGAACTTGATAAGCTCTCTGCGCAGTTTGCGACATATTTACAAAAAAACACCAATTTGCGTGTGGGCGACAGGATTGCCCTGCAAATGCCCAATATTTTGCAATACCCGGTAGCGCTCTTTGGCGCTATTCGCGCAGGCTTGATCGTGGTGAATACCAACCCACTTTATAGTCAGCGTGAGCTAAAGCACCAGCTAAATGATTCCGGCGCCAAAGCACTGGTCGTCCTTGCCAATGTTGCCGAAGCGGCGGCAGCGGTTGTCGACGAAACCCCAGTCGAGTTTGTGATTGTTACTGAAATAGGCGACTTGCACCCAACGGTAAAACGGCTACTCATCAATAATGTCGTTAAACACGTTAAAAAGATGGTGCCCAAGTTTAAATTTAAAAATGCGATTAAATATCGCAGTGTTTTAGCCAAGGGCAAGAGCGGGCAATTTACCCAAGCAAACCCTGGTGCTGAAGAAGTTGCATTGCTGCAGTACACCGGTGGTACAACGGGCGTGTCGAAAGGCGCCATGATTAGCCACCGCAATCTAATGGCTAATATTCTGCAGAGTAAGAATCTGTTTGAAAGTTTTGGCCTTAAAGAAGGCGAAGAAACCTTCCTGTCGCCACTGCCGCTATACCATATTTACTCCTTTATGCTGTCGTTCTGCGTCATGTTGCAGGGCAATCACGGCGTGTTAATTGCTAATCCTCGTGATCTTAGCAGTGTCATTAAAGAAATGAAGCGCTATCGCTGGAGCGGGATGAGCGGGATTAACACCCTGTTTGTGCAGCTGTGCAATAACGACGAATTTCGGGCTTTAGACTTTTCCTCGGTGAAAGCCACCATGTCTGGTGGTATGGCGCTAACCGCAGGCGCAGCGAAAGAATGGATGGAAGTCACTGGCGCCGAGGTTTACGAAGGTTATGGTCTAACCGAAACCTCGCCGGTCGTATCTATTAATCCGGGTGGTAATAATCAAATCGGTACGATAGGTGTGGCCCTGCCAGGCACCGATATCCGTATAGTTGTTGAAGGTGTCGATAAAGGCGTTGGTGAGCGCGGTGAATTGTGCGTGCGTGGCCCACAGGTAATGATGGGGTATTGGCAGCGTCCCGACGAGACCGAAAAGACCATCATCGATGGCTGGCTGCACACGGGTGACGTCGCTGTTGTGCAAGAAGATGGCTATATGCGCATTGTCGATCGCATGAAAGACATGATTATCGTCTCTGGCTTTAATGTTTACCCCAATGAAATTGAAGACGTCTTAAGCGGACACCCGAATATTGCTGAATGTGCGGCAATTGGTGTGCCTGACGAGAAGTCTGGGGAAGCGGTTAAAATCTTTGTCGCGGCTAAAAAAGGCGATATTGATGTGACTGAGCTAAAAGCATTTTTGCGTGAACGCCTCACCGGCTATAAAATGCCTCGGTATATTGAAGTGCGTGACGAACTGCCTAAGACCAATGTGGGCAAGGTATTGCGTCGCTCACTTCGCGACGAGGAGCTTGCCAAGCTCGCCAAGGCTAACAAATAATCGTTTAGCTGTTATGTAATCGTAAAAAGGCGCCAAATGGCGCCTTTTTTGTTTTTATTGGAATGTATGTCTGAAACTCGATCAGAAATAAGCTCAGCCGCTGTTGTCGCCGTGGACCCGCAGTCGTTAATGGGGCAGCTAGAGAGCTGTTTGCAAGCGGACCGCTTCGCGCTTGGTCGCGCCTGTCGCCAATTGCAGCAACAAGCGGCGGCGGGTACTGACATTAGTCAAAAGCTGGCAGCACTGGTTGAGCGGTTTACGGCCTCCCAAACGAGAGTTCTACAACGGCGTGCTAATTTGCCGACGGTGGCGTATCCGCCAGATTTGCCGGTTAGTCAGCGGGTCGACGATATTCGCGCGGCCATCGCCGCTCACCAGGTCGTGGTTGTGGCGGGGGAGACCGGCTCGGGTAAAACCACGCAAATCCCCAAAATTTGTTTGGCTATGGGCCGTGGGGTTGCCGGTTTAATCGCCCATACTCAGCCCCGGCGTTTGGCTGCGCGGGCCGTTGCCCAGCGTTTGGCCGAGGAGCTGGATACCACCCTGGGTGAGGGCGTGGCTTTTCAAATACGCTTTCAAGAAGTTAGCTCGCCCAATAGCTATATCAAATTAATGACTGACGGTATTTTGCTGGCGGCTATTCAGCGCGACCGTTTTTTAAGTGAATACGACACCATCATTATCGACGAGGCCCATGAGCGCAGCCTAAACATCGATTTTTTGCTGGGTTATTTAAAAACCCTGCTGCCTAAACGCCCCGATTTAAAGCTGATCATCACCTCGGCCACCATTGATGTGGCACGCTTCTCTGAACACTTTAATAATGCGCCGGTTATTGAAGTGTCTGGTCGGAGCTTTCCCGTTGAATATCGCTATCGTCCCCAAGAAGAACTGAGTGCCGACAATGATATTGGCGAGGCGGTAGAAGCGGTATTGCGCGAATTAATCGCTGAGGGTGCCCAGCGCAGCGGCGACACCTTGGTGTTTCTCAGCGGCGAGCGGGATATTCGTGATGTGACCCGCCATTTGCGCAAGGCCGATTTGCCGGGCGCAGAGGTCCTGCCACTGTACTCACGCCTGAGTACCGCCGAGCAACAGCGGATTTTTGACTTGCGCGGGCGGCGGGGCTGGCGGGTGGTATTAGCGACCAACGTCGCCGAAACCTCGCTGACGGTGCCGGGAATCCGCTATGTAATCGACGGCGGTACCGCGCGTATTAGTCGCTATAGCGTGCGGAGCAAGGTGCAGCGCTTGCCGATTGAAGCGATATCGCAAGCCAGCGCCAATCAGCGCGCCGGTCGCTGTGGACGGGTGGCTGCGGGTATTGCCTATCGTCTGTATAGCGAAGCAGATTATTTAAGTCGGCCGGTGTATACCGAACCCGAGATTCAGCGCACCAATCTCGCCGCCGTTATACTGCAAATGCTTCAGCTCAAACTAGGGGATATCAGCGCCTTTCCCTTTGTAGACGCGCCGGACAACAAATTTGTGAACGACGGCTTTGCGCTGTTGGCCGAATTAGGCGCGGTGCGTGACGGTAAACTCAATAAACTCGGTCAGCAACTGGGCCGCTTTCCAGTTGACCCACGGATTGGCCGTTTGCTACTGGCCGCCGCCGATGGCGGCTGTTTGCGGGAAATGCTGATTATTGCCAGCGCGTTAAGTATTCAAGATCCTCGCGACCGTCCAGCGGATAAGCAGCAAGCTGCCGATGAAAAACACCGTCGCTTTTGGCAGCCAGATTCCGATTTTATGGCTTTTGTCGGCCTGTGGGACTACGCCGAGGAGCAGCGCCAAGCATTGTCGGCCAGCCAGTGGCGCAAACTCTGTCAGCGGGAGTTTTTGTCGTGGACGCGGATGCGGGAGTGGCGGGAAGTCCACCACCAAATCACCTTGATGTGTCGGCAACTAAAGCTACCGGTCAATCGCGAGCCCGCTGATTTTGACAGCATTCACCGCGCCTTGTTGCCGGGCTTTTTGGGCCAGATAGCCTGCAAAGACGAAGAGCGGGAGTATCTCGGTGCGCGCAATCGTAAATTGCGGATATTCCCCGGCTCCTCGTTATTTAAGAAAGCGCCAAAATGGATTGTGGCTGCCGAACTAGCCGAAACCACCCAGCTCTATGCGCGCTGTGTGGCGAAAATTGATCCTGAGTGGGTGTTTGGCATTAACGACGAGCTGTTAAAACGCAGCTATTACGAACCCCATTGGCATAGTCGCAGTGGTCGGGTGATGGCCTTCGAACAGACCATGCTTTACGGCTTGCTGATTCGCGATAAAAAGCGGGTGCACTATGGTCCGATCTCGCCGGTAGAAAGTCGCGAAATTCTTATTCGCCAAGCCTTGGTGGAGGGGCGCTATCTGGGTAAAGCGGAATTCTTTCGCCACAACCGCAAGCTGATTGCGGAGATTGGTGAGCTAGAAGACAAGGCTCGGCGGCGAGATATTCTCATATCCGACGATGAGTTATTTCGTTACTACGACGAGCGTATTCCCGAGGGCACCATTACCGCCGCCCATCTGGAAAGTTGGTTAAAAAGCACCGCAGCGCCACGGACTTTATTTTTGAGCCGTGGCGAATTAATGCGTCATGCCGGCAGCGATGTCACCGAGGAGCAGTTCCCGGATACCCTGCACTGCGCAGGCATGATACTGGCGCTGAGCTATCATTTTGAGCCGAATCACCCCGCCGACGGGGTTAGTGTGTCTGTGCCGCTGGCGAATCTGCCAAAGCTACCTGAGGGGCGTTTGGAGTGGCTGGTACCTGGCTTGTTGCGAGACAAGTGCATTGCGCTGCTCAAAAATCTGCCAAAAGCCCAGCGTAAACAATTGGTACCGGTGCCGGACTTTGTCGACAAGGCCTTGCCAATGCTCGCGGTCAATGACGTGGGTCTATTGCCCAGCTTGGCGGACGCGCTGCGCAAAATCAGCGGTCTGCAAATCGACGTGGCCGAGTGGTCGCGCAATAACATCGATAATTTTTACCGTATGAATATTCGGGTGCTGGACAACGCCGGTAAATTACTGGCCCAAAGCCGCGATTTGCGGGCGCTGTGCGCCGAGCTCGCGGTGCAGGTGCAGCAGGGCATTGCCGAAGAGCGTGGTAGTGGCTTTGAAACCAAGGTTCTCACTAGTTGGGATTTCGATCGCTTAGAGTCTCGTTACGAATTTAAGCAGGGCGGAGCAACCTTGGTCGCCTATCCCTGTTTACGGGATCAGGGCGAGAGTGTTGAACTAAGTCTTGCCGAGACCGAGACCGACGCTCGGCAGGCAAATTTGCGCGGCGTTCAGCGCCTACTCTTATTGCGCTTGGCTCAGCAGTGCAAGAGCTTGCGGGCGAGCTTGTTTCGCAGCAACACGGTTCAATTACAATTGTCTGCGGTGGGTGAGCAAAAAAAGCGTTGGTTGGAAGATTGTCTGCTCGCTGCAAGCCAAAATTGCTTTGCATTGAGCGAGGAGAACTTGCCCCACACCCAGACGGAATTTGAACAAGTTTGGGAGCAGGGGCGCGCGGGCTTTGTTGCCGATGCCGAGGCCTGCGCTGAGTTGTTAAATAAAATACTGGCCAATTACGCGGATATTCGTCGCAGCCTTAAAAAGCTGAATTCGCTTAGCTGGATCCATAGTATCAATGACATCAATCGTCAGTTAGACGCTTTGTTTTTTGATGGTTTTATCACCGACCTCAGTCGCGATGAACTGGCGCAATACCCGCGTTATTTACAAGCAATTTTGCAGCGGATTAGTAAACTGGACGGCGCCTATCAACGAGATCGGCAGTCGACCTTGGTGCTTGAGCCGCTGCAGCAGCAATTTTCAGAATTTGTTAAGAAGCTGCCAGACAAACATCGTCGTCACCGGCTGGTAATGGATTATCGTTGGCAACTGGAGGAGCTGCGCATTTCGCTGTTTGCTCAGAATATGGGCACCCGAACGCCGGTTTCGGAAAAGCGTTTAAAGGTTCTCTGGAAAGCCTTAGTGCAAGATGTAACATTATTGAATTGAGCGCGTCTGTATTTTGCTAGATCGAATTCGACTAAAGCTGCGTATGAATGGTGTTGGCTAAAACTGCTATGCTCATGTCGTTGTAGACGTAATAATTACTTGCTGATCCGATATGGAGAATAACAATGACCCAGAAAGCCTTTACTAAAAATCCAATGGCGGCTGCATTTGGCGCGGCGCTTTTGGTATCCGCAATGCATCCGGCGATGGCGGGTGAAAACCCCTTCGCGGCTAAAGCGATGGCGTCTGGCTATGAGTTGGCGATGGGCAATGCCGATAAGGCCGCCAAAGCAGAAGCTAAATGTGGCGCTGATAAGGCCGGTACTGAAGCGCAGTGTGGTGCCGACAAAGCCAAAGCGGCACATGAAGGCAAATGCGGCGAAGCAAAATGTGGGGCAGATGCTGCCAAAGTAGGGCATGAAGGTAAATGCGGAGACGGTAAGTGTGGCGCTGAAAAAGCCAAAGCCGCGCATGAGGGCAAGTGTGGAGAAGCCAAATGCGGTGCCGATAAAAGCAAGGCAGCCACCGAGGGCAAATGCGGTGAAGGTAAGTGTGGCGCCGGACACATGGCTAATTAGGGGCTTCATATCCAACAGGCGGTCAGTGCGAATGGGCGAGTCTCATGAGTAAACAAACCAGTGCACTTGCGGGCTTGGGCTTGCGGCGCGGCTTAATGCCGGCGCTAAAATCTCTGGCGAGCAAGGAGCTGGATTTTCTTGAGGTCGCCCCTGAAAACTGGCTGCATATTGGCGGCCGTTTCGGCCGCTCATTTCGGGAGTTAGCAGCGCGCTACCCAATTTACCTACATGGTTTGTCTTTAAATATTGGTGGCTTCGCGCCACTCGATACCCGCTTATTAAGCGATATTAAACAATTTATGCGGGATTTTGACTGCCCTTTGTATTCAGAGCACCTGACCTATTGTGGTGATGAAGGTCAGCTCTATGATTTATTGCCCATTCCCTTTACGGAAGAGGCGGTACACCACGTGGCGGCGCGGGTTCGGCAGGTTCAGGATGTGTTAGGGCAGCGAATTTTATTGGAAAATGCCTCGTATTATGCGGCGCCAGGCCAGGCAATGTCTGAAAGCGAATTTATCAACGCGGTACTGGCAGAGGCCGACTGTGATTTGCTGCTCGATGTGAATAATGTTTTTGTGAATAGCGTAAATCACAATTACGATCCTTACCAGTTTATGCGGTCCTTACCCCTGGCGAGAGCGCGTTATATTCATATTGCCGGGCATTTTGATGAGGCTGAAGACTTGCGGGTGGACACCCACGGGGCTGATGTTATTGAGCCGGTGTGGGCCTTACTTGATGAGGCCTATCGACTCTGTGGGCCGCTGCCGACGTTATTAGAGCGGGATTTTAACTTTCCTGCGATGGCGGACCTACTGCAGGAAGTACAGCAAATTCGTCAAGCACAAGCGAAGGTGGATTTTGCCGGCGCCCTTAGCAGTGGGTGCGCGGAGTAATGATGGCCTTTCAGCAAATCCAAGCGAGTATGACGCGCTTTGTACGCGACCCTGATACTTGTTCAGGCCCAGAAGGTATAGAAGCTCGGCGGATGGCGATTTATCGAGATCTGTTCTTTAATAATATTGAGGGCTTTCTCAGCAACGGATTCCCGGTGTGCCGAAGTTTATATTGCGACGATGCATGGTATAGCTTGGTCCGAGATTTTATGTGTCGTCACCGCTGCCAAAGTCCTTATTTTTTGCAGATTGCTGAGGAGTTTCTCGCTTATCTTGGTGAGGAGCGAGACTCACAAACTGATCCCGTGTTCTTGCGAGAGTTGGCCCATTACGAATGGGTGGAGCTGGCCTTAGACATTGCCGAACAAGAATTACCCCCAGCCGTGCCGGTGGGAGATGTACTTAAGCTTTGTTGGGCTGTATCGCCACTTGCCTGGTCCTTGGCTTACCAGTTTCCGGTTCAGCACATTAGTGGTGATTTTCAGCCTACAGCGCCGAGCGCTGAACCGACATTTATCGTGGTGTACCGAAACCGCCAGGACGAGGTGCAGTTTCTTGAAATCAATCAGGTAACGGCGAGGTTGCTGAGCATTATCGTTGAGCGGCCAGAATTAAATGGTGCTGAAATTCTCGCTGAAATTGCGCGTGAGTTGCACGTTGAGTACGCCTCGGTGGTCGGTTTTGGTAGCGAGATTTTAGCCCAGATGCGGGAACTGGATATTTTGCTGGTGAATTAGTGGTAATAATCCAATTGGTGCCAATTTCTGACCTATTAGGTATAGTATTGGCCGGTTTTAGACTTAAAGAGTGATTTGGGTAGATGATGCCAATGCAACGAAAAGTCTGTGCTTTGCTGATGTTGTTCTCAGTACTAGGGGTGGCTGGGGTGAACGCAGAGAGTGACGGCGATCCCCGTGACCCTTGGGAAGGTTTCAATCGCGGGGTATTTGCTTTTAATAATACGGCCGATGAATACTTGGTGCAGCCAGTTGCCCGAGGCTATCGCCAGGTTACGCCTGCAATTGTTGATCAGGGTATCGCCAATTTCTTTAATAATATTGGCGAAATCAAAAATATGGCCAATGATTTATTGCAGGGTAAAGCCAGTGACGCGCTTGTGGATGGTGGTCGTTTTATTATTAATACTACCGTTGGCGTCATCGGCTTTTTTGATGTAGCTAGCTATATTGGTTTAAAACGCGAATCTGAAGATTTTGGCCAAACAATGGCCGTGTGGGGCGTTGGGCCTGGGCCGTATTTGGTGTTGCCGTTTTTAGGGCCGAGCAACCTCCGCGATGGTGCCGGTCAAGGCGTTGATTCCTACGTGTCAGTGACGGGCGCAGTTGACCCCGAAGCGGCGCGCTACGGTATGAGCTTATTGGATTTACTGCAAGTTAGGGCGAGTTTATTGGGCACCGAAGGCCTTGTGTCGGGTGATAAATACACTTTTTTCAAAGATGCCTATCTACAGCGTAGAGAGTTCTTGATAAATGACGGTCAGCTCAAAGATGACTTTGGCGACGAAGATTTCGAGTCATTCGACTTCTAATAGAGTTTTCGTCCAGAAGGCTGTAATTCCTCCACACGATTGCTGCTTGTGTGTCTGTCCCGTTGCGGGTAAAAAGGCTGAATGAATAACTCCTTACCCCATCGGATACTGCTGGTTCAGCAGACCGATGCAATTCAAGCTCAGCTCGTAGCCTCCCTAGAACAACTCGGTATGGACGTAGTGTCTATCGCGGACTGCGCTTTGGCGATGCCGAGTTTCCGTGAAGAAGATATCGATATCGTTATGATCGATATCGATTTTCCGGAGGATCGCGGTATAGATTTGCTGGGAAAAATGGCCGCAGACCCGCGCGAGCTACCTCTTATCGGCCTTTCTCGCCGCAAGAGTATGGCCGACGTCTTGGCGGCAGTGCGCCATGGTGCAAGCGACTACCTGATGCTACCGACTGAAAAACATGCTGTTATAAAGCATGTACTCGATCGGGCGTTGGAGCGGGGTGCCTTAAAGCGCGAAAATTTGGCGTACCGTAATAAATTAGAAAGTGCTAACCGAGAGTTATTGGAGAGCTTGACCCTGTTACAGCAGGATCAGCAAGCCGGTAAGCACGTGCAGCAATTGCTTCTGCCAGATACCCCCAAGCAAATAGCGAACTATCAATTTTGTCACTATATATTGCCGTCGCTCTATCTGAGCGGTGATTTTGTCGACTATTTTGTGGTCGGGGAAGATCACGCCGTCTTTTTTGTTGCTGACGTGTCAGGGCATGGCGCGAGCTCAGCCTTTGTTACGGTGTTCTTGAAGAACCTCTTTGCGCGCAAGCGCAGTGATTTTTTGCATCGTGGGTCGACCGCCATACTGTCGCCAGCCAAAATGCTGGCGATTGCGAATCGCGAATTGCTTGAAATGGGCATTGGCAAGCATGTCACCCTTTGTGTGGGGGCATTCGATTTAAAATGTAATCAATTGTCTTATTCGGTTGCCGGTCATTTGCCTGCTCCTGTGCTTGCGGTTAATGGCACGGCGACATTCTTACCGGAGCATGATATGCCGGTTGGCCTGTTTACTGATGCCCAATTCAGTGACCATATGATCAGTTTTCCGCCGGGGGCTGTGCTGAGTCTATTCTCTGATGGTATATTGGAGGTCTTGAACAGCGACACCTTGGAAAATAAAGAACAGCTTCTGCTCGATTTATTAAAGCAGGGTCAAAACTCCTCAATCGAGCTCGCCGAGGTCTTTGGTTTATTCGATATAGATGAGGCTCCGGACGATATCGCAATTTTAGTAGTAAGTAGGTTATAGGCGAATGCAGCCTGGTCGAATATTAGTAGCGGGACAGGACGGGGCCTTTGTTATAAAGCTGGTTGGCGATGTGCGGCTGACCCTTTGTACCACGTTGGACGAGTTCTTTGACGAGATGTTCTCGGTAGAGGGCTTTGCCAGTGTGGTCGTCGATTTGTCTGATGCCATCAACGTCGATAGCACGACCTTGGGGCTGCTAGCTAAATTAGCGATTAAAGCGAAGGAAAAATTCCAGTTCGTGCCTTTGATTTTATCTACTAATCCCGATATTACCCGCGTGCTACAGAGCATGGGCTTTGATCGCGTGTTCCGTATTCGCCAAGAACCCCTGTTAAATGATGAAGATCTTGGCGAGTTGCCGGTGCTGGATGCCAGCGAAGAAGGTGTTCGGGAGCGGGTGCTTGAAGCCCATCGGACGTTGATGGGCTTAAGTGAGAGTAACCACGCTAAATTTAGAGAGTTAGTTTCCCTGCTGGAAGGCCAGTGCTTTTAGCTGGTTTCCTTGCCAATCACGCTTAATTTAGCCCTGATAAATTCACTGTGGGGCAAATAAATTAAATCGGCTATTTTACGGATCAGGTGATCTTCGTATTTGTCTATTCGACCATCTTCCAGTGCAACATCCCACAGTGCTAAGACAAGCTGGTATTTTTCAATATTATTGCAGTTGTCATTAATGTAGCGGGTAAAAGGGTAAAGCGAGGTGCTGTCCGCGCTGGTATTCCTAGCCTGATCGATAAACGCATTGATATCACCAAGACTCACCGAAAAGTGCTGCAGTAAAATAGTGCGAATTTTGTCAATTTCCGCAGGATCTTCCTGAAAATCAGCTTTGCTGACTTCAAGTAGCAGGGCGGCAGTGACCAGCTCTAGCGTCATTTTGTCATCGCCAGTGCTGTCGTCAGCAACCGTGAACAGCTGCATTAGTTTTTCGAACATGCTACTTCCACTCCCGCAATAAACTTTCTAATTTGACTTGGTCTGCCGCAAAGGCGCGAATACCTTCTGCCAATTTTTCAGTGGCCATGGCGTCTTCATTCATTGCCCAGCGGAAGTCGGTTTCGCTGGTGGCAAGTTTGGCGTGGGGAGTGAACGCCATATCGGGTGTAAGGCGGCGGGGGAGTGTGCCGGAATCGTCTTTTAGCTCACTCAGCAAGGCGGGGCTAATGGTAAGTCGGTCGCAGCCGGCCAGTGCTTCGATCTCGCCGCAGTTGCGAAAGCTAGCGCCCATGACAATGGTCTGATAACCGTGTTGCTTGTAATAGCTGTAAATCGCGCTAACCGATTGCACGCCGGGATCTTCATCGGCGTTGGCGGGTGTGGCGCCATGGGCTAGGTGCCAGTCGAGAATACGACCAACAAACGGTGAAATTAAGGTGGCACCGGCTTCGGCGCACGCTGCGGCCTGCATAAGGCTGAAAAGCAGGGTTAGATTACACTCAATGCCTTCCTGCTCAAGTACCTTCGCCGCTTCAATACCTTCCCAAGTTGAGGCTATCTTTATCAGTAGGCGACGTTTATCGATACCTTTTGCTTGATAAAGCTCAACGATGCGCCGACCTTCGTTAATCATGGCGGCTGTATTAAAGGACAGGCGAGCGTCTACTTCAGTAGATACTTTGCCTGGCACCAGTTTGGTGATTTCGGCGCCAATTTCTACCGCGAGTTGAGTGGCCGCGCGCTGTAGCAGTTCAGGGTTGCTGCGATCTTTAAGGCTGCTCGAGACGATGTCGCTAATTAGTTTGCTGTACTGGGGAAGCGCTGCAGCCTTTAGAATTAAAGAAGGGTTGGTTGTTGCATCCTGCGGCGTAAAGCGGGCGATGGCTTCTATATCACCGGTATCGGCAACCACATCGGTCATTGCCTTTAACTGCTCGAGTTTATTACTCATTGTTGTTAATCCTTTATTTAGTTTGCTACCAGCTGCGCTCTACAAAGGCCAAGGCGTCGTGGAGGACTTCGAGGCCAGCGCCTGGACGGTGCGCATGTTCACTGATATGGCGACGAAATAGCTTGCCGCCAGCTTGGCCATTAAAGAGGCCTAATATATGCCGAGTCATATGATTGAGCCGGGTGCCCTTGCTCAGCTCCGCTTCAATATAAGGCAAAAAGTCGTGAATAATGTCACGCCGAGTTTTGCCTGTCGCGGCTTGCTGGTAAAAGTGTTCATCTACCTCAGCCAATAAATACGGTGTTTGGTATGCACTGCGGCCCATCATAATGCCATCGACATATGACAATTGCGAACGGGCATCTTCAAGGGTTTGGATGCCGCCGTTTATGATAATTTCCAAGTCAGGGAAATCTTTTTTAAGTTGGTATACCAAATCGTAATTTAAGGGCGGTATTTCTCGATTTTCTTTTGGGCTTAGCCCTTGGAGCCAGGCTTTGCGAGCGTGAACGATAATGGCGTCAGTTCCGGCGTCGGCAATGGCGCCAACAAATTCTTGCAGCGGCCCGTAGCCCTCTTGTTCGTCAATCCCGATGCGGTGCTTTACGGTAATCGGGAGGTCGCCCGCGTCTTTCATTGCCTTAACGCAATCGGCTACTAAAGTGGGTCGGGCCATTAAGCATGCACCGAAAAAGCCGTTTTGAACTCGGTCGGAGGGGCAGCCGCAATTTAAGTTAACTTCATCGTAATGCCATTGCTCGGCCATGCGCACTGATATTGCGAGGGCTTCGGGGTCGCTGCCGCCAAGCTGGAGCGCGACAGGGTGCTCAATATCGCTGTAATCTAAATGACGCTTGTGGTCGCCGTGAATCAATGCCCCGGTGGTGATCATTTCGGTATACAGTACTGCGTGATGGCTAAGTTGACGCCAGAAAACGCGGCAGTGGCGATCTGACCAATCCAGCATCGGGGCGACGCAGAAGCGACGGTCGAGAATTTTTTTGCTCATCTGCGCTGAAATACCTCTGCGGATGGATGAATATTGGCCGTGTCGACACGTATAATGACCCCAGCATGAGCTTGCTGCCATTATTGGTGGCGGGCTGAAAACCCTATTGTATTCAAATGGTAATAAACTCTCCATGACTGTTCGCACTCGTATTGCTCCATCGCCCACCGGTGACCCACATGTGGGTACTGCTTATATCGCTTTGTTCAATTATTGCTTTGCCAAAAGTCAGGGTGGGGAATTTTTGCTACGCATTGAAGATACCGATCAGCAGCGCTCGACAGCGGCGTCGGAACAGGCGATCTTTGATTCGCTGCGCTGGTTGGGTTTGGATTGGGATGAAGGTCCGGATGTGGGCGGTCCCCACGGGCCTTATCGGCAAAGTGAACGCAGCGAGATATATCGTGAGCACTGCGAGCAATTGATTGCCGCAGGCCATGCTTTTCGCTGTTACCGAACGCCAGCAGAGCTAGATGCACTGCGTGAAGCTCGTCGCGAAGCGGGCGGTCACACGGCGCTTAAATACTCTGATTTAAAATTAGACGATGCTGAGAACGCGCGCCGAGCGGCCGCCGGTGAGCCTTACGTTATTCGTATGTTTGTGCCAGAAGATGACGGCCACTGCGAGATCGATGACATGCTGCGAGGCAAAATTGAACTGGAGTGGGGGCAGGTCGACGCTCAAATACTGCTGAAGTCTGACGGTTTGCCAACCTACCACCTCGCCAATGTGGTTGACGATCATTTAATGGCGATCACTCACGTGCTCCGTGGCGAAGAGTGGATAAACTCGGCGCCCAAGCACAAATTGCTGTATCAGTATTTTGGTTGGGAAATGCCAGTGCTGTGTCATTTGCCGCTGTTGCGCAACCCGGATAAAAGTAAGCTCAGTAAACGTAAGAACCCGACAAGCATCAATTATTATAAGCGTATGGGCTTTTTGCCCGAGGCAATGTTAAATTATTTAGGGCGTATGGGCTGGTCTATGCCCGATGAGAGCGAAAAGTTTAGTCTTGAGACCATGATTGCGCATTTTGATATCACCCGGGTGAGTTTGGGTGGGCCGATTTTCGATGTGGAGAAACTGCGCTGGCTCAATGGTCTGTGGCTGCGCGAAGACTGCAGTCCAGAGCAGCTCGCTGATCGCTTGCAAGCCTGGGCATTGAATCGCGATACCTTGATGAAAATGATTCCCCATGTGCAGTCTCGCATTGAGGTGTTTAGTGATTTGGCGCCCTTGGCTGGGTTTTTCTTGTCCGGTATGTTGCCACTGACGCCAGCGAGTTTTGCCGCCTCGAACTTAGAGGAAGAGGAGCTACTCACTTTGTTGCAGTGCGCAGCATGGCGCTTGGAGGCCCTGAACGATTGGCAGCGCGATGCTATTTTTGCTGAAATTAAGTCTCTTGCAGACGGTTTGGGTATAAAGTTAAAAGATTTTATGCCGCCGCTGTTTATCGCCATTGCAGGCACTACGTCGTCAATTTCGGTAGTTGACTCTATGGAGGTACTCGGTCCAGATATGAGTCGCGCGCGCTTGCGTCACGCGGTAGAGGTGTTGGGCGGTGTGGGCAAAAAGCGCCTTAAAAAACTCGAAAAACGTTATCAGCAGGCTTGCGAGGCTCGCGCATAACAAGGTTTTTTCTTTGTGTGTGAGTGGGTGGCGCAAAGAATTTAACGAGATTTTTCATCCACTTGTTGACAAGGCTTAGGGTGATCATTAATATGCGCATCCTCTGCTTTGGGGCTATAGCTCAGCTGGGAGAGCGCTTGCATGGCATGCAAGAGGTCGGCGGTTCGATCCCGCCTAGCTCCACCAAAGTTTTGAAAAACCGCTGAAAAGCGGTTTTTTTTTGCCTGAAGAAAAGTCTTTTATATACAGCTATGTGGAGTCCGTGGTTTAAGTGGCTTGTAGTTTATTGATTTCGCTATAAGCGACTGTGGCATACTAGCTATTGATGTTAAGGGTAAACTCGTTAATAAGAGGTGTTTAATTCGTGTCGACTATTTCTCTTCGTCAAAGCCATAATAAAACGCCGGAAGAGCTGCGTGATTTGATTCGGCAACTTGCCATTAAACTGGACGATAAATATCAGCTTAAATCCAGCTGGGTTAATGACGATGAGCTTGTGGTGCAGCGCTCTGGTATAAAGGGGCGCATTTCACTTGAGCCGGCCGAGGTTCGAGTGGAAATAAAGCTAGGGCTAATGATGGGCGCCTTTAAGTCGACAATACAGAGTGAAATTGCTCGGTCGATGGCGGAAAAGCTGGGCTAAACCTATATTAATCATTGATTAAGCAAGAAATTCTGTTTGTGGGGAATTTTTGAGTGCTGGCCTGTTCTAAAGCTTGTTATGTGTGAGCATTCTGAGTGACTAAGGGGGTTTAGGGACTTATGAAGAGTCTGGATCATCGCGCCGATCGGCGTAGCAAGGTGTTTGTTAAGGGCATTTTCTTGTGTTTTTTATTGGGCCTTAGCCAAGCTGGCGTTGCTTTATTTCCCCAGCAAGATGCCGAAGGGCGGACGCTGCCAAGTTTGGCGCCGATGCTGAAAACCGTAAACCCAGCCGTGGTCAATATCTCCACGTACACCACCCGAAATATTCAGCAAAACCCCTTATTAAACGATCCCTTTTTTCGCCGCTTTTTTAACGTTCCCGAACAGCAAATGCGTCCCCAGCAGCGCCGAACCCAGAGTGCGGGCTCGGGTGTGATTATTGATTCGAAGGCGGGCACCGTACTGACCAATCACCATGTTATCAATGGTGCTGATGAGATAACCGTTTCCTTAGAAGATGGACGCAGCTTTACTGCCACGTTAATTGGCTCTGATCCAGATGTGGATATTGCCGTGTTAAAAATTGATGCCAAAGACCTGCGCAGCGTCAAGCTTGCTAACTCCGAGAACTTGGAAGTTGGCGACTACGTGGTGGCGATTGGCAATCCCTTCGGCCTGGGTCAAACGGTTACCACCGGGATTGTGAGCGCGCTGGGGCGTACCGGCTTGGGTATTGAGGGTTACGAAAACTTTATTCAAACCGATGCGTCTATTAATCCGGGTAACTCTGGCGGTGCGCTTGTGAATTTGCACGGCGAGCTGGTGGGGGTGAATACCGCTATATTGGCGCCTGCCGGTGGCAATGTCGGGATTGGTTTTGCGATTCCGATTAATATGGCCAAAGTGAGTATTGATCAAATTTTGGAACATGGTGAGGTTAAGCGCGGCCAGCTTGGCGTGGTTATTCAAGATCTTACCCCAGAGCTGGCCGAGGCTTTTAAACTTCCCAAGCATCAGCGCGGCGCAATCATTGCGGAAGTGCAGGACAAATCGGCAGCCGATGATGCTGGCATCAAGCCTGGCGACTTGGTGATCGCGATTGACGATAAAGACGTCTATAACTCTGCCCAATTACGCAATGCGGTAGGTTTGCGCCGGATTGGCGACAAAATCGCGGTTACTGTGTTACGCGACGGCAAAAGAAAAACGTTGCACGCGCGCTTAAAGCCGACACCTACTTTGAAGGCGGCGGCAAGTGCGCAGGGTAGCGATGTCAGCCATTTACTTAAGGGCGTTGTACTGCGAGATTCCCCTGATGGTCGCGGTGTGGCGGTGGCGGAGGTCGCCAGTGATGCTGAGGCGGCGAGCAAGTTGCTGCCTGGCGATTTGATTGTGTCGGTGAATCAGCGCAGGGTAAGAGATGTTAAAGAGTTCAGCGCTGTGCTTGCCGCCAGTAAGGGTGGTTTATTAATTAGAGTGTTGCGTGGGCAAATGGCCTTGTGGGTTGTTTTGCAGCCATAGCTATTGTTGAGTTTGTCGCTCGGAGTCGACGAAATGATTAAGAAAGCGCTTGTTGTTGTATTGGTTGCACTGGTATCGGCTTGTGCAGGTATCCCTGTTAGCTCGGATTACGCCGCAGACTATGACTTTGCCGGGGTGTCGACATTTGCCTGGCTACCGCGCACGGAGGCGGCCGACGGCGGTAATAATGCTGATTTAGACAATGATTTGGTTCGTCAGCGAGTGACGGATGCCGTTGATGCCCAGTTAGCGGCCAAGGGCTTGAGTCGAGCGCTCGACGGCGTGCCAGCTTCGGTGTTGGTGACGTACCACTTGGGTAAAGAGGAAAAAGTAAACTTTAATAGCTTTGGGTCGTGGTATACCCATTTTTCCTACTATCCTTGTTATTACTGTGATTATCGGCCTGGCTATGGTCGTGGTTATTTTGGTCACGGCCACTTCTATGACGACGATGTTTGGGTGCGTAGCTACGAAGAGAGTAGCCTGATGATCGATATTATTGATGCCAAAAGCAAAAAGTTGGTGTGGCGGGGCACAAGTAAGCGGGTCATGCCAAATATGGATACCCCAGAAGAGCGTCGGCGCTATATTCAGGACACGGTGGCGGCGGTGTTGGCCAAATTTCCGCCGGGCGCTGAGCAGCACCCTTGATTGATAGCGCATTGATTAATCGAGAATATTTGGGAATATCTACGTGGGTCGCTTGCATGTCTACGGGCTTTCGTTGACAATAGCGCCCGCGTTAAGGCCATGCCTAAAACGTGTTTTCTGCGGTAGTCCTTCCGGTCCCCCCGCAACGAGAGATAGCGAACTCCGCCAGGCCTGGAAGGGAGCAACGGTAGTTATCATATCGTGTGCCGGGGTGTGGCTGGTTGGACTGCCACCAGAGCGTTAAACCTTCCTTCTGTATTCATTTCTGTTTGCTTTCATTGGTTTATGTCCTCGCAGGGCTGGTGTATCCTTGCCGCTTCCACGTCAGGAATTATTCAATGAGCTATCAGGTGTTGGCGCGTAAGTGGCGCCCGAAAACCTTCCGTGAAATGGCTGGCCAAAATCATGTGCTTAAGGCGCTGGTTAATGCCCTCGATCACGACCGTCTGCATCATGCCTACTTGTTTACTGGCACCCGTGGGGTGGGTAAAACCACTATCGCTCGGATTCTTGCCAAGTGTTTAAACTGTGAGGTTGGGGTTAGCTCTGAGCCCTGTGGTCAATGTCACGCCTGTGTCGCCATCAATGAAGGCCGTTTTGTTGATTTGCTCGAGGTCGATGCGGCATCGCGGACTAAGGTTGAAGATACCCGCGAAATACTCGACAACGTGCAGTACACCCCCAGCCAAGGTCGCTACAAAGTCTACCTCATTGACGAGGTGCACATGCTTAGCAGTAGCAGCTTTAACGCCTTGCTGAAGACCTTGGAGGAGCCGCCAGCGCACGTTAAATTTTTGCTCGCAACGACTGACCCTCAAAAATTGCCCGCCACGATTTTGTCGCGTTGCTTGCAGTTCAATCTCAAAAATTTAACCGCTGAACGTATTGTAGAGTACCTTAAAACCATACTCGAAAAAGAGATGGTTCATTACGAAGAGCCCTCGCTGTGGCTGCTGGGCCGCGCAGCTGACGGCAGTATGCGCGACGCCTTGAGCTTGACCGACCAAGCGATTGCCTTTGGCTCGGGCAAGTTGGCCGAAGTCGATGTGCGCCAAATGTTGGGCACAATAGATCACGGTTCGGTGTACCGCTTAATTGAGGCCTTTGCCGCCAGCGATGGTGCTGCGTTATTAGCGATTGTGGCTGATTTGGCGGAGATGGGCGCGGATTTTGCTGGTGTGGTTAGCGAGTTATTAGTGGTGCTGCATCGTTTGGCCGTGGCACAAACGGTCGCTGAAGGCTTGGATAATAGCCTGGGTGATCGCCAGCGGATTATAGACTTAGCCGCGACCGTCACTGCTGAGGATGTTCAGTTTTACTATCAAATGGCCTTGGCGGGGCGCCGGGACATGGGTTTAGCCCCTGACCCTAGAGCCGGTTTGGAAATGTTGTTACTCAGGATGCTGGCCTTTAAGCCTCAAGGTGTTATCGATGGCCCTCGGCAAAAATTAGCCCGCGCGCCGTCAGCGGCGGAGGCCGCTGCTCCTGTAAAAAAGCCTTTAGCGAATAAGCCAGAGCTAGCGGTAGCCAGTTCGCCGGCGCCCACGCCGCGCGCTGACGATGCAGCTATCGTGCCCGCTAGCGTTGAAGAGGCGCCAAGCCCAACGCAACCGACGCAGGCCGAGCCCGTAGCAGATACTGGGCGAAGTGATTCGCTTCCACCCTGGGAGGAACAGCCCGCTGAACCGGAATTGCTGTCTGCAGCAGTGACCCCAGCCAATCCTGCGCCGATGAATACACCTGCGGAAACGCCTGTTGCTGAACCGCAAATAAGCCAGCCCGCCGCGTCAGAAATCACTGCGCCTGCAGCGGCTGAAACACCGCCAATTGCAGCTGTAAGTGCAGAAAAAATCAGCTTGGCGGCGTTCTCCGAGCAAATTTGGCGAGAGCAATTCGAGAAGTTTGCTCTTCCCGGCATGCTCGGCAGTATTGCCAGTCATTGCCAGCTTCTTGAAAAAACCGATAGTAGTCTTACGTTTAATATTGATGCTGCAAATGCAGCACTGTTAAATGATCGTCATATTGAGCGCTTAGGTGAAATGCTCAGTGAGTATTTTGCGGCGAAATTGCAGGTTTCAGTGCATATTGCGCCAACACCGACTGAAACTCCGGCGGCGTACCGTCAGCGCTGTTTGGATGAGCGTCTGGTGATTGCTAAGGACGCACTTATTGCCGACCCAATGGTGAATAAATTAATTGCCGAGTTTGACGGTGTGTTGGATATCGAGTCGGTCCAGCTTGTAAGTTGAATTGTGTGAGTAACATAGAGATAGGCAGATGAAACCAGATTTAAATGAGTTAATGAAAAAAGCGGCTGAAATGCAGGAAAAAATGCAAAAAGCCCAAGAGGAATTAGCCAATGCAGAAGTGCAGGGCGAGTCCGGCGCAGGCCTAGTTAAGGTGATCATGACAGGGCGCCATGATGTTCGCCGCGTGAATATTGATCCGAGCTTAATGAGCGAAGATAAGGAAATACTTGAAGACTTAATTGCTGCGGCAATGAACGACGCAGTGCGGAAGATCGAGGCAAGTAACAAAGATCAAATGGGCGGTATGTTGTCGGGAATGGGTATGCCCCCCGGCTTTAAGGTGCCGTTTTAACGATGAGCTACAGTCCCTTAATTGATGAATTAATTGACGCCCTGCGCTGTCTGCCTGGGGTTGGCGCCAAGTCGGCGCAGCGTATGAGTTTTCAATTATTAGAGCGCAACCGGCCTGGTGCCGCGAGATTATCGGCAGCCTTAGCCAAGGCCGTGGAGAAGGTGGGGCACTGTAAAAGCTGTCGCACATTAACTGAGAATGAGCAGTGCTTTATCTGCGCCGATAGCCGCCGAGATAGCCAAACCATCTGTGTGGTTGAGTCTCCAGCAGATGTTGTCGCCTTTGAGCAGAGTGGCGACTACAAGGGGCTTTACTTTGTGTTAATGGGGCATTTATCGCCCATTGACGGTATTGGCCCAGAGGAGATTGGAATCGATCATCTTCTGGCGCGAGCTACTGAATTGGCGGTGAGTGAAGTGATTTTGGCCACCAATCCTACAGTTGAGGGTGAAGCCACCGCTTATTACATTACCGAACAAATGCGCAGCCGGGGGATCGCGGTAAGCCGGATTGCCCATGGCGTACCACTGGGTGGCGAGTTGGAATACGTCGACAGCGGCACCCTTGCTCACGCACTTAAAGGACGACGACGCATTGACTGACCCTCTGGAATCTTGTCTCTATATTGATAGCGATAGCGTTTTAAATGAAAATTGCGCAATTTGGGCGCAGGCCGAGTTTCTGGCTATTGATACCGAATTTATTCGCACAGATACGTTTTACCCCATTGCCGGGTTGTTGCAAGTTGGGGCCGCTGGTCGTTTGTATTTGATTGACCCCCTTAAGATTAGTGATTGGTCGGCATTCACTGAATTACTGCGGCGCCAGGATATTCCCAAGGTCATCCACTCTTGCAGTGAAGATTTAGAGGTCTTTCAGGTGCTGTTCCAATGTGTGCCGCAGCCCTTGTTGGATACGCAAATTGGCGCGGCCTTGGCAGGCTTGGGTTTTGGTCTTAGCTATCAAAAACTGATTATGGAATGCCTCGGGATTCACGTGGAGAAGGGCGAAACCCGCTCAGACTGGTTGCGCCGTCCCTTAAGTGAAAGTCAGTGTACCTATGCGGCGCTGGATGTTTTGTATTTGCAAAAGGTTTATCCCCTACTCAAACAGCGTTTAGAAGCCAAAGGCGCCTTAAGTTGGTGGTTGGAAGACTGTGCGACAATCACGACGCAAGCGGAAAGCCCAGCATTGCCCCAAGACTATTATCAGCGTATCAAATCGCTGTGGAAGCTTAGCCAGCGTCAGCAGTATGCTCTGCAGCAACTTTGCGCCTGGCGTGAGATTGAAGCCAAAGAGCGCAATATTCCGCGGGGCCGAGTAATAAAAGATGCAGTGTGCTTTGAGGTAGCCAGACAAATGCCTAATGACTTGGGGCAGTTAGGGCGTGTCAAAGACCTGTCGCCGGGCAGTATTCGCCGTTACGGTGATCTTATATTGGAGTTGATCAGTAAGGCGCGCTCGGCCGCCGACACCGATTTGCCAGCGGCGGCGCCAAAACCGCTGACGCCAGCGCAAACCCAGCTATTAAAGCAAATGAAGGCGCTGGGTGAGGCGGCGGCAGAAGCCGCCGATGTGGCGCCGGAAGTGCTACTTAAAAAGCGTGATTTAGAAGAGTTGATCCGCGCCGGTGTTTTGCCGCCAGCGCTGAGCGGCTGGCGTAAACCTTTGGTTGGTGATGGGCTTTTACGCCTAAGCGGGAAAAATTAATGAAGCGTATTTGCGCGGTATACCGCAGCTCTCGTACCGAGGGAATGTATTTATATGTCGATCATCAGGAAGATTTAAGCAAGGTGCCCGAGGCGTTATTGCTGCGTTTCGGTAAACCAGTGCGGGCAATGACCCTGGTGTTAACTGCCGAGCGCAAATTATCCCGCGCCGACGTCGGCAAGGTGATGCAAGAGATTGCCGACAATGGCTTTTACCTGCAACTACCGCCGCAACCGGAGCGTTTAAATCCCATGGTGGGGACCGAACGCGATGGCTGATGTCGTGCGACCACCGTTCTGGGAGGTTAAATCTCTGGCCGAAATGTCGGCTCAAGAGTGGGAGTTGCTCTGCGACGGTTGTGGTAAGTGCTGTTTACAGAAACTTGAGGACGAGGACAGCGGCGATATTTTCTATACCGATGTTGCTTGTCGTTTACTGGACACCACGAGTTGTCGTTGTAGCGATTATTCCCACCGCCGGGAGCGCGTACCCGATTGCATACAACTTAAACTTGATGATATCAGCGAGTTTCACTGGCTGCCCGAAACCTGCGCTTATCGGGTGCTAAGTGAAGGTGGGCGGTTAGCGCCGTGGCACCCATTGCTGTCCGACAGCGATGAAAGTGTACACCGCGCTAAAATATCGGTACGGGGGCGCTGCGTCAGTGAGCTGGCAGTGGCTGAAGAATCGCTGGAAGACCACATTATTCACTGGGTAAACTAAGGTGTCACATGATTAATTTAGACGATTACCGCTTGGCGTGGCAGGTTTACATGGGCGTGGGTGCGCTGGCCATTGCAGTGTGGTTCTTGCTTTTACGGCGAATTTCGTCGGTGTTTGTCCGCTATTGGCTGCTTTTCGCGGCGGTGGCATTCCTATTTATTCCGGGGCGCCACCCTGCATCGCCGGAGTTGTGGGTGCCGGGCAGTGCCGCGGCGGTACTGACTGTATTGACCGAGGGCATTGAAGACGCGATGTCTATCCTTCTGGTTTTGGCGGCCGGGCAAATATTGGCATTGATTTTGGCTGCAGCGGCCATGACCTGGGTTCCGTCAGGGCAGACACCGGCTAAATCTCGTCCGGCAGTGAAAAAAAGTGCGAAATTAGCTCCCAATAATGAGCGAAAGGAGCCGTCACTGTAAGGATGGCTGTTATTTTGTTTGGGTTCGGCTGAGAGCGGATTCCATCTTGATATTTATTCGCTATACTTTGGCTTGGACCCCAAGCCATTGCTTGGTCAAAATGAACAATTAGATTGCGCTGATCTCAAGCCAATTGAAGGCAGTTCAGTAGGTAAGCGAATGGATTTGAAACTCGTCAGCTTGGATGGCAACGAAGCCTATGCTATTGCAAGCGGGTCGGTGGTTATTGGCCGTGATAACGACTGCGATATTACTATTGCCAAAGGCTTGTTATCTCGCCATCACGCTAAGTTAAGCTATATCTCTGGGGAATGGATACTCGAAGATCTTGCCTCGACTAACGGCACCTGTGTTAACAACCGACTACTAAACAAGCCCGCCGCGGTTAAAAGTGGTGATGTTATTCGATTTGGCGAAGCGGCATATTACCTAAAAAGTACTGCCGAAGAAGAGCGCACTATCGTCGCTGCGCGGCTTCCTCAGAAAGATAATTTTGGCGGTGGCTCTGTTGTAATAGAAGATGAGCCCGATAGCGAATTAACGTCATTTCAGCAGTCCTACCAACTTCCCCCAGGATGGACCGATACAGCGATTCGTAGCACAAAATATTCTAAGGAAGTGATAGATCAGCGAATTCAACGAGCGATTAGCGCAAAGCAAACCAGCACCGAAGTAGCGCTGGTGTTTTTCTTTGCCGATGGCCGTAGTTTAGTGTTCGGGGTGTCGGCTAAAAATGCCGATACATTTTGGACTATTGGGCGTCAGGAAAATCTAAAAATAAGAATTGATGACCCAAGTGTGTCGATGTTACATGCGAAATTAATTCATAAAAGTGGCAGTTGGTGGCTGGAAGATATCGGCTCTACCAATGGTATTAGAATTAATGGTGAAGCCAGTAGCAAAGTCGCGTTGCACGACGGCCAATTACTTAGCTTGGGACGTATTGATATGGTGTTTCGTCAATTGCACTGAGTTTGTTTAGACGAAGTGGTCGCCAATAGACGCTCCGGCTCATCAGGGATTAGATGACAGAGGCAGATCGTATGAAAATAATATATGGGCTCGTAAGAGTCAGCGTTGCAATCAGTTTGGCGATACTGGTGTCCTGCGCAGCGAACCAAGATGACCGCAGTGCGCAGTCGCCAAGTGTCAACACGGAAGTGATTATAGCGGGCTTGCAAATTGTTGACTGCCTGTTACCGGGGCAAATGCGCAAGCTTGGCAATATGACGTATCTGTCGCCGCGACGGCCAATAAAAACGACTGCAGCAGACTGTAATATTCGTGGCGGGGAGTATGTTGCCTATGATCGCGCCAACTATAAAACAGCATTAAAAATTTGGCTGCCCGCCGCTGAGCAGGGCGACGCAGAGGCGCAGTTGGCGGTCGGCGAGATTTTTGAGAAGGGCCTAGGCACCGAGCCAAATTACAAGGCCGCAGTGCTTTGGTACCAAAAAGCGGCGGCGCAGGGAAATAAAAGCGCGCAATTTAATTTGGGAACAATGTACGAGCAGGGCCTCGGTGTTGAGAAGGATAAACTACAAGCCCTTAATTTATATCGCGATGCCTGGGGCCTACCTGACGATAGCGTGATATTTCAAGATGCTGCACGCGCTGAACAAATGGCCTTACGCAGTGAGCTGGAAAAGCAGTTGGCGAGTAAAAGCAATCAACTCGCATTAATGGAACGTCAGCTTAACGCACTTAAAAAACAATTAGCCGATAATGATAAATCACAGAAGCTTGCTGATGGCGGCGCAGAGAAATTAGTCACCTTGGCGCAATTAGTTCAGTCACTCCAAGATGATCGCGCTAGCGTAGAGCGTCAACTGTCAACTATTCCCCGTTTGCGTACGCCCGCAACAACGCTCAAATCCAGTCCCGCGTCGAACACGCTCGGCAGTGAAATTAAGTTGGCGGACATGGATTTTGGGCGTTATTACGCCTTAGTCATTGGCAACCGAAATTATGCCCAATTAGAGAATTTACAAACACCCCTAAATGACGCCCGAGAAGTGGGCGAAATACTCGAAAAGCAATACGGTTTTCACGTTCAACTATTATTGGATAGCGACCGCTTAACCGTTATGAAAGCGATAAATGAGCTTCACAGCGTGCTGACCGAAAATGACAATTTACTTATTTATTACGCAGGCCACGGTTCAATGATTAATATTGGCGAGCGCGATACTGGCTATTGGCTGCCGATTAATGCGGATCCGCCACCGAATGACGCTTCTTGGGTTTCGAATGAGTTTATTAGTAATCATTTAGGCCGTATTCAGGCGAAGCGGGTTTTGGTCATTGCTGATTCTTGTTATGGCGGCTTACTTTCTTCTGCACCGGGGCACTTGTTTTTTGGGCAAAACGCCAATTCAACAAGCAGTGAATATATAAAATATAAATTACCACGCCGCTCGCGCCTATTATTGTCCTCGGGTGGCGATAAGCCGGTTATTGACGAAGGCGGCGGCGATCATTCCGTGTTTGCTCAAGAACTAATCGATGTGCTGCGCAAAAATAAAGACGTGCTTTCTGCGCCGGATTTATATGCCAGCATACGCGGCCCAGTAAAAGTACGCGCGGCGGCGAATCAGTTTGTTCAAGAGCCGGTTTATAAAAGTATAAAAGGTGCTGGGCACGAAGTTGGTGATTTTTTCTTTGTACCTAGTAGCCTCGTGCAATAAGCCCCCAGTGCTTGTCGACATGCCGGAGGCTGTTGCAACAATAAAAATGGGTGAGTGCTTTTTAGATAGGGAGATTGGCAGTGAAAAATTTAACGCTAAACATGAGCTTTTTGCTGGGGCTGTTCGCGGCTACAACACTGGTCTTGCCAGCGAGTGCAGCCGAAAATTGCCAAGCTCGCAAGCAAACTGATTCAAATTCCGAGAATCCGCCGCCACCAACGGGGGGCGTTGGCACGGGTGGTGAGTACGTGAGCTTTGAATCACCTACAGCAGTAAGAGTCGCCGAAAGCGAGAGCCCAGAGCCGACGCAGACGGAATTAAATGATAGCTGTGGCGCTACGGTGACTGAGGGCAGCGCTAGTCAAGCGAAAGAGTTAGCAATGACCGTTCTCAATAAAATTAATAATTTGCGATCTAGGTCAGGCAATACCAATCAGACAGCTGGTTTGAATTTTTCACCTCTTGGTGGCGCAGCTAGCGCTGATAATGCGCTACTTGATGACAGTCGCCTGTCTCTGTTCAGTTTTACGGAATACACCAAGCGGGACCGCGAGGCAACGGCCAGCAGTGGTGGTTATGATCAAGAGAGCAATGCGATAACCATAGGCTTCGATTACCGTGTTGATGAGGCAAGCTTTGCAGGTATGTCGATCAGTGTCAGTGATGGTGACAGTGATCTAGACAGTCGTTTGGGTGGTAGTGAGGTGTCGTCGCTAATGCTGGGAAGCCACGGTGCTAAATATTGGGACAGCCATTATATATCGGCGTTTCTAGCTTATGGGGCAATCGATATTGATGTGGATCGCAGCACCACAAGCGATGCATTTTCGGCGTCAACCGAGGGTGATTATTGGTATGCTGATTTTACCGTAGGCGCTGATTATGACTACGGCCCGCTGAGATTAAACCCGAGTGTGCGGGCCTTATTTATGCGAGGTGAGGTGGACAGCTACACCGAGCGGTCTGCCTCCGGTAGTGGGGCGGTGCGCAGTGTCAATGCCCAAGATATCGACTCTACTGTTTTGAGTTTGGCTGTGCAGGCAGACTATTCTTTATTGCAGTCCTGGGGCGTGCTGTCACCATCGGTGCGGGCGGAATTTAATTTTGATCAGGGTGATGCCTATAAGACGAATGGCCAGACCTTGAATGATGCTGATAAAAGCTTCCTCGCGAGTATTTCTGATCAGTCTGACGAGCCGGATTCGAGTACCTTAGCGCTTTCCTTCGGCGTGGCTGCGCAATTTAAGCGCGGCTTGGCGGCCTATGCGGCTTATGAGCGTTTGTTAATGCATGACTATATGAATAAATATACCGCGACCATAGGCTTACGCATTGAATTACCTTAATGGGCTGAGCAATTAGTGCTTTATCAGTGAATGCGCCTCGGTATGGGTATGTTTTCACTATTGTATGGATGTTAATGCTCGCTGCCTGTGCCACGCCGACTCAACGTATTGACGTCACCGCAGAGCGTTTGGGTATGACTAAGGGGCTTGTTGAGGGGCTTAACTTCCGTCATGTTACTTACGCCAAGCCTCACTCAACGACAAAAACACTGCATATTTATCTCGACGGTGATGGTAGTCCTTGGCGACACGGTCGATATATTGCCAATGACCCGACGCCCAGAAATCCCTTAGTCTTAGGCTTGGCCAGTCTTGATACAGAGGCCGATGTCGTCTATCTGGGGCGACCCTGCTATTTGGGTTTGCATGATGAGCCAATGTGCAACAAGAATCTGTGGACGTCGGCACGTTATGGTGACGCGGTGGTACGGAGTATGGCAGCTGCCGCGCAGGCGTTGATACAAGAGCGGGGGGCAAACAGCGTCAGCCTGATTGGTTTCAGTGGCGGCGGTAGCTTAGCAATGTTAATGCTCGCCTATATGGTGTCTGTAGACGAAGTGGTTACTGTGGCTGCGAATTTAGATACAGACGGCTGGGCGAAACATCATGGGTATTTGCCCTTGCATGAGTCGCTGAATCCCATGCTGTTGCGTTATCCCACACATGTCAGGTATCGGCATTTTTCTGGTGAACATGACGATAATGTTCCCACCCAACTGACGCGGGCATTTATTGCCCGGCACGGTGGCGAATTAGTCCTAGTCCCGAACTTTAGCCATCATTGCTGCTGGCGCGAGCAGTGGCCAGACTTAATCAAATAGTAGTGGGCTGTTTAAGCCGTTCTAATAGCAATTGGCGTGTTGGTGCTGAGGATTGAAGATGAGTGAACAGGACAAAACCCGTATCAGTACCCTCGTTCCCTCCGCGCGCGATGACGATGCAACACAAGTATCTTTTGATGCAGACGGTACTGATTTGTTATCGCCGCGCGGTCAGGGGGGGCGCGGACATCGAGGCGAACAACGATAAAACAGCGTTAGTAAACGATGACGCGACCCTGCTAAGTGATGTCACTGAGCTGGCTAGTGTGCCGGAAGAGAATACCGCTTTTTTTATTGATGACGGGGGCTCCGATGGCCCGCGCCAGCCCCTGGGCTTTAATGTTGGCAGTGTGCTTAAAGATCGATTTCGCCTGGAGAAAAAGCTTGGAGAGGGCGGTATGGGAGCCGTGTTTCTCGCTGTCGATGAACGCAAATTAGAGGCCAAGCACAAGGACCCCTATGTGGCGATCAAACTGATCGCCGGTGACTTTTCGCAAGACCCGCTGGCCTATATTGCGCTGCAGCGCGAAACCGATAAGTCACAAAAGCTCGCTCACCCCAATATTATTACGGTCTACGATTTTGATCGTGACGGTGATGTGTTCTTCATGACGATGGAGGCCTTAAAGGGCCGCACGCTTGATGAAATCATTAATGATAGGGCGCATTGCCAGCGTCATGCACGGAGCTATATTGAGGCTCTCGCGCAAGGGATTGCCTATGCCCACAAACGCAATATTGTGCACTCGGATCTTAAACCCGCGAATATTTTTGTAACCGACGAAGGTGTTATAAAGGTATTGGATTTTGGCATCGCGCGGGCCTTATATGGGGGCGGAGATGATATTGGTGAAGTTGTCGGCCTGACCCCAGGCTACGCAAGCTGTGAAATGTTTGCCGCGGCGCCACCGCACACCTCAGACGATGTCTATGCGATAGGGATCATTGCCTATCAGTTGTATACCGGCGAGCACCCGTTTGCCAAGAAAAAGGCCACCCTCGCGCGTGATCAGGGCTTAAAACCAAAGCGAATCAAAGGCATTCCACTTTATCAGTGGCAGGCCATAAACAATGCCTTGGCTTTTGATCGAGACGCGCGCTGTGCTGATGCGGGGCAATTTTATCGGCAATTTAGCGGCGCCGGACGGCGAGTAAAGCAGCTTAGCGTTGCGCTGTTAGTCGTCGTGCTGTCGGCAATTGCTTTCTTTGCCGTGTATGAGCCGGAAATCGGGCCTGACATCCCGTTTAGCGAGTTACCGGTCGCGGTGCAGCAACAGTTGACATCACATTTAGCTGAAGCCGATTTAGCATTGAAGTTTGGCGATATTAACGGTGCGCTGCACTACCTAGATCGGGCCTATGTGCTGCATCCGCACAACCGCGAAGTAATGAAAAAGCTAGACCGTTTAGTTGTGGCGATGAGCGAAGCGATTATCGCTGCGTCAGCAGAGCCAAGGCAGCGAGTTCAGCAAATAGATGAGCTTTTGAAGTACGAGTCTTTGGCCCAGAACCCGGAGTTACTAGGCCTGAAGAAATCCTTACTTAGCCATCAATCTCAGTAAAGGCACCGGCAAATAAGGCTGAGCTTAAGTAGCGTTCCGCCGAATCCGGAAGGATTGCCACAATCGTTTTACCGGCGTTTTCAGGTCGACTGGCGACGCGCTCAGCGACCGCCATCGCCGCACCGCTAGAAATACCGGCTAAAATACCTTCCTCTTTCATTAAACGATGTGCCCATTGCATGGCTTCGTCGTCGTCGATGGCTTCCACTGCATCAACCATGTTCAAATCAAGATTGTCGGGCAGAAAACCGGCGCCGATACCTTGAATTTTGTGGGGTGCATGCTGGACTTCGCCGCCATTGAGAGCACTGCGAATGAGGTTGGTAGAGCTGGGTTCTACGGCAATGGTGGTGATTGCCTTGCCACACTGGTTTTTAATATACCGCGATATACCCGATAGCGTGCCACCGGTGCCTACCCCTGCGACCAAAATATCAATTTCGCCCTTGGTGTCCTCCCATATCTCGGGGCCGGTGGTACGTTCGTGAATAGCTGGGTTCGCGGGATTGCTAAATTGCTGAGGCATAAAATAGCGTTCAGGGTCGCTGGCCACGATGGCTTCAGCGGCCGCAATGGCGGCTTTCATGCCCTTGCTGCCGTCGCTCAGAACCAGTTTGGCGCCGAGGGCGAGTAAGACCTTGCGCCGCTCCATGCTCATGGTACTGGGCATGGTGAGGGTGATTGGGTAGCCCCGCGCGGCGGCGACAAAAGCCAAAGCAATACCCGTGTTCCCGCTGGTGGGCTCAACAATCTCCATGCCTGCTTTGAGACTGCCATCTTGCTCTGCCTGCCAGATCATATTGGCGCCGATACGGCACTTGACGCTATTGGCAGGGTTGCGGCTTTCCATTTTCACCAGAATATTGTGCTGGCTGATACGTTTCACTTTAATGAGGGGGGTGTTGCCAATGGTGAGGCTGAGGTCATCGTAAGGGGCGGTCATGGTCGTCTCCAATAGCCTGAAATGTCATTTATTAGGTACTTCTGGCTTTATTTCGCCAAACTGGCACCGAAAGTGGATTGTATAGCTGGCCTGATTTGTAATTGCCTTATAATGCCAGCTTGGGTAGTCTTCTGCGCAGTCATTTTAATCATCGCCTGAGCAGTTTAGAACAGTGCGACAAGTTTTAGGGAATACGAATGAAATTTACCGGTACGGATTCATATGTTTCAACTGACGACCTGAGTATGGCTGTCAACGCGGCGGTGACTTTACAGCGTCCGCTGTTAATCAAGGGTGAGCCGGGTACCGGTAAAACCCTATTGGCTGAACAAGTCGCTGAATCAATGGGCAAAACCCTAATTCAATGGCACATTAAATCGACGACCAAGGCTCAGCAGGGCTTGTATGAGTACGATGCGGTTTCACGTTTGCGCGATTCCCAGCTGGGTAATGAGAAAGTAAAAGATATCAGCAACTATATCCGTCGCGGCAAGCTTTGGGAGGCTTTTGCAGCCGATGAGCAAGTGGTGTTATTGATTGATGAAATTGATAAGGCCGATATTGAATTTCCCAATGATTTGCTTGTTGAGCTTGATCGCATGGAATTCTTTGTTTATGAGACGGGCGAAACCGTTAAAGCTAAGCACCGACCAATTATTATCATTACCAGTAATAATGAAAAAGAATTGCCAGACGCCTTTTTGCGCCGCTGCTTTTTCCACTTTATAACCTTCCCAAGCCGGGAAACCATGCAGAAGATTGTTGCGGTGCATTATCCAAATATCGCTAAAGAGCTGGTGGCCGAGGCGATGGAAGTTTTCTTTGAAATTCGTAAAATTCCTGGTTTAAAGAAAAAGCCCTCAACTTCAGAGTTAATAGACTGGCTGAAGTTGCTACTGGCGGATGAGATTCCAGGTGAAATTCTTAAAAACCGTGATGCCAGCAAGGCGATACCGCCGCTGTACGGCGCGCTGTTGAAAAATGAACAGGATGTCCATTTGCTTGAGCGTTTGGCCTTTATGCATCGCCGCGATGGCCGCAATTAAATTATGCTAGTTCAATTTTTTCTCAGTTTACGCAATGCCGGTGTGCCGGTAACCATTCGCGAACTGCTCGATTTATTGGCAGGGCTGCAAGCACGCCTAGCGTTTGTCGATGTCGACGAGTTTTATCAGTTGGCACGACTGTGCATGGTCAAGGATGAGAAGTATTACGACCGCTTCGATAAAGCCTTTGGTCGCTACTTTAGCGATCTCAGCAGCCTCGACGATATTATTGAGGCGATGATTCCTGACGATTGGCTACGTAAGGAGTTTCTTAAGCAACTTAGCGAAGAAGAAAAAGCCAAGATTGAGTCTTTGGGCGGCCTAGATAAGCTGATCGAAGAGTTTAAAAAGCGTCTTGAAGAGCAAAAAGGTCGGCACGCTGGCGGTAACAAATGGATCGGCACCGGCGGCACCTCGCCCTATGGTCATAGTGGTTACAATCCAGAAGGCATTCGCATTGGCGGCGAAAGTCAGAATAAAAAAGCGATTAAAGTGTGGGAGCGTCGTGACTTCAAAAATCTCGACGACAACGTTGAACTAGGAACGCGCAATATCAAGGTTGCCTTGCGCCGCCTGCGTAAATTTGCGCGCACTGGCGCTGCCGACGAATTAGATATCAACGATACTATTTCCTCCACAGCCAAGAATGGCGGCATGCTGGATTTAAAGATGGTGCCAGAGCGCCACAACGCGGTGAAAGTGCTGTTGTTCTTTGATGTGGGTGGCTCTATGGATCCCCATATTAAAGTCTGTGAGGAGCTGTTCTCGGCTGCGCGCAGTGAATTTAAGCACATGGAGTATTATTACTTCCATAACTACATCTATGAGTCGGTCTGGGATAATAATATGCGCCGTCACGCCAAGCGCATTCAAATGCTGGATATCCTGCATAAATACAGCTCGGATTATAAAGTGATTTTTGTGGGTGACGCGTCGATGTCGCCCTATGAAATTGTTCAGCCTGGTGGCAGTGTTGAGCATTGGAATGAGGAGGCGGGGGAGGCGTGGATGCGACGCCTGCGCGAGACCTACGATAAAGTGGCTTGGTTAAACCCAGTGCCGCCATCTGACTGGGGTTGGACCCAATCTATTAAAATGGTTGAACAGCAGCTTGAAGGGCATATGTACCCGATGACTTTGGGCGGGCTTGAGCAGGCCATGACCTATTTAGCTAAATAAATCTAAGCGCAAACGCTAGCCTCTATCGTTTGCGCCCTTCTCTTATCTCGCTCGATCAAACCCCGCTAAAGGCAATTAATGCAGCTGTCACCGCGACATTCAGCGACTCGACGCCGTTGTGCATAGGGATTTTTAAGCGGGTATTGCAGCGCTTTTCTAAGTTGCGACTCACGCCCTCAGTTTCATTGCCAAGAATATAAACCATGCTGCCCTGTGCTTTGTAATCAAAAAGCGAGTGTTCCGCGTGGGACGATAAGCAGCACAGGGTGGCACCGTCGTCTTTCATTCGCAGTAACTCGGCATCCAAATCTTCACAGTGATATATCGGCGCTTTAAAGAGGGTGCCAGCGCTGGCTTTGATGACTAAGGCGGTAAGTGGCGCACCACCTCGACGCGGTAAGATCAGGCCGTCAATACCGCTGGCTGCCACCGACCGAATAATCATACCCAGATTCTGCGGGTTGGTAATGCGGTCTAGGGCAATATAACGGCGCGGCGCGGCCTGTAAATGATCGGCGCTAATGGCGTTGCAGGGCTGGTAGGCGCTGAGCTGCAGATCGGCGGCAACTCCTTGATCTTGTTTGCCGTTTTTAGAAATGCGCGACAGGGCTTTACGCTCGTGCATTTCAATCGCAATGCCGCGTTGTTCGGCAAGTTGGCGTAACTCGCGAATAATGCCGTCTTCTTTGTTGCTGTGGGCGAGATGAAGCTTGTAAACCTGCATGCCAGGATCTTGCAGGGCTTCCAGTACCGGCTTGCGACCATAGATTGTTAGTAGCTGGTCGAAAAAGGTCTTACGTTGCTGATAGTTCTCGCTGCTCATAGAGTTCGCTTATATTGCTGGCGGCTAGGCTAAAGAGGCCTTTTACCGGTATTAAGGGGGCTTAGGCGGCACGCTAGGCGTGCGAGAGAATATTAATTGAAAATGCCAAGGCTTACCTTGTTTTACGCTATTTAAATTGCGGGAATGATTGTCTTCTCGGGGTGGCTGCTGTTTTATGGTGCTTGCGCACTAAGTTTGGGCATAGATATTGCTTGTTGTTTGTGCGTTGCTGAAGCTTCAGCCCATAAATCTTATGTCGTATTGATTTAAGTTGCTGTATTCGGAATGGACTCTAGGGATTAAAGTTTTTTATAAACAGTGGCTTAAGTTATTTTTTATTGGATTTTGCGATGGTGCCTGACTATCTCGGGCAGGTCATTTTCGCCCCAATATCGAGCGATTAAATAATTAACGACCTAAATTGGTGCGTTTAATTTAGCACTTGGAGATATTGTTGATGAAAAACAAGGGAAATTGGCGCCCTCTGCGTATTGCAGGTTTGCTCGCTACTATTTTTGCACCACAGTGGGGATTCGCCCAGAGTCTGGATACCGGTAATACCGCGTGGATGTTAACCTCAACAGCCCTTGTTCTGTTTATGACATTGCCCGGTTTAGCCTTGTTCTACGGCGGTTTAGTACGGAGCAAAAACGTACTAAGTGTATTGATGCAGTGTTTCAGTATTACCTGCCTGGCCTCGCTGTTGTGGGTGGTTGCTGGGTATAGCCTGGCTTTCAGCGAGGGCAGCGCCTTTGTCGGAGGCTTGAGTAAAGCCTTTCTGGCGGGCGTAGGCGAAGACAGCGTCAGTGGTGATATTCCGGAAACTGTTTTTATTATGTTCCAGATGACCTTTGCCATTATCACCCCGGCTTTGATTATTGGTGGCTTTGCAGAACGAATTAAATTCTCAGCGGTAATGTTATTTTCTGCGCTGTGGTTGTTGTTGGTCTATGCGCCCGTAACCCATTGGGTGTGGGGCGGTGGTTGGTTGGCGGAAATGGGCTTGCTCGACTTCGCCGGTGGTACCGTGGTGCATATAACCGCTGGTGTTGCCGCGTTGGTGGCCGCGCTAGTACTCGGTAAGCGTCAGGGTTTCGGTCAAATGGCCTTGCCGCCACACAATTTGACCATGACATTTATCGGTGCGGGAATGCTGTGGGTGGGCTGGTTTGGCTTTAACGCTGGCAGCGCTCTGGGTGCTAATGGCGATGCCGGTATGGCAATGCTGGTGACGCATCTCTCTGCGGCAACGGGCTGTTTAACTTGGTCGGCAATTGAGTGGAAGCGCTATGGCAAGCCAAGTGCTTTAGGTGCGGTAACCGGTATGGTGGCGGGCTTGGGTACTATTACGCCAGCTTCTGGTTATGTGGGCCCAGCGGGCGCTATGGTGATTGGCTTAAGTGCGGGTATTGTGTGTTTTTACATTACTTTAGCAATGAAGCAGGTATGGAAAATTGACGACTCCCTTGATGTATTTCCCGTACACGGTGTTGGCGGCATTTTAGGGACATTCTTGGCGGGTATTTTTGCCAGCAGTGAGCTGGGCGTATTCAGTGGTCAGGGGCTCGCCGAAGGTATGACGATAGCGTCGCAGCTCAAAGTACAATTGATTGGTATTGGTGCAACCTTCGCCTATACCGCTATTATTAGTTACGGCTTATTCGTGCTAATCGATAAATTGATTGGCTTGCGTGTTAGCGCAGACGAAGAGGGGCAGGGTTTGGATATTACTTGTCACAACGAAGTGGGTTACGATTTATAATAAGACCTTGTCGATCTTTGTTAAAAACAGCCCGGCAATGCCGGGCTGTTTTGCTTTGGCTTATATCAATTGAGGAGTATTAGCATGGACGCGCAGGCGTCGGTGACGCCTTTTGTACTGTATGGCACCTCTGCGTGCCATCTGTGTGAATTGGCTGAAGCCGTTTTAAGTGAGCTTTTGGCGCAGGGTTACGATTGGCAGATTGAAGTTGTTGATATCGCTGACGATGATAAATTGCTTGAGCGCTATGCACTGTCTATTCCGGTGTTGACGCGCGCAGGCAGTGGCGTTGAGTTGCGCTGGCCGTTTGACGGAGCGGCGGTCTTGGCATTTGCCAGTGAGGAGGTGGCGGGATGAGTATTGTAGTTTCTGCGCTTTATTCCTATCCCGTTAAGTCGCTGCGCGGACACGATCAAGAGAGTACCCGTATAACGAGTTGGGGGCCAGACCGTGATCGGCGCTGGATGGTGGTGGACGACAATGGTCGGTTTATGACTCAGCGCCAGCTTCCGCAGATGTGTCGAATTGGCGCGAGCTATCGAGGTAATGATATCTGTCTGTGGCATTTGGACGCCCCTGCTGAGGCGATTGAGGTTTGCCTCGCGGGTAGCGAAAAGGAGCGACAAGTCGGCGTTTGGGAAGATTACTGCACTGCGCTAGACGCCGGTGATGCGGCGGCAGCGTGGCTAAGTGACCAGCTTGGTGTTTCATTGCGGCTTTGTTATATGCCAGATTATAGCTACCGCCAGGTAGATCTGCGGTTTGCCGAACGTGGTGACAGACTCGGTTTTGCCGATGGCTTTCCCTTTTTACTTTGTAATGAAGCGTCTTTGCAGCAACTCAGTTCTGGGCTTGGCCGTAACTTGGATATGCAGCGTTTTCGTCCCAATATTGTTATTTCAGGCGCGGCGCCGTTCGCGGAGGACGATTGGCGGCGGATTCGAGTGGGTGGTATTGAGTTTGATGTGGTGAAACCTTGCGCGCGATGTGCAATTCCGACGGTGAATCTGGATGATGCCTCGCGAGAGCCGGATGTGTTCCGATTGTTAAAAACCCACCGCCAGCGCGGAGATGATGTTTATTTTGGGCAAAATATGATCCACCGCGGCGAGGGTGAGATTAAGCTCGGCGACGCGGTGGAAGTGCTAGCATTAAACTAGTTTTTCAGTGCGGTAGCGCTGTTTTTTGGCCCGATCTGGCGCTCTTCTCGAGCTAGTAGTGGTCGCTCTAAATCAAGTTTGGCGGCGTAGATCACACTGAAGGCCAATACGTTTTTAATGTACTCACGGGTTTCGCCGTAAGGTAGGTTCTCTATCCATATGTCGGCGGGCATATCTTTGGTTTGGCGTAATAAGACACGTTCAATACGACCGGGGCCGGCGTTGTAGGCCGCGGTTGCCAATATGCGATTGCCGCCGAACTGCTCCAGTAATTGGCCGAGGTAAAAGCCGCCCATCGCGATGTTCTTTTCTGGAGTGAGTAGATCTTCAGTTTTCGGGCTGGGCAGTCCCATTTGTTTGGCGACGAGTTTGGCTGTGCCGGGCATTAATTGCATGAGTCCGCGAGCGCCAACCGGTGAGTTGGCGGCGGGCGCGAAGGCACTTTCTTGACGGGCGATAGCGTAAATCCATTTAAGCTGGATTTTTTCGCGCTTGGCAACCTTGCGAAAATTGTCTTGGTGGGGCGTTGGGAAGCGGAGCTCTAAATCATCCCACGCGTCGGCCTTCAAAGCCGTCATGATTGACTGGTAATGCCAGCCCCAGTTCAGTGCCAGTTGCGCCGCTGCGACTTGCTCTGCCTTATTTAAGCTTCGCATCGCATAAGCCCACTCAAGGTTTGAGGTGCCGGTGTCACCGAGCAGGTAGAGCTCACGCGCCCGGGCAATGGCGCTGTGTTGTTCAACCTCGCTAATTAATGCGGGGTCTAAAGTGCGGCTAGCGCTTAGCTGATAATCTTCGTTAAGAATATCCGCTGCTAAAAAACTATAGTAGCCACGTTCTGCCGCGAGTTTTTGCAGGGCTAATTGGGTGCTAACGGTGAGTTCGCCGCGCAGCTCAATATCCGCTCTGGCAGCCCAGTAGCGCCAGTCTGCCTTCTGCTTTTTATCTTCAGGTAGAAATTGCGCAATATGTTGAACGGCGGCCCAGTCACCATCTTTTAGGGCGAGTCTAATCCGCCACTCGGTAAGGTAGGGGTCTTCATAGTTGGGGTCGGTGGCCATAACCCAGTCGCGGGTGTAGTCCGCGTCGCTGGCAATAATCTGACGCGCCATGCTGTCGCGCAGGGCATAATTCTGGCTTGGCGTGAATTTTAGCTGGCGGTCTAATTGCTGCCACAAGGTGTTAGTGCGTTCAAAGTCACCTTTAGCGAGGCGTTTTAAGGTATGCACGGCGATGTCGCGGCTGCGATCATTGGGGCTTAATGTAAGTCCTTTACTAAAGAGTAAATTGGGGTTGCGCAAAATTTCGACATAGGTATCGCTGCCTTTCACCTTGCTGAGCAGATAAAAGGCCATATCCGTTTGCCCGCTGCTAAGGGCCAAATTGGCGCGGTGCCAATACTGCTGTTCAGTTTGGGCGGGGCTGAGGGTGCTCAGCCACTCTTTGATCGGGGTATCGCATTCTTTGGGGAGCGAGTAGGGTGTGCTCCAAAGTTCGCTCACTGCGACGTTGGCCTCGCTCTGTTTGCCAATTTGACGTAGTGCATGGGCGTAGTGGCAGCGGTTTTGGATTGATGAACTTTTTTGGTAGTACTGGGTGTAAAGCGTCCAGTTGCGATTACGCAGTAATTTATTAAGCCATGTTAGCCTGATGCGCTGCCCGGTAATGGTGTCACCATACTGCTGTAGATAAACGTCAATTGTTTGTTGTGAGACCTGGTTTATCTGAGCTTTGAGTAATTCCAGCTCTAAATAGGGGTATAAAGCGTAATTGCTGAGCTGTGGGGTCAGCTTTTCGGCATTGGCTATGCGGCCACGGCTGATTTCAGTGAGTGCTTCGCGGTATAATCTCCTGCTGTTATCCGTCGCGGGATCGGCAATAACGGTTGTCGCCTGGATTGCCAGTACGACCAAGAGTGTAAAAAAGCGGTTCATATCCCTGCAGCCTTGCATGACGTGTGAATTTTCGATGAGTTAAAAGACTTTGCTGAGGCCTTACAGCCTTTGCCGACCCTATATTGGATCAAATATATGCCTTTGTTACGTGCTACACAATTACAGCATAGTATTGGACAACAGATTGTACTGGATAACGCCGAATTACAACTCGAAGCCGGTGATAGAGTTTGCTTGCTCGGACGAAACGGTTGCGGAAAATCGACTTTGCTGCGAATTGTGGAAGGCAGTGCCGCTGTTGATGCTGGTGAAGTTTGGCGCCAGCCTGGCGTTAAAATTGCGCGTATGGAACAAACCCTGGATTTTGCCTCCCCAGATGAAACTATTTACGACGTAGTCGCCGATGGTCTTGCGGGTTTGGGTAAGGTGTTACGCCGTTATCATGAGCTTATTATCGGTGATATGGGCGACGCCGAGCTAAAAGAGCTCGAGCATTTGCAGCGGGAAATCGAGACCAATGATGGCTGGTCGTTCCAGCAGCGAATCGACAATATTTTAACGCGCCTTGAATTAGACGCCGACGCCAAGGTGTGCAGCATGTCTGGGGGCTGGCGGCGCCGTGTGGCCTTGGCTCGCGCTCTAGTTTGCGATCCCGACATTTTACTGCTGGACGAACCGACCAACCACTTGGACCTGGATGGTATATTGTGGCTGGAGCAGTGTGTAATGTCCTTTCAGGGCTGCGTGTTGTTTGTTACGCACGACAGGGCCTTAATTGAAAAGCTCGCTACTCGTATCGTTGAACTCGATCGCGGCATACTGACAAATTACGACACCAATTACACTCGCTACTTAGAACTTCGTGAACATGCACTCGAAATTGAGGCTGAGCATAACGCCCTGTTTGATAAGCGCTTAGCGCAAGAGGAAGTGTGGATTCGCCAAGGTATTAAGGCGCGCCGCACGCGGAATGAGGGGCGTGTTAGAGCCCTGGAACGTATGCGCTCTGAGCGGTCGCGGCGCCGCGTTCAGTCTGGGTCAGCCAATCTCAGCGTCAATCAGGCAGATCGTACCGGTAAGGTTGTTGCTGAACTCACCGATGTATCCTTTTCGGTGCCGGGTAAACTGCTCGTGGATAATTTATCCCTGCTGGTTTGTCGCGGCGATAAGTTGGCACTTATCGGTCCGAATGGCGCCGGTAAAACCACTTTGCTGCGCTTGATTTTAGGGGAGCTAGAGGCGCAATCCGGTACCGTGAAGGCCGGTACCAATCTGCAGGTGGCCTATTTTGATCAGCTTCGTGATCGTTTAGATGAAAGTCAGCGAGTCGTTGATATTGTTGGGCAGGGCCGTGATGCGGTCACCATCAACGGTAAAGACCGTCATATCATGAGTTACCTTGGTGATTTCTTGTTTAGCCCGGAGCGGGCGCGCAGCCACTTTGGGGTCTTATCTGGCGGTGAGCGCGCCCGCGTTCAGCTAGCCTGCTTGTTTAGTCAACCAGCAAATGTGCTGGTAATGGATGAACCAACCAACGATCTGGACATGGAAACCCTCGAGCTGCTCGAAAGCCTCTTGGTTGATTTTAGCGGTACGGTGCTGCTGGTAAGTCACGATCGCTCGTTTGTCGATAGTGTGGCGAGTAGCTGCTTGTTATTTGAAGGCCAGGGCGTCATCAGCGAGCATATTGGTGGCTATAGCGAGGTGTCTTCTTATATGTCGCGCAGGCTCGCACAGCAAAAGGCGGCACCGGCTAATCCGTCACCGTCGTCGTCGGCTCAAGCTGTGGCGACGCCAAAGGCTAGCCCCAAAGCCCGCAAGCTTAGCTACAAAGACCAGCGCGAATTAGATGGACTGCCAAGTAAAATTGAAAACTTAGAGCTAAGTCTTGAAAAACTCGCTGAGAAGTCGGGTAGTGCGGGATTTTATCAGCAAGATCCCAGCGTTATTGCCGAAGTCTTGGATAAAATCACAGCGACGCAAGCGGAGTTAGATCACTGTATGGAGCGCTGGCTCGAACTGGCGGAGTAGTGAGCGCCTTAGGGCTCGTTATTTAGTCTTGGCGCCCAACGCGCACGGCGAGCACGTCGCACTCGGCGCCATGTAATACGCCGTTCGCGGTGGACCCCAAGAGCAGTGCCAAGCCTTTGCGGCCATGGCTGCCGACGATAATCAGGTCGGCGCCTAGGCTTTCGCATAAGTCATGAATCTGTGCGTCGGGTCTGCCCGTGAGTAAATGGCATTGTTTTTTGGCAATATTTAAACGCTGCGCGAACTTGTCTAAGGCAGCCTCAGCCTGTTGCTGCAGTTGCTGCTGGACTTCAGAGAAATCCATGGGAATGTCGCCGCCGTAGGCGAGACTGAGCGGCTCTACCACGTGTAATAAATGTAGCTCCGCGCCGTGTTGACTCGCCATGCCTGCGGCCCGCTCTAGTACAGCGTCGGCTTCATCTGAGAGATCTATCGCGGCTAGGATGCGCCGGTAGTTTGGCATTTTGGGCTCCAACTATATTCGCAATTGACTCGCTTATTAAGGTATAAAGCCTGCCAACTGTCCAGTATTTACCAAAGGAAATTTATGGCCTGGTTAATCGGCTTTGCAGTAATTGGCTTTATGTTGGCGCCAATCATGTGGATTTTGCCTTCACGGCGGCAATCCCAGCAGGCCGCAGTGAGGGCTGCTGCTCGTGCGCATGGCTTGTCGGTAAAAGTTGTTGCCATGCCAAAGTCTCGCCGCGAGCGGGTTCGGCGCGAGGACGATGTTTTTGGTGTTTGTTATACCCGCCCAGTGCACAACAAAAAGCCGCTACCGGCGTGGAAGTGCTGGCTGCTGGATATTCCTGAGGGGGAAGATGATCTGCAGCCCTGCAGCCCAGAAATCTTGACGCTCATTAATGAATGTCGCGATTTACTACCAAATGATGCAACGATGCTTGAATTCACGCCAATTGGTCTCCATGTTTACTGGCGGGAACGTCAGGCAGATGAAAAGGTTGTGGCGGATATCGCCCTGTGTCTCAACACGATTATTGAAAAAGGAAAGCTGGAAATTGCCACAAGATAAAAGTTTGACGCCTGCGGATATTCCGAAGGGCTTGTATCGCCACTATAAAGGGGGTGAATACCAAGTATACGAAGTGGCAACCCACAGCGAGACAGAAGAATTGCTGGTTGTTTATCGGCCGCTTTACGGCGCTGCTGCACTTTGGGTTAGACCCCTGGCGATGTTTACGGAACTTGTTGAATATAAAGGAAAAACATTGCCTCGCTTTGAGCTGGTCAAACCCGCTAATGATGCCTTGGTGTGAACCCCTTGACATAAAAAAGCCATGGCTATCCCCTTGACCCTGACGAAATGAACACTTATATATGTCGCCTCTCGCCGCTAAGGCGTCATGCACTTACCTTAATCGCAGAAGGATAATATGGGCAAATCTTTGGTTATTGTGGAATCGCCAGCTAAGGCGAAGACCATTAACAAGTATTTGGGCTCCGAGTTCATCGTCAAGTCCAGTATTGGCCATATTCGTGACCTGCCAACCAGTGGTAGTGCAAAAGCCAGCACGGTTGACCCTAAAGAGCGTGCTAAAGCCGCCGCGCTGACACGTAAAATGGCGCCTGAAGAAAAAGAAATCCATAAAAAGGCGAAGTCGCGTCAGCAACTTATTGCGCGCATGGGTATTGATCCAGAAAAGGATTGGGCTGCGCACTACGAAATTTTGCCGGGCAAGGAAAAGGTTGTCAGCGAGCTGAAAAAATTGGCCGAAAATGCCGACACCATCTACCTCGCAACGGATTTGGACCGCGAGGGAGAGGCTATAGCTTGGCATCTACGCGAGGCTATTGGCGGTGACGCCAGCCGTTACAAGCGTGTGGTGTTTAATGAAATTACCAAAAAGGCCATTCAGGCCGCATTTGAAAAGCCAACCGAGCTGGATATTGATCGGGTTAATGCCCAACAAGCGCGCCGTTTCTTAGATCGCGTGGTGGGCTACATGGTATCACCATTGCTGTGGGCAAAAATTGCGCGGGGCCTTTCTGCAGGCCGAGTCCAGTCGGTTGCGGTGCGCTTGGTGGTTGACCGCGAAAAAGAAATTCGGGCCTTTATACCCGAGGAATACTGGCAAATTCATACCGACAACAGCTCCGCTGCAGGTCAGCTTCGTCTTGAAGTGAAAAAGCAGGCGGGCGCCAATTTTCGTCCTGATAATGAAGCTGATGCCATGGCTGCAACAGCGGCTTTACGCAGTGCTGAATACACGGTCACTGCGCGTGAAGATAAGCCAACAAAAAGTCACCCGAGTGCGCCATATATCACCTCGACCCTGCAGCAGGCCGCGAGCACACGGCTAGGCTTTGGTGTTAAGAAAACCATGATGATGGCGCAACGACTCTATGAGGCGGGTTACATCACCTATATGCGTACCGATTCGACGAATTTGAGTGTCGACGCGGTAGCGGCTTGCCGGGACTATATCAGCAGTAATTTCCCTAAGGCATATTTGCCCGAGGCTCCGAAGTCGTATTCGAGCAAGGAGGGGGCGCAAGAAGCTCACGAAGCAATTCGGCCTTCCGATGTGAATATTGAACCGACCCAATTGGCGGGTATGGAGCGGGACGCCGAGCGGCTTTATGTATTGATTTGGCGGCAATTTGTAGCCTGTCAAATGGCGTCTGCCAGCTTTACCAGCACCTCTGTCGTGGTTACGGCTGGTGATTATGAATTGCGCACTCGCGGCCGTGTGGTTTTGTTTGATGGTTTTATGAAAGTGCAGCCGCCGAATGTGAGCAAAAAGGAAGAAGATCAAGAGCTGCCTGATGTCAAAGTGGGCGACCGGCTTGAGCTTGTTAAAGTTGATCCTAGCCAGCATTTTACCAAGCCATCGCCGCGTTATTCTGAAGCTGCACTGGTTAAAGAATTGGAAAAACGCGGGATTGGCCGACCGTCAACTTACGCCGCGATCATTTCTACGATCCAAGATCGGGGTTATGTGCGGGTCGATAATCGGCGCTTTTATGCTGAAAAAATGGGCGATATCGTTACCGATCGCCTCGTAGAAAGCTTTAGCAATTTATTGGATTACAGCTTCACTGCGCGCATGGAAGAGCTGCTCGATGAAGTGGCTGCGGGTGACAAAAACTGGAAAAAACTGCTCGACGAGTTTTATTCAGAGTTTCGCAAAACCCTTGAAGCTGCCGAAGCCGAAGATGCGGGCATGCGAAATAATGTGCCGACTGGGACAGATATCCCATGTCCGAATTGCGGTCGAACTATGCAGATTCGCACCGCCAGCACCGGTGTATTCCTAGGCTGTTCCGGTTACGCATTGCCGCCGAAGGAGCGTTGCAAACAAACCATAAACTTGGTGCCCGCCGAAGACTTTGTCAGTATAGATAGTGATGACGAAGAGGCGGAGTCTAAGGTGCTGCGCAGCAAACATCGCTGCGGTATATGCAATACCGCCATGGAAAGCTACGTTATCGACGCCACGCGGAAATTACATATTTGTGGCAATAACCCCGATTGCAGTGGTCATGAGATAGAGCAGGGCAGCTTTAAAGTGAAAGGCTATGAAGGCCCACTCATTGAATGCGACAAGTGTGGGCTAGATATGCAGCTCAAGACCGGTCGCTTTGGTAAGTATTTTGGCTGCACCGGTGAAGACTGTAAAAACACCCGCAAGTTGTTACGCAGTGGTGAAGCCGCGCCGCCGAAGATGGATCCAGTGCCTATGCCTGAGTTGCAGTGCGAAAAAGTTGATGACCACTATATTCTTCGCGACGGCGCGGCGGGGCTATTTTTGGCCGCAAGCGGCTTCCCCCGCAATCGGGAGACTAGGGCGCCGCTGGTTAAAGAAATACTGCCTCATCAGAGTGAAATTGACGAGAAATACGCCTTTTTGTTCAAGGCGCCAGCTCAAGATAGCGCGGGTCGAGATGCTGTTATTCGCTACAGCCGAAAAACGAAAGAACAGTATGTGCAGACTGAGGTCGAGGGTAAACCGTCAGGCTGGGCGGCGTTTTACGAAAACGATAAATGGGTGGTGCGCGAAAAGGCGGCAAAAGCGACCTCAACAAAGGCCGCGGCTAAGAAAGCGCCTGCTAAAAAGACGAAGGCGAGCAAATAATTGGCTAGTGTAAAGGAAAGTTATCGCGGTCAGTGCAATTTGCATATTTACTTTGCTGAGCAGTACCTCGCCCAGCTAGAGGCCTCTGATCCGCGTGATTGGGGTGGACATATTCAGCGAGCGATAGCGGATTCGCTGGTATGGCAGCTTCTACTGGCTTACCAGTGCCATCTTGCCGATCTCATTGATCAACAGCCTAAGTTTGGACTGTTATTGCCGCTGGGGCAGTTTAATGCGCGCTCGCTGGTGGCCGATGAGCTGCCACCAGAGATCGAGGAGTTGGCTGGGCGGGAAGTTGAGCCAGGCTGGCTTGCGACAATTATAAATTATCCCTTTGTCCAAACGGCCACTACTAATCGTGCACCACAAGGTGTTTTAGCGTGGGATGGTCAGTCGGAATCGGCAGTGAAGCCTGATTTAGCCGACTGTCTTATCGAGTTGAAATCGACAATTGCCCGCCATCGCGCGACCTTGATGGAGTATTGAATTAGGCCTGCAATTGGCGTCAGGCTGACGAGGTTTGATACAATGCCGTCAACGGCGTCGCGTTGACGTTTGAAATATCAAGGAATCCTTTGTGCTGTCATATTTAGAATTGGTTGAACTTGCTAACGGTGACGTTGTTTTACAGCGCTCGGAAGGTGATGAAAACCCTTTGGTGACGATTCGTTTTTCCGAGGAGACCCGCGAGCATATTAACGGCTCATGTCTCGAAATTGCCCGCGCCATGGTGCAGGCTGGTATTGAGGCAGTGTCTATTGCCGCTGCTGATGAAGGCTTTGCCGACGAGGCTGAAGCCGATTTAGATGAGTCGGAATTACAGTCTAAAATTATCCATTAAACGATTATACGCCTCAGTCATAGTGGCTTAGCGCGTTTAGTTTCTACTCTAGGCCTGCATCAGAATCACTAAGCATTCTGCCGCACCAGCCTTAGCTGCCGTAGCCAGTGCTCGACGTTCATCGTCGCGCAGTGGTCTTTCTAGCAATATCGCTACAGTGTGACTTTTGCCACGCTCAAGGGCGCGGATAGCAATTTCACTCAAATCCCGTTGGCTGTTAGACACTACCTGCAGAATTTTTTGACCGTGCTGATGGCTAGATGCACTCAGTAATGGTTTTAAGGGGCGGTCTGCAACCCAGCATAGCCAGCGTTGGTCGGAATTAGCACTGAGCTGTATGAGCATGGCCGCCAATAAGGGTTTGGATAGGTGTGCATCGCTGTGCATAGTGATTTCAGTAATCTGGCCTGCGGCAACAGCCGACTCAGATGCGTAGTGTAGTGGTATCTGTTCTATACAAGTCATGTCATTTAGCTCCCGCGTCTTAGTACACCAACACTTAAACCTTCTATAGCAAATTCCTGTTCTCGCAAATCTACTTGAATAGGCTCGTAGTCTGGATTTTCTGCAATCAGAGAAACGTGGTATTTGCTTTTTTGCTGCTGAAAGCGTTTTACGGTGACTTCATTGTCGATCCGCGCGACCACTATTTGGCCGTTGCGCGCTTCACTGCAGCGGTGTACTGCTAAAAGATCATCGTCAAAAATTCCGACGTTGATCATGCTGTCGCCCTTAACTCGCAGGAAATAGTCAGCGCTGGGAGAGAAAATTGACGCGGGCATATCGCAGTAATCTTCAATGTTGGCTTCAGCCAGAATGGGGTTACCTGCGGCGACACGCCCTATAATAGGAATACCTAAATTTTCGGGTAGGCGTATGCCTCTGGATGCGCCGGCAATAATCTCAATAGCGCCTTTGCGGGCGAGGGCTTTTAGGTGTTCTTCTGCGGCGTTAGGCGAGCGGAAACCGAGTACCCGGGCAATATCTGCGCGAGTCGGCGGATAGCCGGTGTCGGCGATATGGTCTTTGATTAGTTGCAAAATTTGGGCTTGCCGTGCAGTTAGCTTTTCCATAATTTTAGTATCTGTTTATCTATACAGGTACTGGTAGTATATACAGTGTTTTTGGGATGGCAAGACTTTGACAGAAAAATTGACCTAAGCGATTTGCATTTAACTCCCGATGCCATTTACTTGCTCTCTAGCTTGAGCGCATGCGTTTGTGCGTCGCGCATCATTTGCAAGGCATAAAAAAGCCGCCCATAGTCACCTAGGGCGGCCTTTTGCTATACGCTTGCGGCTAAAGCATGAATTTGCTTTTAGTATTCGTCGAGTAGACCGTTAATTACGTCACTTTCGATTTCGGATAAGGGGTTATTCCAATTCTCGGGAACCATTGTGTCGTCGAGAAAACGATAGTCATCATCACTCAATTCAAAAGCATTCCGCCAGTCTTCTGGCTCTTCAACTTGCTCTAAGCTTAATTGTCGCCAGCTTTCCATGTCGTATTGGCATAATTCGCCATCAATTAATTGTGCTTCAACTGAGTCGCTGTCATCGTCAACAGCAACAACTTCAAAAAGTTGCTCAGATTCCATATCCTTGTACCATTTACCGACTAGGGGTCTTAGTCTTGCCATGATTGCCACCTCTGCTAAAGCCTGCCTTCAAACTAACACTTAGGGAAATGCTGTCTAGTAGGTATTTTTCGCTAGCCGAGTAAGGTGTCCGTGCTGCTGACTGTGGGTCTTTACGACAATTCACTGTATATTCAGTGGGCTAGCCTCTTTTTTTAAACCGCTTATTTATTTATAAGTAAGGTTTTTATGGTGCATTTGTATAAGCCGAGCTGGCTTAGAAATGAAATTGTATAGAAATGATGACGGATTACAGTGATGTTTAAGCAGTGGTGGGACAGTTTTCAGCCAGATCAATATCCGTGGTTGGGCGATGTATTTATTGTTGTGCTGATTATTTTGGTAGCAAATTTAATTGTTAGTAGATTAATGGCTCGTTTAGCACATAAATTTTCGACAACGCATAACCTCTGGGATGATGCCTTGTTGGAGGCAGCGCGGCGCCCGGCGGTATTGATGGTTTGGGCGGTAGGTGCGAGCCATGTATTAGAAATTATTGGTCGGTCGACGGAGGCGGAAATTTTTTCGGCACTGGACTCGCTGCGCGCGGTTGGTGTGGTATTGATTTTAGCGTGGTTTTTAGTGGCGCTGGTGCGTCAGGTTGAACTGCGCTTGCTGTCCGATGAATACACCGCTCGCGACGAGGCAGTTGACCGTACAACGGTCATGGCGCTTGGTAAATTAGTGCGCACTGCGGTGATTATTGTTTCTGGGCTTATGATTTTACAAAATCTTGGCTACAGTATTTCCGGCGTTTTGGCCTTCGGGGGTATTGGTGGTATTGCGGTGGGTTTTGCCGCTAAAGATTTACTGGCTAATTTTTTCGGTGGTCTAATGGTGTATTTAGATCGACCTTTTTCGGTGGGCGACTGGATACGCTCTCCCGACAAAAATATTGAAGGCACGGTAGAAAATATCGGCTGGCGACAAACGCGAATTCGTACATTTGATCAGCGTCCTTTGTATGTGCCTAATGCTACTTTTGCGCAAATTTCGGTAGAAAATCCGTCGCGAATGTTGAATCGCCGTATTTATGAAACGATTGGCGTGCGTTATGAAGATGCCGCGCGTCTGCCGGAAATTATCAATCGGGTTAGGGCGATGTTAGAAGATCATGCCGATATCGACTTAGGTAAAACTCTGATCGTTAATTTCAATACGTACAACGCGTCGTCTTTAGATTTCTTTGTTTATACATTTACCAAAACCACAAATTGGGTTGAATACCATAAAATTAAACAAGATGTACTGCTGAAAATTCTAAATATCATTCATGAGCTTGGTGGCGACGTGGCCTTTCCTACAACCACTATTAAGCTTGATCCTATTACAATAGAAAGCGCCCAAGGGCACACTGCGGAGTTTAAAAATGGGTAAAACAATAGCGGTTATTGGCGGAACGGGATTATGTGACTGGCCTGGTGCCGAGGTGCTTGAAGAGACCGCGTTGGAGACGCCCTACGGTGAACCCAGTGCCTTGCTTCAACGGATACGCTATGAGTCTGCTGAGTTTTTGTTTCTTGCCCGTCATGGTCACGGGCATGAAATACCGCCACATGCGATTAACTACCGCGCGAATATTGCCGCGCTGCAGCAAGCTGGTGTAGATGCTTTGATCGCGGTCAATGCGGTGGGGGGCATTAGCGAGCGCTTTGTTGCGGGTGTTATTACTATTCCAGATCAAATTAATGATTACACTTGGGGGCGCCAGCACACCTTTTTTGATGGTGAAAATGGCAAAGTAGAGCATATTGATTTTAGCTTTCCCTATAGTCAGGATTTGCGTTCTCGTCTGGCGAATGCTGCGGTTGATGCCAATATTGCCATTGAAGATTACGGGGTTTATGCCGTGACCCAGGGGCCGCGTTTAGAAACGGCAGCGGAAATACGCCGTCTTGCTAGAGACGGCAACGATATTGTGGGTATGACCGCAATGCCTGAAGCGGCTTTAGCCAGAGAGGCTGGGATTGACTACGCGTCGATATCCTTAGTCGTCAACCCTGGCGCAGGGCTAAGTGATAATCTGATTACGATCGAAGATATCCGCGCTGTTATCGATACTGGTATGGTGCAGGTCAAATCCATTCTGGCGCGTTGTATCGCCGAGTATTGATTATTATTAAGTTTATGACCGGAGCATTGCTCCGGTCATTGCCTTATTCTTTTGGCGCTTTAATTTTTGTTACTTTAATAATGACCCCAAATTTTGGGTGGTCAATAAAGTGCAGCTCATCACTACGCATCCGCCGCTGTTGTTTCATCACCACGATTTGCTCAATGGGATGGTCTATATCTTGCTGAGATTGCACACTGGGCTCAAAATCTGGGTTTTGCTGCTTAAATTGGAGGTACTCTGGGCTGCTTTCAAAGGCCTTGTCGGCCAGTGAAGACAGTTCTTCAGGTTCATCATAGCTTTGCGGTTGGTGTGGTAAATAATAATTGCCGCTGCGGCTACCGTAGCGCACCAGCCATAGATTAGTATCGACGTGCAGATAGCGTTCTACAGCAATGCGAATATAGCCCTCAAGTTCATAATGTTTTCCAAATTGCCTGCCTCCCTGTATCAAAATAGCCGGGGATTTTTTGCGCGGTAGCAGGTCTTGCTCCCAGCTGGCGAGAAATAGGGGTTTGTATCGGGACGACATGCGCAGGGATTGGGCCGCTTTAGCAAACTCCGGGTCGCTGCTGTCGACAATGCGCGGTGAGCTGCTGTTGGTCTGCAGGCGCACCCATTTTCTGGGGTAGCGTAAATGCACATTGTCGGGCCAGTCTTCTTCATACATATTGCCGGGATCATTATTGGCATAGACCACCATATCAATATGAAATCGATCGGTATTTTGGCCGAAAGCCGCAGCGCTAAATCCCCAGAGCAGTAGTAGGAGTAGGGCGTAGTAGCGGCGGTGATCTAGTGTACTCATAGTGCTCGGTCTCATTTTTAAATGCGGTCTTACTATCGCAGTTCTATTGTTTTGCTGCCAGCTTGCTGAGCAGTGCTTCAACAAAATCAAAGCGTTGCGCAGGGTCTTCTAAGGGCTCTTTGAATTTTAAGGCATTGGCGCCGTCGAGTTGATAGCGCGCTGGTGCCATTTGCACGAGTTTGACGATATTTAAAGGGTGAACTTGGGTGTCTTCCGCAAACTCCACTCGACCCCCTTGGTTTGAGGCTTCAATTTTACTTAATCCTAGGGCGCCGGCATGAAGTCGGATTTCGGCGCAGCGAAACAGGTTTTTGACCTGATTGGGTAGCAGGCCAAAGCGATCGATCATCTCAACCTGTAATTCTCGCAACTCGTGGCTGTCGACGGCGCTCGCGATGCGTTTATAGAGCATGAGCCTACTTTGGACATCGGGTAAGTATTCGTCCGGTATTAGTGCCGGTAGGCGTAAATTCACCTCAATGTGGTCAGCGTTATTATCTTCTAGGTTTATTTTCTTGCCGGCTTTTATCGCGTTTACGGCGCGGTCGAGCATGTCCATATACAGGGTGAAGCCTATAGAGTGGATTTGGCCACTTTGGCCCTCGCCCAATAGCTCGCCAGCGCCGCGGATTTCCATGTCTTGGGTGGCAAGGGTGAAACCCGCGCCTAAGGTGTCAGCTTCACTGATGGCGGTTAAGCGCTTTTGGGCATCACTCGTCAATTGTTTCACGGGTGGCGTTAATAAATACGCGTAGGCTTGGTGGTGTGAGCGACCTACGCGACCGCGCAGCTGATGAAGTTGGGCGAGGCCAAATTTATCAGCGCGGTCAATAATAATGGTGTTGGCATTGGGTACGTCGATGCCAGTTTCAATAATCGTTGAGCACACCAAGACATTGTGACGTTTGTGGTAAAAATCACTCATCACCTGTTCGAGTTCACGCTCGCGCATTTGGCCGTGGCCAACGCCAATCCGTAACTCGGGAATCATGGACTCCAGGTCGCGTGCGGTTTTTTCAATGGTTTTGACCTCGTTGTGGAGGTAGTAAACTTGGCCGCCACGTAAAATCTCGCGAAGGATTGCCTCCTTAATTAGCCCGTCGTCAGACTCCCTAACAAAGGTTTTGACCGATAAGCGTCGGGCGGGCGGGGTGGCGATAATAGATAAGTCGCGAATGCCCGCCATCGACATATTCAATGTGCGAGGGATCGGCGTGGCCGTCATGGTTAATACATCGACTTCGGCGCGGAGGTTTTTCAAGGCCTCTTTTTGGCGTACCCCAAAGCGGTGCTCCTCGTCGATAATAACTAAGCCGAGGTTTTTGTAGTGAATGTCGTTACTTAGTAATTTATGGGTGCCGATTAAGATGTCGACCTTGCCGGCGTGAAGTTCGGCGATGACGCCTTTCTGTTCGGCGGCGCTGCGAAACCGCGACAGCACTTCTATGTTCACGGGCCAGTCAGCAAAGCGGTCGCGAAAGGACTCAAAATGCTGCTGAGCGAGTAGGGTGGTGGGTACTAAAATAGCTACTTGAGTGCCATTTTGTACCGCGACAAAGGCGGCCCGCACCGCGACCTCGGTTTTGCCAAAGCCAACATCGCCGCAAACCAGGCGATCCATGGGACGCAGTGATTTTAAATCGCCCAGGACCGCTTCAATGGCGACTTGCTGATCGGGTGTTTCCTCAAAGGGGAAGGCGTCCGCGAATTGTTGATAGTCTTCGTCGCTGAGTTCAAAGGCGCGACCTTCTCGGGCTTCGCGGCGGGCATAAATATCCAATAATTCCGCGGCGACATCGCGAATTTTTTCCGCTGCTTTGCGTTTGGCCTTACTCCACTGTTCGGTTCCGAGTCGGTGCAGGGGCGCGTTGTCGTCGTCGGCGCCACTGTAGCGGCTTATTAATTGCAGCGAGCCCACCGGCACATAGAGCTTGGCGCCATCGGCGTACTCAAGGGCTAAAAACTCGCTGGCTTGATTGTCGACATTGAGTGACTGCAAACCTAAGTAGCGGCCAACGCCGTGATCGGCGTGCACCACAGGGGCGCCGACACGCAGTTCCGCGAGGTTTTTGACCACGCTCTCGGCTGTGCTGGCGGCGGCTTTCTTGCGGCGACGGCTCTGAGATACCCGCTTGCCGAAGAGTTGCGACTCCGCAATGAGGGCAAAGGCGTAGGGGGCATCGCCTGAGATACCTTCGTCAATAGGAGCAATGGTAATGCCAAATTCACATTTGCTGTCGGCAAAGGCTCGCCAGCTGGCAAAGGACTCTGGCTTCAGTTTGTGGCGCGCCAATAAATCAATTAAGGCTTCGCGTCGCCCGGCCGATTCGGCGCATAGCAAGACTTTACGGTGCTGGCTATAGCTCCGTAAGGCGGCAATGGGATCGCTGTGTTTGGCGTCTATGCTCAGTGGTGGCGCTGTCGCAATAGCAAAGTTAAAGCTGCCCGCAGCGGCGGGAAGCTCACCTTCGCTCAAGCTGATGCGCGGATAGTTTTTGAGTGTGGCGAAGAGTTCCGGTACGGTTTGGAATACCCCCGCTGGCTGCAAAACGGGCCGCTGTAAATCCCCTATACGTTGTTCGTAGCGCTGTTGTATGTCTTGCCAATAATGCTCGGCGGCCCCTTCAATCCCTGTGGTGTTTAACACCCATGTGTTATTGGGTAAGTAGTCAAATAGGGTGCCGGTTTGCTGAAAGAACAGCGGTAGGTAATATTCAATGCCAGCAGGCGCGATGCCATCACTGACATCTTGATAAACGGGGCATTTGCGATGGTCGACATTAAAACGTTCGTGCCATTGGCGGCGAAACAGGGCGATGCCGTTGTCGTCTAACGGGAATTCTTTGCCCGGTAATAAGCGTATTTCGTTAACGGACTCAATGCCGCGCTGGGTTTCTGGGTCGAAGCTGCGCAGACTGTCTATTTCTTGATCCAAGAGGTCTAGGCGATAGGGAAATTCGCTGCCCATTGGGAATATGTCAATAATCGCGCCGCGACTAGCGTATTCCCCGTGCTGATAAACCGTATCTACGTGGTGATAGCCGCTTTTTTCGAGTTCTAGGCGGAAGGTGCTGATGTCGACGTGTTGGCCACGTTTAAGAAGTAAGCTGTGTTGGCGTACATAGTCGGGTGGCGCAATCCGCTGCATTAGGGTGCTGATGGGGGCAACCAAAATGCCGTTTGCCATTGTTGGCAGTTCACTCAGGGTGCGCAGGCGCTCCGAAACAATGTCTTCGTGTGGTGAAAAATTATCGTAAGGCAGTGTTTCCCAGTCAGGCAGCAGGCGCACGGGTAGCTCGGCAGCAAAAAACCGCAGGTTTTGTTCAAGCTGATAGGCGGAGGCTGTGTCCGCAGTCAGCAGGAGTACCGGCTGGTTTAGCGATCTTGCTAATTCAGCGGCAACGAGGCCGTGGCTCGCAGAGGGGCATTGTCCCCAGCGCAGAACGCCAGCTTTAGGGGGGGTATTAATTGCGGGTAATTCAATCACAGTCGGGGAATTCTGCTTTGGTCAGTGATAAATGCTGCATTGTAACCCGCTATTGGTAGTTATTACATTGCACAGATGGCGATGGGCGGTTGAACTTGAGGGCAGTAATAAAGATAATACGCGCACAATTTTCTCCTCCCCGCCATGCAAAGGGTATCTGCCGTGACTGAAAGAAGACGTGAGCGTCCTGATGATTACTTCGCCGATTGGAAAGAACGCGAAGCGTTAGCAGAGGGGATGATCCCTCTAATTGGTAAACTTTACCGCTCCAATAACGTTAAAACCTACATTTATGGTAAGAATCTGGTCAACCTTTCGGTGCTGGATATCATGCAGGCCCACCGCTTCGTGCGTCAGGTTGAGCAAAACGAAATTTCCGAGTTTGAAACCTTTCCAATTATTCAGGCGCTCTCCACGCTAGACCTCGGTACTGCACATATCGATGCTGGGCGTATTGCGGTTAATTACGAGGAAACAGCTAAGGCTAGCGGCCAGTCTGTTGAAGATTTTGTTCGCAGCCAGGTGGCTAAATTGATTGGTGGCGCCAAAGAGCCGGGCCGTCCGTCACGTGACGTAGTCTTATACGGTTTTGGTCGTATTGGCCGTTTGGTTGCCCGCCTATTGATAGAAAAGGCCGGTGGTGGCGCTAATTTACGCCTGCGTGCGGTTGTTGTTCGTCACGGTGGCGCCGAAAATGATTTGGTAAAGCGGGTTAGCTTGCTGCGCCGCGACTCCGTTCACGGCCCCTTTAACGGCACAATCCGTGTTGATGAGGAGCGCCAGTCCTTCGTTGCCAATGGCGTCGAAGTGAAGGTGATTTACGCCAATTCACCGGACGAGGTGGACTACACTGCCTATGGCATCAACGACGCTATTTTGGTTGATAACACCGGCAAGTGGCGCGATGTCGAGGGCTTGTCTACGCATCTCGGTCGTCCGGGTATCGCCAAGGTTATTTTGACTGCACCTGGCAAGGGCGATATGAAGAATATTGTACACGGTGTTAATAGTGATCAAATTCTGCCTGAAGACACTATTATCTCTGCTGCTAGTTGCACTACCAACGCTATTGCGCCGCCACTTAAAGTGCTCGACGACAAGTTTGGCGTTGAAAACGGTCACGTTGAAACCGTTCACTCTTACACCAATGACCAGAATTTGATCGACAATTACCACAAAGGTGATCGTCGTGGTCGCAGCGCGCCATTAAATATGGTTATTTCTGAAACGGGTGCAGCGAAGGCGGTTGGTAAAGTATTGCCAGCGATGTTGGGTAAATTGAGCGGCAACGCAATTCGAGTGCCGACCCCCAATGTGTCTTTGGCCATTCTTAAGTTGAACCTGAAGGCAGAGACGACTAAAGAAGAGCTTAACGAATTTATGCGTAAAGTCGCTCTGCACTCGCCACTGCGTAAGCAAATAGACTACTCTAACTCGCCAGAAGTAGTGTCTAGTGATTTTGTTGGTTCGCGTCACGCCTGCGTTTTCGATAGCGAGGCAACCATCGTGAATGGCAAAAGCGCTATTTTATACTGCTGGTATGACAATGAGTTTGGCTATAGCTGCCAAGTACATCGCGTACTTGAGAAAATGGCCGGTGTTGAATACGCGGTTTACCCCCAAGATTAATTGGGGGAGGGCTGAGTTGGCCGCCAACCAGCCCTGACCGTAAATGTTTACGCTGATGACCGATATCATCAGTCAAGCAGTGGTAAGCAGTCCGGCGAGTCTTTATACTTGCCGCAGTTTTTGGGACGCACAATGATTAAGTCGTTTGTGCGTTGCCCCCGGCGCGTTTTCACGCCCGAGTTTACGCAGATTTGCAATTTCGCGTTCAACCATAAGAGTGTTAGACAGCCTTATGATCAAAATTACCAGGGGCTTAGATCTGCCCATATCCGGTGGTCCCGCACAGCGTATTGAGCCTGGCTCAAAGGTGCGTGCGGTAGCTGTGCTCGGTTTCGATTACCTCGGTATGAAGCCCACCATGGCGGTGAAAGTCGGTGATCGGGTAAAAACCGGTCAATTATTGTTTACCGACAAGAAAAATTCCGGCGTTCGCTACACCGCGCCAGCAACCGGTCTTGTCTCTGCGATTAATCGCGGTGAAAAGCGGGTGTTGCAGTCGGTGGTTATCGACGTTGAAGACGATGAGTTCGAAACCTTTGCTAAATATGATGCCAGTGCGCTTAGCACCCTGAGTGCAGAGCAGGTTGCTGAGAACCTTCAGCAGTCCGGTTTGTGGACAGCCCTGCGGACTCGGCCATTTAGTAAAGTGCCGGCGATTGGCAGTAGTCCTGCGGCGATATTTGTTACCGCAATAGATACGCACCCGCTGGCTGCGGATCCAACAGTGGTGATTGCCGAAGCGGATGCTGATTTTAGTAACGGCTTGGAACTATTGTGCCGCTTAACCAAAGGGAAAGTGCACTTATGTGTTGCCCCAGGCAGTAGCGTGCCGAGCCTAGACAATGAACAACTGCGGGTTGCCGAGTTTGGCGGTGTTCATCCGGCCGGATTGGCTGGCACGCACATCCACTTTTTGGAAGGCGCTAGCGCGACAAAAGTGGTGTGGTCTATTGGCTACCAAGATGTTATCGCCATGGGTAGATTGTTTACCACGGGCCAATTAAATACCGAGCGTGTTGTTGCGCTTGCTGGCCCCCAGGTGGAAAACCCTCGCTTGATTCGCACTCGTCTTGGTGTGAGCTTAGATGAATTGTGCGCGGGTCAAATTCGTCCGGGCAACAATCGGATTATTTCCGGGTCTGTGCTGGGCGGGCGCACTGCGCGTGGCGCTGTGGCTTTCCTCGGCCGCTACCACAACCAAGTAAGCGTCTTGGCTGAAGGTAATCACCGTGATTTTCTGGGTTGGTTGTCGCCCGGTGTTAACAAACACTCGGCACTGCGTATTTATTTGTCGCAGTTCTTTAAAAAGTCGATTGCTTATACGACCAATACCAATGGTAGTGAGCGCGCCATGGTGCCAGTTGGGGCCTATGAGCGAGTAATGCCATTAGATATTTTGCCAACGCAGTTGCTGCGGTCAATTATTGTGGGCGATACCCAAATGGCGCAGTCATTGGGATGTTTAGAGTTGGACGAGGAAGACCTCGCGCTATGTACCTATGTTTGCCCAGGCAAGTATGAGTACGGCCCGATCCTTCGCGACAATTTAAGCCGCATAGAGAAAGAGGGTTAAGTCATGGGGCTGAGAAAAATTCTCGACGATATGGAGCCGCATTTTGAGAAAGGCGGCCGCTATGAAAAATGGTATGCGCTGTACGAAGCGGCAGATACGATTTTTTATTCACCATCAAGTGTTACTAAAGCCAATGCGCATGTCCGCGACGGTGTCGATCTAAAACGGATTATGATTACCGTTTGGTTCTGTGCATTCCCGGCGATGTTCTACGGGATGTGGAATATTGGTTTTCAGGCTAACCAAATTATGCTCGATGCTGGCATTGCCGGCGGTGAAGGCTGGCGTCATGTAATGATCTCGATGATGGCGGGCTATGACCCCGCTAGCCTTTGGGATAATTTCTGGCACGGCTTTTGGTATTTTATTCCCGTTTACGCCGTGACCTTTGTCGTCGGCGGTTTCTGGGAAGTACTTTTTGCCATGAAGCGTGGCCACGAGGTTAATGAAGGCTTCTTTGTTACTTCAATTCTGTTTGCCCTGATTTGCCCGCCGAGTATTCCGCTGTGGCAGGTTGCCTTGGGTATCAGCTTTGGTGTGGTTATTGCCAAAGAAGTATTCGGCGGCACCGGCAAAAACTTCTTAAACCCCGCATTAGCGGGCCGCGCGTTCCTCTTCTTCGCGTACCCCGCGCAGATGTCTGGTGACGCAGTATGGACGGCCGTTGATGGCTTTACCGGCGCAACACCGCTGTCTGTAGTGGCAAGCGATGGCATGGCGGTTCTGCAAGAAAAAATGACGTGGATGGACGCCTTCCTCGGCAATATGCACGGCTCAATGGGTGAAGTGTCGACCTTGGCAATTTTCCTCGGCGGTGGCGTACTTTTGTGGACCGGCATTGCCTCTTGGCGCATTGTGCTCGGCGTATTGATCGGTATGTTTGGCCTGTCGATGCTGTTCAACTCCATGCAGAGCGACAATTTAATGATGGCCATGCCTTGGCATTGGCATTTGGTATTGGGTGGTTTTGCCTTCGGCATGATGTTTATGGCGACTGACCCAGTGTCGTCGTCGATGACCAATACTGGTAAATGGATTTTTGGCGCCTTGATCGGTTGTATGGTGGTGTTGATTCGCGTAGTTAACCCCGCTTTCCCAGAGGGCATGATGTTGGCAATTTTGTTCGCTAACTTATTCGCGCCGCTAATCGATCATTTTGTAGTGCAGGCAAATATCAAGCGGAGGTTGGCACGTGGCTAATAACGACAGTATCCCAAGAACGCTGCTGGTTGCCGTTACCCTGTGTATTGTCTGCGCTCTGGTTGTTGCCAGCGCGGCAGTTATGCTGAAACCGGCGCAAGTAATTAATAAAGCCCTAGACCGCAAAGCCAATATCTTGGCGGCGGCTGGACTGCTAGTCCCCGGTGAAAGTGTCGAGGAGCAGTTTAAGCAGGTCACGACTAAAATTGTTGACTTAGAAACCGGTAAGTTTACCGATGAGTTGGCTATAAAAGGTTTTGAGCAAGCTAAAGTGGCCAAAGATTCAGCGACGTCAATTGCGCTGGGTGATGACGATCTCGCCAAAATTCGCCGTCGTGAAAACTTCGCTATGGTGTATTTGATCGAGAAAGATGGCAAATACGATAAGGTGATTTTGCCGGTTCGCGGCTATGGCTTGTGGTCAACACTTTACGGCTTTCTGGCATTGGAAAATGATTTCAATACGGTTGCGGGCTTAGGTTTTTACGATCACGGCGAAACGCCTGGATTGGGTGGCGAAGTCGACAATCCAAAGTGGAAGGCGATTTGGCCCGGTAAAGAGATCTACAGTGATGGCGATGTTGCTATTGAACTGGTCAAAGGCAATGTAGACAGCAGCACACCTAATGCCGAAAACAAGGTGGATGCACTTTCTGGTGCGACGTTAACCAGCCGCGGTGTTAGCAATTTGCTGCGCTTCTGGATGGGTGAGCTGGGTTATAAATCTTTTTTAAGCAACTTGCGTTCAGGGGAGGCATAAGCCATGTCGACAATGAGAGAAGCCCTAAGCAAGCCAATTTTACAGAACAACCCCATCGCGCTGCAGATACTCGGTATCTGCTCGGCCTTGGCGGTGACCTCCAGCCTTAAAGTAACGCTGGTAATGTGTATCTCTGTGACCTTGGTGACGGCTTGTTCAAGCTTTGCGGTATCGCTGATCCGCAAGCAGATCCCAAGCAGTATTCGTATTATTGTGCAGATGGTGATTATAGCCTCGCTGGTAATCGTGGTGGATCAACTGTTAAAGGCCTATGCCTTTGCGATCAGCAAACAGTTGTCGGTGTTTGTTGGTTTGATAATCACCAACTGTATCGTTATGGGCCGCGCCGAAGGTTACGCTATGAAGAACCCGCCGCTGGCGAGCTTCGTTGACGGCATCGGTAATGGTCTGGGCTACAGTGTGGTACTAATCAGTATTGCTGTGGTTCGTGAATTGTTTGGTTCTGGTAAGTTGTTTGGTTTCGAGATACTGCCGCTGGTTACCGACGGTGGCTGGTATGTGCCTAACGGCCTATTACTGTTACCGCCAAGCGCCTTCTTCCTGATTGGTATTTTTATCTGGGTATTGCGCTCGGCTAAACCCGAACAGGTGGAAAAGGAAGAATTTAAAATCACTAAAAATACCCGCAGCGTTAAGGAGGCCTTTTAATGGAACACTTTATAAGCCTGTTCGTGCGCTCGGTGTTTATTGAGAACATGGCGCTGGCCTTTTTCCTGGGCATGTGTACTTTTTTGGCGATTTCCAAAAAAATTCAGGCCGCAATTGGCTTGGGGATTGCGGTTATCGTAGTTATGGCGCTGACCGTCCCGGTTAACAGCCTAATTTACAACCATTTGCTCCGCGAAGGCGCGTTGGCCTGGGCTGGCTACCCTGACGTAGATTTGAGCTTCCTGGGTTTGCTGAGCTATATCGGTGTTATTGCCGCGATAGTTCAAATCATGGAAATGGTATTGGATAAATATGTACCAGCGCTTTATAACGCACTGGGTGTATTCCTGCCGTTGATCACGGTTAACTGCGCAATTATGGGCGGCTCGCTGTTCATGGTAGAGCGCGACTACGGCTTTGCCGACTCGGTCGTCTACGGTGCGGGCGCCGGTACTGGCTGGGCGCTAGCTATTGTTGCCTTGGCAGGTATCCGCGAAAAACTCAAATACAGCGATGTTCCCGAGGGCCTGCGAGGTCTGGGTATTACTTTCATCACTGTTGGCTTAATGTCGTTGGGCTTTATGTCCTTCGGCGGTATTGATCTCTAACCGAGAAGACTGGAGAGGAATTAATGAATACAGTAGTTATTCTCGGTGTGGGCATGTTTACCGCGATTGTATTGTCGCTGGTGTGCATTATTTTGTTCGCACGCTCGCGCCTTGTGAGCAGCGGCAATGTCACCATCGAGATCAATGGCGAAAAAACCATTACCGTGCCTGCAGGCGATAAATTATTAAACACTTTGTCTGGCCAGGGCGTGTTCTTGGCGTCAGCCTGTGGCGGCGGCGGTAGCTGCGCCCAGTGTAAGTGTATTGTTAGCGACGGCGGCGGCTCGATGCTCGCTACCGAAGAAGCGCATTTTAGCCCTCGCGAAGCTCGCGAAGGCTGGCGTTTGTCTTGCCAGACTCCGGTTAAGCAAGATATGAAGATTGAAGTGCCAGAGGACGTCTTTGGTGTTAAGCAATGGGAGTGTACTGTTGAGTCCAACCCCAATGTGGCAACCTTCATTAAAGAGCTGACTTTGAAGCTGCCAGAGGGTGAGAACGTTAACTTCCGCGCTGGCGGTTACGTGCAGCTTGAATGCCCACCGCACCATGTTAAGTATTCGGATTTTGATATTCCGGCCGAATACAAAGGCGACTGGGAGCGTTTCGGTTTCTTGAATGTTGAGTCGAAAGTGGAAGAGACCGTTATCCGCGCTTACTCAATGGCCAATTATCCTGAAGAGCGGGGCATTGTTAAGTTTAATATTCGTGCGGCGACGCCACCACCAAATAACTTAGCCTTAACACCGGGGCAGATGTCATCTTGGGTCTTTAATCTTAAGCCTGGCGACAAAGTGAAAGTTTACGGCCCGTTTGGTGAATTCTTTGCCAAAGAGACCGATGCTGAAATGGTGTTTGTCGGCGGTGGTGCTGGTATGGCACCGATGCGCTCGCATATCTTCGATCAGCTGATGCGGTTAAAAACCAAGCGCAAAATTACTTTCTGGTACGGCGCGCGCTCAATGCGTGAAGCCTTTTACGTGGAAGAGTACGACAAGCTGGCAGCAGAGAATGAGAACTTTGAGTGGCATTTGGCGCTCTCTGATCCCCAGCCCGAAGATAATTGGACTGGTATGACCGGCTTTATCCATCAGGTCTTGTTTGAAAACTACCTGAAGGACCACGAAGCACCGGAAGATTGCGAGTACTATATGTGTGGGCCGCCGATGATGAACTCGGCTGTTATCAAAATGTTGGAAGATCTCGGTGTTGAACAAGACAATATACTTCTCGATGATTTCGGTGGGTAATTCGCCTCGCAACACAATAAAAGCAGCCTTAGTGCTGCTTTTATTGTTTATGGTGGGCTGCTCAGCGAAACAAGCGCCATTTTTACAAGTGAATGGCACTACCATGGGCACCACTTATCACATTACTCTGCGTCAGCCGAGCGATGAGTGGACCGAGCAAAGTCTCAAGGAGGCGCTGGACCTGCGCTTGCAGGCGTTTAATCAGCTCGCTTCAACGTACATCCCAGACTCTGAATTGAACCGTTTAAATGACGCACAGGTGAATGAGTGGTACCCGGTCATGCCCATGCTGTTCGATATCTTAGTATTGTCGACTGAAGTGAGTTGGGTCACAAATGGCGCGTTTGATATTACGGTTGCACCGCTGGTGAACTTGTGGGGCTTTGGGCCCGTTAAACACGACGGCAAACCGAGTGATGAGGCTGTTGCCAAAGCGCTCGAAACCGTGGGCTTTGGTGAAATTGAGCTGGATATCCTTGATAAAAAGGTGCTTAAGCATAAAGATCTTCACATCGACTTGTCGGCTATTGCCAAGGGCTACGGTGTTGATGTGGTCGCTTTATGGCTGGAATCCCTCGGCACCAAGGACTATTTGGTCGAGATTGGCGGTGAGATGCGCGTTGCTGGCTTGAGTCCGCGCGGCGATCAATGGCGAATTGGGGTGGAGAATCCCGATGTGGAAAACCCAGAAACCACGCCGATCCGCTTGGGTAATATAGGCATAGCCACCTCGGGTGACTACCGTAATTACTTTGAAGAAGAGGGAGTGCGTTACTCGCACACTATCGACCCGAACACCGGGCGCCCGATTACCCATAATTTGGCCTCAGTTACGGTATTGGACGCCTCGTGCGCGTATGCTGATGCCTTGGCCACTGCGTTTTCGGTAATGGGTGGTGATAAAACACTGAAGTTGGCTGAACAAATGGCCATACCGGTTTATATTATAGAAAAGAGCGACGCGGGCTTTGCCCGCCGCTACAGTTCCGAGTTTGCTCCGTATCTGGAGCAGGAGAAGTAAAATGGCAACGATATTTGCTGCGTTTTTTGTGATGCTACTGATTGTCGGCGCAATGTCGATTGGAGTATTAATGGGCCGCAAGCCCATTGCTGGGTCCTGCGGAGGGGTTGGCGCTGCACTGAGCGACCCTGACTATATCTGTGATTTGTGCGGTAATGATCCGAAGAAATGCACAGAAGAAAATGATGCGGCGGCCGCGGCGCGGAATAAATCGAGCACGACGTTTTACGACGCTAGTTGAATTCGTCGGGCGTCGGGCGTCAGACGTCCGACGCGGCGTGCTGCCAAACCCCGACTCGCTCCAAATATGCCTTCCTCGCAATCTCCATGTCTTTCAAAAACGGCTCTAGCTCATTAAGCGTTAGCGCTTGAGGTCCGTCGACTAGGGCTTTTGTTGGGGCTGGGTGAAAATCGACCAATACCATGTTGGCGCCAGCTAATACCCCTTGGGCGGTGGCGTGGCAGAGTTCTAAAACCCCATCGGGGGCGATATCGCGGCTACCGACCGAGTGAGAGGGGTCGATACAGACTGGCATTCTTGTAAGTCGCTTTACCGTCGGTACCTGTGCAAAATCCACCATATTGCGGTGGGGCGCGCCGAACTCACTTTTCATTCCTCGTAAGCAAAATATCACTTGGCTATTGCCTTCGCTGGCTAAATATTCTGCGGCGTTTAAGGATTCATTAAGGGTAATGCCAAAGCCACGCTTTAGTAGGGCGGGGTAGTCGTTCTGTTTACCAATGGCTTTGAGCAACTCAAAATTTTGGGTGTTACGAGTGCCAATTTGCATTATCACGCCGCAAGGGCGCCCGGCATCGGAGAGGGCTTGGTCAATCTCCTGCATATGACTTTCGTGGGTGACTTCCATGGCAATGACTTTAATGCCGTATTTTCCCGCAAGATCAAATACCCAAGGCAGGCAGTCTTTGCCGTGACCCTGAAACGCATAAGGATTGGTGCGGGGCTTGTAGGCGCCCATTCGCGTGCAATTCAGACCGTTGGCTTGCAGGGCGCGGAGCATTTCTTCGACGTGCTTGGGATTATCTACTGCACACAGCCCGGCAAAGATGTGTAGCGACTCTTGATCAAAGGCTAAGCCCTGATAATGAAAGCCGCTGCGTCCGCCTTGGGTCTTATGGCGGCCGAGAATACGGTATTCCTCTGAGATCCGAATGACTTTCTCCACCGCGGGTAGGCTTTCAATCTCTTCAATATCCAGCGCGTGGGTATCGCCGAGCAAATAAATTTCTCTGAGGCTTTGTAGCTGGCCGCTGACCTCATGCTGTTTGATCTTTACTCCGGATAATTGCTGGAGATGACTCATGGTTTTCTTAAATGCTGGATCTGACTCCTGAATATTAGGGTGTAGTATGAGTAACATGAATATCCCCTTGTACGAATACTTTGGCGTTAGCGGGTGAAAAGGCGCATAAATTGCACAAATATCTTTTCTCATAATTCCCGCATGCAATGATAGTATAGGCTCTGATTTACGATCTGGATTGCGATTAGTTTCCTATGGCTGTGCCCTTATATTTACGGATTGGTATTCGGTATTTTCGACGTGCCTCGGGAAATGACCGCTTTCTGTCGCTAGTCTCGTGGTTTTCACTGCTGGGCATGTTAATTGGCGTGGTCTCATTGATTGTTGTGATGTCAGTGATGAACGGCTTTGAGCGTGAACTGCAGCAGCGAGTCCTATCGGTTGTCCCCCACGGTTATATTGAAGGTCCTCAGCGCCGCTTAGCGGACTGGCAGGCTTACGCGAGTTCGCTGGCCGATAAGCCCCAAGTTAGCGGGGTTGCGCCCTATGTGGGCGGTAAGGCTATGCTGGCGGTCTTTAAGCGTTTGCGTGGTGTGTCTTTGTACGGCATCGATCCTGAACAGGAGCGTGGGGTATCCTCAGTTGCAGAGCACATGATCGCCGGTACTTACCTCAGCGATGACGGCAGCGGCCAGTATCAAATTATTATTGGCGATATTCTCGCGCGGCAGCTGGGGGTGAGTATTGGTGACGGTCTAACCGTTATTTTGCCCAAAGTGACCGTGACACCGTTTGGTTTGTACCCTCGCGAAAAAGAGTTTACGGTTAGCGGGGTCTTCAGCGCGGGTGCCCAGCTTGATGCAACGAGTGCGTTTATCCATATTCGCGACGCTCAGCGGCTCTACCAGCTCGGCGACGATGTTGAGGGCTTGCGCCTGCAATTGACCGATATGTTTGCGGCGCCGCAATTGCTGCCAGTGCTCGCTGCTGAGTTGCCAGAAGGCAGTCTCGCTGTAAGCTGGAGTGACAGTCAGGGCAGCCTATTTCAGGCCGTTAAAATGGAAAAACAAATGGTGCGCCTGCTGCTACTGTTTATTGTGTTGATTGCCGCCTTTAATATTGTTTCCATTTTGAGTATGGCGGTGTCTGCCAAGCGGGGCTCAATTGCGGTGCTGCGCACTATGGGCAGTACGCCGGGTTCAATTATGGCTATTTTTATTGTTTACGGTATGGCGACGGGCCTGATTGGTCTTGGTCTTGGCTTGCTCATCGGCGTGCCTCTCGCGCAAAATATCGGTGGTGTAGTCGCGTTTATCGAGCAGGTAAGCGGTATGCAGCTCTTTAATCCGCAAGTTTATTTTATTACTCATCTTCCCTCCCATTTACAGTGGTCAGACGTGGCGGTTGTCAGTGGCTTTGCGTTACTGCTCAGCTTACTGGCAACGCTATATCCAGCCTGGCAGGCTTCGCGAGTGCAACCCGCTGAGGCTCTGCGTTATGAATAACGAGTACGGTGTCTATGTCTAATATCAGTGTCCCGGCAGATTCAGTGCTTGCCTGTCGTGATCTACATAAGTTTTTTGTTCAGGGGCCAGAGCAGCTCACCATACTGAATAACATAAACCTCGATATTGGTCGTGGCGAGCGAATTGCGATTGTCGGTCCCTCGGGGGCCGGTAAGACCACCTTGCTGCATATGCTTGGCGGACTGGATACCCCCTCAGAAGGTAGCGTGCTGGTTAGCGGCAAAGACATTGCAAAGATGAATGACCGAGATCGCAGCCGGTTGCGCAATCGCGAGTTGGGTTTTGTATACCAGTTTCATCATTTGCTTGCTGAGTTTTCTGCGCTGGAAAATGCGGCGATGCCCTTGCTTATTGGCGGTGAAAAGCGCGCGGTGGCGTTTGCTCGCAGCCGAGAGTTACTGGAGCGGGTGGGTTTGGGCCACCGCTTAGAGCACCGGCCCGCGCAATTATCGGGCGGGGAGCGGCAGCGGGTCGCCATTGCCCGCGCATTGGCGAATAGTCCCGCCTGTGTATTATTGGATGAGCCCACCGGCAATTTAGACGGCGACACGGCAGAATCTGTGCAGGCGCTGTTACTCGAATTAAATCGCGAGCTGCAAACCAGCTTGGTGATTGTCACACACGATATGCGGCTTGCTCGGCGGATGGACAGGGTACTTAGTCTCGCCGATGGCCAATTGCAGGAGTCGGCGGCCTGATGCGCTCACTGGCGGTATTTATTGGTCTTCGATATAGCTCGGGCCGGTCAGGAAGTCAGTTGGTGTCGTTTTTGTCGCGGCTGTCTATGGCAGGGCTGGTTCTGGGGGTTGCCCTCCTGGTAACGGTGTTGTCGGTGATGAACGGTTTTGATCGTGAGATGCGGACTCGAATATTGGCTTTGGTACCGCATATTACGCTGCAACCTTGGGCTGTGGGTGAGAGCGATTGGCAAACCCTGCAAGGCGACGTCGAGCGCCATCCCGCTGTACTCGCAACGGCGCCGTTTGTGCAGGGCAGCGCCATGTTGATAAAGGGCGGTTTGGTTGAGCCCGGTTTGTTCTATGGCGTGGAGCCTGTAGCCGAGGCGCGCGTGTCCACTATCCGAGATTATGTCGATTTAGACGTGTTAAGCACCGGCAGCAAGATGGTGATTTTAGGTAAGGCTCTGGCCGAGCGCCTAGGTGTTGAACAGGGGGAGCGGGTGACCTTGGGTGTGCCGCAGGCCGCGGGAAGTCAAAATGTGCGTTTTGTACAGATGACGGTTGCGGCGTTGGTGGCCACGGGTACAGAACTGGATCAGCAAATGGTGCTGATGCATATCAGTGATGCCCAGGCATTATTCGCCGAACCGCCACCAGTGTCGCTGCGCGTCTCAGTTACAGACGTGTTTGCCGCGCCACAAATTGCATGGGAATTGGCCTCGGTGCACGGTCGTGACTTTATGCTCAAGGATTGGAGTCAGCAGTTTGGCAATATGTACCACGCCATTCAAATGTCCCGTAAATTAGTGGTTATTATGCTGCTCGCCGTGGTGGGGGTTGCGGTGTTTAATGTGGTTTCTACCTTGGTCATGGTCGTCAATGACAAGCGTGCTGATATTGGTATTCTGCGCAGCCAAGGAGCGAGCCAAGGCGATATTTTGCGTATTTTTTTGAGTTATGGTGCCGTTATCGGTGCGGTGGGGTCGACTGCTGGCGGGGTGCTGGGGGTGGTGCTGGCAACGTTTATCGGCGATGTAGTTGCCGCTGTTGAGCATTTTTGGGGCTTGCAGTTGCTGCAGAGCGATGTGTATCCCATTAACTATTTGCCCGCTGATATTCGTATGCCGGATGTTTTAGCCGTCTGCGCGCTAGCCTACGCTATGAGTTTGTTGGCAACGATTTATCCCGCGTGGCGAGCGTCGCGAATGGCGCCAGCAGAAGCGTTACGCTCGAGTTAGACGATGTTTGCGGTATTGTGTTTAGCGGTTTAGACGGCTTTCCCGGCGTTTTCGCCAGCGCCGTGTGACGTGGACGCGCCATAAAATATGAATGCTCGCGGCGCCAACGAGGCCAGCTAGTAAGCCGGTTAAAAAGCAGCCCACGAGCAAGGGGCGCCATAAATAGGTGAATTCCTCGGCCAGCCAGGCCCATGACAATTCAAAGTGGAATGAATTGGGAGGAATACCCATTACGGTAGCGCCAACTTTATAGGTAAAGTAAAAGATAGCGGGCATGGTGATGGGGTTGGTAATCCATACCAGCATCACTGAAATAGGTAAATTAGCGCGGCAGACAATGGCTGCGAGGGCGGCAAGTAACATTTGCGTTGGTATTGGTACAAACGCAATGAACAGGCCCAAGAAAAACGCCAAGCTCACTGAGCGGCGGTTCAAGTGCCAAAGATTGGGGTCGTGTAACAGACTGCCAAAAATACGGACCGAGGGGTGCTCGCGCATTTTTTCGGGCGTCGGTAACCAACGTTTAAATAATTTACGAGCCATCCGCTCAATTCTAGTTCACATGTGTGACAGTTGAAATTTAGCCAGCCGCGTACTCGATAAGCGGGGCGGCGCCATTATGCACGGATCTACTGGGGTACTCCAGCATGTTGTCATGGATGACAGCGGCGATAGTAGCAATAGTCGGCGTAGCGTTTGCACCAGCGCTGCCAGCATACACGATTATTGCTGTTTGCCTTTTGAGTGGTTTAATCGCCAGCGCCGCGTTACGGCTGCGCTGGCGCGGGCCTTTAGTGGCGTTTTTAATTGCTGCGGCCTACGCCGCAAGCTACGGCGTGTGGCGAACCGCGCAGCTGTTGCCACCGGCACTTGAAGGTAGGGATATTACGTTAAGCTTTCGGGTGTTGACGCCGCCTGAACGACGCAGTGAGTTTCCGCCACATTACCGTTTTGACGCTAAAACCGACCTTAAAGGCTTGGGTCGGGTACGGCTAAGTTGGTACGGCGAGGAGCCGCCTAGCCTAGGTGATAGCCTGCATGCGCAGCTTCGCTTGCGCCGTCCTCACGGTTATCGATCTCCCGGCGCTTTTGATTATGGACACTGGTTGTTTGTGTCGGGCTATTCCGCTACTGGCTATGTTCGCCATCCTGAAACCGCGGTATTCACTCCTTCGGCAGCCCCATTTTCGCCGGAGATCTTTCGGCAGAATTTGATAGCTGGCCCCAGCGCGTATCTCGACCGGTATCATCACAGTGGGGTAATGAAGGCCTTGCTGTTTGCTGACCGCAGTGGGATAAACCCCGCAGATTGGGCCTTGTTTGCCCAAACGGGTACCAGCCACTTAATGGCCATCTCGGGTATGCATATTGGCATGGTGCTGCTGTGGGGCTGGGGGCTTGGTCGCGTCGCGATATTTTTGTGTCAGCGTGGTTTAGTGCTAAAGCCCCTGTTGGCAATGGGCTTTGCCTTGAGCTACGCGGCAATGGCGGGATTTTCCGTGCCGACCCAGCGAGCGGTAGCAATGGCGGCGATGGCCTTGTTGGCGTATGGCTTTAGGCGGCAGATTAGCCCTTGGCGGTCCTATTTTGCCGCGATGCTGCTGGTGTTGGTTATCGACCCGCTGGCGCCCCATCAGCTGGGTTTTAGTCTCTCGTTTGCGGCTGTGGCGATACTGTTGTGGGCATTCCAGGGGCAGCGTCAGCCTCGTAGTTTAAGCTTGCTGCGATCTCAGTGGGTGGTCGTTATTGGCTTGCTGCCAGTGTTGGGTCTATGGGGATTGGGTTTTAGTGTGGCGAGTATCCCCGCAAATCTGGTGGCGATCCCACTGGTGGCCTTTTTGATTTTACCCGCCTTGTTTGCGGGCTTATTGTTACTTAAGGTCTGGCCTTGGCTGGCAGATTTGCTTTTTTCCTGTGCAGACGCCTTATTTGAATATTTGCAGCTAGGCCTAGCGCTGGCGGCGCAGTGGCAACCAGTAATTCATTTTTATCCTCCGCCGTCTGCCCTGGGTTTAGGCCTTGGCGCAGTACTCGTCATACTTTTACCCCGCGGGGTACCCGCTAAGTGGCTGGCTGTAATTCCCTTGTTGGCTTTGTTCTATTGGCCCGCGCCGCGACCGACCAAGGGTGATCTCTGGGTGACCGTGCTCGATGTTGGGCAGGGTTTGGCGGTGCTACTGCAAACCCAAACGAAATCCCTGCTGTACGATGTTGGGCCAGATTTTCGCAGCGGCTTTAATACCGCCGATGCCGTGGTCTTGCCCGCGTTGGCGGAGTTCGCCATAGACCGTTTAGACGCGTTGGTGCTAAGCCATGGTGACCGCGACCATGCGGGTGCCGCGTCCGCATTGCTTGCTAAGCAGCCGGTGGTCACATTTCTTCGTGGCGAAGATATTGAGAAGTTTGAAAGAATAGGGCGCGATTGTCACACAGCGCCAGCCTGGAATTGGGATGGTGTGCGATTTGAGTTTTTGCACAGCGCTGTCAGCGATCAGCGCGGTAATAACGCTTCTTGTGTTATGAAGATCAGTGCCGGTCTTGCCGCTATTCTGCTCACTGGGGATATCGAGGCAGATATAGAGCGCAAGTTGATGGATGCCCATGATAATAACTTATCGGCAAATGTATTGGTGGCGCCACACCACGGCAGCAATACCTCGTCATCAGCGGCGTTTATTGCGGCGGTTGCACCCGCAGAGGTGGTGTTTTCGGCTGGGCGCAATAACCACTACGGCCACCCCGCGACAGCCGTTCTTCGTCGCTATCAAGCTCAGGGCAGTCGCTGCTGGCATACCGGCCTGCATGGCGCGATTCAATTTCGCTTTCAAGGCGGCGAGCTAGCGGATATTCGCTATGCTAGAGCTTGGCGTTATTACTGGGAAACGCCAGTAACAAACCCTGAATTATGCCGGAAATTCAATTCCGAGGGCTGATTCACTTCTTACCGAGGCATTCCCTCCGTATAATGCCCTCACATAAAAATGGTAGGGATCTGATGTGCTTGAATTGGTGAAAGCGGGTGGCTGGTTAATGCTGCCAATTATTTTGTCTTCAATTATTGCTTTGGCTATCTGTGTAGAGCGTTTTCTCAAACTGAATCCCGATAAGGTCGCTCCCCGTAATTTATTAAATCAAGTGTGGGCGTGGTTGCAAAATAAGCAGCTCGATGCAGAGAAATTACGTGAGCTACGACGCGGCTCGCCACTGGCGCAAATTCTCGCCACCGGTTTGGCCAACGCCAAATTTGGGCGCGATATTATGAAAGAGAGTATTGAAGATACGGCGTCTCACATAATTCACGACCTAGAATGCTACCTTAACGCGCTGGGCACTATTGCTGCGGTTGCGCCGCTGCTTGGTTTGCTAGGCACGGTACTGGGTATGATTAGAGTATTTACCGAGATTATGGTGCAGGGCACAGGTAACGCAGGGGTGCTCGCTGGTGGTATCTCCGAAGCCTTAATCACAACCGCCTCAGGCCTCTGTGTGGCCATTCCCGCCTTGATTATGCATCGCTATTTTTTGCGCCGCATTGACGAGCTGGTAGTTCGAATGGAGCAAGACGCGATGAAACTGATCAATGCGATGCACGGCGAAGTGCAAATTAAAGACAGCGCAGCGGGTAAAAAATAGTGAAATTTAAGCGCCAGCGCATGGATGACAGTGGGGTTAATCTTACCCCGCTAATTGATGTGGTGTTTTTACTGCTGATATTTTTTATGGTGTCGACAACATTTACCAAAGAAAGTCGTCTTAATTTGGAGTTGCCCAGCGCGCAAGGTGACATCGCTCCTCAGGAAACGAAGGTTTTGGAGGTCGTGATCGACGCCCAAGGGCGTTACCGCCTTAATGAGCATGCCTTGGTCGATCACACCGTACAAGGTTTGATGGCTGGCATGCGCGAGATTGCTGGCGACGACACTGAGTTGCCGGTCATTATTACTGCTGATGCGAAAAGCCCTCACCAGTCCGTTATCACCGCGATGGATGCGGCGGGGCGATTGGGCTTTGCTAAGCTTAGCCTAACCACCCAAGATCCCGACAGCAGTACGCCAGCCAATTGATTTTATTTTCCGTCTCCGTTAACGCTAGGAATTCCCGGTAATATGAGTAACAACAATAAATCCGATCTCGTTATTTACGGTCGCTTGCTGAAATACGTGATACCGATGTGGGCCATGTTCTTATTCAGCGTTTTGGGCTTTTCGGTATTTTCCGGTGTTCAGGTATTGCTTGCCGATATGATGCAGCTGATTGTCGATTATATCGGCGGCAATATGGTGCCCGGCGAAGGTGGTATGTCGGCAAAATTAATGTGGGCTTTGGGGGGCAAAGACTTTGTCCTAACCGACGCTCGCTTGTGGATTGTGTTAATGATGGTTGTGCTCGGCTTAGTCCGAGGCCTGGGTTACTTTGCCGGTAATTATTTTATCGCGATTGTTTCTAATAGCTTGGTTCACAATTTGCGCTGTGAACTGTTTAATAAAATGCTGCATATGCCCAGTCGGTATTTTGATCAAAACTCCACGGGCATGATGATTTCCAAAATTACCTTTAATGTCGAACAAGTCACCGGTGCGGCGGTTAATGCGACCAAAGTCGTGCTGCGTGAGGGCACTTTTGCGATCGGACTTATTGCCTACTTGCTGTATAGCAACTGGAAACTCACCATGGTGTTTTTCCTTGCCCTGCCGATTATTGCTGTCACCGTATACTGGGTGGGTAAACGGTTTCGCAAGCTCAGTAAAAACATTCAAAACGCGATGAGCGATGTCAACCAAGTGACCAATGAGTCGATTGGCGCTTATCGTGAAATTCGCCTCTACGACGGCACGGCCTTTGAAACCGCTCGATTTGTTGAGGCGAGTGGTCGGACCCGCAGTCAAAACATTAAGATGGCCTATTACAACGCGATCAGTCCTTCAGTGATTCAGTTTCCAGTTGTACTCGCCACCGGCGTGCTAATTTGGATAGCCTTGGGTCTGGGCGGTTCAATGTCGCCTGGGGCCTTCGTCGCGTATTTGTCGGCGGCCTTGTTTTTGCCAAAACCTATGCGTCAGCTGGCGGATGTTAGCAGCACTATTCAAAAAGGCTTGGCGGCAGCAGAAGATATTTTTGATTTTATAGACGCAGAGCAAGAGAAAGACGAGGGTACTTACCGCAGTGATGTAACCCGCGGCGATATTGAAATACGTAATTTGAACTTCGCCTATAGCCCTGATTCTGAGCTGGTATTACGCAATATAAATTTAAAAGTTGAGGCGGGTAAATCCTTGGCCTTGGTTGGTTTGTCTGGCTCCGGCAAGTCCACCTTGGTGAGTCTGTTGTCGCGGTTTTATGAACATGACCAGGGTGATATCTTGCTTGATGGTGTTGATGTTCGAGATTACCAGCTAAGTAATCTACGCGACAAAATGGCCTTGGTGACTCAGCAGGTCACGCTGTTTAACGACACTGTTTTCAATAATATTGCTTACGGCAAGATGGCCGGGGCGAGTCGTGAAGAGGTACGTGCCGCTATAGAGGCGGCCCACGCCAGCGAGTTTATAGACCAACTTCCCCTCGGCTTAGAAACCGTTATTGGCGAAGACGGCGTGATGTTGTCTGGTGGCCAGCGTCAACGTCTGGCCATTGCCCGCGCCTTCCTTAAAAACGCGCCAATTTTGATTTTTGACGAGGCGACGTCGGCGCTCGATAATCGCGCTGAAAGTCATATTCAAAAAGCGATGGAAGAGGTGATGAAAGGCCGCACTACTATTGTTATTGCCCACCGCCTGAGTACCATCGAAATGGCCGATCAAATTGTGGTAATGGAAGCCGGGCAAATAAAAGAGCAGGGCAGCCACGATGAGCTGCTGGCCTTGAATCAGCGCTACGCCCAGCTATACCACAAGAATTTTGAGGAATAGATTTAGGTGGCATTGGAACAAGGCCTGAATCGCGCCTGGTATGGCAAGCCGAAAAGTTTGCTACTTTTGCTTCCGCTGGCGTATTTGTATCGCCTAATCGCCGCAGTGAGGCGCCGTCTAATTCGGCCGCAGTCCTGCGGCGCGCCGCTGATTGTGATCGGCAATATTTCTGTGGGTGGCAGTGGTAAGACTCCGGTCGTGTTGGCGGTGGCCGAATACTGCCAAGGCCTAGGCTATAAGGTCGGAATTGTTAGTCGCGGCTACGGCGGAAAGGCACCAATATACCCTTATTTAGTCACCGCCAAGTCAACACCCGCTGAAGCGGGGGACGAACCTTATCTAATGTACCAGCGCAGTGGCTTGCCGCTGGCGGTGGCGCCAGATCGCGTGGCGGCAGCAAAATTGCTTGTAGAGCAGCACGCTTGCGATCTCATTATTAGCGACGACGGTTTACAGCATTATCGTCTAGCTCGCGACATAGAGGTTCTCGTTATTGATGGCGAGCGGGGCTTTGGCAATGGCCACTGCTTGCCCGTGGGGCCTTTGCGCGAGCCGGTAAGCCGCGCAAACGCTATCGACCTGCGCATAATCAATGGCGGCAATAGTCGCTTGCGTGGTTATACCATGGATTTGCGGGGCGTGACGGCGGTAAATTTGGCCAGCGGTGAGCAGCGCGCCTTAGTCGATTGGCCATTAAGCCAACGCCGAATCCACGCTGTTGCGGGAATCGGTAATCCTCAGCGGTTTTTTCACAGCCTGCAAGCGGCGGGCTTTGAGCTTATTGAGCATCCATTTGCTGACCACCATCCTTATACTGTGGCCGACTTACAATTTGATGAGTCACTGCCAGTACTAATGACGGAAAAGGATGCTGTTAAATGTCGGCTATTTGCCGAGAGAAGCCATTGGATGTTGCCGGTTACTGGCGAGATAGATAAAGCGTTTTATGCGCAGTTGCGCTCGCGTTTGGCAGAAGTCGACATCAACCGCTAATATTTCAGCAGTAGCGCGCTAGTATCAATTACATTTGGAGCAAGCATGTCTTACACCGTTATCATTCCCGCCCGTTTCGCTTCCAGCCGCTTGCCGGGTAAGCCGCTGCTCGATATTGCTGGAAAACCCATGATTCAGCATGTTTGGGAGCGAGCCGTCGATAGCGATGCCAGTCGGGTGGTGATTGCCACTGAGGATCAGCGGGTATTTGATGCCTGCCAAGGGTTTGGCGCAGAAGTGATTATGACCCTTGCGACCCATGAATCTGGCACCGATCGCTTGCAAGAAGTGGTGAGTAAGTTGCAGCTCAGCGACGAGGAAATCGTCGTCAATGTGCAGGGCGATGAACCCCTGATCCCGAAGGCGGCTATTGCGCAGGTGGCCGAAAATTTGGCCGCCAAGCCTAGCGCGGGTATCGCAACGCTGGGCGAGGCTATTAACGATATTGAGGTGGTCTTTAATCCCAACGCTGTTAAAGCCGTTGCCGATAGGCAGGGTTATGCGCTGTATTTTAGTCGTGCACCCATGCCGTGGTGCCGCGATGACTGGGCTGGCGAGGAATTGAGTCTGCCAGATAATGCACCCTTTTTACGTCATATTGGCATCTATGCTTATCGGGTGGGTTTTCTTCACGAATTTGTACGCTGGCCCATGGGGGTGTTAGAGAGCTTTGAAAAATTAGAGCAATTGCGGGCGATGGAAAACGGTGTGCGTATTCATATCGCCACGGCCTGTGTAGATATTCCGGGCGGCGTTGATACTGAAGCCGACTTACAAAATGTCAGGAAAATTTTGGCGGCGAGCAGCTAATGGCCATCAAGGTATTATTTGTATGTCTTGGCAATATTTGTCGCTCGCCGACGGCTCACGGTGTCTTTCAGAAGCTCCTAAACGATGCCGGTCTACACGACGAGATACAGGTTGACTCGGCGGGCACGGGTGACTGGCACATCGGTCGCAGTCCCGATCAACGCAGCCAGGCAGCAGCGCTGAGCCGCCAGTATGATCTCTCGTCATTGCGCGCGCGACAGGTCTGCAAAGCTGATTTCGAAACCTTTGATTATATCTTGGCCATGGATGAGTGTAATTTGGCGGATTTACAAGCTATGCACACTCACCAGGCGAAGTGTGAGCTAGCTTTGTTTTTGACTTATGCGAAACACACCGCACGACGCGAAGTACCGGATCCTTATTACGGTGGGGAGCAGGGCTTTGATGAGGTGCTGGACTTGGTGGAAGACGCCGCTGAAGGCTTATTACACCATATTTGTGCTCATCACGGCCTTGGCAACGGCGCGGCGCTGTAATGGATATTCAGCGTCATGTTGATTTGCGGCCGTATAACACGCTTGGTATTAGCGTTCTTGCTGATTATTTTATTGAAGTAAGCAGCCTTGATGGCCTTAGTGAGGCAATTGAATTTAGTAGCCGTCGGCGTTTACGGCGAGTGTTTATCGGCGGTGGCAGCAATTTAGTGCTACGCGGCGATATTCACGGTTTGGTTATTCGTATGGCGATGCGAGGTATTAGCTGCGAGAGTAGTGGTGATGAGCGCCTCGTTACCGTAGCCGCTGGCGAGAATTGGGACGAGCTGGTGAAATATAGCTTGGCACAAGGCTGGTATGGCTTGGAAAACTTAATTTCTATCCCCGGTCAGGCGGGTGCCGCGCCAATACAAAATATTGGCGCCTATGGCGTAGAGCTCGCCAACGTACTGGACTCGGTTACTGGCTGGGATATTAACCTCAATGGCTTACGCACCTTAAGTGCCGACGATTGCCAGTTAGCCTACCGCGATAGTGTATTTAAGGGGGCATTGCGGGATGTGTTTATTATCACCGCAATAACATTGCGCTTGAGTGCTAAGCCAGCGCCGAATCTTAGTTATCCCGCCTTGCTTGAGGCCATAGCGGCGCAAGCCCCCGAGCAAGCGCCCAGCCCGGAACTGATCGCTGCGACCGTGGCTATGGTGCGGGCTGATAAGCTGCCAGATTATCGGCGGGAGCCGAATGTCGGAAGCTTCTTTAAGAACCCGATTATTTCCAAAAATCTTGCCCAAGAACTGGTCGCGCAATATCCGGCGTTGCCCCATTGGCCGATGGCCGATGGCCGCTTTAAAGTCGCGGCAGCGTGGTTGGTAGATCAGGCTGGCTGGAAGGGTAAGCGGCGTGGCGCGGTGGGAATTCACCCGCGCCAAGCCATTGTGCTGGTTAATTACGACGGCGCAGACGGCGCGGAAGTTTTGGCGTTCGCCGATGCAATACAGGCCGATGTGCTCGCGCGATTCAATGTCGACCTCGAAATTGAGCCCCGTGTTTATTGAGCCCGAACATATTCCTTTAGCGGGGGGTGGTTTACATTATTATCCCCAGTATATCCCCGAACCCGATCCCTTGTATGAGCAGCTGCGCGAGAATATCTCTTGGCAACAGCCGATATTAGACATATATGGCCGACGCCACCTGACGCCACGGTTAGTTGCCTTTGTTGGGGATTCTGGTTTGAGTTATCGCTACAGTGGTCACCGCCATTATGCAGATGTATGGCCGCCGGAAGTGCTGGCGCTACGAGAGCGTATTGCCGACGATACTGGCTACGATTTTAACTGTGCCTTGCTCAACTACTACCGCAATGGCGAAGACAGTATGGGTTACCACAGCGACGATGAAGCCAGCTTGGGCAGTGATCCCTGTGTTGCGTCACTCAGTTTAGGGTGTGGTCGAGATTTCCTTCTGAAGCCGAAGGGGCTAAAAACCAAATCACGTAAAATACATTTAGCATCGGGATCATTGCTGTTAATGTTGCCGCCCACCCAGCGCCACTGGCAGCACGCGCTTCCAGTGCGAAAGGGGCTAGCGCAAGGAAGAATTAATATCACTTTTCGTAAAGTGGTATTATCGCTGGCGGATTGACCCACAGCAGGCTGGTTAGGTCATGGTCGCGGTGGTATTGTTACAGGCATTGGATGCAGGGAAATACATGATTACAGTTTTGGTTGCCGACGATCACGCCATGGTGCGTACCGGAATAGTGCGAATGCTCGACGATGCCGACGGTATTGCGGTTATCGCCCAAGCGGCAAGTGGTGAAGAAGCAATTAGCAGCTGTCGAATATTAAGCCCCGATGTAGTGCTAATGGACGTGCGAATGCCAGGTATTGGCGGCTTAGAGGCAACGCGTAAACTGCGATTGGTGTCGCCGTCAACGCGCATTATTGCGCTGAGCGCATACGATCAAGAACCTATGCCCAGTCGCCTGCTTAAGGCTGGTGCCTCGGCCTATGTCACCAAGGGCGCCTCGGAAGAAGAAATGGTCTTGGCGGTTAGGCAAGTTGCTAAAGGGCTGCGCTATTTAAGTCCGAGCGTGGCACAGGCGATTGCATTGAAGGGCTTTAGTGGCGATGTCGAATCACCCTTTGAGTCGCTCTCTGAGCGCGAAATGCAAATTAGCCTGATGATTGCTAACTGCCAAAAGGTATTGGACATTGCTGAGCAGCTGCATATTTCAGCGAAAACGGTGAATAGCTACCGCTACCGAATTTTTGAAAAACTCAATATTGGTGGTGACGTAGAGCTCACACTCCTCGCTATTCGTCACGGCCTGATCGACTCTCCCGGCGCCTAGCCTAATATATTGAATGAGATGACTGCTATCCCCAATGAAACCGCTTCGAAGCCGACGTCATTCGACTCTGCGAGCTTCTTAAAAACTGTCACGGAGAAGGCCGGGGTGTACGTAATGCTCAACGTCGCTGGCGAGGTGCTTTACGTCGGCAAGGCAAAGAACTTGCGCAAGCGCTTGAGCAGCTATTTTCGGGCCAGTGGATTAACCACTAAAACCATGGCTTTGGTGGGGCGTATTCACGAGATTGAAGTGACGGTGACCGCGAGTGAGCGTGAAGCGCTGCTCCTAGAACAAAATCTTATTAAGCAGTACAAGCCGGCCTATAATATTCTGCTGCGGGATGATAAATCCTATCCCTATATTTATTTGAGCACCGATCACGAGCATCCACGCTTGAGCATTCATCGCGGCCGTAAAACCGGTAAAGGTCAGTATTTTGGCCCTTACCCCAGTGCGGCGGCGGTGCGCGAAAGCTTGAGTTGGTTACAGAAAGTATTTCGGGTGCGCCAGTGTGAAGACAGCTATTACAAAGGCCGCAGCCGACCCTGTCTGCAGTACCAAATAGGGCGCTGTTCGGCGCCCTGTGTCGGTATTGTAAGCGACAAAGAATATGCTGTAGATGTTAACTATACCGAATTGTTTTTAAAGGGAAAAAGCTCAGATATACAGGCCGATTTAGCGAATCAAATGGAGCGCCACGCAGCGGCGCTGGAGTTTGAACAAGCCGCTGATTTACGCGATCGTATTGCCCATTTACAGCAGGTGCAGTCCACGCAATGCATTGAAGGTGAAACCGGCGATATGGATATTCTCGGCGGCGTCATGGACGGTGGCCAAGTCTGTATCCAGCTGGTGTGCGTGCGCGGCGGTCGAGTGCTGGGTAGTCGTAGTTACTTCCCCAAAAGCCAGCTGGAAGAGCCGCTGGCGATGCAGATCGAGGCTTTTGTGGCTCAGCACTACCTAATTGGTAGCGGCGCTAGTGATATTCCACGGGAAATTATCAGCAATATCATGCTCGACGACAGCGATTTACTGGCGGCAAGCCTTACTGAACAGGCAGGGCGCCAAGTGTCACTTAGTCACAAGGTGCGCAGCAATCGGGCTAAATGGCAAAATTTAGCGCTGACCGCCGCTGAGCAAAACCTCAAGAATCGCCTAGCGTCGTCTGCCAGCAGCCTGAAGCGCTTTAAGGCCTTGCAGGCGGTCTTGGGCTTGGAAAAACTTCCAGAGCGCCTAGAGTGCTTTGATATCAGTCACAGCAGCGGCGAGGCGACTGTGGCCTCCTGTGTGGTGTTTGATGGCAACGGGCCGCTAAAGTCTGATTATCGTAAAATGAATATTGACGGCATTGCCCCAGGTGACGATTACGCGGCGATGTACCAAGCGCTTAGCCGCCGCTATACGCGGGTTAAAGCGGGCGAAGTATTGGTGCCAGATATTTTGTTCATCGATGGTGGCAAGGGCCAGTTGACCCAGGCAAAAGCGGTGATGGCCGAACTTGGCATCGACAATCTACTGATGGTCGGGGTGGCGAAGGGCAGTGATCGCCGCGCGGGTTTAGAGATACTCATTCGCGGTGATGATGGCCGTGAAATCAGCTTGCCGGACAATAGTCCGGCTCTGCACCTCGTTCAGCACATTCGCGATGAGTCTCACCGCTTTGCCATCACGGGGCACAAGGCAAGGCGAGATAAAACCCGGCGTCAATCTACGCTTGAGGGTATACCGGGGGTTGGTGCAAAGCGACGACGAGAATTGCTCCGCTATTTCGGTGGTTTACAGGGTGTGAAGCAAGCTGGGGTAGAAGATTTACAACGAGTGCCGGGAATTAGCGAGAAAATTGCCTTACAAATCTACGAAGACCTGCGCAGCGCTTAGAAAACGAATAGAATACGACTTGCTGCTTTAATGAGACCACTATGAATATACCGAATGCCTTGACCCTGTTCCGAATTGTGCTAATTCCGGTCCTGGTGGTTTTATTTTATATGCCTATCGCGCATACCTATTTTTTAACCGCGGCGGTATTTGCGGTGGCGGCCATGACCGATTGGTTAGACGGTTACCTTGCCCGCAAACTCGGACAGAGTACGGCGTTGGGCGCATTTCTCGACCCTGTTGCCGACAAGCTAATGGTGGCGGTGGCGCTGGCTTTGCTCATTGAACGCTACGACGCCTCGTGGTTTACCATACCCGCAATTATTATTATTGGCCGCGAAATAGTGATTTCCGCGCTGCGTGAGTGGATGGCCGAGCTGGGTAAACGCACCAGTGTGGCGGTATCGTATTTGGGCAAAATTAAGACAACGATGCAAATGGTCGCAATATTTGGCTTGCTTTTGGTTTCGCCTGAGCATCAAGGCTATTTGTATTACGCAAATATTGTGTGCTTATACACGGCGGCGCTGCTTACTTTATGGTCAATGTTGATTTATCTCCATGCGGCATGGCCAGATTTACGCGATACAGCAGGTGATTGAGAAAAAAATCACGTTAAATCAGCAACTTTCCTTGACAGAATTTGGTGACTGACTAGAATAGGCGCCTTCTTAAAGCACAGCTTAAAGGTGTTTTGGAACTTGTGGGAACAAGCTAAACATCCAAGTGTAGTGACGCGGGAATAGCTCAGTTGGTAGAGCGCAACCTTGCCAAGGTTGAGGTCGGGAGTTCGAGCCTCCTTTCCCGCTCCAATTCATTATGCAGTTCAGCAATATTGACGCGGTGGTTGAGTGGTATTTTAACTCCAGCGCCAGTAGCGATTTAGAAAGGACCGGTATCGACCGGCGTACACAAGTAAAGTGTAGAAAAAAGCGATTTTAGGCGCGGTGGCAGAGTGGTCATGCAGCGGACTGCAACTCCGTGTACGCCGGTTCGATTCCGACCCGCGCCTCCATTTACAAACGGTTCTCTCTTCAGTAATTTATATTCCACGTTATAGCTGTAAATCATTCTTTCAGCATTGTTTTATCCTGCGTTTTCTTATTTCTTGCTTTTTCGAATGCTCGGCGCTCTTTGCTATCATTTGCTGAATCGCTATGGCATCGTGCATCAAAAGACGGGTTGGCGCGGGTGAGTAATGCTATGAGTGAGAAAATTGTAAAAATAGCGGACGATTTCTGGAATATTCGTGGAGAGTTCAAAATTGGTGGCCTGTTAAATATTGGCACCCAAGCATCATTGCTGCGCTGCGCGAGTGGCAAGTATGTGTTGCTAGACGCGTATACGCTAAATGCTTCCCTCAAAACAGAAGTTGATGCTTTGACTAATAACGGAGCCGATATTGAAGCCATTATTAACTTGCATCCGTTTCACACCGTGCATGTTGCACAGATGCATGAGCAGTACCCAAAGGCTCGGCTGTACGGTACCCAGCGGCACCACCAGAAATTTCCAAATTTGCCCTGGCAGCCAGAACTGACTGAGTCAGCTGAGTGTGCGGCATTGTTTGCTAATGACCTTGAATTCTCTGTTCCCGCTGGGGTCGATTTTATCTCTGATAATGAGCATCTGCATTTTTCGTCAGTGCTGGCGTACCATAAATCGTCTAAAGCGATCCATGTAGATGACACGCTAATGTACCTACCGCTGCCGGGCTTATTGGGAAAATTGAAAAAGCCTGAAGTTAGTTTTCATATCACACTGGCAAAAACCTTAGAGAAGCGAGCAGGGGCGGCTCGCGATTTTCGCGAGTGGGCAACACGGTTGAGTGAGCGCTGGGCCGACGCAGAAAATCTCTGTGCGGCGCATTCTGCGCCCTTGCTCGCTGAGCCAAATTCCGCGATTGCCCACCGAATACGTCGAGCCTTACAAAAAACTGAAAAGACATTGCGGGCGCATGAGAAAAAGTACCCTTGAGCGGGTTTTGGCTTTTAAAGGGTGTGCTATTACGAACGAAGACGTCGTTTTAGTCCTGCTCCATTTGGGTAGTGATTTTTCGCTTTAGTAATATGCCCGTGTAAATGCCGCCAACGAGGATGCCACTGACAAAACCCCACCAGTGCGACTCAGTCGCGACCCTAATCCCAATTAAATTTGCGGTGAACTGCGGCTGTCCTTCAAATGCCAATTTAAGGCCAAGCAAGCACAAGATGAGGCAGGCGTAGCCTGGGGTTTTTCTCAGTGCAGTGATGCTATAGCTGGCGACTAGACCGTGGAGTACTGCCGAAAAGCCTACGTAATAAAGAAGCTGCAACTCAAATACATACAGTAACAGTCCGGTTAAAAATGCAATAAACACGCTTAGGCCGCAGAGCGTTCGCGTAGAAAATTTGTCGCCGATCAGGAGCAGTACGACGCTAAGCCCAATGCTATTGAGTAATATGTGGTTGCTATTGTTGTGAACAAAGTGACCGGTAATGAGTCGCCAAAATTCCCCATTTCCAATTTTTGCCCTATCCCAGGCCATGTCCCAGTAAAGGTGGCAGGCCTGCGTGGCGGTTAATAAAGCAAGGGCCGCGATAATTCGCAGAAAAGTGAATTGGCCTACAGAGACTTTTTTAAATAACGCCATTGTTCACCGCTGCTTATGATGTGCCGTCACGCTTGTTGGCGACGACGGTGTAATGTAGCGCGGCTAGATATTCAAGTTAAGGGTTTAGGCGTTGAATGCTAGTTTTAGCGGAAGAAAATGCCGCCGCGCCATTACAAAAAAAGGCCCTAGTCTCGCGACTAGGGCCTTTTTTTGTAATGGCGGTGAGGGAGGGATTCGAACCCTCGAACAGTTTAACCCGTTACACGCTTTCCAGGCGTGCTCCTTCAGCCACTCGGACACCTCACCAAAATCGTTTTTCGTGCGCCTTTTAGATGGTTTTACGAGCGTCAGGATCACACGCCTGCGTGCTCGTTATCGCCCTAGGGGCGCTTTCTCCGGCAAAGCCTCCGAATCAGCCACTCGGACACCTCACCAAAATCTTTACTTAAAACCGTTGTGGAGCTGGTTTTAAGGGCGGCTACTCTAACGAAGTTTCAACTTAATGGCAATTGCCAATGTGTTTTCATTTTCGTTAATGCTTCTTGGTGGTGCGCCAAGTTAAGGCTGCGTCATATAGGTGCAAATTACATGGGCGATTTACGTTAACTGGTTGATTTAGTATATATTTATGTTCTGGAACATTTATTGCTGGAGTATGATGGGCAGTGATCTGCTGCATTGTAGATTGGAAGTTAAATACTCTAAGGGATCCTATGGTGTATTCTCCGGAAATGGTGGCGCTCTTGCAGCAGTTGCGTTCTCGAATTTTCGCCGAGTTTGGGACGCGAATACGCTTGGCCGACCCGGCGTTGCTGACAACCGTGGGAGACTTGGGGAAAAAAAGCCGGGATCCTTTCACCCGTAAAACGGTGATAGAGATTATGAAGTTGGCGGGTATCTCGTATCAAATCGAACCGGCGCAGGCTGCTGCTTCGCCACGCGACGCGCAATCGGTGGAAATGACCTATCGAGGCGCAAAGATTGTAAGGGATAAGCCAAGTGGCACTGTGTCGGTGGACGCGGCGCTTGAGCGGCAGTCTCGGCAAATGTACCGCGGTCAGGTAGTGTACAAATAAGCGGTTTTAAAGTGATCTACGTTTTCCTTTCTAAGCAGGCTGCGACACTAGCGTGCCAACTCGCCAGTCGCTTCTCCTTATTGCTGCAATGTTTATCTGGCTAGGCCGTCGCTGGTTTAAGTGATTTACCCGCTTGATCAATAAGTGGGTCGCTATTGTTTATATCTATAACCGCATTTAATGTTCAAGCCTATTAACTTGTCGGCTTACTGCTTATCATTGTGGTTTTATAGAATGAATTCTGGCGACTTATGACGATAAAGTGCTCAATCGTGCCGGTGACGGCGTATCAGCAGAACTGCTCTGTTATGGTTTGTGAAGAAACCGGCAAGGCGGCGATTTTTGATCCCGGTGGTGACATTGATAAAATCGAGGCGGCTATTGCGTCTCTCGGGGGTACCCTAGAGGTTATTTACTTGACCCACGGCCATATGGATCACTGCGCTGCGGCGGATGTCATGCGGAAAAAATACGGTGTTCAAATTATTGGCCCCCAAAAGGAAGATGCCTTCTGGATAGATAAGCTGCCCGAATGGTGCAAAATGACCGGGTTTCCTCATGCAGACCCTTTCACGCCCGACCGCTGGCTCGACGACGAAGACTCGGTCAGCTTTGGCAATCAGCAATTACAGGTTAAGTTTTGTCCCGGCCACACCCCCGGCCACGTTGTTTTTTTTCATGAGCAAGCTCGCCTAGCGATTGTTGGCGATGTGATATTCCAAGGCTCTATTGGTCGCACAGATTTCCCACGGGGTGATTACGACACCCTAATAGCGTCGATACAAACCAAGCTTTGGCCTTTAGGTGATGACGTGACCTTTATACCGGGCCACGGGCCAACGTCGACGTTTGGCCATGAGCGGGAAACCAATCCCTTTGTCGCCGATGGTAAATTCGCTTAAGTTTTGGCGTTAGTAATTATCTTATTTGGCAGTGAAATGTAAATGAGTGCAGTGGTAAACATATGAGCGGTGAATTGACCCATTTTGATCCCCAAGGCAACGCCCAGATGGTCGACGTGACCGATAAGGCCGTTACCCAGCGGGAGGCCCGAGCAGCAGGGTCGGTGATTATGGCGCCGGCAACGCTCGCACTAATCGCGAGCGGCGGCCATAAAAAAGGCGATGTTTTGGCTGTAGCGAGAATTGCGGGTATTCAAGGTGCCAAGCGTTGCGCAGACCTCATTCCCCTGTGCCACCCACTTATGCTGTCGTCGGTAAAACTTGAATTTGCGTTAGACCACGAGCGCAGCGCGGTAGATATTTTAGCAATATGTAAATTGGCAGGGCAGACCGGGGTCGAGATGGAGGCTTTGACTGCGGTGTCTGTGGCCGCATTGACCATCTATGACATGTGCAAGGCCGTTGATAAGGCGATGCAGGTAACCGACATTCGCCTATTGGCAAAGTCGGGTGGTCGCTCGGGTGACTGGCGGTTTGATGGGGCGGCTAAACCATGATTACGGTATTGTTTTTCGCTAAATACCGCGAGTTGCTCGGTACTGCCAAAATTAGTTTGTCTGCGGCTGACATCGATTTAACAGCATGTACCGTGGCGGCGCTAAAGGCATCTTTAGCTGAGCGTGGTGCGCTGTGGCGTGATGTCTTAGCGGCGGAGAACACCCTGTGCGCGGTCAATCAAGATCTCGCTGGAGACGATACCCCAATTAGTCTCGGTGACGAAGTCGCGTTCTACCCACCGGTCACAGGGGGTTAATGTGAGCGTAATCGTTAGTGTTGGCGAAGCTGATTTTGATGTGGGTGCAGAGTGCAGAGCCCTAGCCTCACACTCGCGCCAGAGCGGGGCGATTGTGCAGTTCGTCGGGCTGATGCGAGACAGTAATCAGGGCGATGATGTGCTGACCATGGAATTAGAACATTACCCTGGCATGACCGAGCGATGCATTACTGAAATAGTCAATCGTGCGCAGCAGCGCTGGCCCTTGTTTGCTGTTACCGTCATCCATCGGGTTGGTGTACTTCAGCCCCAGGATCAAATCGTTTTTGTTGGGGTGAGCGCAGCGCATCGTCTGGATGCCTTTCAAAGCTGTGAATTTATTATGGACTATTTAAAGACCGAGGCGCCCTTTTGGAAAAAGGAGTGTACTCTCAATGGTGAGCAGCGTTGGGTAGACGCGCGTCAAACCGACCAGCAGGCACGTAAGCGTTGGCAGGACTAGCGCGGTTTTCCTAAGCTTTGTCGTCCACTTGGCGTAGCTAGGCCGATGAACAAAGCGCATGGCGCTGTGTATAATGCAGCGCACAAATAAAGTGGCGAAAAGCCATATATGAAAAATGACAGGAAACCTTATGAGTCTCGATCCGCGTGAATTTCGAAATGCCCTTGGCCAATACCCGACCGGCGTATGTGTAATAACGGCTAACCCTGAAGGCTATAAGCCATTTGGTATGACTGTTAATTCCTTTGCATCGGTGTCCTTGGACCCGGCTCTGATACTGTGGAGTCTGCGCAATGACTCAGAGTGTCTCGATGCTTTTAATAAATCCAAGATGTTCACGGTAAATTTTTTGGCCAGTGACCAAGTGGCGCTTTCCAATGCGTATTCTAAAAAGAATGATCACGACCTTGTTCCCGAGCAGTTTCGCATTGGTAAAAGTGGTGCGCCGGTTTTGCGTAATTGTTTAACAAGCTTTGAGTGTGAGACGTGGGCGCGCTACGATGGCGGCGATCATATCATTGTGGTCGGAAAAGTCATTGAGATGGAAACCAAACCCGGTGCCAAGCCTTTGGTGTTTCACGCGGGCAAATACAGTGAATTGCGCTAAGTAACGAGGAGTGTGGCGGCTTGATGAATTTTTGCAGTAATTGTGGGGCTAAGCTAATACAGCAAATACCCGCAGACGATAATCGTCTCCGCCACGTTTGTCCCGAGTGCGACGTAATACACTATGTGAACCCCAAAGTTGTTGTGGGTTGTTTACCCATTGCCGGCGACCAAGTACTGCTTTGTCGTCGCGCTATTGCGCCGAGAATTGGCTCGTGGACAATTCCTGCTGGCTTCATGGAAAATGGCGAAACCATGCTCGACGGAGCGCTTCGCGAAACCCTTGAAGAAGCCGCCGCCAAAGTAAAAGATGAAGTTCTCTACCGTTTATTTGATATTCCCCACATCAACCAAGTGTATGTGTTTTATCGAGGTAATTTAGACGGCGATTTCGGTGTTGGGCCAGAGAGTCTTGAATCTAAATTATTCAGCGAAGCAGATATACCGTGGTCAGAACTTGCGTTTCCGATTGTCACCGATGTGCTGACGGAATATTTTGAAGACCGCAAAACCGGTCAATACCCGATCAGAGTGAGTACCCCAAGTCCGTTGTGGGCTAAACAGGTAGGCTGGAAGCCGAATACAAAGAAAACCGTCGACGAATAAAATAATATACATTTGCTGTTTGGGCTAAAGTATAAATCTGGCTATGGTTAAGATAATACCGCTGCTGTATTTTTGCTGCTTATACTGCACTAAAACAGTACGCTCGTTTCTACCTGTTCGAGGACTGCACTATGGATTATGCATTTCACACCGTTGATGTATTTACCCCCACGCCGTTCAGCGGCGCCCAAATTACCGTATTTCCGCAAGCCGAAGGGTTGAGCGCAAGGCAAATGCAGGTAATTGCTAGGGAAATCAACCATCCTGAAACCGTGTTTGTGTTACCCGGCAAAAGCACAGTAAGTGCGGAATTAAAGGTGTTCTCTCCCTTAAGTGAAAGGGCGGTAGGTAGCCATAGTGTTGTTGCGGCGGCGCGCGCCTTGGTGCACAGCAAGACCTTAGCAACGAGCAAAGAAAATTCGACGATTCAATTCTCCCAAGGCAATAAAGTATTTGATGTGGTGTTGGCTCAGCATGAAGGGCGCTTAATAACCCAGCTGTCGATGTCGGTGAGTGCCCAAGTTGACCGCTATGTGCCAGACACCAAGGAGCTGCAAGCAGCGCTGGGCTTGGGTGCTCACGACATTGAAACCCTAAAAGCGAAAACCTTGTTTGTGAGTTGCGATTCCTCTTATTTAATTGTCCCGCTGCGCTCGCTCGACGCAGTTTACCGGGCGCGATTTAATTTAGAAGCGTGGTCGCGCAGCAGTGCGGGATCGGCGCCCGTAAACGAAGTGCTGGTATATTGCAGCGAAACGGAATCGCTGCAGACAGACTTTCATCTGCGTATACTGGGCGCCCATATCGCGCAAGACGAAAGTCCGCCGGTGGGCGCTGCTATTCCCGCCTTTGTGGCGAGCTTATGTGAAACCCGAGGCTTGGCCGATGGCACTCATGCCTTCTGGCTTGAGCGTGGCCGCAAAGCCCAACGCCAGAGTGTGTTAAAAGTAGAGTTTGTTAAAAAAGCGACGGCGGCAATGGTCGTAAGGGTTGGCGGCGATGCGGTACTGGTAGCCAGCGGCACTATGCGCGCCCCTGAAAATGAATAATAAGCCACGTTCATCAGATTATTGTAATTTGCGGCGTGGCGTTGTCGACTAGTTCGGGACCACGTTTACATGGATCAACAATTAATACTTATCATTGCCGGTATCGCGGCAATAGCACTTTGCCTTGGTCTTGGCGCAGGACTCTTGATTCAGCGTAAAATTGCTGGAGTTCAGCTTGAGGCGCGACAAGCGGAGATAGCGGGTTTGCAGCTAAATATAGAGCAGCAAACAAGGCAATTGGCGGAGGTGCAGCACAGCCTATCGACGTGCCGAGAGCAATTGCAGACCAGTCAGCGCGACCTTGCAGTAAATGTTGATCGCGTGGCCCAGCAAGCCGACGCACTGGCGGCGAGCCGCGCCAGCCTGAGCCAATACGAGCAAAACAGCAGTGAATTAAAAGCGGAGCTTGCCCGCCAGCAGAGCGCCTATCAACATTTGCAATCCGCGACCGCGGAACAGATCGCCTTACTCAGTGACGCCAAAAAGCAATTAACGGATCAATTTGAGCAATTAGCAAACCGTATTTTTGATGAAAAAAGTCAGCGTTTCCAGAGCCACAGTCGCGAAGCATTAGAGTTACAGTTAAAACCCTTTCGCGATCAGCTCCTTGAATTTCGTGGTCGGGTAGATCATATCTATAGCGATGAAAATCGCGAGCGCGGTGAGCTCAAAGAGCAGCTTAAAAACCTGCAGGAGATGAACCGCAATATTAGCAAAGAAGCCCAAAACCTCACTCGGGCCCTAAAAGGCGACAACAAAGCCCAGGGCAATTGGGGTGAGGTTATTCTAGAGCGGGTGCTCGAAGAGTCTGGGCTGCGCAAGGGGCATGAGTATTTAACCCAGCAGAGTTTTACAGATGAGAGCGGCAAGCGACGTCAGCCCGATGTTATTGTGCGCCTGCCCGACGACAAAGACATTGTTATTGACGCCAAGGTCTCTTTGCTTGCCTATGAACGTTATTGCAGTAGCGACGATGAGGGCGAGCGGCAGGCGTTTTTACGAGAGCATGCCCAGTCGGTGAAAGCGCATATTAATGGTTTGAGCACCAAGGGCTACGAGCATATTGAAGGCCTGCGCACCCTCGATTTTGTGTTTATTTTTATTCCAGTAGAAGCCGCATTTATGGCGGCCTTTGAACATGATCCAGAACTATTCCGCAGTGCGTATGAGAAAAACATCATTGTGGTGGGGCCAACAACCCTGCTCGCCACCTTGCGCACGGTGCAGAGTATTTGGCGCTATGAGCGACAAAATCAAAACGCTGAAAAAATCGCAAAAGAGGCCGGCGCGCTGCACGACCAGTTTGCGCTGGTTGTGCAGTCCTTAGAAGATATTGGCAAACATTTGGATCGCGGCCGCGATGCCTTTGATAAAACCATGAGTCGAATGACGGTTGGGCGTGGCAATCTGGTTGGCCGAGTAAGCCGTCTGGAGGCGCTTGGCGCCAAGGTCAAAAAATCTTTACCGGTTGCACTGACAGATCGCGCCGATGTGGACTTTGAGGACAATACTGACCTCGATAGCGAACCGAATTAATCAATCAACGTGTATTAGCAAAGGAGAATTGACGTGGCTTTACCAAAAGTTGGCAATCTTGCACCTGCATTCAGCCTGCAAAATCAAGACGGAGAGACCGTTAGCTTAAAAGACTTTAAGGGCAAAAAAGGTGTGATACTGTATTTTTACCCACGAGCGTCAACACCGGGTTGCACCATGCAAGCTTGCGGCTTACGAGACGTGCACGGCGAATTGGATAAGCTGGGCTACCAAGTGCTGGGCGTGAGTTTTGATCCGGTTGCCAAAATTAAGAAATTTCATGACAAGTACGAGCTAAACTTCCCCTTACTCTCCGACGAAGATCACGCCATTATCGATAAATACGGGTGCTGGCAGCTGAAGAAGTTTATGGGTAAAGAAAATATGGGCACTGTTAGAACCACCTTTATTATTGGTGAAGACGGCCGCTTACTTAAAATCATGGATAAATTTAAAACTAAATCGCACCACGAAACACTTATGGAAGTGCTGGACGAATTGTCCTAGTAGTCTATTTGCATGCACCGGCTAGCCGCGCGCTGAAAACTGGCGTCTGGCCGGTGAGTATTAGGTGCTGAGCTTGTCTTCAGTATTGTCTGTAGCTGTGTTGCCGGGTGACTTTCCTTCCTGCTTAAATTCTAGGTATTTCGTTAAATCCTTGGCGACCATATCGAGGCACAGTTTTAATACCACGGCGTCATCGAGAAAGCCTGCTACCGGGATATAGTCGGGCAGGGCGTCCATTGGCATTAATATATAGAGTAGGGCTGTGCTTATTGAACCCAGTGACCACCACGGCACCTCCCTATAGTCGCCCTTTACGTAATCCTGAACCAAATTAAACAGTATTTTCACTTGGTTGATATACGGCGCGAGTGACGCGTTGTTGGTCACCCTGTTGAGAATACCTTGGCGATTGCTGAGGGCTTTTTGAAGAGTGGCGTCGTCGAGTTCGGCGGCACCTTCGTCAAGCACGTGCTTGGCGCGCTTTTTAGAGAAAAACAACATAGCGACACTCACATTAAAGATGATGTCGCTGATATTACGGCTTATAGGCAGTAGCGCAAACCCCTCATTTTAAAGAGGGGGGTATTAGGCAGTCTATTTCACGAAACGCTGAACGAGATCGCGTTTGAGGACTTTGCCGGTGGCGTTGCGCGGCAATTCCTCTTCCACAAACCACACATGGCTCGGTTGCTTAAAGGCCGCGAGCTTATCCGCCAAATAGTCTTTGACGTCAGTTTCGCTAAGCGTGGCACCGTCGCGAATACGGATGACGGCGCCGGGCGTTTCACCCAGACGTTCATCGGGCACTGCAATAATCGCGCTGTCGGCAATCGCTGCGTGCTGGCTGAGGCAGGCTTCGATTTCCGCGGGGTAGATATTTTCACCGCCGCGAATAATGAGGTCTTTGGCTCGATCTACCAAAAACACGAAGTTTTCATCATCCAGATAGCCGATGTCGCCCGTGGCCATCCAACCATGTGCAAAATTTTCGGCGGTGGCTTCTGGTTTATTCCAGTAGGCAGTGATATTACAGGCTGATTTCAGCCAAATTTCGCCTACTTCACCTTTAGGAAGCGTAGCGCCCTCGGGGCTTCTGGTTTGCCATTCGACTAGCGGCGATAGTGTGCCGGCACTTTTGGGCTTATAGAAATACGCATCACCGGTGCAGCTGGCGCAAATTGCGTTGGTTTCGGTCATGCCGTAACCAGTGCCAACGTAGGCGTCGCCGAGGTTTTCGCTAATTGTGCTTTTAAAGCTCGGTGGGCAGGCCGTGCCGCCGCCGCCAATAGAGAACAAACTGGTGGTGTCGGTTGCCTTGAACTTGGGATGGCGCAATAAATCCACGACCATGGACGGCACGGCGCTAAAGATAGTGACACGTTCCTTTTCGATCAAGGCGAGCGCGTCTTCCGCAGACCATTTGTACATCATGACGGTTTTACGACCAGCGCGTAGATTGAGTAAGAAGGCCGCGTAACAACCGGAAACATGGAAGAGGGGTACGCTGAGTAAGGTGCAGGGCGCAAAGCCGGTACTGAACATTTTGCGAATGGCCTCTGGGTTGGCCATGGCCGAGCAGGTGCCGTGAAATTCAAAGCTAAAGATCGCTTGGCAGATGTTACCGTGGCTAGACACTGCACCTTTGGGTCGACCGGTCGTGCCAGAGGTGTACATAATCTGCGCAATATCGTCGCTTTCGCAATCCACTTCCGGCATTGCCGCGCCGAGATGGGCGTTAATAATAGCGTCGAAACTCAAGCATTCTGCCGAGCCGGTGGCGCCAACCAATATAACTTGGCAAGCAAGTTCGCTGGGCGCTGCGGTAATTGTGTCATAGCGTGCTTGGTCGCAAACCACCCATTTGGCCATAGCGTCACCGAGGCCATAAGCCAATTCGTCGGCGCTGCCCCAGGAGTTCAATGGCACCACCACCGCGCCGATACTGACAATCGCGTAGTAGGCAATCATCCACTCGGGGTTATTTCTCATCGCAATCGCAATGCGGTCGCCTTTATTGATACTGAGTTCGGAAACTAAGTAGTGGGCTAGTGCGTCGGCGCGGGCGAAAAAATCATCGAAGCTCAGGCGTTGATCCTGATAAACCAAAAACTCCTGGGGGCCAAATCCACGGCCGGGCTCAAGTAGCGCGCGCAGGGTGTTTGGCGCATTTTTATAGAATCGTAGTTCGGTATCACCGCATTGCCGAGTTTCTATTTCAAAGGGGGCGCCGGGCTGGCAAAGCTGTTCGGTGGCGGAGTGTAGGCGTGCGGCAATATCATTCATCTTTAATCACTTATTCGTTTGGTTTACGGCTTTGGCTCAAACATATTGTGCGTAAATGTCAGGGTAGCAGGGATTGGTGCATTTACGGTTTCCATGATTCGCGCGTATTCGGTGTGGCAGATCTTCCATAAGCCATCTTCAATACGGTAGTGGTCAGTGTAAATAGCGGTACCAAAGAGCATCCAGTTTTGTTCTTTATTGAATACGAGGTCTTGCAAATACCAGATTCCCTTGGCGTTAGTGGGGCTCTCCAGCTCAATTTCGGGGTGATGACAATTATGCATGGTCAGTACCGACGGCGAGCCCATGTGGCCGCGTAAACCACTGATGAGTTCGTCGCGGTTATCGAAGCTGTATTTACCGTCATCGTATCGCGCGGTGCAATCGGCCGTCAGGGTACTGGCGAGTAGATCCCAGTCGTGGGTGTCGACTGCGCGTAAGTAGGTATATTTGAGTTTTTTGATTTGCTCAATTGCAAGTAGCGCTTCTAGGCCGGATTGAGTCATTGTTATTGTCCATCTCTGTTCAGGTATTAGACGCCCATATTAGGGTTAGTAGGCAGGTCTGGGCATGATCCAAATGGATGAATAGGGTCAATAGTAAATAAGTGAACCTGCCTTTGCGGTTTTTGGTAAGCTGAGCACCGAATTTTTTAAGAGGAGTTGCACTGGTGCGTATCATTACTGCGAATACCAATGGTATTCGATCAGCAGGCCGCAAAGGCTTTTTTGAATGGCTGGCTAAGCAAGATGCGGATGTTGTCTGTATTCAGGAAACCAAGGCGCAGCGCGATCAGCTAGAAGACCCCTTGTATCACCCCGAAGGCTATACCACCATTTACTGCGATGCGATCAAAAAAGGCTATAGCGGTACTGCTATGTACTGCAAAAAGCCACCAAACAAAGTGACGACGGCGCTGGGCTGGGACCCGCTAGATAGCGAAGGACGCTATATTCGTGCTGACTACGATAATATCAGCGTTATTTCCATGTACTTGCCCTCGGGCTCTAGTGGAGAGGAAGCGCAGGCCCGCAAAGATGTTTTTCTCGCCAAAATCTACCCTCATTTTCTTGAACTCAAAGCCAGTGGTAGGGAGCTAGTGATTTGCGCCGATTGGAATATTTGCCACAAAGAAATTGATTTAAAGAATTGGAAGGCCAATCAAAAGAACTCGGGTTTTCTACCTCACGAGCGCGCCTGGCTGGATAAAGTCTATGAGGAGGGCGGCTTTGTTGATGCCTTTCGTGAGATTAATCAAGAGGCGGTGTATACCTGGTGGTCGAATCGTGGCCAAGCTTATGCCAATAATGTGGGGTGGCGGCTCGACTACCATGTTATTACGCCGGGATTAGTACCCACGATTAAGGCAGCAGACGTCTATACTGACGAGCGTTTCTCAGATCACGCGCCCTTTACCATGGACTACGATTACTCGCTTTGAAGTTTGGCCTTGTGTACTATGGCAGGCGTATTTTCAGTACTGCAGGCGCGTTGCCTGCGGTGTTATTTTTAGCAATAGTTTGATTGAGAAGGACGTGTAATGAGTTTTTTCATCTCCCAAGCCCATGCCCAGACTGCTGGTGCAGCAGGCGCCCCCGCCGGTGCCGATTTATTCCAGATAGGCTTCTTGGTATTAATGTTTGGTCTGTTTTACTTCATTGCTATTCGCCCTCAGCGCAAGCGCCAGAAAGAACACGCCGCTATGGTTGCGGCACTGGCCAAGGGTGACGAAGTTGTGACCACCAGTGGTATTTTGGGTAAGGTCACCAAGATTGACGACAGCTATGTTGCACTGAGTGTTACCGATAATGTTGAATTGAAATTTCAACGCTCATCAATTCATGCCGTTCTGCCCAAAGGCACTCTAAAAGCAATTTAAACATTGCCCGCGCTCTGTGATCGCAGGGCGCTTTTCTTTACAGGTGACAATATGCCTGAGAAATCACGTAGCAATATCCCACCGCCAGATTTTGTAAGCGCCAACAATCCACCTCGTCTGCATTTAGCCCAATTGCCCACACCTATGCAACTCCTCAGTCGTCTTAGTGAACGCTATAGTGGGCCGCGCATTTGGGTGAAACGGGATGATCTAAGCGGCAGTGTGCTGTCGGGCAACAAAATCCGGAAATTGGAATTTAATCTCGCCCAAGCCCTTGCCGAAGGCTGTGACACGGTCATTACGTGTGGTGGCATACAGTCGAATCACTGCAGGGCAACGGCCTTGCTCTGCGCGCAATTAGGGCTTAAATGCCATTTATTGTTGCGCGGCCATCGAGCCGATAGCGCCGACGGCAATTTATTGCTAGATCAATTGGCTGGTGCTGAGATTTCTTATTATCCGCCAGCGCAGTTTCAGCGAGAACTTGATTCCTTGCTGCTCGACTGTCAACAAGCCTATGCGAGCAGTGGTCGTAAAGCCTTTATTATTCCCACTGGTGCCTCAGATGCCATTGGCGTGTGGGGCTATGTGCAGGCCTGCGCCGAGTTACAGGAAGATTTTCAGCGTCACGGTATCGATCCAAAGCATATTATTTGCGCAACTGGCTCGGGCGGCACCCAGGCCGGATTGACTGTCGGAGTAGCGGCTTACGGCATTGACGCCCAAGTATGGGGTGTGAATGTTTGTGACGACGAGGCGTGGTTTGTCAATAAAGTGAACAGCGACCTGCAGAGTTGGGAGCGTCGCTACCAAACTGGCATAGACCTTGATTGTTTGTCGGTAATGGTGATCGACGGTTACGTCGGCCCGGGTTACGCCCAAGCCGACGATGAGATTTACCGCTGTATTGCCGACGTGGCTGCGACCGAGGGCTTGGTCCTCGACCCGGTCTATACCGGAAAGGCCTTTTTCGGCATGTTAGATCAACTGCAAAAAGGCCTCTTTGGTAGCACCGGTGATATTGTATTTGTTCATACGGGCGGGGTTTACGGCTTGTTTCCCCAGCGCAGCCATTTTGACTTTTTAAATACCTGAGCGCCAATTGCTAACGAATAACAACAAACTAAAGGAATATTAATGGAGCAGATAAGCGGATTTGTCGGTGTTATCAACGGCATCGTTTGGGGGCCGCTGATGCTGGTGCTCATTTTAGGCACGGGCGCCTACCTGATGGTGGGTCTGCGCTTGATGCCGATACGGCAAATTGGGCCGGCATTTAAATTAATGCTGGCAGGGCGTAAGAGTGGGCCGGGGGAGGGGGAGATAAGCCCTTTTCAGGCCTTAATGACCTCGCTTTCGGCGACCATTGGCACGGGTAATATTGCGGGGGTGGCGACGGCAATTGCATTAGGTGGGCCTGGCGCATTGTTTTGGATGTGGTGCACGGCCTTAGTGGGGATGGCCACCAAATACGCTGAGGCAGTCTGCGCCGTGCATTATCGAGAGCAGGACAGCGAAGGTAATTTTAGCGGCGGGCCAATGTACTACATTAAAAATGGCCTTGGTAAGCGCTGGCAGTGGTTGGCAACGTGTTTTGCCGTGTTCGGCGCTATTGCCGGTTTTGGCATAGGCAATACCGTGCAGGCAAACTCGGTCGCTGACGCGATGAACGGTGCCTTTGGTGTGCCCGTGTGGATTAGCGCTCTAGTTATGTTTGTTGGCGTGGGACTGGTGATATTAGGTGGCGTGAAACGTATTGCGAGCGTGGCCGGTTATTTAGTGCCATTTATGGCAATTGCCTATATGGCGGTTGGAATACTGGCGTTGTTAATGAATTTATCGGCATTGCCGGGGGTGGTCGAGTTAATATTTTACTCGGCATTTAATGGCACTGCTGCGGTGGGCGGTTTTGCGGGTGCGGGCATTGTGGCGGCAATTCGTTTCGGTGTAGCTCGCGGTGTTTTTTCAAACGAAGCGGGACTTGGTAGCGCACCAATAGCCCACGCTGCGGCAAAGACCAATAATTCGGTGCGTCAGGGCATGATCGCAATGCTGGGCACTTTTATTGATACTATTTTGGTGTGCTCGGTGACCGGCTTTGTGATTTTACTGTCGGGGGAATGGCAAACAGGGGAAACCGGCGCGGCCCTGTCGGCCAGTTCATTTGAATCCTTGATACCCGGCGGTCACTATATTGTTGCGGTTGGCTTGGCCATTTTTGCGTTTACCACGATGCTGGGCTGGTCCTATTACGGAGAGCGCTGTGTTGTTTACTTTTTTGGCGAGAAAGGCGTTAAGCCGTTTAGAATCGCGTGGGTTTTAGCGATTCCAATGGGTGCAATGGCGAATCTTGGCTTTATTTGGCTGCTGGCCGATACCCTTAACGCCTTAATGGCCATCCCGAATCTAATTGCCTTGTTATTGCTGAGCCCGGTGGTGTTTCGTCTTACTAAAGAGCGTTTGCCGAGTATTCTTGCGCAATAGGCTTGCTGCGCGCTCAATGTGGGGGCCACAGGCGCGCTATTCACTGGCTACTTATTTTACTTATCGATAAAAACGATCGACTCGTTCAGTGATTCGTGTAAACAGCTCATAGCTAATCGTGCCGCAGTGTTTTCCGACTTCCGCAGCGGGGAGCCCCTCGCCCCACAGGCTTACTTCGTCGCCGATGGCGGTAGTCGGTAAATGGCTTACATCAATCGTCATTAGATCCATAGATACCCGACCGGCCACACTCGCGCGCTGACCGTTAACCAGAACCGGCGTGCCGTCAGGTGCGTTGCGGGGGTAGCCATCGGCATAGCCTGCGGCCACGGTGGCGATTCTTGCCGCTGTTTTTGCGCGCCAGCGGCGGTTATAGCCTACGCCTTCCGCTTCAGCGACGTCGCGTACAGCGATGACTCTGGCTTTGAAATTCATAACGGGTTTTAAGGCCTGCGCACCGGATAAGCGCTGGGTGGGGTCGTCTCCGTAGAGCATAATGCCGGGTCGAACCCAGTCGTGATGGGTGTCTGGGTGGGCAATAATCGCTGCTGAATTGGCCATACTAATCGGATACTCACCCAAGCTATTGCTTAGCGTCAGCAGTTTTTGGCTTTGCTGCTGGCTTAGGCTTGGATCAATATCTTCGGCGTCACTGAAATGGCTCATGTGCTGTACGGTGCTGACATGGGCTGTGGCACCGAGCAATTTGTGCGCTTCATTGAATTCTGTGGCCGACATACCTAAGCGGTTCATGCCAATATTGAGCTTCAGCCACGCCGCAATGGGTCTTGGTAATGGGGTGTGGGCGAGGCGCTTGGCGGTGGCAAGATCATGCACCACGACATCCAGATTAAGGGTGGCGCATTCAAGCAAAATGTCGGAATCGAGCAGGGTGCCGAGCAGGAGAATGCGGGCTCGCGGATTCGCTGCGCGTAATAGCCTTGCTTCACAGGGCCGCGCCACGGCAAAACCATTGACGGTGTTCTTTAAGTGTTCGGCTACCCAGCTAGCGCCATGGCCATAGCCATTGGCTTTAACCATGGCTAGAATGGCGGCTTTGGGGGCGAGCTGACGCACGATGCTGGCATTGTGACGAAGCGCCTCGCTACTGAGTTCTATCCATGTTGTGCTATGCATAAGTACCGACTCAAAACTTTGCTGAATTTTAGCGGGCTTGGCCTGCAGTTAATAGCGCGCCGGTGCGTGCTGGGTGTTTTTTTACTGAGCGCCAGTTATTCGAGTGCCGACTGCGAGCGGAGTGTTTTCCCTAAAAGTGCATCGCCGGAATTGCTTGTCGGCGCCGATCTTATTGCTGAATTACTTGCCGCTGAAAAGAGTACCGCGCGTCTTTGTCCGGTGCGCGCCCAAGATCTAGCGCAGCTGTATTTTTGGGGTGGTTCCAGCGTTAATGTAAATTTAGTCCGTTCGTATGGCTACGCTTTAAAGAGCCGTACGGCCGAGCGCTGGGGATATGATTTGCGCTTATTGCACAGCGCTTTTGTACTCGCTGATTTTGATCAGTCCTTTAGCCCAGAAGAAGCGTTGCGACACTTCCAGCGTGAAATAGACAGCGGTGTCGCTCTGCGCAGAGATAAAGCTCTGGCGGTGCTTAATCAATTGTCGAGTTTACTGCCGTATTCTACAGCAGGCGCTGGGGGTGTCTTTAAAGACCGCGATTTTCGCCAGCCCTATGCAGATGTCGATGGTGTGGTGATATTGGCGCGGCGTGAAAATCACCAGCGGGTGTTAGTGAGTGATGCCCAGGGCATGCCGCAACTGGCTTGGATGCCAGTGGGCGGGGGGGATCAAGTGCCGCGTGCACAAGGTGCCATCGATGGCTTATATGTGCAGCGCCGCCCGACCCTAGGTGCTACCGGCGCGGAGGATAGCCGTCAACAAGTTTGGCGGGCGCCTCAATCTGCGCCGAGCACGGGGGTGCTGCTTAGCCGTTTTCGGCAGCGAGATGGCAGCTTATTTGAGTCTCGCTGCACGGCAAGTCAATTAAGTGAGCAGTGGTTGATTTCGGCTGCCCATTGTCTGTTCGCCCCGGATGGCTCTCGGCAAATACTGAGCTTGCGCTATATTGCATCGCCCTTCGCGTTGGCAAATTCAATTGCAGTGACTCGTGTTTGGGTGCACCGAGAACACGACTCAGGCGATCAAACCACTGGGAACGTGGCGAGCTATAGTGGCTCGGATATCGCCTTGTTTAAGTTGGCCCAGTCCTTACCGATCAATAAACGACCCATTTTGGCTGCGCCGCTCGCAAATAATCCGGTGAATTGGGTAGACAGTTTTGCCTACCCAAGCGACAAAGCTCGCCATAGCCTGTGGTTTTCACGTTGCCGTGCTAGCTTATGGCAGCGCGGAGAGCCGGCTTTAAGCGATATATACAGCTTGGATTGCTTTAGTCATGAAGGTCAAAGCGGCGCGGCGCTATTGCAAACGATCTCCGGAACCCCCCGTATCATCGGGGTTTTATCGTCTAGGATTCACAATGAAAAAATAAATAAGCCGATATTCGCAGCCTTAAATGCCGGGCTTATCGCCGATATTGGCCGAGTAATAGCGGATGAAGCCGAGATACCTGTAAATTTCCGCGCTTATAACGCCGCGACGATACTCGCAGACGTGGCGCCGGAATTGTTGCCTTAACCGAGGCTTCTTGTATAGTGAACCTATCGTCCTTAGAAATACGTTTATGTCCAAAGGTCTAGAGAACAAGCTTGTTGTTGCAATCTCATCCAGAGCGCTATTTGATCTGGATGAAAGCCATTGTGTTTATGAGGCCGAAGGTTTGGCCGCTTACCAGAAATACCAAATTGATCACGAAGACGAGGTGCTTGCACCGGGTGAGGCCTTTGGTATTGTCGAACGCTTACTGCAACTAAATGATTACTTGGATGACGCAAAAGTTGAGGTCATCCTGCTGTCTCGCAACTCAGCGGATACCGGCCTGAGGGTGTTTAATTCGATTAAACATTACGGCCTTAATATTAGCCGGGCAGCGTTTAGTGGCGGTGAAAGTCCCTACCGTTACGTGTCTGCCTTTGGTTGTCATCTGTTTTTATCGACAAATGCGGAAGATGTTCGTCGCGCGCTCGACAGCGGCGTGGCGGCGGCGACTTTGTTGCCGCGCTCTAAAAAAGCGAGCCAACAAAGCAAGCGTGAATTGCGCTTTGCCTTTGACGGTGACGCGGTTATTTTTTCCGACGAAGCCGAGCAAGTTTTCAAGCGCGACGGACTCGATGCCTTTACCGCTAGTGAGGTTGCCGCGGCGAACACGCCGTTGAGTGGCGGGCCGTTTAAAGCTTTCCTTGCGGCGCTAAATACCTTGCAGTCGGAGTTTCCAGATAATGCACCACCAATAAGAATAGCGCTGGTGACAGCGCGATCTGCGCCTGCTCATGAGCGGGTCATTAGAACCTTACGTGAATGGAATATTCGTATTGACGAGTCTTTGTTTTTAGGGGGCTTGGAAAAGGGCGAATTCTTGGCCGCTTACGGTGCAGACGTGTTTTTTGACGATCAGCCGGCGCATTGTGAATCGGCTAAAGAGCATGTGTCGACGGGGCATGTGCCTCATGGTATTGCCAATATTATTGATAATTAGTGCGGTTAGCGCGCAATAATAAAAATCGAGTTGGCTCATTTCAGATTGTGTTGTTTTAGGGGGTTTACCTTATGAAGTTGCAACAGCTGCGATATATCTGGGAAGTTGCGCATCATGAAATGAATGTGTCGGCAACTGCGCAAAGCTTGTTTACCTCGCAGCCGGGAATTAGCAAACAAATCCGGATGTTGGAAGATGAGCTGGGTGTGGAAGTGTTCGCCCGCAATGGCAAGCATTTAACCCGTATTACCCCTGCGGGGGAGGCGATCTTGAAAACCGCCGGTGAAATTCTCTATAAAACTGAAAGCATAAAGCATATTGCTCAAGAGTTTAAAAACCCCAAAAAAGGCAGTTTATCCATCGCCACCACCCATACGCAGGCGCGCTACGCGCTGCCTAAGGTGATAAAAACCTTTATTGAGCGCTACCCAGAGGTTTCCCTGCATATGCACCAGGGGACGCCGATGCAAATATCTGAGCTCGCCGCTAATTTTGGTGTCGACTTTGCCATCGCTACCGAGGCTCTTGAGCTGTTTAGCGACCTCATTATGATGCCTTGTTATCGCTGGAATAGAACAATTCTGGTACCTAAAGATCACCCGCTAGCAGCCTTTAAAACCCTGCGCATCGAAGACGTAGCGCTCCACCCAATTGTCACTTATGTATTCGGCTTTACTGGACGCTCCAAACTAGATGAGGCCTTTTTAAATAAAGGCCTTGAGCCGCGGGTGGTGTTTACTGCGACCGACGCCGATGTAATTAAAACCTATGTTCGCCTCGGCCTCGGCATCGGTATTGTTGCTGAGATGGCCTACGACCCCGTAACTGACGCAGATCTGGTTGCTCTGGATGCCAGTCATTTATTCGAACCCAGTGTTACCAAAGTTGGCTTCCGCCGGGGCACCTATATGCGCAAATTTATGTATGACTTTGTAGAACTGTTCGCGCCGCATCTAACGCCAGACTTGGTTGATAAAGCCTATCAATGCCATACAAAAATGGAGTTGGATGAGTTGTTTGCGGATATTGAGTTGCCAATGTATTGACGGGTGCGCGCTATGCTTGACGGGAGACGGAAGACGCTAAGTCAAAAGCGAGCCCTCGCATTCGAATGGCGGAGTGCCGTAGTGAATTTTAGTCATGCTTGTGAATATAAGCACCGAAATAAGCGCAGCGCATGCAGTTAAGCGTCTCCCATCTCCCGTCAAGCATCCTGCGAGTTTGTTGCTTTATTAAGCCCAAGCCGTTAGATTGACGCGGTTTTTATTGCGCCCAGCGCATCTATTCATTTTCTTAGGAGTATTTTTGTGGAAATTGCGTGTCTTGACCTTGAAGGGGTATTGATCCCTGAAATCTGGATCGATTTTGCCGAGCGCACCGGTATTGAGGCCTTGAAGGCAACCACCCGTGATATTCCTGACTACGATGTATTGATGCAGCAGCGCCTGCGTTTACTCGAAGAGAATGGTTTGGGCTTGCCAGATATTCAGGCGGTAATCGCGGATATGGAGCCTATGGAGGGCGCGCGGGAGTTTTTGGACTGGCTGCGTGAGCGTTTTCAGGTCGTAATTTTGTCTGACACCTTTTACGAGTTTGCAGCGCCGTTAATGAAGCAACTGGGCTGGCCGACGCTGCTGTGCCATAAATTGGAAACGGATAGCTTGGGCAAGGTGGTGGATTACAAAATTCGTCAGGTTAACCCCAAGCGTCAGGCGGTGTTGGCGTTAAAAACTTTGTATTACCGCGTTATCGCGGCCGGTGATTCATACAATGACACCACTATGTTGGCTGAAGCCGATGCCGGTATCTTGTTTATGGCCCCGCCAAATGTCATTAAAGAGTTTCCGCAATTTCCTGCGGTACATGATTACGAGGCCCTTAAGCTTGAGTTTATTAAGGCCTCCAGTCGCAATCTGAGTCTTTAAAATATTGGCTAAACGCCGGTATTAAGACTTAATCAAGGTCAGCAAGTGCGTCGAGTAGCTTGCTGATCTTGGTTTCAGTTTCAATAAACTCCTCTTCAAGTATCGAGTCGGCGACAATGCCGCCACCCGCCCAGCCTCTGATTTTTTCTTGATTGCAGACGAAGCTGCGGATCGCAATATTACTGTCCAGTTTGCCCTTTGGCCCCAGGTAAAAAATACTCCCGCAATACAGTGAGCGGCGGTGGGGCTCAATTTCGCGAATGATCTCCATAGCGCGTTGTTTGGGTGCGCCCGTTATCGAGCCGCCAGGAAAACAGTCGAGGAGGGCGCTAAATTCACTGCGATCATCACGTAAGCGCCCGGTTACCGTGCTCACAAGGTGATGTACGGTTCGAAAGCTTTGCAGCTCGCAAAGGGCCTCGGTGATTACCGTTTCTGTTTGACAACTCTTGCTAAAATCATTGCGCAATAAATCGACGATCATGATGTTCTCTGCGCGATTTTTGGCGCTGTCTTGTAGTGTCGTCGCCAACAGCAAATCTTTATCTGGGTCTTCGCTGCGCGCTGCGGTGCCTTTAATTGGCTGGGTTTGTAATTGGCGGTTCTGGGCAGCCAGCAGGCGCTCGGGCGACAGGCACAGAAATTGGCTGTTGCCAAAGTCCATATAGGCTGAAAATGGCGCTGCCGCAACGTCGCGCAGGCGCAAATAGGCCGACCACGGGTCGCCTTTGAAGTCAGCGCAAAATTCCCGGGTTAAATTGATTTGGTAGCAATCACCGGTGTCGATATAAGCTTTGATTTTGTGAAACGCCTCGGCGTAGCTGTCGGGGTTCAGTGAGCTTTGAAAGGCACTGGTCAATCTGAATTTACCTGCGGGGGTCTCGGGAGCTGCCTTACGCAAAAGTCCCTCAAGTTCACTGACCCGGGATTTGCTCAAATGAGCTTGAGCAACCAGCTCGCAGCGCTGGAGTTCGTGGTCGACAATAACAGTCCAAGGGTAGATTCCGATGTGGGCGAGTGGGATATCGTCCGTTTGGCCACCGAGCTGAGCTTGGAACTGTTCGCCAAAGTCGTAGCTTAAATAACCGACGGCGCCGCCGCTAAAGGGGAGGTCCGGGGCGTCGAGGTAGGCTTGATTAATGTGATTTAAGCGATTCTCTACCTTAATGTTGAATGTATTAATATCGCCATAATCTATTGTATTTATTATTATAACGTCTTCAGGTGCGGCGCAAATAATGTCCCAGCGTCCGCGCTCGTTATATTCGGCAGCACTGTCTAAATAAACTGGCAGCGGAAGATGCTTCACTGCGGCAAAATAGCGGCTGGAATCGCGGTGGTAGGGTAGGGATACGCGGCAAAGGCTAGCCATGAAGTGTTGCTCAGAAGTAATACGAGACTGTAACCAGTCGCTGATTTTACGTGCTATGAGCCTGAAAAATCTAGTGTTTTATCAAAGACTCGGGGCGCGCGGCAGGCCTGTCCAGATTGACAGAGGGGCCTGTTCCCAGTACTGTTAGCCGCCGCTTTGAGAAACACCAAGCCGTCGATGCACCACACAGAACGGTTAGTTCTCATTATATCCGCACCTTAAATATGCCTGCAGGCGCAAATCCCCGGTTTCTGAACCCCAGAAACGAAAAAAGGGAACACGCATGCGGCATGTTCGCGGGTTACCATTTAAATGTAGCTGGAACTGACAGGCATGACAAAAATAGCAAAACTCACTCCCTCATTAGAAAACCCCTTTGAGCAGAAATCTGAGCTTGAATTCACTGTTCCCGGTCAAATCGACTACGACCCCGGTCTATACGAAGCCGCGCTAAAGGCGGGTTACGACCTGCAGCAGCGCCCCCGTAAAATGGCGGGTGTTAAAGGCTTCCAAAAGCAGCATGAAAAGAAGCGGATGTCGATCTGGGAACGAATTGATGTCTTAGCCGATGCCGGTACCGAACCTAAGATTCTTTACCAAAACTGGGGCAAAAACCTCGATGGCGCGTCTCTAGTGACTGCTGTGCTGAAAGTGAATGGCCGCGACGTGGCTATTTACGGGCATGACTTCACTGTGCGCGCGGGCTCTATGGATGCGACCAATGGCACCAAATTGGCCAATTTATTCCGCCTAGCAGGTAAATTAGGCATTCCGCTGGTTGGCATGAACGACTCCGCAGGTGCTTATATTCCGGCTGGTGTCGGTGGTCTAGACGGTTACGCTGAAGCCTTTACTGCGCTGCGCAAGATCAATGGTGTTGTACCCTCGATCATGTGTATGTTCGGTTATAACGCGGGTGGCGGTTCTTATTTGCCCCGTCAGGGCTCCTTTGTTATTCAGCCTAATGACACTTTCTTTGGTTTAACTGGTCCGGGCGTTGTTAAATCGGTCTTGGGTGAAGATGTTACTGCTGATGAACTGGGCGGACCAAGCGTTCACTCTAAATCTGGCGTAACCGACTTTGTTGTGCCGGACGAAGTTGCCGCACTGCGCAAAGTAAAAGAATTGCTAAATTACCTGCCGAGCAATAGTAGCGAAGCACCGGCCTTTCAGCCGACGTCTGATCCGATTACCCGCAAGACATGGGATATCGACCTGCTGTTAAAGAAAGCATTCAATAGCCCCACCGGTTTTAACACACCGTTTGATATCAGTATTATCATTCAGCAGATGTGTGACCACGGCGATTTCTTTGAAATCCAGCCGGAGCGGGCGCGCAACACCGTCTGCGCGTTGGGTCGCATGGGTGGCAATGTGGTTGGCTTTGTTGCCAATAACTCAGCAGTGGCCTCCGGTCAGATTGATATCGACGCGGCATACAAAAACGCGCGCTTTATCCGCTTCTGCAATGTATACAATATCCCAGTGATCTTCATGGAAGACACCACCGGCTTCCTGCCTGGTAAAGAGCAAGAGGCGGGCGGTATTGTGCAAGCAGGCCGCGCCATGCTCGACGCGATTATTGATTTGCGCACTCCGCGCTTTTTGATGATTGTGCGCAACGCCTTCGGCGGTGCCTACGCTGCCTTTAACAACTACCCAACAGGTGCCGACTTTGTCTGCGCACTGCCGACCACCCGCTTAGCGGTAATGGGACCAGCCGGTGTTGAGTACGTTTACAAAGATGAAGTTCGCAAAATTCGCGGTTCGCTTAAAGCTAAGATCGCCGAGGCGACAGCCCAGAATGTTAAAGCTGGAATGTCTGAGGCTGAAGCGGCAAGCGCGGCGAAAGAAGCGGTTGGCGCCTGGCAGAAGCAGGAGGAGCTGCTACTGACCCAGCGTTATGAACGCGAGCTGATGAATCCAAATGAAGCACTAAGCCTGGGATCCATATCCCAGATCGTCATGCCCTCAGACCTGCGCAAGGTACTGGGTGAGCAACTGGAACTGCACCTCAAGGCCTACAAACCTGAGCCAATGGGTGGTGTGCAGCGGGAGTTCCATTAATCCCCCGTTGCGTGCAACGGTTTCTTAATCCATTGAATTAGACGATTCGCTAACGAGGTTATTCAACGTGCAAGCAAGTAACAATTATTATTTGAACAATCCCATGGTCCATAAAGACCGGAAACTGGCCAAGTCAAAATCAGAATGGGTGAGAGCATTCGCCTGTAACGATATGAAACCATTGATTATTTGCCGTGGCCCAATCCGCAAGGAAGCCATGGATGTATTCGATGAAATGGGCATCACTCACTACGGTATTTTGCTCTCTGAAAAAGATTCCATTACCTATACCAATGCCTTAGCCCCGGAGCTGCGCACCTTAACAGACCCAGATCGGGTTCACCGTGTGCCAGATTACAGCGGCGCCACTAAAGAAGAACGTCAAAAGCGTATTCAGCAGATTATCCGCATTGCCTACGACAATGGCTATAACTCGATTTTTGCGGGTTATGGTTTTATGTCAGAAGACGCTGAAATGGTCGAGTCCATGGAGAAGGCGGGGCTGAACTTTATTGGACCTTGCTCCTTCACCCAGAAATCTGCCGGTATGAAGGACCAGGCCAAGCGCACCGCGCTGGAAACCGGTGTATCGGTGACTCCTGGCGTGAATAACGCCACTAGCTTGGCCTTGTTCGCTAAGTACGGCAAAGATGGCTTAGAAAAGTGTGCTAAAGACCACAAGCTTGACGTTGACTTTAGTGCGTGTAAAGACGTGGAAGAGCAGGCTTTGGCATTGTTGGCGGCCTCATACGAAGCCAATATCGATATCATCAATGCCGCTGATATCGGTGCCGCCCTGCAAGTTGAAGCCAAGCGCATGCTGATGGAAAAGCCCAATAATCGCTTCCGCTTAAAAGCGATTGCCGGTGGTGGTGGTAAAGGTCAGCGCATTTTGCAATCGGCAAACTCCTATGAAGGTGCAAGCCTAGAAGAGAAAGTCGAAAAAGCGGCTGCCAATGTGCCTTCATTGGTGTTGGAGTGCTTGGTCGAATTAAAAACCAATGGCGTTGGCGACAACAAAAACGTCTTGATTGAAATGAACATCGACACCACCCGTCACCAGGAAATTCAGGTGGTGGGCAATGGCGAGTGGTGCATGACCATGGGCGGTCGCGACTGTTCATTGCAGATGCACGAGCAGAAATTGCTGGAAGTGTCGGTAACCGAAGAAGAGCTTGAGGCTGCGATTGACGTTGCCACAGCTGCAGGCAAGACCGCAGAAGCCGAGCAGCTCAAGAAAGACCTGGTTATTCTTCAGCATATGGAGCGGGAAGGGGCAATATTCGGTGAGGCCGTTAAGCTCGATTCTCTCGGTACCTTTGAGTGTATCGTTGATGGCGAAGCCCATTACTTCATGGAAATGAATACCCGTATTCAGGTTGAGCACCGCGTAACCGAGCTGTGCTACAAATTGAAATTCACCAACCCAGACGACTCCGGCGATTATTTCATTGCCGAAAGCTTGGTTGAAGTGATGGTTTTACTGGCGCGCCACGGCAAAAAGCTGCCTAAGCCTACCCGTATTCTGCGCGAGAAAACCTCGGTTGAAGCGCGCATGAACGCGACCAACCAGGCGCTTCAGCCCCACGCTGGTGGTGTGATTGAAAATTGGTCCAATGCGATTCCGGGTGAAATTCGCGACGATCAGGGCATTTCAACGCACAACCCAGACACTGATGTCTTTATGAAATACCACTTAGCCGGTGCGTACGACTCTAACATCGCCTTGTTGCTGACCACCGGTGAAACCCGCCTGAGCAGTTACCAGCGCCTGGCCGAAATTCTGCGTCGCACCGAGTTGCGCGGCAAGGATTTGTCTACCAATTTGGAGTTTCATTACGGTTTGGTTCACTGGTTTATCGGTAACGGCATTAACGCTCGCCCGTCGACCAACTTCATCGTCCCCTATCTGACTGCGGTGGGCCTATTGAAGGAACAGGCCAATCAGATCGATTTAGATGTGGCCTTTAACGAAATTCGCCAGAAGTATGTCGCGGCGGCAGGCGATAATGCCAAGGCGTGGGCAGAAGCCCTCGATGCCAAAAAGCTGCTGTTAATTCGCCCCTTAGAGCGGCTGTTCGCTGAGCCTCACTATATGTCTGGCTGGCTGAGCATGAACAAAGACAGTCTGCATATCGATGATGGCGAAATTAAGTGGCAGACTAACCCTATTGAAATGCTGGACAAGCTTTACCACTATCTCAATATGGATTTTGAAAAGGGCAAGCCCGCTCGTTATATGATCTGGGATCACGATCACGATATCCTCACGGCAGCGGTAAGCTTCTATAAATCATTGAACGAGAAAGTCGACGCAGCTGATTTCCCAGCCTTGCAAGCGCTGCTGGCAAGCGACAAAGCGCCAAAAGGCTTTAGTAGTGACGAATGGGCTGCCGTGCGCAGCGCTCACGCGGGCTATTACGCCGGCACCGAAGTCTTGGCAGTGCTGATGTATATCGCCACTGAAACCGGCTTCTGTGAACTGAGCGTTAATCCTGATTTGAGTATTACCATTCCAGAGCGCCTCACAAACAAAGACTTGCAAAAGCAGATGGCTAAAGTATTAGTGCCACCACCTGCCGCGAAGTCAGACGAGGTATTGGCAGCCAGTGGCGGTATGTACTATCCCCGCGAAGCGCCAGGCATGGATGTATTCGTGAGCGAGGGTGATCATTTTAATACTGGCGATACGCTGTATATTGTTGAAGTCATGAAAATGTTCAACAAGGTCATTGCGCCATTCTCCGGCACCATTGCCAAGGTCTTGGTTGAGGGCGATGGGGTGATCATTAAGAAAGGCCAGCCTTTGTTTAAAATCATACCTGACGAGATGATTGTTATTGAAACCCCTGAGGAAGTCGCCGAAATGCGTCGCGTGAAAACCATCGAGTTTCTCGCCACATTGAAGTGATTGTCTGCGCTGGCAGCACCGCTGCCAGCGCTATTTAAGCTAAGGAGAATTTCAATGATTACTGGTCTTGATCATATTGCTGTTGCCGTACCCGATTTAGAAAAAGCTATTGCCCGATTTATGGCGGATTTTGGCCTGCACTACGATGGCAGTGAAGAAGTGGAGAGCGCCAAAACCGCAACCGCTTTCTTTCCGCTGAAATCAACCAGTATCGAGCTAGTAAGCCCGCTGCGCGGCGAAGGCCCGATAGCCAAATATCTGGAAAAGAAGCCTGGCGGCCTGCATCACCTGTGTTTCAGCACCGACGATATTGTGGCTGACGTGGCACGGCTCAAAGCCCTAGGCTATCAATTCTTGGCTGATGCGCCATCACCGGGCGCCCACGGTTGCCAAGTTATCTTTATTCATCCTAAGTCCTGTGACGGCGTGCTCATCGAGCTCAGCCAGCCCGGCGACGACCACCACTAATTATTAGCCCGATTTGTAGCCGCGCATTGAATATGCAAAAAGCGGCGCAAACTCACTGACAATGACAGGTAAACCCATGGCAGATTACAAAGCTCCCGAGACATCCGTAGACGAGTGGAAAGCACTGGCCAATAAAGCCCTTGCGAAAAGCAATCAAACCCTCGACGACTTGGTTTGGCACACCCCTGAAGGAATAGATGTTAAACCCTTATACACTCAGGAAGATGTTAAAGATCTGCCCTATACCAATACCTTACCTGGCATAGAGCCTTTTATTCGTGGCCCCCAGCCCACCATGTACGCTGGTCGCCCCTGGACAATTCGTCAGTACGCGGGTTTCTCTACCGCTGAAGAATCCAACGCCTTTTACCGTAAAGCGCTAGCCGCTGGTGGCCAAGGTGTGTCAGTTGCCTTCGACTTGGCAACTCACCGTGGTTACGACTCTGATCATCCCCGTGTTACTGGTGACGTCGGTAAAGCTGGTGTTGCTATCGACTCTGTTGAAGACATGAAGGTCTTGTTTAACGAGATTCCCTTAGACAAAGTCTCGGTTTCCATGACCATGAACGGTGCAGTACTGCCCGTACTGGCCGGCTATATCGTTGCCGCAGAAGAGCAGGGCGTTCCTCAGGACAAATTGTCTGGCACCATCCAGAACGATATCCTCAAAGAATTCATGGTGCGTAATACCTATATTTACCCGCCAGCCCCTTCCATGAAGATCATCGGCGACATCATTGCTTATGCGTCGAGCAATATGCCTAAATTCAATACCATCTCCATTTCTGGATACCATATTCAGGAAGCGGGTGCGGATGCCGCACTTGAGCTGGCTTACACCTTGGCTGATGGTAAGGAATACATTCGCACCGCGATTGCTGCGGGCTTGGATATCGATAAGTTCGCGGGCCGTCTGTCCTTCTTCTGGGGCATTGGTATGAATTTCTATATGGAAATCGCCAAAATGCGCGCCGCACGTTTGCTGTGGGCCAAAATTGTTTCTGAGTTTGAGCCTAAGGATCAGCGTTCCAAAATGCTGCGTACCCACAGCCAGACTTCAGGCTGGTCGCTGACTGAGCAAGACCCTTACAACAATATTGTGCGTACCACCATCGAGGCCATGGCCGCGGTATTTGGCGGCACTCAGTCTTTGCACACCAACGCACTGGATGAAGCGATTGCCCTGCCAACACAGTTCTCTTCACGTATCGCCCGTAACACCCAGCTGATTATTCAGGAAGAAACAGGCATCACCAATGTGGTCGATCCCTGGGGCGGTTCGTACATGATGGAATCACTGACCAAGGACATCGCAGACCGCGCTTGGGAATTGATTCAAGAAGTCGAAGAGAAGGGCGGCATGGCTAAAGCCATTGAAACCGGCCTGCCAAAACTGCGTATTGAAGAATCTGCAGCGCGCAAGCAAGCCCGTATCGACCGCGGCGAAGACGTGATCGTTGGCGTAAACAAATACACCCTAGCCGAAGAAGACGATGTAGATGTACTCGACATCGACAACAACGCCGTGCGTGAATCTCAGGTTGCGGCGCTGGCGAAAATTCGCGCATCACGGGACGAAGCCACTGTTGAAGATGCACTGGAAGCGATTTACCAGTGCGCCTGTGGCGGCGAAGGTAACTTGCTGGATCTGGCCGTAAAAGCGACGCGCCTGCGGGCAACAGTTGGGGAGATCTCTTTCGCTATGGAACGTGAATTTGGCCGCTTTAACGCTCAGTCACAAACGGTATCTGGCGTTTACGGTAGCGCTTACCAAGATGACGAAAACTGGCAGGGCATTAGTAAAGACATCGAAGACTTCGCTGAAAAGCACGGCCGTCGTCCCCGTATGCTGGTCTGCAAAATGGGCCAAGACGGTCACGACCGCGGCGCCAAAGTAATCGCAACCGCCTTTGCCGATGTTGGTTTTGATATCGACTTGTCGCCCATGTTCTCAACCCCTGAAGAAGTCGCCAAACAAGCCGTTGAGAACGACGTGCACGTTGTGGGTGTATCTTCACAGGCTGCTGGTCACAAGACGCTTATCCCGGAACTGATTTCAGAACTGAAGAAAGCCGGTGCCGACGACATCATCGTCATCGCGGGTGGTGTTATTCCACGCCAAGATTACGACTTTCTCAATGCGGCGGGTGTTAAAGGCATCTTCGGCCCCGGTACCAAAATCCCCCTCGCTGCACGCGGCGTGTTGGATGCAATTAATGAGGCGTATAAAGGCTAGCAAGGGGAGACGCTCTACGGGAGACGGTAAACGCCAACAGATAGTGGCTTTTGCGTCTTCCGTCTCCCGTTAAGCGTAACGCATATTATGGCTATAGACATTGAAGCACTCCAAGCCGGCAATTCCCGCGCCTTGGCCAAGGCCATTACCTTGGTCGAGAGTAAGCGGGTAGAACACCGCATTGAGGCGCAGTTGCTCCTAGAGCAAGTGCTGCCCAGCACCGGCAACAGTATTCGCATTGGTATTACCGGCATTCCCGGTGTCGGTAAATCGACATTTATTGAGGCCTTTGGCCTCTACCTTTTAAGCCAGGGGAAGCGGGTTGCTGTATTGGCCGTTGACCCCAGTTCCCCAATTGCAGGCGGTTCCATATTGGGTGATAAAACCCGTATGGAAATGCTGTCGCGCAGTAAAGACGCTTTTATTAGGCCGTCTCCCTCCGAGGGTTCACTTGGCGGTGTCGCCCAAAAAACCCGTGAAACCATGTTGCTCTGCGAAGCGGCGGGTTACGACGTAATTTTGGTGGAGACTGTTGGGGTAGGGCAATCTGAGTACGAAGTCGCCAGCATGGTCGATTTCTTTATGGTGCTAATGCTGCCCAATGCGGGTGATGAATTGCAGGGCATTAAAAAGGGCATTATCGAATTGGCTGACGCCTTGGTGATTAACAAGGCCGACGGCGAGAGTATTAATCTTGCTCAGCAAACTCGGCGCCACTATGAAAATGCTCTGCATTTGCTGCGGCACAATACCTTTTGGACGCCGCAAGTAATGAGCTGCTCGGCGATCAAGAACGAAAATATCGAAGCCATTTGGGGCATGATTAGCGGCTTTAAAATAGATGCCACCAAAAATGGTTCGCTGCAGGACAAACGCTCACGTCAGGCCCGCGAGTGGATGAACAAGCTACTCCACGAAATGTTAGAAATGAAGCTAAAGCAAAACCCAGAAGTCCGGGAGTTACTGCCGCAGCTAAACGATAAGGTCACCAACGGTGAAACCACGCCGTATCTTGCGGCAAGCAAACTAATAGACTTGCTGTTTCAGTCAGGCAAGTAAGCTCAGGTAGTTAAATCATGAACGGTAAGGCCCTCGACGACTTTATTGGCTTGTATTTGCCGACAGCCCAACATATGCAGCTCAGTGTAAAAAGCTACGACGGTAAACGTCTGCAATTGCACGCGCCACTGGGGCCAAGTATTAACGACAAGCTTACGGCCTTTGGCGGCAGCATATACTGCGTGGCGGTTATGGCATGTTGGGGCATGACTTATTTGCGCTGTGTTGATTACGGTCTTGATCCCGATATTGTGGTGGCCGAGGCGAGTATTGAGTATTTAAAGCCCATTCCAGAAGATCTTGTGGCAGAGTCGCTGGTCACTGCTGAAAGTGATTGGCAGCGCTTTTTTCAGCATTTTGAAGAGCGAGGGCGCGCTAAAATCAATCTGTGCTCAGAGATTAAAGTGAATGGTGAAGTCGCCGTTCGTTTTAAGGGGCTTTATGCCATTGTCGGTGTAAAAGGAGCCTAAGCGCGCTTAGGCTTTGCGCTGCTGGGGCTTGCTTAATGGCTGCTGTGTTCGTCTAGTTCTGGGCGGTAAAGAAAGTCGCTCAACTCCTGGCGCTGCTCCATGCCATCGCGGTAGCCGAGGTCAATCAACTTGCCGCAATACTCCGGCGTGAATAGTAGATAGCTGGAAATACTGACACCGCCGCCGCCATTACTGCCGGAGCCACTCAAAAACATCCGCAGGCTGCGCGGTAGTTCTTTTACGTGCTCATCGGCGATTCGATCAATGTCTTCACTGGGGCTAATGACCAAACAATCTATGGGCAATAGCTCCTTGCCCATCATACTGAGGTTTTCTTCTGGCACCAGGCGAATTAGCTCATTGATTCTTTCTAGGCGTTCAATGTCGGTTTCAATGCTATCGATAAACGCGCTGTTCAGCAGATGCCCAATGATTTGACCAAAGCCGGGAGATTGGATGGTTTTGGGCAGCTTGGGGTATTGGCGTTTGTGGCCGTTAGCAGGAATAACCAATACCCGATTGGCGCCTAAATGGATCACCGGGCTGATGGGGGTTAACTGGCGTAGTGCACCGTCGCCATAGAAAAATCGGCCAATTTTGGCGGGTGGGAATATGGTCGGAATCGCTGTAGAGGCCATTAAGTGTTGCAGCTGAATCGGGGTTGCCACGCCTTGGCGGCGCCAGCGTTGCCAGCCCGCGTATTGTGGGCCTCCCTGAAAAAATGTCTCTGAGACCCCTTCAGTGTAATTCATTGCGGTAAGACAGAAGGCCTCTAAATCACGATTGAGGATATTGCGACTGATATTTTCGAATCGCACGTGCTCACTCAGCAATTTGCGTAGTGGGCTATTATCTAGCAGCGCAACGGGCTTAACGACGGTTTGGCTTGGATTAAACAGTGAGTGCGCGAGTCTTAGGGCATTGCGCATCACGCCAAATAAATCGGCGCGGTAAATCTTATCTGTCGACAATTCCCGCCACAGTAACTCCAACTGTTGAATGGTGCCGGTAAAGTGGTGGGCACCCGCCGCCAGCGAGGCCGCGTTAATTCCACCCGCAGACGTGCCAGCCAGAATTGGGAAGGGGTTGCCGGGCCTTTTGCCATGGATTTCGGCAAGCGCTTTTAATACGCCGACCTGGTAGGCCGCGCGTGCACCGCCGCCGGGTAAAACCATTGCGGTATTGGCGCGATACATTGGCTCATTAGCTGTATTGTGCTGGTCTGAGATAGTCACTAGCGTTTGTGCCCCCGCAAACCTGTATCAAGAAGTACCCGCGTGGCGATTTCTTCTACCGAGGCGTGGGTAATATCCAAATAAGGGATACCGAAGCGGATAAACATGGCCTCTGCTTGGCGCAATTCATCTTCACACTGGCGCAGGGACGCATAGCGACTATTTGGGCGGCGCTCACTGCGGATGGCCGCCAAGCGTCCGGCATCAATGGTCAAACCAAAAAGTCGGTTGCGGTGTTCTAGCAAGGGTTTGGGTAAACGGTCGTTTTCCATGTCTTCTTCGGTAATAGGGTAGTTGGCGACAAACACACCTGATTGCATCGCAAGATACAGGCAAGTGGGCGTTTTGCCACTGCGAGAAACACCTATCAGAATAACTTCAGCTTGGTCATAGCGGTTTAAGCGGGCACCGTCGTCGTTATCTAGGGCGTAGTTAACCGCATCGATGCGCAGCTTGTATTCAGCGTCGCGTACTGCACTTTTTGCTCGGCCTACCGTGCGGGAAGGCGCTTCCCCCAAGGCGATCTCCAGCTGACTAACAAAGGTGCCCAGCACATCGATAATAAAGCCCTGACTGGTGGCAATGACAGCTCGCAGGTGCTCGTCCACCAAGGTGTCAATAACAATGGGCTGATTGCCCATTTCCGCCGCTGCGCGGTTGATTTTTTCAACCGCCGAGTGCGCTTTGGCCATGGTATCCACGTAGGGAATAACAATATGTTCGAATTTTTGGTTCTCAAATTGGGAGAGAATACTGCTCCCTAAGGTCTCTGCTGTAATTCCGGTACTGTCTGATATAAATATGGCCGCGCGAGTCATGTAGTTTTTTTACCTGATGCTCTGTGTTTTTCGACGGGAATTTCCAAGTTACATCACTTAGTATAGTCCCTGCTTAGTTTATGCACTCTTTTAACCGCGTCGCGGTCTTGTAATACGGGAGATAATAACGTGTCTGAATACGTAATCTGGTTCAACGATCTAGGAATGAACGATGTTGACCGCGTTGGCGGTAAAAACGCATCCCTAGGCGAAATGATCAGCCAGTTGTCACAGGCCGGTGTTTCGGTTCCCGGTGGCTTTGCTACGACCGCCGACGCGTTTCGCGACTTTCTTCAGCAAAGCGGCTTAAATGATCGCATTATCGCCGAGTTAAAAGACCTCGACATCGACGACGTCAAACGTCTTGCCGTGGTCGGTAAAAACATTCGCCAGTGGATTGTTGAAACACCTTTCCCACAGGCGCTTAATACTGCCGTGGTTGAGGCCTATGAGCAACTGGTAGATGGCAATCAGTCTATGTCTTTCGCGGTGCGTTCATCGGCAACCGCCGAAGATTTGCCAGACGCGTCCTTCGCCGGCCAGCAGGAAACCTTCCTGAATATTCGCGGCCTCGACAATATTATGATCGCGATCAAGGAAGTGTTTGCCTCCTTGTACAACGATCGGGCCATTGCCTACCGAGTTCACCAAGGCTTTGAACACGCCGACGTCGCTTTGTCGGCGGGGATTCAGCGCATGGTGCGTTCTGAAACAGGCGCTGCGGGTGTTATGTTCTCGATGGATACAGAGTCGGGCTTTGACGGTGTGGTATTTATCACCGCTTCTTACGGCTTGGGCGAGACGGTAGTGCAGGGCGCAGTGAATCCTGATGAATTCTACGTTCATAAAGCGACCTTAGCGAAAGACCGTCCCGCAGTGCTGCGCCGTAACCTCGGCAGCAAAATGCTTAAAATGGTTTATGGCAGCGATGCCAGTGCGGGGCGCTCGGTCGATACCGTCGACGTCAGCGAAGGCGAGCGCAATCAGTTCTGTATTAACGACGAAGAAGTGCTGGGCTTGGCTAAACAAGCCATGATTATTGAACGGCACTACGGTCGTCCCATGGACATTGAATGGGCGAAAGACGGCGACGACGGCAAGCTCTACATCGTTCAGGCTCGGCCTGAAACCGTTAAGAGCCGCGAGTCTACGACCTTAATGGAGCGCTACCTGCTTAAAGAAAAGGGCGCAGTACTGTGCGAGGGCCGCTCAATTGGTCAACGTATTGGCGCCGGTCCGGTGCGGATCATCAATAACATTAGCGAAATGGATCAGGTTCAGCAGGGCGATGTGCTAGTAACTGACATGACCGACCCCGATTGGGAACCGGTTATGAAGCGCGCCTCAGCGATTGTTACCAACCGCGGCGGCCGCACCTGTCACGCCGCGATTATTGCCCGTGAAATGGGTATTCCTGCGGTGGTGGGCTGTGGTGATGCGACTGAGCTTCTGCCTGACGGCAAAGCTGTGACGGTATCTTGCGCCGAAGGCGATACCGGTATGGTTTACGAAGGTATTCTCGATTTTGACATCAATCGCAATAAGCTCGATGCCATGCCTGAGCTGCCGTTTAAAGTGATGATGAACGTCGGTAACCCCGATCGCGCCTTTGACTTCCAAGGCTACCCCAATGCCGGTGTTGGTTTGGCGCGTTTGGAATTTATCATTAACCGCATGATTGGCGTGCACCCCAAGGCGCTAATCAATTTCGATGATATTCCCCGGGACGTGCAAACCGCCATTAAGCGTCGTATTGCTGGCTACGAAAGCCCAACCGAGTTCTACGTAGAAAAACTGGTGGAAGGTATCTCTACTATCGCTAGCGCCTTCTATCCCAAGCGCGTCATTGTGCGGATGTCCGACTTTAAATCCAATGAATACGCTCACTTGATTGGCGGCAGCTTGTACGAGCCATCGGAAGAAAACCCCATGCTGGGTTTCCGTGGCGCCTCACGTTACATTTCAGACTCCTTCCGGGAATGTTTTGAAATGGAATGCCGGGCCCTGAAAAAAGTCCGTAACGACATGGATCTCACCAACGTCGAGATCATGGTGCCCTTCGTACGCACCGTGGGTGAAGCTAAGCAAGTTATCGAACTGCTTGAAGCCAATGGTCTTAAACGCGGCGAAAACGGCTTAAAAGTTGTCATGATGTGCGAGCTGCCCGCCAACGCTTTACTGGCTGAGCAATTCCTTGAGTACTTCGACGGCTTCTCAATTGGCTCCAACGATTTAACCCAGCTCACGCTTGGCTTAGATCGTGATTCTGGCCTGATCGCGCATTTATTCGACGAGCGCAACGACGCGGTAAAAGCTCTGCTTAAAATGGCGATAGACGCCTGTAAAAAACACGGCAAATACATTGGTATTTGTGGTCAAGGTCCGTCGGATCACCCGGACTTTGCCCAGTGGCTAATGGAGCAGGGCATTGATAGCGTTTCTTTGAACCCCGATTCGGTATTGGATACCTGGTTATTCTTGTCAGAGAAGCTTAAAGCCTAAACAAAGGCTTTGTTCTCTCATGTTAAGGGCCGCAAATGCGGCCTTTTTTTGTTTTTAAAATAGATGTGCTTGGCTGAATCTCGTTTTAAACCAGTGGAATTATTCTGGCTGATGGCGGTGAAAATGTGAAACCAAGACCACAACAACAGCCCCTGCAGCGATACCAATAAGGCCGTTGAACAGGTTTTGAACAATGCCGTTTGCAAAACTATTGCTAAAAATGTGTAAGTGACCCAGCGTGAATTCGAGCTTGGCATAGTGATCAAAGCCGTGGCTTAGAATGCCGCCACCGACTAGGAACATCGCTAAGGTGCCAACCACGGTTAAGGTTTTCATTAATGCCGGTGCAAACCACAGCAAGAAATTACCGGCTGCTGTAGCCAAGCTACTTTTTGCCTTAAGTAACACCAAGCCAAGGTCATCAATTTTAACAATTAACGCAACCAAGCCGTAAACGCCAATGGTAATGCCAATGGCGACTACGGCTAATACCATAGCTTGCTTGGCAAAGGCTTCTTCCTGCACGGTACTCAAGGCGATTACGATGATTTCAAGACTCAGAATGAAATCGGTTTGAATTGCGCCTTTGACGCGTTTCTTTTCTAACTCTAGTAAGTCGGCATTGCTATTGTGTAAGAGCGCACGGCTTTGGGAATGATCTTTAACACCGCGATGAGTAATGCTGTGCCAAACCTTTTCGGCACCCTCAAAGCACAAATAGATGCCACCTATCATTAATACCGGGGTAATCAACCACGGCATGAACATACTGGCTAATAATACGACGGGGACAATAATAATTTTATTAAGTAGTGAGCCTTTCGCAACCGCCCACACCACGGGCAACTCGCGCTCTGCGCGAACATTACCCACTTGTTCGGCGTTTACCGCTAAATCGTCGCCCAAAACCCCCGCTGTTTTCTTAACGGCAATTTTCGACATGCTTGCGATGTCGTCTAATAAAGTCGCAATATCGTCAAATAGGGCTAAAAGTGAGCCTGCTGCCATTGAAAAATACTCGTAGTTAAAAACTGGATGAATACAAATCTAGTTGAGCATACTACATAATTAGGACTAGGAATTGCTCAAGCCCTTAAGTATGGGAAGGGGAGTATTGAATTGAAAAGTTTAACAGTCAAAGGCTTTTGTGTCGTCATAAATACAGTGTAGAGGAAGCTGATTAGGCGCTTAGGGTGACTCGTAAAGTGTGTGAATTGAAGGTTTTACTCCAAAATACTTAACCCAAAGTAATCTACCAGGAAAATGGGAAAGGCACTGAGCACCGCAACCTGATCAACAGGTAAATAGCGATCAATTTGAGCTTGGGCTATTAGTTGCTGATTATCAATCGGCTGTAGGCTAACCTCTTCATTGATTAGCATGTTGGCTTTCTTTAAATTGGCTTCAATAAGTAGTTGCCAGGCCAGCTTATTAATTCGCTTTGCGTCCTGAAAAATTTGGTGACCACGGTTGGCAGAAAGCCGCTTGTATATTCGTCCTTTGCATTCTCCGAGGTTAACTGTAAGGGCCAAGTATTTGGCTGGGTCATTAATATCCCGTATGGCTTCAATCATGGGGTAACTTATGAACAGTTTGCCGTTGTCGGTCTCGTTGTCAAAGCGGGCTAGCATATCCAGTAGCTTAGCGCCGTTAAACTTATTGTCCTGTGGCTCGAAGTCAAAGAAAAGGTAAATCTGGCCGATTTGATCACGTCGAAGACCCTCCAGTATTACCCCTTGATTAGGGTTGGGATTTAACTCCTTAACAAGCTGGAAAAGATCTAAGTCTTCATCGCCGTCAATTTGCGCGTATAAGTCATAAATATCATTCCGAAAACTGGCTAATAGTCGACTCTCCTCGCCGTTAAAAAAGGCTTTTTCTAGACTTTGAAAATAAAGTTTTTCGGTTTTCTCGCCTTCGAATATAAATAGTGTCCGTTCCATTAACTCGACAATCCTTTATAAATTTTCTCTAGATTGTGAGCTTTACGCAGCTCCTTACTTGTTAATGCAGTAATCGGGGAAATGATTTTGTCTAGTACAAAGTAGCAGTCAGGCCGCAGCAAATCATTGCTCATAATGCCAGTATTATGGGTAGTCATAATAGTTTGGCAACTTGTACTGGTAACTCGTTCGACAATTTTTGCGGCTAACGCATGATGGTAAAAAGCATCGAACTCGTCAATATAGGCGAAGGTGATTTCCTTTTTTGAAAGGCGTAACCACCAGAAGTAAAAAATTCCAAGTGACAACGTGCCTGTAGATGCCGCCAAGCCAAACTCAAGTGAGGTTTTGCCATAATTGAAATAAATGCTTTCTTCTCCGTTATTGTTGGTCTTGACTATAAGGGAGCACTTTACGCCAGCGTTATTAAGAAATTGTTCAAAGTCATTAACGGAGTTGTCATCAATAATGCTTTGTGATAAGCGTTTCACGCCAATATTCTTGCCGACGTAATCGCCCGTCTTGGTAGAGTCTAGCGAACGGAAAAATGCCATGCCCTCAATAAAGCTAAGCAACTTTGAAAATAGCTGGTTAGTAGGGGTTTCATCTAAAATGGTGTTGCTGCGCACGTATTTGAGCAATGATATTTTAGATGTGCCAACATCGCTTTTTAGATGTTCTGCGCCTTGCAAGTGAATACTAGCCTGGTTTGATTCACGGCGGTCTACATGAAGTATCCGCTCTTCGTTGATGAACAGGCTTTCGTATACCATAGCTTCACGTGACTTTTTCCCATAGTTATATCGAATATTCGCCCCATCAATACGATACTCAAATGCGAACTCTGCAATCGTCACGTTCATCCCGCCATTCAGATAGTTGATGTCGAGCGACTTGAGATAGTTAGGTGAATCTGTCAAATGGAGCAAAGGGTCTACCATCGCGAGTCCTAAATTAGACTTACCACCACCATTAGGGCCGTAGATCATAGCGTGCTGTATGATCCCGTTGTTCACTGCATTAGTATTGAATTCGTATTGCTGGCTAGATAGGTCAAAGACTAGCCAGTCGGTGAAGTTCCGAAAATTTTTAACGGAAAATTTACTTAGCATCTGACTTTCCCCAGTGATCGACGATACTAGCATAGCAGCTTTATTGGTTGCCGTAAAAAAACTACGGTTGAGGAGGTGAGTGGAATTTCGCCGATTCCCTGTTGCTCACGATGGATTGAATTAGACGTCAAAACGATATTGCGTATGTGCAATAAGTGCAGCCAGTGGGAAATAGCTCGTGACAAGGGGATATTCTGCCAGGTTGTCTCCAAGTGTTGTCAAAAGGCTAAATTCGATTATTGTGTGCGGCCTAAAGCCCCGGTATATTTCGATATAGGTTTAGAGTTCTTTGGGTGCACTCGTTAAGCCCTCTAAACATTAACCACAATGCAACAAAGCGCGGCGGTTGCGGTCCCGTGTGTGGGCAGCAATGGCCTCAAAATTATGCATTAAGGCCTCGGGGCCTCGCGCAGGCATTGCGCATTGGCTGCAGGCGAGTATTGATTTAGCATTGATTTCTACGCTGTCGAGTACCTCGAAATTGCCTTCGCTGTATTCGCGGCCCACGTCCGACATGTCTAGTGGCGGTGCGCCAATATAGTCTATTTTGATTTTTCCTTTACTGACTTTGTAACGCGCAAAGCCAATGCCAACAAAGGTGCTCTCCGACCATATTTGCGGACCGTCATCATCGAATAAACGTATCGATGCGCCGCCAGTGCCGACCATCATTTGCACATAGCCCAGAGGATTGGGAAGGCCCAAAAACATGGGGGCTGAGCGCTGATACACGTGGTCATGACCAACAATGACAATGTCGACGCCGTAGCGCATAAATATATTTTCTTCTAAGGCCACCAAGCTGAAATTCGCAGGGCTGCGATCAAGCTGGTCTGTCCAAATGGTGAAGTGTTGCATCACTATGATGAAATCTATTTCACCGCGCAGACGCCGCAACGCGGCACTGGCAAGGTCAGCTTCTATATTTAATAACTCTTCTGGTAGGGTGCCGTCGCCGATCAGGGCGCCAGCGGTAGTTACTAAAAAGTGCACGCGATTGAAATCAAAGGAGTAAAAGGTACTACCCGGATCGCTAGGCCCAAACGACGAAGTTAATGGCTTGGGCGGGTGGGTGAAGCGATTTTTAAAGGTGTCGCCACCAAAGTCTTTTTGTTCGTGATTACCTGGTGCAGCCATGGTAATCCGGCGTGCCAGCAGTGGCTGCATTTGTTCAAACCACAGGTCCCATATTGGCTGGTCGCCATTGGCATAAGACAGGTCTCCGGCCAACATGAGTAAATCAGCGGGGGTACGCATAACTTCAGCGGTGACTAACTGGGCCAGTTCGCCAGTGCCGTGATCGCCAAAATGAATAAAGCTCCATTCGTCGCGGGGACTTGGCATAAGCACATACACTGCCGACCAGCCACCATCGTCGGAGCCAACCCGATAGCGCAGGGGGCGGTCTGGATCTATGCCTTCAGCACTCGCGCGATGGGTAAAACTTTCGGTGCCGGTGGTTTGCGATGTGCTGGCCTCAACGCTAAATTCAAAGGCCTCGTCCTGAATGGCGAACTCGTCTAGGCCTAGCACAAATGAGGAATATTCTAAGTACGACACCGGTGCGTCTTCACCATCGGTAAACCAGGTGACGGTTCTTGACGTATGACTGTCGCCAACCAAGCTAGCATGTAGACCACGGGGCATCATCGGGCCAGGTACTTCGGTGTCAGGTATGGGTTCTGGCTCGGGGCTTGGTGTAGGCATTAGTTCTGCTTGGTCGACATTGCTGTCAGCGCGCCGACTGCTACCGCTATTGCACGCGGTTAACGCCACGCCCGCAAGACTTCCCGTCACGAAGCGGCGGCGCGTTAAGGGGCGCAATGGAAATTGACGGGATTTTGGATCGCGAGGTGATGACATAACAGACTCCGGAAATGATGCTCGCAGAGTCTAAGGATGGGCTGTGAAGAAATGATGACATCGATAAAATAACCCGACGTGGGTTTATCGCTTAGCGGGCGGCAATCCCGCGGAGTCGCATCATCATTTTTACAATATAAACCGAGGCAGTGGGTAGCAGTCTTGCGAGTATGTCTTGGGCGCGACCATCACTGATAAATATTCGGCCGACATTTTTCTGCACACCGCGCAGAATAATATTGGCGGCGTCGGCGGGCTGGGTTCCGCGCTGTAGGTCTTCGTGAAATTGTTGGGTGCCACTATTGTGATGGTCGGCATTGAGGGTGATGTTGGTTGCGACGGCGCCGGGGTGCACGGTGTGGACCGTCACATTGCGAATGCCGCGTATGTGGTGCTCTGCACGTAGGCTGTCGGTGAAACCGCGAACTGCAAATTTTGTGGTGCAGTAGGGTACAAGATAGGGTAGTGCAAGGATTCCCTGAGAGCTTGAGAGATTAACAATCGCCGCCTCTGGTCGCTTAAGCAGGTGGGGGTAGCAGCGCTGGGTGGTGTGAATGACACCCCAATAATTGATGTTGGTGATTTTCTCAAAGTCTTGCTCGCTCGCTTCGCCAAAGCTGAGATCACCAAGGGCAATGCCGGCATTATTAATTAACAGGTCGATACAGGAAAAGCGGGCGAGTACATTGTCAATGAACTGGGAGATAGCCTGTTTGTCGGCCATGTCCACCATTTCGCAGTAGTAGTTGGCGCCAAGTTCTGCCAATTTTGTTGCTGTGGTATCGAGCTTTGCAATATCGCAAAAGGCGATTTTAGCGCCTTGCCGCGCAAGTGCCATGACCAGGTGATGACCAATCCCGTCGCCACCACCGCCAGTGACGATGGCGACCTTGCCCTTAAATGTTTTCATGCCTGAACCTATATCCTCACTCTTATTTTCGCTGGCTTACTGCGCCTGTACGGAGTTTGGGTATTGCTGGCTTAGGGATGCTTGGCAAGAAATGCCAGAACATCTTCTGCGCTCTGGCTCGGGGCTTCTAGCATTGGCATGTGGCCAAGCTTTGGGTAGGTGATGAGTTCGGCATTGGCTATGCCGCTCTGCCACACCGGTGCTGAGCTGATGTGCAACAGACGATCACGCTCGCCCCACAGTATCAGCACGGGTACGTGGATTTCCGCCAGGCGGGTGTCCAGATAGTCGCTGTTGTGGAAGTCTTGGAAGATGCGGATGAGAGACTCCCGGCGAACAATATAGTCGTCTGCCATATAGTCTAAGATCATCTTTGGTAAGTATGGGGGCTGGGCCATGGTCATGGCGTAGAATTCGATAAATTCATCGCGATTGTGAATTTCAAAAGGGTTGCGACCCGATGCGAGCATTTTTGCCATGTCGCTTTCTTGGGGGGCAACAACGCCAGCGGCATCAATTAATACGGCGCTTTGCACGCGGTCAGCGTGGTGCAGGGCTAATTGCGCGGCGATAAAACCACCCATTGAATTGCCAATAATATGGGCGCGTTCAATATTAAGTGTGTCCATTGCTTCTACGACACGCCGCGCCTGACTCACTGTGTCGTATTTTAACGCGGGATCAAAGGCGGTTTCGCCGTGGCCAGGTAAATCTAGAATTAAAACCCGGTAACTGTCGGTGAAGTGGCTGGCAAAGCGCATCCACACGGTTTTCTCGGAGCTATAGCCGTGAATCATGACCACGGTTTCTTTGGCTTCTTGCGGGCCTCCTTGCCAAGTCATCATGCGACTGTCGCTGATGTCGACCTCGGCGCGATGAAGGCCGTAAATTCTGGTTTCAATGCTACTGGCTAAGTGCAGCACGTCGCCGCCTATGCGTGGGTAAGTGACACTGGCCCAAATCCCGAGGCTGGCCGTGACTGCGAGTACGGCAAATAAAATGGACTTCTTCATCCTGCATTCCTTTCTTTAATCGATGTGGAAATAGTGTGTTTGGCGGAGGGTGTTAGCGGGTAGTCACTGCGGTCGATGACGTCACGCATGTCGCGCCATATAAGTTTGTTTAGTAGGCGCAGGGGCGCGAAATTTGATCCTAGTCGCGTCTTAAAAGAATCTCTGCCGTAAACAATTTTAGGGCTGCCTTTGCGAATGCCGCGAATGACATAGCGTGCAATCGCCTCGGGCGGCGTAGATAGATATTTGTTTGAAAACGCTTGGTGCTGGGGCACGTTGGCAATATTGGTGGCAATGCCGCCGGGATGCACAAGGTGTACGCTGATGGGGCTGTCGTGTAGCTCGACCATAAGCGCTTGGGTGAAGCCGCGCACCGCAAACTTGGCGGCGCTATAGTCGCAGTGATTGGGCGGGCCGATCAAGCCAAAGATGCTGGAGACATTGACCACTGCGCCTTCACCATTTTCAATTAACTGGGGTAAAAACACTTGGGTACCGTGCACGACGCCGTAAAAGTTAATCCCCATAACCCGCTCAATGGCCGAGAGCGGTGTCGCCCATACCGGCTTGCCTGCGCCAGACACCCCCGCATTATTAATAATGACATGGGCGTTACCAAGCGCAGTTTTTACGTCGGCGGCGAAGCCCTCCATCGCGCCGCGATCGGCAACGTCGAAGATCGCGCTAAACAGCTCGACTTGGCTTTGCTTGCGCACGAGGTCGATGGTTTCAGCGAGGCCTTTGCTGTCGTAGTCGTTGAGGGCGAGGCGCGCGCCGAGCTTGGCAAATTCTAGCGCATAGGCTCGGCCCATGCCTGAGCCCGCGCCGGTAATAACAATGAGTTTGTTATTAAAGTCTTTCATCTTATCGGCCTCAGCTGAACTGGTGGTGTTTTGATTTAAAGCGGCTGGCTAAGCGGCGAAAGGTGAAGCTAAAGCCGGGGAACATGGCGACGATGTGACCGCTTTTACTTTGATACCAACTGGTGCACCCACCGGACTTCCACACGGTTTTTTCCATTTCGGAATGCACCATTTGGGTGTATTCATCTTCGGCGTGCGCGCGCACTTCTATGGCTTGTTTGCCAGATTGGTCGAGACGGCGAATGCTGTCGGTGATGTATTTAATTTGCGACTCAATCACGAAAATTGCCGAGGTATGGCCGATGCCGGTGTTGGGGCCGGTGACCACAAACAAATTGGGGAAGCCCGGTATCGTCGTGCCTAGGTAGGCGCGGGGATATTCTGCCCAGAAACTCGAGAGGTGCTTTTGGTCTTTGCCAATGACGGGGTAGGAGATCAGGCCATCGGTGGCATCGTAGCCGGTAGACCAAACAATAAGGTCGACATCTATTTGCTGGCCTTTTGTGGTGAGTATGCCGCTTTCGGTAATTGCGCTAATGCCATCGTGCTTGTCGTGAACACTTACATTGCTGCGCGAGAGTGCAGGGTACAAGGTGCTCGATAGAATGACCCGCTTACAGCCAATGGTGAAATCCGGTGTGAGCTTTTTGCGTAGCGCTGGATCGGGCACCTGTTCTTTAAGCAGCTTTAAGGCCACGCGGCCAGCGAGCAGATTTAACAAAGTCTTTGAGTACTTAAAGCCGAGCACGCGGGTCTCAAGTCCCCAGTAAATCGACCAGCGTAGCGCTTTGTAAAAGGGCTTAAAGCCAAGGAGCTTGCGCTGTAACGGGGAGAATTTGCGATCGGCGCGGGGCAGAACCCAGTGGGGGCTGCGCTGGAAAACATGCAGCTTATCAACCTCGCTGGCAATGGCAGGAATGACTTGGGCCGCGCTGGCGCCGCTGCCAATAATCGCCACACGTTTACCGGTGTAATTATAGTTGTGATCCCAGCTATTGGTGTGGAAGCTTTTACCCTTAAACGTATCGCGGCCCGGGAATTGGGGAATAACCGGTGTACTCAGCGGGCCTGAGGCGTTAATTAATATCTGCGCCTCAAAGCTGCCAGCCGCGTCGGTTTCTATTAACCAATGTTTGGCCGCGTCATTCCAAACCACTTGTTTTACATTGGCATTAAGCGTGGTCTTGTCGCGCAGCCCGTGTTTGTCTATTACCGCATTGGTGTAGCGCTGCAGTTCATCTTGTTCGGCAAACATCTGCGACCAAGAGTAGGGCTCTGACGAGATTGAATACAGGGGCGACTGTACATCTACCGCTGCGCCGGGGTAGCTGTTTTGACACCAGGTACCACCCATATAGTCGCGGCGCTCAAGAATACGGATGTCGGTGACACCCTGCTCCTGCAAGCGGATAGCTGCGCATTGGCCACCAAAGCCGCTGCCAATGATGACTACCCGATAGCGCTGAGTTGGCATGGCTGAATCCTCTCCTTGAGGGCTAGTATTTTTATCTGATGACAGTTGACGTCACTTTACTTCTGATGGCGCTTGTCGTCAAATACTGGCATGGAAAATACACGACAAACTGCAACTCAGAATAAGCAATCTGGGCGAATCTATGGCGGCGAAAGTGCTGAGGAGCGCCTTGCGCGTCAGCGCCGTCAATTTTTGGACGCGGGCTTGGAGCTCTTCGGTACTGTTGGCTACCGCGCAACTACCGTGCGAATGCTATGTAAACAGGCGGGCTTAACTGACCGCTATTTTTATAAAACCTTTACCGACACCGAAGACCTGTTGGCGGCGGTGTATACCGAGTCGCTAGATCAGATTCAAACTGAGGTCATCGCTGCAATTAACGCCGCAAGGAATAAGCAGCCCGCGAGCGGCGTGGTAGACGCCGGCCTTGAGGCATTTTTTACTGCCTTTGAAAATGCGCGCGTTGCACGGGTTTGCTGGTTGGAAGTACTTGGCGTTAGCCCTCGTATCGATGCGCTGTATACCAAGCGAATTGAGCAGTTTGCTGATTTGCTGCTGGACCTCGGTAAGTCGATGTTAGCGGATTGGCGGTTGCCAGAAGAGGAGACGCGTATTACTGGTCTCGCGCTGATTGGCGCTATTAGTCAGTCGGCATTGCATTGGTTATTGGAAGATTATCACTCCTCCCGCTCTAGCTTGATAAGTGCTAATAGCCGATTGATCCATGGGCTGATTAATATCTTACCGAAGGGTAGCTAAGCGTTTATTGCGGAATATTAAAAAAGCCGGTTTTAAGTGTTTAAGCTCAAAACCGGCAAGCACCTGATCTTTACCAGCGGTATGAGGCTTGCAGCGCAAATGTCCGTGGGGGATTGGTGAAACCGTGATGGGTGGTTGTGCCCGCGATGACTTTTTTGGCGACAGGCGTGTCGATTGCGTAAAGAATGATGAGCTCATCCGTCAGGTTTTTACCCAGCAGCGCCACTTCCCACACACCGTCATTAGACGATACTGAAATACGCCCGTTGAATTGAACAAAAGCGTCTTGTTTTACCCGGTCATCCAAGTTTGGCGAAGGGTGATACTCGTCGCTGAAAATAGCATCTAGGTTGGCGCGCAGTATCAGTGATTTACCTAAATCGCGCTCGTAACCCAGCAATACGTTGCCGGAGTAATCCGCGGCATACTGGTTGGTTTTACCGCTGTAGTCGCAGTTGATGCCGTTGGCGTTGTCGGGAATTTGATCTTGAATACAGGTGCCTAATTTATGATCCTGAAACTCAAAATCTAAAAACGCGAGCCCTGCGCCTAAAATGATGTGTTCACTTAAGGCGATCCGGCCATCAAACTCGACACCCTGGGTGACAGCGCCCGCTGCATTACCTACGTTGAAGCCGAGGGTTCCGTCAAATACGCTCACCTGTAAATTGTCGAATTGGGTGTAAAAGAGTGCTGAGTTCAATTCCGCAACACCGTCGAATAAGCTGGTTTTTAAACCAAATTCGTAGGAAGTTGCGCGCTCTTCTTCAAATTCAAAACTACCGATTAACACCCTCGGATTAGGGATGGTCGCCGTTGGATTCGTCGCGGTGGGCTCAGCGCTGGGCGAGGAGTTTGACCTGGCATCGTAGCCCCCCGATTTAAAACCGCGTCGCGCAGAAAAATAAGCCATGGCGGCGTCGTTGATATCCCATTGTAAATTGAGCAATGGCGCAAACTGTGACTCGGTGCGTTTACCCGCGAGATCGTGCCGCTCTGCGGCAAAAGTGACTGCCGCCGCTGTGTCGGTTTCACCAATGGGCAGCACCGAACCGTCGGGCAAGCCGAATTCAAGTCTGCGACTGCCGCTCTTTTTCTCAAAGGTATAGCGACCACCCAAGGTTAAGCGCCAGCTGTCACTCATGATCCAGGTACCTTGGACAAAGGTGGAGGCAATGATTGAATCGCTTTTGAAATCCCGTGGCGAGCGGATATCGATCAAGGAGTTACCTGCGTCGCCGATGCCGAGTAATTCAAACCCCGTGTTGCCATTGGCGCCCGGGTCGATGTCACCGCGACCGCCAGCCTCTAAAATATCGGCGGCGTTTATCAACTGCGGGATGAGGGTTGAGGGGAGCACAATGGAGTCGAAGAAATAGACATCGTTATATTGAAAATAGGCGCCAGCAATCAGATCGAAATTTTCGCCAGGGGCTGAAATCCACCGAAATTCCTGGCTAAATTGCTCGTACTCTTCTTCCATAACCACTTGAAACAGCGGCGCGCCGGTAAAATCGCAGTCGCATTCCTCGTCGTATTGGTAAGCCATATACGAGGTGATCGAGGTAAAGGTATCGCCGTCGGCATACTTGTTCAGATTCAATGTGATGTTTTGAGTATCGTTATTACTGAAGTCGCCATTGGAGTGGCGTTTGCGATCCGCTTTAACATCAAGTACCGAATCGTCGGCCTGCATATTCAGAATCGAGCCGTTATCTTGCAGCTGTATTAAATTGCGAATACCGGCGGGCAGGGAGCCGAGCAAACCGCCAACCGCTCCTAAATCTGGGAATACGGTGTCGTTTAAAATCTCGCCGTAAGTGCGGCCCGTGAATAAGAATATGTCGGAGTCGGATGGGTAGTCGCTAATGATTTCTGACTGGCGGCCGATAACATCAAAACTACCAAGCTCAAATTTCAGCATGGCATCGGCGTCATTGCCAATATCCCAGCCCAGCTTTAGGCGATAGGTCGCTTCGTCGCGCTGCGCCTCGTCGCGATTAAGTATTTGGTTTTTTACGAAGCCATCGGTGTGGCGCTGACGCATTGAAAAACGTGCATTGAGATTGTCGTTTACGGGGCCAGAGGCGACAAAGTCGATAACCTGCTCGTTTAGTTCCGGCTCAAAAGTACCTTGCACGTAAAATTCAGTTTCATCGCTTGGCGACGCGGTACTGATGTTAATGGCGCCAGCAATACTGTTTTTACCGAGCAAAATATTTTGCGGTCCGCGCAGTACTTCAACCCGCTCTAAATCCAGAAAGGGGGCCCGGGCAAGTTGCGCGCGGCCATAATAGATGCCGTCTACATACATGCCAACGGATTGTTCAAAGCCTTGGTTTTCTCCAGAGCCGATGCCGCGAATATAAATATCGGTGCCGATGCTCGATTCGGTCATGGTGAAGTTAGGCACATAGGCCTGTAGATCTTCAATTTTAGACAAGCCAGCTTCCATCATTTTAGCGCCGCTAATTGCACTGACAGATACGGGCACATCTTGCAGGCTTTGCTCGCGGAGCTGGGCCGTAACCACTACTTCTTCGAGCTGAGCGGCTGCGCTGCTTGCGCTGTGCATTGCTGCAGCAGATATCGCAATTATACCAATTTTGTTTTTTATCATTTTAGTACACCTCGGTCAGGGCGGTTACGCCGTAATATTCCGCGTTATTGGTTTTATGGTCGTTCATGCACTGATGCCGCTCTGTCTGGAGGTGAAGTACATCTTTAATTTCTCGGCCTTGCGTGGGTGTACATTGGCCTTGGCAAACTCGCCTCGGTGGTGCGCTACAACCCGTGGGTCCATGACTTTGAACCACAGAGGAGGGAAGTAGGCGAGCATCATCATTGAAGCGTAACCCGATGGTAGCTGGGGGCTGTCTGAGAAATGACGCAGGGCTTGGAATGCGCGATTCGGGTGAGCGTGATGGTCGGAGTGACGTTGCAGTTGGTAGAGCACCAGGTTGGTGACAATGTGATTGCTGTTCCAGGAGTGCTTGGGTAGGCAGCGTTCATAACGACCGCTGGCGTCTTTCTCACGCAAGAGGCCGTAGTGCTCAACGTAGTTAATAACTTCGAGTAAAGACGAACCCAGTGCGGCCTGTACAACAAGAAAGGCAAGGGCTGGCCAGCCTAATACGGCGGTGCAGCCACCGAATAGTATGAGCGTCATAGCCCAAGCTTGTAAGACATCGTTGCGCCAATGCCAAAAGCCTAGGCCTTTGCGATCGAGTCGCTGGCGTTCAATCTCGCAGGCCGAGCGCAGGCTGCCAATTACCGTGCGGGGTAGAAAACGCCAAAAGCTTTCACCCATTTTTGAACTGGCGGGGTCTTCTGGTGTGGCAACTCGGCGATGGTGGCCAAAATTATGCTCTACATAGAAATGGCCATAGGCAACTGGGGCGAGTGCAAGTTTGGCAAGAAACTGACTTAGCGCATCGCGCTTGTGACCTAATTCATGGCCGGTGTTAATACCGATGCCATTTACATAAGCGCAGCTAAATAAACCGGCGATGATACCTAGTGCGCCTAACTCGGTGGCGGCGAACCACACCGTAATCAATGTGCCCGCATACTGCAGCGGGATGTAGGCGTAAACAATGTATTTGTAGTAGTTGTCGGCCTCGAGTTGGCTAACCGCTGACTCTGGTGGGTTAGAGCGATCTGTTCCGATCACATAATCTAAGACCGGAATAATGAAATACACGATAACAGGCGCTAACCACCAGCCCCATATTTGTCCGGTCTGGAGGTAAATCAGTGCGCCAAAGATCGGAAGAAGTGGAACCAGTAGGCCGAGTGACCAAAGGTAACGTTTTGGGTCTTGCCAATGTGCTTCGCCTGAGGAGTTCATTTATTATTGCCCTTTGTTATATTTACATGTGTAAAGTTGTACTTTAAGAGCTAACTTAACAAGTGTCAATATATGTGTTTGATTAAGGTATACTGTGTTCAATATTTGCCGACTTATTAGGAACTTGTCCTTGCGTCACTGTTTCACACATAATGTCGGCCGAGATTTAGTGTTGAGTAAATATCATGCAGACGGGGAAGGTATGAGCGCAGTCAAACCGAAGCAGAGCCGCAAAGGAAATCGAGAGAAATTAATGAATGCAGCTCTAGAACTCCTCGCAGAAGACCAGAGCGGTTTGGCGGGAATAAGCTTGCGCAGAATCACCAAGGCTTGCGGCCTCAGTCCGCCAGCATTTTATGGGCATTTTGCGTCCATGGAAGAACTTGGTCTGGCGTTGGTAAGCGACGTCGGCAGTACGTTAAGAGCTTTGTTAAAAGGGGTGCGTGATGCTGACACAGAGGCGGCCGTTGTCACCGCGTCAGTACAGGCGGCCTTTACTTATATTCGGGGCAACGAGGCCTTGTTTATTCTCATTGCGCGGGAGCGGGCAGGCAGTTCGGCCTTAATTCGCGGCGCCATTCGCAATGAGGTGCGACAAATCGTTGAAGAGATGGCCAGCGATTTTCATGAGCGCGGGCTCTTTGAGCGGTTTAGCTTGCCAGAAAAACGCGCTGCCGTAGCGGCAATTGTTTCTCTAGGTTTGAGCCTAATTCCAGATTTGCTCGATGTGTCGCGGGAATCATCTGCTGAGGGTGATGCGATTTTGGCCGAGTTTGAGTATCAGGTGCAGTTTATTTTGTCGTGATGGCATTTTATGGCAATCGCGCTACTATCTTTGAAATTGAGTATTTTCAATCTACTCGCCATATAAATTATTCACAGAGATGGAATAAGGCCCATGAGCAAAGTAATTATAGAAGAGCGCGGTCAAGTGCTTTTGATCGGTCTTAATCGGCCAGAGAAATACAACGCCTTTGATCATGATACTTGGCATGAGGTCGCGCGCGCCTACAAGCTTCTCGAGTCGAGCAGTAATTTGCATTGCGGCCTTGTGTACGCAAATGGCAAGCATTTCACCGCCGGTTTAGATTTGCCAGAATGGACTGATGTTTTTTCGTCGGGCGAATGGCCAGCGATTCCCGCAGATGAGTGCGACCCCCTTGGGTTACGCCCCGAGCATCGCTGCCGTAAACCGATTGTCATGGCAATACACGGTATTTGTTACACCATTGGGATTGAGCTTGCCCTGGGTGCCGAGGTGCGAATTTGCGGGCGAGGAACTCGCTTTGGGCAGATTGAAGTTAGGCGAGGAATTATGGCCTGCGGCGGCGCCACCGTTAGAATGGTTCAAGAATTTGGCTACGCCAATGCTCAGCGCTACTTGCTTACCGGTGATGAATTTGATGCCGAAACCGCGCTTAGAATAGGTATGGTGCAGGAAGTAGTAGATGACGATAAGGTGTTTGATACCGCCTTGTCGCTGGCAGAAAATATTGCTGCTCAAGCGCCACTGGCGGTCCAGGCCAGTCTCGACTCGTCGCGCAATTATTTATTGAATGGTCTTGATGAGTGCGCAGCCCTAGTTGCTCGAGAGGTGCCGCTAATGCAAAGTGAGGATGCCGCGGAAGGCGTAGCCTCGTTTAAAGAGCGGCGTCAGGCGGTATTCAAAGGTCGCTGAGCCCAGCCTACGTTGCAGCTACGTGATGTGGCATTGTGATGTACTTAGCAATGAAATAAAAAGCGCCGCTTATTAAAAAGCCCTGCCAGTTTGCACTGGCAGGGCTTTTTTACTGCAGGCTTAAATTATTTAGCAGCAGCGGCTTTCTTTTCTTTCTCTTTGGCAATAACTGCTTCAGCTACGTTAGCTGGGCAAGCAGCGTAGTGAGAGAATTCCATTGAGAACTGACCGCGACCAGAGGTCATGGTACGCAGGGTGCTGATGTAGCCAAACATTTCGGAAAGCGGTACATCGGCTTTAATACGTACACCAGAGACGTTAGCTTCTTGACCAGAGATCATGCCGCGACGACGGTTAAGGTCACCGATAACATCACCAACGTGATCTTCTGGGCTGTAAACGTCTACCTTCATCACTGGCTCAAGGAGCTGTGGGCCGGCTTTGGGCATAGACTGGCGGAATGCGCCTTTTGCCGCGATTTCAAACGCGATTGCCGAGGAGTCAACTGCGTGGAAACCACCGTCTACCAGTGTTACTTCAACGTCGAGTACGGGGAAGCCAGCCAGAGGGCCAACAACCATCATCGAGCGGAAGCCTTTCTCGATTGCGGGGAAGAATTCCTTAGGAACGTTACCGCCGACAACTTTAGAGGTGAAGGTAAAGCCAGTGTTGGCTTCGCCAGGCTTAACGATGTAGTCGATCTTACCGTACTGACCAGAACCACCAGACTGCTTCTTGTGGGTGTAGCTGTCTTCGATTTCTTTGGTGATGGTTTCGCGGTAGGCAACCTGTGGCTGGCCTACAGTTAAGTCAACGCCGTAAGTACGCTTAAGGATGTCGACTTTAATGTCGAGGTGCAATTCGCCCATACCTTTAAGGATGGTTTCACCTGAGTCGACATCAGTCTCAACGCGGAATGTAGGATCTTCTGCAACCATTTTACCGATCGCAATACCCATTTTCTCAGTTGAGCCTTTGTCTTTTGGCGTAACAGAGATCGAGATAACAGGCTCTGGGAATACCATGGCTTCAAGGGTACATGGGTGCTTGGGATCACACAGGGTGTGACCAGTTTGCACGTTCTTCATGCCCACGATCGCGATGATGTCACCGGCTTGTGCGCTGCTCAATTCGTTGCGCTCATCAGCTTGCATTTCAACCATGCGGCCAACGCGCTCTGATTTGCCAGTAAAGGCGTTAAGGATGGTATCACCCTTGTTCAACTTACCAGAGTAGATACGTACGAAAGTCAGGGCGCCAAAACGGTCATCCATGATTTTGAACGCAAGCGCGCGGAAGGGCTCGTCGGCAGAAACGATTGCGTACTTGCCGTTTGGATTACCTTCTTCGTCAGTTAACGGCTGTGGATTAACTTCAGTTGGTGTTGGCAAGTATTCAACAACCGCGTCAAGTAATAACTGCATGCCTTTGTTTTTGAAAGCAGAACCACAGTAGGTTGGGAAGAACGCCAGTTCCAGCGTGCCCTTACGGATACAGCGCTTAACGTCTTCGTCTGAAGGCATTTCACCTTCCATGTAGGCCATTAACAGGTCGTCATCTACTTCGAGTGCAGATTCAATCAGCTGCTCGCGGTACATCTCAACGTCGTCAACCATATCGGCTGGCACATCAACCACGTCGTAGTTTTCGGGTTGTCCAGTTTCGTCCCATACGTAGGCTTTACGGCTCAGCAGGTCAACAACGCCAGAGAACTGATCTTCACGGCCAATAGGCAGGGTCATGATGAGCGGGGTGGCACCCAAAACTTTCTTAACTTGATCGGTAACGCGAATAAAGTCAGCGCCGATACGGTCGAGCTTGTTAACGAAAATCAGGCGCGATACTTTAGAGTCGTTCGCGTAGCGCCAGTTGGTCTCAGACTGGGGCTCAACACCGCCAGAACCGCAGAATACGCCGATACCGCCGTCGAGGACTTTCAGTGAGCGATAAACTTCTACGGTGAAGTCAACGTGTCCCGGTGTGTCGATAACGTTGAAGCGGTGGCCTTTCCAGAAGCAGCTTACCGCCGCGGACTGAATGGTAATACCGCGCTCAGCTTCCTGTTCCATAAAGTCGGTAGTTGATTCACCTTCGTGAACCTCACCCAATTTATGAATTTTACCCGTCAGCTTAAGGATACGCTCGGTGGTGGTGGTTTTACCGGCATCGACGTGGGCGAAAATACCAATATTTCTGTAAAGGGATAAATCAGTCATGGCGCTCTCTGTAAGCTGGGTTGAAAATAGGGCGCTAATATACAGGATATTGAGCGGGTTTGCCCCTATAAATGAGTTTGTCTAAATTATTTAGGTGAAATTATGTGGATTTTAGTGCTCGTCAGTTTGATTTTGGGCCATTAGGGCCTGCAATTGCTTTTCTAACTGGCGAATCCGGCCTGACATATCGTCGAGCTGGGTGTAGCGCACGGAGTTTCTGCGCCATTTTTTAACATCTTGCTGGGGTGGTGCCGAAGCAAAAACCCCAGGCTCGGTATTGCCCTTGGTGACAATGGTGCCGCCGTGGAAATGGGTGTTACTGGCAATTGTAATATGACCATTGATGGCCACGGCGCCCGCTACTGTACAGCCTTCGCCAAGGATCGCGCTACCGGCGATGCCGACACAGCCTGCTATGGCGGAGCCTTTACCGATTTTAACGTTGTGGGCGATGTGAACGAGGTTGTCGATGATGACGTTATCGCCAATGACGGTGTCGCCGAGTGCGCCACGGTCTATTGAGCAATTTGAGCCAATTTCGACATTGTCGCCGATGACAACGGCGCCGAGTTGGTGAATTTTTTGCCAGCCGCCGCGCATTGGTGCAAAGCCAAACCCATCTGAGCCGATAACGGTGCCACTGTGAATAATGCAATTTTTGCCTAGTGTGACGCCGTGGTAAACGACGGCGTTTGGATGAATCAACGTATTGTCACCAATGCTGGCGCGATCACCGACAACGACGCCGGGATAGAGTTTAGCGCCTGCGCTAATGATGGCATTTTCACCAATCACGCAATTCGCGCCAATCATCGCACTGGCGTCAATCTTGGCGCTGGCCGCGATCACTGCTGTGGGGTGTACACCTGAAGCTAGCACAGACAGTGATTCGAACAGGGCTGACACTTTTGCGTACGCTAGGTAGGTGTTGCTAACGATGAGTTTATTACCGCTGTATTTGTCGGCAAAGTCGCTGCTTAAAATGACGGCGCCAGATTTGCACTGGGCAAGATGTTGGGCGTAGGACTCTTGATTGATAAACGATAGCTCGGCGCTGTTTGCCGTTTGTAAATCCGCTATGCCGGAAATGATATGGTTTGCATCGCCCACGAGTTCGGCGTCGAGATACTCCGCCAAATCTGCCAAGCTTTTTTTAATATTGCCCATGATTCTCTCGCTGTCGGTACACAGTGTGTGGGGTTTTATTGGGGGGGTCGAGTACAGGAGTTAAAGCCGAAATTGCAGTGACAAACCGCTCGAAATTTAGGCAATTCTTCCGCTGGGTAAAATGCTTACCGAGGCGTCGACATCGTGGGGCACCATTGTAAACACTGATATGGCTTTTACATTGATTTTTTTAGGGAAAATTTGCTGTGCTCAGCTGTCCCGAGCACCGCTCTCCTGTTGAACGGTGCTTTCTCCTTGCTTTGGCTTACCACACGCCATTTGTGACACGAACGGCATAGAAGCCGCTATAGCCATCGGTATACCAAATTTCTTTGCGCTCCGGGACAAAAGCGGGGCGGGACATGGCCCAGTTACTGGCTGGCGCGGGTACGGTGAGGACTCGAGGTTGAACCGGGGCATTGTAGTACGCAATTTCTTTTGGCTTTTCTGGATTGCGAATATCAAATACCCGTAGGCCAGAAAGGATCATGCTGCAGGCGGCGATGTCGGGGTTGACCCGGCTTGGTACTGAACAATAGTGCCCAGCATAACCACCGGTGGGGTTAAAGGCGCCGGGATCGTTGGCAATGGCATCTCTATTTTCAGGCTCGTGTACCGCTAAGCGCAGGTCAGATACGACCCGCGGCTGAGTCTCATCGCTTATATCAATAATACGGCCTGCGCCGACAAATTTACCGTGGGAGGTGACTGAGGCGTTGTTGCCGGGCTCGTTGCTTGAGTATTCGTCAATTTCCAGCAGATAGGCTTTGCCATCACGGGTAAAGGGCATGGCATTTTGGGGAATGGTTTGATTGTCCCAGGAGATCTGCGCAATTTCGTACACTTGGGGGCTGGCTTTGCGTGCTTGAATTTCTGAGACATCTAAAATTAATACCCCGAAGCCATTGCCCGATGCGAGATAGGCGCGGTTGCCGTCATCACTGAGCGACAGACCGTGAGAAGTGTAGTTGCCGGTCCATAAATGTTTGGGGAGCGCTGGGTCCGAAATATCCACTGCCGTCAGGGTCGGCGTTCCTGGTGATGATGAATAAAAGGTCTTGCCGTCAGGTGTTATGCCGCTTTCATGGCCTAGCACGCCAAGAGGGGCAGATGATTTTAAGACTGGATTGCGGCAGTCTTCCGACACGTCATAAACATCGACTATACCTGGGTAAAAGGCGGGGTTGCCCATAACCGCTGCCAGAATACCCGCCTGCTGAGATACCACCACAGATTCGTGTGGGGAAAGCATTGCCGGTGTTACCAAGCGCGCGGTCATGAGAGGCTTCGTTGGGTCGCTCATGTCCAGCACGTTTACGCCAGCATTCATATCAAGCAAATTACTTGGGAATAGCAGGGTACTGTCGTAATAAGCGCATTCGCGGCCGGTTTTGTCGACATAGCGCTCGACCTTAAAACCGCCAACGGTGCCGACTGCATTGGCGGTAAAATACGATCCCGCTAGTTCTGTGTTACAGCTAAAGCCAAGTTCGGCGAGGCCTGCGTCATGGTCGGCTTGGGACACGCGGCCCTGCATGCCAGTTTCGGGGCGTGAGCCAGGGCCGCATTCGGCGCGAGGCGTACTCGGCTCGTCGACGAGCTGTGCTTGAGTGGGTGATGAGCCATTGTTTGAATTACAGGCTAGGAGTCCGCCGGCAGCAATGAGCATTAGACTTATATAAATATTGCGTTTCATGATTAAGATCCCCATCGTACTTAGCGAATTAATGGTGGCGAAATTGTGGCCGGTTTAGTCCCCTGCCGGCGCAGAAATCGCGGCAAGCAGTGTTTGTATCTGGTGAATTTCTTGCGATTGGTCTAGGGTCATTTGTGCCGCGATTTTGCGAACGACCGCCAGTTTGGCTTGCGATGCTGCAAATTGCGCCATGGGTATGCCGCCCTGGTGATGATTTAGCATTAAACGCAAAAATAGCGCGTCTCTTGCCCGGCCGTCTAAGCGCCGCAACTGCATAAGTTCTTCACTGCTCGCTATTCCCGGCATGCCAGCAGCCGATTGCCCGCAGGCAATTAAGTATTGATTGAGTTGCTCGTCTAGAGGCTCGTTGCCAAGTAGCATCCAGGTCATTTCTTGTGTTGGCGGCAAAAGTGTTTGATTCCAGAGCCGAAGCCAACCTTGTATTTCGCCCAGTTCGAGTATTTGGCTGCTCGCAATTGACTGCGCCAATGGGGCCAAGCCCGTTGGGCGGCCGTCTAATAATAGTTGCGCGATGGCGATAGCTTGGCGGTGATGGAAACTCATCGACTGGCTGAAGCCGATATCAATTTCACTGGGTTGTAATACTTTGAGCTGCGCTCGGGCGTGCTGCAATTCCCGATATTGGGCGCCCGCAGAAATACCAATGGCCAGCGCAAATGCGACGCCAATGCCGTAGCTCAGTCTTCGTAGGTTCAACGTAATTCCGACATTTTAAAGTGGATGGCCTAGGGATTATTGTTAGTGTTTTAATGTTGGCGCTAGGAATAATAGCAAATGTGAGATGCGAAAACATCGAGTTAGTTAATCTAATGTAACCGCCGCGAGGAGTGGCGTGTGTTGGGGGCGTCGCAGTGATAGCGCCAATGGCTTGTTATGGCTTTTTGCTGCCGTCAGTAGGGGCCAGATTGTATTGTAGGATCACCCCATATGCCGCTCCATATCGCGTCTCCTGACAAGAAATAGACTGCGTTGCCGTCTAGAACGGATCTGTTTTGGCCGCCGTACCAAGCCGCATTGGGCGCTGGGCTGGCAATGATGCTGCCAACGAGGTCGACACTCGCGGCGCTAGGCATGCTTTTAGCATTGATTTCTAAGAGATATAGGCGATTTTCGCTGCTATAGCTGTTGTCTGGTTTTTGATAATTGGATTGCACTGGGACGGCCAGGCGGTCGGGGCCAGTATTGCTCGGCAAATAGGTGAATGCGTGCCGGTTGTACTGGGCTTCGGAGTAGTTCCAGCCCCCGTCAACGCCTAGCAGCACACTATTAAGTTCTTGGGGCTGGGTGATGTCGGCGATATTAAATAGGCTCAACTTTATACTTTGTTGTTGAGGCCCGCCGCGGCCGAGTCCTAATAATAAGTCCTTGCTGACCGGGTGGAGAAAATCTGAGACGCCGGGAATCTCTAGTTCACCGGCAATATAGGGATCTGCCGGATTGCTGAGATCAATCACGTATAGCGGATCGATTTGTTCAAAGGTAACGACGTAGGCGCGCTCGTCGATAAAACGAACGCCATAGAGGGCCTCATTGGCTTTGCCAATTTCTTGAGGACGCCGAGTATTTGGCAGGCTAGCCACAAGCTCCAAGGTCTTAGACTGGGAGGCTTCACCTAATATACTGAGCTGGTGGTCGCGAAGATCCTCGTTGTCATGGGTGAATACCGTGGTAACGATGCGGAGCAGGCCATTGCGCTCAGACATTCTAAAATCGCTTTGTCCCGGCCCCCACAATTGACCAGCAATGTCGGCGGAGCCACGGTATTCGGGCCTGCCGAGAGTGAGCTTGAATTTATGAATGCGGGTGCTCTCACCTTTGTCGCTATAACGATATTGGCTGAGGTAAAGGGCTTCTTGAGAAACATAAATACCACTGCTTTCTTCGTTGAAGCACACCGACTCTGCCGCGCCAGGTGAGGTGAGGGGGATTGCGGTAACACTAGTATAAACGGGGTATGCGTAGGTCTGGTCTTGATCGTCGCGGCTAAGTAGACAGTTTTGTGGCGTAAACAGCGGCCTGGATTCGCCATTAACCGTCAACACAGGAATCAGGTCTTGCGGTTGAATTGCCGCCAATTTCTGAGCATTGGCGTCCGCCTCGTTTTGATTGCTCGGGTAGTAGTAAATATTCTCGAATTGGGGGCTGTGGCGGCTGATGATATAGAGGGTGTCGCCAATACGGCGACTGTCCACTAAGCCGCCTTCAATACCAATATCCCACTTTAGCTCGGGCGCGGTAATGGTTGTGGTGTCGTAAATTTTAATACTTAAATTCTGCTGTAGCCAACTGGCAATCCCCAGCCATTGGCGGCCATAGGGGCCGTAATATTGGGTGCTGCCAATACTGATCAGTTGCGGACCGCTAATATACAAGCCCTGCACGTATTCATCTTCTTGCAGGGGAATAGTGGCCACCGCTACCGCGCTGGCCGTATCTGGCTTGGTGCTTAGTATGCGAATGCCGCCTGATTGATCTGGCGAGGGCGGGGCAAAGCTGCTGGCTTCGGCGGTAGTTGCACTCTGGGCTATAAAACAGCAGCGGGCTTGTAATGTTGGCGCGATGTAAAGATGGTCGCCGTCATACTTTAATACATCAAATTCGTCTACATCGGACTCAAGGGTATAGGTGGTGCTGTAGCTGCCACCGCTATCTGTAGCGCCGCCTGCCTCGGCAGCAACGGGCTGCATGGTGCTATTTTGCTGTTTATTACTGGACGCTGGACGAATATATGCCGCGCGAAATTGACTGACGAACTCCTCATTACTGACAATGCTACGCAGTAAGCCCTCGTCATCTGAGGTTGTCGTATTCGGAGGGCTATTGGCGCTGCCGCTACCGCCGCAGGCTGATAGCGCCAGTAGCGCGAATAATAAGGCGGGTGCGCTGTTGTGCGGCCGGGGGAAGTTCAATCTTAATCTCACCATGTTCATCTCTTTATTCGCGAGTAGGATGAAAGGAGCTACATAAAGTCTGGGCCCGCGCTGCGCTGGCTGTCAAGGAGGCTTTTCGTGCGGCCTTGGTATGGGTTAAGCTGATGAAAATCAATCAGTAGCCTTGCAATGCGATATTACAGCCTCGAAAAATTGATCAATCTTTATGATGGTTATCGTAAGGTCTTTAAAATAGACAGCCATCACCTCATGCTGCTGCAAATCGACGGGCAGCGCTATCTCATTGAAAGCCAATGTCCCCACCGTGAATACCCTTTGCGCAGCTCGGACGTTGAAGGCGGTGAACTGGTTTGCCCCCAACATGGCTATCGCTTTGATATTCGCAGCGGCGAATTGCTGGCGGCAAGTGAAGAACCCTGCCGCAACCTGCGCTGCTATACCTTGGCGGACAGAGACAATGAAGTGGGTGTCATGCTCGCCGAGTGAGGCTTAATCAATAAAAAGGCTTTAGTGAGCGCGGTTCTGCCGCGTGGCGCCATAGCTGGTCAAACTTCATACGATACTGACGTGCAATGGCTTCGTCATCTGAGGATAAAATCTGTGCTATTTCGCTTTGATGGGGATAAGTGATGAGGTGATCTTCGTCACTCACAACAAAATACTCATCGGCATTCACGGTATAGTCGATGCTAAGAGTGCGCAATTGCAAAATATGTCGATACTGCCTGCTTAGTTCAACCAGCGGATGATGAGTCTCCCGTAGCGGGCGCTCCTCGCAAATCATGAGGAACACCTTGCTGTCTTGATGGCGGTGGGCAAATTCATAAATACAGCGAATAAACTCGGCATTTGCAAACAGCGCTGGCTCGAGGCTATGACTGAAAATACGCAGTTCCCAGCGGCCATTTTTGCACAGTTCGAGTACGCCTTGCGCTGGATTGGCGCGCAGGCCAGGGTCAACGTTAAAGCCCAGTGGCGCGTCCGATGTTAGTTGTAGATACATGTGTTGATGGGCAATACCTGCGTCCATAAAACGCGGGCCTTTAACCCGGAAGCCTGCGGTTTCGTAAAAGGCGATGGCGTGAGTTTGGGCGCCAAGTTCTACCGCCGGATACTGGCGCGTTTTCGCTTCCTTGATAATAGCGTTGATGAGTGCTTTGCCAACGCCTTTGCCACGATAGGGCTTAAGCACCGCCATGCGGCCGATAGCGCCACCGTCTAACATTCTGGCCGTGCCAATGACTTTATCTTCTATGCGGGCGAGCCAGTGGCTGGCTAGGGAGTCAAATTCGTCGAGTTCAAGCGCTTCTGGGACACCTTGTTCGTCGACAAATACGCGGTGGCGGATTTCAGAGAGAAGTCCGGCGTGGTGTGCCCAATCGGCTTTAGCTATCGTAAGTGTCGTCATCAAAGTAGAGCGTAGCATTGCAATACAAGGCGTACAGCATTTCTTCGCTAAAACTGCGGAAATTACCTATCGATTTGCCGCTTTCGATCTGACACAGCGCTCGCACATCGTCGCGATCCTGAGGTGGGTAGGCAAAGGCCACACCGTCGGCGAAGAGGTGCTGTTCATCGAAGGCCAAACGGGCGCCTAGGCGCAGGTGAAGGTCTATACCTTGGGCGCGCAGCTCTGCAAAGTCGTCGCGGCTGAGGCTGTCGTCGCGAAATTCACTCTGATCCGGCACCCGGGTCATCATTTCGCCAAACCAGCGCGCGAGCAGGGCGTCATTGTCGAGTTGTTTAAGCAATACAGCTTTTAATTGCGCGTGAACGGCAGGGGATATTTCACCAGGATTGGCGGCAGCGCTAAGCTGAGGGTCTTGATAGCGCTTGGACTCATCGCTGCGACTGGCAATTTCATCACTGAAATCCCCAAGCAGTGCGGCTTCTGATGGCGCTCTAAAACCCACCGACAGCGTCATGCAATCGTCGCCTTCGGCCACGCCCCAGTGGGCGACGCCGGGCGGCACATAGAGAATATCACCCGCTTCGAGCAGAAACTCTTGTTCGGTCTCAAAGTGCTGTAGCAGTTTAAGCTGGGGGTGGTTGTGCAGCGGGGTGTCTGGCCCGCAATGACTGCCAATTTTCCAGCGGCGCTGGCCACTGCCCTGAACGAGAAAAACATCGTATTGGTCGTAATGGGGGCCAACATTGCCGCCATCGGTGGCGTAGCTGACCATAATATCTTCAGTACGCCAGCGGGGCAGGAAGCGAAACTTCGCCATTAAATCGGCTAATTCCGGCAGGTATTGGTCTACGCCCTGAACTAATAAAGTCCAGTGAGATGTTGGCAGGGTGGCGAAATCGGCTTCTTGAAAAGGCCCGTTGCGCAATTCCCAGCCGTCTTTAGCTTCAATAATAATACGACTATCGACGTCTTCTTCGCAGGCGAGGCCCGCGAGGTCATTGCCGTCTAAGGGGCATTCAAACCCGGGCAGGGCGGCCTTGATTAAGACTGCTTTGCGCTGCCAGGCGGTATCCAGAAAATGCTGGGCATCAAATCCTTGCAGCGCCATGGCGATCAGATCCGCAGTGCTTGGGCGACGGCATTGCCGATGTATTTCGCCGGTGTCAGCTCGCGCAATTCGGCTTTAGCGGACTCTGGAATCTCAAGGGTTTCAACAAACTCTTTGAGAATCTCGGCGGTAATACGCTGGCCGCGAGTAAGGGCTTTAAGCTTCTCATAGGGCTCTGCGACGGCATAGCGGCGCATAACCGTTTGAATTGGCTCAGCGAGCACTTCCCAGCTGTCGTCGAGGTCGGCGGCGATACGCGCCTCGTTGATTTGCAGCTTGCTCAAACCTTTCATCGTGGCGGCATACGCCATGGTGCTATAGGCAATGCCGACGCCCATATTACGCAGTACGGTGGAGTCGGTAAGGTCCCGCTGCCAACGTGAAATTGGTAGCTTCGCGGCTAAGTGGTTTAGCACCGCATTGGCTAGGCCTAAATTGCCTTCGGAGTTCTCGAAGTCGATGGGGTTCACTTTATGAGGCATGGTGGAGGAGCCCACTTCGCCTGCAATTGTGCGCTGTTTGAAGTAACCCAGGGAGATATAGCCCCAAATATCGCGATCAAGGTCGATCAAAATAGTGTTAAAGCGCGCAATAGCGTCGAATAACTCGGCGATGTAATCGTGAGGCTCGATCTGGGTAGTGTAACGATTCCAGGTGATGCCAAGCTTGCTAATAAATGCATCGGCATGGGCTTCCCAATCAATATCGGGGTAGGCAGATAGGTGGGCATTGTAGTTACCGACCGCGCCATTGATTTTGCCTAGTAGCACCACATCGGCGATGGCATCGCGCTGGCGGCGCAGGCGAGCAACCACATTGGCGAACTCTTTGCCCATGGTCGTAGGGCTGGCGGTTTGGCCGTGGGTGCGGGCGAGCATGGGCACAGCGGCAAATTCGCGGGCCTGCTCGGCGAGCTTATTGATGATCGCGTCGGCGTCAGCGAGCAGAATCTCGCGGCCTTCACGCAGCATCAAAGCGTGGGATAGGTTGTTGATGTCTTCTGAGGTGCAGGCAAAGTGCACAAATTCAGAGATTGCAGCCAGTTCGGCATTGCTGCTGATCGCTTCTTTAATAAAATATTCAATAGCTTTGACATCGTGGTTGGTGGTGGCTTCGATGTCTTTTACTTTTTGCGCGCCGCTTTCATTAAAGCCGCTAATTAAGGCTTCTAAGGCGGCATTGGCTGCTTCGCTGAGTGCGGGAACCTCTACCACACCAGGGTTTGCCGCTAGGGCCTGGAGCCACCGCACTTCAACGATTAAGCGGTATTTGATTAGACCAAACTCACTAAATACGGGGCGCAGTGGCGCGGTTTTACTGCCGTAACGGCCATCAACGGGGGAGACGGCGGAAAGCGCGGATAAGTCCATGTTCAATACCTTTTTTGTGCGGGGCGGCTATTGCGGAAAGCGCGCAATAATACACGAGTTAACGAGGGATTTCAGTGCCAAGTAGCTGTTTAGTCTGGGCAAAAAGTCGGTTGCGTTGGAATATAAGTTTCCAGCGACTGCCGCCAGCTTGGCGCCACAAATAGCTGGCGCGAATTGATGCCAGCAGTAGGCTGCGAATTCGAGCGGCATTGTTCGGGTTTTGCAGCTCTTGGGCGCTGCCGGTAATTTGAATTCTGAAATTGTATTTGGAAATCGTATCTTGATAAATTGATGAAAGAGACGAGCTTAAGCTACTGATATCAATATTATTCATCTCTTTATTTTTGGCTGCATGCTGCAGCCGGTTGCGCAGCAGCGAGGCGGTTGTATCGTCGCCCCGCAGCTTTTTGTGCAGGTGCAAAACCCCGAGGCAATAGCGCATAACTGCGCGGCGCTCTCCGTAATCATTACCGCTTAAGAGGTCGCGCAGGCCGCGAATACCCACTTCAAGATTTTCGATGCCGCCATAGGCCTCTTCGACCGTGGTGGCTGAGAAGGCAAATAGGCTGTTGATTGACGCTTCCAGCGCCTGGGGTTCGGCTTGACCGGTGCGGGCGATTTGATCCACCAATACCGTACCTTGCACAATAGCCGCGAGGGCCAGAACTTGTTGTCTAGCGAGTTGCTCGGGTTTGCTTAATAGGGTGTTCATAATAAATTAAACCCTGCTTCGATTACGCCACCGCCAAGGCAAATGTCGCCATCGTAAAAGACCACCGATTGGCCGGGGGTAATCGCGCGCTGGGCTTCGCTGAAATGCACTTCATAGCGACCGTCGATGGCGCGAATCTCACAATCTTGGTCTGCTTGCCGGTAGCGGGTTTTAGCCTTGCAAACGTAGGGGAATTGCGGTGCTTGGCCGGTAATCCAGTGAATTTCGCCTACCTGTAGCGCTTGTTTTAGCAGCGCTGGGTGTTGGCCGCCTTGGGCGACCAGCAAAACATTGCGCGTTAAATCCTTATCGACCACATACCAAGGCTCTTCGCCGCCGCCTTTAACGCCGCCGATACCCAAGCCTTGGCGCTGGCCAATGGTGTGGTACATCAGGCCGCTGTGTTGGCCCATGTCCTCGCCATCTAAACTCTCAATACGACCGGGCTTGGCGGGAAGGTATTGCTGTAAAAAGTCTTTAAAGCGGCGCTCACCGATAAAGCAAATGCCGGTACTGTCTTTTTTGTTGTGAGTGATTAGTCCGTTTGCTTCGGCCAGAGCACGAACTTCGGGTTTTTCAATTTCGCCAACAGGGAATAGGGTTCGGGCGAGCTGTTCGCTCCCCACGGCATGCAGGAAGTAGCTTTGATCCTTGTTTGCGTCTAGGCCTTTTAAGAGCTGGCTGCGACCATCAACATCGCGACGGCGGGTGTAGTGACCGGTAGCGATATAATCGGCGCCTAAAACCAAGGCGTAATCGAGGAAGGCTTTAAACTTAATTTCGCGATTACACAGAATATCTGGGTTAGGAGTGCGTCCAGCCTTGTATTCGGCCAAAAAATGCTCAAAAACGTTATCCCAGTATTCGCTGGCGAAATTCGCGGTGTGTAAATGAATGCCTAAGGTTTTGCAGACGGCGGCGGCATCGGCCAAGTCATCTTTGGCAGTGCAGTATTCGGTGCCGTCGTCTTCGTCCCAGTTTTTCATGAACAGGCCTTCGACCTGATAGCCTTGCTGCATTAAAAGCAGGGCTGAAACAGAGGAGTCGACACCGCCGGACATACCGACGATCACTTTGATTTTGCTATTGTCTTGTTGCGTGTTCTCGTGCATCAACGCGTTCCGTAAATCATAGATAGGGGATAGCGGTGGCCGCTGAGGTAGCGCTCTAGGCATTCCAATACCAGCGGGCTGCGTAACATTGCTCGGCGTTCCTTTAATTCGTCATAGCTGAGCCAAATAGCTTGCTCGATATCGCTGTCTAAAGCTTGTTCAGGACAAAACGCCACGGGCCGCGCAAAAAAGCTGGTGCGCTGGTAGGTTACGCCGTTGGCTGGGGCGGTGTAGAGGCCAAAGCCAACGATGCCGAGTATTTCAACCCGCCATTGGGTTTCTTCTAGCGTTTCTCGCTGCGCCGCCTCTAGCAAGCTTTCGTTTTGCTCAAGATGGCCTGCTGGCTGATTGATTACTCGTTGTCCGTTCTTGATTTCTTCAACAAAGAGAAACTTGCCGTCATTCTCAACGAGAGTAGCCACGGTAACGTGGGGCTGCCAATCCATAGAGGAGTCCAAGTGCTAAAAGCGGAATTGTAACAGCTGCCACGCCTTAAGGACTACGTTTGCGCGGTTTGGCGCCAAGGGTTTTGCCCTTGGTTTTCCGATAAGGTGTTCTTGCTGCCGGTTTCCTGGGGCTGGCGTAACGTTTGAATTCATCGCCAAGGGTGATTTTGCGGTGTTCGCCGGGGGCGAGATTGTCGACGCTCCAGTCGCCTATTGCGGCGCGAACGAGGCGCAGGGTCGGAAATCCCACTGCGGCGGTCATACGCCGAACTTGACGATTGCGGCCCTCACTTATTTGCAAGCTAAGCCATGACGTCGGAATGGCTGCCCGGTACCGCACTGGGGGGTCTCGTGGCCACAGTGAGGAGGGTTCGGTGATGCGTTCGGCGTGAGCGGGCAGGGTGGGTCCGTCTTTAAGCATTACCCCGCGACGCAGCTGAGCGAGGGCATCGTCACTGATTTCGCCTTCCACTTGCGCCCAATACGTTTTACGCAATTTATGCCGGGGGTGACTAATTTGGTGCTGCAGCTCACCGTCGCCAGTCAATATCATTAGGCCTTCGGAGTCATAATCGAGGCGCCCCGCTGGATAAATGGCGGGTATCCTGATGTAATCAGCTAGGGTGGCCCGGCCATCTGAGTCAGTGAATTGACTCATTACTTGAAAGGGCTTGTTGAAAATAAAAATGTCGCTCACGTTAAAATAGGCTCATTCATAGAAGAAATCTCGGTATAAAGTGTTACAATGTCGCGCTTTTTACCGAAGCTGTATTGTACCTAATACAGTTAATCTTCGTATTGTGAGCAAGTGCGAGCACAGATACTAACTGATAAACCATGGAGTCAAAAATGGGATACCAACATATCAAGGTACCTGCAGAGGGCGAGAAAATCACCGTTAATGCGGATCTTTCCCTGAACGTACCCGATCGGCCAGTAATACCTTTTATCGAAGGTGATGGCATCGGGGTCGACATTACTCCGGTGATGATCAACGTAGTTGATGCAGCCGTAGAAAAAGCCTACTCAGGCAAGAAAAAAATCAGCTGGATGGAAATTTACACTGGCGAGAAAGCCGCTGAGTTGTATGAAGGCGACTGGTTTCCCGCTGAAACGCTAGACGCAATCAAAGACTACGTAGTAGGCATTAAAGGCCCGTTAACTACGCCAGTTGGCGGCGGTTTCCGTTCATTGAACGTGGCGCTGCGTCAAGAATTGGATCTGTATGTTTGTCAGCGTCCAGTGCGTTGGTTCGAAGGTGTACCTTCACCTGTTAAAGAGCCAGGCAAGACTAATATGGTTATCTTCCGTGAGAACTCTGAAGATATCTATGCGGGCATTGAGTGGAAGGCGGGTACGCCAGAAGCAGATAAAGTGATTGAGTTCTTTCAGGAAGAAATGGGTGTTACTAAAATCCGCTTCCCGCAGGAATGCGGTATCGGCATTAAGCCAGTTTCCAAAGAAGGTACTGTGCGTCTGGTGCGTAAAGCCATTCAGTACACCATTGATCAAGATTTGCCGTCACTGACCATCGTGCACAAAGGCAATATCATGAAGTTCACCGAGGGCGCTTTCAAGAACTGGGCTTACGAGCTGGCGATGGAAGAGTTTGGCGGTACATTGATTGATGGCGGTCCATGGGTGAGCATTAAAAACCCGAATACCGGCAAAGAAATCGTTATTAAAGACGTTATTGCTGACGCGATGCTTCAGCAGGTGCTGCTGCGTCCAGACGAGTACAGCGTTATTGCCACTCTTAACTTGAACGGTGATTACCTGTCTGATGCACTGGCTGCCCAGGTTGGTGGTATTGGTATCGCGCCAGGTGCAAACCTGAGTGATAACATCGCACTGTTTGAGGCAACTCACGGTACTGCGCCTAAGTACACCGGCCAAGACAAAGTGAACCCCGGTTCATTGATTCTGTCTGCCGAAATGATGTTGCGTCACATGGGTTGGAACGAAGCGGCAGATCTGATTATCACTGGTATGAACGGTGCAATTCAGGCCAAGACCGTAACTTACGACTTTGAACGTTTGATGGAAGGTGCAACCTTGCTGAAGTGTTCTGAGTTTGGTGATGCAATCGTTAAGCACATGGCGTAAAAAGCCCTCGCCACCAGCCTAGGCTGGTGGCGTATTCTTTTCTGTAAACTCTATTCTGACGTTTCGGCTGCTTTTATGTCGGTAGCGTGCAGCCCCTTTGGTCCTGGCTCAGCCTTAAATACGACGTTTTGACCTGCTTTAAGGGTCTTGTATCCGTCCATAGTAATTGCTGAGTAGTGAGCAAATATTTCATCTTCGCCGCTTTCGGAGACGATGAATCCATAACCTTTGGCGTTATTGAACCACTTTACAACACCGCTTTGCATAGCCTTTCTTCCTTAATTGTCGTTATAGTTATTCTAACGTTTACAAAAACTGCCTTGTATTTGTTAATACCGCCCCCATTTTTAAAACAGTCCGGCCACGACGTCAAGTAAAGGCGTGTAAGATATGATGTTGGTGAATTTCCCTATTGCGAAGGGTTACAGTGGTGCTAAGCTCAGGTAAAGTCAGTGAAAATGCGAATTAATATACAGAATATGGCGAATAAGTCCGACGAGGACGATCACGGAAATGGTGTTGCAGTTCAGGAGTCGAAACCAGAACTCAAGAAACCGCGTATGTACGCTGTGGTCTTATTAAATGACGATTACACGCCCATGGAGTTTGTGATCGAGGTTTTAGAGGACTTTTTTTATTTGGATCGTCAACGCGCAACACAGATCATGCTGGCGGTCCACACTAAGGGCAAAGGCGTGTGTGGAATATTTACCAAGGACATTGCTGAGACGAAATCGGCGCTGGTGAATCAGTACGCTAGAGACAACGGTCATCCATTACTTGCTGAGATAGAAGAGAGTGATGACTAAAACTGGTAATTGCAGAAGGCGAATGTAGTCTATGTTGAGCAAAGACCTAGAAACAACTCTGAGTCAGGCCTTTAAATCGGCCCGTAGCCGTCGGCATGAATTCATGACCGTCGAACACCTATTACTCGCGCTGGCAGACAACGAGGCCGCCGTTAAGGTGCTTGTTGCTTGCGGTGCAGACTTGCTGCAACTCAAGGGCGAGTTAAAAGAATTTGTTGAGGCCACGACGCCGCGAATTCCCGAAACGGACGTTGAGCGCGACACCCAGCCAACTTTAGGTTTTCAGCGGGTGCTGCAGCGCGCAGTCTTTCATGTTCAGTCTTCTGGTAAGCAGGAGGTCACCGGCGCGAACGTTTTGGTGGCGATCTTCAGTGAGCAAGAAAGCCAGGCGGTTTATTTTTTGAAATCGCAGAGTGTCAATCGCCTTGATGTGGTTAATTATATTACCCACGGTATTTCCAAGGTGTCTGGTGCGGAAGGTATTGAGCACGACCAAAATCAAGATGCCGAAGGTGAGGGCGGTGATCCAGAGCAGAAGCCCCTAGATAATTTCACCACTAATTTAAATGCCGAGGCTAAAGCCGGTCGTATCGACCCCTTAATTGGTCGCGCCGAAGAGGTGGAACGGGTTGCCCAGATTTTAACCCGTCGCCGCAAGAACAATCCCTTGTTGGTTGGCGAGTCGGGTGTCGGTAAAACCGCGATAGCTGAAGGTTTGGCTAAGCGCATTGTCGACGGCGAAGTGCCGGACGTGCTCATTGGCAGTGTGGTTTACTCTCTTGATATGGGTGCCTTACTGGCGGGCACGAAATACCGTGGCGATTTTGAAAAGCGCCTTAAAGGTTTGCTTGCCGATCTTAAGAAGCGCCCCGGCGCCATTTTGTTTATTGATGAAATTCACACCATTATTGGTGCTGGCGCCGCCTCTGGCGGCGTAATGGATGCGTCGAATTTGCTAAAACCACTGCTGAGTTCTGGGCAGATGCGTTGCATAGGCTCGACTACATTCCAAGAATATCGCGGTATTTTTGACAAGGACCGCGCCCTAAGTCGGCGTTTCCAGAAAGTCGATGTTAATGAGCCCTCTGTTGAAGATACCTTTTTGATTTTGAAGGGTTTGCGCTCGCGCTTTGAAAGCCACCATGAATTAAAGTACAGCGATGGCGCTTTGCGCTCAGCGGCCGAATTATCTGCGCGTTATATTAATGATCGCTTTTTGCCCGATAAGGCAATCGACGTCATCGATGAAGCAGGGGCCTATCAGCGCCTGCAGAAACCAGAGAATCGGATTGAGAAAATCGGTGTTCCGGAAATTGAAGCGATCATTGCAAAGATTGCCCGAATTCCGCCGAAGAGCGTGTCGTCAGACGATCGCGCTTCGCTTGTTAAGCTCGAAGACAATTTAAAAATGGTGGTCTTTGGTCAAGATAAGGCGGTATCTGAACTCAGTGCCTCAATTAAATTGGCTAGGGCGGGTCTTAAGTCCCCTGAAAAGCCCATAGGCAGCTTTTTGCTGGCAGGCCCCACTGGTGTTGGTAAGACTGAGATTTGCCGTCAGTTAGCTAAATTGCTCGGTTTAGAGCTTATTCGCTTTGATATGTCTGAATACATGGAGCGCCACACGGTCTCTCGGCTAATCGGCGCGCCTCCAGGCTATGTTGGTTTTGATCAGGGTGGCTTGTTAACTGACTCGGTCACCAAGCACCCGCACTCGGTCGTGTTGCTGGACGAGATCGAAAAGGCTCACCCCGATCTGTTCAATCTGTTATTACAGGTTATGGATCACGGGTCGCTGACCGATAACAATGGTCGCAAGGCAGATTTTCGCAATGTTATTTTTGTGATGACCACGAATGCTGGCGCTGAAAGCATTAGTCGTCGTTCAATTGGCTTTACTGAGCAGGACAATCAGACGGATTCAACCGAAGCGATTAATCGCTTGTTCACGCCAGAGTTCCGCAACCGTCTTGATAGCATTATTGCCTTTGAGTCGCTGCAACCCGAAGTTGTGTTGACCGTGGTTGATAAATTCCTAGTGGAATTGCAGGCTCAATTAGACGACAAGAAAGTGGTCTTGCATGTAGACGACGATGCGCGGCACTGGCTGGTGGAGCACGGTTACGATAAGCACATGGGTGCCCGGCCAATGGCGCGGATTATCCAAGAGCATATTAAAAAGCCACTGGCCGAACTGGTCTTGTTTGGCAGCTTAGAAAAATGCGGTGGAGTGGTCAATGTCAGCGTGAAAGGTGACAAGCTGGCCCTTGCTGCGGAAGCAGTTGAAGAAGAGGCGGGCCAGACCTGCGATTAGCAGGTATCTATTAGCGGCCGCGGAAAGTGATGCGGCCTTTACTTAGGTCATAGGGGGTTAATTCCACCTTGACCTTATCACCCGTTAGAATCCGGATGTAATGCTTACGCATTTTGCCTGAGATATGGGCAGTGACAACGTGGCCGTTTTCTAAGCGCACGCGAAAAGTAGTGTTCGGCAAGGTGTCGATGACTTCGCCTTCCATTTCGATCTGGTCTTCTTTCGCCATTCGGCAACTATCCTCGAGAGTTTTTAAAATTGAGTGCGATGCACTTTAGCCTTGGTGGCCGTCAAAACTGCGCGCATTTTGCCCTAATTTGATCGTGTTGGCAATTTGCAGGGGCGATTGGGCTAATATCACTACGTTAAGCGCAACCAGCGGTCACTCATAAGCAGTTCGATGGGCTTGTAGTCGGTTTTGTAGCGCATTTTTTGGCAGTCTCGAATCCAGTAACCCAGGTAAAGATAGGGCAGCGTGAGGTCGCGACAGCGAGCGATTTGCCAAAGAATACCGTAAACACCCAAGCTGCGCTGGGGGTATTCAGGGTCGTAAAAGGTATAAATTGCCGATAAGCCGTCATTTAGCACATCGGTAACCGCAACGGCAACTAATGCGTCGCCAAGATAAAAATGGACATATTGTGTGTCTTCGGTGCCGAGGCCTAAGAAGCTATCAAACTGGTCTTTGGATGGTGGGTACATGTCGCCATCACGGTGGCGGCCATTGATGTATTTTTCATAAAGCGGATACGCATCGGCGTTGGGTGTCGATAGTATGTGGGCGACCAAGTCATTATTGCGCTTCTCAACGCGACGCTGGGTGCGTGAAGGTCTAAATAGCGTAACGGGAACCCGGCTGGCAATACAAGCTTTGCAGGCGCCACAGTCGGGACGGTAGAGATGGTTGCCACTGCGCCGAAACCCACGCCGTGATAATTCGCTGTACACCGGGCCAGAAATTTTGGCCTCGGGATCGATGAAAATAGTCTTGGCTTCCCGGTCAGCAAAATAGCTGCAGGGATGCGGGTGAGTCGCGTAAAGCTTAAGTTGTTGCGCGTCAGTCATGGGCAGGCCGGTGGCGGTTTGCCGTAATACCAGTCCAAAGTCCATTTAGCGGGTTTGGATTCCTTGCTGGTGTATATTTGTAGGCATTGTTTAAAGCTCGCACGATCCATTTCCTCCGCGCCCATACTGTCAAGATAATCGTTACTCACCTGACAATCAATGAGTGGGAAGCCCCACTCCTGAAGTTGGCCACAGAGATGGACAAAGGCGATCTTGGAGGCATTGGCTGCCCGGCTAAACATCGATTCGCCATAAAACATACGGCCAATCGCCACGCCGTACAGCCCGCCTATTAATTTATTGTCGCGCCAGACCTCGACTGAGTGTGCCCAGCCGGCGTCGTGCAGGTCTTGGTAAGCCTTGCGCATGTCATTGGTGATCCACGTGCCTGGGCGTTTCTGGCTAAGCTGGGCGCAGCCGAGTAAGACGCCGGCAAAATCGCGGTCAAAACTCACCTCAAAATCATTTCGGCGCAGGGCTTTGCGAAGGCTGCGATTAATATACAAGCGTTCGGGATGCAGTACAGCACGAGGTTGCGGCGACCACCACAATATCGGCTGAGATTCTTCATACCATGGGAAAATGCCCTGCCGATATGCATTAAGCAAGCGGGGCAGGCAGAGATCGCCGCCAACGGCCAAAAGGCCGTCGGGGTCGTCGAGTGCCGACTCAATCGGGGGAAAGCTTAGATCAGCCGGATCAAGCCAAGGTATGCCAGACATCGGCTGATGTACTCGCGATTACACTAAGTCGTCGAGATAACGCTCAGCATCCAGTGCAGCCATACAGCCGAAACCGGCAGATGTGACCGCCTGGCGGTAAATGTGGTCGGCGACATCGCCAGCCGCAAAGACACCTTCGATGCTAGTGCGGGTCGCGTTGCCTTCTGTGCCACTGTGAATTTTCAGGTAGCCGTCTTTCATGTCGAGCTGACCCTGGAAAATATCTGTGTTGGGCTTGTGGCCAATGGCGATAAATACACCGGCGACGTCAATTTCTTGGCTGCCTTCACCTTTGGTGCTGTTTAAGCGCAAGCCTGTTACACCGCTGTCGTCGCCGAGGACTTCGTCCAGCTGGTGATTCCAGAGAATATTGATATTGCCGTTTGCGGCGCGCTCTAGCAGTTTGTCCTGCAAAATCTTTTCAGAGCGCAGGCTGTCGCGGCGGTGTACCAGCGTGACTTCAGATGCGATGTTCGACAGGTATAGCGCTTCTTCTACTGCGGTGTTGCCGCCGCCGATAACCGCGACCTTCTTGCCACGGTAGAAAAAGCCGTCACAGGTCGCGCATGCCGATACACCCTTGCCCATAAATGCTTCTTCAGAGGGGAGGCCGAGGTATTGCGCTGAGGCGCCCGTCGCGATAATCAGCGCATCGCAGGTATAAGTCTTACTGCCTTTGAGCGTGAATGGCTTGTTTTTTAGATCTACAGACTCAATGTGATCAAATAGCACCTTGGTGTCGAAGCGCTCGGCGTGCTCCTGCATTCTCTGCATTAGCTCGGGGCCTTGCACGCCATTTTGGTCGCCAGGCCAGTTGTCGACGTCAGTGGTGGTCGTTAATTGGCCGCCTTGTTGAATACCGGTGATGACCACGGGGTTCAAATTGGCGCGGGCAGCGTAAACCGCAGCAGTGTAACCGGCAGGGCCGGAGCCGAGGATGATCAAACGGTGGTGTTGGCTGTCGCTCATAGATTCACTGTGTTCCAAGCAGGGGGATTGAACTTAGTTCAAACCGGGATGACTGAAAATAGACGCATATCATAGGGTAATTCCATAGGCGCGGCAAAAACTGTGTGCGGCGACAAGTCTTATGACATAGTGCTAATATTGGGCCGCTTTTCGCTTTTTCAACGCCTGTCATAGGGTTTGCGTCTTTTACGTGTAAATTTAGGAAATCGTTTTCTTTTGCCAAAACCAACATCAGCAGCCATGGTAGAAAACCGTGAAATTTTGAATTTGCGCTTGCGCGAGGGCTTGTTGATCGCCTTTGTTGCTGTGTGCATTTACATTTTTGTGTCCTTACTTAGTTATAGCGGCAATGATCCGGGCTGGTCGCGCACCGGCAATGGCGATCGGATTGCGAATGCCGGTGGCCCGGTAGGGGCGTGGTTGGCTGACGTGTTCTTCGCCCTATTTGGGTATATGGCCTATTTATTTCCGGCGATGCTGGGTTTTAGGGCTTGGCGGCTATTTAAGGAGCGCTACCGCCCGGCGGGCTTTGATACCCTGATTTTTGTACTGCGTTTTATCGGCCTGATTTTGGTGATGATTTCCAGTACTGGCTTAGCGGCCAATGGCGATTATGGCAATAGCGGGCTGCCCTTTGGCGCAGGCGGAGTATTGGGCGACGCCGTCGGCAATGCCACGATGAGCTCCTTTAACGAGTTTGGCAGTCGCTTATTATTAATTGCCATACTGTTATTTGGTTTAACTGTGTTTACCGATTTATCGTGGATTCGGCTCATGGATACGCTTGGCGCTGTCACCTTGCGATTGTTTGATCGTGGCCGTGAAGCTGTGTATAGCTATAAAATGGCGCGCGAAGAGCGTCGTAAGGCTGCTGCGGCCAAGCAGCAGCGCCACGAATCCGTAGCGAAAAAGACGGAAATTCAAAAGACCCGCATACCACCACAAATTGCACCGCCGCCAAAGCCGGTAGTAAAGTCTGCACGGCCAGATAAAGAGCGCCAAAAGTCTTTGTTCGAAGGCCCTGTCACGGGGACCTTGCCGTCTTTAAGTTTACTCGACAAGGCTGTTCACAACCCTGACCGAGGGTATTCGCCCGAGACCCTTGAGGCTATGTCGCGCCTACTGGAAATTAAATTGCTCGACTTTGGTGTGTCGGCAAAAGTCATCGCCGTGTTCCCCGGGCCGGTTATTACGCGTTTTGAGTTAGAGCCAGATGCGGGGGTGAAAGTTAGTAAGATATCTAATTTGGTCAAGGATTTAGCGCGCTCGCTCGCCGTGGTCAGTGTTCGGGTCGTGGAGGTCATCCCTGGCAAACCCTATGTTGGCATCGAAATTCCCAATGAAGACCGCGAGATTGTTAATTTTCACGATGTGCTGTCATCCGAAGCCTTCGATGCCTGCAAGTCGCCGCTAACACTTGCCTTAGGGCATGATATTTCCGGCGAGCCGGTCTGTGCCGACCTCGGCAAAATGCCTCACTTATTGGTCGCGGGTACCACGGGCTCGGGTAAATCGGTTGGTGTTAACGCCATGCTGATCAGTCTTTTGTACAAATCAACGCCGGAAGAAGTGCGTTTGATGCTGGTTGACCCCAAAATGCTGGAGCTGTCGGTCTACGACGGTATTCCCCATTTGCTTACGCCGGTTATTACCGACATGAAAGACGCGGCCAATGGTCTGCGCTGGTGTGTGGCGGAAATGGAGCGTCGTTATAAGTTGATGTCGAAAATGGGCGTCAGGAACCTGGCTGGTTTTAACCGCAAGGTTAAAGACGCCATCTTGGCGGGGGAGCCGATCAAAGACCCGCTGTGGAAGCCTGAAGATCACTATCAGGCAGGCCTAGAGGAAGCTCAGGCGCCAGATTTAGAAGTTTTACCGTCAATTGTTGTCGTTATAGACGAATTTGCCGACATGATGATGATTGTAGGTAAAAAAGTTGAAGAGCTGATTGCGCGTATCGCTCAAAAAGCGCGCGCAGCCGGTATCCATCTCTTGCTCGCAACCCAGCGGCCCTCGGTTGATGTTATTACCGGCTTGATTAAGGCCAACGTACCGACGCGGATTGGTTTTCAGGTGTCTTCTAAAATCGATTCTCGGACCATTTTGGATCAAGGTGGCGCAGAACAGCTGCTTGGTCACGGCGATATGCTGTATTTACCACCGGGAGCAGGTATTCCCATCCGGGTACACGGCGCCTTTGTTTCTGACGAAGAAGTGCACCGTGTCGTCGCAGATTGGAAGCGCCGCGGGGAGCCCCAATATATCGATGGTTTGCTGGAAGAGGGCAGCACCACCGATGCTATGCCTGGCATGCCGCCTGAAGGTGGCGGCGATGACGGCGAATCGGATGCGCTTTACGATGAAGCTGTTGCCTATGTAACCAAAAGTCGGCGGGCGTCAATATCAGCAGTGCAGCGTAAATTGCGAATCGGCTATAATCGCGCCGCCCGATTAATTGAAACAATGGAGGCTGCCGGTGTCGTAACTGAGATGGCCAGTAACGGTAGTCGCGAAGTACTGGCTCCACCTCCATTTGAATAGAAGTAGAATCCATGCGCCAATTCTTAATTGTTTTGTGTTTGTCTGTTTTTACCATGAACGTGTTTGCCGAGGGCGACGTGGCGCAGCTGCACCTGCATCTCTCTGGCGCGCAAAGCCTGAACGCGAAATTTGTTCAGCAAGTAAAAGATGTCGACGGTCAACTGCTGCAAGAGAGCAAGGGCACTATCGCGTTAAAGCGGCCGAATAAAATTCGCTGGGAAAGCACCGAGCCCTTTCATTACCTCTTAGTCAGTAACGGTAAAACCGTGTGGCGCTACGACGCAGATCTAGAGCAGCTGAATACCGAGCCATTTGACGCTAATTTGGCGCAAACACCGGCTATGATTATCAGTATGACGATTGACCAGCTCGCCGCGCAGTACGATGTTCGCGTTAAAAAGAATGGCAATGCCCGTGAATTTATCCTGCTGCCCAAGGAGCCTGGCTCCTTTACTGAAATGGTGCTGATGTTTACCTGGGGTAAACTCACAGGAATGCGCTTGACCGACACGCTAGAGCAAACCACTAAAATCGAGTTTATTAATCCCAAATACAATAATCGTTTTAGTGATCGGGAATTTGAATTCAACGAGGCCGAGGCTAAGAAGTCTTGACTGAAACAGCCAGCAAGGCACCGCTGGCTGCGCGGATGCGACCCCAAACCCTTGATCACTACCTTGGTCAAGATCATCTGCTAGCGCCAGATAAACCGCTTCGACGTGCCTTAGATTCCGGTCAGCTGCACTCCATGATCTTCTGGGGCCCACCCGGGGTGGGTAAAACCACCTTGGCGCAACTCATCGCCCAGCTCTGTGACGCGCACTTTATTAGTATTTCAGCTGTTTTAGCCGGAGTGAAAGATATTCGCGCGGCGGTCGATGACGCAAAGCAGCAGCAGTTTTTCCAGCGCCGCACCATTTTATTTATCGATGAAGTGCACCGTTTCAATAAGTCTCAACAAGATGCATTTTTGCCTTTTGTTGAAGACGGTACGATTATTTTTGTTGGCGCGACCACTGAAAACCCGTCCTTTGAAATCAATAATGCCTTGTTGTCCCGAGCGCGGGTTTATCAATTAAACCCCCTCAGCGACGCCGCAATTGTGGATATTGTCAGCCACGCGGCTGGCTGTGAGGGCTGGCAACTTGCCCCAGATCAAATTGAACGCATTGCTCGCCACGCTGACGGTGATGGTCGCCGCGCGCTGAATGTCCTTGAGATTGCGGGCGACATGCTGGGGCGTAATAGCAGTAGCACGGAATTAAGTGCGGAGATTATCGACCAAGTTCTCAGTGGTCAGCCCCGGCGTTTTGATAAGGGCGGCGATCTGTTTTACGAACAAATTTCCGCATTGCATAAATCTGTGCGAGGCAGCTCGGTAGACGGCGCCCTGTATTGGTTTGCACGTATGCTCGACGGCGGTTGTGAACCTTTATATATTGCCCGGCGTTTGGTGCGTATGGCCAGTGAAGATATTGGCAATGCAGATCCTCGGGCATTGCGGTTATGCTTAGATGCATGGGAAACCCAAGAGCGCCTTGGCAGCCCGGAAGGAGAGTTAGCCATGGCGCAGGCGGTGTGTTATCTCGCCGCCGCCCCCAAAAGTAACGCGGTCTACACCGCGTATAATGCGGTGCGCAAAGAAATTGCGGCGTCACCGAGTTATGACGTGCCCATGCATTTACGCAATGCGCCCACGGGTATGATGAAGGAGCAGGGCTTTGGTGGGGGCTACCGCTATGCTCATGACGAGCCAGATGCCTACGCGGCAGGAGAGAGTTACCTGCCCGAAGAGATCAAAGATCGGGTCTACTATCAGCCGGTAAACCGTGGACTTGAGAAAAAAATCGCCGAAAAACTGCGATATTTGCAAGCGCTTGATGATAGTGCCAGCCACAAGCGCTATCGTTGATTTGAATGGGGTAGAATAGTCACCCAGTCTGGAGACCGTTTTTACGTGCAAATATATCTACTAATCGCCCTTGGCGGGGCTTCTGGTGCGCTAAGCCGCTACGGTGTCGGCCGTATTGTGAGTCATTGCTTGGCTCAGGCCTATTGGCCGCTGGGCACTTTTGCGGTCAATTTTATTGGTTCTTTCGTGATCGGTGCGGTTTATGTGCTGATCACGGAAAAATCGGCACTGCATGCCGATTGGCGCTATGTTTTGATCGTGGGTTTTCTGGGCGCATTCACCACTTTTTCCACGTTTTCACTTGAATCGGTTGCGTTGCTCGAGGCCGGAAAAGTGATCTTGGCCTTGGCGTATATGCTTAGCACGGTGATTAGTTGCGTGCTCGCCTGCTGGTTAGGGATTGTTTTTTTACGTGCTATTTAATTAAAAATTTAATGAACAAATACAGATGCTTGGAGATTTATTTTAATGTTAGATATTAAGCAGGTTCGGCAAGACTCAAAGGCCATTGCCGAGGCGCTGAATAAAAAGTACTTCACCTTTGATGCTGCCGAGTTCGACGCCCTTGATGCCAGTCGCAAGCAAGCCGATATCAATAGCCAGAACCTGTTGGCTGAGCGTAAAAAGGCCTCCAAACAAGTTGGCGAACTGATTAAATCCGGTATGAGTGTTGATGACGCGAAGGCCCAAGTAAACGAAACCCTCGCCAAAATAGAATCTGAGCTCGAAGCCCTTAAACAACAAGCAAAAGACGCCAATGATGCCCTCGATCAATTATTGATGGCGGTACCGAACCTACCTGCCGATGAGGTACCCGAGGGCAAGGACGAGAGCTGTAATGTTGAAGTATTGCGCTGGGGGCAGCCCCGGGAATTTGATTTTGAGGTCAAAGACCACGTTGATGTGGGCGAAAGCCTGGGCGGCCTAGATTTTGATACCGCCGCCAAAATTACCGGTAGCCGTTTTTCGGTTATGCGTGGCGGGCTCGCGCGGATGCATCGGGCGCTTATTCAACTCATGTTGGATACCCATACCCGCGCCCATGGCTACAAAGAAGTGTATGTGCCCTATATGGTCAATGCCGAGTCTCTGCGTGGCACCGGGCAGTTGCCCAAATTTGAAGCGGATTTATTTAAATTGCAGGGCGATTCCGAGTACTACTTAATTCCGACGGCCGAAGTGCCGGTCACCAATATGTTTCGTGATGCAATTGTCGAAACCAGTGATCTGGATAAAGGCCTTCGTTTTACTTGTCACACGCCTTGTTTTCGCAGTGAAGCGGGTAGCTACGGCCGTGATACTCGGGGCATGATTCGTCAGCATCAGTTTGAAAAAGTCGAGTTGGTGCAGTTTGTGCGCCCAGATCAGTCAGATGAGGCTTTGGAAACATTAACCGGTCATGCCGAAGCTATTTTGCAATTATTAGAACTGCCGTACCGCAAAGTCATCTTGTGTGGTGGTGACTTAGGCTTTTCAGCGCGGAAAACCTATGATTTAGAAGTGTGGCTGCCGGGGCAGAGTGCTTACCGAGAGATTTCGTCTTGCAGCAATTTTGGCGATTTCCAAGCTCGCCGAATGTTGGCACGCTGGCGCAACCCTGAAACCGGCAAGCCCGAGTTGCTTCATACCTTGAACGGTTCTGGTTTGGCCGTGGGGCGCACCTTGGTTGCTATCTTGGAAAATTATCAGCAGGCCGACGGTTCATTGCTCGTGCCACAGGCGCTTCGCGGTTATATGGGTGGACTCGAACGCCTGCAAGCTGGGGACTGCTAAGCCATGGAATTTTTGCCGCTGTTCACCGATCTGCGTAACAAGCCCTGCTTATTGGTGGGTGGAGGGCAAGTAGCGCTCCGCAAAGCGCGATTACTGTGCAAAGCCGGTGCGAAAATACGGCTTGTTGCCCATGAGATTTTGCCGGAGCTGTCGACCCTGTGCATGAACTCCGGTGGCGAATGTATTCGCGGCGATTACGCTGACCACCTTTTGGATGAGGTGTTTCTTGTTATCGCCGCAACGGATGACGAGGCCTTAAACAAGCAGGTCTCAGAGGCCTGTCACGCTCGCCAGATTCCGGTGAATGTGGTCGATAATCCTGAACTTTGCAGTGTAATATTGCCCGCGATTATTGATCGCTCACCACTGGTGATTGCGGTGAGCAGTGGTGGCAAGAGCCCAGTATTAGCAAGGATGATGCGGTCACGCCTAGAGGCGAGTATTCCGGCGTCCTTTGGCCGTTTAGCGCAGCTCGTGGGCAATTTCCGCGATGCCGTTAAGGCCCGTTTTGACGACATTGAAGAGCGTCGGCATTTTTGGGAGCAAACGCTTCAGGGGCCAATCGCCGAAATGGTGTTTGCGGGCAAGGACAAGGTTGCCGCAGACATGCTCAGCAAGGCCATTGATAAGGCTACAGTCTCGGCGGGCGGTGAAGTGTATTTAATAGGCGCGGGTCCCGGTGATCCCGATTTAATGACTTTTAAAGCGCTGCGCCTGTTGCAACGGGCAGATGTGGTGCTCTATGACCGCTTGGTTGCGCCGGCCATCGTTGATATGTGCCGCAAAGACGCTGAGCGAGTATATGTGGGTAAAGCGCGAGCCGATCACGCCGTTCCCCAGCAAGATATAAACAAGCTACTGGTCAAATACGCCAAAGAAGGTAAGAAGGTTGCGCGCCTGAAGGGCGGCGACCCGTTTATTTTTGGCCGTGGCGGCGAAGAAATAGAAGAGCTTGCAGAGGAAAAAATTCCTTTTCAGGTAGTTCCGGGGATTACTGCCGCCTCTGGCTGTGCGAGTTATTCCGGTATACCACTTACGCACCGTGATTACGCGCAGTCGGTGCGTTTTGTTACCGGCCATTTAAAAGACCACAGTTTGAATTTGCCGTGGGCGGAGCTAGTACACCCGACGCAAACCGTGGTGTTTTATATGGGCTTGGTGGGCTTGCCGAGTATTTGCGCGCAGCTGATTGCCCACGGTCGCGGTGGTGACACGCCAATCGCGGTTATTCAGCAGGGCACAACGCCCCAGCAAAAGGTTGTGGTGGCAACCTTGGCGACCATGGTTGAGCGCCTCGCTGAGGAGCCTGTGCAAGCACCAACCCTCATCATCGTTGGTGAAGTGGTGAAACTCCGTGAAAAGCTTGCCTGGTACGAACATTACGACCTCGCCAATGCCTCGGTGTAACATCGCCGCGGCAATCGACTCTCATCTCCGATAACACCCGTCTATGGAGGCGCAATGACGCAGCAAGGTTTTGACACTGAGTACGACTACGATTTATTTGTGATCGGCGCCGGTTCCGGCGGCGTGAGAGCCGCGCGGATGTCGGCCGGTTTTGGCGCCAAGGTTGCCATTGCCGAGTCCCGCTATTTGGGTGGCACCTGCGTGAATGTGGGTTGCGTCCCTAAAAAACTGTTTAGCTATGCGGCCCATTACCGCGAAGACTTTAACGATGCTAAGGGCTTTGGCTGGAGTAGTGCGGTCGAACCGATTGATTGGCCGACCCTGCGGGACAATAAAACCCGCGAAATTGAGCGTTTAAACGGTATATACGGCAACTTGCTGAGTAATGCAGGAGTTGAGCTGCTCAATGGTCATGCCAGTTTTGTCGACGCTCACACGCTTAGTGTAGACGGCAAGAAATACACCGCAAAGCGCATTTTAATCGCGGTAGGCGGCTGGCCCTTTATTCCGGATATTCCAGGCCGGGAATTTGCCATTAGCTCAAATGAAGTGTTTTATCTCGACACCTTGCCGAAGCATGCTGTCGTTGTCGGCGGCGGTTATATCGCCACGGAGTTTGCCGGTATTCTTCACGGCTTAGGCGTAGAGGTAGATCAAATCTACCGCCGAGATTTGTTTCTGCGTGGCTTTGATATGGAGATGCGAGAGCAGCTTGCCGAAGAAATGCGCAACAAAGGTGTGAAGCTGCGTTTCAATGAAAATGTTACCGCGATTGAAAAGGAGGGCGATCGCTATCGCCTGAGCTTAGAAAATGGCGAGAGCATGCTTACCGATCAAGTGCTTTACGCCACCGGCCGCAAGCCATTGCTGGAAGGCTTAGGGTTGGAGAATACCGGTGTAAGACTCAACGACAAGGGCTATATCGCCGTTGATGAAACCTTTCAAACGAGCGAGCCGTCGGTCTATGCCGTAGGCGATGTCACTGGTGGCATGGAGTTGACACCGGTGGCCCTAGCAGAAGGGATGAACCTTGCAAAACGCCTATACAAAGGGGAATCTAAACTCGTTGATTACAATTTTATTCCTACCGCGATTTTCTCGCAGCCCAACTTGGCCACCGTTGGCTATAGCGAAGAAGAGGCAAGAGACAAATTTACCGACATTGCGGTATTTACCTCGCGCTTCACTCACCTCAAACACACGCTAAGCGGCAATAAAGCGAAGACCTTATTAAAGCTAATAGTCGATAAAGCGAGCGATAAGGTCGTTGGTGCTCATATGCTGGGCGACGAAGCGGGTGAAATTATTCAGGGCTTAGCGGTAGCGATTAAAGCAGGTGCCACCAAGGCTGATTTTGATTCTACAATTGGCATTCACCCAACGGTAGCGGAAGAGTTTGTTACCATGCGCGAGGCGAGTCGATAGCGTTCTGCGTATCAGATCCCTAGCGGCAAATCTTGCCGCTAGGGATTCTCAAACTAGGGCTGTTTAGCCAGACGCTCTGGTAGAAAGTAAGGAATGGCATCTACCAGAATATGGCTGGCTTCAATCAGCAGCGGATCAGGCTCTTTCTTCTTATCTTTGTCGTTAGTATCGTCCGCCGGGGTCTCCCCATTGAGTGCGATGCCCTCATCGTCGGTTTTGTCTTCTTCTAAGGCTTTTAATGGTTCTTCACCTTTGGCGACCCGGCGACGATTTTCCATCGCCAGTTGCAGGGCTTTCTGCTCGTCACGTTCACTGCGGCGCTTATCGATATTCAGCGACAAATGCGTTTTACTGCGCATTTTTTCAATAACCGCGATTTGCTCCTGCAAAAACAAGAAGTCAGGGTCTTTTGCAATACGCTTATCGTGTTTGCGCTGCAGGGTTTGCAGACCGGCTTTTAGGTCGAAGTAGTAGCGGTGATTAGCGCGCTCAATGCGATCCCAGCTCAGGGCGTTGTCGAGGATGCTCTCGCCAATTTTGTCCTGATCGTACAGCGGGGGAAAGGCGATATCGGGAATGACGCCGCGATTCTGAGTGCTGTCACCTGAAACCCGATAGAATTTTGACTCCGTGAGTTTGAGTTGGCCATGACTCAGGGGGTTAACCGACTGCACTGTGCCTTTACCAAAAGACTGAGTGCCAATGACGATACCGCGCTGATAATCCTGAATGGCACCAGCAAAAATTTCTGACGCAGAGGCACTCATCCGGTTGATTAATACCGCCAGCGGCCCTGAATAGTAGGCTGAGCTGCGGCGTTTACCTTCACGAATGACCCGTGAATTAGACTGACGAATTTGTACGGTTGGGCCAGATTCAATGAACAAGCCGACCATGCCGTTCGCTTCTGCAAGAGAGCCGCCGCCATTATCGCGCAGATCAATCACAATGCCTTCGGCGCCCTGACTGAGCAATTCGCCAAGAATGCGGTGAACATCGCGGGTAGTGCTGCGGAATTCCGTATCGCCTAAACGGTAGGCCTCAAAATCCAAATAGAAAGTGGGTACATCAATCACGCCGACGTGATGTGTAACACCGTGGCTATCTTTAAACTCGATCAATTCGCCCTTGGCGCTTTGGTCTTCGAGTTTGACTTCATTGCGTTCAATTATGATTTCCCGGCGGGCCTCTTCGCTTTGCGCGACCGCAGGAATGACATCCAGGCGTACAAAGGAGCCAGCGGCGCCACGAATAAGGTCGACGACGTCGTCTAAGCGCCAGCCGATGACATCCTGCATTTCACCGTTTTTGCCTTGCGCGACACCAATGATTTTATCGGCGGGCTGCAATTGCCCCTGCTTATCAGCGGGGCCTGCAGGCACTAAGCGAACGACTTTGGTGTAGTCGTCTTCCATTTGTAATACGGCGCCAATACCTTCGAGCTTCAGGCTCATATTGATCTGGAAGTTTTCCGATAGACGCGGAGAGAAATAGTCGGTGTGTGGGTCGTAGAGTGACGCAAAAGCATTAGCATAAAGCTGAAATGCATCTTCTGACTCAAGCTGGCTCATGCGCTTTATTTGGTTTTTAAAGCGCTTGCTGAGCAAGTCGATTATGCCCGCTTGGTCTTTGCCAGCAAGCTGGAGACCCAGCACCCGATTTTTGATTTGTTTACGCCAAATTTCATCGGCGGCGGCACTGTCTTTTGGCCAAGCCTCTTTGGCGCGGTCAAGTTGAATGTCTTCATCCACCTCGAAGTCCATGGCCTTAATGGTTTCTGGCAGGGTGTCTAGCGCGCTTTGGAGACGGTCGATCATGCGCTGGCGGTAACGATTAAAAATCGCGAAGCCCGCATCAAGTTGCGCCTTTTTAAGCTCGTTGTCTAAGCTCGTTCGGTATTTTTGGAATTCGTTGATATCACTTTGCAACAAAAACTGGCGATTTGGATCTAGGTCATCTAAAAATGAGTCGAGCAGATGAGCAGACAAGTCATCATTTAACGCCAGTTTTACGTAGTGGCGGGTGTCGAGCTGCTTAACCATGTCGCGAATAGCGGTGGCATGACTTGATTCCGGCGCGAGTGGCTTTATCGCTTCGGCCGAAACCCAAGCAGCGCTCAATTGAAGGAAAAGGGCAACTACAACGCAGTAACTGCGGGTGAATCTTTTATTAACCATTAAATACCGCATCTAAAAGCCTAGTGATCTTAAGTATCTTACACCGCTGCGGCACTGATTGCAGCGCTGAGCGACATCCGGAGGTCTATTAATAAAAAATGACATATTCCTTATCGATATACCGCGTTACACTAAAAAGGTCTACTAATGAACCTGTTGGAGCTAGTTGAAGTGAGTAAAAACCCCAAAATTGCAGCAGTAGAGCGGTATATAAAAGCGCTATCGACCCATGATATAGCCGCCATCGATGACTTGTTTACAGACGATGCCACAATTGAAGACCCCGTTGGTAGCGAGCTGATTATCGGTAAAGCTGCCATCCTTCGATTCTATGAAGTGGGGTTTAGTTCCGGAATTTCTGCGCGGCTTGACGGCGCGGTGCGTTTGGCCGCTAATCATGCGGTTTTTCCCTTTGTGGTTGAGCTAAATCCAGGTAACGGCGAAGTGCGTATGGAAATCATCGATCAGTTTAGTTTCAATGACGAAACCAAGGTTGTCGCGATGAAGGCATTTTGGAGCGAAGCCAATATGAGCACACCCTGAGCGCGCTATAAACTGCCCAGAGTGCTGTTATATTCCTTTAAAAATCATTATATTTACAATAAGTTAATTGGTTTAGTTAAAGTCTCATATCAGTAAATATGTGCCGGGCCTAGACACCCATGGGAGGTTTTGGGCTGGTGGCAACTGCGCTGTATTCTTGCATCAATATGCAGGCAACAGCGCAGACCTAATGCTTGAGCTAGCGCTTTCAGCACTTAATATTGATAAGTGTAAGCGTTTTATTCGGCAGCTAATTCACGACACTTTATAGTAGCGGCAATCGCTGCACGCTTTTAGGAGAGTAATAATAATGACAAATGCCATGATGAACACCCAGCTCACCATCACATCGTTAATGAAACATGCAGAACGCGTGAATGGCGGGGTAGAAATAGTGTCTGTTACCGCAGACAATCCTCGTCATCGCTGCACTTATCGAGAGGCATTTGCACGGGCAAGGCAACTCGCCAATGCACTGGTTAGCCTCGGTCTTAAGCCGGGCGATACAATTGCTACCTTTGCTTGGAACGACTATCGGCACTTAGAAATTTACTACGGGGTATCTTGTAGCGGCATGATTTGCCACACCATTAACCCGCGTTTATTCCCCGAGCAAATAGAATACATTGTTAATCACGGACGAGATCAGTGGATATTTGTAGACCTCACAATTGTCCCCTTACTGGAAAAATTACAGCACACAATGCCTGACGTAAAAGGCTTTGTGGTGTTAACTGATGCCGCGCATATGCCGGAAACCAGCCTGCGCAATGCCCATTGCTACGACGAGCTACTGGCGGCAGAAAGTGACGAATTCAATTGGCCCGAACTCGACGAAAATACGCCGTCGGCACTGTGCTATACCTCGGGCACAACGGGTAACCCTAAAGGCGTTATGTATACCCATCGCTCAACCTTACTCCATTGCTATGCCAGTATTGCGCCGGACGTTTTCGGCTTGTCGATTAAAGATGTGGCCTTGCCAATAGTGCCCATGTTCCATGTGAACGGTTGGGGGATGGTGTACAGCGCGCCAATGACCGGTGCCAAGCTGGTCATGCCTGGGCCGAAAATGGGCGACGGCGAGACCCTTTGTGAGTTAATTAACGAAGAAAAAGTCACGGTATCGGCCGGCGTTCCTACGGTGTGGTTGGCGCTGCTCAACTATCTTGAAAAAACCGGCAAAACAGTCGAAAGTCTTAATCGCTTAACCGTCGGCGGGGCGGCCTGCCCGTACACCATCTTTGATGATTTTCGCCGCAAACATGGTGTAGATGTTCAGCAGGGCTGGGGAATGACTGAAATGAACCCCCTGGGAACCTTTAACGGCAATGTCGCACCAGCTGTTGCGGAATTGCCGCCAGAGCAATACGACAAAATGCGCCTGAAACAAGGTCGTCCAGTATTTGGTGTTGAAATGAAAATTGTCGACGCCGAAAACAACGAGCTGCCCTGGGATGGCGAGAGTGCCGGGGCTGTAAAAGTCCGTGGGCCATGGATTATTGCGGAATACTATCGCTACGACGGCCAAACCCTCGACGCCGATGGTTGGTTTGAAACTGGCGATGTGGCGAGCATAGACGAATACGGCTACATGAAAATCACCGACCGCGTTAAAGACGTAATTAAGTCAGGCGGCGAGTGGATAAGCTCGATTGAGCTGGAAAATTGCGCGGTAAACCATCCTAAGGTTGCCGAGGCTGCCGTTGTCGGTATGCCGCACCCAACATGGAGCGAGCGCCCGCTTCTATTAGTGATATTACAAGACGGCGAAAGCCTAAGTCGCGAGGAGATGCTGGCCTGGTTCGACGGTAAAGTCGCCAAATGGTGGATTCCGGAAGACTGCTTATTTGTTGAGTCACTTCCGCATACCGCAACTGGCAAACTCAGCAAAAAAGATATCCGTGAAACCTATAAAGATTACCAGTGGCCTGCGTGAGGTCAGCATTAAAACCGGAGGCTTAGCCTCCGGTACTGGTTTTAGCATATCCCCTGACAGGAGCAGTAATGAGTGATTTTCAAACGCTGATGAGCAGCGTTGCTAGCACCACAGACAAAAATCGTTACAGTGTTAACGTCGACGATACTTGGCTGCAAGGTAGAACCGCCTTTGGTGGTCTGAGTGCTGCGCTGGTCGTTGCGGCGATGAATAAGCAGGTCGCGGCAGATCGCCGCTTACGTGCCTTGTCAGTGCTTTTTGTTGGACCGGTTCCGGCAGGTAAACATGAAATCCAGCTTCGCGAATTACGGGTTGGCGGTTCTGTAAGCCATTTGCAGGGCGAATTGATATGTGGCGACGAGGTAGCGCTGAGTGCTAGTGCGGCTTATGGCAAGGACCGCTCGTCAGACATCAAGCTCGCAGGCCCCGAGATGCCTGCGGTAGGTGACCCTGAATTATTGGCGCGGCTACCCTATATTGAGGGCCTTACACCGGCTTTTACCCAACATTTCGATATGCGAATGGAATACGGCGAAATGCCGTTTAGCGGCGCCGACTCAGCCGATTTTGGTATCTGGCTACGCTTTCCCCGGCCTCAAGACATTGATATAAGCTCCTTGATTGCTTTGGCTGATGCGCCACCTATGCCTGGATTGAATATGATAAAACCGCCGGGTATAGGCAGCTCGCTGAGTTGGTATTTGGAGTTTCCCTGTGACTTACCCACTGCCGATGCATCGGATTGGTGGTATTGTGATTATCGATGCGTCGCTGCAGGGAATGGTTATTTTCATAATAATGCGACGATTTGGGGGCCGAATGGCCAAGCAGTAATGTTTAGCCGTCAAGTAGCCACAGTATTTGAAAAGAACTAATAGCAAAACTGCGCTGACTATACCTTGGTGGTATATCAACAAGTTTCGGGCGGCGATTACATATACCGGTATTTTATGTAAATTCTAAATGTGGACGGGATTGTGGCGATAGATTTAAGCCCTTTTATTGAAAACACCGCTCGCCTGCCTTCTATTCCCCGGGTAGTGACGCGTATCGTTACGCTTGCTCAGCAGGGTGAGATCGATATGCAGAATATCGCTGACCTTGTCGCTAGCGATCCGGCACTGGCCGCCAAGACCCTGCAATACGCTAACTCACCTTTATACGGAAACGAACACAGGATCGAAAACCTGCGTCGAGCCATCGTACTACTGGGTTTAAATACCACCGTTAATCTCGCTTTAAGCTTTTCATTAAAATCCTCGATTACAGAACCCCGGGGTTCTGGCCTGCATTACCCCCTATTTTGGCGGCGCTCCCTGTTGGCGGCCAGCGCCGCACTTGAATTGGGACGGTTGGCGGGAGAGCGAGGGCTAGAGGAGCTGTTTTTAGCGGGGCTATTGCAAGATATTGGCATGATTGCTATCGACCGCATTCAAGATGACTTTTACGGCTCTCTACAAAGCGACCAGATATTTCATCAGCGGGTCCGAGAATACGAGCTTGAGCGCATGGGCGGTGACCACGCTGAGGCGGGGGCATGGCTGAGCAAGCATTGGGGCCTCGCCGACCGCACAACGTTGGCAATAGCAAACAGCCATCGACCGGGCGTTTTTGCCATTGGCGACCGCGACGGGCTATTTGTTCGCTGCGTCGCCTTATCTGGCGTGGTAGCCGACTATATTATTTTTGGCGAAACCAGTGACGCGAGAACTCAATTAGTTATCCAGTGTCAGCGCATACTGGAATTTAACACCGCAAAAATCGACACCCTGATTGCACGGATGCACGAAAAAATCCCTGAAATGGAAGCCTTGTTCGAGCTTAAACTCACCGAAAGTAGCAGCCAATCCAAGCTACTGGAGGAGGCGAATGCCACCCTGGCAGCAATGAATATTGCAAGCTTGCAACGCAGCCATCACAAGGCGGAACACGGTGGGGGGGCTAAATTAAGCAAAGAAGAGCGCTACGACAAAACCACAAAAGCCTTTTCGCGCAGGTTTGCCGATGGCTATATTCCCGATGCCTTCGATATCGCGGTGCGAACGGATCGAAATATTAGTTTTGCGCTCATCGAAGTTGTGAATTTAAAGGAGATACACAAACGACTTGCCGATCCAGACGCCATTATTAGCGAGATGGCGCAAGTATTAGAAGGGACGGTGCGCTCTGGCGACGTTCTCAGCCGCTATCGCGATGAGCAGTTTCTTATCATTCTTGCGGGAACCACGGTAGACCAAGCAAAAATGGTTTGTCAGCGTATGTACGACGCCGTTAAATCACTGAGTCAGCCCAGCAAAAAAGGGCCACTCGGCGGCGTTACAGATATTGGTATTAAACTGTGTATCGGCGTGGCTACCCATGGTCTAGGCTGTGAGTTTCGCAATGCAGAAGAGCTATTGAACGCCGCCCAAGCGGCGCTTCATACCGCTAAATTAACACCGGCAAGCCCTGTGGTTGAATTTAATCACGACGCTGACTAAGCGGGGCACGACGGCAACTCATTCGAGACAATTGCACTTTATGAAACACATTCAAATATGCATCCTGCTACTTAGTGGTTTTCTGTTCACTAATATTAGCGTGGCCAACGATCAAATCCGTCAGACTATTGAAAACTGGTCAAGTGGTTACCCCGCGGTGGCGTTAAACGAGACGGTTCTCAACAAAGACATTATTAATAGTTTTTATATCAACCGCCAATTTGAATTCGCTTGGTTTACCGCTAACACCTTGTCTGCCCAAGGGCGGGTGCTGGTTTCGAGTATTGCGGGCATAACAAAAGAAGGGCTGTTGCCGCTGGATTACCACAGTGCCAAAATTCAAACGCTACTGAACACGGATGCACCTACTCAGGATGTCGCGGCATTTGACATTTTACTCAGTGATGCTTTTCTGAGTCTTGCCAGCCATTTGCAGGCAGGGAAGGTCGATCCCCTCGCCTTAATAAGTACTGAGTGGGAGGCAAATCGGCGTCACAGTAATTTGCCAGCGCTACTACAACGGGTAGCGGATAGCGGCGATGTTGCTACAGCATTAGATAGTCTTCGTCCCAAGCAAAGCCGCTATTACCGTTTGAAAATCGCCCTTGCTAAAGTCAGCGCGCTATCTAATCTAGCCTGGCAGCGTCCGCTCGCCGAGGCGCCAGTGCTTAAACCCAACACTAGCGACAATCGTATTCCCGCCATCACCGAGCGGCTAAAAGTATGGGGGGATCTGCACAGTGGTCCCGGGCTCGAGAGCGACGGCCCGGCGGACGATGAGTCTCCGCTAATGTATACCCCGGCCTTGGCGGAGGCGGTAAAAGTGTTTCAGCGCCGCCATGGCTTAGAAGCTGACGGCATCATTGGCCGCGAAACCATTAAAGCAATAAATATTTCGCCCGAGGAACGCGCCAAACAGATTATTGTCAATATGGAACGCTGGCGTTGGCTGGCGGCAGATCTGGGCGACAAGCACTTGCTTGTTAACATCGCAGCGTTTGAGCTTAAAATCATCGACAACAACGAAACTGTGTTTGTTAAACCCGTGGTGGTTGGCCGCAATTACCGCAAGACGCCGGTATTTAGCAATAAAATCCGCTATTTGGTGTTAAACCCAACGTGGACGGTGCCGTATAAATTGGCCGTTCAAGACAAACTACCGGATATTCAAAAAGACCCTGGCTACTTAAATCGACTAGGCATCCGGGTATTTCGCGGTGACTCAGCCGTGGCGATAGACCCCTATACGATTCACTGGAACGAAATTACCACGCGTAATTTTCCGTTCCGCTTAGTGCAGGGGCCGGGCCCGCAAAATGCACTTGGCCAAGTGAAATTTATGTTTCCCAATCCGCATGATGTGTATCTGCATGACACGCCGTCGCGGGAGCTGTTTAAAAAGGCCGAGCGGGCGTTTAGTTCAGGCTGTATACGGGTGTCAGACCCCCTAGAACTGGCCGAATTTCTATTGCGCGATCAAGGCTGGGATAAGGAAAGAATTGCGGCGTCTATCGCCAAAGGCGTAACAGAAACGGTGAGTTTAAAAACACCGCTGCCCATCCATATTGAATATTGGACGGCGTGGGTAGACCGCCAAGGTGTTCTAAATTTCCGAAATGATATCTACGAGCGTGACCAGCCATTGTGGCAAGCATTAAATAAACCCTTAATTCGTATTGAGCACTAAATGTTCATAAATCGTCTTAGTGTAAAACGCCATGTCTTACTGTTAATTGCAATCGCTGTTACTAGCGTTTGCGCGCCCTTATTGCAGGCAAAAGACAGCCCTGCATTTGATCCCGGCTTGGCGTCATTCAGCGTCATGGTTGACAGAAAGCCACTGCGCGCAAGCACCAATATGCGGACTGTTATGCCGGGTAAAACGGTCAGCATTCAATTTACACAGCAAAAACTGGGTGAGTACTCGGCCAGTTTAGGCGGCCAAAATTTAAAACTCAGTGCGGCGGGACATCTTGCTTGGACCGCGCCCGCGAAACCGGGCTATTACCCCATTCGCCTTGTGCGCAATAAAGACAAGGCCCAAATCGCACTTCAAATGTTTGTCTTGCGGCCAGCAAATCAGATTGTTAACGGCAAGCTGAATGGCTACCAGATTGGCAGCTACCCCAGTGCATTAAAAGGGCTTGAAACCTATCAGCCACCTAAAGGTTTTATTGAGGTCACGCCAGAGCTAGAAAATTTATTTGTTTCACCCCATTTTAAACTCGGCCAATTCTTGTGTAAGCAGCAGGGCGGCTACCCCAAGTATTTACTTTTGCACACCGGCTTGCTAGAGAAGTTAGAGCTGCTCCTAAGAACCGTCAACGCCAAGGGTATTCGCACTGACAGTTTTGTGGTCATGAGCGGCTATCGCACCCCGTACTACAATAAGGCTATTGGCAATGTTACCAATAGCCGACATATCTACGGCGGCGCTGCCGATATTTTTATCGATGTAAATCCGGTTAACGATTATATGGATGATATTAACCACGACGGCGCGGTGAACATTAAGGACGCTGAATACCTCTATGCCATCGCCGACAAATTGGTAAGCCACAGTAAGCATCCGGAGTTAATGGGCGGGGTAGGTCTTTACGATAAAAATTCGGCGCATGGGCCTTTCGTGCATGTGGACGTGCGGGGCACGCCAGCTCGCTGGGGACACAAGTAGTTTTAAGCATTGGCATCACTGCCAACAACTACCCATCGCAAAAGGGAACGATTAAGCAACACTGCCTTCTAAATTTTGGCGCTGAATAGGTTTGTATCAGCAGAAATAAAAATTAAGGTGTGGTGAATGGATGCTATTTTTCGATAATCCTCCCTTGCATAGCGCAAGCCGAGTTCTTGGGCAATCTGCACGGGAACGACTAGCAAGTCTGCTTGTTATGCTGATTTTCTATGGCGTAATAAGCAGTAGCCAAGCACTTTACGCCAGTGAAGCGACCGCCCCGCAAGCCTTAAATGACGACGAAATCACCGTAGTAAGTTACGACGAAAGCGACTATAACGACCCTTTGATGGGCTTTAATCGCGCGATATTTGCGTTCAATGACGTGAGTTACCGCTACGCCTTGATCCCCATTGCCAAAGGTTACCGCTACATTACCCCGGACCCCGTTGAAACGGGTATTAGCAACGTATTCGCCAATATCAAAGCGCCCATTCATATTGTTAATCACTTGCTGCAATGGCAGCCGCGTAAAGCGGGGAGTAGCACGGCACGTTTCCTGATTAATACCACCATTGGTATCGCGGGCATTTTTGACCCAGCGGCGGCGTGGTTTTCCTTGCCTAAGAACGAAACTGGATTTTCTGACACCCTGGCACATTACGGCAGCGGCTACGGCACGTTCTTAGTATTACCTTTTGTTGGCCCAGCGGACCTGCGAAGCGGCACCGGAATAGTGGCAGATTATTTCCTCAACCCCATCCCCTATATCACTGAACAGCCCGACTCCAGTTATATTATGGCGGGCGATAAGTTACAGGCATTTGCGCCCCAAGCCGAAAGTTACGAGACGCTGCGCGCCAAAAGTGACGACCCCTATTTGTTTTTCAGAAACATGTATTTACAAGGCATCTTGCGTGACCAGCAATATCAACCGTCTGCTGACAACAATAAGCCCGACAATAAATAAACAAGGAAACCGTCAATGCTTGCGTCGTTGTTTGCCCGTTATAAGCTGATTTTGTTGGCGTTTACCTTGCTCGTTGGCTTTTTTGCTTGGCATAGCCAGAGTTTTGAAATTAATGCCTCTGCCGACACGCTAATTTCTGAAGACAATCGCGACTATATTCACAGTCAAAAAATCAATCAGCAATTTTCGCCAGAAGAGTTTCTGATCATTGCTTATAAGCCCAAAGCCGGAGGCGTTTTTTCTGCACAAAGTTTAGAAAATATCAGCCGTATTAGTCGCGAAGTCTCAGCGCTAGAGCGCGTAAAAGCGGTGCGCTCGGTAATGAACGTACCCTTACTGAGCAAGGCAGGAGAGGCCCTCAATGCCAATTTAGACCCAAGCGAATTCACTCAAAATAAGCTTAATCTTAGCGAGCGTGAACTCAAGGCATTGTTTAACGACCACCCCATTTATGACGGACTGCTGGTGAATCACGAACAAACCGCCAGCGGCATTCAAGTTCTGTTTAAACCAGATTTAACGCTACAAAAGCTCAATGCTGATATTCTTGCCATTCAGGAAAAGCGACTCGAAGGCCCTTTAAGCAAAGCAGATAAAGCCAAGCTAAAGAGCCTAAAGCAACAGGCTGCCCCCTTGGAAAATGCATTGCGTGACAGCCGCAACAAAGAAGTAGAGCAACTCCGTGAGATCATCAAACAATACCGGAATGACGCCGACCTTTACCTCGGCGGCGTGCATGTTCTGGGCTACCAGCTCATTAATATTATTCAGAACGACCTAAAAGTGTTTGGCGGCGCGATTGGCCTTGCGATTTGCATCTTAATTTATGCCATATTTCGCCGCTTCAGCTGGATTTTGATTACGGTGGCGTGCTGCGCGAGTAATCTATTTATTACGGTTGGTGCCTTTGGGCTTTTGGGTTTAAAAGCCACGGTTATTTCATCTAATTTCATTTCTCTACAGCTAATATTAAGCCTCGCCATTGTTATTCACTTAATTGTTCAATATCGCGAGGAAGCAGAAAAGGCAGCAGAGGCCTCCCAAAAAGAACTTGTCTTGCAAACACTCAAAGAAAAAATTGCGCCATGTTTTTTTGCTGGTTTTACCACCTCCTTGGGCTTTGCATCCTTGCTACTCAGCAATATAGAGCCGGTGAGTACCTTTGGCTTAATGATGATCATTGCCATGGTGGTGACTATTGTCTGTACGCTGCTACTATTTCCCGCATTATTGCTGCTATTCCCTCGGGAACACGTCACAGAATCGAGCAGTATTTTTAGCGGCGTTATGCAAACCGCGCAAGGGTTTTGCACCAAGCGCAGCACCCTGATTATGGTGTTTAGCATTGCCTTTTTTGCCGTCAGTGTCTTTGGCTCATTGCGCTTAAATGTCGAAAACAGCTTTATCAATTATTTTGCTAGCGATACCGATGTTCACAAAGAACTGAGCTTTATCGACAAGGAATTTGGCGGTTCAACTCAGCTAGACATTGTCTATACGCCGCCAAAAACAGCGAATCCAGACAAAAATTTATTGCTAAGGGCAGGGGACGTTCAGACTGCCCACAGTATTCAAAAATCACTGGCCGAGTTTGAGGCCATGGGTACTACACTGTCGGTGGTGAATTTCACCCAACTCGCAAAGCAGCTAAACAACAATAAACCACTAACAGAATACGAACTCACCGCCATTTATTGGACGCTTGATAAAAACGTGCGCGAAGACTTGCTCAGTAGCTATTTTATTGAGCCGCCGGCGCAGCTGCGTATTAGCGCCCGAATTAAAGACAGTACCGAGAACCTTGATCGCGGTGTGTTACTTGCCGACATCCACAAGCAGATTCAGGCTCAGGGCGTCGCGCCAGAAGACTACAAGCTCAGCGGCCTGTTTGTACTATATCAAGCAATGTTAGATCAGCTATTTACCTCCCAGATTCTTAGTTTAGGCGCGGTGTTTCTCGCTCTTGGCATTGCCTTTTGCGTAATATTTAGGTCGATTCGCATCGCCTTGATCGCCATTGTCCCCAATATTATTTCGGCGATTGCGGTGTTAGGCGTTATGGGCTGGGCGGGTATTCCACTCGATTTCATGACCATGACAATTGCCGCCATCGCGATGGGGATAGCGGTAGATGACACCATCCACTACACCCATCGCTACCTGCAGGAACTTGCCACGCACACGCCAGAGGAGGCGGTTGCCCGCAGTCACCGCAGTGTAGGCTATGCCTTAATTTATACGTCGCTCATTATTGCGCTTGGCTTTGGGCTATTGGTATTTTCCGATTTTGTGCCCGGCGTGCTATTTGGCTTATTGACTGGCTTGGCGATTATCATCGCGCTAATCGCAGATTTAACACTGCTGCCTGCAATGCTTCAAAAGTTTGTACGTGGGCCAGCTGCGAGTAAGGCGTGATATGATCCCTATACGTTAATGATTTTCGTGGCCATTTTCTTGCTTGGAATCAGTCTGGCTTAAAACTTGGTATTGCAGGGCGGTCATGTCCGGCAGTTTTTGTAAAAAAGCCACCATTGCCCATATCCGATCGTCACTATGAGTTGTTCCCCACGCGGGCATGCCAGATGCTTTTATACCGTGTTTTATCGTCCAAAATTGTCGTTTGGCCAGGTTCTCCTTAGTTATCTTTCCACTGTTCTGCGTACTGAGATTGGGTGGGGCAGGATAAAGCCCAAGACTCATCTCACTGCTTTGCTGTCCGGGTTGTAAGTGGCAGGCAGAGCACATTTCATTGTAGTCAGTAGCGCCGTTAATCAACAAATCGACTTGTTGTAAGTCAGGAACGGTGATGTCTTTAGACGCTACGGTGACCGAGCGATCCCGCGCGGTGTCCAGCAACCAATAGGTGAGTTTATGGTGGGGCGTATCAGCCCCAAATGGGTAGACACCTGCATATATTGTTGCGGCAATAACTATCAGAGCAAACATTGCCAAGGCAAATAATGATTTTAGCATTTTCATTTGGTGTTCCTTTTTTTTGCAGGCCTAGTGCTGATGAGCGTGGCTATCGTCGTGGCTCTTTACCGGCTCACTTTCAGTCTGAGCTTTAGGGGCAACCGGAGTTTGGCCCTGTTGACTCGGGCTGTCGTGAGCAGTGGGATCAACGCTAGGTTTGAAGTGAGATGCACATTTACTCATCATTGCCTGCATGACTAATGCGTCTTTAGCAATATCCTGCGGTGCGACACCATTGTCGAGTAAGGTTTTGAGTGTGCCGCAATCTGCCTTGCCCGCAGAGGATTGGTGGCCGCTGCCTGCAAAGCTCGGGCTAACACTGCCGAATATTATTAGGAGGGCGGGGTATAGCCAATTCTTAATTACTAATCTTGTCATAGTGTTTGCCTCGCAAGCCGCTGGCATTGCCAGCGGCTCGGATAAATAGTGATTAGAACCAAGCGCGAATACCGGCTACCCATTGCAGTGCTTCGATATCGCCGCCGTCGGCTCTGCTAAGGTCCGCAGTATTGCCGTATTTTTTTGACCAATTAATGCCAATATAGGGCGCAAATTCGCGGCGAATTTCGTAGCGTAGGCGCAATCCTGCATCGATTTTAGCCAGGCCGCTGCCTTGCTCATACTTTGGCGCATTGCGGCTATAAAGGGTGGTTTCTAGCTCGGGACTAAGGATCAGTTTCTGGGTAAACATGAGCTCGTATTCGGCATCGATGCGCAATGCAGTTTGGCCGCCTTTGCCAAAAAATAGCGCGCTGTCTATTTCAAAGAAATAGGGTGCTAAGCCCTGTAAGCCAACGGCAAACCAGTGCTGGTTTTGCTCTGGATTAAAGTCGCCGCGCCACCCGGTTTGAAGGTCCCAGTAGGGGGCTATTGCGCGACTGTAAAGCACTTGCAGTTCAGATTCTTCGCGCTGGCCGTCGACAAATTCACCTTCGGTTTTTAGCCATAATTTGTCGAGGTTTTTACCGAGCCATACTTCGGCATTCCAGTTGCTAATATCGCGATCGTTGCTTTGGGCATCGTGGTTAAGACGCTGTTCCAGTTGGTTTATTGACACCATGCTAATAAGCGGGTCGGCTGCCTCGTGGGCAAGGCTGATATTGTTTGCCGCCATGCACAGTATGCTCGCGGTGAATCTGTGTTTAGTCATTTTCATGCTGCACCTCCGTCATGGCTGATGCGCACTTCGCGCATCATACCGGGCATGTGGTAGAGCAGGTGGCAGTGATAGGCCCAGCGGCCCATTGCATCTGCCGTCACGAGGTAACTGATTTTTGAACCGGGTTGAACCATAATTGTGTGCTTACGGGGAATGTATTCAGGGTCGCCGGTTTCTAGTTCGCTCCACACACCGTGTAAATGGATAGGGTGGGTCATCATAGAGTCGTTTACTAGGGTAATGCGCACGCGCTCGCCAAAACTCAGTGCGAGCGGCTCGGCATCCGCAAAGGGGATCCCATTTACCGACCACATATAGCGGTGCATATTGCCGGTAAGGTGTAGCTGAATCTCACGACTGGGTTCGCGGCGGTCTTCCGTTGGATGCAAGTTGCGGAGTTGGCTATAGCGCAACACTTTACGACCATATAGCTGCTGGTGGTTGCGCAGACCAATGCCGGGGTCATCGAGTCCGCTTTGCGGGCTGTCGGCGCGGGCGTCTACCTGCGGGCCAAATTCAGTTTTTACATGGGTGATTTCATTATTGCTGCCAAACCCCGCTTTGCCCAAGGGCGCTGGCATCGCCATACTCATGGCGGCCATACCGTGTTGACTGTGATCCATGCCTTTCATATTGCTCCTATCATGGCCACTGTGATCCATTTCTTTCATGCTGCCCATAGCGTGCTGGCTATGATCCATTCCCGCCATGCTCCCCATGTTTTGGTCGCCATGGCTCATACCTGCCATCGCCATGCCCATGTCGCGGTGGCTTAGAACCGGGGCGGGGTCCATATTAGGAATGGCTGCACTTAAGGCTGGGTTGGCGCTGAGGGTGCCACGCGTAAAGCCACTGCGGTCTATGCTTTGCGCAAATACGCAATATGCACTGTCGTCACTGGGCTCAACAATGACGTCGTAGGTCTCTGCCACGCCGATCCGGAATTCATCAATGGTAAAGGGCTCGACGTTTTGGCCATCGGCGGCGACCACGGTCATTTTAAGGCCGGGAATACGCACATCGAATATCGTCATGGCGGCGCTGTTGATAAATCGCAAACGAATTTTTTCGCCGCGCTTAAAGAGTCCCGTCCAACCTTGGTCTGGCGTTGCGCCGTTCATTAGGTAGGTGTAGGTGTATGCAGTTACGTCGGCGATATCTCGTTCGCTCATGCGCATTTGATTCCACATGCTGCGATCAGACCATGTTTGGCTTAGCCCTTTTTCTTTAATATCTCGCCATAAATCACCGGCGGTACGTTCGTTAAAATTATAGTAATCACCGCGTTTTTTCAGCTTGGCGTAAATAGCTTCTGGCGCCTCATCTGACCAGTCAGAAAGCTGCACCACGTAGTCCCGGTCGTAAGCGACTGGATCGGGTCCTTTCGGTTCGATCACAATGGCGCCATAGACGCCGGTCTGCTCCTGAAACCCAGAGTGGCTGTGATACCAATACGTACCGCTTTGCTGAACGTTAAAGGCATAGTCAAAATACTCACCGGGCTTAATACCAGCAAAACTCATTCCCGGAACACCATCCATTTCCGCAGGTAAAATCATGCCATGCCAGTGAATGGAACTGTCGTGGGCAAGGTGGTTGCGCACTCGCAGGGTGATGTCGTCGCCTTCCCGCCACCGTAAAATCGGGCCGGGCACACTGCCATTAACAGCCGTAGCTATTCTCGATTTACCAGTAAAGTTGACTGGCTGATAGCCAATATCCAAATCAAAATGTTTGCCGCTTAAGGTTTGTTGCTCCACTGCTGTGGGTGCTTTCTCTATGCCCCAGCTTAAGGGGCTGCCACTTAAGCCAATAAGCGCACCAGCGCTCGCCGCGCCGGTCACAAACCGACGCCGGGATACGCTTGTGGTGGCCAATGTACTTAGGGTTGGTGATGAAATGTGCGTAGTATGCTTCATCGAAAACTTCCAAAATAAGTTGAAATCTAAACCTGCCAATCAAACCTTATAACGCCGACTAAGCAGGGTCAGTAAACAATTAATTCGTAACGCCACATGTGCGACGCGCTAATAAGTTGGCTAGTAATACAGGCACAACTTGCCTGTGATTAGCTAAAAATGGGGGGTTTAAATAGTGAGGAAGCGTGCTGGGGAAGTAATTGGAGATCGAAATCTGATGTTACATCACGTGAATTAATAGCCTGATTCGCGTTGTCTGCGGAAAGCAGGGCGAAGGTGCTGCAACTGCCGACGCAGCATTGGCATGTGGCCTCACATTGAATCTCGCCTGCGCCTGCACCTGCACCGTGGGCCGCGGAATGCTGACTCATTTCGACATGCTGTTCTGGGCCGAGGTGTTGACCGTTATGTTCACTGTGACTTGTGCCGAGACAGTGGCCATCTGCTGACGCGATTGCCTGGGGGTTAGTTAGACTGGTAGTAGGGTGGTTCATCATTAACATCGGCGCAGCAGCAAGCACTGATTTACTGAAATAAATCAATATCAAGAAGCTAAGCACATGGATGTTAAGAATCTTCTTCATAATTTGTCAGCAGTTTACGCGTATTAATAAGACTCATTTTCTAAAGACAAGTTCGATATGTTTGCGATCTAACATTAATACTAGGTCTTTTTAGTGCTAGCGCCAACACATGGTTGCTCTAAACCTTGAAGTATGGGGCACTCGGCACGGTCATCACCATGGCACTCGGTAGTTAAGCTCTGCAATAGATTGCGCATGGCGCTGAGCTCGGCAATTTTGTCGTCTAGTTCTTTTAAATGAAGTTCGGCGAGAGCTTTTACATCGCTGCTGGCCCGTTCGCGGTCTTGCCACAGCGACAATAATTGCTTTATTTGGTCTAAAGAGAAACCTAAAGAGCGGGCGCTTTTTACAAAACTCAGCGTATGCAGGTCATTTTTTGAGTAGATACGGTAGCCCGCAGGGCTGCGGTGAGATTGCTCAATAAGACCAATCCCCTCGTAGTGACGGATCATTTTTGCCGATATGCCGCTGGCTTTGGCGGCTTCACCAATATTCATCTCAGGCTCCTTCCTTCTCATTGTTTGAGCTAACGCTGTCTGGTCTCCAGCGTTTCAATAGTAGGGCATTGCTGACCACGCTCACGCTGCTAAAGGCCATCGCCGCACCGGCTATAACGGGACTTAATAAGCCAAACGCGGCCAGCGGGATGCCGATAGCATTATAGATAAAGGCCCAAAAAAGGTTTTGTTTAATCTTACGGTAACTGCGCTGGGAAATCGCAATCGCATCCGCCACCAGTGCTGGGTCACCGCGCATTAAGGTAATACCTGCGGTGTGCATAGCAACGTCTGTACCGGTTGCCATGGCAATGCCAATATCGGCCGCGGCGAGGGCAGGGGCATCGTTTATGCCGTCGCCGACCATGGCGACAACGCGGCCTTCGCTGCGCAGTTGGCTGACTTTCTTAGCCTTGTCATCGGGCAAAACATTGGCGATAAAATCACTCAGGCCTAATTTTTTGGCAACTGCGCTGGCGCTGCCTTGGTTGTCGCCGGTGAGCATAATCGTTTCTATTCCCTTCTCGCGCAGTTGCGCGATGGCCTGGGCAGCGGAGGCTTTGATCTCGTCGCCAAAGGCCAGTAAACCAATCAGTTGTGGACTAGCACCTTCAACCGCCAACCATGACAGGGTATTGCCTTGGGCTTCTAAGTCTTCGGCGGTTTGTGCTAAATCGCCAAGATCAATATTCAGCTCTTTCATTAAGCGCGTATTGCCCAGACTTAGTTGCTGCCCATTAACATGGGCACTCACCCCGCGACCGGCCAAGGCTTTGGCATTACTGGCTTGGTCAACGCTGATATTTTGTTCCTCGGCTCTCGCCATAACCGCTTTTGCCAGTGGATGGTCGCTGCCGGATTGCACGGCGGCCGCAAGGCGAATTAATTCGCGCTCATCGCCATTTACAGCCTTGGTGGCGGTAAGGCTTGGTTTGCCCACTGTTAACGTGCCGGTTTTATCGAAAATCACCGTGGTGGTTTTGTGGGCGATTTCAAGCGCTTCAGCGTCTTTGATCAATATGCCGTATTTTGCTGCCACGCCAGTACCGGCCATGATCGCCGTGGGCGTGGCTAAACCAAGTGCGCAAGGGCAGGCGATAACCAATACCGCTACCGCATTGATTATTGCGCCTTGAATATCGCCGTTATAAATCCACCAGGTGACCAAGGTAGCGAGGGCAATAATTAACACTACCGGTACAAACACCGCGCTGACTTGATCTACCAAACGTTGGATCGGCGCTTTGGCGGCTTGGGCATTTTCGACCATGCGAATAATGCGCGACAGGGTTGATTCGCTGCCGATTGCGGTGGTTTCAATCAGTAAGACGCCGTCGGCATTGATCGCGCCGCCGGTGACTTTATCACCCACGTCTTTGCTAACAGGCAGGTTCTCGCCGGTGAGCATAGACTCGTCGATGTGACTGGCACCTTCTTTAATTACGCCGTCTACGGGGATCTGCTCGCCGGGTTTTACAATAACCAAATCGCCGCTGCGGATATTCTCGACGGCCACTTCCTTGTCACCATTCTCGCCACGAACTCGCGCGGTGGCGGGGCGCAGGGATTGCAGGGCCTGAATGGCCGCTGTGGTTTGGCGTTTGGCGCGGCCTTCTAACCATTTACCCAGTAGCACCAAGGTAATAACAACCGCAGAGGCTTCAAAGTAATAGTGGCCGCTAGCATGGCCGCCGCCATGCGCCTGCTCCGCAAAATACGGGCGCATTAATTCAAACACACTCAGGCCGTACGCGGCGCTGGTGCCGAGCGCGACCAGTAAATCCATATTGCCGGTTTTGGCTTTAATCGCGGCCCAGCCAGCGCGGTAAAAGCGCGCGCCCAGCCAAAACTGTACCGGTGTCGCGAGTAGAAATTGCAGCCAGCCCGGCGCCATCCACTGACTGCCAAACACGCTGAAAACCATCGGCAAAAATAAGGGCGCCGATAAAATGGCGCCAATAATAACGGCGCGGGCTTCTTTATTGGAGGCGCTGTTTTGTGTATCTGATTTTACCTTGGCGTGCTCAGTGTCTAGCGATGCTTGGTAACCCGCATTGCTGACGGCCGCGATTAATTCGGCGCTGCTAATGGCATCTTTAGCAATTTCAATATTGGCGATTTCTGTTGCTAAATTTACGCTCACCGCAAGCACACCGGGTGTTGCCTGCAAGGCTTTTTCAATTCGGCCAACGCAAGAGGCGCAGCTCATGCCGTCAATGTTAAGGCGAACCGTGCTAGTACTTACATGGTAGCCGGCATTTTCAACTGCCGCGCTCAGTTGTTCGCTGGGCACCGCTTTGGCTAAGGTAATTTGCGCCGTTTCGGTGGCTAAATTAACGCTAACGCTGGCAACGCCATCGACGGCGTTTAAGGCTTTTTCAATATGGCTGACGCAGGAAGCGCAGCTCATGCCTTCTATGCCAAAGCGGAGTTTCTGGTGAGTCGAGTGGGTGTTAGGTGCGGCTGCAGTCATGGCTAGCTCCTTTACTCATGGTTAGCGAGTGCTATCGGTGACGCCTGATAGCCCGCCTCAGCTATGGCGGCAATGATGGTGTCGGAATCAATGTCGGCGTCGTTAACGATGATGTCTGCTGTTTTAGCCGCCAAATTAATCTCGACCCCGTCAATACCGTCAAGTTCATTGAGCGCCCGTGTGATCCTGCCTACGCAGGCGCCGCAGTTCATGCCAAGAATAGTCAGTTGCAACGTCGTTTTATTGTGAACACTGCTAGGGGTATTACGTTTAGATGCGCTCATGATTAAGCCCTCCGTTGATCGAGGCTTGATCATTGACCTTACCACAATGGTAAGGTCAAGGGCTTTATTAACATTATCCGGCGAGACGTTCGCGCTCTCTGCCAATGAGAATTGGCGCGCTGAGTTGCTCCCGTACTGGCGTGATTGTTTGCGGGGCAAACACGCTGAACTGCATTAAACGTAGCCGCAAGGTGGCGCCGATCTGGAAGCGGGGCACATCGTGATGTAAATGCGGCAACTCGACACGAAGGGTGGAATGGCTTTGGGCAAAAGTGCTATGTGCAAAGCTAACTTCGGCGCGCACAATTGGCCCGGTGCGTTGAATGCTATTTACCACCACGTCTATGCCCGCTTGCTCAGCGTCGGCAATGCGTAAATCGCTGGGGCGAACATAAACATCGACCGCGCCCTCATCCAGCACGGCAGTATTTGCCGTGCTTGGATAGGCACCGATTGCTGAGTCGCCAACATGCACTACGTCGCCCCGCCATTGCGCGGCGATAATATTACTGTCGCCTAAAAAGTCGAACACCAGAGGCGAGGCGGGTTGTTCATAAACTTGATCGACACTGCCGAGCTGGGCGATTTCGCCTTTTTGCATAATTACCACCCGGTCGGCCAATTCTAGCGCTTCCTCTTGATCGTGGGTAACGAACACCGTAGTGACGCCGGTTTGCTGGTGCAAATCTCGCAGCCATTGCCGCAGTTCTTTGCGGACTTTGGCGTCTAGGGCGCCGAAGGGTTCGTCAAGAAGCAGAACTTTGGGGTCGATAGCCAAAGCGCGGGCAAGGGCCACCCGCTGACGCTGGCCGCCAGACAATTGGTGGGGATAGCGATCTTCTAAACCGCCCAATTGCACTAGCTTTAATAATTCATCGGCGCGGGCGCGAATCGCTGCAGCGGGGCGACGAAAGGCGCGGGTTTTAACCCGCAAGCCAAAGCTCACGTTCTCGCGCAGGGTCATGTGCTTGAACAAGGCGTAATGCTGAAACACAAAACCAATTTGCCGCTCACGCAATGGGGTGTTGGCCATGTCGACCCCATCAAAGTAAACGCTGCCAGTGTCGGCACTTTCTAGGCCGGCAATAATGCGCAGTAAGGTGGTTTTGCCTGAACCAGATGGCCCGAGCAGCGCGAGTAGTTCACCAGACTGAATATTAAGACCCACATTGTCGAGGGCTTTGAATTGGCCAAACTGTTTGCTTATGCCGCTTAATTGAATTTCCATTGTTTGTGTTTCCAATAAGGTCGAGATTAATGTTTTAAACCGTGGGCTTTTTCGAGCACGGCTTTTATGGCCAGCGTCACGAGTGCCAATGAGGCTAAAATCGAGGCCATGGCAAAGGCGGCGGCAAAGTTGTATTCGTTGTAAAGAATTTCCACGTGCAGGGGCAGGGTATTGGTTTCACCGCGAATATGCCCAGACACCACCGACACCGCACCGAACTCACCCATGGCCCGTGCATTACAGAGCAGCACACCATAGAGCAGGCCCCAGCGAATATTGGGCAGGGTGACATGCCAAAACGTCTGCCAACCGTTGGCGCCGAGACTCAGGGCAGCTTGTTCTTCGTCGCTGCCTTGTTCCTGCATTAACGGGATCAACTCCCGCGCAATGAACGGAAAGGTGACAAAGATACTGACCAACACAATGCCGGGCAGGGCAAACAAAATTTGAATATCGGTGTTGTCTAGTAAGGGCGCCGCCCAGCCGCTGGCGCCAAACATCAGCACAAAGATCAAACCGGTGACCACTGGCGATACCGAAAATGGCAAATCAATCAGGGTGGTTAATAAGACCTTGCCGCGAAACTCAAACTTGGCAATTGACCAGGCTGCTGCGACCCCAAAAATAAGATTCAAGGGTACGGAAATCGCCGAGGCGATGATCGTGAGCCTAATTGCCGCTAGGCCGTCGGCATCGCTCAAGGCCTTGCCGTAGGTTTGCCAGCCATTGCGTAATGCTTCGGCGAACACGGTAAATAAGGGCAGTAGCAAAAACAGTATTAAAAAACTCAGCGCAATAGTCGTTAATACCCAGCGCGTGAGCTTGCCTTCACTAATAGCCGAATGGCCTGCCACTTTTATACTATTTTTCTGCGTAGACGGGTTCATGCGACAAACCCCTTATCTGGAGCAGCATTTACATTGCCCGAGCTAGCTTTATAACGCTGACTCCAGGCTTGTAAGGCATTAATGAGAATCAGCAGCACAAAGGAAATGAGCAACATGGCGGCGGCCACTGCGGTGGCGCCAGCGTAATCGTATTCTTCTAATTTAATCACAATGAGTAAGGGTGCTACTTCGGACACATAGGGCACGTTACCAGCAATAAAAATCACCGAGCCGTATTCGCCAACGCCACGTGCAAAGGCCAGCGCAAAGCCGCTTAATAAAGCCGGTAGCAGGGTGGGAAATACCACGTGATACAGGGTTTGCCAACGGCTGGCGCCAAGCGAGGCGGCGGCTTCTTCAAGTTCTTTTTCCAGTTCCCGCAACACCGGCTCTACACTGCGCACCACAAAGGGTAAGCCGATAAAGGTCAGCGCAATCACAATACCAATGGGGGTAAATGCAATTTCAATACCGACCATGTTAAACAAGTTACCGAGCCAGCCGCTACCCGAGTAAAGAGTGCTTAGCGCAATACCGGCAACCGCCGTTGGTAGAGCGAAGGGCAGGTCGATAATGGCATCGAATAGACCCTTGCCAGTAAAGTCATAACGCACAAACACCCACGCAATAATTAGACCAAACACTGCATTGATAATGGCCGCCGCTAAGGCGGTGGTGAAGGAGATCATCAAGGCGTGGGTCACCCGTTCACCCGTGATTAAATCCCAAAATTGCGCCAGACCTAATTCGGCGGTTTTAAAGAATAAGCCCGACAGCGGAATAACGACGATGAGCGCGAGATATAGCACGGTGTAAAATAGCGCGGGCGCAAAGCCCGGTAGCGGCGACTTAGTTTTGAATTTCATACTGATTTCAGCCTTAGCCTTTATTGTTGAGGTCACCGTAATTAACGACGTGGCCGATAGAGTTGGTCAAACACGCCGCCATCTTTAAAGTGCTTGGCTTGCACCTGCTCCCAGCCGCCAAATTCTTGGTTGATATTGACTAACTTGAGTTCGGGTAAATGAGGGATCTCCGCGCTGCTTATCAGCTCAGGTTTGGCTGGGCGGAAGTAATGTTTGGCGATAATGGTTTGCCCTTGGGGGCTGTATAAATATTCGAGATAGCCTTGCGCAATAGTGGCCACGCCGTGCTTTTGGGCGTTAGCAGCAACCACGGCAACCGGCGGTTCTGCCTTAATCGATATGGACGGCAGTACAATTTCAAATTTGTCGGCGCCAAATTCATTGAGGGCTAAATACGCTTCGTTTTCCCAAGTAATAAGCACGTCGCCAATGCCGCGTTGGGCGAAGGTGGTGGTTGCAGCTCTTGCTCCGGTGTCTAATACGCTGACCCGTTTGAATAAGGTGCTGATAAATTCTTCCGCAGCGGCATCGCTGCCGTAGGCGTGCTTAGCAAACGCGTAGGCGGCCAAGTAATTCCAGCGCGCGCCCCCCGAGGTTTTCGGGTTGGGGGTAACCACACTAATGCCGGGTTTGATTAAGTCTGGCCAGTCGTGGATTTTCTTGGGGTTGTTTTTGCGTACCAGCAGCACAATGGTGGACGTGTAGGGGGCACTATTACTGGCAAGTTGCGATTGCCAGTTTTCCGCCAATTTGCCGGTTTGCTTGCTGATGACGTCGATGTCGTAGGCCAGCGCCAGCGTCACCACATCGGCGGATAAACCATCGATTACTGAGCGAGCTTGTTTGCCGGAACCGCCGTGAGACTGCTTGATGGCAATTTGGTCACCGGTTTTTTCCTTCCAGTAGCGACTGAACTCAGCGTTAAACTCTTGATACAGTTCCCGGGTTGGATCGTAGGAAACATTTAGTAAGCTGTAATCTTTGGCATCAACTGTTGTGCTGGATAGCAAACTGGCGAGTACTAATGACCCCGCAAAGGGCGCAAACAAACGAGTTCGGCGTGAGGTTTTCATTTAGCGTCCTATAAGACAGAAAGTGGCGTTTGTCATCTTGTTATCAAACTTTATGCCAGATTCAATGGTGATATTAAGCTATTGTTTTATAAGAATATTTTTATATCACTTTATTGATTTAGAAATAATTAGTCATATATGAAGTATTTGTGCGCTATATTTGGCGGAATTTACGCTAATTAAGACGCCATAAATGACCGTTAAAGCTGACAAACACCTCCTTGCCCTGTGGACTGAAGCGGGAAAGCATGCCGTGCTTAGCGACTTAATGCCGTCGCTTATTGAGGTGTTACGGGAAATAGCGCGCATCGACGAGCTGTACTTATTTGCGTTTAATGGCGCCGATGAGTGGCGCTTAAGCGGTGGTTGGCGCGATGAGCATGTGCCCGAGAGATTAAGCCAGCAGGCGATTACTGATGCCTCGGCGTTAGACACAATCCAGCGCTGGGCGCGCGCTACTGCACAGCTAAGTGAGCAAAGCGATGCCAGGCATCGGGCTGCGCTCAAGGTTCTGCTGGGCTCAGATTACGACGATGGAATATCCCTGTTAATACCGCTGCGGCGTGACACCGGCATGCTGGGTGTTGCGGTCTTGATTTGCGAATCGGCATGCACGCGTAGTCAATGCGAGCAGCTCATGGCCCTTGCCGAACCACTGCTGGCCTGCATCGAAAATGACCAACAACTTACTCATATTCAGCGCTTGCGGGCCAAGGCTGAGGCGGATCGTCAAAACCTTTTGGGCCGTTTGGGGCTGCGTTCTATTTCAGAGAATATTGTCGGCGTCGATGGCGGGTTAAAGCAGGTGATGCGCCGTGTTAATCAAGTTGCGCCAAGCCCTGCTGGGGTCCTTATTCTAGGTGAAACCGGCGCGGGCAAAGAGGTCATCGCCCGCGCGATTCACGAGCGCTCAGCGCGCCATAACGGGCCGTTTCTGCGCGTTAACTGCGGCGCGCTGCCCCCAGAACTGATTGACTCCGAATTATTCGGTCACGAAAAAGGCAGCTTCACCGGCGCGCTAGCCAGCCGACGCGGGTGGTTTGAACGGGCAGGGGGAGGCACATTATTTCTCGACGAGGTCGGTGAGCTTCCCCCCGCCGCGCAGGTGCGGTTACTGCGGGTGTTGCAAGACGGGATTATTCAAAAAGTCGGCAGTGAGCATGATGTACAAGTTGATGTTAGGGTGATTGCAGCCACTCATCGCGACCTTCCTAAGATGGTACAAGAGGGCAGTTTTCGCGAGGATTTGTGGTATCGCCTCGCCGTGTTTCCGATAATCTTACCAACCCTGAACGAACGACTTGACGATATTGAAGACCTCGCCAAGCATTTTATTCAGCGCGCCGCGATGCGCATGGGGGTGCCCGTACCACCGCTGTCGGCCGCAGATGTGCGCAATTTAAAGCGCTATAGCTGGCCTGGTAATATCAGGGAGTTAGGCTCGGTACTTGAGCGTGCGGTAATACTGGGTCACGGAGAATACCTTGATTTAGAGATGGCGCTGGGCGCGCCATCGCCCAAACCACGTGCTGTTCTTAACCAAGCTAGCCCGGCTGGCAAGAATAATGCCCCGGAAAATGAGTCTTTAGAGGCGGTCATCGCCGCGCATATCAAGCATATTCTCACCGAGACCAAGGGTCGAGTAGACGGCCCTTATGGCGCGGCTAAACGTTTAGACATCAATGTCAGTACCCTGCGCGCCAAGTTGCGAAGGTTGGGTATTGATGCCAATGAATTTAAAAATAATGAACAGTTCTAAACGCTCCTTGTTTTATTAACTAAGGGTTAACGGGTCTAGGGATTTAATCCACGACCAAAAATGTTATGCTTTTCAGAGTTATTTGATTTCAACGGGTTTATGTATCTGTATGCATAAAAAAGCATTGTCCTATATATTGTTAGTCTTGATTGCTTTGCAGTCATTGACAACAATGGCCGATGTGCATCCCATAAATCACGCGGACACGGTTCATTTTTCTGGCGATGAGGCGCATAGCAACGCGTCGGAAAAAGGCGAGGACTCAGGGCAAGAAACTACCGCCCCCTCGCAACTTGATCTTACCGCAGACGGTTTGTCTCATTGTCATCACCATGGCTGTCTTGGTCATTTCTACTTGTCTGGCAAGCTCGCAGAGCCAGATTTTCTGCAACACAATCAATTTCATAGTCATTACCACGCCAGTATTCCTACGGCCCCGTTTTCCTTGCTCTACCGCCCTCCAATAGTCTGATTTTACTCATTAAGTCATTTACCGGTATTGCGCTTTTCGCGGCAATGCACGGAATTAATTTTCTTAAATAAGTAGGATCGAACTATGTTAGCCATGCCCACAAGGCCGAGTTTCGGCGGGTGGAATCGGCGGGTGTTAAGCGCCCGCTGTATTCTGTGTTGTTTATTATTTGCTTTTTCTTCAGGGCTAAGTGCAGCGCTACCAGCGCTGTCTTTGGCGGATGCTGTGCAGCGTTCCCTGGCCCAAAATCCACGTTTAAAAGTCTTTCCGTTTCGCGCTGCGGCCCTGCAAGGGCAGGCCGAAACCGCCAAGTTGCGCCCAGCTTATGAACTTGGTGTAGATGCAGAGAATCTTGGTGGCTCTGGCGAGTTCGCGGGGGTTGACGGCGCAGAACTGACTGTTGCCTTGTCTTCGGTTATCGAAATGGGCGATAAGCGGGCTGCGCGGCAAGGGCTTGTGTCGAATAGCTACGCAGTGCTGGAGGCCACGCGGCAGGTGGAATCACTTGCGCTATTGGGCGAAGTTACCCGTCGCTACGTTGCGGTGTTAACTGCCCAGAAAAAGGTCGCCTTAGCAGCAGAAGACGTTGAACTGGCCGAAGAAAGCTTAGCCGTCGTCGCTAAGCGGGCTAAGGCGGGCGCTACGCCGGAGGTGGAAGTGAAGCGTGCGCAGGCGGCTAGTGCGCAGGCGAAGCTGAGCTTGCTCGCAGAACAACAGCATTTTGCCTATTTGAAGATGGCCTTGGCTGCACTGTGGGCTTCGACTACGCCAGACTTCAATGCTGTGCAAGGTGACCTATTCCAGTTTGGCGCGGATGTGGGATTTGAGAGCCTGTATACCAAGCTTGAAAAAAATCCCGCAATTGAAGTTTTCGCTGCTGAGTCTCGCCTCAAAGAGGCCGAGCTTCGACTTGCGCGAACCGAGGCGCGTGCAGACATCAGCTGGTCATTTGGTGTGCGTCAATTCCAAGCAAATAACGACACGGCGTTGCTTGCAGGATTCAGCGTGCCCTTGTTTTCAGGCAAGCGAAATTCCGGCGCGATCAAAACGGCCTACGCCGAGAAAAATCAAATATTGATACAGCGCGAAGCGGCGCTACTTGAATTACACACACAGTTGTACCGCGCATTTTATAGCCGACAACAAGCGATTGTTGCGGTTAAGACCTTAGGCATCACGATTATTCCTGCACTTGAACAGGCCTTAAGCGCAACCCAAACGGCTTATGAAGGCGGGCGCTATGGCTATCTCGACTACGTTAGTGCGCGGCAGGAGTTACTGGCGGCAAGGCGCGGACGGATTGAAGCGGCCGCTGCCGCTTTGCAGTATGGCGCCGAGATTGAACAGCTAACCGGTCAATCCCTTTCCGCACAAGCTCTGCGCGCAAACCATCGTGCTGAGGCGCATGACGACAGAGCCAATACCTATTCAGGAACATTCCAATGAACGTAATTACATTGAAAACTCATTCCGCTTTTAAGCTGCTTAGTGCGTGCTTGTTAATGATGTTGTTCGCGGTTCAGGTCTGCGCAGCAGGCAGTGAACGTGAGCAGGCCAGCCACGACGAGCATGAAGAACATGGCGAAGAAGCTCATATCGCGCTGACGCAGGCGCAAATAGCCCACGCGGGTCTTTCGCTAACAAGCGCCACAGGAGGCACTATTCGCGAGGTGTTGCCGGTTTATGGCGTGGTTGCGGCGAATGCCGAGCGAGTGCAGTCAGTACACGCGCGGTATCGCGGTATTGTTCGCGATCTTAATAAAAGTCTTGGCGATACCGTTCACAAAGGTGAAGCGCTGGTGGCCGTGGAGGCCAACGAGAGTTTAAAAACCTATGCAATCACGTCGGCGCTAAATGGCGTGATTACCCAGCGCAATGCCAATGTTGGTGAACAAACTGGCGATGCGCCACTGTTAGTTGTGCAGGATTTTTCCACTCTCTGGGTGGAGCTTTCAATTTTTCCAAAAGACCTTGGCGACATAAAACTAGGTCAAAGTGTGCGTATTATTAGCCTTGATTCAACACAGACTGCCGATGGCAAAATTATTTATATTGCCCAGCAAAGTAGTGGTGTTAACCAGGCTATTACTGCGCGGGTACTTATTGATAATCAAGGTGGCGAGTGGAAACCTGGCATTTTTGTTAAAGCGCAAATCACCCGCGCTGAAATTGCGGCGCCGGTGATCCTTCGCAACGAGGCTATTCAAATTATCGACAATGCGCCGGTTATTTTTGTGCAGGGCGAGGAGGGCTTTGAGCCGCGGCTTGTGACACTGGGGCGCAGCGATGGTGAGGTGAGTGAGGCCTTGAGCGGGCTTAGCATTGATGAAGTGTATGTCAGCAAAAACAGCTTTGTACTGAAATCCGAATTGGGCAAAGAGGACGCTGAACATGGACACTAATCAAAAACAATCAGCCCACTGTTTAACACCCAGCCCGCAAGGCGCTGGGCGCGGTGACGGTACCAGCGCATACGAACTGCAAGCAGGAGTTCGCTATGATCGATAAATTAATTCAGTTTTCTATCGCGCGGCGCTGGCTAGTGATGTTTCTGGTCTTTGCTACGGCGGTCTTAGGCGCTTGGAATTACCAGCAGCTGCCGATAGACGCCGTACCCGACATTACCAATGTGCAAGTGCAGATTAATACCGAGGCCCAAGGCTATTCGCCATTGGAGGTAGAGCAGCGCATTACGTATCTGGTGGAATTAGCCATCACCGGATTGCCGAATGTAGCAAGCACCCGTTCGCTTTCACGCTATGCCCTGTCTCAGGTAACGGTGGTGTTTGAAAAGGGCACCGATATTTACTTTGCCCGCAATCTAATCAACGAACGCCTACAGCAAGCAAAAAGCGAAATGCCTGCGGGCATTGAACCCGTTATGGGGCCGGTGGCCACGGGCCTCGGTGAAATATTTCATTATGCGGTTCACGCTACACCAGGCGCGGTGCAGCCAAGCGGTGAAGCTTATGACGCTACCGCGCTGCGCACCTTGCAGGACTGGGTGATTCGGCCACAGCTGCGCCTGGTTGCGGGCGTAACCGAAGTGAACACCATTGGCGGTTTTGAAAAGCAATTTCATATCAGCCCAGAACCCGCAAAACTACTGGCCTACCGGCTTAGCTTTGATGACGTGGTGCAGGCACTGAAAGCCAATAACGCCAATGTTGGCGCGGGCTATATTGAGAAAAACGGCGAGCAATACCTAATTCGTGCACCTGGGCAGGTCGCCGACATTGCCGAAATTAAGCGCATTATCCTTGCCCGCCGTGGGGGAATACCGATAACCGTAGCCGATGTAGCCGACGTTGGCTTTGGCAAAGAGTTGCGCACTGGCGCGGCAACCCTCGATGGTAAAGAGACGGTGTTGGGCACTGCCGTGATGCTGCTCGGCGGCAATAGCCGAACGGTTTCCCAAGCGGTGTCGGCCAAGCTAAAGGAGATCAACAAAACCCTTCCCGACGGCGTGATTGCCGAGCCAGTGTATGACCGCACGGTACTGGTTGATAAAACCATTGCAACAGTGCAGGCCAATCTCGCCGAAGGTGCGGTATTGGTGGTTGTGGTGTTATTGCTGATGCTGGGTAATATTCGCGCGGCATTAATAACGGCAATGGTTATTCCGCTGTCCATGCTAATGCTAATGACAGGCATGGTGCAGGCACAAGTGAGCGCCAATCTTATGAGCCTAGGCGCCCTCGATTTCGGTTTGATTGTGGATGGCGCCGTTATTATTGTCGAAAACTGCATTCTGCGCTTGGCGGGACGGCAGCATGAGCTTGGCCGCATTTTGAAACTCGAAGAACGTTTTAAAACCGTGTTTACCGCCACCCGCGAGGTATTTACACCGAGTTTGATTAGCGTGCTGGTGGTGATCTTGGTGAACCTACCGATTTTGGCCTTAAGCGGTGTAGAGGGCAAAATGTTCACTCCAATGGCCATGACGGTCATCATGGCTTTGCTATCGGCCTTGGTCTTGTCGCTGACCTTTGTTCCCGCCGCGGTGGCACTGTTTATGACGGGCCACATTGAAGAAAAAGACAATGCCATTGTTCGTTATTCAAAGCAGATCTACGCGCCGGTAATTACCTGGGCGATTAAATTTCGCGTAGCGGTATTATCTTCTGCCTTAATCTTTGTGGCCTTGGTGAGCGTGCTGGCAACGAGAATGGGTACCGAGTTTATTCCCAATCTGGATGAGGGCGATATCGCGATTCAAGCTTTACGCATTCCTGGCACCAGCTTAAGCCAGTCTCTTGAGATGCAGTTTCAGCTGGAAAAAGCGGTACTGGAAATTCCAGAGGTGAAAACCTATTTCTCCCGTGTCGGCACCGCTGAAGTTGCCAGTGACCCGATGGGGCCGAATATTTCCGACGGCTACGTAATGCTCAAAGAACGCAGTGACTGGCCAGATCCCACTAAAACCAAGGCTGAATTGCTAAATGATATTGGCGAGCAGTTGGCGCTGTTACCGGGCAATGCCTTTGAGATCAGCCAGCCGATTCAACTGCGTTTTAATGAGTTGATATCGGGCGTGCGCTCAGACGTGGGCATAAAGGTATTTGGCGATGATTTGACGCAGCTACTTAAAACCGGCGCCGAGATCGCAACGGTATTAAATGGCATCGACGGCGCAGATGGTGTGAAGGTGGAGCAGGTCTCTGGCTTGCCAATACTGTCGGTTGAGGCTGATCGCGCCGCGCTCTATCGCTATGGTTTAAATGTGGCCGATGTCCAAGCGGTGCTTGCCGCCGCGACCGGCGGTGAGGCCGCGGGCTTAATTTTTGAAGGTGATCGCCGCTTCGCCATTGTGGTGCGCCTGACCGAAGAGATCAGGGGCGACGTACAAGCATTAGAGCGCCTACCAATACCACTGCCCGAAGGCGGGTATGTACCGTTGCGAGAAGTGGCTAGCCTTAACTTAGCCCCTGGCCCGAACCAGATCTCAAGGGAAAACGGCAAGCGCCGGCTCGTGGTTAGTGCCAACGTAAAAGGCCGAGATTTAGGCGGCTTCGTGGCCGAGGTACAGCGCGAAATTGCGCAGCAGCTAAGGCTTCCACCTGGCTATTGGCTTGAATACGGCGGCACCTTTGAACAGCTACAATCCGCATCCCAGCGCTTAAGCCTATTAGTGCCGGTCACATTGGTGATGATTTTTGCGCTGTTGATGGTGACCTTTGGCTCAGCAAAAGACGCCGCACTGGTGTTTAGCGGTGTGCCGCTGGCCTTAACTGGCGGAGTAATTGCGCTATGGCTACGGGATATTCCTTTGTCTATTACCGCTGGGGTTGGCTTTATTACCCTGTGCGGGGTTTCCGTGCTGACCGGGGTAATGATGGTGTCGGCATTTATAGATGAACTAAAGCGCGGCACGCCAATAGAGAAAGCGATTCACGACGGCGCCATGCTCCGCCTACGGCCAATCTTGATGGTTGCCCTTGTGGCGGCGCTGGGCTTTTTGCCGATGGCGCTTAACACCAGCACGGGGGCCGAGGTTCAGCGACCGCTAGCGACGGTTGTTATAGGGGGCATTATCTCGTCGACGTTGCTCACTTTGTTTGTGCTTCCCGGCTTATACAGGCTGGCATGGCGCAAACCCAAAGTGAGCCATGAACGCGGCGATTTGCTGTCATAAAAATTTGGAGGATCGCGGAGCCGCGATCCTCCCCACAAACAATACGTTTTGCGGCAGATTTGTATTAGGGCTTAACGTAGCGTAATTCAAATCGTGCTAAAACTTCTCTGGTCTAATCACTTCAACATCGCTCATAAACAGAATCATGGCGTAGTTATCGTAGTAGGTTTCTTTTAGGTGGCTGGCAATCTGGCTGGCGATAGCCGCGTCGCTAACTACCTCAATCCGAATATTGCCGTTGGCATCCCAGGCGGCACTGCGACTACCTCGACCACCTTTGCCACGGGCATCAGTAATGGTGTAGCCCTGCGCGCCGAGGCGCTCAATATCCTTGATTAAGATATTTTCTAGCGCCGCTTCGGTGACAATGGTTAAAAGTTTTTTTATGTTGTCGCTCATTGTTTAAGCTCCAAAAAAAGCGTGTATGTATTCCGCCATCGCGTAATAAATGGGGATGCCGATCACCACGTTAAAGGGGAAGGTGATACCCAGTGACGCCGCCAAAGACAAGGTCGGGTTTGCCTCGGGCACCGAGATCCGCATTGCCGCAGGTACCGCGATGTAGGATGCACTGGCGGCGAGTATGGCGAGCATTGCGGTACCGCCCACGGAGAAGCCCAGTAAGCAGCCAGTGGCCGCACCAAGTACCGCCGACAGCATCGGCATGCTAATACCAAACACGATCAGGAAAACGCCGTACTTTTTCAGGCTGCCCACGTGCTTAGAGGTGATTAGGCCCATTTCTAAGAGGAAGAGGGCTAAAATGCCTTTAAATAAATCGAAGAACAGGGGTTTGATCGACGCCAATTGCTCGGCACCGGCAATCCAGCCAATGAGCAGGCCGCCGATCATGAGAATGATGCTCTTACCCAGTAGCACTTCGTGGCCAACTTGCGCCCAATTTGTCTGCTTGGAGAATCCCTTGGCGATCACGATGCCGACCAGAATGGCAGGTATCTCGAGCATTACCACAAAAAGTGGCATTTGCTCCTCGTAGTAGATCCCACGCGCGCTCATATAGGCCACCGCGACCGCAAAAGTACCCATGCTCACCGAACCGTAGTGTGCGGCGATAGAGGCCGCGTCCACCCGACTAAAGCGGCCTAGGTAGCGCAGGAGAGGGAAGGCAATGAGGGGTAAAAGGATACCGAGGCCAATAACCACCAGCATCTGCGGTAACAGTTCCAAAAAGGGCTGTTTGGCGAGTTCGATACCGCCTTTCATGCCAATGGTTAGCAGCAACATAATGCTAACAAGATCGTAAATGGCGGGGGGAAGTCGTAACTCAGAGCGGAGCAAGCCGGCACTGAGACCGAAGATAAAAAACAAAATCACGGGATCTATCATGCCACACCAAACCTCTTACCAGACGCTAGCTGGACGGGCTAGCGATTGCGCGCAATCTAGCGAATGGCGATGAAATAAGCCAATGATTTTCTGGCTTCGAACCACGAATAGCAGCGGGAATATTCACGATAGTGAAATAGTGAGTGCCGCCGGTCTTTTTCCTCAATGTGAATGCTGAGGAGTGTCACGACAAAACTCGTCGGGAAACTCCAGTTCAATGGTGGTGTGGCTCAACTGGTACTTGGCCATGGCCGCCGCGATATCCGCTTTGAGTGATACCAGCTCGGGCTGGGCGTAATGCTGGTTCAGAATTAGGTGCGCGGTTAACACATGATGCTCGCCGTCTAAAGACCATAGGTGGAGGTGATGAATATCGCTCACGTGGCCAATGGCTTGCAGATCGCCCTGAATTTGGCTGCGCAGCTCGCGGTCTGGGGTTGCTTGCAAGAATAGGCGCAGGGTTTCGATTAGGGTTTTCACCACATTAAAGAGGATAAACACGGTAAACCCGATGGAGAGCAGGGGGTCTAAAATGGGGAGTTCAACCACCATTAACACCAAGGACAATACTAGGATGGCAACCCAGCCCAGAACATCTTCCAGTAAATGCCAATTGAGCATGCGCTCGTTTAGGGTTTTACCGTGGCTTAACTTGTAGGCGGCATAACCGTTAACCGCCACTCCAAGAATTGCCAAGCCCAGCATCCCGGTTGCATTAGGCATTTCTGGGTGCGCCAAGCGCGGAACCGCCTCGCTCAAAATCCACATTGCGCCCAGCACCAACACCACGCCGTTGATAAGCGCGCCGAGTAAGGAAAAACGGCGATAACCATAGCTATAGTGGTGGCTGGCCTCTTTGTCTGAGATTTTATTGAGCACCCAGGCGGAGCCAATCGCAAGACAATCTCCCAGATCATGCACCGCGTCCGCCATTATCGCGGTGCTATTGGTTAAATAACCACCAATAAACTCAACGATGGTAAAACCAAAATTGAGGGCGAAGGCCCAACCGATGCGTTCTGAGGCGCTATGATGGTGATGATCGTGCATGTTTAATCTCAGATTGATGGCTGTTGGACAAAAACATTACCCCTCGCAAAAACAATAGCCTATGCTGCGTGGCAATGTCGAGGCAGGGAATCCTCTAAATCAAACAAAACGCTCTCTATAAAGACAAAAGGTTGTTGCCATGCCAAATCTGGCCTTACTCCACTTTATCCCATTTCGTCGTGCAGATATTTTACAAATGTGTCTACAAGAAGGGCAGTTAGACGCGGAAAGTTTGGTGCAATTTAGAGCCGGTGCCGCCCATATTGAAAGCCATTTTCGCGACGACTTCCACCGCACAAAGCACGCTCTTAAAGATACCTATTTCAGCCTGGATCCCGATGCAGACACCCGCCTGGTGTATCTCGACAACAGCGATAGTTTGGCTAGCGCAAAAGACCTAGCGCAGCAGGTGGCGCAATTACTCGAGCGTGCGAATTACGACAAGGTAACCCCTGAGGTCCTCGCTAATGCGCTGGATTCAGCGTCCTTATTCCATATTAGGCTTATGGTAAACCTCGATGATTTTGACGAGGTCTTACTGTATACCCGTGGCGCCAGCGAGCGCTCAGAGGAAATACGCGGTCCGTTTAACTTGTGGCGCAAAACGGTTCATTTCATTAACTACGATAGAGTTGTCCTCTATTTACGCTTTAAAGACACCGCGAACGGAAGCAGCGCGGCGGCGGATTGTCGGCCCGGATCAACGATGTTGAAACTATTCCAAAACGTGCCCGATGCCGACTTAGAAATGCTGTTTCCCAATACCCAAGTTGGGATGCGTTTGCGCGACAAATTAATGATAGGCATACCCGCACTCGTTAGTGGTGGCATTGTGCTCACCACAAAACTCGGTGCGACCTTGGTCTTAACTGCGTCTTTGTTAGGCTTTTGGCTGGGATGGCACAAGGAATCGGTAGCTTTAGACCGCAACGCCATCATTGTACTGTTGGCGGGCGCCGGTACCATTGGCGCCTATTTATTTAAGCAGTTCAGTAATTTCAAGAATCGTAAATTGCGCTTTACTGAAGCGCTGACGAGGAATCTCTACTTCAAATTACTGGATAATAATGCGGGGGTTCTGTACCGCCTACTCGACGACGCCGAAGAAGCTGAGTGTAAAGAGAGCTTGCTAGCCTATTACTTTCTATTGGCGGCCCACCAGCCCCTCAGTGCGCAAGAACTGGATCAGCGAATCGAAGTTTGGTTTTCCCAGCGCTGGCAGTGCCAATTAGACTTTGATGTTGATGACGCGCTACGTAAACTTGCGGCGTTAAAGCTAGCGTATTTGGAGGACAATTACTGGCATATTTGCAAGGACGAAACCGCCTAGCGAAAACCAAATAAGTAAGGCGAAACTAATTCAAGATGGCATGCAGTACCGAGAGCGAATTCCCTCTATGTCACATTTTAATAAAATCGAGCAAGTCATGATTAGGATTAAATAGCAGACAAAAGTCGCACTGCTTAGTCACACTAAATTAGCTGAGCAGTGCGACTAATATTACAAAACGGTAGCTAGCACGGGAGCAGCTGCATTTACCAAGTCAATGGCGACGGGGAGTAAGCCAGCGGTTAAATCTCCGCCAACCAATGGAATACCTGCATCTAATAAACCGCTGGCCAAAACACTATTAAGCAAGGGCAGGGCAGTATTCACCGTGTCTATTGCAACAGGGCCAAATCCCGCTAAAACACTGCTGCTTAAACCTGTTACGGATGGGAGTGTGCTCACCAGAACACTATTTACCAGTGGCAATGCCGTATTAACTGAATCAATCGCGAGCGGGGTTAAGCCGCCTAAGATAGCTGCCGTTGGCAGGCCAGTATCAAGTAGGTTTAATGACGGTATTGCGCTTCCGCTAAGGGGCCCAAGCGCTCCAGACAGCAAGTCTTGAGCGTGACTCACGGTACTAATTGATAAAAGTAGTGTTAAGGCGACGAAGTGCTTTTTCATGGTAATTTCCTCACGTAGATAAATAACTATGACACAAGTTGGTTTTCAACCATGGCTGAGCAAATTCGGTGCCAAAGGCTGATCTTGGCCGGTGTCGCTGTAAAAGTGATTACCTATGACAGGTGATTTAAGCCTTATAAATCGGGTATATCAGACTCTGATGTTATAGGGAGAATTTGGCGTAAAATTCAAAATCAGCTCAAATTGCCGCTGCGACAAGTATGCCCATGGGGCTTGCGTGATAAGAATGGATTATATTTGGGCATAATATCGTGAAGATGGCCTTTCGCTTGAACTAAGCTGGGGCGTTACACGCAGCGCTAATTATGCGACATAGCACCCTGAGTCTAGGGCTAAATGTGAACCTGGGCTATTCAGTGGCCTTATAAAATCAAAAAACTAGATTGCGCCAATTATTAGCCGTTAATGTAGTAAAAAGCCGAAAATTGCGTTTAAGCGTCACGGAGCATAAGTCGTCTTTTTGTGATGGCACAGAGCGATTCTTACGCAGAAGTTGATCTTCGGTTTGACCCCTCGTTGCAAAGTGAGGATATTAGGCTTTGCGAAATTAACAACTACAACGGCTCGCATCTTGCTACTCTATAATTAAATCCGATAAAAGATGACGGTGATATGCGTAACACATTGATTAATATATCCTTATTTTTAGACGATGCATCGGCATTGTTTGGCTGTGAGCAATGAGCTCAGTCTTGCGTCGCAATTTGCGAATTAAAGTAAGAGGCGCTAAACAGGCCGGCTATGTGATTACCACAGAACTGGTGCTTCTCGCCGCTGCCTTGCTGGTGGGTACAATCATTGGTTGGATCGCCATACGCGACGCACTCTTGCAGGAAATGTTTGATTTCGCCTCTGCCATTGAGGCAAATACCTATTTCGCTTTTGATGGCTTGTCTGCTGGTCAGCAGCCCAACGCATTCGAAAACTCCTCGCCGACTAATTTTTCGGGGCGTTCGGCGTATATTGCGAACAACAATGGTGAGGGCGGGGTAGTATTAATTAATGGGGGTGGCGACGACACCACCACAGATCCAGTAGACCCGCCAATTGACCCCCTCGACCCCGTTGTTGACCCTGTGACGCCAACCGATCCAGGCCCAAGCGCGCCAGTGTATACGGAAATCCCATTTCTAGATGTTGTCGATCCTGACCCCTTGGCATTGGTGGTTATAACGGAGAAGGTCAGTATCTTGGACTGTATATCCAGCGCCACTCGCTACAATATTAATATTGCCAAAGTGCTTGGTGGCGATTTGACTGGTCAGTGTGAAGTGCTAATAAACGAAGTGCCCGATCCAAGTACCATTCCTGCGGACATTGAAAATATTGTATTTCTATTATTAATTGACCCTGTTACCGGTCTTACCACGGATCGTGTGAGCATTGCGGACTGTATGGCTCGTTTGGCCACAGCGAGCGCTGGCCAAATTTATATCGAGGATTTGGCCGCAGAAGGTATTGGAAGCTGTACGATTCTTCCTTAAGTGTAAATTATGATGGCCTAAGCTGCGCGTCGCTATGCTTCCTTACCGCAATCGGACAGTCTTACCGTGGCGTCTTCGCTTTGCTAAGATATTCCTTAAGCTTTTATCGTCGATATAAAAACGATTTGCGTAGACTGCCCGTACAAACCTTTCTTTGAGTCATTAAAAGGCTATTTCATGTTGAATTTCAGTTTCTCTAACGTAACCCGCATCCATTTCGGTGAGGGCCAAATTCAGGTTATTACCAAGGAAATACCCGCCGACGCAAAGATCCTTTTAGTTTACGGCGGTGGCTCAATAAAAAATAATGGCATTTACGAACAGCTCTCCCTAGCACTGACCAATCATAGCGTTGTGGAATTTTCCGGGATTGAACCCAATCCAAGCTATGAAACCTTAATGAAGGCGCAAGCCCTGATTACTGAAAATAATCTTGACTATATTTTAGCCGTTGGCGGTGGCTCCGTGGTTGACGGCGCAAAATTTATTGCCGCAGCGGCGTGTTATGACGGCGAAGACCCATGGGACATCATTGCAAAGCGGCAGCGTATTCGTGCGGCGCTGGACATCGGTGTGGTATTGACCCTGCCCGCGACGGGCTCCGAAAGTAATGCTGGCGCGGTGGTTACCCGCCACGGCCACAAAGGCACATTCTCTAGCCCCCTCGTTAGGCCTAAGTTTGCTGTACTCGACCCCGCAGTGACTTTGAGCTTGTCAGATCGTCAAATAGGTAATGGCGTGGTCGACGCCTTTGTTCATACCATGGAGCAGTACCTCACTTACAGCGTAAATGCCAAAGTGCAAGATCGCTTTGCTGAAGGGCTTTTGCAAACCTTGATCGAAGAGGGCCCAAAGGCACTGGCGCTCGCAACTAAAAATGATCTTGCCGTGCGCGGCAATATTATGTGGGCCGCGAGTCTCGCCCTTAATGGCCTGATTGGTGCCGGTGTTCCACAAGACTGGACTACCCATATGATTGGCCACGAACTCACCGCAGCGCACGGAATTGACCACGCTCGTACCTTGTCTATTGTGCTGCCAGCGGTTTTAAAAGTACGGCGGAGTGTTAAGCGAGCAAAACTGCTTCAATACGCTGATCGGGTCTGGGGGATTAGGGACGGCGACGAAGAAGCCAGAATTGATCAGGCAATTGCCGCAACCGAAGCGTTTTTTAGCGCGATGGGCTTGCCTGTTAGGTTGGCAGAGGTCGATCTCGGCGCTGAGCACATCGATGAACTACTTGCCAAGCTTACTGAACATGGCATGGTGAAACTCGGCGAGCAGGGCGAAGTTACCCCGCTTGTTAGTCGCCAAATTTTAGAGATGGCGCTGTAACAGCCCCTTGTGAGCTGCCCCGTCAGCTTTTAGTTAAAAAAAGCCGCACTACCTTTAAAAGGCGCCAATATGATTACTGTTCACCATTTAAATCAATCGCGTTCAAAGCGCGTAATCTGGCTTTTAGAAGAGCTGCAAACACCCTACGAAGTGGTGCATCATCAGCGCAACCCGCAAACAAATCTTGCACCTGCTAGCCTTGCGGCAATTCATCCGCTGGCTAAATCACCGGTTATTGTCGATGGTGAGCGCACTTTGTGTGAGTCGGGGGCGGTGATGGAATACCTGTTAGATCAAACTCCCCAACACAGCTTACGTCCGGCTAAAAGCGAGCCATGCTATTACGACTACCTAGAATGGCTGCATTTCGCAGAAGGTTCTCTGGCCATGCCAGTGATTATAAATATGATTATGAAACGCGAAGAACGGGCAGGCAATAAGCCCCTCGACGGTTATATTGCCAAAGAGCTCGCCCTCGATTTTGCTTACATAGAGGCGACATTGGGCCGCAGGGACTATTTTGCAGGGGACCGATTCACGGCGGCAGATATCATGATGTGCATGATTTTGGAGATCGCTTATGCGCATGGCTTGCTTACTGATAAAGCGAAGACCCTAGCGTATTTGAGTAAGCTACAAGGCAGAGAGGCATACCAAAAAGCGGCGAGTTTTGCTTAAGGTTTTATCCAGCGCTAGTGGCTAGCTGCACTGGCGCTTGCTTAGCCCATCTTAGCGCTGAGCGGAACAAGCGCTGCGCTAGAAAGGCCAAAAAACCTTGGGGATGTTTCCCTGCTTTAAAAGGGACGCCACATCCATACCCACCGCAACACCGGCATGCACAAAGAATCCTCCCCAAATTGACGCTGAACGCAGCGCCAAAATTCCTAAAAACAGCCCAAACAGTATCGCTCCCCCGGCTTCCGGCCATAATTTAGGAAAGTGAATCATTAAATACGGTACGCACATTATCCATACCGCATTAGCGCCCACCGCCGGCCGTAGCGCCTGCAGAAAAAATCCCCTGAAGAAAAATTCGAGGCAAATGAACTGACCAAGATAAAGGCATTCCCAGGCGAGAAAATCGAACCAGCTTCGGCCAGCTAAGCGATAGAAGGGGTAGTGGGCAACAAAGTCTCGGTTAGAGGCGGCAATGACAACAAACAGTAATATTGGCGAGAGCAGTAATAAATAGCCCGCCCAGTGCTGACTGGTGTTATTCCAGCGCCAACCAAAATCAGCCACCGGCAATTTGATATAGCGCTTAATGACGAGTGCCGGAATCAGTACATAACCAAGCACATGCCAGGCTGTCCACCAGGCGTAGGTAATTAGCTCGACAAAGCCCGTCTGCCTAAGGGACTGATACAGATAATGCGATGGTTTATCGATTGTTTCACTCAACATTTGCAGTAGGGCGACGAATACCGAAGAGTATTTAAGGTAGTGAATGATTAACAAACAGACCGAAACACAGGCTAATACCACAAATACTCGGCGCAGGGCTTGGGGACGGTTCAGCGTATAGCTCGGCGCATTGGCATCTATTTCATCTAGTGCAAGCAAGATTTGCTTAGGATGCAGATCTTTTATAATGCGTTTACCAATACCGGTGCTCGTCATACTCATCAGCAGTTCTCTATTAAATAGCCTAGCGCAAATTTTAACCCCTCATTCTACTCGGCTTTTATAGGCGATGTAGCAATGCAGACGCAAATTGCGGAGACGGTACAAAGCCTAGGACAGATCAGCTAAGCTTGGCGCCGAACCCTATAGGAATACCCAGAGATGGTGCCGAATATTGCCATTATTAGCCGTAACATGCTCTACAACATACTTACGCTCGGCGTCAGCTTGTTTATTGCGTGGCATTTACTCTTGGCAGGCGATTTTTTTTATGGCTTTTGGCATGACCATATCGGGATTGCTGAGAATATTAGTCAGTATGGCCCAGAGAATATCTATCGAACGGGCTTTGCAGACACGACGCGCGCGCAACGCATTGATTTATTTAGCCAAATTTGCCACTCGATTAGCCATCAGGGCGCGGGTCTGGCTGATATACGCTATTCAATTCCCGATAAAGGCATTAACAGCCCCTTATTACACCAGGCTGAAATCATTCACTTACAAGATGTCGCCAATTTAATTAGCGCGCTACAAAAAGGCGAGCCCCTACTGTTTTTGCTGTGGGCGGCTCTTCTCGCTAGCTTCATTGCTAAATCCTGGCGTTTGCCATCTTGGCGCCAGCTATTACTGGCAAATGTCTTCTGGATCGTCGCCGTCGCAGCACTGATCATGGTCGTTGGGTGGGTTAGTGTCTTTTATAAGCTTCACACACTTATCTTCCCAGATGAGCACCAGTGGTTCTTTTATTATCATGAGTCGCTGATGTCGACCATGATGCAAGCACCCGATTTATTTTTGTATATCGGACTTTCTCTGGCTGGGGTGAGCGCATTACTTTTTTGCTGTCTACACTGTCTAAATCGTGTCTTACAGCGGCATTGGCGGCGCCGACGTCCAAGTAACGAGCCATAAACTAAACGCATGCTGGAAGCAAATCGGGGGAAGCCGGGAACTGTGGTGTGCACAGCATGTCGGATATCCCGTTAGCTAGCTAAATACTAGGGAAGAGCGCATTTGAATGTTACCATATGATGTTAGATTAGCCGGCCCGGCGCGGCCCTAGTCAATGAAACGTCAATTGCACCGCACAGGCCGACTTGGTTACAATTGGTGTATAAATTGCTTATATATTGCTAAACCATTAAAGAAGTGAGACTTACCGGACACATGTCTAAACGTAAAGCCATGTATGGCATTTCCAGAATTGACGATGAGATTTACCGCACTCATGCTTGGCGGGTCAGTCTAAGGCGTCAGAACAAGTTACTGGTTAAAAATTTCCCCGATAAAACCTATGGCGGAAAGCGCAAAGCCCTGCTCGCGGCAAAAGCCCATCGGGACGAGGTCATTGACCAATACCCACCTACGACTCGCCAACAATTTTGCAACGCTCCTCGACGCCATAACACATCTGGCATTCCCGGCGTTTATCGCTACGCCAAGCGTTACAAACTTAAAGATGGCTGTATTAAAGAAATCTGGTATTGGGAGGCTCACTGGCCTGCCAAAAAGCCGGGAGATTTTGGTAAAGCGACATTCTCGATACAGCGTTATGGCGAGAAACAAGCAAAAGCACTTGCCGTGGCCGCTCGGGAAGCCGGAGTTCAACAATTAAAAGGCGTCTTTTGGGCAAGTGAACGGGGCGCATCGCAACTCGCTTTATTTTAATTATATAAATATAAATGCCGTGGGCGCGCACTATGCAGCCCACCTGCCGCACTCGTAACCCCTCTGAAAGGACCTTTCCCGCCTTACATTAACGAAGCCACTGCGGCTCTTTGGCGCAACGCACACCTAAACCAGCCGTTAAGTGTGTATAAAAAGCCATCAACAAAATAATCCGCATAAGACGAAATTTGAAACTTGACAGTTTCAGGCGACATTGAAAACGCGAAAGCAATGCGACGCATTGATAATAAATTTTACTTTTATGTTAATAAAATTAATTTAGGCCTATTGCAATCTACGTTGCCATTTAGCAGGCCATCATCTCAGCTTTTTTGGCGACCTCGTGAGTATCTCGGCATTTCTCATTGTCCCATGGGTAACTAAAGAAAAATATTAACACCACGGGGAGGCCAATATGCATATTGAAACCATCCAAGATATTGTGGAGTGGTCGGCGGCATTTCACCGATCCTTCAGGACACATTTACAAGCGAGTGTGGCGACCAGCCAAGATGAGCGCGCGAAGATGCTCAGTCATTATATTGGCGACCATCAGCTTAATTTAGCCAAAACCATAGATGCATTAACACCCACTGAGAGTGCGAATGCCTTGGGTACTTGGTGCACTGAGTATTTTAACGAGCAACCGCTGCCAAATACCGCAAAAATAAATCCGCGCTGGGCTGAATTATCAGCCGATGAAATATTTTCTGATGTGAATGGGATTTACGAACAGCTAGTTGATCTTTATCGGTATTTACTAAGCCGCTGTGCAGCGACGCCAGCGTCTGAAACGCTGCAGCAGCTCATCGATATTCATGAGCATCAATTGAAGCTGATGGCGCACTCCGTGAATCGCTTACAAGACATTTAAATGTGCGCTGCTCGTCGTCATTGTCTTGATTTAGCTATCTCATTCCCGTGCGATTTAATCATTTAACCGCAAGATTATTTAGTTGGGAATCACAGTGCTCAACAAAAGCAACAATGATTCAAGAGAGCGAGCAGCCGCTAATTCCGTCATCGCAAAAAGGAACGGAACTGACACTGAACGTTAAATGATAGCTGTAAAAGGAGATCAGTATGCAATTAAAGCGCCTTGAAACCCCTGGAATTGCTCATTATGCCTATTTACTGGCTGATGGCGGTGAAGCGGTCATAGTTGATCCTCGGCGCGATATTGGCGAATATCTCGACGCGGCGCGAGATATGGGCACACGAGTCAAATACGTGCTGGAAACACATCGTCAGGAAGATTTTGTTATGGGCTCTGCCTACCTGGCTGAGCAAACCGGCGCGCGTATCGTTAATAGCGGTCACAAATTATTTGGCCATGGCGATGTGCAATTGGACGATAATGAAACACTTTCGGTTGGTCGTTTAACCGTTCAGGCCCTACACACGCCGGGACATACGCCGGAAAGTACCTGCTACGCTGTCTATTCGCCTCAGAATAAAAATTCGCCTTGGTGTGTATTCACAGGCGATACGCTTTTCTTTGGCACAACTGGACGAACCGATCTGCCGGATGAAAACGCGTCTATTGAAAATGCTGCGCTTCTACACGACTCTGTTCACGAGAAAATTTTTGATTTAGGCGATACCGCGTTAATTTTACCTGCCCATGGCCCAGGTTCGGTGTGTGGTAGCGGTATGGCAGATCGCTCCTACTCCACAATAGGTGATGAAAAGCAATATAACGAGGTTTTTACATTAAGTCGTGAGGAATTTTCTAAGAAGAAGGGCGGTGAACGCTTATCACGACCGCCTTATTTTAGACACATGGAAAAAGTCAATCTCCAAGGCGGGATCAAATCTCAGTTTCAGCCCAACTCAGTGCAAATATTAAATGCTGCGGAATTTGCCAACCAAAGCGGGGGCGAGCTAATTATAGATACCCGCGATCCTGAAGGCTTTGCTGGCGGCCATATAGATAATGCTCACAGTATATGGCTTGGCGGTCTTTCGGTATTTGGTGGTTGGATAGGCAATGAGCACGTGCCGATTTACTTGCTTACTGAACGGCAGGCGGATATTGATATCGCGGCCATGCATTTGTCGCGCATTGGTATCGATAATATTCGGGCAGGTCTTGCCGGGGGCTTTGGTAAGTGGCGGAGTTCTGGTTTACCAATTCAAATGTCCGGCACGATTTCGCCAAGAGACTTATCTGCTAATTTAGAGCGCTATCAAATACTCGATGTTCGTGAAATCGACGAGTATGACGCCGGTCATATACCGAACGCTACACATATGTTTGTCGGTAGCTTGGAAGCGCAGCTCGGAAAATTACCTTTCGATAAGGAAAAACCGGTAGTGGTGACTTGCGGGGTCGGACACCGTGCTAGCTTGGGCGTGAGTATTTTACTCAGAGCGGGCTATAAAAGCGTAATTAATTTAATCGGCGGTATGAGTGCCTGGAAGGCGATTGATTTGCCGACGCAAAACTAGCTTCGCCGTTTAAATGCGAACTCACAAACGCGTATACATAAATAGGAGGAGTAATGGTGAAACTAAGCAAAAAATCTATGGCTCTAGCCATCGGGTTCACAGCCCTACTTGGATGTGAGGAGTCTAAGCAGCAAGTAAGTAATACTCTTGAAGGTAACACCGGGCCCGAAGTCGGGGCCATGGGCCACGCGAAATTTGCCAGCATTCCCGCCGCCGAAGCCAAGATTGCGCCCACGGGGGAAAAAGACGTTTACGGCACAGTTTATTTTTCGCCAGGCGAGGGTGAAAAAGACATGCAAATCGAGATATCGTTAAAAGGTCTCAATCCTGGGCTCCATGGCTTTCATATTCACCAACGGCCTGATTGTGGCGATGCTGGAAATGCGGCGGGCCCTCACTTTAGTCCTAGCAAAAGCGTCCATGCAGCACCAGAGGCAGACGAGCATCACGCAGGCGATCTTGGAAATATACGGGCTGACGAATACGGTAAGGTTGAGGCACGCCTAATAAGTAAATCCCTTGCATTTTCAGGCATAAATAATGTGTTAAATCGCGCAGTCGTTGTCCATGCCGGAAGGGATGACCTCCGTAGCCAACCTAGTGGCGATGCTGGCGAGCGTATTGCTTGTGGTGTGATTCGGCCTACACAGGACGTGCTGGTCCGTGCAAGTCAAAAGTAACCACGCTCAATTAGATAGTGTAATTGGCTATAAAAAATAAGTGCCTCAGCGGCTTATTTCTATTACTCTTTTAACTGACAGCATGCCGCAGGGGCGCTTACTTACTTTACAGTGTGTAATTTTTCAATAGCTTATTTAGGCGCAGGGCTTGCAGCACCAGCTTGAATAACTGCAAATGATAGCGTGCCAAAACAAAGCGCTGAGCTGGGCAATAGCACGTGTATCGGCAAAATTTAAAATGAGCGCATATATGAAATATTGCATCGCAGTATTAGGTCTCTTAGTCGCAAGCTTCACCTATGCGCTCGACGGTATTGAGTTAATAACTAACGCTGACGCCTTGCCGCAGAAAGCGATTAAATACGCTGCGCCACTCCAAAAGGAGATAAGCGACTCACTAGACATTGGTGACAGCCTGTCGAACGGCACACTACTTTTGATCAACAAAAATAATCTACATTATCGCGCTACCATTCAGCTCGAAACCAGTATGACGGTTACAGCTGAAGGTCCTCACCTTGATTTAATCGACTGGAAGCACTGCACCTCGCAATGGCATAGCTTGACGGAAGCAAAGAACGGGGAGTATTCGCTGCCCAATTTCGATGACATTAATGTCGACTGTTTCCCAAGGGTTTCTGATGAAGAGCTTAAAGCAGAAGTGTTACGCGTCGGCGGTGAACATTGGCTAGGCATCTTAGAGGGTGAAGGCTGGCCCGAAGCTTATCGGCCCGTGGAAATTTCGCTTAGTACTGTTCGCATAAAAATTGAGGAAAAAATAGGCGTAAACTGGCGTGTGCTAAGTCTTATCAATATGAGTGTACCTATGGGCTGCTAAGTATTCCCGTTGCGCCGTAAAAGGCCCTTTCTTGTTTATATCTGCACGCTAACGAGGTTCGTATAATGCGCGTTAATATTATAATTTTAGCTGGAATCTGTGTGCTACTGCAGGCTTGCGCTGGCAGCAGGGCGAGTTATGAGGCCTTAATAGAAACAAAAAATGATACCGCCGCCATTTATTTATCTGTGGGTGAAACCAAGGAGGTCTTGGCGATTAGTAATGGTTTTCCCGGTTGGTGGGGTATTTATCCTGGAATCGCGTCGCTCTCACCCGACATTGCGAGCGTGAGCTGTAATGCAGAGCGAAGCATAATTCCTTTTCGTTCCCCAGGCGTGGTTTTGGGTGGCGAAGTTTGCTATTTAACGGCGAACAAACTTGGTGAAACCTGGTTGATACACGGGAATAAATACAATTTAGATATAAGCAGCCCTGAATTGCCAGACGATAAAGTTAAGCTTATTGTGACGAAAGCTGAGTAAATGTTTTGCTTAGCAGGGATCAAGCATAATTCTTGTCGCCACCGTCGGGACATATCTGAGTCCTCCCGCAGTTTGTTAGCTCAAAGCCAGTTTGTGGTGCTAGATAATACGGTGACGACCACCGCGCGAGTCATCCGTTTATTCCTTATTTACCTATCTTTACTGGCGGCTTCCTCCAGCCATGCGCTAGAGCATTCTAGCCGCAATTGGCAACTAACCGCGCCTGAGCAAAAAGCAATGACGCTAAGTATAGCAAGCCGCCTGGATCAACCTCGGATCTTAACACTCAGTGTTGATGGGCATACGCTTTTTGAAAAGCCTATGCGTCACGCTGAGTTGTTGGGCGCTTGCCAAGAGAAGCGTACGCACGCACCTCGTTTCATCGTTAGCGAGCTTATGGAAGGGGTAGGGCTTGAGCAAGCGTATATGCTACGAAAAAATAACGGCTGGCAGTTACTGGCGATTCCTAGTGTAGAGGGTATATCGCGGGTTGATGAGATTGCAGGCTGCTATCGCGCGGCGAGCAATTGGTCCTTGGATGGTGACGCCATTGATTGTGAGTGTGATGTAGACGAGCTTAGCAAACCGCAGTTATTTACGGACCAATGGGCTGACTTACTTAGCGACTACCAAACCGGTTTGTATTTAAATGAATCAACAAGCGAGATTAAGCCAAGGCTAATACAGAATACGGCTCATATAGAGACCTTGTTGGAGCGCGCGCGTGCTAACAAGTCGATTAGATTTGAAAAAGCGGTAAAAGGGCGCCGATGGCTCATTATTGAGCATAAAAATAGTATCTACGGTTCCTTTTCCCTTGGTCTAATTAAGCAGGAAAATTACTGGTCTGTTTGGTATTACGTACGCGGCAATAGCAAGTCCTTTAATACGATCAATGATATCGAAAACGTAAAAGCAAATCTTTTATCTGCCACGCTGTGTATCAAGGAGTGCGATTGGTGGGACAAGTCAGAAAGCGTTGATATTGGTCTTGATACCTTAATCCTCAAGGTGAATGAACGAGAATGAGCAGGCCTTGTGCACAAGATCAGCTATTGATTTGAGTGCATTAAAATTAAAGGAAACTTCGTGAACACGTGGGCTCGGCTAAGATTACAAATCTCTCTGGAATACCAGCAGCTTGTGGCGAGGCTGCATGGTGTTTTTACGTCGAAGAGGGCGCCGCTTGCCAAATATCGCGCACGTAAAATACGCGTCCAGCTTGAAATGAATGCAGTACTTATTAAGCAATTTCAGGATGCCAAGCGGAAGCAAAAGAAGTCGTACCACTGGGGTGAAATTGGCTGGCAGGTAGAAAATGCTGCCGCAGAGTGTGAAATAATATTGCGTTCGTCAGATTCGGAAGATGTAGCGCACTATTTTGCCCGGGTTTTGCCTGCCATTTCGGCTTTGGCCAACCATTATCGCCTGAGTCAACTCGATGAAAGTGGCTATGCATTAGCTACAGTACGAGAAATTGAACGTGCGCTACTTCAAAACTCAGATAAGATTCAGAATTAAAACAGGTGGGAACATGAAGGTAATAAAAAGGGTGGCCATCACTGTGTTGCTCGGATGGAGTGTCTTAGGCAATGCGGCATTAGCACCATCGGCAGTTCATCTAAGAGACTTGGACACGATGCTTGAGTTTATTCACAAACATCAATATGTCGCGATGAGCCTAGAAAGCATCGATCTAGTATCACTAACGATTTATTACAACAATAACTGTGAGGCAAAATTCGTACGAAGCAAGCCTAGCTTGTTAAGTCTAGGGCGGCCAGCAGGCCCGCAGCCTGGCATCGAGTTTGAACGCAGTACTTGCCCATTAACTGAAACCAATGAAACCTCCCAATGATTTCAAACACAGCACGACAGTAAGGCACCATTAAAGTCTGTGAATAAATGGCTGCTATCTGGCTTAAGTTTATTGCTGCTTGAAATATTAATAGCAGTAAGCTTGCTCAAATTCTTTTTGTGGGTTGAACGAGGTTACTGCGCACCGTATTTTCGCGCATCAGGGCATTGCTACGCGGACTGGTTTACTGTGTTTGAGTCCGTGTTCTATGTGGCGTCAGTAATACTAATGAGTAGCGCCGTCATTATCGTTTGGCGGTATTTCTTCCGCAGGTGACTAGATATCCAGCATAAGTTAGATCAGCTTATTTTTGTATTTAACATAATATACATTATGCGAAGTTATTGATGTTCGGTACTTCGCCAATCTTAAGTGTTTCTTAATTATTGGCCTATACGCTAGATACACTGGGTGTTTGACTGTTTCCAGAGAAGTTGGCCTGAAATAATACATTAACTCATTGTTTTAATTGAATTAATATGCTGATAAAGTTCATGCAACTTTCAAAGCTCTCATTTGAGTAATCGTTGATTTAAATGATTTACTTGGCAACCTGTCAAAATCGTATACCCCGTGCATATTGACGTGCGCCCATGCTATGACTGAGCCATTAGAAATTGAATTAATTACCTCTTGGCGCTGACTATCATCTAGCTGACAACAATAGTCAGAAAGGAACAGGTAATTCCAGATAATAATGGCGTTCTTAAGAAGAGTCTTACACAACATCGCTTTCTGTATATCACTTTCAGTACCCACCCTTAGCTTTCCTTGACGTGCAAAAAAGACCGCTTCAGATAGTTTCTGGCCATGTTCGACCCGATTTAATTGCTTTTGAACATGGCGGCGTATTTCTGGGTGCTCTAAATAACTTAGAATGTAAGAGGACTTCAATAATTGACCAAAGCCCTGAAGGGCTTTATAAACATCTGATTTTGGTGATTGAGCTGACATCATCCTGAATATATGTGCTGCAGAGCAATAACCAAGTTTGATTGATGCCATGAGATGTAGAACTTTATCCCATTGGCTTAAGATACTTTTCCTATTAATGGTGCTTCCTGGCTTCAATACACGCCCTTTCATGGCCTGTTTAGTTTTGTCGTCATAGGTACATAAGGCTTGTTTATGGATTTTGGCAAATCGGGGTGCAAACGACACATTTATAAAATGCATTCCTGCAAACACTGCTTCGGTAAAGCCGTGCTGGTCTGTTGAATGCCAGTGTCTCATTTCACCCTCTGGATACAGCGCCCGCGTTGATTCAACCATACCGTCGAGCATTGATGCGGCTTCACGATCAGATGAAGTATGAACATTGATGTTAAAGAACGCTTGGAATTCATCTGTATAAGAGTTCGCAGTGATACCTTGTTCTTTGCCGTAATATTTATAAGAGAAATTGGCTAGAAGGGAATTAACAGCAACTGTAATTTTTTTGCCGTCGCTACTAGTATGTAATTCACCTTCATTGTTGTGGAACACCTTCGGCAGAGGCAGTGACTGAATAAATGACACCATAGCTTCATTGGCTTTCGAGAGTGAAGAGGGGGATAACCACTGTTTCTCAGTGTCACGCAGTTGCTTTTCAGATATATTCCGGGCAGCTCTGGCCATATTGTGGTGTCCAAGGTTAGTGCCTAAACTCATGATAGTGGCATAAACTTGTTTTAGTTTGATGCTAGATAATTCTTTTCCCGATTTATCAGTTTGCAATACCTTAGAAAACTCCGAGTATTTATCTATCTCGGCCAACAGTTCGTAAAGTGTCACCGCTTTATGGTTGCTCAGCAGTGTTGGTATGAATTTCGAATTATCGTAATCGGCGTCTAATTTCTTCAGCAACCAACCTGATGGTCGCTTCTGAAATCCCTCGATCTCATTCCGATCAATCATGTCGTTCACGCAGTAGTACTGTTGATTCAGGTGACGACCGATTTTCTCCAAGACCTGTGGTCCGTCGACAAACGACTCAAGATTTGCTCGGCGAATCAATGTTTCCCGATCTGCAAGCCATTCCTGCAGGGGGATCAAGTAGCTTTGGTCCTCTCTGTATTTATACGAGTATTTTAAAATTAATTTCTTGTCTCGAATCCCTATTATAACCGCGCAAAATAGAAGTATTTTCCAGCGTGAAATGGTGGGTAAATTAGACTCTTCCATGACGAGCTCTTTTTCTGATTCATTCAAAAACTCGGTGGGAGCTTTTTTATTGGACTCGCTTTCGTTAGAACGAAAGTACTCGATAGCCTCGATGAGATCAGGGTTGGAATTCTCACTGTCAAAGGTTAATGCTCGAAGTGCAGGAGAAAGCTTGCGTATTAGGCTCGTATGTTGATCAAACAGATAATGGTAATACCCCTTACGTTTTTGCATATTGATCAAGTCATTTTCGAATGTGTCGAACACGCGGCTGATGTCGTCCTCGTCACCTTCCCCAAAGAAAGCTTCAATCAAATGGATTACTTGCTCATTTCGTTGCGAAAGTGGCTTTTTTCCGTCTTTGGAAATGGTGTAAATTTCCCGAATCACGGCGCGCGATTGTTTGGCTGTATCTACAACTTGCCGATTCGCTTCTAGATGTTCCTCCTCACGTTGCGCTTTAACAGTCTGATCTTTCTTCTTTGCCATATTGACGGCACTTCGAATCACCTTCTTGAATGCGATGAAGGTGGCGTCTTGCCGTTGATAGAATTGGTCTTGGACAAAGCAGGCTAGATTAAGACTTAAATTTGCTTCGTTCTTTTGGCGACGTAATTGAGCAATATCATTCTTGCTGATTTGGTCTGAAAAATGACGAATGCCTTCCGGCATTAGATTAACAGACGTCAAGCTCGATTCAGCAGCAAAAAACATATCGCGACAGTATGAAAGTATTCTTGCATTCCTGCTCATTGCTTGAAGGGAGTCGTCCTGATCGATTGTTTTTAGATGACTTAGTGAGAACGACGTTTTGTTTGAATGAACTTGGTTTAAAAGCAATTCCCGAAGGGAGCTAGTGCTGTGCTGATGCCATTTATCCAGCACGGATGACTCATATTCCCGCATACTCTCGGTAACGATCTTCGTTAACGTTGCATAAGAAGGGATACTTACGCGCTTAGCCCAGCAGTGATCCAACAACGAGAATAAGATTCTTTCGGCCTCATACCTCCGTGCAACCAGTAACCGAGCTACACCCATCAGTTCATTTGCGAAAGAAGATTTATAAGCATGCCAACCATGTGCCTGCAGAATGTGTTGCTTGTCTTCATTTTGTAGCGTCGTAGAGTACTCGCTAGGCTCAAAAGAGTAGCTAGAGCCCAAGTTCAAACGTTTTACAGCTGAATTTATATCTCGTTTATGTGCGGTTGATAAATCGAAGAACCTGCCTTTGGACTGAAAATATGCTTTGTGAAGTAAGTAGCCAACTTTACGGTGAGATTTCTTATTACGCAGGTATTTGCGGGTAACCGTATCAAGGTTTATATAAACCATCCGCTCATCGACTGTTAGGCTTGGGATACTGTCGAATATTCTTCGACGATGTCGGCTTAATATGATTAAATCTGACAAGATTGGCTCCTTTTCCTAGTTATTAGATTATTTTATATTGCCTTCTTTTCATATAACCAACGCTGAAAATGTTTTGTACAAAACAAATTAACTAGATTTTGGTTATAATGTCGGGATTTGTTATTCCTATAAGGCTGGTTTGGCGCGCTTTTTCCTTTCTTCAATAAGCTGAAGGATGTAATGTGTGTTATTTCTATTAAATGCGCAGTCAATGAATCCAACCACAGACCTTTATCAAGCCTTAGAAAAAGCTTACGGGCATTTCAATAGCGAATTGTTCGATAAAGCCCTACCCGAAGTGATTTTTACGTTTCAACGAAAAAGCGGAATAATGGGGTACTTTTCACCTGAGCGGTGGGGAAATGCAGCCGGTGATACACGTAATGAAATCGCTATTAACCCCTCGTTTTTGGCCAGTTCCCGCCTGATTGAAATTTGTCAAACGTTAGTCCATGAAATGGTCCATTGCTGGCAGCATCAATATGGTAAACCCAGTCGAAAGGGCTATCACAACCTAGAGTGGGCAAAGAAAATGATGAGCGTTGGTCTAATGCCATCGTCAACGGGTGAGCCAGGAGGCGAAATTCTAGGACAGGCGATGGGTGACTACATTATTGAAGAGGGACAATTCATTAAGGCGTTTGAAGCGTTGACTGAGAGTATTAAGTTCGACTTCCCTTGGTTTGATAGAAAGGCTTTACCAAGGTTATATAACCCCGTTATAGCTGCGTTTCCTAGGAAAGACGAACATCAAGCAGTGGCCGGTGGATTGAAATTGAAATCTGAAAGTACGCTTCCCTCAGAACTAACCCAAGGGTTGATCGAGAATGGCGCGGTTCGAACTTTGGTCAACTATGAAGGTTATCAAGACCGTGAGACTCTCGCAGGAATGGCCCCAGATGCGTTTGTCATCCACGAAGCGCCAAAGAAACCGACTCGAATAAAATATATTTGCGAAGGTTGTGGTACCAAGATTTATGGAAAGACGAAGTTGAACATTAGTTGTGACGATTGTAGCCGCTCTTTCTACGCTGTCGATCAATAAATTATTGCCAGGTAGCGCTGGCCTTGTGCGTTACTTTTAATCACATGATTAGCCAGTTAGTAGAATAATATAGGCAGCATGGTGTTCCAACTCGGCTCAAAAGTACCGGCGGTTAATTGGCAGAATGTTGCACCTATAAGGCTAAACATTGCGCTCTTTACCACTAGCAGCTCGCTTTTTGTCATCAGTCTGGACATAAACGGTGTCGGTGGTGGACATACTCGCGTGGCCCAGATCCTCGGATACGTCTTTAAGTGAGCGGCCGCGTTCGATCTCTAAACTCGCACCGGTATGCCGTAGCCAATGTGACGTTGCTTCCTTGAAATTACTGGCATTATCTTCGCCGTAGCGTGCTTTCATTTGGTCGTATGCTTGATCAAATACTTCCTGCACTAACCTTGATAATTGTCGCGCCGTCATTCCCCCACGACCTCTGAGTTTTTCAATAATAGGGTGGTTTTCACCAGGCACAGGTAACTTGTTTAAGCCTCGGTAGAGCCGGTAGCGTGTTAAATAGCTTAGAAAGCTTGGAGGAACCGTAATATCGCGGACTTTCCTGCCTTTACCATAGATCTTCAGCCACCAATTGTTGTCATTATCCTTCCAAAAGTGACTCATGGTGGGCGACCATTCTGCGCGATCTGAGTACTCAGAAATGCGCAGAAAAAGGGTTTTTAATGATGCAATGAGAAACAGGCTTCGCTCATATCGCGAGTCGTCATCGGCCATGGTATGAGCAACCTCCAGCAGGAAATTCCACTGGTCTTCCGTTAAGCGTTTTACGTCCTTGACCTGTGCATCTTTGATCAAATATCGACAATCCTTCTTGGCTAATTGAACAGGGTTGCCGTAGCAGTATTCTTCATCAGTTAGATGTTTATAGAAGGCATTAACGGCGGTAAACGTCGCTTGTAAGGTTTCTTGCGAGGGACGGTATTTTTTCTTGTCCGGCTTTGATATGTCGCCTTTGGCAATCATCAGCCGGAATGGTGCCCATTCAGTGTTACTTGTGTACAGGCCGCCTTTAATCAGAAATTTCTCAACATTCGATAAACATATCCACGTTAATGGCGGTCGCCAGCAGAAATCTGCATATTCCAAAATATCGGCTTTTCGGTATTGGTCGACTGGCTTATCCTTGATGAGAAATGCCCAGAGGAGAAATTTCTCGACTTCAGAACGAAATCGCGTAAATGTGTGTTCTGATTTGTTGCGGCCAATATAAGATAGAAATTCCTGACCCCATAGCCACGCTTTATATTTCCATTGATCGGTATCGGCTAAAACCGCTACGAGGTCAGGAAACTCTTCAATCCTTACATCTTTGAGGTCTTTGTATGTGGGGTACAGCGGGACAGGTTTAGGGATGGCCATGAATTTTCCTGACATCTACAGATAAGAGTATATAATCGACTATCAGTATTCTAGCACCCCGCACGCCCTATTTCCAATACGTCAGGGTATCGGAATTTTTGAGTCTGCTGGAGCCCTTTTTGCCAGACGGCCCCCATGATAATTCGTTAGGCCAATTCCCACCCGAAATAGCGAACATTAGTTCTCTGGCGCAAACCAGCGTCATAACCCCCCAGATTCAACTTATAGACAAAAATGCCCAATTAGGAATTTTAGACAAGCCCACTTAAGACTATCTTAAGAATTATAGCCTATCGTTACGTACATTGACTGAATGTGGATTAGCAAAAGCGCTTCTCCCAACACTCCACCTACGTAACGAGAAGCTATAACAATGCACTTTGGCCGTCGCCTAACGTCATATCAGCTATTGATTGCCGTCGCCCTATTCCTAGCGCTAAGCGCAAACACCACGTTCTTTCAGAACATACTGCAGATATACCCTTTGCAGGACAATGCTGGCTTTCTTGAGGGTCGGCCGTCATTCTGGAAAAATTCGCCAATTGTACCTTAAATTATTGATATATAAGTCTTATTTCGCTTTTTCTGTCTCCAGTATCTTGATTCCAAAATCCAGCGGCGGAATTACTTTTTCCAGATCCAAATTGTAGTCACCAAAGCGATTAATATTAGAATTTCGGTATGGTGAGAGCCCATTAAGCAGCTCTTTGTTGATTATCACACCCTCTTTCGACAAATGCTTCAGAACATGGGTCATTTTCTCAACGTTATAGAGAATCACCATATTAGCTACTAGCTGGTTGTATTTAACGATTTTCCGCTGCTCATGACGGACGTTTTCTGCAATGATGCCCTCACCTCCAAAAAAGAGCCATTTAATAAAACCGTTAAATTCCTCACTTTTGTTTGTGGCTGATTGAATGGTTTTTCGAAGCTCAATTTCATCGATATAGCGCAGTAAAAAGAGTGTTCTTATCGCCTTTCCCAGCTCTTTAAATGCCAAATATAGCTTGTTTCTACGACTGTAGGTCCCAAGCCTACGCAAAATCGTTGAGGCGGTAATTTTGCCTTTCTTGATCGATATGACGACGCGAAGCATATCTCGAAGATGCCGCTCGATTAATTTGAAGTCTATGCTTCCTGCAAACAAGGGCTCAATACTTTTGTATCGATATCGATTGTCAGGTCGGAAAAGCAACAAATCCTGAATGTTGCGGATTCGAGGCATGAGATTGATGCCCAGCAAATGTGACAAACCAAATACTGGATAGCTTTGCGCCTGTGTGTCGCCATGTAACGTATCGGGCTGGATGTCAGATTTGTTGTTCATTAGTCCGTCTAGTATGTACACCGCTTCATAGACACCGCATGGAATAAAATGACTGAACAATGCAATGTAGGTATCGGAAACATGGTAGTAACCAATACCACCATAACCGCCATATCGAATATGGTATTCCGTTAACAGGTTCTGTTCGTACAGATCCCACATCGTTCCATCAGCCGACGCGTGCTTGCCGCTGCCCCAGTATTTAGGTAGATCAAATTTATTGTAAGCATTGACGACTTGGGTGATCGCTTTGTCCAAGCGATCTTCGGAAGCATGTCTAAGGTTGAGCCAGGCAATCTGCTTTCTGCTGATATTCTTCACAGACTTGGCTGTTTGAACTGGCCCTAGATTACAGCCATAGCAAAATAACGTGGTGATGAAACGCTTTTCGGGTTCATCTATACGTAATTCATTCCCTGACAACGGCCCAAATAGTTTATGCAGACCAAGCCACTTTTCAGTGTCGGTAAGGATGTCAATAATGCTTACTTCAGGGAGGTTTTCCGTAATCAGTGCATCGAGTTTTTGCAGTTCGGCTAACGGTTGTTCACTTCTTATCGGACTGATCGACAGCTTACCCTCTTTGATCGAGGCGTGAAGATTGGCAGGAAATCGCTCGTCTACCTGTTTTGATCGATCTGATAGCTCCTGCTTTAAGTTAGTAACAAACAAATGCGCATTATTCAGTGGCATCTCCACCTGTTCACTATACTCGTCTAATTCGTCATCCAATGTTTCATCGTCCACCAGTTGCTCGCGATAGTCATCAAATTCGACGCTAAACGGAATATACAAATCGCCCGATGAGAGCTCGTGCTTGATGTGTAACAACAAACAGAGTTCAAGGTATTTTCTATGGAAAAGTCGTTGAGTTATTCCGGTTTCGTTCTTCGTGTTCGACAGGATCAGCTTGCGCCATTTTTCTGTAAACCAACTGGTATCAAATGGCTCAGGCAAATGCTGATTAAGTGTCTCTTCGCTGATAAATTCTGATCGAGTACTACGCAAACTCTTTAGCAGGATAAGCAATGTCGTGCTGCTGGTATCGCTGGAGCTTGATTGCAAATCCAGTATATCCAGACAATTGAAAAGCAAAGCGCGTTTCTGGCGGTAATTGCTTAACATGAAGGGGTAGTAATTGTTTCCGGCATAAGCAATGTGCTGATTGCAACGATCAATCAGCGCGCTAGCGTCATCGCCCAAGACACCTCCAATCGCTTGCAGTTTGGCTAATTGTTCAGAATCTTGGTCGTAAGCGATAAGAACGTCGCGAAATTTTGCAATCAAGGCATCGATTTGTTTTTGGTGCTCCAGGATATATTTGTTCAATGCGGCCTGGGCACCAGCTTCCATGCTTCGCAGCATCTTGATATACAAGTTTGCAACATCGTCCAAGGCTTTACTATGTTGTTGGCGAATCAATATTACGGCAAGTGCATAGCGCTTATGGACTTTGAGTCGTGCCATTTCGGGGGCTGTTAATGCACGAGCCTCTAGGGCAAACTGCCGATATTTCACAACCGGAATGTTGGCCTCAGGGAGAGTTTCACCTAATGTTTGGAGCCAATGAACATGCTGAAGATAACTTCGAACTTCTTTGTTACCCGGCTTTTTGGGTTCACGTTTAAGAATATTCCAGGCACTGTAAGCGCCATCGGACGGGTTCAGTAATTCATCAATTTTTTGTTTGGCTTCTGGCGAGAGATCCAGTCCAATCTCGCGAAAACAGGCATCATTGACTTTATTTCTTGCTGCGCGAGCGATTCGTTTGAGGACTGTAAATCCGGGCAGCTCGAAATGATGATGCGCCAATTCCTCTAGCATCACGTTGATGATATCTGCGAGCATCTCTTTTGTCTCTGATGCATTTTCAGCAATTTGAGTGAGCCAAGGCTGGTCGCTTAAATCGAATGGCTTTATGCCGAGATATTCCCTTAATTGTTGTTGCTGACGTGATCGAGACCCCGACCGGTCGTAGTCTTTGAGCTGTTTAAGAGTAATCGGTCGTTTTATACCCATCGCATCGAGCACATGCTGCATAATCGAGCGTGGCACTGAGGCCACAGGCACAAAGTATCCGAGTCGTTGAAGTAATTTTAAATTCAGAATGAGCCCGACACGTAGAATCGGCCTTTTTTCTGATGAGATCAGTATTAGTTCTTCTGGTGTTGGAGTGTAATACTCCTTGAGCTCTTTATCTGTGATGGTGTTGCGCAGTCGAGGATAGGCAGTTTCATGCAGACTGCTCATATTTCAAATTCCTTTAAAAACAGAGTCTGTTAATCCCAGTGTTTATCGGTGCGAGGATCGCGAACGCTAACCTCCAGCATGCATTGATTCTCTGACGCGATCTCGTGCATTCGGTGAAGTAGTTCATCTAGGATTTCATCCAATGAATCGTAGTCACTGTGCTCGACCATAATCTCGTAATGCCTTCCTTCTAAATTGACTTTATTCATTGACAACGGCGACAAGCAATACCCCTCGATTAATTTTTTTGCTCTGTCAGTGCGCTTGGAAAGCTTGCTATAAGGCTCTAGAACGAGAAGAACCTCCAATAGCGTTTGGATGGTTTTTTGTTCATCTTGTTCGATTGGCGCAATTACCGTAGCAATTCCCGTTTCTGTACGATACTGAGCAAATGGATCTGGCGAGTCTATGTATCGCATCGCGGACTGAACATCTTTCCAACCCACGTATTCCATCAAGGATTTCGTATCCCAACCTTGCGCATTTGCCCAGGTGGCGAAACCTCTTCTTAGAGAGTGACTGCTAAACAAGTTCGCCTCATCTATGTCGGCTCGTGAACAGCACTGCTGAATAATGCCGATGATGCTTGCGGGATGAAGTGCGTCTTCGGATATATGTCCCCAACGATTAATCGAACGAAAAACCGGCCCGACCTTTATTTGCGCCGCACTGACCCAATCTAAATAAGCTTCGACAGGACAAAGTTGTTTTAATGCAGGAGCCTTGTATCGCCGCCCCAGTCTAGAATGATCGCCTTTACTGCGGGGGACAAATATGTCCATCCCTTTTCCAGACTCCGCCTGAATATGCTCTACACTAAGTCGGGCTAATTCATCACTGCGGAACGCACGCCAGAAACCGATCAACAATAGGGCTTTATCCCGGATCGATTGCAGCGCTTCTTTTGGTGAGCCAGTTTCAATAAAATGATCAAACGAGCTTACCAGTAGCGTTAGCTGGTCAAGCTGAATTGGTTTGGCTTGCTTTGGGACGACTGGGTGCAATTCGGCGATGCCCTTTAACACTTTTTTTACATGCGGGGCTTTGGTCGGGTCAGGAAAGCCCTGATCAAGATGCCAGGCCGCTAGACCAGCTAGTCGTTGACGCAGTGTGTTTACTGACAAAGTATTTGCATAATCCACCAAATAGCGAGCCACGCTATCGGCGGTCGCAGGAAGAAAACCACCCCAGTGACTTTCAAAATGTTCAACAGCCGCACGGTAACTTAAACGCGTGTTATCGCGTGTTGCCGCCCGGATATAGTGATCAAGGTCTGTCACCCTTACTTCCTTTTGTTATCTGTAAACGTATGCTGCGATTTTGGCGATAGTTCATTTAATATTCCGCACTGATCGATAGATCGTGCGCGACCACATTTATGTCGCAACCGCTTTAGATCACGCTGAAGATTTTGGAGATCCGTGATACGGGTCTCGACAATGTGCAGGTGAGCATCAATCATGTCATTCACCGCTTCACACGGTGTGCCTGGTGAGTGTTGTAGCGAGATGAGGTGTTTGATTTCGCTTAACGTCAGATCCAGCGCACGGCAATTCTTGATGAATGACAATTTTTCAAGCGCGCCAGTACTATATATACGGAAGTTGCCGTCAGTACGAGCAGGCTCGGAGATTAAGCCTTCCTTTTCGTAGTGGCGTATCGCTTGGATCGAACAGCCACTGCGTTTAGCGAGCTCACCAATTTTCATAGGTTTCCCCCTTGACTCTATTGTTACTATAGAGTGTAGCCTTGGTATATCCATCTAACAAGAGTCGGCTATGTCAACAGATTCGAAAGTGTGCTGCGGCTCTAGCAGCACAGCGCCAACACAGGCTGAAGCGAACAGCGATATGCAGGCTGGAGCCAGCCACGTAAGCGTGTTTCATGTCACTGATATGGATTGCCCGTCAGAAGAGAACCTGATTCGCACTGCATTTGCTAGTTTTGATGAGGGGCTCACCTTCGAATTCGACATTTCCAACCGCAGGGTGCGGATATATCACCCAGATATTGCGGAGACAGTGGAAAAAACCATGATCTCTGTTGGTCTTCGGGCACAACTGATTTCATTGGAGCCGGTAGATTTTGATGCCGTTCGGCAAGCCCAGGTAACGGCAAAGTCCGACGAAGTAAGAGAGGCGCGGGTATTACGGTGGTTGCTGGCAATCAACGCGGTCATGTTTGCACTTGAGTTTGGCGTGGGCATTGTGGCGCAATCCACTGGCTTAATCGCTGACTCGCTGGATATGTTTGCCGATGCTGCGGTCTATGGTGCGTCGCTGTATGCGGTGGGTAAGGCCGCTCGACTTAAGCTCAAGGCTGCCCATTTCTCTGGCTGGCTACAGCTCGCGCTTGCTGTGGGCGTCCTACTCGAAGTCTTTAGGCGAGCTGTCTACGGGAGCGAACCCGTTTCAGTACTCATGATGGGGGCAGGCGCCGTTGCCTTGGTAGCGAATATTGCTTGCCTCTTGCTAATCTTCAAATCGCGTAACCAAGGGGCACATATGAAGGCCAGCTGGATATTCTCAGCCAATGATGTGTTGGCCAATACCGGCGTCATCATTGCCGGCATTCTAGTGGCGATGACGGGATCACACATTCCGGATTTGGTGGTTGGGGTTATTATTGGCTTTATTGTTTTAAACGGCGCTCGGCGTATACTTCTGCTACGATAGCGACCTGTTTTCGAGATCAAGTGATCAGATAGATTAAAAAATGCTTAAACGTGTCCTGACATATTTTTTGCTTGCACTGATTGTTTTGCAATCCGGTATGTCTATGGGCGACGCACATCAACTGCACCAGTCAAGTTCTGAGCATGTGACTTTCGACGAGGCCCATCAACATCTTGGCGTGCTTGAAGTTGAAAAACACGACGTCAAAACTCTTACTACAGATACGTCGGCCTCTTCGACATTGGATTGTCATCACTGCTGCCACGGTCACGCTCATTTTTGTCCCGCTATTCTAGTCTCTACCGATCAGCTTTTATTGACGAAGAGTTCATCACCTGTTTCCTTTTATTCGGAAAGCGCTTTTCCCAATACCTTCGAAACCATCCTGCGCCCTCCTAAAGCATAAGCCCTAAGTACCGTTTTTTACCCGCACTTGCGGAATTACGACTTATATTAGGACTTATCCATGCAATTACTCACTTTTTACAGGTGCCATAAGCCCTGTGCGTGGCTTGCTTTTCTACTCTGCAGTTTGACCATCACGGCAAATGCTGCGTACGCCGATACCAAGCTGACTCTAAATGACGCGCTAGCCCGCACGCTGTCAAACAATCCACAACTCTACCAATACAGATTCACACAGGAAGCGCTGAGCGCCCGAAGGCAAACCAGCGCCTTACGCCCAGCGATGGCATTTGAACTTGAGGTAGAAAACTTCGCTGGATCCGGCAGTACGGCAGGATTTGATTCAGCAGAAACCACACTGGCGATATCGTCAGTGATTGAACTGGCAGGTAAACGTCAGGCCCGCGTTTCCTATACAGATGCTCGTATCAATCAGGCGGAATGGGAACAACAAGCCACTACCCTTGATGTGCTCGGTGAGCTGACGACCGCCTATATAGAGGGCTTGGCAACCCAGGCCAACATTCGGCTCGCTGAGGAATCTCTAGCACTGTCCCAATCGTTGTTAAAAACCCTCAAAACACGCTCCAAACAGGGAGCGGCACCTGAAGCGGAAGTCATGCGTGGGCAAGCCGCCGTTGCGCGTGCGGAAATCCGTCTTGCTTCGTTGGAGGAACAGTTTCAGCGCCAGAAAGTGCAGCTCGCTCGGTTTTGGGGTGACACCACCCCGGCATTTAGCACACTGGAGGGGAGCCTTTTTGAATTCGGAGAAAATTCAGGCTTTGAGCAGCTGTATGCGCGAATAAAAACTTCCCCGACTATTCAGGTGTTTGCAAGTGAGGCGCGGATCAGGGATGCCGCAGTGACATTGGCTCGCGCAGGTGGACGCAGTGATCTGACGTGGCGTGCAGGCATCAAACGCTTCGAAGAAACAGGCGATTCAGCATTCACCGTGGGGCTCTCCATTCCCTTGTTCTCTAATAAGAGAAACAGCGGTGAAGTGAAAGCGGCTCTGGCCAATCGCAATGCCGTGGATTATGCCCGACAGGATCTGCTCTTGCGTTTGCATGCCCAACTTTTTGAAGCCTGGTCGCTCAGAAAGCAAAGCATCGCGGCCGCCAATAAAACCCAAAATGTGGTGATCCCAGCGCTAGAAAACGCACTTAAATTAACCCGTGAAGCTTACGAAAATGGTCGTTATCGCTATCTCGATTTGATTGCCGCTCAGGAAGAGTTGCTGGCGACCAAGCAGGCGCGTATCGATGCGGCATCGACAGCTCTCATCTGTCAGGCGCTGATAGAAAAGCTATCCAGTGAAGCTCTTAACCGCTAAATCAATCGTTTACATCGGGTTTGATCACCATCAGACCTCAGGAATTTATGACTATGAAAAATGCAATTATCACCGGTCTTACAGTCTTAATCCTTGTTTTCAGCACTTACCTACACGCGGCTGGCGACCATATTAATCACGAAGAGAATCCCTCGGCAGATCACAAAGAATATGGCCATGAGGATGATGGAGAGGATGAGCATGGCCACGGCGAAGAAAACAGCAGTCGTATTGATGGCGAGATGGCACAGCAAGTGGGGATCGTAACCAGTCGTGCAGGTTCCCAGGAACTTAATCAAACCATTACTGTTTACGGCTCGTTGGTGTCGGGGCCAGAACAATTAAGTCATGTGCGTGCCCGCTTCGAAGGCTTAGTCAAATCTGTACGTGTGACCATTGGTGATCGAGTAAAAACCCGTGATCTGTTGGCGGAAATTGAATCCAATGAAAGCCTTAAGACTTACCAACTCCACTCGCCTATTTCAGGCCGCATCGTTCAGCGTCACGCCAACACCGGCGAAGTAACCCAGGATCAAATTCTGTTTTCCATTGCTAACTTTGACACTGTGTGGGCGGAACTGCGGGTCTATCCCGCTCAGCAGTCCTCGGTTGCAGAAAGTCAGGACGTCCATATTCTGACTGCCGATGGCAGTGTCGAATCCACAGTAAATCATATTGTGCCCTCGCTGGAATCCCCTTATCAGTTAGCGCGAGTCAAACTGGACAACAGCAAGCAAACCTTATCTCCGGGAATGATGGTAGAAGCGCGTGTACAGGTCGGTCGCTTTCCAGTTTCTTTGGCTGTTACAAAAGAGTCGGTGCAAATACTTGGTGGTCGGCAGGGTGTTTTTGTAAAGATCAATGATGAATATCGTTTTAAACCGCTCGTGCTGGGTCAAAGTGACGACCATTTTTATGAGGTCGTCGATGGGCTTGAGTCCGGCGATGAATATGTCAGTAAAAACAGCTACCTGATCAAAGCCGATATCGAAAAATCCGAAGCCGAACACGAACACTAAAAGGGACGCATTATGATTGATTCTATTGTGCGCCTAGCCGTTGAAAGGCGCTTGTTAATTCTCTGTTTTATTTTTGTCATCGTTGGAGTCGGCGTGTGGAGTTATCAAAAGCTCCCCATTGATGCGGTACCCGATATCACCAATGTGCAGGTACAAATTAACACGGCTGCTCCGGGTTACTCGCCGCTAGAGTCCGAGCAGCGAATCACGTATCCGGTAGAAACTGCGCTAGCGGGTTTACCCAAACTTTCCTATACACGCTCGCTGTCACGTTATGGCTTGTCTCAAGTCACGGTGGTGTTTGAAGAAGGCACTGATATCTATTTTGCACGCAACCTGATTAACGCCAGGCTGGGTGCAATCAAAAGTGCCTTACCGCCTGGGCTTGAACCGGAAATGGGGCCGATTTCTACCGGCTTGGGCGAAATTTTTATGTATACGGTGCAAGCCAATCCTGATGCCCGCATGGTTAACGGTGAGTCCTATAACGCGACCGCATTGCGAGAAATTCAGGACTGGATTATCAAGCCCCAACTCGCTCAGGTAAAAGGCGTTATCGAGGTCAACAGCATCGGTGGCTACAACAAGCAATATCATGTGATGCCCGACCCCACAAAATTACTACTTTACAAAGTTAGTGTTGAAAACGTCGTGCAAGCCTTGCAGGCCAATAATGACAATCGGGGCGCGGGCTATATCGAACGAAACGGTCAGCGGCTTTTGGTGCGGTCGCCAGGTCAGCTCGCAACGGTGGACGACATCGGTAATGTGATCATTACCGAACATGACTCTGTACCGATAAAAATAAAAGATGTGGCCGAAATTGCGATTGGCAAAGAGCTACGTACCGGTGCCGCTACGCGAGATGGTGTAGAAACGGTATTGGGTACTGCCATGATGCTGATCGGCGCTAATTCGCGTACGGTCGCCCAAGACGTAGCTAACAAGCTCGAAGAAATTCAGGTCTCATTGCCGGAGGGCGTGGTGGCTGAAGCCGTCTACGACCGCACCGCGCTAGTCGACAAAGCCATTGCCACCGTGTCCAAAAACCTCATGGAAGGCGCACTACTGGTTATCGTGGTGCTGTTTCTCTTGTTGGGCAATTTCCGTGCTGCCTTGATCACAGCGGCGGTTATTCCGCTGGCTATGTTGATGACGATCACCGGCATGGTGAAAACGGGTGTATCGGCCAACTTGATGAGCCTAGGGGCACTCGATTTTGGTTTGATCGTAGACGGAGCGGTCATTATTGTTGAAAACTGCGTTCGTCGTCTGGCCGAGAATCAGCACAAAAGCGGTCAACAAGATTTACGGGAGCGATTGAACACTGTTTTTGACGCAACCTCCGAAGTGATTCGTCCCAGCTTATTCGGTGTGGCCATTATCACTATCGTCTATATCCCGATATTTAGTTTGACCGGTGTGGAAGGCAAGATGTTTCACCCGATGGCGGCGACCGTAGTGATGGCGTTATTGTCTGCTATGGTGCTTTCGTTAACGGTGGTCCCTGCTGCTGTTGCCGTGTTCATGAACGGCAAAATCAGCGAAAAAGAAAGCATCGTTATCAGCAAGGCAAAATCTGCCTACAAACCGCTGCTCAATCTCGCTCTAAAGTTTCGCTGGGCCGTGGTCGGTTTTGCCTCAGTCTTGGTGGTGTCTTGTTTATGGTTGGCTACGACTCTGGGTTCAGAGTTCATTCCTCAATTGAATGAGGGTGACATTGCATTGCACGCGATGCGCATTCCAGGCACAGGTTTGGAGCAAGCCGTGGAAATGCAGGAAATTCTTGAGCGGAGAATAAAAGCATTTCCTGAGGTGGATAAAGTCTTCGCCCGAATCGGCACGGCGGAAGTTGCCACCGATCCGATGCCGCCCAATGTCGCCGATAATTTTGTGACCTTAAAACCGCATAGTGAATGGCCAGACCCGTCCAAAACCAAAGCGGAACTTGTTGAGGAAATGGAGCGAGCCCTAGAGGAGTTGCCGGGCAATAACTATGAGTTTACGCAACCCATCCAAATGCGGTTTAACGAATTAATTTCCGGTGTACGCGCGGATCTCGGTATCAAGATTTTCGGAGATGATCTGGATCAGTTGGTGTTAACAGCCAACGATGTGCTTAAAGTCGTCAATTCGATTGAAGGTGCTGCGGATGCTAGGGTTGAACAAGTAACGGGATTGCCAACACTTTCTGTTATTCCGAACCGCACCGCCCTGGGTCGCTACGGTTTGAATGTTGCCGAACTTCAGGATTGGGTGTCCGCTGCGATTGGCGGTGAATCCGCCGGGATTATTTATGAAGGTGATCGGCGCTTTGAACTGGTGGTGCGCTTGCCGGAAACAACGCGTCGCGATATCGACCGTTTGAAGTTTCTGCCGGTACCACTCCCGAACGGGGATTATGTGCCCCTCGAAGAAGTCGCGACCTTGGACATCTCACCTGCACCAGCGCAAATCAGTCGTGAAAACGGTAAGCGCCGCATCGTAGTCACCGCTAATGTTCGTGGACGTGATCTGGGGAGTTTCGTCAATGAGGTACAAGCGAGTGTTCGTGAAAACGCGGATATCCCGCCAGGTTATTGGCTGGACTATGGCGGCACTTTTGAGCAGCTGGAGTCTGCCAGCCAGCGCTTGTCCGTCGTAGTACCGATTACCTTGTTGGTGATATTGGGTATTCTGGTCATGGCCTTTGCCTCAGTGAAGGATGCGTTGATCATATTCAGTGGTGTGCCGCTCGCGCTCACTGGTGGTGTTTTATCGCTGTATTTACGGGACATGCCGCTGTCGATCTCTGCTGGAATAGGTTTTATCGCACTGTCCGGCGTGGCGGTACTAAATGGACTGGTGATGTTGGCCTTTATACGTCAGCTTTGGCATGAGACAGGGGAATTGACCAACTCAATTATTGACGGCGCGATGATTCGTTTACGCCCGGTGTTGATGACTGCTCTCGTGGCCAGTCTCGGTTTTGTCCCCATGGCCTTAAACACTGGTACCGGTGCAGAAGTTCAGCGACCACTCGCAACCGTGGTTATCGGGGGCATTATTTCGTCAACGATTCTGACGTTGTTGGTTCTGCCTGTACTGTATCAGTGGGTTCATCGCCGAGAGAATAAAATCAAAAAATAATCGTCTGGCTCCGGCACAAGCCGGAGCCGACTTTTTTTGAATCTAAACAGAAAAAGAAAAGAGCTGGAGGAACAATGCATTCTCATTCACACGACGACAACAGTAGTACACGAATCGGCTGGGCATTCTTTCTCAATGTTGGATTCACGATTATTGAGTTTATTGGCGGGGTGCTGACCAATAGCACCGCGATTATGGCGGATGCCGTCCACGACCTCGGAGATAGTTTGTCTATTGGTTTGGCGTGGGTCCTCGCGAAACTGGGAAAAAAGCCCGCTTCCAGTTCATTTTCCTACGGCTACAAACGTTTATCGCTATTGGGTTCGCTCATCAATGGTATTGTCCTTATCGCCGGTTCAGGTTGGGTGTTATATCAATCCATTCCTCGTCTTTTCAATCCGGAAATGCCTGTAACAGAAGGTATGTTGGCGCTGTCCATTTTCGGTATTGCCGTGAATGGGTTCGCCGCATTTAAGCTCAGCAAAGGGGAGACACTGAATGAAAAAGTGCTCAACTGGCATTTGCTAGAGGACGTCCTCGGATGGGTTGCTGTTTTTATTGTGTCAGTTGTGTTGATGTTTGTGGAGTGGCCGATCCTCGACCCCATTTTAGCGATCGGCTTCACCTTATTTATTTTGGTGAATGTTGTTCGAAACATCGGCTCAACCTTAAAGCTGTTTTTACAGGGCGTACCCGATCAAGGCATTGCAAAAGGAATCGAAGAGAAACTTAAAAGCATTTCTGAGTTTAAACATTTTCACCATCTGCATTTGTGGTCGCTGGATGGCGAAAGCCATGTATTAACGGTTCATATCGAACTTGCAGTAGATGTATCACTGGAGGATCAAAGAAATTTAAAACGCCGTTTGTCCGCTGTGCTGGCCGAGTTTGAGTTAAGTCACACAACCGTTGAGTTTGAACTACACAATGAGCCTTGTCGTGATGACGTGCCAAGGGAGTGACGTATGCTGTTAATCAAAACTGCTGGCCTTTTCGTGTTCACCGCGATTGCGGAAATCGTAGGGTGTTTTTTGCCTTATCTTTGGCTGCGCAAGGGGGGATCTACCTGGCTTCTGTTACCTGCTGCATTATGCCTTGGGCTATTCGTCTGGTTGCTAACACTGCATCCCGCCGCCAGCGGTCGGGTATATGCGGCCTATGGCGGGGTCTATGTGGCGACAGCGTTGGTTTGGCTTCGCGTGGTTGATGGGGTACGACTTTCTCCTATGGACTGGCTGGGAGCCTGCATCGCATTGATCGGTATGGGTATTATCGTGATTGGTTGGAATGTGCCAAATTCGTACTGAATTTTGAAGGAATCCGCCTCGAAATCCACCTGACATTCAATAACTCTTGATTATTTAAAGTTAAATTTAAGCTATTCAAGTCTCGAAAAGCGATATAATATAGTATGTATATACGTGGTACGTAATACAGTACGAAATATAGTGAGAGGTGGTATATGGCAAGAGGCGGCGTCAACAAAGCACTGGTATCCAAAGCGCGTGAAACCTTGGTCCGTCGAGGCGAAAACCCCTCAATTGACGCTATTCGCGTGGAACTTGGCAATACTGGCTCCAAGTCCACCATTCATCGATACCTACGAGAGATAGAGGAAGAGGCTTCGGCCCGCCTGGATGACGAAGCATTGCTCAGTCAGCCCATCAAGGAACTAATTGGTCGTTTAGCTTCAGCGCTGAAACAGGAAGCACAAGCCGCAATTGATGAAAGCCAGTCCAAGCATCAGCACCAAGTGCAGTCCCTTACAGGTAGAATTCAAGAACTCGAAAGCTCGCTTGCCTCTATTAATAAAACGTTCTCAGAGAAAGAACACGAATTACAAAGCACGCTCGCTGAACTGAAGGAGAGCAAAGCCTCCGAAGAAGAGCTAAAAGCAAAAGAAGCCAAAGCCACTCAAACCGAAGAAAAGCTTCGAGAGCTATTAGCTGAAAAACAAACCCAAATCGAGTCACTGGAAGAGAAACATCGCCACAGTCGAGAGGCAATGGAGCATTATCGCCAGTCGGTAAAAGAACAGCGCGATCAGGATCAACGGAAGCACGAGCAATACAGCCAACAGCTTCAGTCTGAAATTCGCGCCCTGAATCAAACTCTTTCAGTTAAACAATCTGATATCACGCAGTTAAACAAGGACAACGGGCGGCTCGCGGCTGAGCTTGGCTCCATACAGAAAGCAGCAGCAAAGCTGGAAACCGAGCAACGTAAACTTACCACGGATCTGGATTCCAAAGCGGAAGAGTCTGACTCGCTTAAAATTCAACTTTCCGAGCTCGCAGCTCAAGTAGAGGAACTCGATAAAGTTAAGAAGCTGAACGAAGAGCTGCAAGCCTGGAAGGCAGAAGCGTCGGTATCGATAGGCAAACTGGAAGCAGAAATTTCAATCAAGACTGATATGATGAATCGTTTACTGGAGGAAAAAACAAAAGCGCCGGAGCCAAAATAAAATAAAGAGTTGGACGGTGAGCACAGATGACCGACTGCTGGGTATTTTCTTATATTGTCTTAATTTTTTTACGATGTGTAAGGCTCCCACACAGTCCGCAGTGAGCTTAACTAGACTAGTAAGGACATCAAGATGTAGTAAAAAACTATATTAAAAACATGCAATTAGATGAACTTTGGCGAATTTTTCCAGAATGACGGCCGACCCTCAAAAGAGTGATCGTAACAGGCCGGTTCTCAACGTAGATTCTGTATCCAGGTGTTGCCAGAACGCCTCATCCGCCGACTGCTTCTGATTGCCGAGATACCGGCAGACGGAGCTCAGCTCACTAGCATTGAGAACCTGGAATGCTTGTTTCTGTACAGAGTGGAATGACGTATTGGGATCGATACGATCATCAACGAACAGACGCAAGATTTCCGCAGCTTTACTCACATTGGTAGCCGCCTTTTGCCAATCCCGATAAACTCGGTCCTGCGCCAGCTGATGCGCTCGTTGCTTGACCTGTCGAACGTGATGAATGAACCCTTCGGCCATCCGTTCCAGCCCCTCTTGGTATCGAAACTGTAGGTAGCAAAGCAGATATAGGCACTGATTCTCAGGCGACTGACGTTTTATTTTGGCGCCGTAATAGTGAATCCGTTCGGCATAGTGCTGCTGATTTTTTTGAGACAGAGAAAGCGAGTCGAGGACAGCGGTCACCTCTGCCATCAGCGGTTGAATGTGGTGATACACTGCAAGTTCTTTCTGCAACTCGGTACCGGTGAAATTGCGCGCGCTGCCGCGCAATTGTGTTAACGTAAGCTGGTCATTACCGGATACCAGTGTATTTAGTATAGCCGTCAATTTTGGGCTACACGCGGCACCGATCTTCTCATGCAGTCGCTGCTGATGCTGGTTAACCACCTGGCTGACGATCTTCTGCAGGGTGCTATAGGCAGGAATGGCGATTTTCTGGTGAGCCAGGAACTCAATGGCAGCATCAAAGAGAGCACGCGCCGCGACCCAGCTTTCAGCGCAGACCAGTAAGTGTTCAACAAGCCGGGGTTGATGCTCAGGATCTTTCCAATTTTCATAATCGATCATGGAAAAAATCCGCTCATAAATGCGGGACTTTTGATCAGATTTCAGACTGAAGCGCCGAAATTTCAGGCCATCGAAGTGATTTTGCGCAATAAATTCCAGGTCATCCCGCATGGATTTAAATGTCGGATTGAGCAAGATGGGCTTGCATTTGAAGTAGCCCAACAATGCGATGGCGATACAGCGATACTTGCGTTGCCTTATTCTGGCCAGCTCAGCACGCTCTTTATCATTCAATGTGAAGTAAAACCGCTGATACGATTCGTTGAAGGACGGGACGCCGTATAAATCCTCGATTTCAGCGGCAGTGAGAATCGATAGTCGCTTGTTTCTGCTCATTCTTTGACCCAAAGGCCGAAGAAGATACTGAAACTTGAGCTAAATTAAAATTAATAGTGGCTTGGAGGCCAGTAAATACGGGGGCTTCAGCGGTTTTTGCAGTATTTGGGGGCAAAATCCCTAGGACCCCATTAACCGCTGGGATAAGGTTCAACCCAAAGCGTTGAATTCCGGTGCCATTAATGAATTACTCAAGACGCTGGGTAATGCCTGTCAGTTCGATTTCGTATCGGACTTGAGCAGCCATAGCTTCCGGCGTGGTCTTTCCACATCGGCTGCAAGAGAGCGAGTCGATTTTGAACTGATTAAAAAGCAAGGAGGCTGGAAAAGCGATGCGACGGTTTGGGAATACATTGAGGAAGGACAGCAGTTCAACAACAATGCCGCGCTGGTTCTGATGGAAAAATTGGGGGCACTTGTTGGTAATGTCTGAAGAATATGGAGCGGCGAGCAAGGGAAAGGGCTGGAGAATATAACGTGGGGCAGAGTGCCCGGCTGACACCGAGCACTCTGCCCACAGATAAAGCCCTATTTCTCGAAGGTGGTTCGCATATAACCAAGTACGGCTTTCAGGTCGGCGTCGGTCAAACTGACATTGCCGCCCCGCGGCGGCATGGCCATCGGCGAGCCTGGGCTCTGAAATCCATTGATCATGTTGCTCAGTAACTCTGCATCATTTTTGCTCAATGGGCCTTTCGACTTGGTGAAGTCCGGAATGCCAGGAAAGGCACCCTTGCCGTCGCCGCCATGGCATGCGATACAGGTGCTTTTGTAGACTGCCTCACCGGATAGACCGGAGTTGGCCAGATCCACCGATACAGACTTTACTGTTACCTTTTTGGCGGGTGTGTTCGATGCCTGCAGGAAAGCAAGAATATCTCGCGTATCCTGACCCCACAGACCGGCGCGGATACGCATGTGATTGACAGTGGTTTCCCAGTAATCATCTGACAACTCCTTCGGATCGCGCATGTTATGACAACGGGCGCAGTTATCGGCCCATTTCTGAGCCCCCTTTCCCGCATCGCCTTTTGCTTCGGCCAGAGCCGGTGTGAGGAAGGTTGCAGACAGTAACAAAGCCGTAATACTTACACCGAAAAGTTTGCTAGTAATAAATTTGCTGATTTTCATATCAATTCTCCCCTAAAAACCGTAAGCCAGTTGCACTCGCACAGTGTCTTCATCATCTGCGCCTGATGAGTCGTAGTCTTTTATCTCATAATTGAGCTTAACGACAACATGGGGTGCAAAAAGGTAATTCAGCCCCAGTGTGCGCTGAGAGTAGTTTTCCCCAGAATGAGGCGTCTGTAATTCGCTGGTGCGAACGACGGTTTCGAGTGATGTCGAGGGGATTTTATAGGCTGCCTGCAGATACCAGGCTTTCCATTGACCTACCTCAACATCGTCAAACTCTGCGGGGCCTGCATAACCGTCAGGTAGGTCATCGCTATGAAATTCGACACCGGCACTACCTTCGCCAATCTCTGTTTTGAGGTATTCGCCTCGCAGCTCTAGGTTGTTCCAGCCATAGCGAAAATCGGCACCGATAACATCATAATCAAATTCGCCTGTGGATTCGATATCAAGCTCAGGCCCATCATGTCCACCCGCAAAAGCATCCGTCACTGTGGCTTTACCTTTAGCGGCGGAAATCCCTATTTCCAGACCAGAAAACGGCAATAGCCCAAGGCGACCACCAAATGACTTCTTCCCGTCAGGGTCACTGGTACGGCCTTCGGTTTCCACTTCCTCGATAGCCAGTTCGTATTCCCCTTCATCATCCTCTACACCGGCGGCCAGGGTGGGCCCGTTACCAACATAAACAGCATAATTGGCGCGCATCTCGCCGAGTGGAAACCCGCCGCGCAATTGCAAGCCGGTCTCAGTTAGGGGCGCAGCTCCGCCATGCCCGAAGCCAGCGGGTGCCGAGACAGCCTTATTGATCCAGCTAGGGTGCAAATTCTGCCGGAATTGACCTATGGGACTTAAAAATTTTCCCGCGCCAAGCGCTACATAGTCATTCAGGAACAGGTTGATAGAGGCATATTCCAACGCCAGCTCAGTGCCCCCATCAGCTGTGTTCGACAGCTCAAATTCTGTTTCGAACATTAGCCAGTCTTGGTAATTGTAGTGGATGATGGGGGCGACCAATACCTTGTTAAAAGCGGCGTTGCCTGAATCCGGATCGGCGTACTCGACCGATCCATAACCTGCCATATGAAATGACGAATCTGTATTACGTTCCGCTGCCGTGTTTTCCAAGCGATCAACTTGATTTTGAAGATCGTCGACTTGCTGCCTGAGATTGTCGGTCTGATTGTCTGCGTAAACAGCGGCAGGAACTATTGCCGCTGTAACACTTAAAGTCAGAAGGCAGCATTTGAGTTTTGACTTCTTCATGTTCATGGTTTTCCCCTATCGTTGATTTGCCCAACTTCTACACCGGTAGCTGTCAAGCTAGTTGTCGCCTAAGGTGTGTTTTATTAAGCTTCTTTGTTTATTGTCATGGGGTGATGATTACGGATGGATGACTCCAACATGACATTTCTGTAATGTTTAGGTGTTTTGATTGATTCAGATCAACCAAATAGCATTAACCTATTTGTGCATTTGGTGCTTTATTGGTTTATACCACAGAGCTCCGGCAGGGGCAGACAAGTCTGCCCCATTTAGTTTGGCAATATTATGCTTTCAGCGAGCGGGTGCGCCATAGGTAATACACGACGGGTAATACCAACAACGTTAAAATCACAGCACTCACCATTCCGCCCACCATAGGCGCCGCAATCCGGCTAACAACTTCCGCACCTGTTCCGGAACTGAACATAATGGGCAACAATCCAGCGATAGTGGAGACCGTAGTCATCATTACGGGTCTTACACGAAGTCCCGCGCCCTGTGTCACGGCTTCGAGCAAATCTTCTTTTAATGGTTGCACTCCACGCTCACGACAGGTATCTATCAATTGGTGATATGCTTGGTTAAGATAAGTTAACATGATGATACCTATTTCCACCGTAACCCCCGCCAGTGCAATAAAACCAACCGCAACCGCGACAGAAAAATTATAGCCAAGCAGGTACATCAGCCAGATTGAACCAATTACCGCCAGTGGTAGTGTTCCCAGAATAATGGCTATTTCAGTGAAGTTACGAAAATTCATGTATAACAGAATGATAATGATGGCAAGCGTCAAAGGAACCACATAGGTCAGTTTCTCTTTGGCGCGCAGCATGTATTCGTACTGACCGGACCAGGCCACCGAGTAGCCGGCCGGTAAATCCAGCTGCTGCTCGACCGTTGCCATGGCCGCTTGTACATAGCTGCCCACGTCCACCCCATCGATATCTACAAAGGTCCAGCCATTCAGCCTGGCGTTCTCGCTCTTGATCGCTGGCGGGCCGTCCTCCACATAGACATTGGCCACATCGGCGAGCGCAATGCGTTGGCCGCTGGGCGTAACGATGGGCAGCAGCGCCAGCTGTTCTGGCGAGTCTCGATAGTCCTGCGGGTAGCGCAGATTGATCGGATAACGCTCCAGCCCCTCAATGGTCTGCGCCACATTCATTCCCCCAATGGCCGTGGCTATTACCTGCTGCACATCAGCAATATTGAGGCCATAGCGCGCCGCCTGTGCACGCTGAATATCCACCTTGATGTAACGCCCACCGGCCACCCTTTCGGAATACACCGAGGCTGTGCCGGGTACATCCTTGAGGATCTGCTCTAGTCGCTGCCCAATCTTCTGAATTTCTCGCAGATCCTCGCCCGCCACCTTGATGCCTACCGGCGTCTTGATACCGGTGGCCAGCATGTCGATGCGAGTCTTGATCGGCATCACCCAAGCGTTGGTTAGACCGGGGAATTTCACTAGCGCATCCAGCTCCTTCTTGAGCTTCTCCGTGGTCATGCCCTCGCGCCATTCCTCTTTGGGCTTGAGCTGAATAAAGGTCTCGATCATGGTCAGCGGAGCGGGATCCGTGGCTGTCTCGGCACGGCCGATTTTGCCGAAAACAGTCTTCACCTCGGGGACAGTCGCAATCAGCTTGTCGGTCTGTTGAAGCAATTCCCTGGCCTTACCAATAGATAGCCCCGGATAAGTGGTGGGCATGTACATGAGATCACCTTCATCCAGATCGGGGATGAATTCACTACCAATCTTGTTAACCGGCCAGATCCCAACGAGGAAAATCACAACCGCCATGGCAAGTGTGATTTTCGGAAAACGCAATACGGTTTTCAGCAGGGGCATGTACCCGGCAATCAGTAATCGATTAACGGGATTCTTGTTTTCCGCTACCACCTTGCCTCTGATGAAATATCCCATCAAAACCGGCACCACCGTGATAGCAAGCGCCGCACTGGCTGCCATGGCATAGGTTTTGGTAAAGGCCAACGGGCTGAACATCCGGCCCTCCTGGGCTTCCAGGGTGAATACTGGTACAAAGCTCACAGTGATAATAAGCAAACTGAAAAACAGCGCCGGACCGACTTCACTGGCTGACGCCGCCACGATTTTCCAACGGTTCTCTGGCGTCAAGGGCGTACGTTCCATATGCTTATGCATGTTTTCGATCATGACAATCGCGCCATCAATCATGGCGCCTATCGCAATCGCTATACCGCCTAATGACATGATATTGGCATTGAGACCTTGCCAATACATCACGGTAAAAGCCGTGAGTATACCTAGCGGCAGACTGAAGACCGCCACCAGTGAGGACCTGACATGAAACAGGAAAATGGCACAGATCAACGCCACAATAGCGAGTTCTTCGGCCAGACTTTTCCACAAACTGTCAATGGCGCGAGATATCAGCCCTGAACGATCATAAACGGTTACGATCTCCACGCCCTCGGGCAAACCCGCCTTGAGTTTTTCCAGCTTGGCCTTGACCCCATCAATGGTTTTCTGGGCGTTCTCACCGAAACGCATCACCACAATACCGCCCACCACTTCACCTTCGCCGTTCAACTCGGCGATGCCACGGCGCATTTGCGGCCCCAATTCGATATCCGCCACATCCTTGAGCAACAGCGGCGTACCGTTAACATCCAACCCTAACGGAATGTTGGCCAGATCATCGATACTCTGGATGTAACCGCTGGCGCGCACCATGTACTCGGCTTCGGCCATTTCCACCACCGAGGCGCCCACTTCCTGGTTGCCGCGCTGGATAGCCATCTGGATAAGAGACAGGGGAATACCGAAGGCGCGCAGTTTCTCCGGGTTTACCTTCACTTGATACTGCTTGACCATGCCACCGAGCGCCGAGACTTCGGAAACACCCGGCACGGTTTGCAGCTCGTATTTCAGGAACCAGTCCTGCAGGCTGCGCAGCTGACTGATGTCATGCTGACCGCTGCGATCCACCAAGGCATAGAGGTAGACCCAGCCGACACCGGTGGCGTCCGGTCCCAGTTGCGGCCGGGCGCTGGGCGGTAATGTGGGCGCGACCTGAGACAGGTACTCCAGCACCCGGGAACGTGCCCAGTAGGCATCGGTATCCTCGTCGAAAATGACATACACAAAGGAATCGCCAAAAAAGGAATAACCGCGCACGGTAACCGCACCGGGTACCGACAACATGGCAGTAGTCAGTGGATACGTGACCTGGTCCTCCACCACCTGCGGTGCCTGCCCAGGAAAACTGGTCTTAATAATGACCTGTACATCGGACAGATCGGGAATGGCGTCCACCGGGGTGTTTTTCAGCGAATAGAGACCCATCCCCACCAGCATCAAAGTAGCCAGCAGCACGAAGAAACGGTTACCGATGGACCAACGGGTTATCGATTCAATCATGATTGTGCTCCTTTTGATCGTGACCGCCGTGGTTCATGCCCTGGTGTTCGCTGTGCTCCGGCATCGACATATCACCGTGATCCATACCCTCGTGCTGACCGTGATCCATTCCTGCAGGCATGGCATCATTGCCTTGCTCATTGGGAATATGCACTTGGGTAATCTGGTATCCACCACTGTTGTTATTGGTGATCTGCACATGCAGGCGCATTCCCTGTTTGAGCGCATCCATGTCCACAGCCTCAGCGACGGTGAAATCCATGGTCATGGTGGGCCATTGCCAGTCCGGGATGGCCTCGTGCTCCAGGGTCACCATGCGGTGATCCGGCATCAGGCTGTCGATACGTGCGGCCACCCAGACTGAGCGGGAATCAGCGTCTGCCTTTACATCCATTGATTCGCCTTGCTGATCGCGCTTGGCCATGCGCTTGAAGTCCGACGTCTTGCTGGATTCCGAGTCGATCAGGAACTGAGCAGAGGTCACAATGCGTTCCCCTTCTTTGAGTCCCGACTGAATTTCCACCTGCCGTTCGCCCACACGCCCGACCTCAACGGCCACCGATTTGAATTTGCCATCACCCAGCGCCAACACCACGCGCGCCTGGCTGCCGGTACGGATCAGCGCTTCTCGCGGGATTAACAGTGCTTCAGCCCCCGCCTGGGTCTCAATGACCATCTGCGCGAACATGCCCGGCTTGAGGAAGTCGTCCGGGTTGTCGAAATGCACCCGGATTTGCGCGGTACGTGTCTTGGCATTCAAAGACGGATAGACATAGTCCACCTGGCCCAACCAATCCCGACCGGGCAGGTAATCGAGCCGCATCCGCACCTGGTCGCCGGTCTTGACCAGGCTTGCCTGTCGTTCGAACACCTCACCGATCACCCAGATATGTTCTAGCTGGCCGATGCTCATCAGACTCAAGCCAGGCTTGACGAACATGCCCTCACGCACCGCGAGATTGTCCAGTACCCCGGACTGCGGCGCGGCAACGGTGATGGTCTGGCTGACCTTGCGGGTTTTACGCAGCCGGTCGATATCTGCCTGAGGTACTTGCAGCGCCAACAAGCGTTCCACGGCAGCACCGATCAACACCGGGTTGTCGCGCTTCAAAGCCAGCAAAAGCTCTTCCTGGGCGTTGACCAGGGTCGGCGAATAGAGCGCGTACAGGGGGTCGCCCTGTCTGACCGGATCCCCGGCGGCCTTGACATGGAGCTTCTCGATCCAGCCTTCCACGCGCGGGCTGATATGCACCAGCCGGTTCTCATCGTATTGCACGTAACCGACGGTTTTGACATCCAGATCCAGAGACCCGGACCTAACCGTGGCGGTGCGCACGCCGAGATTGTTGACGACCTCGGGCGATATCTTGACGGTGCCGGCTTCATCCTCTCCGGCGGATTTCTCGTACACAGGGATCAGATCCATGCCCATGGGCGATTTGCCAGGCTTGTCGCGCTTGTAGTTGGGATCCATGGGCGCCACCCAGTAAAGTGGCTTGCGTTCACCGCCGGTTGCTGTCATATCCCCCTCATCGGGGTTGCCGAGTAGCCAGACGCCGGATGCGCCGAGCAGCGCGCCGACGGCCGTGCCCAGCAAGGTTTTGGTGAATGTATTCATGTTGAACTCCTTTAAAACGGTTCCGCCGGCCGTGCATCGTCGAACGACGCCTCGGCGAGCAGGTAATTGATTTGGGCGATGGTCTTCTGCCGATCCACGGCAATGGCGAGCGCGTCGATCTTGGCATTCAATTCGGCAATGCGGGCACGCACGGCTTCGGCGAAGTCGCCGTCGTCGTTGTTGTAGGCCGAAAGTGAAGCCTCTGCCTGCTCGGCCATTTGCGGCAACAGCTGATCGGTGTATAACGCCTGGCGTTCATCGAGACGTGCCAGTTGTACGCTCGCGGTTTCCAGTTCCGCCATTAGCCGACGACCAAGCAAGTGCTTTTCGGTTTTGATGGCCTCGGTTCGATTGACGGCGGCGCTGACTTCCTTGTCCTGCCGGTTACCGGTGAAAATGGGCAGGTCGAAGTTCACGCCTATGGAGAGCAGATCCGCCCGGTCGCGCCCCATGGGATCGTTGTCGCGATAGCCGTATTGGGCGGTCAGGCCCCATTCGGGCTTGTATTTCTGCTTGGCCAGATCAACACCGGTTTGCGTGGCATCGATACGCTGATCCAGCGCCCGCAACGCGGGATGATGACGGATCCATTCGTAGCGCGTATGCTCGTTGGCGTACTCAATGGTCGGTGCCGACAGTGGCCTGGAAAGAGACTGTGTCGGTAGTACCGGAGCCAGAGGGACAGTGGCAGGCGCACCGATCCATTCGGTCAGACGCTTTTGTGCGGCTTGCTGTTGCTGCCTGAGCATCGTCAGTCTGTCTTCAAGACGAATCAGCTCCAACTGCGCGCGAATTACGTCCTGCTGGCGCGCCCGGCCCAATGCCGAAGAATAACTGGCCTCGGCGACATCCACCAGTTGCTCAAACAGTGCGCGATCCTGTTCGATCAGCCGGATACTCTCCTGCGCCTTGAAGACCTCCAGCCACAACTGGCTGACCGTAGCGCCTACCTTGGCCCGACGATCCAGCCTTAGTAAGGGATGCTGCTCGGCTAGCTGCTGCTTTTGTCGGCGGGTGAGCGACAGACTGTCACCCCGGGGAAACATTTGGCTGATCCCCACCGACAACTGAGTCATGCCTTCCTGATTGATGTCAAAAGAATCAACAGGGAAATTGCCGGCCATCAGGCTCATGCGGGGATCCGGCAAAGTCGCCGCGGCAGTCGCTTCGTCGGTAAGGGCCTGCTGAGTGTACTGGCTACCGGTGAGCCAGGGATCGGTATCTATGGCGAGGGTTATCGCCTCGTCCAGCGTCAGGGTCTCGGGAAGGGATTGCGCAAAGGCTATGACACTGCCTATACCGAGCGGCAGGATAAAAAGCATGGTGACGAATATTTTCATGGCTGCGCTTCCGGTTGTTGGAGTGGCTGAACCTGTTGAGCCGCGCTCTCGACACTGGCAAACACTTCAGTGCTGCCGTCTTTTTTCATCAGCAGAACCCGGTATGGCATGAACTTGTCACCCACCTCCATACCCGGACTGCCAACGGGCATGGCGGGCACTGTCAGCCCAATCCCGTCGGCTGGCGGATTAGCCAGAAACTGATGAATATAGCGGGCCGGGATGTGCCCCTCAAAGGCATAGCCTTGTGACGACACCGCTGTGTGGCAGGAACGCAGGTTGTTTGCGATTCGATAGCGATCCTTGATGGCGTCCAGATTAGCCGGGTGTTCGACACTGGCCTCAAAGCCCTCGGCTTCAAGGTGACCTATCCATTTTTTACAGCAGCCACAGGTAGGGCTTTTGTAGACGGTAAGCGTTTCAACTGCACCAGCGGATGGGTCAGATGTTTTTGGGTTTTTAGGCCCATCATTACAGGCCGCGATCAAGGGCAGCGTCAACAGCCCCAACACCAAGCCCGTTAATTTAACTCGATACATAGTTGCCTCCGAAGACAATTGAATAGAACATTAAGTAATGGATGACAAGGTAACGAGCAGACTTCAGTCGTGCAGGCGAAGCGCCTTGTATCTTTCCTTTTCCTGCGACTGCACGCCGTGATGACCATGGCCGTGATGCATGAATAGGTGCATGAAAGGACAGGCAAGCAGGATTGCATAGGGCAAAAACGCCAACAGGTGCTCACGATGTTCGACCAGCAGGAAATAACTCGCCGCCGCGATCAGCCCGAGTGCCGCCAAGCCCCTGGTGCTGAGCCAGAAGCTTCCGCTGGGCTTGTTCATGCTTCACCTCCTATAGTCCTGGTGAGATGCAGCCGCAGCGCGTTGCCTACCACCGACACCGAACTCAGGCTCATGGCCAGCGCGGCGATCAGCGGTGACAGCAGCCAGCCCGTCAGTGGATACAAAACGCCGGCGGCGATGGGCACGCCCATGGCGTTGTAGAGGAAAGCGAACAACAGGTTCTGGCGCATGTTGCCTACCGTATCGACCGAGATTTGCCGGGCAATGGCGATGCCACGCAGGTCGCCTTTCACCAGGGTTAACTGCGCCGTACTCATGGCAACATCAGTGCCCGTGCCCATGGCGATCCCGACATCGGCGCGGGCCAGGGCCGGAGCGTCATTGATGCCGTCGCCAGCCATGGCCACCTTGTGACCCTTGGCTTGCAGGCGAGCCACAAGGTCATCCTTATCCTTGGGGCGTACCTCACCGTATACCTCGTCGATGCCCAGTTCGCGCGCGACAGATTTCGCCGTGGTCAAGCCATCGCCCGTGGCCATCACCAGGCGCAAGCCGCTGGCCCTGAGTTCGCTGATGGCTTGTGGCGTGGAGGCTTTGATGGGGTCGGCGACCGCGAGCAAGCCAGCCAGCAGGCCGTCAACGGCCAGATAGATCACGCTGGCGCCTCTGCTGCGCAGTATTTCCGCCTCATCGGCCACGACGCGCCACTCGACCTGCTGTTCCTCCATCAAGGCGGTATTGCCCAGGGCGACAGGGTGGTTTTCCACCTTGCCACGTACGCCAATCCCGGAAGCCGACTCAAAATCAACCGCAGGACTCAAATTCAGTCCCCGCTTGTGCGCCTCGGCCACAATCGCCTGCGCCAACGGGTGCTCACTGCCCTGGTCCAGGCTGGCCGCCAAGCGTAAAACCTCATTGGGTGCGAGTCTGCCCGCCGAGATCACCGCATGGAAAGCGGGACGCCCCTCGGTCAGCGTGCCGGTTTTGTCGACGATCAGGGTATCCACCTGGCGCAAATGTTCGATGGCAGCCGCGTCTTTGAACAGCACACCTCGGGTAGCGGCGTTGCCAGTGGCCACCATGACCGACATGGGCGTCGCCAGGCCCAGCGCGCAAGGACAGGCGATGATCAACACCGCTACCGCGTTGATCAACCCGAACGCCCAGCTCGGCTCGGGTCCGAACAGCCCCCAAAGCACCAGCGTGGCGAGCGCGATCACCATCACTACCAGCACGAAATACCCCGCGACCACGTCCGCCATGCGTTGCATGGGAGCACGGGAACGCTGGGCATTGGAGACTAATTGCACGATCTGGGCGAGCACGGTGGCCGAGCCAACCTTTTCGGCCCGCATGATCAGCGCGCCGCTGGTATTGATCGAGGCGCCGATCAGCGCATCTCCGGGTCGTTTGCTCACCGGCATGGGCTCGCCGGTGAGCATGGATTCATCGATGGCACTTTCACCTTCCAGCACCTGACCGTCCACGGGAACCTTCTCGCCGGGCCTGACACGCAAGCGATCACCAGGATGGACATGGGTCAGTGGAATATCTTCCTCGGTGCCATCGTCGCGGATATGCCGCGCGGTCTTGGGCGCCAGACCCAACAGAGCGCGAATGGCGGCACCGGTCTCCGAGCGGGCCTTCAGCTCCAGCACCTGACCGAGCAAGGTCAGCGAAATGATCACGGCCGCGGCCTCGAAATACACCGCCACTTGGCCATCGAGACGGAACGAAGCCGGGAAAATGCCGGGGGCGACGGTTGCAATAACGCTGTACAGATAAGCCGCGCCGGTACCGGTACCGATCAAAGTCCACATATTGGGCGAACGCCGCTTGAGTGACTGGAACCAGCGGACAAAGAAAGGCCAGCCGGACCAGAGCACCACCGGAGTGGCCAGCGCCAGCTCCACCCAGGGTCGCGCCGCTCCCGGAAAGTGGTCAAAAGCCCCGCCCGACATGGCGATCAGGGTTACCATCAGGGTCAATGGCAAGGTGTACCAAAAACGACGCCTGAAATCCGCGAGTTCCGGATTGTCTCCGGCGTCGGCGCTGGGCATCACCGGTTCCAGCGCCATGCCGCACTTCGGGCAGGTGCCCGGACCCAATTGCCTCACTTCCGGGTGCATAGGACAACTGTACTCGGTGTTGGCATCGCCCTCGGGGGGTTCGGACCCTGTAAGATAGCGCTGTGGGTTATCCATGAATTTGCTTCGGCAATGCGTGCTGCAAAAGGAGTACAGCCGGCCCTGAAACTCGACCTTGTGGAAGGATGTCTTCTTGACCGCCATGCCGCACACGGGGTCGGTCAATTCAGTGCTGTTGGACTCGCCGCGCTGACGGGCTTGGTGTCTGTGATTGGCATGCGACATGGGTATCCTCCTGAAGCCAGCCTTAATGGTGCCCGGCGTCATCCGCGCCGCGCGCGGTCAGGATCTGGTATTGCTGCGGCGACAGCTCGGGTAGGCGCTGCAGGAACGCCACCATGTTCCAGATGCGCTGATCGTCATGACCCGGCCCCCAGGCCGGCATCCCGGAAGCCTTGATGCCATGTTTAATAATCCAGAATTGTCGCTTAATGGCCTCGTCATCATTATCAGTGTCACCGGCATGCTCATGCCCATGCCTATCACCCGTCAGTGTTAGATTGGGCGGCGCGGGATACAGCCCCAGGGTAAAATCACTTTCGGTCTTGCCCGGTTTGAGATGGCAGCCGGTGCACATGTCGTTGTAGTCGGCGCCGCCTGCCAGCAAGCGCTCGGACGAATTCAGGTCGGTCGGCACCTCGATGTCGTTTGATGCGCGGGCGATGGATCGCTCGCGCAGGGTTTCCAGCGCCCAATAAGTCAAGTCGTTGTGATGGTCATCGGCTCCCATCGGATAGAGACCCGAATAGAGGAACCCCACACCGGTCACCGCCGCCACGCCTGCCGCAACGGCGAGGCATTTAAAGCAGGATAAAAACTTAAAGGACGTCATGTTATCTCCTCAGGAATGGCTACCCGTTATTTTTAGTGCTGGTGTTTGGCCGGCTTTTTTTCATCGGCTTTTTCGTCATGGTTACCGTGATCGGTTTGGCCTTTGTCCCCATGCGCTTCATGCGATTCTGCTTCATCCTTGTGCATGGCCTTCATGCATTTTTTCATCATGGCCTGCATGACCGGATCTTTCATGTCCATTTTGGAATGATCCATGTCTTTCATGGCCGCACAGTCCGGCGCCTGCGCCTCCTTCATGTGCTCCTTGGGATCGTGGGCCTGGGCTGACAGGGCAAGCAATAATGCCGGCAGGGCGACGAAATAGCTGAGTGATTGGCGTTTCATAATGTGACTCCTAGGTTGTGTTAAAAACATAAGTCGTTTGATTAAAACCAGAACCGGATCCCGGCGACGTACCGGGTATCCTTGGTGGCATCGCCGTTGGCCCGCGCCTGATCGGCGGTGGCGCCAAAGGTGCCGTTCCACTCGATACCGACATAAGGGGCGAACTGGCGTGAAAACTCGTAGCGCAATCGCAGTCCCAGGGCGACATCGGACAAACCGCGACCCAGTCCGTTAACCGCATCGTCTTTGCCATAGGCGGTCAGTTCAGCCCGAGGCTGTAAAATCAGGCGCTGGGTGAGTAGCAATTCGTATTCCGCTTCCAACGACAGAGCTGTACGTCCGCCCTCGCCCAGGTAGGCGGTCAGATCCAGTTCAAACCAGTAGGGGGCAAGGCCCTGAATACCGAACGCGAGCCACTCGCGGCCCGTGCCTTCATCGTATTGATCAAGACGAACGCCCAGCTGGGTGTCGAAATAGGCATTGAGTGCGTGGCCCCAGAGCAGATCAGTCTGACTTTCCGCCAGGCGCCCGTCCACGGCATCGCCTTCGAGCTTGATCACCAAGCGGTCATAGGTGGTGCCATACCAGCCCTGCAGGTCAAAGGTCGTGACGTCATTATCGGCGTCGTATTCGAGGCGATCGCCCAGCAGCGACCAGAATCGATGCTCATCGGCCAGTTTCAGTTGCCGTGGACCCGGCAGCGCATAGGGGCCTTCCGTCAGCGTGTAGCCATCGGAATATGCGTGAGGATCGCGGGCATCCTTGGGGGCGTCTCCGCCCTGCATTTGCATGTCGCCCTGCGCCATGGCGGCGTGACCCGTGGCGCGAGTATCCGAGCTGTCATCAGGGGGCTCATGGGACGGCACATCGGCATCATTTGCGTGCATTGCATGTGGATCCTCCTGTTGCGCCAAGACGGAAGCCGAAAACAACAGCCCTGCAATAACGCCTGCATGCAAACAATATCTGGCGAAATCCTTCACACTCATGACACCACCACCTCGCGGAACATCCCCGCATCCATATGGAATAACAGATGACAGTGCCACGCCCAGCGCCCCAGATCATGCGGGGTGGTCAGAAAGCTGATGCGTTGTGCCGGTTGTACCGGGATGGTATGCCGACGTACACGCAACCGACCTTGATCATCCTCCAGGTCGCTCCACATGCCATGCAGGTGCATGGGGTGGGTCATCATGGTGTCATTTTGCAAGATAACGCGAACACGCTCGCCGTGTTTCATGGCCACCGGCGTGCTCTTGCCGAATTCCAGCCCGTCGAAGGACCAACTGTAGCGCTCCATATTGCCAGTCAAGTGCAATTCGATTTCTCTGACGGCGGAGCGGCTGTCATTCAGCACGCCCTCTTGTGACCGAAGATCAGCCAAGGTAAGCACCCGCCGGCCATTGTTGCGGAGGCCAATACCCGGATCATCCAGGTTAGTGCGCGGCCTATCGACCCGCATGTCCACGGATGTACCGTATTCACTGCGGGCGTGGTTGACCTTTTGTGACGGCTTGGCCATCGGAGCCTGTTGCATGCCATGCTGGCTGTGATCCATCGCCATGCCACCGGGATCCATCTGAGAATGGTCCATTTTTGAATGATCCATGCCGGTGTCGTGTCCCATGGTTCCATGATTCATGGCGCCGTGATCCATCCGCCCCATCATGTCGGCCATGGTCAGCCACTCCACGGGGTCGAGCGCTGGCACCGGCGCGTTCAAACCGTCCCGCACCGCCAGAGTGCCGCGCGCATAGCCGGTGCGATCCATGCTTTGCGCGAAGATGGTATGGGCGTCATCCTTTGGTTCCACCAGCACATCGTAGGTTTCGCCCGGCCCGAAGCGAAACTCGTCAACCTCGACCGGCTCAATATTCTGCCCATCAGCCTGCACTACGGCCATCTTCAGGCCAGGAATGCGAACGTCGTAAAAACTGTTACTGGCTGCATTGATAAAACGCAAGCGCACGCGCTCACCGGGCGTGAACAGCCCCGTCCAGTTGCCCGCTGGCGTTCGGCCGTTCATCAGGTAGGTCAAGGTTGCGGCGGAAAGGTCGGCCAGATCGGTGGGGTTCATACGCATCTGGTTCCACATCTGGCGTTTGTCCAGCGCGCCGGAAACCCCCTGTGTGGAAACGTCGCGAAAGAAGTCGCCCACTGTGGGCTGGTTAAAGTTGTAGACGTCGCTTTGAACCTTGAGTTTGGCAAACACTGACATCGGATCGTCATCGGTCCAATCGGAAAGCTGCACCACGTAGTCGCGGTCGGCACGCAGATGCCCCGCTGCAGGGCGAACCTGACCATCACGCGGCTCGATAATGAGCGCGCCATACATGCCGGTCATTTCCTGGAAGCCGCTGTGGGAGTGGTACCAATAAGTGCCGCTCTGTTGTAATTTGAAACGGTAAACGAAGGTCTCGCCCGGTGCTATGCCACGGAAGCTGATGCCGGGTACGCCGTCCATCTGAAAAGGTAGAATGATCCCGTGCCAGTGGATGGAGGTAGGAACCTTGAGCCGGTTGGTTACCCGGATGGTGACCTCATCTCCCTCACGCAACCTCAGTGTCGGGGCCGGAATGGAGCCGTTGATGGTGGTCGCCATACGGATCACGCCGGTAAAGTTGACCGGTGTTTCGGCGACGACCAGATCAATCGATTGGCCGCTCAGCACGGGCGCGGTACCGGTGTGTGTCTGGTTCTCCAGACGGCCCCCTGCGTGCAGCAGGGCTGGAAAGCTTGCCAGCACACCGCCAGCCACCAGCCCCTGTACGAAGTGACGGCGTGTCGCACTAAACGTTTTCATCAATGCTCCAATTCAGCGATATCGTTTTTCATAACCTTGCCCTCGATCACATCAACCGTGGCGAAGTGCTTGTTGATGATACTGTCGTTTTCGAGTCACGCCCGATCTGACAGGCCGGCAACAGCGACCGGAATGCCGACTGCATCAACATAAGTAATGCCTAGTGTAATCAAGTTAACTGCCCCCCCCTGTCAGCCAGATGACCCAAACATTACATTAATGTAATCTGTGTGTAATCTTGCCGTGGGGAATAACCCGTTAGGTTGAAACAAAATGTGGAGGGCGAGACATAGATGCGACTACTCGTGGTCGAGGACGAAATCAAAACAGGCGACTATTTGCGCCAAGGACTGGCTGAAGCTGGATTTCAGGTTAGTCTGGTGCGCAATGGTCTCGATGGCCACCATCTGGCGATGACCGAGTCCTTCGACTTGATCGTGCTGGATGTCATGCTGCCCGACGTGGATGGCTGGCGCATTGTGCAGTCGCTGCGTGAAGCGGGACGTCAGACACCGGTATTGTTCCTTACCGCGCGCGACCGCGTGGATGACCGAGTCAAGGGGCTGGAGCTGGGCGCCGATGATTACCTGGTAAAACCCTTCGCCTTTGCCGAGTTGCTGGCACGGGTGCGCACCCTGTTGCGAAGGGGCTCGGCACCGCCTCTGTCGGATCAGCTCAAGGTGGCCGATCTCGTTCTGGATCTACCCAGGCACCGGGTCACGCGCGCCGGCCGAAAAATCAATCTCAGCCACAAGGAATTCTGCCTGCTGGAACTGCTGGTGCGCCGTCAGGGTGAGGTGTTGCCGCGTTCGCTGATCGCCTCGCAGGTCTGGGACATGAATTTTGATTCCGACACCAACGTGATCGACGTGGCCATCCGTCGATTGCGCGCCAAAATCGACGACGACTTCGAGCCCAGGCTGATCCACACGGTGCGTGGCATGGGTTACAAGCTCGATGTGGAAGCTGAAGATGATGGCGACTGAGCGGCGTCCGCTTTCGCTAACCGCCAGGGTCATGGTCTTTGTCGCGTTGGCCATCGGCATCAGCCTGGTATTGATCGGCAATCTGGTGCTCGGTGCCGTCGAGCGCCATTTCGCCGAGCAGGACGCGGACGAGTTGGTCGTGATCAACCAGGCGGTAGCGCAGACCCTGCAAAGGGTGGATGATCCGCTCCGGTTACCGGTGGCGTTGTCGCAGGCGGTGTCGGGACACCACGGTGTTTATTTTCAGGTGTGGAATGGCCGTGGCCAGTTGGTGTTCGCTACACCGGGGGCTGACTTCGCGCAGGCTATAGTAGCTTTTTCCCCCGTTAAGCGGATCCATGCCGATAACCTGGCTACTTGGCACTTTGACGGAAATGCCTATCGGGGTGTCGTCACACGGTTTGTCAGCGACAGCCGGGAATATCGCATTGCCACGGCGATCGGCATGGACTTCCACCTGCATTTTCTGCAAGGGTTTCGCCGCAGTCTCTGGATTATCATGTTGCTTACTGGGGTACTAGGGTTTTTCCGTCCAAAAACGACAATAATCGCCGAAAGCCCCGCCATCCGGGGCCTCCAAGAGGGGATTGCTTTTTCTGAAGTCCATATTTACACCAATTTTGGTTAAGATTTGGCCTTTTTAGGCTAAACGTATGGCATATGAAGAACGTGTTCAAATCTTGTCCGATGCAGAACAAGACGATTTTTATGGGCCCCCAATTTTCACGTCCAACGATCAACGCTTCATTTTCGCTCTGAACGACAAGGAACTGGCTGTCGCTAATAAATTCCGAAATCGTGGGCAGCGCTACATGTTTATTGTGCTGCTGGGTTATTTTAAGGCTAAACCTGTAGTGCTGAATCCTGGATTTCATCAGATAAAACATGATCTAAAGCACGTCCACGAAACGGTACTGCCAGGACCCGGCTTCAGACCGTTCAATCTCTCGCAGAAAGAAAACGAGAGGATTTACAAGCGGATATTCGAACTCTGCGAATACCAGCGCTGGAGTTTTAAAGCCCATGGATCTGCTTTGGTAGCCCACCTAACGCAGCAGGCCAAAGCCTGGTCTGCTCCGAGGCACCTCTTCGACGCAGCGATTGAGTATTTATCAGGGCAGAAAATTGCGATCCCTGCCTACAGCACCCTGCAAAAGATCATCAGCCAGGTTGTTGGTCAGGAGCGAGATCGGCTGATTACCCACGTAGATCTCGAACTGCCTCAGGAGCTAAAAGACGCATTGGCTGCCCTCGTAAACGTAGACGGATCGCTAACGTTGCGACAGTTACGTCAATCTGCCCGTAACTTCACAGGAACTGAGCTGGAGAAGGAGCTGACCGTACATCGCCACATCCAGCACTGGATGTCGCAAGTGAATGCCATATTGAGTACGCTATCGTTGTCCCAGAAAAATCAGCAGCACTTTGCAGAACGGGTCGATTACTATGGGGCTAAACTGAAGCGGCAGTCTGTGGGAAATCAGAGGCTTTATCTCCTGTGCTATTTGCAGTTCCGCTGGCAGCAGGCGTTGGAACGCATAGCCGATGGTTTTGTTCATCATGTCCGACAGGCCAAGAATAAATCGAAGGCTTATGCGCAGGAAGTAGTTTATCAAGATTGGCAAAAAGCCGCTAAAAATGTCAGCAAGGCTGCGGAAGTTCTACATCTGTTCATTGATGATAGCATCGATCAACAGCAACCGTTTGGGGCGGTAAGACAGAAAGCGCTGAAGCTGCTTGCGGAGAAAGATCTGAAGTCTGTCTACCTGTTCCTGAATGAACAAAAGCGTTCCGTTGAGGAAGCTATGTGGCAATACTATGACCAGAGAGATAGCTTAAGGGAAGGGTTGCTTCGGCAGCTGTTTCTTTGCCTACGCTATGAAGCCAGCGCAGGCGCCCAACGCCTGGCAGCAGCACTGAATCACGCTCGGCTTGATCTTGCAGCACAAGGGGTCATCTCAAATGCAACGATAGACGCCCGGTTGCCCTCCAAGAAACAATTACCGTTCTTGCAGGACGAGGGTGGGACGTTTAACCCAGATCGCTACGAATGGTACCTGTATCTACAGATCCCCGATCGGTTGAATGGCCAGCTGACCTTGCCTGATGTCATTAAATACCGGGCCTTGGATGCAGATCTGGTGAGTCGAGAACGCTGGCGAAGAGAAAAGCACAATTTGCTGGAGCAAACTCAGCTACCAAAGTTGACCGCTGAACCGAGTAAGCTGATCGAGCGAACAGCCAATGATCTGGAGATCCGTTTGTATGAGGTCAGTGACTACCTGGAACAGGATGACAACCGGAACATTATCCTACGTAATCCGAAGGGTAAGCGCCTATGGCGGTTGCCGACGGGGAGTAAAAAGTACTTGGTCAACAACCCCTTCTTCCAGCAGATACCGACGACGGGCGTTGCCGATGTGCTGCGCATGGTGGACCGTGATACCGGCTTCATTGAGTGCTTTGAACATGTGCTGGGCGCTCAGTCCAAGAACCGAGCCCACGAATATGACCTTCTGGCGATTCTGGTGGGGAATGCAACGAACCAAGGCATCTACGGCATGGCTCAAATCTCCGATCGCACTTATGATCAGCTCAGTACCATCCAAGCGAATTACCTGCGACTGGAAACCCTGAATGCTGCCAACGACAACATCAACAATGCGACGGCCATGCTTCCAATCTTCAAGCATTACAATATCCAAGAGGATATTATCCACGCCAGTGCCGATGGTCAAAAGTTTGAGGCCCGGCGAGAGACCTTCAAAACCCGCTATTCATCGAAGTACTTTGGAACTCAGAAAGGCGTCTCGGCCATGAGCTTAATCGCTAACCATGCCGCTATTAACGCCAGGGTGATCGGAGCGAATGAACACGAATCCCATTACATCTTTGACTTGCTGATGAATAACAGCTCGGAAATCATTCCGGACGTGCTCTCTACGGATACCCACGGAGTTAATCACGTCAACTTCGCTCTGCTAGACTTGTTTGGATACAGCTTTGCACCGCGTTACGCGCAGGTTAGTCGCGTCATCAACGAGATGTTTGATGTAAAAGAAGACAAAGATCAGAGAATTCAGCTACGCCTGAAAAAAGCCATCAATACCAAACGTATCATGCAGCACTGGGACACCATCCAACGGATCGCAGTGTCACTCAAGGAGCGAAAAACGACACAGGCCACGCTGGTTCGTAAACTCTCCGGGTACAAGAAAAACCATCCCTTGCTGGAGGCCCTAACGGAGTACAACCGCTTGGTAAAAGCGAATTACTTGTTGAACTACATCGATGATGCCAGCCTGCGTAACTACGTTCAGCGAGCCCTTAATCGGGGGGAAGCTTACCACCAGCTGCGTCGAGCAATCAGCAACGTCAATGGGGATCAGTTCCGGGGCAGCTCTGATGAAGAAATCCAACTATGGAACGAATGCGCGCGCTTGGTCACCAACGCCATTATTTACTTCAATTCCAGCATACTCAGCCAGCTGCTGACGAGCTTCGAATATCAGAATGACGATAAGCGAATACAGATTGTCAAACAGGCTTCTCCAGTGGCTTGGTATAACATCAACTTGAAGGGTATCTATACCTTCGAAATGAGTGAAAAACTACCGGATCTGGAGGAACTGATGCGCACAATCGAGGGATATTTACCGGTTCGGGAAAAGTAATACCCCCTGGGAGGCCTCGGATGGCGGGGCTTTCAGCGATTCTTGTCGTTTTTGGACGGAAAATCCCTAGTACCCCACAGTCGAGAGGCAATGGAGCATTATCGCCAGTCGGTAAAAGAACAGCGCGATCAGGATCAACGGAAGCACGAGCAATACAGCCAACAGCTTCAGTCTGAAATTCGCGCCCTGAATCAAACTCTTTCAGTTAAACAATCTGATATCACGCAGTTAAACAAGGACAACGGGCGGCTCGCGGCTGAGCTTGGCTCCATACAGAAAGCAGCAGCAAAGCTGGAAACCGAGCAACGTAAACTTACCACGGATCTGGATTCCAAAGCGGAAGAGTCTGACTCGCTTAAAATTCAACTTTCCGAGCTCGCAGCTCAAGTAGAGGAACTCGATAAAGTTAAGAAGCTGAACGAAGAGCTGCAAGCCTGGAAGGCAGAAGCGTCGGTATCGATAGGCAAACTGGAAGCAGAAATTTCAATCAAGACTGATATGATGAATCGTTTACTGGAGGAAAAAACAAAAGCGCCGGAGCCAAAATAAAATAAAGAGTTGGACGGTGAGCACAGATGACCGACTGCTGGGTATTTTCTTATATTGTCTTAATTTTTTTACGATGTGTAAGGCTCCCACACAGTCCGCAGTGAGCTTAACTAGACTAGTAAGGACATCAAGATGTAGTAAAAAACTATATTAAAAACATGCAATTAGATGAACTTTGGCGAATTTTTCCAGAATGACGGCCGACCCTCTTCTTCTGTCAGTGTTCGTCCTGCTTTTTTCTGCCCTATTATTTATGCTCTCACTGTTCAGCTTAATCATGCCGAGCAAATATGTGGCGATCCTCTTTATCAGTGTTGCTGCGTTCAGTGCCTACTTTTCCGACCAATACGGCACGGTTATCGATATTGAAATGATACGTAATATGATCGAAACCGACACATCGGAAACCGCCGATTTGATTACTTGGGGATTGATGTCGAGAGTTCTCGTACTCGGTTTGCTGCCTGCCATTATTGTCTTTCGCCTCCGACTCCAGAAAGTAAAAATCCAGCGCTACTTAGCTGCGCATGCCTTAGTCACTGGCGTATCCCTATGTGTAGCCGCGGCGTGCGTACTCAGCTATAGCAGCCAGTACGCTAGTTTCTTTAGAGAACACAAATCTGTTCGATATTACGTCACGCCAGCCTATCCAATTTATTCGGCTTTGCAATTTGCAGCGAGTTTCTCCCATATCGACACAGACCTACCTTTCAAGTCATTCGACGCTATTTCTAGTATTCTGGAAGACGAAACTGACCACAAAGAACTTATCATCCTCGTTGTTGGTGAAACCGCCCGCGCAGACCACTTTTCCCTAAATGGTTATTCGCGCGTCACCAACCCATTATTAGCGAAGGAAAGTCGCCTCATCAGCTATAGCCGCATCCAGTCCTGCGGCACGTCCACCGCGATTTCAGTTCCCTGCATGTTCTCTTATTCTGGCCATGACGGCTTTGACGTAAAGAGTGCTCGCAACACCGAAAATGGCTTAGATTTACTCCAAAAGGCGGGTGTGAATGTTTTATGGCGAGACAATAACTCAGACTCTAAGGGTGTGGCTGATCGTATCCCATTCGAAAATTACCGAACGGCTGACAAAAACCCCATTTGCAACCCAGAATGCCGTGATGAAGGCATGCTCGATGGCTTACAGACCTACATCAATGATCAGACGGGTGACATTCTCATTGTTCTCCACCAAATGGGGAGCCACGGCCCCGCCTATTTCCAGCGCTACCCCCCAGAGTTCGAGCGATTCACCCCAGCATGTCAATCTGCTGAGCTTTCTGACTGCAGTCAGCAGGAGATCATCAATGCCTATGACAACACTATTGTGTATACCGATTATTTTTTATCGAAGGTGATCGATTTCCTTAAAGCAAATACCCCTAAGTACGAAACCGCGATGTTCTATGTCAGTGACCATGGCGAGTCCTTAGGTGAATCGGGAATCTATCTTCACGGTATGCCCTATCGCTTTGCCCCTGATGCCCAAACGCATGTACCCGTAATTGCGTGGATTGGAGAATCCTCCGACATAGATTACGAAAAATCGAAGCGGCTGAAGGATCTCGACAATACCCACGACGAGGTATTTGACACGCTACTGACAGTTTTTGAAGTTAACACCAACCTGCTGCCATCAGCGAAAGACAAACTCATCGTTTTGTCAGAGGAAGACGAGTAAGACTAATGAACCCCAGAAAGCAAATATTGTGGTCGATTCTCGCGCTATTCGTGCTGCTGCTCTGCTTTGAGAAAACGAACCTCGACCTGTTTGTTCAAGATGTCTTCTACAACAGCAGCACCCAGCAATGGATTTTAGATACCACGCATCCAGTACTGCACTTTCTTTTATATGACGGTGCCAAGGCCGCCGTTATTTGCTGGGAACTATTACTGCTTATTGCGCTGACCTTTTTCAGAAATAAACCGCTCGTCAAAGCGTATAGACAGGGAATCACTATCGTTTTAATTGCCATCCCCTTGTCGGCAGGCGTGGTTTCAGTCCTTAAAAACTCGACCAATATCGCCTGCCCTTACGCTTTAACCCATTATGGCGGGGATATCCCCTATGTCCGCATTTTTGATCCTTACCCTGAAGGTCAGCGCCCTCAAAAACAACAGCGCTGCTTCCCAGCGGGGCACGCGAGTGCTGGATTTGCCTTGTTGGCGCTGTATTACTTGCCAAAGACCCGAAAGCGGAAAAATCAATTCCTTGCTTTAGCACTAGGTGCTGGCACGGCGATGGGTACTTACAAAATGCTGGTTGGCCACCACTTTATCAGCCACACACTAATCACAATGGTGCTCTGCTGGTTAATGGTGAATATCGTCGCCTTATGTACACAGCGATTCTCAAACTTAGAACAATCTGAATACACGGCCATTAAAAGCCAGACAGGCTAAGCCTGCGTTCAATTGCAGCCAACTAACTGAAGGTACTTACTTTGCGAACTGGTGGAAATGCGAATTATTCAAGGGAAAGGTTCCTGAGTGGAAAAGTGCTCCTTTGTACTCTGGCCTTATCAGCCTGCTCCACTGCCCCACCACGCCCCGAACCGAATTACCTACCAGACCTGCAGCAGAGCCGAGTTGTGGAATCTGCAAGGCGTCACAACATCGACTTGTCCGCACCGCTGACCGCAAAAGATTTGGCAAGCATCGCAGTACTCAGCAACCCTGAATTAAAAGTGTTGCGAGCATCCGAGAACCTTGCAAGTGCACAAGTGTTCGCCGCCGGGCTTTTCCCTGACCCAAGTTTCTCCCTTGGTGTAGACACCCCGATTAACGGCAGCGGTTTGGTCAACGCGATTAGCGCATCCATCGGCCTTGATGTCGGCGCGCTCTTGACGCGATCAAGCACGCTTAGCGCCAGTGAAGCCCATTTGCAAAGCGTACGATTTGATATTGCCTGGGCTGAGTGGCTTACCGCCGAAAATGCAAAACTACTCGCAAGCCAAATAAGCTACCTACGCAAAATCCATCACCTTAGCGAGACGGCTTTAGCGCTATCCCATGAAGAGCTAATGCGTACTGAAACCGCTGTATTACGAGGCGACCTGCCCCGTAGCGCGATACAACTTCCGCTTCTCGTCAATACCGACGCTCGCTCCCAGTCAAGAAATACCGAGAGCCTCCTCCTGGTCGCCACCCAAGAGCTTCATCGTTTAATGGGTTTACCGCCCTCCGTCGGCTTAACATTGGCATCACCAACACCGACTACAGAACAACTCGAACTCCCTGTAACTGATGCTCTATTCAAGCTGGCAACCATTCATCGCGCTGACTTAGCCGGAATGCGAATGGAACGTAAGAGCGCGGCTGAAAACACAAATACAGCTCGAATGAAGCAGTATCCATTACCCGTGATCGCGCTTAATGCCGCGCGGGACACGGGCAATCTTAAAACGCTTGGGCCTAGTGTGTCGATCACACTGCCACTGTGGAATCGCGGTCGCGGCGACCTTGCCATTGCGCAAGCCACTGAAGAACAAGCTGATGCGGCTTATTCCGCCCGCCTACTCAATATCTATGCAGACCTCGATGCTGCCTATTCCGCCCTGCTATTGGTCAACAAACAAGCACGCGACGCGACTGAAATCGCGTTGCAAATGGATGCATTAGTGTCAGGAACCCTAGCGGCTGTTGCGCGTGGTGATTACGCCGCATCGCTGTCAAACGAATTGCGCATAGCGTCCATTAACAAGCACATTCAAGCGATTGAACTAGCAATGAAACAAGCCGAACTCTTAATCGCACTAGAATTAAACCTAGGTGTACCGCTGGAGAATATAAAATGAGATTAATGTATCTATGCTCCGCCGTGCTGCTAAGTAGCTTATCCGCCTGCGGGAAAGCGCCTTTAGACACCGTCATAGAGCCGACGGCACTGGTATCTATCGGCGTGGTTGAACTCGGCGACATTGCAAGCATAGTGCCCAGCTTCGGCGTCGTCGAATACGACCCCCAGTTTTTACACAATATTAATTCCGAAATCGAAGCACATGTTACCGACCTTCAAGTTCAAGCAGGGAGTTCTGTTAAGAAAGGCCAAGTCCTACTGAAACTCAAACCATCAGAAAGCGCGAAAATAGATATCGAGCGGGCGCGGCGGGACGCGTCAACCGCGCGAGCCAATGCGGCGCGTGTGCGACGGCTAAAAGATGACGGCCTTGCCAGTAACGCCGATATCGAACAGGCACGCAGTCAGGCAGAAGACATGCAAAGTCTTGCCGACAGTTTGCAGCAACGATCGAACACGCTTTCTGAGGTCAGGTCACCTGAGGACGCGATCATTGAGTCGATACTGGTCGAATCTGGCGGAATTGTCGCACCGGGCTCTACCTTGCTTCGCCTCTCAATTGGGCCTCACTTACGGGCTAGGCTAAATTTAGAATTAGAAGACGCCGCTGTAATAGAACTTGGTAGCCCAGTGCGACTTAACGGCCTTGATAATTCAGGGCTTAGTATAGAAAGCAACTTAACTGCTAAAGACCAGAGGGTAGACCCCGCTACGCGAATGGTTACCGCGTACGCCGAGCTGCCACCGCATTCTACCTTACTGTCCGGGCAGGCAGTACGGGCCGAAATTACGACTCTCGTACATTCAAAGGTACCCCTTATTCCCGTCAACAGCGTTTTTTATGATGAGCGTGGTCAGTATGTGTTTATTTCTGAAAACGACACGGCAGTATTAAGACGTGTCACAACAGGGGTCAGTAATAAATCAACGATTGAAGTGACCACCGGGCTAACTGCCGGCGAGCGCATCATCGTAGATGCCGCTGCAGTGCTAACAGATGGAATGAAAACACGTCTTAAGGATGTATTAGCGGAGCCACAGCAATGAACTGGATGCTCGCGCGCCAAGCTCGGTTTCTTGTCGCCTGCTTCATTGTCTTGGTGATTGCTGGCGGCGTTTCATTTATTCAATTGCCGGTGAGCCTGTTTCCTGAAATCAACTTCCCACGTATAGCCATCTCATTGGAAGCTGGCGACCGCCCTGCTGACCAGATGGTCACCCAAATAACACGGCCCGTTGAAGAAGCCCTGCGCAGCATTCCCGGCGTTAAAAACATTCGCTCGCAGACCAGTCGAGGGGCCGCTGAAATATCGATTTCTTTAGATTGGGGTGGTGATATTAGCACCGCAGCACTTCGCGCAGAATCAGAGATCTCCCGCTTATCGCCGAGCCTCCCAAGTGGCTTAGCCTTTACTGTAAGGCGGATGGATCCAACAATTTTCCCAGTATTAGGCTACTCACTAACATCGACGGAGCTATCCCAAGTCGCCTTAAAAACCTTCGCCCGCTTTGAACTCCAACCCATACTCGCCACTGTTGACGGTGTCGCTGAGGTGACAGTGCTTGGCGGCAATGACGCAGAATACCAGGTGATCGTTGATCCACTGCGCCTGCAATCAGTCGGCTTGTCTATTACCGACATTGAAGCAGCGATTCAAGCCGACAATAAGGTTGAGGCCGTAGGGCGATTTGAAGACCGGTCGCGATTGTATCTCTCCTTAGTTGATGGTCGATTAACCACAATTGCCGACATTGGCACCATAATTGTAAAAGCTCAAAACGGCACCATTATTGATCTGGCGGATGTGGCTGACATTCAGTTGAATACCGCTCAAGAGTGGACGCGTGTCACCGCAGACGGGAAAACAGCGGTATTGGTGAATATTCGGCAGACACCAAATGCTAATTCAATTGCGCTTACCGACAGTATTAAGAAATTAATGGCTCGGGAAGCCGCGCGCTTCCCCTCCTCCATCGTTATCACACCTTATTACGACCAATCAGACCTGGTACGCGCTGCGGCGAGCAGTGTTCGAGACTCTATAATTATCGGCACAATCCTCGCTGGTCTCGTGCTGTTTCTATTTTTGCGCAGCATAAGAATGGTGCTTATCGTTGCGGTGATCCTGCCTGCCGTACTGGTGTCTACAGCCTTACTACTCAATCTTCTGAATCTAAGCCTAAACATTATGACATTGGGAGGCATGGCAGCCGCTGTTGGACTGATAGTTGATGACATTGTCGTGATGCTAGAGCACATCAGCCGTCGCCTAAGTGATAAAAATATATCCGTGTTAAGCGCAGCAGCTGAAATGACAAGCCCCTTAGTGGGTTCATCACTGGCCACTATCATCGTCTTCACGCCACTCGCATTTTTAAGCGGTGTGACGGGAGGCTTTTTTAAGGCACTCGCTATTACCATGGCGTCAAGCCTGATTTTCTCAATGATTTATACCGTGACGATATGCCCACTTCTCGCCACCAAGCTCGCAAACGAGAACGATGCTATACGAGCAGAGAACGCGAATCACTGGTTAGACAGAATCGCTGATGCATATGAAAACCTCATGCACCGGCTGTTCGCACACTCACGGATCTGGACAATATCAATGATCGCCGTAGCGTCGATAATCGCAGGCCTTTCCAGTAGCTTTGTGAGTTCAGGGTTTATGCCGCAAATGGATGAAGGTGGCCTAATACTCGACTACGTCGCCCCACCGGGAACATCGCTAACTAAAACAGACCAGATGGTCTCAAAAATGGAAGAATTCATTCGCGCAGTGCCTGAGGTCGAAAGTTACTCCCGCCGCACAGGCTTACAACTCGGTGGTGGGCTAAGCGAAGCCAATGAAGGCGATATGTTTATCAAACTAAAACCGCTACCAAGACGCCCAATAGAAGAAGTGATGGCTGACATACGCCAGCGGGTGGAGCTCAACATTCCCGGTCTATCTATAGAAACCTTACAGCTCATGGGCGATATCATTGGCGACCTAACAGCAGTACCACAACCCATAGAAGTGAAACTCTACAACAGCAACCCCAAATCGCTTGCCATAGCCGCAAATACCGTAATGGATACACTGCAAAATATTAGCGGCGTAGTCGAAGTACAGATATCTGATCGTATCTCCGGCGATGCCATTGTGGTGACCTTAGACCGCCGCCGCGTAGCTCTAGAAAATATGGATCCATCTCAGGTTACCGCGCAAGTTAAATCACTTATGAACGGAAGTTTGACTGGCGAGATTCAGGCCGGTGAGCGCAGCATTGGCATTAAAGTGTGGCAAGCAGAGTCGATGCGCGAGCGTATTAGTAATCTCGAAAATACTAAAGTGCAATCCAATGACGGCCACTTGATTCCCCTTAAACGAATCGCATCTATCGATATTATCCAAGGGCAATCCCAAATTAGCCGCGAAAACCTGCAAACCATGACCGCCGTGACGGCGCGCCTCGACGGCAGGGACATGGGCTCTGCCATGAAGGAAATTACTACAAAAATGCAGGGAATTATTTTACCGCCCGGCGTGCGCTATGAATTTGGAGGACTCTTTCTTGAGCAGCAAAAGTCTTTCCGCGATCTAATAGCTGTGTTCATCGCCGCGTTTATCCTATCTGGTTTGCTTTTGCTGTTTCTGTTTAGAGATTTCACTCAAACAGCGTCGATACTTGGCGTGGTATTACTCTCTGTCACCGGCGTACTCGGCGGCTTAGTCATCACCGGTACCGAACTCAATATAGCAGCCTTGATGGGCGTCACAATGGTCATCGGCATAATCGCAGAGCTGGGTGTATTTTACTTTGCAGAACTCCCCGAAACCAACATTGAACACACTCACCGCATAGCCGCTGGTCGCGCTAGATTGCGACCAATTTTCATGTCGGCAAGCATCGCCATTCTGGCCTTAGCGCCGCTCGCCTTACAGTTTGGTCAAGGGTCTGCGCTTTTAGCACCAATGGCAGTCGCCATCATATCTGGACTCTTAGTTGGCGCGCCGCTTGTATTAGTAGCGGCACCGCTACTTCACAGCGCAATGCAGATCGAGAGAAACACCTAAAACCCCGAATTGCACTGAAAATAAGTCTGTACGTATACGTATATGTATAAATTAATAAGGAAAGTTAGTCTAAACTTTCTCGTTTTCTTCAAGAATACCTAAGAAACAAACACTATGATGGAGATTAATAAACCATACAAATTGGGTATACAGAGAAATGCTAACGAATAAACTATGGCACGCTCTATGTTACTTTACCTTGCTATCAAGCTACACCGCTTATGCTTCTGAAATAGCGGAAAAAGAATCCATTGGGTCATGCGACCAAAGCGATACTGAACGTCACAGCGAGCTAACAGACGTCAACTTCAAAGCTACTGGCATAGATTATGGCAGTGCGACCGTTGGGAAAATCGACATCGATGCCAGCCCTATTTTCGATGAAAACAACCCCGACGAAAACAATTGGGCATTTAGACTTGTAAACCGCTTACACGTAAAAACCAAAGCCGGAGTCATTAAAGATGACTTGCTATTTAAGCCCGGCGACAATCTACAAGACGTGTCCATATCGGCAAGTGAACGTACACTCAATACTCGCCGATACCTTACCAACGCAAAGATTTCGACTGCTCCTCCTTGCAACGGCGTTTCAAATGTTACTGTAAGCACCAGAGATGTATGGACATTAAAACCCAAATTGAGCTTATCTCGCTCTGGCGGCAACAATAATAGCAGTGCCGGCTTTGAAGATTCTAACTTCTTTGGTACTGGCAAAAGCGTATCAATAATGCGTTTCAACAATGACCAACGTTCCGGTCAAGTATATAGTTACTACGACCCAAATACCGGCGCATACAAAAGTGCATTAAAACTTCGATACTCGGAAAACTCCGATGGCATAGAAAAGAAATTTCAGCTTTACCGTGATTTCTTAGACATCAGTACTGACTGGAGCGGCGGAATCTTCTATGGTGACAAAAGTGAAGTAGCGTCGGTTTATGATCTAGGAAAGAAAGTTTTCAACTACGAGCAGCAGAGTAAATCTGCGTCTGTATTTTATGGCCGGCGATTAGATTCCGCATCTGTCGATAACGAGTATGCGAGACGCATTGTCTTCGGCGTAACGTCAAGCGCTGAAACGTTCACTCCCGATACCATAGTCCCTAATAGTAGTTTTTACTTACCGACGGATAGAGACGAAAACATTGCATGGATAGAGTACCAAAAAGAAATAGATGACTATATTTCAACAACGAACATCAAACAAATAAACCGCCCTGAATACTTCAATCTTGGCGGAAAGTTTACTGCTCGACTCGGTTACTCGAACTCTAATATTAGCAGCGACTTTAATGCCTACCTGCTCGATATCGAAGATAGCTACGCATACAAACTAAAAGACAATCATCTGATTATAGGTTCTACAAAACTCACCGGTAGATACACCGACTCCGGTCTACTTAATAGTGCTATTGAAGGTGATGTATCGTACTACTGGAAAAACATGGAGCGTGGCCAGTTTTTTGCCAAATTATCTGGATTGAAGGGCTACAACTTGTACCAAGATACCATCATCGAACTTGGCGGCGACACTGGCCTACGAGGCTACCCGTCACACTATCAGTCAGGAGATAAGAGTCTTTTATTCACCATGGAACAACATTTCTTTGGCAACACTGAATGGCTATCGCTCTTTTATGCCGGTGCAGCTGTCTTTTTTGATGCCGGGTCGGCATGGGGCACAACGAGTAATTCACCCGATTGGGTAAAAGACGTTGGTGTCGGTCTTAGGTTCTCTGGCACGAGGAATGGCAGTAGAGAAGAAGGCGAACATAATGTGCTACACATGGATATTGTAGCGCCTCTAGATGGTAAAAGTGATATTTCGAGCTACCAGCTCAGAGTAAAAACAGAGAAGCGTTTCTGATATAAGCAGCACGCTAATTTGACTGAACTTAGCTCGGCCTTGCTATGCGGGCGAGATGAGGCTTTACAATTTTGCTTCCTCTTGGCACGGCTAAACCGGCTTACTTACTCAAAACTTCGTCAATATCGCTATCTATCAACTCAGAAGGTAGGAATTTCATAGCATTGCTACCAATCAATTTGGCTGTCGTCGCGATGAAACATATTCCATACCGAATACAATCCCAAGACCCGCAGTCATGAGCGCTATACATAGGGCAATTTGTGATACAGGATACTCGACGCTATTCCATGGAAACACATTTTGAATCGTTGCGATGCTACTACCATCTGTATTGCCAGTCTGCTTCCAGGGCCAAAGCAACGTTAAAGATCCAATTAGAACACCTGTCAGCCACGATAAAATTCGATTCCGATGTTCGTGTAGTAGCCACGATAAAAGCCGTACAAATAAGAGAAGCCCAGTCCCACATCCGGCAGAAAATATCAGTATTGTCATGATATCCAGTGATTTAATAGCTGTAATCACAGGTTGGTACATTCCCAATAGTAAGAGAATAAAGCTACCAGAGATTCCTGGGAGAATCATTGCGCATATTGCTATCGCCCCAGACAAGAACAAGGCCAATGGGGTGACGTCGAATTGCGCTGGTCGAATTTCCCCAATACTAGCTGCAAATATAATACCAAATACCAGCCATAATAATCGGCCACTATTCTTAGGCATCTGACGATATACAAACGAACTTGACGCTAGTACAAGACCGAAGAATAGGGCCGATATTTGAGAGGGGTAAAACTCCAAAACATGAGATATCCCCTTCGCTAACGACAAGACACTAAACACGATGCCTAAGCCAAGGCTAAGCAGAAAATTGCCATTGATATGCGTCCAAAAGGCTTTTATGCCACCCCTATACAACACCTTCGCGGCGTCTAGGTTAAACGACTTGATACTTTCAATCAGCTCCTCGTAAATACCCGTAATATAAGCGATAGTACCGCCAGAAACACCGGGAACAACGTCAGCAGCCCCCATCAAAATTCCACGTAAAAATACCCCAGGGAAGCGACCCATTCTTCATTCCTTGTTAATTTAAATTGTTAGTTACTCGCCACAACGAACTTAGTACTAGAGATAAAACTAAATAGCTTCCCCTGCGAAATACAGAATTATCGCTTATCCAAACGATCCAATTTAATATGAATGGTGCCAAGATAATCCACTTTCCCTACCATCTCCAAAATGACGTGACGCTCCGGGTCGTAATATGCCACCCAGTCGCCTTTAAAGCCCAACGAGTCGGATTTCGAATTCGTTTCCTCACCGTAGGGCCGAGCGCTAATCTCTATGACTAGAGCGTTAATCGACTGTTTAACTTTTACTGTTCCGCTAAGCGTTCGCTCCTTAAAGCGTACACGAACACTTTTCCTACCGCTAACGGAAGCACTTAAATCGGTCACGCGACCTTTCTCGTAGAAGTACAGGTGAAGGGTGTCACCCAACTCGGGGGCATCCAGCATAGCCAAACGGTAGAAAAGCGCTTCCGCTTCCGTTATTGGCGCTGGGGCCAAAGTTTGTGATTGGAGACTCATCTCCCTTACATCACTCCATTCGCTCCAATTTCGCTTCTCTTCATCACGAGATAATGGCCTGCGTTTCTGAACAACAATCTCGTCGGCACAATAGCGAAAACTGCGCTGACGATTTTTATTACCAGAGCGAAGTGCAGAGTTTTGAATGACACTACTGTCTGAAGTCATGATAGTAGATGTTTCAGTATGGCGGCCGAGCACCTCAGTAGTCACCCCAAGCTCTACGAGATTTAAGATATCCTCAGGAATCGCGCAGCTTGCAGTACTCGGAATCAGCCTCTTTTGCGCTTCATCCCTTAATATGTGCTGCAAGTGAACATCGAGTTCCAATGAAACAAATAATGCTTTGGCAGAGTATTGCAGCCTCGACCAGGGAAGAATGGGATCCCCATCGCCTTTTGACAAAGAGCTTTCTGCTTGGGCCATCGTAGTTGACCCTAGAACACATAGAACAATGGTATGAAATGTTAGTTTCGAATTCCGCTTCATGCTAACCCCGTGGCGTTGCCAAATTCACATGCAGAATTTCATATTATTAATATTCACTGAATACTGTACACACTCGTCGTCATACCACTGAGAGAAGAATACGTGCTGCAAAAATATTGGCACACGACGAGTTCTAGCCTTTTGACTTCATGCAGAGAGCCCGGTAATCCGCACAAAATCACTATAAATATTATTTCTATTTCAGACAGAACGTAGCGAGATAGTGACTAATTCATTATTGAAATTTCAAAAACTACTCATCGCCAACTCACCACTCCGCCCTTCTATCTCCGCCCATGTAATGGGAAGCATCGGAATTTCCCGATCAGAGAGATAAGCATGCCGTTCGGCGAGTGTTTGGAACTGCTGTTCACCAGCAATGAGGTATTGTATTAGCTGATCCATTGCGGGCAGCAGCTTCATCCCTTCCATTTCGGCATGCAGGGTATACACGTGACCGTACTCATTGGCCTTTAAGCTATGCTGAAAGAGGCATTCCGCTATATTGGTACCACTTATGCCGTTGGCACCAAGTAACTCATCCATGGTCGGCAATGTAGTGGGGATCTGCATGCAAGAGCTTGTCGCGGCTAAGGTCTGCGGAAAAAATGGGGTATCACCACGGGTATCACTTGCGTATGTAAAGCCCAATTCCGCCTCCAAGTGCGGCACAAAATCGTTTAGCTGCCAGCCAGCCGCACCTATTGTGGTGGGTTTACAACCAAGATACTGGTCGAAGGCCTGCATTGCCAAGTTCAACTGATTACGAGTCCAGTCTTCACCCTGATTGCGGACATTGTCTTGCCAGCGCACGTGATCGTAGCAATGTACGCCAACCTCGTGCCCCGCATCGACGACCGAACGCATAATTTGCTCAGTGTTTTTTGCGATGTGAGGGCCAGGCAGCAGAACCCCATATAACAACGTCTTTAAACCGTAGTGTTCCAGTACTGAGGTTCTCGCTACTTTACTGAAAAACCCCGGCCTGAAAATACGCTTCAGTGCACGGCCAGTATTATCTGGGCCAAGGCTGAACAGAAATGTGGCTTTAATATCATATTTAGCGAACAAGGCAAGCAGTCGTGGCACGCCTTCACGTGTACCACGATAGGTGTCAACATCTACCTTTAATACTATCGACATAGGCTTCTCATCAGAATATTCGCGTTAGGCCACAAGCTTCTCAGCTTCGCCAACTTCATGCCGGTAAGCTTCGAATATAGCCCGCAGTTAACGTGGGGACATCGTTCATTGCTCTCGCTTAATCTGTCGCGAAACTCGGTGCGTCGACCGATTCTGTTGATCGAGGTTGTTTTTGACGCTCGTATAACGAATGGGGGGTTACTATCAGCGCAATGCAATTCGCTACGAGCCAGCACAAAATCATAGATGTTAATGTGTGACTGAAGAAATGGTGACCTAGCAGCATTTTATACATACCCATCGTCCACCCCGCTAATAGCGCTACGGCCAACATTTGGCGGCGACGGCGTCGGGATTGAGGTAAAAAGTACAAAGCCAAAAGTGCAAAGCCACCGCTGGCGTGTCCTGCAGGAAAGCAACGTTGCTGCTTGGCCGGCTTTTTCCCGGCCGGGTAGCGTTCAAACAGTCGAATATATGGCGTGTCGCCACCGTATTGAGTGAGGTCATACGGGCAGGCAACATTAGTGGTGCCTTTTAATGATGACACTACTGAAGGGCCAAGTGGAAGTGTCAGCATTACGATTAGCAAACCGCTGTGGTATTTCTGAATTAGAGTGTGTTTTCGGAAAAACAATAAGCTGACCAGTAGAGAAAGCTCAAGAATTCCCAGTATTTTTTTAGGCGCGTCGTAGAGCAATATATGTCGCCAGGGATGGCCCTCGATGCTCAACGCCCAGCTTTGCCGGCTAAAATCATAAAAAAAACTCTGTACCCACAAATCCAAGTCGCTGAATTCAAAATACAGCGTGACAATAAAAAGAGCTAACAGAGAATATAGAATTTGTTTCGCCGGAGACATTATAAATTCCTTTGTCTTTTTCATGATTTACCGTCGCAACAATAGGTATATTAACGTCAGTGTTGGTAAGGTACTCTTTAAAGCCACGTAGTAAGGCTGAATGAAATGGATTATAGCGATTAAAGCTTAATATCTACTGAGGAATATTTAGAAGACTAAAAATCAATAGCACTCTCAAACTAACCTTCTAAATGAATTTATTGCCTGAGTCGAGATGAGCAATTTTGCACGTCGAGATAGTCAAGCTCAGGATTGAAAACCCGCGAAATCTCATTTAAATCAGCAGGCAAGCCCGCTCAAGCGTGCTACACCAGGCCCTAGCATGTTCAAGTGACCCTAAGAACATCGCAGCGACGCCTTAAGTAAATGTTAAGAATTGAACTATATAATGGTGTTTATCATATACCATCGCGCTAGGTATGCGCGCGAAAATCTGGGCGCATTGCCTAACAAGGGCCATCTGCAGTGCGGGAGCCAGAAAACATGAATTATGCTCTGCCACCAGCGAGAAAAGGAGATATGTAGTTCATGAAGCTACTGATAATTGAGGACTCCCCCCGCCTTTCTAAAACCCTCGAAACGGGTTTTACGAGCTTGGGGTTTGTTGTCGACTGCGCGCAAAATGGCAAAGATGGTCTCGCTTACGCCTTAACCGAAAGCTATGCCGCTATTATATTAGATTTAATGCTACCAGATATCGACGGTTTAACGATTCTTCGGGAAATACGCAAAAAATCAATATTCTGCAACATACTAATCCTCTCAGCCAAGGATAATATCGACGACAGAGTAGACGGTTTAAATGCCGGCGCGGACGATTACTTGTGCAAACCATTTTCGTTCAAGGAGCTTCATGCTCGAATCAATACCCTGATTCGGCGTAAAAGCAATGTAAAATCAGACACCATCTACTTACTTGACGGCCGAGTAGTACTCAACCTCGCCTTAAAATCGCTCAAGGTTGATGATATAGATATCAAGTTAACAAAGAACGAATTCTCAATTATAGAAATGTTATCGCTTAATCAAGGTCGAACAATTACTTACGATCAAATTGAGCAACAAACCCACGATAGTGCGACGTCAATCAGCCGAAACTCTATCGAAGTACATGTATCGGCCTTGCGCAAAAAACTCAAAGCTCAAAATGTTATTGACTTGGTCAAAACACAGCGCAGTTTTGGCTACTATATCGAATAGCCCGATCTAAAAAGCGGTCACATGGAAGATTTGGCCCTGGCTCGAAAAAGGTATACGATCTCAAGGTATGAAGATTAGCTATCTAACTTGCCCAAGTAGAAATTCATGTACTCCATAGAAAGGAAGATTGCAAATCGCTCCCTTCTCGTCATCATCACCATGATGCTGGTTGTTGCGCTAGTTATTGACCAAATTTTATCAAAATGGCTTATCCATGAGTTTGATAAGAGTTTAAGCACTAAATCAGGTGTACTCATTACCCTGGTTAAAGACTACGGAGATCATATCGATTTCGATTTTGCCGATGAATTTCTGCCCGAGTTCGAGCGCGACATTGACCCAGAGTACTTTCAACTTTGGAATCACGACGGTAGTACTTTTGAACGCTCAATAAAGCTTGGCAACAAAGATCTAAAGCTACTCCCCATAGACATTACCAAAAGCCAGTTAAAGAATGTTGTCTTGCCCGATGGCCGGCAAGGACGACAAATTCAAACTACCTTTATCCCCCAAATTCCAGATCACGACAAAAGAACAGAAAATAATCTCGCCAAACAAACGCCCATGACACTCAGCGCTAGCCGCGAAACAGAGTCACTTCATGAGCTGCAGATGCTGGTGAGAGTCGCCTTATTTATTAGCTGCCTCATCATTATCTTTTCGACGAATCTTCTCATACGGCGAATAATTCGCCGTGGTTTAAAGCCAATAAAAAAACTGAGTAAAGCCATTTCCGATGTGCGGTCACACAGTGAAACAGCAAAAATTGCGCTTAAAGAATGTCCAAATGAACTCATTCCCTTACAAAATGATTTCAATCATATGATAGCTCGCTTACACGGTGGTTTTGAGCGGGAAAAAGCATTTTCTTCGAATGTATCCCACGAGCTAAAGACGCCGATTTCAGAGCTGCGCCTGCTCGCTGAAGTCGCCTCAATGACCTTGGATGAAACCTCTTCAGCAAAGAATAAGGAATACTATAGTGACGCACTCGAAATCGCACTTCACATGCAGAAAATTACGGAAAACATGCTGTTATTGTCACGCTATGAGGGTGTTAGTACTACTCTGGAAGACGACATCAATTTAGGCCAATTAATATCAGGTTTAATTAGCTCATACTCAAAAAGTAATAACGCTAGCCTGGTAACTTGGGATATCGATATAGACCCGAATATCGTCATTAAAAGCAGCAGTACCGAATTCAATCTTATATTGCAAAATCTAGTACAGAATGCAGCAGAGTACGCGGTCAGCGAGAGCGCTATTTACTGTACTTGGGAATCGAACAGCAACATTGGCACCGGTAAGCTGACTATCAGTAACAAATCACACGACCTTGACCAAGATGACATTGCTAAAATGTTTGACCGGCTGTGGCGAAAAGACAAAGCCCGCTCACCCTCAAATCATTCTGGGCTGGGTATGTCGATAATAGCAACCCTCTGCTCATACCTAAAAATAACTGTGACAGCCCGTCTAGATGATCAGAACACGCTACACATATGCCTTGACAACATCATTATATCGAACCCAAATTAGCACTAAGCCCAATAGCGGCTAGTGATGACTCCTCCCCATACCAACACACATACTATGAGACTTAATGTTACCGCTGCAGACCCGGTGTCTTTAGCTAAGCCTGAGAGCTCGTGATAGTCTTTACCAATTCTATCGACTGTCGCTTCTACGGCGGTATTTAACAACTCGACAATTAGTACAAACAACACCGCGACAATTAATGCTACCGTCTCCAAGGGACCAAGGTCTAGTAGCACAGCAACTGGAATAAGAATTGCTGCCAGAATTACTTCTTGCCGAAAGGCGGCTTCATTTAGTAGGTTGTAGCGCATTCCCATATAGGAATTTTTACCCGCGTAAACAATACGTTTTAATCCAGTATAGGTTTTTATTTCCAAACTCTTCACCTCATTTTCAATCATGCTTGTAGCCTGCTTCGGACAGTTTCATTGCTTTATTCCCGGCCATGCAAGGCCCAACGATATCAAGGCTCCTATTCTTTTCCTTTGTCTCAATATCGAGCATCCCTAAAACAGTACTAAACACATTGTCATGGGAATAATTAGAGCTGGCGTTATTCTTTAGGCAGTCTCGGTCAATTCCGAATCGGCTGGTGTAGGCGTCACCAAGCCACATCAACATTGGCACTTTCGTTTGCTCTTCTGGCGCCATGAAATAGGGCGCGCCATGCAAGTACATACCGCTCTCCCCAAGGGACTCACCGTGGTCTGACACATAGATCATTGCGGTATCAAAGTCTTTTGAAAGCACCTGAAGGCGCTCAATCAGCTTAGAAACAAATAAATCGGTATAGGCTATTGAGTTATCATAGGCATTAACGATTTCTTCTCTCGTGCAATCCTGCAATTGATTCGTCCGACACTCAGGGAGATATTCCTTGCTACCTTCAGGTGAGCGTTTATAGTACGCGGGGCCATGGCTCCCAGACTGATGCAGCACAATTACTTTGTCGGTCAGCTGAGGTCTATCGAGTGCACCCAATAAGGCTTCGTCATAGCAATTATCACCATCGCAAAATTGGCCGCCAGAGACAACGTGGCTAAAGTCGATATTTGCACATACGCCTTTACAACCACTATTATTGTCGACCCAGGCCACGTCTAAAGGTAATTTTTTAAGCACATCGAGCAAGTTTTCGCTGTTCGCAGCATCCTCACGGGAGAATTTTTGTCGTGATAGGTTTGAGAAAATACATGGCAATGATACCGCTGTTGATGTTCCGCAAGAATCTACATCCGAGTAATAGATTATGTCCTTGTCTTTAAGATTCTTATTCGTGTCCCGATGGTAGCCAGAAAGCGAAAAGTTTTGTGCTCTTGCCGTTTCGCCCACCACCAGAACCATCAGTACTGGCTTAGGCTTTTTGCTCGACGCTACACCCCAAGCCGGCCCCAGCGCCACATCATCACCAAGAGTAGTGACCGCGCCATTATTAGAACCATTCGCTATCGCATCGCCAAGCACACGCAACGACCCATAAACGAAGTTACCGGGCACCACTAAGTATCGAATTTCTTTGTTATTACGCATAACCGAAGCAAATGTTTGCATACTGGGGAATATCATTGCGACGGCCAGAACAAGGCCGATCATAGGTAAGAGAACTTTCTTGATCGTCCCGCCTAAAGTGTTTTGAAAATCAATACATGTATAAAAAAGGAATATCGATGGCGCGATGCCAAGCATCGCAATATAAACGATAAACTTGTAACTCAATAGGTCCATCATTTCATTTGTATCAGTTGCGAAGACATTGACGATCATTTCGGCATCAATATAAATACCATATTGAGCTATATAGTAGGCTGACGCTGACGAACAAGTGAAAATTGCAGACATAAACACACGCGGATACGGAGCGAGGCTTGCTAAACTCATTACCAAATAGCTTATTGACACAACTATTAACCCGGCGGATTTTGGTATCTGTTATGCGGCATAACGAATTTTCTCGTGCTTAAAATATTTGCGGACACGATGTGGCTTCCGTTGCAGCATACGCATGTGCTTCGATACCTTCTGTTTGAGTTGCTCTTTATTGCGTGCGGGCTGCCCACTATGCACACCACCCTTGAGGTCACAATTCAAATACTCGTCAGGATTTAGTTCTGGCGAATAAGCTGGCAGATAAAATACCTGAATCATTTTTTTGTGCGCCTCTAACCATTCTTTTACCGGCTTGGCATGATGCACCCGCAGATTATCCAGAATCAAAAACACTTTGCGCTTCGCATCTTTGAGCAATCGCATCATGAAATCAATCAGTCTATCCGCATTCATGTTGCCTTCAAATATCTGGTATCTTACTTTGCCCTGATTGGTCACTGCTGAAATCATGTTGCACGATTCACGCTTGGCATTTAGACGAATCACTGGGGTCTTTCCTTTGGGCGCATAGCCCCGCTCATGCTGGCAGTCGTTACGCAGACCAGTCTCATCGCCCCAGTAAATCTCGGCATTTTGCTGCTTCGCTTGCACTTTTATCGCCGGATATTCTTCCTCTAGCCATGCTTTCACTTCCGGCGCGCGTTGTTCATACGCACGCTTTTGTGGCTTCTGCGGTGTCATGCCCCAGCGCTTTAGGTAATCGCCAACGGTGCGTACGGGTAGCGCCAGCCCATAGCAATTAAGGATCAGTTCGCGAACCGATTCCCGCGTCCACAACGCATAGGGCATTTTTAATTGATCCGGCGTTTTGTCGATCAGCACCGATTCAATATGCTGTTCCTGTTCAGCCGTTAACCGCCGCCCACTACCGGCTTTTCGCCCCGGCTTATCGTATCCTAGTTGATTCTTGTCGCGCTTTAACCAACGACCAATCGTATCCGCGTGAATGCCCACTATTTCGCCAATCTCGGCTCTCGTCATTCCGCGTTTCCGAAGTCGATGCGCCTGTCGACGTTTTTCTTCAAGAACTTCTAAGGATAATTTTCTTGCATCAATTTTTTCGTCCATTCGCGCATTATATCAGATACTTTTGATCGCCGGGTTAATAACGCAAAGAAGCCCAAGTAAACAGCAAGCGACGATACTGACAGCTCACCAACTTCCTGACTCAATCGCGTCCAGAGCGAGGCGTTGTATATCAATGCCAGAAAAATCGAAATTATAAAATTTACTTTATGGATGCTAACGGGATTTACATTGCGCGCATTAACGATACTTTTTACAAATGCGATCGGTGCTGCATAATTCGACATTGCTGATCTACCTACCAATTACTTTGGTGATAGATTAGCCATCAGCCCTTAAGATCAACTGAGGACGAGGCCATTATTTTATGATTTAACCTCTTTCTTTTCTTAAGTATTTATTAAGACTGACCCGCTATACTCTTTTCATTGCTCATTGAGAGATAGTATTTATGTTAATTCGTAGTAAACACCGGATGCTCGCGCCACTACTTACCTATGCCGCATTCTATCTATTGATGGGCTGCTCAAGTAGCTCAACTTCCTTTTATGATAACTTTCAAAATCAAAAAAATTCTGAACACCAAGGCACTTTTCAAAAAGTATCTATCTACATGGAACATAACGCCAGCGACAATGACACTGAAATCGTTATTTCGGCTAAAGGCAATGACATTGGCCTTAAAAACGTCTGGCTTCGAAATCCAGACGGCAAGGAGGTACTTAATATAAGTGCAGAGAATCAAGACCTAGGCCTCCGTGAAATCGACCTTGAGACCCCTGAACCAGAAAACGCAAAACGCATTACCGAACAATACCCCGAAGGCCTATACACGTTTATCGGCCAAACGGTTGATAATAAATGGCTAGTCTCCACCGCGACCCTGTCACACAGCCTACCTTCCCAAATGGCACTATCCGTAAACGCGAAGCCCTCCAGCAGCAATCCGTCGACGGCTCCGCTACCGAATCAGGAGATTATTGTCAGCTGGGCTTTAAAACCAAGGATCACGGCCTACTACCTTGAAGTCGAAAACAAGTCGAAATCCAATCGAATCCACCTTACCCTGCCAGCTTCAACGTCCAGCATTTCCATCCCACGCTATTGGTTTACAGGCAACGAGACCTACAGTTTCAATATTCAAGCTAGGAATCAGGACGGAAATGTAACGACTTCTGAAGTATCTCGCGATATTGCCATATTTTAAGGCCAAATTTGGCCAGTAGCAGCTACATATCTTTCGGTCAGGACACTACGTGCGTGCCAGTTTGTAAATCACTCAAGTCGATTCTAGTCTTTCTTTTAGCCGCTATACCGATCACCGGCTTTAGTAAAGACTGGGTCATTGACGGCATACTTGATGAAATTGAGTGGTCAACTGCATACAGCCAATCTGGCTTTTTACTTACTAGCCCTTATACTTTAGCGCCGGCAAATGAGCAGACTGTAGCAAAGCTCTATGCCGACAAAAGTGGCTTACATGTTGGATTTATTAATCAGCAACGCCGACCGAGCCCTAGCTTCATCTCATTAAAAGATGAAGCGTTGCGTACTGATTACAATGAGATCATTGTCGATTTCGACGGCTTGGGTGTACGCGCATTCGGATTTAGGGTTAGTCATGCCAACGATAGTCAGGACTCAGTCTGGAGCGATGAAAATCGGGAGGACACGGATTGGGACGGCAATTGGCAGCACGCAACCCACCAGGCGAACGGCCAATGGACAACCGAAATTCTTATCCCATGGTCAGTTGCAAGCAGTTATACACGCAACGTGGAGTCAATAAATGTCTATTTTTCCCGTTGGAATCAATCAGAGCAGAATCGGCAATCCTTCCCAGCTATCGATCGTGACAAACAGTCGTTCCTAAGCGACTTTACGAGTGTGCCACTCAGCCCGAGTGATAGCACAGCCACAGACCTGTACCCTTATTTTAGCGCCGCGAAAGATTTTGTTCGGGGCAACGATATATCAACAACATCTGGTGTCGATATCTTTTGGAAACCCAGCAATAGTATACAGCTCGACTTATCAATTAACCCCGATTTTGGCCAAGTCGAAAATGACGCCATCGCAGTGAACCTAACGGCAATTGAGACCTTTAACGAAGAGAAAAGACCTTTCTTTCGCCAAAATCATGATTTATTCGACTTGCAAGGCCCCGAATCATTACGCTTAATCCACACACCCAGAATTGGGGGAGCAATTGACGACAGCACTGCGACACCTGAGATTGCTGGGGCGGCGCGGTACACCCAACTCTTTCAAAACTATGATCTCGGTTTTATGTTCGCGACCGAAGAAGATGAAGATGCTGTAGATGGAAGAGACTTCTTCGCCGCACGCATTCGCCGCAAGGGTGACAATTTCCTGATTGGAGGCTTACTGAGCCATGTCTACCAACCATTCGAGAGTAGAGAAGCCACCGTCGCGGCGCTTGACCTAAGTACCAAGCTAAGCGAGCAACTACGGGTAAGTTCACAACTCATCCATTCCTCAATAGAACGCGATGGCACCCCACGCCGGGAAGATATTGGTACCTGGCTGTCAGTTGAGCACGAAATCAACGATCACTGGGAGCATGAGCTGACCGTATTCCACTATGGCCGCGACCTCGAACTAAACGACTTCGGTTACGTTACGCGGGTTAATCGCGAACAACTTGAATACAGCAATGAGTACCAGATAAATGAGCTAAGCAATCCACTTGTAGAATTCATTGTCATCGAGACAGAGTTGGAATACCGCACAACGGAGGACAATCAGCACCTACCAACACAAATTGGCGGTTTACTCGAGTTCAACTCAAGCCATTCAGGCATGCTTTTTCTAGGCGCTGAATACAATACCAGCGGTGTAGACGACCTCATAAACCCCGATGGCTATTCACCAAGATTGAGCCGATTTTATGAGCTGAGTGCCGGCTATATTGATGAAACTCAGGATCGATTGCACTACGAATTAAGCGTAACCAGTGGCAAGACGGGGCTATGGGGGGCTTTTCACCAAATCGATTTTTCCCCCGAAATCAGAATATCGGAAACATTCAACATCGGCGCGTCAGCGACTTATAAGAAGAGTGATAGCTGGCTAATACTGCTCGATACAAATTATCTAGGCGATTACACCAGCCGTGAACTTGAATTGGGGTTGAATTTCACACTCCAATCCGGCCCCCACGAACTGCGCTGGAAAACAGAAGCCATCTCTATCAATGCGGTGAACAACAATACGTACATCGTCGGCGAAACCGGCCAACTGGCCGTGGATGGACGTGACAAAGACTTATTTATCAGCGAATTCGCTACCCAAATTCGCTATCGATACGACCTTGGCAATCAATCAGAAATTTACATTGTGTATGCGCGCGGTGGCGAAGCTGAAGAGGACGAGCTGCGTCCAGCGTCGATTCGTAGTTTCAACTCAGCGATTAGCAAGGAGAACGCGGAACGACTACTATTCAAGATTAAACTGCACTACTGAATGGCATTTAGGGGCGAGATGCATGGCCGGTCAAACTGTTATCCAATAGCCGAATAAAGCGAGAGCCCACATAGCTTCCAAGGCAGATCAGATTACATGATTTCATGAGTAATAACATGGCGGTGGCTTAATTTAGCTTACTGGCAATTAAGGCGCCAGTCACCCCATCAAAACTACACCAGCCTCGCACACAATCCCCCCGAGTAAAACGTACTACATTTAAGTCGTTCCTTAAGCGTTGTAGGATAGTAGCAGCCAGCGCATGAAAAAATACGCCGTAATGACCCAGATAACGATACAAAACGCGGCGGCGCCATAACTCACCGGCTTATTCGCCGATTGTGCCGCTTTTAATTGAGCAGCTTCCATTACTTTAGGTGGCGTAAATCGGATAACAAGGGCCAAGCCAAGGGGAACAATAATAAGATCATCTAAATACCCTATAACGGGGATAAAGTCAGGAATCAGATCTATCGGACTAAGTGCATACGCCGCCACGATGATGGCAAGTAACCTGACGAAAACAGGCATATTGGGGTCGCGTGCAGCAAAATAAACTGTCAGTGTATGTATCTTCAATTTCTGTGCATGTGCTTTTAGTGACTTAATATTCATAACACGGAACAATTTGCCAATCGACACTGGCAATATAGCAGCTCCAGGTAAAACAAGCCCACTACGAGCACAAGCGTCAGCACTAATAGCGAATTAGTATCCACCACAATAACTTTTATCGTAATTAAAACCTTCGTGCTATGCTTCGTCAAGATTACTTTTCACCACATATAACTAATGCCAAAATCACGACAAGTCAAACGCATAAAAAAGGTGAAAAAACGCCGCTTGGTTATCGAATATTGGCCGGGAAAGCCGATGCGACGCTATTATCCTCAACTGCAAACACGCGCTCTGATATGGCATGGACTCGTTACCAGCCAATTGCCCGCAGGTATAGTTGACGAGTTCACTTTCTCACCTGATAGGCCAATGTTTCTCGATGAGTTTCTTCAAGTTATTCGAGAGGAATTTTCTAAAATTGTTGCTGATGATGCAGTTAACTGCGGAATTCGAGTTTACACCAAAAATTAGAAGGCCAGGTGGCAACAGCGTTATTTAATGCTTACGTTAACCATTAAATATCCGTGCTGGCACGTCAAGCACGTGTAACCACGCACCCAAACTCAATGCAGGACATATCCATAGGGCATACTTGCTAGGTATCACCCAATACAGCCGGCACCCTAGCTTCCACCTCTATCGTAATATGGGATAAGTTCGGGATAAGTGCTCGAATATTTTCTTTTATCTTCGCTACGGAGCTACTTTTGCCCGCTGTGACAGATAAAATTACTGCGTTGTGGTGTTCCGCAATTGTCCAAATATGGAGGTCATTAACAACTAGACCATTATCACATTCAAGCTGGCGCTTAATTTCTGTTGGATTAACCCCTGTTACATTGCGGTCTAATAACACTCTTCCAGTGTCACCGAGAAGAACATAGGCCCAACGAGCAATAATAATGGAGCCGACAATCCCTATTACCGCATCCATCCACAACCAGTTCAAGTAGCGCCCCGCTAGCAAGGCAAAAATCGCTAATATGGAAGTCAGTGCATCTGCTAATACGTGATAATACGCAGCCTTTAGATTGTGATCGTGATGATGACTTTCCAGATCGTGCTCATGGCCGTCATGAAGGATTAGCACTGATATTATATTGACTACTAAACCAACTATTGCGACCGTTATCGCACTGAGATAGTGGATGGATTGCGGGTTAATAAGGCGCTCAATAGATTCAACTGCCATGTACAGCGCTACCATTGCCAATGCAATTGCACTAGCGAAACCACCTAGATAGTTTACTTTTCCTGTGCCAAAACTAAAGCTATCATCATTTCGATGCTTTCGAGCATAACTATAGGTAAACATGGCTAATGCGAACGCGGCCGCGTGTGTTCCCATATGCCAGCCGTCGGCTAGCAACCCCATTGACCCTGACCAAGTGCCAACGACAATTTCTGCGACCATAGTAATTAGCGTTAGCCAAAACACCGCAAGTACTTTTCGCTCGTTATGAGCGGAGTTCCCGACAAAATCATGAGCATGTTTGCTATGAAAGGATTTTTTCACTGTATTAAGGCTCATTGGATTAGGCTACTTGATTAATGAGAGAATAATTATGATACTATACCCCAGTATAGTAAAAGGTCAACATGGCATGTCTCACACAATTCAGAACCAGAAAAAAATACTAACCCGCATACGGCGAATCAAAGGCCAAGTTGAAGGACTTGAACGGCTGCTACTCTCAGAGCATGAATGCAATAAAGTATTGCAACAAATCGCAGCTATCCGCGGAGCGACCAATGGGCTAATGATGGACGTTTTGGAAGGCCATATGCGAGAGCATCTAGGTGCCGACGACATTCCTCCGGCACAGCGACAACAAGAGCTAGTGGACGTTATGGCAATCCTAAAAAGTTATCTAAAATGACAAGAGATTAAACAAAAGTTGGGATTATCCACAACCAGCAAGCGACGGCCACGGCCACTTACATGCGATCTCTCCAGATTTCTGGGTAGCTATAGAAAAGCACTGCAATGCTTTAATTCTCTCATTGCAGGTCAATTTACAGAGTTTAAAATCAGTTCCCCCACTTTTGTTAAATGCCTTGCTAAAATGAGCACCTTGCACCTAAAGCAAGGAAAGATTAAAATCGGCACATGAAAAAGCGCCTCACCTACATACTTATCCTTTCGCTGATGTTGTTTACCACATCGGGCTGGGGCAGCGTATTGCAGGCGGCCTATTGTGATCCAACAACGGCCGTTGCGGCTGAGCACATGACGCCGAACATGCAAACCACTGATATGCAGGGTGATTGCGATACACCAGCAAACTGCTGTTGTGTGGATAGCAACAATAGTTGTGAAAACATCGATTGTGGCATTGGCGGACTAACGGCAAGTTTTCTACCACCCCTCCCTATCCCAGCACTAGAGAAAATACCGGCGTCCCCGACATTCTCCCTCCCGCTTCCGCCCAATCCAGCGTTTCAACGCTTACTGCACAGACCCCCAAAATTTTCATAATTTACTAATAAGCACCGGTTAACGGTGCGCGGTTTGGCCTATTTATAGCGCCATTCAACAGGTATTTTATGAGGATTGATTATGTTCGCCCAATTTTGGTGGTGTATCGCCGCCCTGTCCCGACGTTTTATTGTTGCGGTCGTCGCAGCGTTGTCCCTGATTTTTGCCCCAGCGCTGTATGCTGCGGAATACACCCACTCGGTAACGCTGTCATCGTCATCGGGGGCCGCAATGTCTGCCCAGGCGCTCGTTGACGAAGCGCTGCGTGCCAACCCTGGAATAACTGCCCTTGAAGCCGCTATTCGGGGGGCTGAAGCACGAATCGTTCAGTCTACTGCCTTGCCCGACCCACAACTGTTTACTGCGGTTGCCCCCGACACCATCGGCGGTTACAACTCGCCGAACGGGCGCGGCAGCAATGTTCGAGTGGAATTAACGCAAACGCTTCCATGGCCGGGAAAGCTTCGTTTACGCGGCGACGCGGCGACTAAAACAGCGGAGGCGGAGCGTGGTAATCTCGCGCTGCGGCGGCTAGAGCTACGTACAGTGGCGCTCAGCTACTATGCGCAGTGGAACTACATTCATCAGGCTATTACCATCAATGAGCACAATAGCACCTTAGTTGATGAACTTCGTCGCGTGGCAGAAGCTCGCTACGCCGCGGGGATAACCAATCAACCAGACGTGCTGCTCGCAGAGGTAGAACTTCAGCATATTCGCCACCGAAGCGTTCAATTGCGACGGCAAATGGCGACCCTGCGTGCGCAAATAAACACCTTGCTCAATCGCAGTACAACCGCAGACATTGCGCTTTCAAACGCTCTCCCCCCGCCAACGGCAATCCCTGATTTCGATACGCTACGGCTTATCGCCCTGAGTCAGCACCCCGGTCTAACAGCTGCCGAGCAACGAATAGCAGCGAGTCGCGATAGGGAACAACTTGCTGACAAAGATTTCTATCCGGATTTTAAATTATTCACTGGCTATAACACCCTTTGGGATGAAACGGCCAAACGCTGGGTAGTCGGTATTGGTATTAACTTACCACTAGGGCGGGATAAATATCGCGCCGCTAGGGATGAGTCCCGGGCGAACACCGTTGGCTGGCAATCTGAATTAGATGAGCTGCGCTCACAGGTGCTAGGGGATTTAGAAGAAGCCCGTGTCCTCGTCAACGAATCACTGCATACCATAGCCCTATATGAACACGATTTATTGCCGAGAACAGCCGAGAGTCTAAGTGCGGCGCGCGCTGCTTATGGTGCAGGGGGCGGCCGTTTTAGTGAATTGATAAGCGCCGAGCAAGTTCATCTCGATGCCGAATTGAGCTTACAGCGCGCTCGCGCTGATTACCAAATTGCTAAAGCCGCACTTGAGAACGCGCTCGGCGGGCCGTTGGCCTTGCCAAAGAATAGCCAGCAGCACGCCAACATGGCGACGAGGCAAAATAGCGCTACCGCAAATATCAAAACATATATCACCTCGGAGCACGCACAATGAAACAGCGATTGCTTGTCAGCATCATTATTATTTTGGTCGTGGCTTTAAGTTATTTTAGCTATGTTTATCGTTCATCTACCGATGCCTTCACTCAGCAAATGAATGACGCAAAAGAATATCGCACGGACGATTATCACATCGCCATTGCATTCAAGGATGACCTCCCCGCAGTGGGCAACAACACTGCCATTTTGCGATTGAGGGACACCAAGGGAAACCCTATTCCCGAGGCAACAATTCGCGGGCAGGCAGAAATGGCCGCAATGGGCAGCATGCCATCAATGCGGGCTCCCGTGGTATTTAATGAGGTTTCTCCCGGCCTTTACACAGCTGAATTCGACCTCGCTATGCGCGGTGAATGGCCATTAAAATTACAGATCAGCAAAGACAATAAGTCAGCCGATCTCAGTTTTGATATGGCGACGGGACGGTCAGGCCTCACAATCAGTAGCGGCGGAGTATCAATGGCCGGTGAAATGCCCGTCAACGACAACCAAGCCACATTCCCCTCTACGTCAGGTGTCGACCTTAGTTTAAATAAGCAAGGTTTCTATACCGTTGGAAAATACCTTATCAAAGTGGCGTTATTAGAAAATGCCAAACTCCGCCAAGGTGATAATCCGCTGATAATTACTGTGCAGGACAGGCAGAATAATACGCTGAACAATCTCGATGTTCGCCTGCTAGTCAAATCAGCACTTGAGCAGTCGATGACAAACCCCGGTACCGAGGGCACTCCAGCGCAAGACAATGCCGCCCTTGTGACATTGCTGCCAAGTACGGATGGTCGTTACCACGGCACTATTGTCCTGCCACAAGCAGGGGATTACGACTTTGCTATCGACGTATCCAGTGAATTACTGGGCCACGGCGATTTAATTCTGACCGGCCAAACTGGCAGCAGCGAATTACATGCTGCAACAGCAACACCTGCGGGAATTTCGCATTACACCTGTTCAATGCACACCTCAGTTCGCGCGGCCGCCCCGGGATCTTGCCCTATCTGCGGCATGGATTTAGTGCCGGTCAGCAAACAACAAACCCAGTCTGGAGTCATTAGTATTGATGCTCGCAGAAGACAATTAATCGGCGTAAAAACGGCGACAGCAGAATATCGAGAGCTCAGTAAATCGATCACGGCGGTGGGACGTATTGCCTACGACCAGCACAGTGCTAGCGAAATAAATTTGAAATTCGATACCTGGATTGGTGAGTTAAAAGCCGATTTTATTGGTGCCCGTGTCGAGCGTGGCCAAGTATTGTTCACGGTTTACAGCCCCGAACTGCTATCAGCACAACAAGAGTATTTAGAAACTCGAGGTCGATTAGCAAGTCGTGGATCAGACGACAGCTTGCTAAAGGCTGCTCGCTCCCGCCTAAGTCTATGGGATATTTCCAGTGCTGACATACGCGCACTAGAACAGCGCGGTAGACCAATCGAGTTTCTGCCAATTTACGCCGAAAAAAGTGGTGTCGTGGTGAACAAATCCATTGTAAGTGGCAGCTATGCAAAAGCGGGCAGTACGCTGCTGCAATTGGCTGATCTCTCGACTGTTTGGGTTGAGGCGGAGGTCTATGAGGCGGATTTACCGTTACTGGAAAAGGGAATGTCCGCTACCGTTAGTATGCAAAACCTCAGTGATCGAGAATACAGCGCTAAGATTGATTACATTTATCCGAGCGTCAACCCCCTCACCCGCACCACCCGCATTCGATTGATTCTCGATAACAGCGATGGCGAGCTAAGGCCTGACATGTACGCTCAGGTTCACTTCAGCAGGAAATTAGGCAAGCGCCTTTGGGTGCCAGACGAAGCCGTCATGATTGCGGGAGAAACCCGTGTTGTCTTTGTGGATTTAGGAAGCGAGGGGAAAATAAAACCCGTCTTAGTCAACACTGGCCAGAGAACAAAAGGCTGGATAGAAATTACAGAGGGCTTATCCGGCGGTGAACAGGTAATCACGTCTGGTAATTTCTTAATTGCCGCTGAAGCTAAACTGAAAACGGGGATTGCGCAATGGTAAATTCTCAAAACAATCATCCGCAGGGCTTTCTTGCGTCGCTAATTAGTTTTTGTGCCCGTAACTGGCTACTCACAATACTACTGTGTGTGGGAGCATCACTCTGGGGTTGGCGATCGCTCATGGCCACCCCTCTTGACGCCATTCCCGATATGTCAGACGCCCAAGTCATTGTTTTTACCGACTGGCCGGGGCGCAGTCCCGATTTAGTGGAAGATCAAATCACTTACCCGTTAAGCACTACCCTGCTCGCAGCACCTGAAGTGAAATTTGTGCGCGGCCAAAGCTTTATGGGCTTATCGTTTGTCTATGTCATCTTTGAAGATGGCACCGATATTTATTGGGCGCGTTCGCGCGTATTGGAATACCTCAATAGCGCCAGTGCAGATTTGCCTGATGGCGTTACCCCGACCTTAGGGCCGGATGCGACCGGTGTTGGTTGGGTCTATCAATATGCTCTTAGTGACAAAACGGGGAACACTAGCCTCTCGGAATTGCGCAGTCTGCAAGACTTCAATTTACGCTATGCGCTGGAGGCGGTACAAGGTGTTGCGGAAGTGGCATCCGTTGGCGGCTACGAAAAAGAATATCAGGTTAATATCGATCCTGATCGTTTGGCCGCCTATAACATTCCGCTACAAAACGTCGCCGCTGCACTACGACGCTCAAATAATGATGTGGGTGGCAGAGTTCTGGAGATATCAGGCCATGAGCATTTTATTCGTGGTAGAGGCTACATCACCTCAACGGCAGATCTAGAAAGCGTCGTTCTTCGCACTACCGGCGATGGTATTCCTGTAAAGGTGTCAGACATTGCGACCGTGTCACTAGGGCCCGCACTGCAGCGCGGCAGTGCCGAGCTTAATGGCGAAGGCTTAGCCGTCGGCGGCATCGTGGTCATGCGCTTTGGCGAAAATGCCTTAGACGTCATAAATCGAGTTAAAGCTCGCTTGGAGGAGGTTAAGGCATCCTTACCTAAGGGAGTTGAAATTATCCCCGTGTATGACCGCTCCGGCCTGATTGAACGGTCTATCGACACCTTAAGCCGAACGTTGAGTGAAGAGATCCTCATCGTCTCGCTCGTTATTATTGTGTTTTTGCTGCATCTGCGCTCGGCGCTAGTCGCCATTATCACCCTACCCATCGCCATATTATTAGCGTTTATTCCTATGTATTACCAAGGATTAACTGCCAATATTATGTCGCTAGGCGGAATTGCGGTTGCCATTGGCGCGATGGTCGATGCGGCGATCGCCATTGTAGAAAACATACACCGCCGTCTCGCACTGTGGCGTGAGCAGACTGATAATTCACAGAGCCGGACAGACGTCATCATTGCCGCGATGCAAGAAGTGGGGCCATCTATATTCTTCGCATTACTAATTATTGCCGTCTCATTTTTGCCGGTGTTTGCCCTTGAAGGCAGTGAAGGACGGCTTTTCAAACCCTTGGCCTACACCAAAACCTACTCCATGTTTTTTGCTGCCCTGCTGTCTGTCACACTCATACCCGCGCTCGCGGTTTTACTTATTCGCGGGCGTATTCGCGGCGAGCACAGCTGGTTAAATCGCAGTTTGATTGCGCTATATGCGCCCGTGGTGCGCTGGGTGGTAAATAGTCGCTGGCTGGTGGTGGGTGTCAGCGTTCTCGTGCTGCTTTCTGCGATCATCCCCTTCCGTGGACTTGGTAGTGAATTTATGCCGCCATTGAATGAGGGTAGTATTTTGTATATGCCCACAGCCCTACCCGGCATGTCGATTAGTGAAGCTCAAAAGACGCTCCACACAATGAACCGAGAACTAATGACATTCCCGGAAGTAAAAACGGTGTTTGGCAAAATTGGTCGCTCAACAAGTGCTACTGACTCCGCGCCACTATCGATGATTGAAACCAATATTACCCTCAAGCCGAAAAGCGAATGGCGCGAAGGAATGGACTGGGATAGCTTAATCGCCGAGATGGATCAAAAGTTACGCTTCCCCGGCATGCCCAATATTTGGTGGATGCCCATTCAGACGCGCACACAAATGCTCGCTACAGGGATTCGCTCAGCATTGGGCATAAAAGTGTTTGGGCCGGATCTCGCGACGATTGAAAGCACCGCGACCGCGATCGAGCGTGCACTTCAAAGTGATAGTCGTACCACTGACTTTACGCGAAGCGCATTTGCCGAGCGCACCACGGGTGGTTACTTCTTAGATTTTGATATTGACCGAGACGCTGCGTCGAGGTACGGATTGAATGTTGCGGATATTCAAGATGTTATTGAGATGGCCATCGGAGGTAAAGTAGTCTCCCAGACAGTTGAAGGACGTGAGCGATACAATATTTTAATGCGTTATAACCGTGACTATCGCGACTCGATAGCTGCTTTAGAGCGTACTTACGTCACTACCAGCCATGGTAGCCAAATCCCAATAAGCCAAGTCGCGACGTTACAGTATCGCAAAGGCCCACCAATGATTCGCAATGAAGACGGTCAGTTAGTCGGCTTTGTTTTTGTCGACGTTGCCGACAATATCGGCATTCCGGACTACGTCGCGCTAGCCAAAAAAGTGGTTGATGAAAAAGTCGACATCCCCACTGGCTATCGCCTCGCCTGGGCTGGCCAGTTCGAAAATTACGAGCGTGCAAAATCGCGTCTAGAAATTCTCGTACCGATGACCCTAGGGCTGATTTTTATGATGCTGTACTTTCATCGAAAATCGCTAATCGAAACGCTTATTGTCATGCTCGCGCTGCCTTTTTCTCTGGTTGGTAGCTTGTGGTTTTTGTGGATGCTGGAATACAAGATATCAGTCGCCGTGGCCGTAGGCATGATAGCCGTGGCCGGTTTAGCGGTTGAGCTTGGTCTACTGATGATGCTGTATTTAGATATATCATGGCGACAACGTCGTGATGACGGGCAGCTCAACACCTTTAATGACCTTACTGAGGCAGTAGTCGACGGTGCAGCCAAGCGGCTACGCCCCAAATTAATGACCGGGCTCGCATTACTCATGGGCTTAGTGCCAATCATGCTCAGTAATGGCAGTGGCGCTGATCTAATGAAACGGGTCGCCGCGCCGATGGTGGGCGGGGTTGCGACCTCACTCATTATGGTCTTAGTGGTTTTTCCTGCGTTGTTCGTGATCTGGAAGGAAGCGTCTAAAAGAGGTGGGCCCACTATCGAATCCCCATAAAATTACTGTTTAACGCTGGCCGGGTAGTTAAGGCTACTCGGCATTATTATAAGTTCACAGCAAGTCACCCTCCGAAATATCGTATCACAATGGAACCTGAGTGAATTTCAATTTAAAGTCGGCCACTCTAATTGAATGGGGTGGGAAATATTAAGGTTTGCTGATGCATTAGAAATGTTCTGGAAAAGGCGCATGCTAGCGGTTATATGAATTTAGCGATTTACGCTGACCCTCAACGATTTTATTAAAGATACCGGATCGAAATATTGGGGCAACGATAGGCACTGAGGACTCGAAAAAATGCATCAAAATCAATTTTTATCACAGCCTTGGTTAGGGTCAGTGGCCATAACTGCAGGCATGGGGGTATTTCTTGGCGCCTCGGGCGACAACAAACCTCACCGACATTGGGCTCATCAAATCGCTATTGGCCTAGAAGAACCAATAGCGCTGCTATCTGACAAAACACGATATTTCGAACGCGGGCTATGGATACCTGCAGGTACCGCTCATCAACTAGAAACTGCACATGTATTATGCATCTATATCGACCCAACACATGATTTTTGTAAAACCCTATTACCGCAGATAGCAATAGAGGAATGGTCTATATCCTTGTTGAATGAAGAAATTTCATCCGAGTATGTAACGCGCTTTGCCAAAGTAAAAAACCTCCAAGCAGCGTTGATTAGCTTCGACAAACAATGTCGCTGTCAATTCAGTGACACTCCAGACGAGCGATTGAATATCATTTTGGCAGCACTTAAAGATGATATTAGTAGCGGTAACAATACGACGCAGAAAACCTTATCGAGCTTGGTAGATCTCTCACCCAGCAGATTCTCACATTGGTTTACAGAGCAAACAGGCATGCCATTACGCAGTTACAGGAAGTGGCTTAAACTGCTGGTCGGATTTGAACTATCGCGGCAGATGCCTCTTACCGATGCAGCATTTTTATCTGGCTTTTCTGATCAGGCCCACTTCTGCCGAGCTGTTACGCAGGCATTTGGCGTAAGCGCTACAACTATTAAGCAACTGCTGCTACCAAAATAGCTTTTTCGTTCAATGCGCCACCATTGAAAAATGACAAACTAAGCACTCTGTAGCTCTGGAAGATTTTGCATATGAAAAGCAAATTGGAAATGTTTGTCAAAGTCCTCTACTTGCCTTTCTTTCTGATCGTAGGAAATGGCATCGCTATTTATATGGCGGAGCAAGATTATTCGAAATTTGCCTTGGCGGCATGGGTCGGCTTACTCATCGCAGTGTCGCTCTTAATTGAACAATGGATGCCATTCAGCCCCGAATTCAACAAGCTTCAAGCAGACTCTGGGCGTGATGTTATTCATGCCTTAGTCAATGAATCACTGAGTATTGTCGGCGTATTAAGTGTGCCAATCATTGCTAGTTTTATCCCATTTAATTCAATTTGGCCCTCCTACGCACCGCTGTGGTTGCAAGTGCTGTTGGCGGTGATCATCGCTGATATAGGCATTACACTGGCACATTACGCCAGTCATAGGTACAGCGCGCTGTGGCAGCTACATGCAGTACATCATAGTGTGAAACGTATGTATGGGTTTAACGGTCTTATGAAACACCCCTTGCATCAAACCATTGAAACCCTTGCAGGTACTGCCCCGCTACTCTTGATGGGCGCTCCACAAGAAGTCTTACTGCTGCTGGTTGTTGCGGTGGTTATCCAGCTGTTACTGCAACATTCCAATGTTGCCTATTTCGCAGGGCCGCTCAGATCTGTTCTAGCTATCAATCAAGTTCATCGCTTCCACCACCTGAATACGGCAAAAGAAGGCGATGTCAACTTTGGTCTATTCACAACATTAACGGATCATCTCTTAGGCACTGCGTACTATGACAAAGAGAGGGTTATCCGTTCAGAAGATCTGGGCATCGGAACCGCGCCGGATTATCCTGTAGCTTATATTCCACAAATGCTAGCACCGTTCAAGCGCCGTCACTGAACCGCCGTCCCGCAGCAATTATCTCACGGCATTGCTAAATATATAGCCACTAACCCTTATTACAGTACCAAGCATCTGCGGACTTTTCAGATGCAGGGTATTACTCGGGAGTTATTATCGGAGGCCAATATTAAAAATCGTACTGGATGCCAACTAGTGTGGTGCGCGGTCGATTTGGACGGGCGCCGTCAGGATTACGTGAGACTATTCGCTGCTGGTCAAAGATGTTTTCAGTTTTCAGAAATACTTCAACATCTTGCGAGAGTTGGTAACGGCTGATGAAGTCCATCACGAATAGTTCTTCAGTCTCTTCATAAGAGTCACCAGTCCGATTACAGCCAGCAACAGAACACATTTCATCAATGTATTTGGCTACGATGTAATTATTCCAACCACTTTGGTGCTCGAAGCCCGCACGCAAACTAAAAACCCGGCCAGGAACATCTTTTCGCTTGTCACCTGATTCAAAGCCAGAAACGGCGTTGTCTTTGGTGATTTCGGCCTTGGTGTAGGTGAATGCAGCGTCCAGTGGAATCTGAAAAGCACCGATTGCAGCCTCTGCGCTTACTTGTAGTTCAAGACCTGACACCGCCGACTCGCCAAGGGCGAAAGAACCAGAAGTATCACCATTACTGCATGGCGCAGCCACTGAGCAGTTTTCAGTGGTATCGGTAATGTCACTGTAAAATGCTATTGTTTCGACAAATATATGGTCGTTATTAAAGCGAACACCCGCCTCCCAGTTTTTACTTTCCTCCGGATCTTGCGATACTTTGGCACCACCACCTAGCGGCGAAAAACCCTTGTGAACACCGGCTAGCAATTGTATTTGGTCGTTCACGTCGAAGCTAAATGATACCCCGGGCAACCAAATAGCCGTGTCGTTTTGGCGATTTTTATCAGTGGCAAACGTGGTGCGAGCGGTATCAGAATATTCTAGCCTGCTACTTTCAATATCTTCATATCGCAGGGCCAAATTAATATTTAACGCGTCGCTTACTTGCCAGGAATCGGTTAACCAAAAACTAAGGGCGTCGGCTTCTTCCTCGCGGTTGTTACTACCCGAAACCTGTCCAGTATCACTGCTGCGAGATTGGAATACTAAGTCACCGTTTGATTCTTGCTTGTAGGTGTCTACTACTTGAAAACGATCCATTTCGTCGTTGTGACGCCTTAACCCTACAGCGAACTGATGAGCGCCCGCTTCGATATCAAAATTAAGCTGAACACCTTCCGAAATATACTTCCGATTGTTGTTCTTATAGCTCAGACCATCTTTTTCTGCGTTACCATCTAATATGGCTTGCTCAAGCGCTCCGCCCTCATTAGCAGCTCGAACGATATCTCCGCCACCACTTAACTTAAACCAATTCCTAGCAAAGTCATTTCTATATGCCGTTGCGGTGGACGTCACCGTATCAGACCAATTAAAAACGTGACTGACGTTGAGCGATTGATGATCATTATCCATTTCATCAATACTGCTTAAGCCATACCGTCGATTGGGGTCTTCATTGAAGTCCTTATCACTTAGTCCAAGATAGGTCTCGTTGGAAATTTCATTCGAAGATTGTAATTTCAACAAGACACTCTGACGCTCACCGCTCCAACCGAGCTTAAACACATAATCAGAAATATCATATCCTGGGTTCTGACTGCTGCGGTCGACATCCTTAAAGCCCACTCCATTACGCTCAACGGTTTCGATCAAAAAGCGCCAATCGCCTGTCTGGCCACCAAAATAAGCATGTATATCTGAAGAACCGCGTTGATCGGCGGTGACTAACACTGATCCACTCATTTCCTCAGGGATCGGTGTAGACAACATATTTACAATACCCCCAGTCGTTTGAGGCCCGTGACGTAACAAGGGGGCGCCCTTCAGTACTTCAAACAGCGACATACGAAGCGCCGTTGGGAAATAATAGGCTTCTGGGTTTGAATACGGCGCAGGCGCAATTAGCACACCGTCTTCCATCAAGGTAATTTTACCACTGCGCTCACTGGTCGCACCGCGAATACCAATATTTGGACGGAGACCTAAGCCGTCTTCTTCAAGGATATAAATACCGGGAACAGTTTTAAGTGCTTGGTTAATATCTGTGGTGACTTCTGTTTGCAGCTGTTCTGAGCTTATAACAGCACCTGAGCCAGGTAGACTTCGCGCTCCTTCAACACTGCCAATGACAAGCATTTTTTCGATACTAGCGATATCTGCGAATGCCGGAACTACGGGCGACAACACGATACACGTATACAATAGCGACTTCTTCACACCCAACCCCATTCTGTTAATGTTATTCATTTACGAATCGTAATGATAATGATTATCATAATGAGGGTCAATAAGGGGCGCGAGCTTGTGCATCTTTATCTCGGCGAATACAGCGAAACAGGCACTTATGATGAATTTGATCGCAATTGAGAATTAAGCGACTTTGAGCGGCTAAACGAGAATGAGAATGGAGCCGCTATGCGCTTAGAATGGAGTTTCTAGGGTGCAGCCTTTTAGTCATTGCGCCAAATTGGACTTCCTAGGGTTTGCTAGACACCAAGTAACGTTAGAATCTAGTTCTTCGAAAGCTCCTGCGTCACCAGACTGTGTGAAAACTATTTTCAAGTCATAATTTAGACAAGGATTGATGTGAATATGTGTCTTACATCAAAATCTGACCAAGTTTTCTAGCCAATCGTATACACATTTCACGTAGGATCGCGTGATTAATTTCGTTATAGGAGTTTTCACACAGCCTCTCACAATAGCGGAAATTTAGTGACAACACTGTGCCGGCCCTTCTTGCATAGTGAGGGAGGGAGGCTGACTTCTTAACTGAAATTGGTTATGAGTTTGATAGAAAATTTGAAAATCACCCAATGGCAATCATTATCGCGCGGTGTACAAAGTAACCCACAACCAGCAACAGCAAACCCGATATATAACTTTGCCAAAAGCCAAGATGAAGCCGATCAGCCAGTAAAAAAGGCAGAAAGAATAAATAAGAAATCGGCACGCCAAAAAGAATACTTTTGGCAAAGGTAATACTGGCTTGTGGATCTTTGTGTTCGATGTAGGAAAAAAATAAAGCCAAAATGGAAACCAATGGTAATGCGACTATAAATCCCGCCAACACTGGCTTCTTATCCGATAGCCACGACGCATAACCAATAACCGCTGCGGCAAGAAGCAGCTTTGCGGCAAATATATAGGCTGTCATAGGCTCACCTTTAGTTCACGACTTCAAACTTACCGCTGATGTTCGCATCAAATACTTCACCTTCAGCTGACATCAGAATATAAAGCGTGCGCTCATCGCTGGGATTTACAAGCTTAACAATATAGTAGCCATCGCCACTCTGAAAAATTGTTGCTGCCTCATTACTGATACTTGCCCAGCTCGCGGGTACTTTGCCAAAGCCAAGCTGCGGGTCGATATTGGCAAAACCCTGAACAATTTGAGTTGCTATGGCTAAGGCTTTTTTTTCGGTAATTGGCGCATGGCCACCTCCATGCGCCAATAGATTTGAGCTTATAAATAAACTTGCTAGCAAACATAAAGTAATTCGGTATTTCATGTTTTCACCTTTATTTAGTGGCTGTGGTAAGCGCCATCGCCGTGTTCATGGGGTGCTTCGTCCTGCAGTGAAGGCTGAGGGGTTATTATGCGCCGAGGATAGCGATCGAGGATATTTGATTTCGCTTCAGCAGCCATATCTTCATGTATATGTGAGTGATCATCGGTATTAATCGGGAAATTATCGGCAAGCTCCGTGTGCTGGTAGCCATGTAATTGATGCAAGAATAGCAAGCCACCAACGATGACCAGCAATGTATTGGCCATAACGCTAAAGCGCTTGAATGAGGCAGTTTTGCGCCACCCTACTAACAGTGCCAGCATTACGGTGAGTGCCGCGATCTGACCGACTTCGACACCGACATTGAAAGCCAGTATTTTCATAACGATACTGCCCTCACCCATGGGCAACTGTTGCAGTCGAGTCGACAAACCAAAACCGTGAATCAAGCCAAAGCCAAACACCATCCACATTAGGCTAGGTGACGCTACGCCGAGATAACGTTTGAAGCCATCGAGATTCTCGAAGCCCTTGTAGCAGACGGTTAGCGCGATAACAGCATCAATCAGGAAGTAATTTGCCTGCACGAAATAAAGCGTGGCAAAGACCAGCGTAATCGAGTGGCCCACAGTGAACGCCGTAATGAATTTCACAATATCGCTAAAGCGGCTGAGAAAGAAAACAACGCCAAACAGAAAGAGCAAATGGTCATAGCCGGTGAGCATATGTCCCGCACCCAACAGAACATAATCTGGTAACCCCGCTTCTATCGCGCGCTGTTTATCTGTCTCAGACATGCCGTGGGCGAGCACATTTATACTACTGAACATCAACATCGCTATTGCAGCAATGAGGGCGTAACAACGACCTGCAAACATTGTTTTCTTCACATTATGCTCCTTTATCGGTGCGGTGCAGCATCCGGTACAAGGACGGCAGCACAAATAAGGTAAGCAGTGTCGACGACAAAATACCGCCAATCACCACGGTAGCGAGAGGGCGCTGCACTTCTGAGCCAATCCCCGTGTTTAATGCCATTGGTACAAAGCCCAATGACGCAACCAGCGCAGTAGTAATGACCGGCCGTAACCGAGTCAGCGCACCTTCGATAATCGCAGGCTCTAGCCCCAAGCCTTCGCGACGCAGCTCGCGAATAAACGACACCATCACCAAACCGTTTAAAATGGCGATACCCGATAAGGCGATAAAGCCCACCGCGGCAGAGATGGAAAAGGGTATATCTCTAAACACCAGCGCCAATATCCCACCAGTTAGCGCGAGAGGAACACCACTAAATATAATCATTGCGTCTTTCAATGAGCCAAGTGCTAACAATAAGAGGCCGATAATCATGAGCAGTGTCACAGGTACAACCACGGCCAGTCGCTGCGAAGCGGATTGCAAGGTTTGATAGGTACCACCGTATTCCACCCAATAGCCTGCTGGCAGCGTTACTTGCGATTCGATGGCTTCCTTCACATCACTGACAAAGCTACCAAGATCACGACCCCGAACGTTCGCAGTCACCACCACCCGACGTTTACCGTTCTCTCGGTTGACCTGATTCAGCCCCGTCGTCAGCCCAATATCCACCAACTCTTTCAGCGGCACATAGCCACCACCAGATATTTGAATGGGAAGTGAGCCCAACTGGTCAATATCATTGCGTCGGTCTTCCGGTAGCCGCACAACAATCTCGGCGCGGCGATCACCCTCGTAGAAAAACCCCGCGCCCTGGCCGCCCATTGCCGTGGCAACTTGATCTTGCAGACTATTAAGCTCAACACCATATTGACCTAGGGCAGACTGCTTAGGCTTAAGCGTTAGCATGGATAAACCCGTAGTCTGCTCCATTTGAATATCGACAATATCATCCACTGAGCCGATGGCACTTTGGATTTCTTCACCAAGGCTTTCGAGCTGAGACAAATCATCACCGAATATCTTAATCGCTAGCTCGGCACGTACGCCTGACAACAGCTCATTAAAGCGCATCTGGATCGGCTGAAGAAATTCATAGCGATTGCCCGGCACGGGTTCGACCAACGCTGCAAGCTCTTCCACTATCTGGTTTTTAGGCTTACTCGGATCAGGCCACTGATCGCGCGGTTTTAGGATAATAAAATTATCTGCCACACTCGGCGGAACCGCATCAGTCGCAACATCGGCGGTGCCGATCTTGGCAAATACCCGCTCTACTTCAGGCATGGTCTTAATTGCGACTTCCAATGTTTCCTGTAAGGCTACTGCCTGACTAAGCGAGGTGCCCGGAATTCTAAGTGCGTGCATCGCGATATCACCTTCATCGAGATTTGGCACAAACTCACTGCCCAGGCGACTGGCCAAGCCTGCACATACAACAAGTAATACCAACGCAGCTGCAACCACAGCGCCGCGCATGGCGATCGCTTTGCCCAGCAGGCGGCCATAAAGGTTTTTTGTTGCATAAAATGCGCGATTCTCTTTTTCGACTACCGGCCCCTTGAACATCATGGCGATAGCCGCTGGCACAAAGGTGATGGACAGTAGCATTGCGGCACTCAGAGCAATGACCACCGTCATGGCCATGGGGTGGAACATTTTGCCTTCTACACCCGTTAAGGAGAAGATCGGCAAATATACCGCAGTGATGATAAACACCCCAAACAGTGCAGGCCGTATCACCTCTTTGGTGGCGCTGAACACAACGTCGAGGCGCTCATTCAGCGACAAGGTCTGCTTGTCGCTGGCAAGGCCCAAACGACGTAGACAGTTCTCCACGATGATAATGGCGCCATCGACCAACAAGCCAAAATCCAATGCGCCCAAGCTCATCAAGTTGGCACTAACGCCGCTACGCACCATGCCGGTGATGGTCATCAACATAGCAACTGGGATGACCGCAGCAGTGATTATGGCTGCACGCACATTGCCCAGTAATAAGAATAAAATAACAATAACCAGCAATGCCCCTTCGAGCAGATTAGTCGTTACCGTTTTCAGAGTTTTGTCCACTAGGCCAGTGCGATCGTATACCGCCGTCGCGGTAATGCCTGCGGGCAAACTCGACTTAATTTCCTCAAGCCGTTCACCGACCGCTTTGGCAACGGTACGGCTGTTTTCGCCAACGAGCATAAATACCGTGCTCATTACGACCTCACGACCATTCTGGGTGGCGGCACCAGTACGTAGCTCCTTACCCTCGCCAACAGTCGCAACATCACCAACACGCAGAGGCTGACCATCAACCGTTTTAATCACTATCTTGCTAATATCCGCAAGCGTTTCGGCTTGTCCCGGAATACGTAACAGCCACTGCGAGCCTTTTTGCTCAACAAAGCCAGCCCCACGGTTTTGATTATTGTCGGCAACCGCATCGATCAGCTCTTGCTGCGAGATACCATAGGCGAGCATTTTTTCAGGCTGCAGCCCAATTAACACTTCCCGTTTGTAGCCGCCAATTGGGTTTACTTCAACCACACCGGGCACACGCAATAGCTGGGGGCGAATAATCCAATCATGTGCTGAGCGCAAATCCGTTGGCGTAATCAGCTTGCCATCGGCGTCGGTCGCACCCGGTTCAGCGTCCACGGTGAACATGAAGATTTCACCCAGCCCCGTCGCAATCGGCCCAAGCTCCGGCTCCAGTCCTATTGGCAATTTTGCCCGCACGTTGCCAAGTCTTTCGTTCACCAGCTGACGTGCGAAATAAATATCGGTGTCATCACCGAATATTACTGTGACTTGGGAAAGTCCGTATCGAGAAACAGATCGGGTGTACTGCAGCTCGGGTAGGCCTGCCATCGATGTTTCAATGGCGTAGGTAACGCGTTGCTCGACTTCCAGCGGCGTGTAGCCTGGCGCTTCAGTGTTAATTATGACCTGAACATTGGTGATATCGGGAACGGCATCAATCGGCAGTCGGTTGAAATTCCATAAACCCAGACCACAAAGCGCAAGCACGGCGGCCATCACCACACCGCGCCGCGCTAGGGAAAATTGTATAATTGCATCAAGCATGGGACGTCCTTTAGTGGTCGTGTGAAGCGCCAGATTTTTCGATATCGGCCTTGATGATGTAGCTGTTTTCGGTAACGTATTCGGTTCCCAGCTTTAGCCCACCTAGGACTTCAATCCAGTCGCCCGCCTCGCGACCGAGCTCCAGCATCCGAACTTCGTATTGGTCGCCTACTTTGGCGTAGACCACGGTGAAATCCCGAAAGCCTTGCAGTGCTTGGCGCTTTACCGCGAGTGGCACTTCATAGCGAGCAACTTCCACATCGCCGCGAACAAAGCTCCCCACTGGCAGCGCAAGATTGCTGGCGTCAACACTGACGCGTATATCCGCAGATTGATCCGCATTCAGCAGTGGAGAAATCCACTGCACGTCACCTTCTCCAATTTCTTCCATCGCATCGTTGAGCAACTGCACGCTGTTGTTTAGCGCAATTCGACGACGGTCGTCAGGGTAGGCTTTGAGTAAAACCACTTGGCGGGAGCGATCAACAATACTCACCAGCGTACGGCCAGCAGTCGCTTCGCCGATATTAACCGGCAGGGCCGCAATTTCACCGGCAATATCGGCGCGCAACACATAGGATTTCAGGCTTTCGTTACTCTCGATGCTCATCAACGGAGTGCCCGCTTTCACCTGCTGACCTAAGCTAACGTGAATGGCTTTAATCACACCGTCGAAACGGGCGCTTAACTGCGTTAAAGCATTGGTATCGGCTGCCAGTCGACCGAAGAGCGGCAGCCGCTCTACGAGCACTTGTGAACGTGCAGTACCAGTGGTGATACCCATGGCGTCAGCCACGTCGGCATTAATCCGAGTTCGTCCCTCAAAATTATCGTACTGCCACTCATAGCGCTTATCGCCGTAGGCCGCATTGAGCGTAACTAGAAAAGAATGTGGCTCGACTATTTCCATATCACCGCGCAAAAAATCTTCTTGCGGCCTGAAATTGATTTGATCGTCGCCATCACCGAGGCGCCCCAAAGTAACGCTCACCTTGACGTTTTCTGGAGGCAATGCCTCGCCACCTTGACTTGCCCACACCCGAAACTCTGGCGGTACACCGGTCTCGAAGATGGCCAATTCAATCGCGAAGTCATCCTCGCGCAACATACGCCCCCGGTGCGGGCCTTTTTCAGGTTCAATTTCCTGCACTTCGGCGCCAACGGCGAGTGCAGCGCTACTTAAACTCATTAATAGCGAGACAAGCATACTGACGATTAACGATCGTTTTACTGAATTACTCATGGATTTACCTCATCGTTGCCCAGCAGTGGCAAACCGGTTAGACGTTCAATTTCGACGCGTGTGAGCTGTGCTTTAAACTGACTATCCAGTAAATGACTGCGTGTCACGAGCAATTCCTGCTGCACCCCGCGCCAATCTTGGTAGCTGTACCGGCCAAGCTGGTAGGCGTTTCGGGCTTCTTTCTGGGCTTGTTCAAGCGTTGGGATAATGTGCTCACGCAGTGCGCCAACCACATGCTGCGCGTGCTGAAACTCTTGAAGCAAAACATACAAGCGCGCTTCCAGCACTAATTGCACTGCATCAGCATCTGCGCGATAAGCATCACGATTCGCAGCTAAGGCGGCGATACGTCCACGATTACGCTGTTCGCCCCCTAAGGGCATAGTAAAACCAGCTACTAAGGCGTAGTCGTCGGTATTTTCAAAACGCCTTACACCGGTTGAAAACTGCCATCGTGACTGGGCTTCCGTTTTTGCTAAGGCGATCTCGGATTGCGCAATGCGCTCTTGGCTGAGTAGTTTCTGCACGCGCGGATGACTGCTTAGCTGCAGCGCTAGCTCCTCGTAGTTCAGTTTGCCGGTGGCAATGGCGAGGGAGCCTGATACTGTATCAAAATCGAGTTGTCGCGCACTCCACTGGGTCGCCAACATCCGCTTAGCGCCACGAATTTCATGATCCAGATCTTCGAGTGTTATCTCTGCCCGCGCTAACTCGGCTTCAGCACGAAGCTTGTCAGCGAGCAGCGATTTGCCTGCATCCATGCGCTTTGACAGTTCTTTAACCACTGAATCCGCTTGCGCTCTTGCGGCTGCAGCGAGTTCTTTACGCTGCTGATAAACGACTACGGTGAGAAATTGACGGGCAGTCTCGGCGGCCACATCCAGCTTCTTTATCGCTTGCTCATCGCTAATCACCTGTTTTTGCACGTCAGCACTATGTCCGCGCTGCTGCAGTAAGTCACCCTCTAAAACCCAACTAATACTGAGCGTTGACTGAAGGCTGTCAGAACCGCTGTAGTCCCCCGAGCCAAATCCATCTTCAACACTTAAGCCAAGCTGGGGGCGACTGCCGACCCGTGCCTGCTGCGCCATTCCATCGGCAGCTGCGCGACGGTAGTAAAAGGCTTGGAGCTCTGGGTGTTTAGTAAAGCTTCGTTGAATGGCCTCGTTTAACGTTAAGGATTTCTCTGCCACAGAGGCCGTCGACATAGTCAGCAATAACGGAATTAGGGCAAGCGTTTTACGCCAAAAAAACCGATCTACAATCGGTTTTTTTGGCGTTAGAAACGGACTAAAAACATACATAAATACGCCTCAATGACTAAAAATTGCTTCAACCGCATGATGATAGCTATCCACACTCAAAAGGCAGGAAGCCAAAAGTACACACAGAAATACAACAAACAACGATAAGGGGAAACTGCGGCCTGGTTCAGACCTCAGCTGATAATGAACACGCGCTTCAATTTCAGACGCATAGAAATGACAAGACAAGGGACTGGAGAATTGCTGCTGATTTCGCGACAAGCGGCATAGTTTTATCACGGTACTAGCAACGGTGGTGCCACCCGATCCGCCCACAGCCGCATAATCGTCTGCTGCAAGCTCCAAGCACAAAGAAAATTCGCGGCGTAACCGGTTGCTAGTGAATGGTAGGTAAAACGCCGCAAGAAAGGAAAAAGACCACTTCCGTAAAGGGTCAAACCTCTGCTGGTGGGCGAGTTCATGGCGACAAACGATGTCATTTTCAGCCGCAGATAATTGTGCTTGCAAGGCAGAACTAATGAAGACTTTAGGCCGAAAAAGACCAGCGGTGAACGCATAAATCACCGTAGAGTCCACGCTACTATTTTTAGTAAAACCATCAAGGGTAAGCAGCGCACCAAGGGCAGACCGATGCTTAAGCAATTGGTGAGTATGGCGAACTATCGCTAGAAAAGACGCCGCGGAAAATAGAAGTACTATCGCGCTGTGCCAGCTATATAAGTTGAAAACATTAATATGGTGCCAATGGGTAAGCGCCAAGAACCACGAGGGCATAACCGCGGCAGAATCAGGCATTAGTACAACGCTTGCAACGCTTAGAGCAACAAGCCAAGGGATCAAAACAAATGACCACAACACCCATTGGCGAGCGCCTGCGGATAATTTGACCCGCCACTGTTCAGTAGTTCGAAAAACGAAAGTAAGAATTAGTGAGCAATAGAAAAACACCGATGCGGCAATAAACACGCTATTTAGGGTAATCGCATAACCGCCGACAAGCATTCTTATTTCCCCGATTTATCGCTGGCGCGGCGCTGATCAATAAGCGATGCCAATGCCTGCAATTGCGTTTCAGTCATTTCTGCTGACAGGGAGCTAAATGCGGCCAATAAGGTGTCTTCATTGTCAGTGTAATCGGCGGCGACTTCGCGCATCAATTGCGCCAGAAAAGCATTTTTGGCCATAGCTGCACGATAAATGAAGGCGTGGCCAGCTTTATTACGGATTAAGAGCTTCTTTTTATATAGCCGGTCAAGGGTACTTTGGATCGTGTTTAACGTTCTCACCGAATCATCCGTAAGCTCGCGATGTACCCGCTTAGCGTCTGCTTCATCTGTATCCCAAAAATACTGGAGAACCAATTTTTCCAAATATCCCAATTGCATGCCACATTCGACCTAGGTTTACAGAAGAATAGTATAGTGCCTACGAAAAAACCGATCGTCAATCGTTTTTTTCGTAGGCACTACAACGAAGAAAATGGGTTAAATGATAAACAGAAGCGGAACCGCTGAGGGATCGCAGGTTGAGGCGCCAAATCCCCCGCTATACCCAACGTAGATAAATTCATGCGAGGTCGACCAATTATCAGCGATGACGAGCGCAACGAATTTAGGGTGGGTGAGTTAATTTATCCGCTTGAAATGACAATAAATGAAACTCTGCATTTTGCCTATCGGCGTTTGGTGAGATTCTTCTTCGTGGCCTAATAATTCAAACTGCGCACCTAATTCGGCGTGTAACGTACTCGGAGAATAACGGCGCACAGGCAGACCGCTGCATTGCTCGGGGCCATTCTCGGAAAAAGTCGCAATGATCATGTGCCCACCTAATTTAACGCAATCTAATACTGTTTCAACATAGCTGCGCCTATTGGCTCCCTCTATCAGGAAATGAAACACCGCACGGTCATGCCATAAGTCGATACCCTGCATAGGAAGAAGGAAGTGAAGAACATTCCCCTCAATCCACTGTACTTTTTTAGAAGTATCTCCTAGTCGTTTTTTGACCGCGTTAAGCGCGGCCCCAGATATGTCCATGACGGTTACATTAACAAAATCATTTTCCAGCAATGAATCTACAAGAGTGGATGCACCGCCGCCGACATCTATTATTTTTGCTGTTTTCTCAATATTGATTTGTTGAATAATGTGCAGCGAACGGGATGCGTGGGGCTGAAACCAGCTTACAGAGTCAGCTGATTTTGTTGTGTATACTGCATTCCAATGCGCTTTGGTGTCCATAAAGGCCCCTTCATCGAATTTAAAAACCGCGAATTTTTTTGGCGCACTGCTTTATAGTAAATATCCAATACGCACTAATATATCTTAACTTTCGATCATGCTGATAGGTAAACGTATTGAAAAGTATGTCACGCTGCTATTAGAGTCAGCATCGACCCTACCACCATGAGCTTCAACAATGGACTTAACTATTGCCAGGCCCAGGCCAGCTCCCTCACTGAGTCGCTGACGCGAAGGATCAACGCGATAGAATCGATCAAATATTTTTGGTAGATGTTCTGGGGGGATCTTTAAACCGGGGTTTTCAACACGGAGCTCTACCCATGCATCATCTGTTTTTTTTAGTTTCACGTTAATTGTTTGCCCGGCCGGTGTATATCGCAATGCATTTGATAGCAAATTAGATATGGCGCGCCTCAACATAGCCCGATCGCCACTCAGCATGGGTGTGCTTCCGTCTAAAGTCAGAACAATCTGTTTCTCCTCTGCCAAAGCCTCAAAAAAGTCAAATAACTCCCGCACTTCATGCCCGAGATCCAGCCACTCACGTACTGGATTACGTAAACCGTGTTCGCTTTGAGCCAACCACAGCATGTCGTTGACCATTTTCGCTAAGCGCTCCTGTTCTTCTAAATTTGAGTATAGTAACTCTTGGTATTCCTCCAAGCTTCTGGCCCGATTAAGCGCGACTTGGGTTTGGGTAATGGAATTTGTTAAGGGTGTACGCAGTTCGTGGGCGATATCAGCAGAAAAGTGCGAAAGTCGAGCAAAGCTGTCTTCCAAACGACCGATCATGTAATTGAATGAGTCAACAAGCCCTCGCAGCTCACCCGGTACAATATTTGGGTCTATTCGCACATGCAGGCGATCGGCTTGGACATCGCGCATAGTGTCGCTTAAGCCGCGCAGCGGCGCATGCCCCTGATGTACGCCAAACCAAGCGGCCAACAACGTGACGACGCCAGCTAAAGTCATAATAAGCCACAGGCTGCGCCTAAAATTATCGAGAAAGAAGATATGGAAGTTCATATCCATGGCCGCGACAATACGATAATTACGTCCACTAATTAGAGTTTGGGTAATGGCACCTCGGTAAGCATTTCCCCCTGCGCCCCAGCTATGTAAATTAGCTGCTAAAATACGGGAGACGGGCGTATAGAGAGTCACTGGCGTGAGCAGTTCGTCATCACTCGGCCCGTAGATGAGTTGTCCGTCTGGGCTCCAAACTTGGAAATATACGCCATGATGTCCTGAAACCGCGTGGGATAGCACTTCAGGTAGCCGCGGGATGTCGTCTGCGCCTGCCCGTAACGCCCGTTCCACGGCCTGAGTAATAACAATGAGCTCATCGGCATCCTGCTCAGCAAAGTGACGTTTTACGGCTTGTTGAACAAGGTGTGCAGTCATCAGTAGGCTTAGGCCGATGGCAAGGGCAACGAAGACCATCACTCTTGTTGTTAGCGATAACGGGCGACGCTTAACTCGACTAAGCCACTTCATTATCGTCTTCGATCTCCAGTTTGTAGCCCATGCCACGCACAGTGTGAATCAACTTTGCTGGGAAATCGTCGTCGATTTTGGCACGCAGACGGCGAATCGCAACGTCAATAACGTTTGTATCGGAATCAAAATTCATATCCCAAACTTGGGAGGCTATCAGGGATCGTGGTAATACCTCGCCCTCTCTACGCGCTAAAAGCTCCAACAGGCAGAATTCCTTGTGGCTAAGACTAATTTTTTTACCTCCACGGCTAGCGCGGCGGCGCGGAAGATCTAAGGTGAGGTCTGCAACAGTAATTTGATCTGAAAGCACAGGCGCTACACTTCTGCGCAGCAAGGTACGAACTCTAGCTAGTAGCTCAGCAAAGGCAAATGGCTTAACCAAATAATCATCTGCGCCAAGCTCAAGCCCTTTAACCCGGTCTTCTACGCTATCTCGGGCGGTAAGAAAAAGTACTGGAGTTTGCCGACCAGCTTCCCGAAGGGACTGCATTATTCGCCAGCCATCAACATCGGGTAACATGACATCTAACACCATCAGGTCAAAAACTTCCGTCATTGCAAGATGATGGCCATCGAGGCCGTTGCGCGCCAGCGTGACCATAAATCCTGCCTCAGAAAGCCCCTGACGCAAATAATCGCCGGTCTTGAGTTCATCTTCCACTACCAATATCCGCAAAATTGCGTCGCTCCGTCGTTTGGCTTAAGTCAGTTTGATAAACATTATGGATGAGGCTTTCCAACACCAAGATGACTTAAAGATTACAGCTTTGTAATCTTTAAGTCATGCGAGTGACAGGTGTAGGTCTCTAGTATTACGAACACAAATCACTGAATGTATGAGGTAGTTGCCCGTGAGCCAATGGCTTCCCCAACAAAAACGATCTTTACAACCAAACCGCCGTCGCTTTGTACAAGGCCTTGCGGCTGGTGGCGTACTGGCAGCAACACCCACTTGGTTACAGGCAGCAATGAGCAGCAAAGTGGCACAGGGGCAAACGCCTGTTCTAAGTGGGCGTGAAATCAATCTTGTTATAGCCGAAAGTCCCGTCAACTTTACCGGCGTGACACGTATGGCAACAACGATCAACGGTTCCATACCCGCTCCTACTTTGCGTCTGCGCGAAGGCGATGAAGTGACGATTCGCGTCACCAATCACTTAGCAGTTGCCACCTCCATCCACTGGCATGGCATTCTTCTACCCTACCAAATGGATGGCGTGCCTGGCATCAGTTTCAAAGGCATAGCGCCGGGCGAGACCTTTACGTATCGATTTACCCTACAGCAAAGCGGTACCTACTGGTATCACAGCCATTCCGGTTTTCAAGAAATGACGGGGATGTATGGCGCACTCATCATTGAGCCTAGAGCAGGCGAAAGACACCGTTCTGACCAGGATTATGTGGTGCAACTTTCAGATTGGACTGACGAAGATCCTATGCGCGCTTTCAGTAAATTGAAAATTCAGAGCGATGTGTACAATTTCAATCAGCCCACCTTCTTTGACTTTAGCGAAGATGTTTCAAAGCTTGGTTTACAGGCCGCACTGGAAAAGCGCCAGATGTGGAACAAGGCGCGCATGAATCCAACCGACTTGAACGACCTATCGGCGGCCACGCTGACCTTCCTCATGAACGGTACAGCGCCTAATGGTAATTGGACGGGACTGTTCCAGAAAGGGCAACGCATACGCCTGCGCTTTATTAATGCGGCAAGCAATAGCTTTTATGATGTGCGTATTCCCGGCTTAAAATTGACCGTCATTCAGGCCGACGGCCAAGATGTCGAACCGGTTTCCGTCGATGAATTTCGCTTTGGCCCCGGCGAAACCTACGATGTATTGGTTGAACCCGCAGACGATGCCTACACGATCTTTGCCCAGAGTATGGATCGCACCGGTTATGCCCGAGGCACATTAGCATTGCAGCAAGGTCTATCCGCGCCAGTCCCTGCGCTTGATCCGGCAGAGTGGCTGACGATGTCAGACATGATGGGTGCAATGGGCAGCATGGCCGGCATGAATCATGATTCCATGAAAGGTATGGAAGGAATGAATCATGGCTCGATGAAGGGTATGCAGGGAATGGGCAGCATGGAAGGTATGAAGGGAATGGCGGGAATGAATGGTATGGATCATTCCGCCATGAATCACCAGCCAAAGAATCCTTTGGCCAAGCCCTCTAGCACTGTTAACCATGCCAGTAGTGAATACGGCGCGTCTGTCGATATGCGAGTGGATACACCACGCACCAATCTTGATGACCCAGGTATCGGTTTGCGTAACAACGGCCGACGAGTATTGACCCTAGCCGACCTGAAATCGATTAACGGGCTGCTGGATGATCGTCGCACCCCAACTAAGGAACTTGAACTACACCTCACTGGCAATATGGAGCGCTACAGCTGGTCATTCGACGGTTTGGAGTTTGGCAAAAGCACACCGGTGTCGTTGAAACACGGTGAGCGCGTTAGGGTTATTTTGCAAAATGACACCATGATGACGCATCCAATGCATTTACACGGCATGTGGAGTGAACTCGAAACCGACAAGGGTGAGCTGCGGGTTCGGCGCCACACCATTTCGGTTCAGCCATCGCAACGTATCAGCTTTTTAACAACTCCCAATGACCTTGGTCGCTGGGCGTGGCATTGCCACCTGTTATTTCATATGGATGCGGGGATGTTCCGCGAAGTGGTGGTGTCATGAGTAAAACGAAAATGAAAAACATCATCAGCCTAATGGCAGTCACAACTTTTTTTACGACATCGGCCTCATGGGCCCAAATGGATGGTGGAAAGATGCAAATGCAAGGTGGCAGTGCACCCGATGATGCTCGTGATCCACATGCTTATTCAGATGGCTATACGCTTACCGAAGGCCCATATGCCCAACAAGGCCCAAGGCAACTAAAATTGGCTGACGAACACGCTTTGCTGTCTGTATTAGGCGACCGCCTTGAATACAGCGAGGATAGTGGCAGTACGACCTTCGACCTTTTAGCTCGGTATGGCACTACTTACGATAGTCTCGTTATAAAAGCTGAAGGTGATACTAACGGTGGTCAATTGGAGGAAAGTCAGACAGATCTACTCTGGAGTCACGCTATCAGTGTCTTCTTTGATACTCAGCTGGGTGTGCGGCTGGATCAGTACAAAGAAGGTAGCGATCGCCAGTGGCTCGCTGCGGGCATCCAGGGTTTAGCACCGTACTGGTTTGAACTAGACGCTACCGCTTACCTCGGTGACGATGGACGTACAGCACTGAACCTTCAGGCAGAATACGAATTACTGCTAACACAAAAGCTAATATTGCAGCCTCGTGCGGAGCTTAATCTTTACGGTAAAGATGATCCTAGCAATGGCCTCGGCAGTGGTTTGTCAACTGCATCTATTGGCTTGCGCTTGCGCTATGAAATAAATCGCCAGTTCGCGCCCTATGTCGGCGTGGAGTGGTCGGACGCATATGGCGGTACCGCTGATTATCGACAAGCTGCAGGACAGGACATAAACGATACGCAATTAGTAGCAGGCCTGCGGTTCTGGTTTTAATTAAATTATCGATTACTCATATTCCCAACTCAAAGATTAAGGATTATTCCAATGCGCTCAAAATTTATAACATTGTCAATTGCAATCTCTACGCTGGCTTTTACTTTGTCAGCCCAGGCTCATGATCCCAAAGAGCACATGAACAACGCAGAAAAGCCAGATTGCGCGGCCATGGAAAATATGGATCACAGCAAAATGGATATGAACGACCCTGTCATGCAAGCCATGATGAAACAGTGCATGGGCGACATGGAAGGTATGGAAGGTATGGAAGGTATGGAAGGTATGGAAGGTATGGAAGGTATGAGTGGCAGTGAAGCGCCTCAAGGCGATAAACCGGCGCAACACGGAAATGAAAGTAGCACGGAACAGACTGGCCATAATCACTGATATAACTATTTCGAGTCACCCAGCAAGACTTCATTAACTCTTTAGACGATTTGGAAATATTATGGCCGCAAACAAATTTCTACGCTGTGGTAAATGTTTGATGATTACCGCCGTTGTCGCGATGTTGGGCGGTCTAGCATTTCTTTACTCTGGTCTCTACCCGATGGGAGCTGATGTGCCGCACAATGGCCTAACATATTGGGGGCTCGAAACGATGCGGGAACGCTCCATTTCCCGAGCGGCAAGTACGATTGAGGTTCCCAATGATCTAGCCTCATCAGAGCGACTGCTAAAAGGTGCTGCTGACTACAATGCGATGTGCGCGAGCTGCCACCTGCAACCTGGTAAAAACCAAAGCGACTTTACTTTGGGCCTCTACCCTGCCCCACCCAATCTCGCACAGAAGGGTGATGATCATGGCCATGATGGCGGCCACGATGACAACACCTATGCTTTGCAACGTCAATTCTGGATTATTAAGCACGGTATTAAAGCATCGGGCATGCCATCGTGGGCACCTGGGCATGACGATGAGCGTATATGGAATATGGTGTCATTTTTACAACGATTACCTGAACTAAGTACTGGGCAGTACCAGGTTCTCACTGCACGTAGTGACAACACCAAAAAACAGGAACATTGATACTGCCTAATCAATGTTCCAATTAACGCTATACACTCGATAATTCAATATGAATACCGCACTACCCTTCTGTGATGACATTTAAAAACTCTACTAACAACCAGAGAAATAGCCATGGCAAGCGCTAATTATACTTTGAAATACATGCTGGCAGTATTCATCCTTAGTCCCCTTTTCGCCGCGGCCCACTCAGCACATGACCCTGTTAAGGAAATTCACAAAAAAGATCAGACGATTGCGAGCCGACAATCAGAATTTGATCAATTGCGGTTCTCAGCGCAAAAAATAGAAAATCTCCAAGATCAAATTACCGCCATGGAAAGTAAAATACTTATGATAAGAAATTTGATGGCTAGCGATTATCCTCATATCAAGGAAAAAATGAGCAAGTACTCTTTCGACTACATTAAAAGTGTAGAAGAATCACTAGCGCAGTTAAAAAACACATTACAGCAAACTGATACATTACTTAATCAATAGTGATGGTTCGTAAATTGCGTCGAGCGCAGTCAACAAGCTCTAGTAGGAAGCTTCAAACGACTCTCTGTATTTTGTACGCACTAATCTAATCGGCTAAATACAATTTTCTCGATCGCTACCGCTGTCACAATTCGGCGGTCGCTTCCATATCACCTGGCATGGACAAGCTTTTAATAGTGGAGTGAGTGTATTAACTCTCAAGTTATTTTCGAGATACCGATAAAGTTTGAAGAATCCCGCACTCTTTAACAGTACTTTGATTTGAACAGCTATTTCGAAGCGTCATCAATTTGTTTTGGAGGTCTTGTAACTCATTTATTCGAAGTGCAACTTGCTCTATATGGCTATCAACCATTCTGTTCACATCATCGCATCCTATTCCTGGCTGCTGATTTAGCGCTATAAGTTGCCGAATTTCGGCAAGCGAAAGATCAAGGCTTCGACAATGCTTGATGAACTTTAGCTGGTCTACCGTCGCCGAATCATACAAGCGAAAGTTACCGTCACTGCGCCGCAGCGTGGCCAACAGTTTTTCTTTTTCATAGTGGCGTATGGACTGCACAGAACACCCAGTTAACTTAGCTAGCTCTCCAATTTTCACCAATCTCACCTTAACACTTGACTCTATAGTTACCATAGAGTTTAGGCTAAGCATGATTGAAAGTAAAAGGAGCGGCGCAATGACACTGACTGGCAACGGGCAATCTGCAGAGAATATCGATGATAAAGGTACTATAAGCATCCTGCAGCCCGATAAAATCTACGTTAGCCAGTTTGTGGTTTCTAAGATGGATTGTCCTTCTGAGGAACGCATAATTCAGATGGCTCTAGAGGGCATTGAACCGGATGTAGTTCTAGAATTTGACACGCCCAATCGCATGCTAAAGGTATTTCACAGTGGCAACCTTGTCGCCATACAGTCTCGTTTGGATTCGCTTAGCCTCGGCGCGAAAATTAAAGATACTCACAATTTAGACCGCGATGAACTGTCGCAAGCGATAGCGTCAGCAAAAGAAGCAAGTTTAAAAGAAGGTACCATCCTAAA